>NZ_JAYMRZ010000021.1:0-157278 GCF_038900715.1 Paraburkholderia phymatum | reverse complement strand
TCCGCAGGAGGCGCCTTGCCTTCACTGCGTTGCTGCATCAGCAGCAGAGAAACGAGATTATGAAGAACCTTCCGGTGTTCGTCAACAGGTTTTTTACTACCGAAGTCCCTGCCGACCTCGCCGGAAAACCGCATCACTACCGGCTCTCCCGCCTTCCCCGCTTCCCTCGCGCCGCGGTGTCCGCCGCGCGAAAGAGCGGAATTCTAGGCGCTTGCCTGCGCCGTTGCAAGCGGTTTTTCGACCACTTTCATCAACGATGCTTGAAGACGGGTTTACGCTTTTCGACGAACGCCGCCATCCCTTCCTTCTGGTCCTCGGTTGCGAACAACGAGTGGAACAGCCGGCGCTCGAAATGCACACCCTCGGCCAAAGTAGTCTCGTAAGCACGGTTGACGGACTCCTTCACCATCATCACCGCCGGCATCGGAAACTCGGCAATCGTTGCTGCCGCTGCGATGGCCTCATCGATTAACGTCGCCGCGGGAATCACACGCGACACCAGACCAACGCGTTCCGCTTCAGCGGCGTCCATGAACCGGGCCGTCAGGCACATATCCATCGCCTTCGCCTTCGACACAGCACGCGGCAGTCGCTGCGTGCCGCCCGCACCCGGCATGATCCCGAGCTTGATTTCCGGCTGACCGAACTTTGCCGTGTCGGCTGCAAAGATGATGTCGCACATCATCGCAAGCTCACAGCCGCCACCCAATGCGAAACCGGCCACTGCTGCGATGATCGGCTTCCGAATCGATCGGACGGCTTCCCAATTTCGCGTGATGTAGTCGCCCTTGTAGACGTCCATATAGGAATAGGTCGCCATCATTCCGATGTCCGCACCCGCCGCAAACGCCTTTTCACTCCCAGTGATGACAATCGCGCCAACACCTTCATCCGAGTCGAACGTACGCAGCGCCTCACCGAGTTCGTCCATCAGAGCGTCGTTGAGCGCGTTGAGCGCCTTCGGACGGTTCAACGTAATAAGACCTACGCGGCCACGTGTCTCAACCAGAATGTTCTCGAAAGCCATGCACTTCTCCTAAGTGTTTACCTGCAGGCGCGAGGGGCTCGCGCTGCATCCTAATAATGCTAACATTCACCAACCAACCGGTCGGTCAATGAATCGACAAGGTTTCCTCTAACGTTCAATGAGCACCTCGCCCGCCATGACCCATCCGCTATTTACGAAGCACGAAGACACGCTGCAGAAAGCTCTTACCGCCATCGAGAGCCGCGGCTACTGGAGTCCGTTCCCGGAAATGCCGAGTCCCAAAGTGTACGGGGAAACCGCGAACGCGGACGGCGAAGCGGCATTCAAGGCCCATCTGAACAAGACGTTCGAACTCGACCAGCCGAGCACGGGCGAGACTGTTGGTGCAGAGCAATCCCCGTTCGGTTTTCCGCTTGGCATCCGCTACCCGAAATCAGAGCCGGATGCACTGATCGCTGCCGCTGCCCAAGCTCAACGCAAATGGCGCGAAGCCGGTCCGAAAGCGTGGATCGGCGTGAGTCTCGAAATCCTCGCGCGTATCAATCGCTTGAGCTTCGAGATCGGCTATAGCGTGATGCACACGACCGGCCAGGCTTTCATGATGGCGTTCCAGGCGGGTGGTCCACACGCCCAGGACCGCGCACTCGAAGCCATCGCCTACGCATGGGACCAGCTGCGCCGCATTCCTGCCGACGCTCACTGGGAAAAACCGCAAGGCAAGAACCCGCCGCTTGCGATGCAAAAGCGCTTCAACATCGTGCCGCGCGGCACGGCCCTCGTGCTCGGATGCTGCACTTTCCCGACGTGGAACGGCTACCCCGGCCTCTTCGCCGACCTTGCGACCGGCAACACTGTCATCGTCAAGCCGCACCCTGGCGCGATCCTTCCGCTCGCGATCACCGTGCGCATCGCCCGTGACGTGCTGCGTGAAGCCGGCTTCGATCCGAACGTCGTGACCTTGCTCGCGACCGATCCCAACGATGGAGAACTCGTCCAGAACCTCGCGCGCCGCCCGGAAATCAAGCTGATCGACTTCACGGGCAGCACGCAAAACGGTACCTGGCTGGAGCGCAACGCGCACCAGGCACAGGTCTTTACCGAAAAGGCGGGCGTCAACCAGATCGTGATCGACTCCGCCGACGACCTCAAATCGGTCACGCGCAACATCGCCTTTTCGCTCGCGCTGTACTCCGGACAGATGTGCACGGCACCGCAAAACATTTACGTGCCGCGCGACGGCATTCGCACCGCCGAAGGCACCGTCTCTTTCGATGCCGTCGCTGAGGCACTTGCCGGCGCTGTCCAGAAACTCTGCTCCGATCCGGCCCGCGCCGTCGAGTTGCTCGGCGCGATCCAGAACGAAAGCGTGACCCAACGCCTCGACGAAGCGCGCAAGCTCGGACGTGTTCTTGCGGATAGCCAGTCGCTAGAACACCCGGCGTTCGCGGGCGCCCGCGTGCGCACCCCGCTGGTTCTGCAACTCGATGCCGCGAAAGACGAGGCACAGTTCACACGCGAGTGGTTTGGCCCGATCGCCTTCGTGATCGCGACTGACTCGACGGACCAGTCGCTTGATCTGGCCGGACGTATCGCCGCCGAGCACGGCGCGCTGACTCTTTCCGTCTACAGCACCGACGACAAGGTGATCGAAGCGGCCGAGGAAGCGTCGATTCGCGGGGGCGTCGCACTGTCCATCAACCTGACGGGCGGCGTGTTCGTCAATCAGTCGGCTGCGTTCTCGGACTTTCACGGCACGGGCGCCAACCCCGCTGCCAACGCCGCACTCGCCGACGCGGCCTTCGTGGCGAATCGCTTCCGCGTCGTTCAAAGCCGGGTTCATGTTGAACCGAACGCTGTTCCGGCGTAAGTCGGCCGAACGATATAGGACGTTTGACCGACGTTTTGGCCTATGACTTACGGCCGACTGATCGCGCACCAAACGTCGCACTAACATGCAGTCCATGGGCCGGTGTCCGCGCCGGCCCCTCTTCGCAGGAACTCCGACATGACTGACGCCTTTATCTGTGACGCGATCCGCACTCCCTTCGGCCGCTATGGCGGCGCCCTCAAAGACGTCCGCGCCGACGACCTCGGCGCCGTTCCGATCAAGGCGCTGATCGAACGAAACCCGGGCGTGGACTGGCGCGCGCTCGACGATGTGATCTACGGCTGCGCGAATCAGGCGGGTGAAGACAACCGCAACGTCGCGCGCATGTCGGCGCTGCTCGCAGGACTGCCGACGGACGCGCCCGGCGCAACACTCAACCGTCTGTGCGGATCGGGCATGGACGCAGTCGGTACGGCAGCTCGCACCATCAAGGCCGGCGAAGCGCGTTTGATGATCGCAGGCGGCGTGGAAAGCATGACTCGCGCGCCGTTCGTGATGGGCAAGGCAACTTCCGCGTTTTCGCGGCAATCCGAAATCCATGACACGACCATCGGCTGGCGCTTCGTCAATGCTCAGATGAAGCGCGCCTACGGCGTCGACTCGATGCCCGAGACAGCAGAAAACGTCGCCGTTGACTTCAACGTGAGTCGCGCCGATCAGGACGCGTTCGCGCTACGCAGCCAGCAGAAGGCCGCGCGCGCGCAACGCGACGGTACGCTCGCGCACGAGATCGTCGCCGTCGAGATTGCGCAGAAAAAAGGCGAGCCGGTTCGCGTGACACTCGACGAGCATCCGCGCGAAACATCGCTCGAAGCGCTCGGCAAGCTGAAGGGCGTCGTGCGCCCGGATGGATCGGTGACAGCGGGCAACGCATCGGGCGTCAACGACGGCGCGTGCGCGCTGCTGCTCGCCAATCAGGCCGCCGCAGACCAATATGGCCTGCGCCGCCGCGCCCGCGTGCTCGGCATGGCGACGGCCGGCGTCGAGCCGCGCATCATGGGCATCGGCCCCGCGCCCGCCACGCAAAAACTCCTGAAGCAGCTCGACATGACGCTCGACCAGTTCGACGTCATCGAACTCAATGAAGCGTTCGCATCGCAAGGTCTTGCCGTTCTGCGTCAACTCGGCGTGCGCGACGACGACCCGCGTGTGAATCCGAATGGCGGCGCCATTGCGCTCGGCCATCCGCTCGGCGCATCGGGTGCGCGTCTGATCACGACGGCGCTGTATCAGCTTGAGCGCATCAATGGACGTTTTGCACTGTGCACGATGTGCATTGGCGTCGGCCAGGGCATCGCGCTCGCGATCGAGCGCGTCTGAACGGCGCGACACTGAATTCCGTATGGAGACGAGGAGACAACCGATGCCATATGAAGCGATCCGCGTAGACATCGACGCGGCCACGCGCGTCGCCACTGTGACGCTGAACCGTCCCGACAAGCTGAACAGTTTCACGCGCGCGATGCATCAGGAACTGGGCGCGGCGCTGGACGCAGTCGCAGCAGCAGGCGCCCGAGCGCTTGTGCTTACGGGCGCGGGCCGCGGCTTCTGCGCCGGCCAGGATCTCGCCGATCTCGATTTCACGCCGGGCGCAATGACCGATTTGGGCGACCTGATCGACAAGCACTTCAATCCGTTGATCCGCCGCTTGCAGGCTCTTCCGCTGCCGGTGATCGCGGCCGTGAACGGCACCGCGGCAGGAGCCGGCGCGAATCTCGCGTTGGCGTGCGACCTCGTGCTGGCCGCGCGCTCGGCGAGCTTCATTCAGGCATTCGTGAAAATCGGTCTGGTGCCCGATTCCGGCGGTACGTGGTTCCTGCCGCAGCGCGTCGGCATGGCGCGCGCGTTGGGTCTCGCGATCACCGGCGACAAGCTCAGCGCGGAAAAAGCGGAAAACTGGGGTCTCATATGGCAAGCCGTCGACGATGCCGACCTGCAAAGCACGGCAGCCAAACTGGCAGCACAGCTCGCGCAGCAGCCAACGCGTGCCATCGCCGAGATCAAGCAGGCCATGCGAGCAAGCGCGACACAAACACTCGACCAGCAACTCGATCTCGAACGCGACATGCAGCGCGAACTGGGCGCATCGCATGACTATGGGGAAGGTGTCCGTGCGTTCATCGAAAAACGCGCGCCGCGCTTCGAGGGCCGCTGACATGTCCACGCAACCTGACCTGAACAACACGATGACGCCCGACCAACTCGCCCGCGCAACCGCCGACGCCATGTACGCCAAGGACGCCTGCAGTCAGGCGCTCGGCATCGAAATCGTCGAGGTACGCGCAGGCTATGCGCGCATGCGCATGAGCGTGCGGCCCGAGTTTTTGAACGGACATCAGATCTGCCACGGCGGACTGATGTTCACGCTCGCCGATACGGCGTTCGCCTTCGCCTGCAACTCGTACAACATCAGCACCGTCGCCGCGGGCTGCTCGATCGAGTTTCTGCGGCCGGTGAAAGGCGGCGACATCCTCACGGCGGAAGCGGTCGAGCAGACACTAAGCGGCCGCAGCGGCATTTACGACATTCGTGTCACGAATCGAGCAAACGAGACCGTTGCGATGTTTCGCGGCAAGTCCGCACAGATCAAAGGCACGGTGATTCCCATCGACAACTGACGCGGCACCTGATCGCGCCACACATCACTGCTCCGCCTCTCGCGCGGCAACCTATTCTGAAAGAAAGGAGACACCCGATGACTACCCCGCTCCCGCTCGACCCGATCGAAAAGGCGAGCCGCGACGAGCTCGCCGCGCTCCAGCTCGAACGGCTGAAATGGTCGCTCACGCATGCGTACGAAAATTCGCCCGTCTATCGTCGTAAGTTCGATGAAGCAGGCGTACATCCGTCCGAGCTGAAATCGCTTTCCGACCTGTCGCGTTTTCCGTTCACCACGAAGAAGGATCTGCGCGACAACTATCCGTTCGGCCTCTTCGCCGTGCCACAGGAGCGGATCTCGCGAATTCACGCGTCGTCGGGCACGACGGGCAAGCCGACTGTCGTCGGCTATACCGCGCGCGACATCGACAACTGGGCCAATCTCGTCGCGCGCTCGATTCGCGCGGCGGGCGCGCGGCGCGGCGACAAGGTGCATGTGAGTTACGGCTACGGCCTCTTCACGGGTGGCCTCGGCGCGCACTATGGCGCCGAGCGCGCGGGCCTGACGGTGATTCCGTTCGGCGGCGGGCAAACCGAGAAGCAGGTGCAACTGATCCAGGATTTCCGCCCCGACATCATCATGGTGACGCCGAGCTACATGCTGTCGATCGCCGACGAACTGGAACGCCAAGGCGTCAATCCCAGGGAATGCTCGCTGCGCATCGGCATCTTCGGCGCGGAACCGTGGACCAACGACATGCGCCTCGCGATCGAAGAGCGGATGGGTATCGACGCAGTGGACATCTACGGTCTGTCCGAAGTGATGGGGCCGGGCGTGGCTTCGGAATGCGTCGAGACCAAGGACGGTCCGACGATCTGGGAAGACCACTTCTATCCGGAAATCATCAATCCCGAGACGGGCGAAGTGCTGCCGGACGGCGAGCTTGGCGAACTCGTGTTCACGTCGCTGACGAAGGAAGCACTGCCCATCATCCGTTATCGCACGCGCGATCTCACGCGTCTGCTGCCAGGCACCGCGCGCACGATGCGTCGAATGGAAAAGATCACGGGCCGCTCGGACGACATGATGATCATCCGCGGCGTCAATGTGTTCCCGACGCAGATCGAAGAGCTTCTGCTGAAGCAGCACGCGCTGGCGCCGCACTATCAGATCGTGCTGACCAAGGAAGGACCGCTCGACGTGATGACGCTGAATGTCGAACCGTGTCCGGAGACCGCGCCGGATACGGCCGCGCTGAGCGCCGCGAAACAGGCGCTCGCGTATGACATCAAGGCAATGATCGGCGTGACTGCGAATGTCGTCATATTAGGTGTCAACGGAATCGAGCGCTCGGTGGGCAAGGCGCGTCGCGTGGTGGACAAGCGCAAAGCGAACGCCTGACCGTCGACGTTACCGTGCTGAGACGTAGCGCATAAGCAAAGCCCGACGGCAGCATGAGCCGCCGTCGGGCCATTCATCGGCAAAAACCCAAGAGCAAAAACCGAAGCTCAACAGAAGAACAGCGCTTACGAATTGGGCAGCAGCAGCCACATCCGTCCGGCCTGTTTCATCTTGCCCGCCAGATCGCCGGCTTCATCGCCGAGGCCCCAGAAGTAATCTGCACGCACGCCGCCCTTGATCGCCGTGCCCGTATCCTGCGCGAATACCAGGCGATTCATCGGCGCATTGGTCATCGGACGAGTCGTCTGCAGGAACACTGGCGTGCCAAGCGGAATCGACGAAGGATCGACGGCAATCGACCGCTCGGGCGTCAGCGGCACGCCCAACGCGCCAATCGGACCATCGGCGCCGCCCGACGGCATCGGCTCGTTCGAAGGCATCTCGCGGAAGAACACGAAGCGCGGGTTCGTATCGAGCAACGCATCCACGCGCGTCGGGTTCGCGCGAGCCCAGCCTTTGATGCCTTGCATGGTTGCCTGTGCGGGCGTGAGTTCGCGTTGGTCAAGCAGCCACCGGCCAATCGACTTGTACGGCTGGTTGTTCGTCCCGCCGAAGCCGACGCGCATCACGCTGCCGTCTTCCATCACGATGCGTCCCGAGCCCTGAACCTGCAGGAAGAACGCCTCGATGGGGTCGTCCACCCAGACGAGCTCATTGCCGTTCAGCACGCCCGAGCGCTCGAGTTGCGCGCGCGCCGGCAGAGGAGCACCCGGACGATACGCCGAGGGCCAACGGTACAAGGCAGTCTGATACACGCCATGACGCACGCGCGAGCCGCGCAGCAGCGGCTCGTAGTAGCCTGTCACGAGGCCGTCCAAGGTTCCGTCGGTATTGGCAAACTGAAACGGCGTGAAGTAGGTTTCGAAGAAAGTGCGCGCGCTGGCCACGTCGAGGTCGTCGAGCAGCAAGGCCGCCGCGCATGCGCGCCGCCACGTCGGCTGGCTCGCGAGGCGCACGCAGTTCTGCCGCAGCGCCGCCGCCGCGCCGATCAGCGAATCGTCCTGCCAGCCCGGCACCTGTCGCCACGCAACGGCCGTCAGTCGCTGGGCGGCCATCTGGCCGGGGATGACCGCGGCGCCCGTTGGCGGCGAAACGGACGGCCGCAGCGCGCCGCCTCCCCCGCACGACGCAAGCAACACGGCAACCGACAGCGCCCCCGCCCAAGCGGCGGCCCGACTGGCAAAGCGCATACAATGATTGTTCTTGATGGAAACTGCCATGTCTGATCTGTTCGACGAATACCCGATGCTCATCTTCGCGCTGGAGTCGCTCCTCGCGCTCTTCCTGCTGATTTTCATCGTTGTGTGGACGGCGTCCGGCAAGAAGAAAGCCGCACGCCAGAAGCAGGACGCGAAACCGGTCCCGCCGCAGCAACAACCGCGTCGCTGACCGACCGCGCGCGGCACCTTCAGTTCAATGCAGCGTGCGCGGCATGCGCAAAACGAATTCCGGCACGGGCGCCTCCCAGCGCTCGCCATCCTCGGCAACGCAGAAATATTCCCCGCGCATGGTGCCGACGGGCGTCGCGATCACCGCATAGCTCGTGTATTCGAACTGCTCGCCGGGCTTCAGCAGCGGCTGATGCCCGACGACGCCCAGCCCTTTCACTTCCTGAACGCGATTTTCGCTATCCGTGATGATCCAGTGTCGCGCGATCAATTGCGCCGTCACCTGGCCGGTGTTGCGAATGCTCAGCGTATAGGCGAACGCGTACTTTCGATGCTCCGGGTCCGACTCTTCGGCGATGTATCGGACTTGGGAAGAGACGCTAAATTCGTACTGGCTCATGCTGATTCGCCTGATTCCGATGGTGAGCAACGCGGGCTATCGACCGCGCGAGACCGTCTGCAGGCGGCTCTCGCGCTGATCGCGGCGCACCCGCAGAGGGATTGACATGGTTTGGCATTCTGCTTCATGCCGCGCACGCTCGCAACCGCGTCGGCCGAACGGACAAGGCGGGGACGCGACGGGGACAGGACACGGACAGGCCGTCGAGCGGCGCAGCCGGCGATCCCGCCGATGCGTCTCGCCCAGGGCCGCAGCGCGCGTGGCGGCGCTAAAATAACGGCTTTCCGTCTCCCGCCCTCCCCACAGCCATGACCCAATTCCGCATCGCTCCCAGCATCCTGTCCGCCGATTTTGCGCGGCTCGGGGAAGAAGTCCGCAACGTCGTCGCTGCCGGCGCCGACTGGATCCACTTCGACGTGATGGACAACCATTACGTGCCCAACCTGACGATCGGCCCGCTCGTGTGCGAAGCGATCCGTCCGCACGTGCAGGTTCCTATCGACGTGCATCTGATGGTCCGCCCCGTCGACCGCATCGTGCCCGATTTCGCGAAGGCCGGCGCGAACGTGATCAGCTTTCATCCGGAAGGCTCGGATCACATCGACCGCACGCTGTCGCTGATCCGCGACCACGGCTGCAAGGCCGGCCTCGTGTTCAATCCCGCCACGCCGCTGAATTACATCGACCACGTGATGGACAAGCTGGACCTGGTGCTGATCATGTCGGTGAATCCGGGCTTCGGCGGCCAGTCGTTCATTCCCGAGGCGCTGAACAAGCTGCGCGAAGCGCGCGCGCGCATCGACGCCTACAAGGAAAAGACCGGCCGCGAGATTCATCTCGAGGTGGACGGCGGCGTGAAAGTCGACAACATCGCGGAAATCGCGGCCGCCGGCGCGGACACGTTCGTCGCGGGCTCGGCGATCTTCGGCAAGCCCGACTACAAGTCGGTGATCGACCAGATGCGCGGCGCGCTGGCTTCCGTCGGGCGCTGAGATGGACGCGACATCCCGTTACCCCGCTCCCACGTTCCCGGCCGGCAAGCTGCAAGCGGCCATCGTCGACCTCGACGGCACGATGGTCGATACGGCCGACGACTTCACGGCGTCGCTGAACGGCATGCTCGCGCAGTTCGACGCCGAAGAAACCACGCGCGAAGAAGTGATCGACTACGTCGGCAAGGGCTCCGAGCACCTGATCCGCAGCGTGCTCGCGCCGCGCTTCGAGACTGAACTGGCGCAGTCGCGTTTCGACGAGGCGCTCGCGATCTATCAGGAGGAGTACGCGAAGGTCAATGGTCTGCATACGCGGCTCTATCCCGATGTCGAGGCGGGCCTGATCGCGTTGCGCGACGCGGGCCTCAAGCTCGCGTGCGTGACCAACAAGCCGCATCGCTTCGCAACGCAACTGCTCGAGCGATATGGTCTGCTGCGCTACTTCGGCGTCGTGCTGGGCGGCGACAGCGTCGCGGCGAAAAAGCCCGATCCGCTGCCGATGCTCACCGCCTGCGAAGCGCTGGGCGTCGAGCCCAAAGCGGCCGTCGCGATCGGCGATTCGCAGAACGACGCGTTCGCGGGCCGCGCAGCCGGCATGGCGACGCTGACCGTCCCATATGGCTACAATCACGGCGAATCTGTTCAAACCATAAAATCCGATGGTATAGTTGCGTCGCTGTTGGGCGCCGCCAAGGCGATCGCAGCGCACAATGCAGTACAATCGGCAGCATCTAATCCCTGACTTTTAACCAAGTCTTCCTCATGTTTCTGAATAAAAAACGGAGTCTGAGCACGATCGACCGGGGAGCCTGGCCCTGGCGTCGCTGGTCGCGCTGATACCTCGCCCTGAGGTACGCCGAAGCTCGTCTTCGGCACCCGTTTTTTACTTCGCTGCGCTCACGCGCTTTTCCCGAACTGCCGCGATCGTCAATCGACCGGCTTAACTTCGCTGCACCGCGTTTCCGCTAGCCGTCGCGTACCTTGCGTACTATCGTCGTGCTGTGAAGCCGTGCAAGCGTCGTCGGGAAAGCGCGCGCCGGTTTCATCACCTGTGACGAGCACATTCGACCGGTAACGCAGCCCCGCTTTGTCCGACGCCCGCCGCGGCCGGACGCACGAACAGGATCGGAACATGACCGAACTCGAATTTCAGTCCCTCGCAAACGAGGGCTTCAATCGCATCCCGCTGATCGCCGAAGCGCTCGCCGACCTCGAAACGCCGCTCTCGCTGTACCTGAAGCTCGCGCAAACCGAGCGCAACGGCGCGAACTCGTTTCTGCTGGAGTCGGTGGTGGGCGGCGAACGCTTCGGACGCTACTCGTTCATTGGCCTGCCGGCGCGCACGCTGGTCCGCACGCGCAACGGCGCGACGGAAGTGGTGAAGGACGGCAAGGTCGTCGAGACACACGACGGCGATCCGCTCGAATTCATCCAGCAGTTCCAGAGCCGTTTCAAGGTCGCGCTGCGTCCGGGCCTGCCGCGTTTCGCGGGCGGTCTCGCCGGCTACTTCGGCTATGACGCCGTGCGCTACATCGAGAAAAAGCTCGCGCACACGGCCCCGCCCGACGATCTGAACCTGCCCGACATCCAGCTGCTGCTGACGGAAGAAGTCGCCGTCATCGACAACCTTGCAGGCAAGCTGTACCTCGTGATCTACGCCGATCCGACGACGCCCGAAGCGTACACGCGCGCGAAGCAGCGTCTGCGCGAACTGAAGCAGCGCCTGCGCACGACCGTGCAGCCGCCCGTCACGTCGGCGAGCGTGCGCACCGATATCTATCGCGAGTTCAAGAAGGACGACTATCTCGCCGCCGTGCGCAAGGCGAAGGAATACATCGCCGCCGGCGAACTGATGCAGGTGCAGGTTGGTCAGCGCCTGACGAAGCCGTATCGCGACAACCCGCTGTCGCTGTATCGCGCGCTGCGTTCGCTGAATCCGTCGCCGTACATGTACTACTACAACTTCGGCGACTTTCACGTGGTCGGCGCGTCGCCGGAAATTCTCGTGCGCCAGGAAAAGCGCGGCGAAGACCGGATCGTCACGATCCGTCCGCTCGCGGGCACGCGTCCGCGCGGCAACACGCCCGAGCGCGACGCCGAACTCGCGACCGAACTGCTGAACGACCCGAAGGAAATCGCCGAGCACGTGATGCTGATCGATCTCGCGCGCAACGACGTGGGCCGCATCGCGCAGATCGGCTCGGTGGCCGTGACCGACAAGATGGTGATCGAAAAGTACTCGCACGTGCAGCACATCGTCAGTTCCGTCGAGGGCAAGCTGAAGCCGGGCATGACCAATTTCGACGTGCTGCGCGCAACGTTCCCGGCGGGCACGCTGTCGGGTGCGCCCAAGGTGCGCGCGATGGAACTGATCGATGAACTGGAGCCCGTGAAGCGCGGCCTGTACGGCGGCGCAGTCGGCTACCTGTCGTTCACAGGCGAGATGGACCTCGCGATCACGATCCGCACGGGCGTGATCGCCAACGGCAATCTGTATGTGCAGGCGGCGGCGGGCATCGTCGCCGACTCGGTGCCCGAATCCGAATGGCAAGAGACCGAGAACAAGGCGCGCGCCGTGCTGCGCGCCGCCGAGCAAGTGCAAGACGGCCTCGATAGCGACTTCTGACGGAGACTGACCATGCTGCTGATGATCGACAACTACGACTCGTTCACCTATAACCTGGTCCAGTACTTCGGCGAACTCGGCGAAGACGTGCGGACCTATCGCAACGACGAAATCACGCTGGACGAAATCGCGAAGCTCAACCCCGAGCGCATTTGTCTGTCGCCGGGACCGAGCAATCCGCAACACGCGGGCATCACGCTCGACGTGCTGCGCGAATTCTCAGGCAAGTATCCGATTCTCGGCGTGTGCCTCGGTCATCAGGCGATCGGCGAAGCGTTCGGCGGCCGCGTCGTGCGCGCGAAGACGATCATGCACGGCAAGGTGAGCCAGATCGAAACCGATTGCAAAGGCGTATTCGCCGACCTGCCGAAGCATTTCACCGTCACGCGCTATCACTCGCTCGCGATCGAGCGCGAATCGCTGCCCGATTGTCTCAAAGTGTCCGCATGGACCGACGACGGCGAAATCATGGGCGTGCGTCACAAGACGCTGCCCGTCGAAGGCGTGCAGTTCCATCCGGAATCGATCCTGTCGGAACACGGCCACGCACTGCTTGAAAACTTCGTGAAGCAGTCGAAGGCTGCACTCCGCACCGCATAAGCAGCGCACAACAAGGAGACATCACCATGATCACGCCACAAGAAGCGCTGCAGCGCACGATCGAGCACCGCGAGATTTTCCACGACGAGATGCTGCACCTGATGCGCCTCATCATGCGCGGCGACATGTCGCCCGTGATGGCCGCCGCGATCATCACGGGGCTGCGCGTCAAGAAAGAGACCATCGGCGAAATTACGGCGGCCGCCACGGTGATGCGCGAGTTCGCGCGTCACGTCGACGTGGAGGACAACTCGAACTTCGTCGATATCGTCGGGACGGGCGGCGACGGATCGCACACGTTCAACATCTCGACGGCGACGATGTTCGTGTCGGCGGCGGCGGGCGCGAAGGTCGCGAAGCACGGCAATCGCGGCGTGTCGAGCAAGTCGGGCAGCGCCGACGTGCTCGAAGCGCTCGGCGTCAATATCGACCTGCAACCGGAACAGGTGGCCGCATCGATCGCCGAAACGGGCATGGGCTTCATGTTCGCGCCGAACCATCACCCGGCGATGAAGAACATCGCGCCCGTGCGCCGCGAACTCGGCGTGCGGACCATCTTCAACATCCTCGGTCCGCTGACGAACCCCGCCGGCGCGCCGAACCAGCTGCAAGGCGTGTTTCACCCGGATCTCGTCGGCATTCAGGTTCGCGTAATGGAGCGTCTCGGCGCAAGCCACGTGCTGGTCGTGTATGGTATGGACGGCATGGACGAAGTATCGCTGGGCGCGGCGACGCTCGTCGGCGAACTGCGCGACGGCGAAGTGCGCGAGTACGAGATTCACCCGGAGGACTTCGGCATGCAGATGGTGTCGAACCGCACACTGAAAGTGGCCGACGCCAACGAATCGAAGACGCTGCTGCTCGAAGCGCTCGACAACAAGCCGGGCGTCGCGCGCGAGATCGTCACGCTGAACGCGGGCACGGCGCTGTACGCGGCGAACGTCGTGGCATCGATCGCGGACGGCATTCAACAGGCCCGCGAAGCCATCGCCAGCGGCAAGGCGCGCGCGAAGGTCGACGAACTGGTCCGCTTCACGCAGCGATTCAAGCAATGACCACGCGCTAATCAGGCATTAACCAGGCTTTCACGAGGCAACGGGATTCATATGAGCGACATTCTGGACCGCATCATCGACGTCAAGCGCGAAGAAGTGCGCATCGCGCAGCAAAGCGCGCCGCTCGAAGAATTGCGCCTGCAGGCGTCGGCGCGCGATCTGCGCGATTTCGTCGGTGCGATTCGCGCGAAGCATGAGGCCGGCCTCGCAGCCGTGATCTCCGAAGTCAAGAAAGCGAGCCCGTCGAAAGGCGTGCTGCGCGAGCATTTCGTGCCCGCCGACATCGCGCGCTCGTACGCGAAGCATGGCGCGGCGTGTCTATCCGTGCTCACCGACGCGCAGTTCTTCCAGGGCAACGCGCAGTATCTGGAAGAGGCGCGCGCCGCCTGCACGCTGCCCGTTTTGCGCAAGGACTTCATCGTCGATCCGTATCAGATTCTCGAAGCGCGCGCGATGGGCGCCGACGCAATCCTGCTGATCGTCGCCGCGCTCGAAACCTCGCAGATGCAGGACCTCGAAGCGTACGCGCATTCGCTCGGCCTCGCCGTGCTGGTCGAAGTGCACGACAAGAACGAGCTGGTCGAAGCGCTCACGCTGAAAACGCCGCTGATCGGCGTGAACAATCGCAATCTGCGCACGTTCGAAACGTCGATCGAAACGACGCTCGGCCTCCTGGACATGATCCCGAAGGACCGCATCGTCGTGACCGAATCGGGCATCTTGTCGCGCGCCGACGTCGAGCGGATGCGCGCGATGGACGTGAACACGTTCCTCGTCGGCGAGGCGTTCATGCGCGCGGAAGAGCCGGGCGCGGAACTTGCGCGAATGTTCTTCTGATCAGCGAGTTCGGGAGCGAAGCACGCGATGGGCATGGAACAGGAAATCAAGCTGTCGCTGCCGGCGGATCAGGTTGGCGCGGCGACGCAATGGTTCATCCAGCGCACCGGCCGCGCGGGCCGCACGATCGCGCTGGAAAACAGCTACTTCGACACGCCGGCGCTGACGCTCGCGCGCGCAAAAAGTGCGGTGCGCGTGCGCCGCACGCCGGACGGCTGGCTGCAGACGTACAAGACGGTCGGCACGTCGACAGGCGGTTTGCACAACCGGCACGAATGGGAAATGCCTGTCAAAGGCAATGCGCTCGAAGTCGACGTGCTGCTCGATGCCTGCGACGACGAGCCGTCGAAAGAAGCGCTGCGCAACGCGCGCGACGAACTGATCCCGCTTTTCAGCACCAATTTTTCACGGACGCTATGGCATGTAAGGATCGAGGCCGCTGACGTCGAAGCGGCGATCGACCAGGGCGAGATCCGCGCGGACGTGAACGGCGAAACGCGCCGCGCGCCGATCTGCGAGATCGAGCTGGAGCTGAAGCACGGCGATGCGGGCGCGCTGCACGCGTTGTCGGCGGAACTGGCGAAAGCGATTCACGGCCTGCGCCCCGACGACGTCAGCAAGGCGCAGCGCGGTTATCGTCTGCGCGAAGGCGGCAGCTCCCGGTAACGCGGCTCACCGCGCGCGAGCCGCAAAGCGAAGCGCGCACGCAGCGATGCTTGAGCGCTCAGGCGTTTGCTGCCACACTAGCCCGCCATGAATTCCGCAAAACGCTCCCCCATCCAGCCGGCGCAGCCGTCCCTGTTCGCCGACGACGCCGACGCCGCGCCCTCTCCCGCCGCCGATATCCAGACGCTCGAATCGCAGTTCGACGCGTTGCCGCCCGCATGGCGCGCGCACCTGAAGCCTTTCATCGACAGTGACACCTATGCGCCGCTATGTCGTTTCGTCGACGGCGAGCGTGCGGCCGGAAAGACCGTCTATCCCGCCGACGTATTCCGCGCGCTGCGCCTGACGAGCCCCGACGACGTCAAAGTCGTGATTCTCGGCCAGGACCCGTATCACGGCGAAGACCGCGGCACGCCGCAGGCGCATGGGCTCGCGTTTTCGGTGCCGCCGTCGGTACGTCCGCCGCCGTCGCTACGGAACATCTTCAAGGAAATTGCCGCGAGCCTCGGCTATGAAACGCCGCAGCACGGCTGCCTCGATGCCTGGGCCAAACAGGGCGTGCTGCTGCTCAACACAGTGCTGACCGTCGAACGCGATCGCGCTGCGAGCCACGCGAAGCGCGGCTGGGAAAAATGCACCGACACGCTGATCCACGAGCTTGCGATGCGCCACGACAACCTCGTCTTCATGCTGTGGGGCGCGCATGCGCAAGCGAAGCGCGCGCTGCTCGACGGCAAGTCGCATTGCGTGCTCGAAGCGCCGCACCCGTCGCCGCTGTCCGCACACCGGGGGTTCCTCGGCTGCCGGCACTTCGCGCTCGCCAACGAGTTTCTCGAAGGGCACGGTCGCGCGTCTATCGACTGGCGTTTGCCGGAAAACGGCGAAGTTTTCGCATAGCGTCCGACGGAAGAGGATGCCTCCGCTGTCGGTGGATTGAGATTTTTTGCCGCGGGCGATCTTGCCTGCGGCGCCCGCTTCTACACTCCCTTGCTGCTGACTACAGCCAATGCGCAAGCGCACTTCTTGCGCAATTTAGTTAGTCATCCATATCAAAAAAGGGAGAAACAGCCGACTTTCGTGCATCGCACGAAGCGGGCCCGTTGCCTGCCGTCAAAAACAAAACGCCACGGAATTGTGTTCCGTGGCGTTTTCGTTTGCCGGTGCGATACGGCCGATACCCGCATCCCGTCGACGAACAGGCTACCGAAAGGCTCGCCGTGCGAACCCGTCGAGTGCTTACGCTGCGGCGATCGCTTCGCGTGCGCCCGCCAGTGCCGCGGTCGCCGCGTCCGGACCCATGTTCAGGCCTTCGGCGTAGATGAAGTTCACGTCGGTCATGCCGAGGAACCCGAGGAACGTCTTCAGGTAAGGCGTCTGCGTGTCGCCCGGCGTGCCGACGTACTTGCCGCCGCGAGCCGAAACCACGAACACCTTCTTGCCGTTCACGAGGCCTTCCGGACCGTTAGCGCCGTACTTGAACGTGATGCCAGCGCGTGCGATGAAGTCGAAGTACGTCTTCAGTTGCGACGAGATGCCGAAGTTGTACAGCGGCGCGCCGATCACGACGATGTCGGCGGCTTGCAGTTCAGCGATCAGCGCTTCGCTGCGCGAGGAAATCGCTTGCTGCTCGGCCGTGCGCTGCTCGGCCGGCGTGAAGAATGCGCCGAGGATCGCGTCGTCGAGGTGCGGCAGCGCTTCTTCGTGCAGGTTGCGGACGACGACTCGCGCGCCCGGGTTCGATTGTTGCAGCTTTGCCGTCAGTTCGTTGGCGAGGAGCGTCGACTGAGCGCCTTGCGAGCGAGCCGACGAGTTGATTTGCAGGATCGTGGTCATCTGTGACTCCAGTGAGGGGCGCGCTGTGTTGCGCGAGTGGAGCCATTGTGTTTTTTTACCCGGCGCGGAAAAAGTACCGCGGCGGCGACGGATTGTTGCATCGATAGAACAATCCGCCGTCTGGTAGCGAGCCGGCGGCAGTCGCCGGCAAGCGGTGGCGCGCCGTTATTTCCCCAGCCAGCGCTTGCGCGCCGAGCTCGCCGACGCGCGCCTGTCGTTCGGCGTGAGCTTGTAGCGCGACACGTCGGGCCCGTCGAGCTTCACCTGCGCGACGCGCAACTCGTCGCGCCGGAACGCGTGCACTTCCACTTTGGCGCCGGGCACATAGCGCGACAGAAGCGCGTCGAGATTCGAGCCCGTCACGCGCAGCCCGTCGATCGCGATCAGCACGTCGCCTGCCGAAAGGCCCGCCTTCTGCGCCGCGCCGCCGTCGTGGACGGCCGCGAGCGAGCAATCCGCGCCGTTGCGCACGCGCGCGCCGAGCGACGGCTTCGCCTTCGCGTCGACGTCGGCCTCGAGCGTCACGCCGAACGGTTCGAGCAGCGCTTCGAGCGGCAGATCGCGCGTGCCGCGCACGCCTTCGGCGAAAAGGTCGGACAGATCGGCGCCCGTCGCTTCCGCGAACAGCGCCTCGACCTCCGACTCTTCGATGCCGTTTGCCTTGCCGCGATAGAAGTCGCGTCCGTAGCGCTGCCACAGGAGGCGCATCACGTCATCGAGCGATTTGCGGTTCTGCGTTTGCGCGCGAATCGTCAGATCGAAAGCGAGCGCGACCAGCGAGCCCTTCGTGTAGTAGCTGACGATCGCGTTCGAGGCGTTCTCGTCCTGACGGTAATACTTGACCCATGCGTCGAACGAGCTTTCGGCGACCGTCTGCTTCAGACGCCCGCTGCCGCGCAGCACGCCGCCAATCGTCTTGCCGAGCAGCGTGAAGTATTCGGCTTCCTTGATAAGACCGCTGCGCACCAGCATCAGATCGTCGTAGTACGACGTGAAGCCCTCGAAGAGCCACAGCAGCGACGTGTAATTTTCCTGCGTCAGGTCATACGGCGCGAAAGGCGCGGGCTTGATGCGCTTCACGTTCCACGTGTGGAAGTACTCGTGGCTGCACAGGCCCAGATACGTGCGATAGCCGTCCGTCATCTCGTCGCGGCCGACGACGGGCAAATCCGAACGGTTGCAGATCAGCGCCGTCGATGCGCGATGCTCGAGCCCGCCGTAGCCATCGCTGACGGCCTGGGTCACGAAGACGTAGCGGTCCATCGGCGCTTTTTTCGAGCGCGGCTCGAAGAGCGCGATCTGCGCTTCGCACACACGCTTCAAATCCGCCGACAGCCGCGCCATATCCAGCCCGACCACGCGCCCCGCGATCACGATGTCGTGCGGCACGCCGTGCGCCTTGAAGGTCGCGAGCGCGAATTCGCCGAGCGTGACGGGATGGTCGATCAGCTCGTCGTAGTTCTGCGCGGTGTACTCGCCGAACGCGTAGCGCTTCGTGCCGCGCGCTTCCGTCAGCGCCGTCGCGACCCGCCAGTTGCGGAACTGCGGGCCCGCCGGCTCCTGGATATCGACGACGCACCGCGCGTCCTCGAAACCGAGCGGCGACAGAAACACGCTCGTGCCGTTGAAGAAGCCCGTCGTGTCATCCAGATGCGCGGCCCGCACCGACATGTCCCACGCGTACACCTCGTAGCGCAGCGTCAGCGAGCCCTTCACGGGCGCGGCCTGCCACGTCTGCTTGTCGGTCTTTTCGATGCGCACCTTGCGGCCCGCATCGTTGAACGCGCGCAGCGTGACGATGTTGCGCGCGAATTCGCGGACCATATAGCTGCCCGGAATCCAGACAGGCAGCATGAAGCGCTGGCCCGACGGATCGGGTTCGGCGACGGTGACGGTGACTTCGAAAATATGGGCGGCGGGCTGCTTCGGAACGATGGTGTAGCGGATCGGCTTCATCGGCGCTCGTGTGTGAAAACTCGGGGAGGGATTCGGAAGGTTCAAACGGGCAGCAACGGTGCTGCATGTGATTGGAGGCGCCGCGCGCCTCCTTGTTCAGACAGATTCGGACGGGCGATGCGCCTCGCTCAGCGCGCCGACGTCAACGCCTTGTCCAGTTCCTCTGCGGGCACGGCGCCCGGCAGGCGGCGGCCGTCGGCGAGGAAGATGGTCGGCGTGCCGCTCACGTTCATCGATTGGCCGAGCTTCAGGTTCTTGTCGATGGCAGCTGTGTCGCAAGTGCCCGGCGCGGTCGGCGCGCGACGGTCCTGCATCCACGCTTCCCAGGCCTTCGCGCGGTCGGCGGAACACCAGATCGACTTCGACTTCACCGTCGAGTCCGGTGACAGAACCGGATACAGGAACGTGTAGACGGTGATGTTATCCATCGACTTGAGCGTCGATTCGAGCTGCTTGCAATACGGGCAGTTCGGATCGGAGAACACGGCGATCTTGCGGCTGCCGTTGCCCTTCACCACCTTCACGGCGTCGCCGAACGGCAGGTTTGCGAAGTCGATGCGATTGACCTCCGACAGACGCGCCTCCGTCAGGTTCTTGCGCGTCTTCGAATCGACCATGTCGCCGAGCAGCAGATAGTCGCCCGTCGCGTCGCTGTAGATGATCTGCGAGCCGATGTTCACTTCGTACAGACCGGCGATCGGCGACTTCGTCACGCTCTTGATCGACGCTTCGGCGAGGCGCGATTGCAGCGTTGCCTTGAGCTTGTCGGTGGTCTGGTCGGCCTGCGCGGAACAGCCGAGCGCGGCCGTCACGACGGCCAGCGCCAGCGCGGCGATGCGGATACGTTGCTTCATGCTGCTACTCCTGATTCGATTTTGGCGCCGACGTTTGCGGCCTTCTGCCGTCTGCGGCGCCCGTGTTTATGTTCCGCCCGTGTTCCCGATCGCGCTTGCGTCGCATCGGGAGCCGCGTTACGGATGGTATGCCTCGTGACCTATCCTGTCACACATGCGCCCCGCCGATCGAGGCGCAACGTACATGCCCGGCGTTTCAGCCCAGCGCCGCCGACACCAGCCAGCGTTTGACCAGTTGCTGCCCGCCGACGAACGCCATCCCCGTATTGCGGACCGCGCGCGCGATGTTGCCCGGCAGCGAAAACAGCCGCTGAAGGCCGTCGGTGGCGATGGTCAGCGCGCGGATGTCCTCGCTGCGCGAGCGTTCGTAGCGGCGCAGCAGCACCGTGTCGCCGAGGTCGCGGAACGCCTCTTTCTTCGCGATCACGTCCACCAGCGCAGCCACGTCGCGCAAGCCGAGGTTCATCCCCTGACCGGCGAGCGGATGGATCAGATGCGCGGCATCGCCGACGAGCGCCACGCGCGGCGCAACCAGCCGGTCGACGGTTTGCAGCGCGAGCGGAAAACCTTGAGCGGGCGTCACGCATTCGAGCTTGCCGAGCGCGCCCATCGTCGCACGTTCGACTTCCGCCGCAAGCTGCGCCGGATCGAGTCTGATGAGCGTATTCGCGTGATCGGTCAGCGCCGACCAGACGAGCGACACGTGGCCGTCCGGCAGCGGCAGCAGCGCGATGATCTCGCCGTCGCGAAACCATTGATACGCGGTCTCGCCGTGCGGCCGCTCGGCCTTGAAGTTCGCGACGACGCCTGTCTGCCGGTAGTCGCGCCGGTTCGTCTTCGAGCCGATCTGCGCGCGCACCCACGAATGTGCGCCATCCGCGCCGACGACGAGGTCCGCTTCGAGCACATTGCCGTTCGCGAGGCCGATCGTCGCGCCGCCCGTTTTTACGTCGAGCCCTTGCGCGCGCGTATCGAGCCACGTGAGATTGGGCTGAAAGCGCAGCGCGGCGTCGAGCGCGTGTTCGATCAGCGACGATTCCGCGATCCACGCAAGCTGCGGCACGGACGCCTGAAACGCCGAAAAATGCAGCTCGGCGTGCGCATCGCCGTAGACGCGCATGTCGTAGACGGGCGAGAGCCGCGATGCGTCGAGCGCCTGCCACACGCGCAGACGCTCGAGCAGCGCCTGCGAACTCGCGGACAGCGCGTAGATGCGCGAGTCGAACACGGCGTCGCCGGGCAGCGGCTGGCAATGCTGTGCGAGCAGCGCGACGCGCAGCCCGCATTGCGTGAGCGCAAGCGCCGCGGTCTTGCCGACGAGCCCTCCGCCGATCACGGCGACGTCGAAGGATGAGTGGTGAGCGTTCATCCGGGCATTATAGCTGCGGGGGTGTCGGGGACGGACCAGCGGGACGGGGTACGGCCGGGTTTGGGCGTTGGGTTTGCGCCTTGTTGGGCCGATGGTTGATGCACGTCGGGCGCACGCGTAGACGTGCAGCGGGAGACAATTGGCCGGGACTCCGTTCGTCGCCAGAACGTGTATCGGCAGGTCCGTGAGGCCCCAGGCAGACGACGCCACCTCAGCGCGGCAATAAGGGCGGTGCTCCACGACCGGCCGCGCAAACAGCCGGTCATGTACGAATCGCCTGGCCCACGGACCGCATCAGATTGCTATTTGCTTGCAGCTGTCGTCGTCACCGTATCGAGCACGCCGGTGTTGATCACCTTGTCGACGAAGTTTTCCATCGCATTGGCGATGGCTTTCTTGCCCGCTTCTGCGAGTGCGTCTGCCCCCACGCCGCACGAGCCGTCTTGACTCGAATGGCCCTGTCCGCGGAACGTCGTTGCGATCAGTTCCTTGCCACCCTTGTCCGACACCCGTGCGTGAATGGCAATGTCGACGTTCGCATCCGCAGTCGGGACGAAGAAGCCGGGCGTAAAGCGAATGCGCGGATCGAATTCGGACAGATCGAACTTGAACACAAGGCCGTCACCTGCCGCGGGAATTGCGCCGCCGTTTCTGACAGCTTTCGGGAAAGCGGCTTCGACCGTCTTCGACAGTGAGCTTTCCAACGTTTCCCCGATATACATCGGATAGCTATGAGCCCCGCATGCAAACCCGGGCTTCACATCTTTTCCGGCAGTCGCAAGGTTGTCACTGAACACCATGTACGCCTTGTCCTGCTTTACCCGCGTGCTCATCACTTCCGCCGCGCCGGACTGCGACGAAACTTGCACGTTGTGCGCGCAGCCTGAAAACAGGCCAACCGTCGCAAGAACGGTTACAGCCTTGATCCACCTCATTGCATCCCCCGTAGCGTTATTTGTTCGGCCTGACATGGTCAATTGCCCTGTCACTGCGCTATATCGGCCACATTCGACAGATTCTTTATACGTCGGCCCGATCTCTCGGCACGCTTCCCACCCGCTCCATCCGCTCCGATCAAGGCGTCCGAAAGCGTTACAATTGCCGTTTTTCGAGCACAAAATCCGGTACAGAATCGTGGTCCAAACGCCCGAATGCGTACTGCCTGTCTCGTCCCCAATTTCTTTTTGCGGCTTTCCTGATCCCGCTCTCGCCGGGCTGTGCGAGGCGCACCGGCAAAGCCGTAAACACTGATCTGAAAGGTTTTCCATGAGCCTCCAATGCGGCATCGTCGGCCTGCCTAACGTCGGCAAGTCCACCCTGTTCAACGCGCTGACCAAGGCGGGCATCGCCGCCGAAAACTATCCGTTCTGCACGATCGAGCCGAACGTCGGCGTGGTCGAGGTGCCGGACGCGCGTCTGAAGGCGCTCGCGGAAATCGTCAAGCCGGAACGCATCCTGCCCGCCGTCGTGGAATTCGTCGATATCGCGGGCCTCGTCGCCGGCGCGAGCAAGGGCGAAGGCCTCGGCAACCAGTTCCTCGCGAACATCCGCGAAACCGATGCGATCACGCATGTCGTGCGCTGCTTCGAAGACGAAAACGTGATTCACGTCGCGGGCAAGATCGACCCGGTGTCGGATATCGAAGTGATCAACACCGAACTCGCGCTCGCCGATCTGGCGACCGTCGAAAAGGCGCTCACGCGCTACGCGAAGGCCGCGAAGTCGGGCAACGACAAGGAAGCGGTGAAGCTCGCCGCCGTGCTGGAAAAGGTTCGCGCGCAACTGGACCAGGCGAAGCCGGTTCGCGGGCTCGACCTGACGGACGAAGAGCGTCTGCTGATCAAGCCGTTCTGTCTGATCACGGCCAAGCCGGCGATGTACGTGGCGAACGTGAAGGAAGACGGCTTCGAGAACAATCCGCATCTGGATGCCGTGCGCAAGTACGCTGAGACGGAAAAAGCGCCCGTTGTCGCCGTGTGCGCAGCGATCGAAGCCGAAATCGCCGATCTCGACGATGAAGACAAGGAAGTGTTTCTCGCCGACATGGGCATGCACGAGCCGGGCCTGAACCGCGTGATTCGCGCGGGCTTCAAGCTGCTGGGCCTGCAAACGTACTTCACGGCGGGCGTGAAGGAAGTGCGCGCGTGGACGATTCATGTCGGCGACACGGCGCCGCAAGCCGCTGGCGCGATTCATACGGACTTCGAGCGCGGCTTCATCCGCGCGCAGACCATCGGCTTCGACGACTTCATCACGTATAAGGGCGAGCAAGGCGCGAAGGAAGCGGGCAAGATGCGCGCCGAAGGGAAGGAGTACGTCGTGCATGATGGCGACGTGATGAATTTTCTGTTCAACGTCTGACGAACGATTGTCAAATGCATCTCGCCGCACGACGCGAGATGCCAGATGCAGAGAAAAGCCGCGTATCGACGCGGCTTTTTTTCGCCCTCGTTGTGCGAACATCAATCGGCGCTTCGGGTAATCGCGCTTTCTCGCACCATTCTTCGATGTTAAATTGCCCTTTCGACCACGGACCTGGCATTTAGAAAAATCACCGACGCTTTCCTGTCATCGACCAGAACTAGAATCGCGCACCGCGCAACGCGCGTTCGACAAAAAAGGAGACTCTCGATGCATTGCAAGCCGCTGTTTCGTTCGCTGTCCGCCGCGGCCGTTCTGGCCTTGGGCGTCCATCAAGGCGCGCATGCCGCCACCGAAATCCAGTTCTGGCACGCGATGGAAGCCGCGCTCGGCGAACGCCTGAACGCGATCGCCAACGACTTCAATGCATCGCAGAGCGACTACAAGATCGTCCCCGTCTTCAAAGGCACCTACGACCAGACGCTGGCCGCCGGCATCGCTGCGTATCGCAGCGGCAATGCGCCCGCGCTCCTGCAAGTCTATGAAGTCGGCACGGCGACGATGATGCAGGCCAGGAAAGCCGTCGTCCCCGTGTCCGATGTGTTCAAGCAGGCAGGCATGACACTCGACGAGAAAGCCTTCGTGCCGACCATCGCCAGCTATTACAGCGACTCGAAAACGGGCCATCTGATTTCGATGCCGTTCAACAGCTCGACGCCCGTCCTCTACTACAACAAGGACGCCTTCAAGAAAGCCGGTCTCGATCCCAACGCGCCGCCGAAGACCTGGGCCGAAGTCGAGCAGGATGCGCAGAAGTTGAAAGCAGCGGGCCTGTCGTGCGGCTATTCGTCGGGGTGGCAAAGCTGGATTCAGCTCGAGAACTACAGTGCGTGGCACGGCGCGCCGTTCGCGACGGAAAATAACGGCTTCGACGGCGCCGATGCGCAGCTCGCATTCAACAAGCCGCTGCAGATCGCCCACATCGCGTTCCTGCAGAAGATGGCCAAGGAAGGCACGTTCACCTACGCAGGCCGCAAGGACGAACCCGTATCGAAGTTCTATAGCGGCGACTGCGGGATCATCACGAATTCATCCGGCTCGCTCGCGACGATCCGCAAGTACGCGAAGTTCAATTTCGGCACGGGCATGATGCCGTACGACACGAACGTGAAGGGCGCGCCGCAGAACGCGATCATCGGCGGGGCGAGCCTGTGGGTGTTGTCGGGCAAGGACCCGGCCGTCTACAAGGGCGTCGCGAAGTTCCTGGCCTACCTCAGCTCGCCGCCCGTCGCCGCGAAATGGCATCAGGACACGGGCTATCTGCCCGTCACCACAGCCGCTTATCAACTGACGCAGCAACAGGGCTTCTACGAGAAGAACCCCGGCAGCGACACGGCCAGCAAGCAGATGCTCAACAAGCCGCCTCTGCCGTTCACGAAGGGCCTGCGTCTGGGCAACATGCCGCAGATCCGCACGATCATCGACGAAGAACTCGAACAGGTTTGGGCCGACAAGAAGACGCCTAAAGCTGCGCTCGATTCGTCGGTGTCGCGTGGCGATGATCTGCTGCGCCGCTTCGAGAAGGCCGGCAGCTGATCCGCACGAGTGGCGCGCCTTCGCCGCTGCGCGAAGTAAAGCGACGAAGCGCGCCTGATTCGCTCACCGTTGGGAAGGACGTCGATGGACAAGCGCTCCCGCTTCGGCACCAGCTTCCTGCCTTATCTGCTCGTCGCGCCGCAACTCGCGATTACGCTGCTGTTCTTCCTGTTGCCCGCAGGCGAAGCGCTCTGGCAATCGACGCAAACTCAGGACGCGTTCGGCACGTCGAGCGAATTCGTCGGACTCGGCAATTTCAGGCAGCTGTTCGCCGATCCGCTGTACCTGTCGTCGTTCGAAACGACGCTGATCTTCTGCGCGCTCGTCACCGTTTCAGGGCTCGCGATCTCGCTGCTGCTCGCCGCCTGCGCCGACCGCGTGACGCGCGGCGCAAAAGCCTATCAGACGCTCCTGATCTGGCCATACGCCGTCGCGCCCGCGATCGCGGCCGTGCTGTGGTCGTTCCTGTTCAACCCGAGCATCGGTCTCGTGAGCTTCGCGCTCGGCAAGGCGGGCATCGTGTGGAATCACGCGCTCAATCCCGGTCAGGCAATGTTCCTCGTCGTGCTCGCATCGGTATGGAAGCAGGTCAGCTACAACTTCCTGTTCTTCTACGCGGGGCTTCAGGCGATTCCGCGCTCGCTGATCGAAGCAGCCGCGATCGACGGCGCCGGTCCCGTGCGGCGCTTCTTCGGCGTCGCGCTGCCGCTGCTGTCGCCGACGACGTTCTTTCTGCTCGTCGTCAATCTCGTCTACGCGTTCTTCGACACCTTCCCGATCATCGATGCCGCAACGGGCGGCGGCCCCGCGCAGTCCACGCGCACGCTGATCTACAAGATCTTCGCCGAAGGCTTCCAGGGACTCGACATCGGCAGCTCGGGCGCGCAATCGGTCGTGCTGATGGTGATCGTCGTCGGGCTGACTGTCGTGCAGTTCCGCTTCATCGAGCGGAGGGTTCAATACTCATGATCGAGAATCGCCGCGGCTTCGACCTCTTCTGCCACGCCGTGCTGATCGTCGGCGTGCTGCTGGTCGTGTTTCCCGTCTACGTCGCGTTCTGCGCGGCGACGATGGACGAGCACGAAGTGTTCAGCGTGCCGCTTTCGCTGGTGCCGCGCACGCATCTGTTCGAGAACCTCGCGAACATCTGGACGCACGGCACGGGCAACGCCGCGAGCCCGTTCGGCGCGATGCTGCTCAACAGTCTCGTGATGGCGCTCATTATTGCAATCGGCAAGATCGCCGTGTCGATCGTCTCGGCTTTCGCGATCGTGTTCTTCCGCTTTCCCGGCCGCAGCGCCGCGTTCTGGCTGATCTTCGTCACGCTGATGCTGCCCGTCGAAGTGCGCATCTTTCCGACCGTGCAGGTCGTGTCGTCGATGCATCTGAGCAACACGTACGCCGGGCTCACGCTGCCGCTGATCGCCTCCGCCACCGCGACGTTTCTGTTCCGCCAGTTCTTTCTCACGCTGCCCGACGAGCTGATGGAAGCCGCGCGCATCGACGGCGCCGGTCCGCTGCGCTTCTTCTGGGACGTCGTGCTGCCGCTGTCGAAGACGAATCTCGCGGCGCTCTTCGTCATCACGTTCATCTACGGCTGGAACCAGTACTTGTGGCCGATCCTGATCACGAGCCAGCAGTCGTTGACGACGGCCGTGGTCGGCATCAAGAGCATGATCGCTTCCGGCGACACGGCGACCGAATGGCATCTCGTGATGGCCGCGACGCTGCTCGCGATGTTGCCGCCGCTCGTCGTCGTGCTGGCGATGCAGCGCTGGTTCGTGCGCGGCCTCATTGATGCTGAAAAATGAGGCTGAAAAATGAGGCTGAAAAATGAGGCCGAAAAATGAATGCCGAAAATGAGGCTCAAAGATGAGCCCGAAAAACGAGTGCTGAAATACAAGGATAAAAACCATGTCCGCACTGACGCTGAAAGGAGTGAAGAAATCGTACGACGGCAAGCAGAACGTCCTGCACGGCATCAACGCCGACGTGCGCGACGGCGAGTTCGTCGTGATGGTCGGGCCGTCGGGGTGCGGCAAGTCGACGTTGCTGCGCATGATCGCGGGCCTCGAAGCCGTCACCGAGGGTGAGATTGCAATCGACGGGAAGGTCGTCAACGCTCTCGAACCGAAAGATCGCAACATCGCGATGGTGTTTCAGAACTACGCGCTCTACCCGCACATGACGGTCACGCAGAACATGGGCTACGCGCTGAAGATCGCCGGGTTGCCGAAATCGAAGATCGAAGCGCGCGTGCTGACGGCGGCGAAGATTCTCGAACTCGAACCGCTGCTGGCGAGAAAGCCACGCGAGCTGTCGGGCGGCCAGCGACAGCGCGTCGCGATGGGCCGCGCGATTGTGCGCGAGCCGGCCGCGTTTCTGTTCGACGAGCCGCTGTCGAATCTCGACGCGCGGCTGCGTGTGCAAATGCGGCTCGAAATCCAGCGCCTGCACGGCCGGCTCAAGACGACGAGCCTGTACGTGACGCACGATCAGATCGAAGCGATGACGCTCGCGCAGCGCGTGATCGTGATGAATCGCGGCCACGCGGAACAGATCGGCGCGCCGACGGAAGTGTACGAGCGGCCCGCGACGATTTTCGTGGCGGGCTTCATCGGCTCGCCTGGGATGAATCTGCTGGACGGCCGGATCGCCGACGACGGTGCTTCGTTCGAAGTCGCGGGCGAAGGGCCGACGCTGCCGCTTGTGGACGTGCCGTGCATCGGCCGCGAAGTGGCGGCGGGCCGCGTGTGCGTGCTCGGCATCCGTCCCGAGCACATGACGCCCGGGCAGCCCGGCGCGCCCGCCGCGACGCTTGCCGTCGATTCGTGCGAACTGCTCGGCGCGGACAATCTTGCGCACGGGCGCTGGGGACAGCATGACGTCACCGTGCGGCTGCCGCATGGGCACCGGCCGGATGCCGGTGAAGTGCTTCAGGTCGCGTTGCCCGCGCAGCATCTTCACTTCTTCGATGAGGAAGATGGCAGGCGGTTGAACTGAGGTTTTAATTTGTCTGCGACGCTTTTGTTTTTTGTCTTTTCGCTGGCATCCGCGATTGCATGGCTATTTTCAGCGTGCCGCTGGCATCCGCGTTGCGCCTCGCGGCGCGGGCGTTGCCCCTGTGCGGGGCGGCACTCACTTTCTTTGCCGCCGCAAAGAAAGTAAGCAAAGAAAGCGGGCTCACACCGTCAGTGCTTGACATTTACCCACGGGCTCTCGACGTCCCCATGTTTCACGCGACAGTGTGCTGGTCTGTGTTCGTCGCCAGCGTTTTTGCCTGAACGTCTCACCTGCTTCATGCACCCGCATCGCGGCTCGCGACATCGAATATCCCCGGCCCCTTTGCGGCAAACTGTGTGTAGGCATTCGCGCCGCACAAGACACCCTCGTTACGCGATGCAGCTACAAGTGCGGGCGTTGCCCTCTATGACACAGCAACCTCCGTTCACTACCGGCATGCGGCTCTGAAACGTTCGATACCCTTGGCCGTGCCGCACGTGCATGAAGCGGGTGAGGCGTTTAGCCGGAGCGTTGGCGACGAACACAGGCCAGCACACTGCCCGCGTGAAACACGGGGACGTCGAGAGCCCGTGGGTAAATGTCAAGCGCTGGCGGTGTGAGCCCGCTTTCTTTGCTTACTTTCTTTGCGGCGGCAAAGAAAGTGAGTGCCGCCCCGCACAGGGGCAACGCCCGCGCCGCGAGGCGCAACGCGGATGCCAGCGAAGAGCAAAGCAAACCAACGCAACGCGGATGCCAGCGGCACGCTGAAAATAGCCACGCAATCGCGGATGCCAACGCAAAAGGCAAAAACAAACAGCGTCGCAGACAGAAAGAGAAAGCCCTCAAACACCCAAGTACAATGACACATCCGCCCGCCCGGGCGCCGGCACGCTTAGTGCCGTATTCACTCAACGCCCAATTCAAGCAAATGGCCCAATACGTCTTCACCATGAACCGGGTCGGCAAAATCGTGCCGCCCAAGCGTCAAATCCTGAAAGACATTTCGCTGTCGTTCTTCCCCGGCGCGAAGATCGGCCTCCTCGGCCTGAACGGCTCAGGTAAATCCACGCTGATCAAGATCATGGCCGGCGTCGACAAGGACATCGAAGGCGAAGCCACGCCGATGCCGAACCTGAACATCGGCTATCTGCCGCAGGAACCGCAGCTCGATCCGCAAAAAACGGTGCGCGAAGCCGTCGAAGAAGGTCTCGGCGACGTGTTCAACGCGCAAAAGAAACTCGACGAAATCTACGCTGCGTACGCGGAACCGGACGCCGACTTCGACGCGCTCGCCGCCGAGCAGGCGAAGTACGAAGCGATCCTCGCGACCTCCGACGGCGGCAGCGCCGAACAGCAGCTCGAAGTGGCCGCCGACGCGCTGCGCCTGCCGCCGTGGGACGCGAAGATCGAGCATCTGTCGGGCGGCGAAAAACGCCGCGTCGCGCTGTGCAAGCTGCTGCTCGAAAAGCCCGACATGCTGCTGCTCGACGAACCGACCAACCACCTCGACGCCGAATCCGTCGAATGGCTGGAGCAGTTCCTCACACGCTTCCCGGGTACCGTCGTCGCCGTGACGCACGATCGCTACTTCCTCGACAACGCCGCCGAGTGGATTCTCGAACTCGACCGCGGCTACGGCATTCCGTGGAAAGGCAACTACAGCAGCTGGCTCGATCAGAAGGAAGACCGCCTGAAACAGGAAGAGGCATCCGAATCGGCGCGTCAGAAGGCGATCAAGAAGGAACTGGAGTGGGTGCGCCAGAATCCGAAGGGCCGTCAGGCGAAGTCGAAGGCGCGTATCGCCCGCTTCGAGGAACTGAACAGCCAGGAATATCAAAAGCGCAACGAAACGCAGGAAATCTTCATTCCCGTCGGCGACCGCCTCGGCAATGAAGTGATCGAGTTCAAGAACGTCAGCAAGTCGTACGGCGATCGCCTGCTGATCGACAATCTCAGCTTCAAGATTCCGGCGGGCGCGATCGTCGGCATCATCGGGCCGAACGGCGCCGGCAAGTCGACACTCTTCCGCATGCTGACGGGCAAGGAACAGCCGGATTCGGGCGAAATCATCAAGGGCCCGACCGTCAAGCTCGCGTACGTCGACCAGAGCCGCGACGCGCTCGACGGCTCGAAGACCGTGTTCGAAGCCGTCTCCGGCGGCGCCGATGTGCTGACGGTCGGCAAGTACGAAACGCCGTCGCGTGCGTATATCGGCCGCTTCAACTTCAAGGGCGGCGACCAGCAGAAGATCGTCGGCAACCTGTCGGGCGGCGAGCGCGGCCGTCTGCATCTGGCGAAGACGCTGATCGCGGGCGGCAACATGCTGCTGCTCGACGAGCCGTCGAACGACCTCGACGTCGAAACGCTGCGCGCGCTCGAGGACGCACTGCTCGAATTCGCCGGCTCGGTGATGGTGATCTCGCACGACCGCTGGTTCCTGGACCGTATCGCGACGCACATCCTCTCGTTCGAAGGCGATTCGCAAGTGACGTTCTTCGACGGCAACTACCAGGAATACGAAGCTGACAAGCGCGCGCGTCTCGGCGAAGAAGCGGCGCGTCCGAAGCGTCTGCGTTACAAGCCGATCACGCGTTAAGCGTTCGCTGTGCCGCCGTCCGCACACGGACCGCTCGCGCGGCTCGATGCGAACGGCATATGGTTTGCTGGCTCGTCACACGCAGACGAGGAGACGGCATGGCGATATCGACGGGCAAGCGCGTGGTGGTGGCCTTCGCAGGCGTGATCGTGCTGCTCGTCGTGGTCGCGCTCGGCGGCTTGTATTTCGTGCAACATGAAGTGAAAGAGCGCGTCGTCGAGGCGCTCGCGCCGGTCGGCAGCGCGCAAAGCATCGACGTCGGCCTCACGTCGATCACGCTCAACCGCGTGCGGCTGACGGCGCCCAACGACTGGCCGACTGCCGACTCGCTCACGGCCGAGCAGATCACGATGACGCCCGATGTCGGCGATCTGCTCGCGCATCGCGTGCATATGAAAAGCGTCGTGGTACGCGGCTTCAGTCTCGCCCTGGTGCGAACGGCGAGCGGTCGTCTCGAACTGCTGCCGAAGCTGCGGCAATCGGTGAGCCAGCCCGCGAACGCGGCCAGTGGCGCGAGCGCGGCAAGCGGCGCAGCGTCGAGCCGGCCGCCCTTGCCCGCCGAAAAGCTCATCGAGCACATCGCGTTCGCGGACGGCCAGTTCGTCTTCTACGACGAATCGGTCAGCAAGCCGCCGTACAAGGTGATCGTCAGCGATGCGAGCGCCAGCGTCGACCACATCCATCTGCCCGATCTCACCGAACCGACCAGCCTGTCAGTCCGGGGCTCGATCAAGGGTCCGGCGCACACCGGCAAGGTGACGTTCGACGGCTGGATGAAAATCGCCAGCAAGGACTCGCAGACGACCACGACGCTGCGCGGCGTCGATGTCGTCACGCTCGATCCGTATCTGCTGAAGAAGGCGGGCGCGAAGACCCAGGTAACGGGCGGCACGCTCGACCTGAACATGCAGGCGAGCGTGACCAGCTATCACATCCACGCGCCGGGCACGATCACGCTGCATCGTCTGCAACTGGCCGACACGGGCGATCCGCTCGATACGTTCATGCAGATTCCGACCCGCGCCGCCGTGGCCGCGCTCAAGAAGCATGGCGACGACATCACGCTGCACTTCACGATCGACGGCAATTTGCGCGACCCGAAGTTCAAGCTCAACGAAAGCCTGATGACCGAGCTGCGCGCGAACTTCGCGAAAGCGCTGGGCGTCAGCGCAGAAGGCGTCGCGAAGGGCGCGGGTGAAACGGTGAAGGGACTCGGCAACGCGTTGAAGAATCTGCTCGGGCAATGAGGCTCGCTTCGTCAGCAGCGCTCTGTTCACGCTCAGACAGGCAACCCTAGCGCTCGCAGCCTGGCTTCCGTTTCATCAGCGTTCGTGTGATGCACGCCGTGCCAGCCGAGTTCGGCTGCCGCGTTGGCGTTCTTGACGTTGTCGTCGATGAAGACGAGTTCATGCGGCTGCACATCCGGCAGATGCGCGCGAATCCGGCGCAGCATTTCATCGAAGATCGCCGGATCGGGCTTGACCATTTTCACGCGGCCCGACACGACGATGTCCTTGAAGCGGCGCAGCACCGGATAGTGCTCCCACGCATACGGAAACGTCTCGTCCGACCAGTTCGTCAGGCCGAAGAGCGGCACGTTCGCGGCTTCGAGTTTCTCGACGGTCGCGACGCCGTCGTCGAGCACGCCCGCGACCATCTCGTGCCAGCGCTCGTAGAACGCGCGAATCAGCGGCTCGTGCTCGGGAAACTTTTCGATCAGCTCCGCCGTGCCTTCCGCGATCGGCTGGCCGCCGTCCTGGCGGACCACCCAGTCCATCGTGCAGACATTGGTCAGGAACCAGCGGCGCTCGGCGTCGTCGGGGATCAGCGCGCGGTACAGATACTCGGGGCTCCAGTCGATCAGCACGCCGCCGAAATCGAACACGACTGCCTTGATGGTCATGCGAACTCCGTTTGCAGAATGTCGGCGAGCGGACGCACCTTGACGCGCTTGCCCGTCATCGACGAATGGGCCCAGACGAAGTTCTGGTGCTCGACGATCTTGTCGGCGGCGAGGTGCGGCTTGTCCTGGGTCGTGTGAAGGTCGGACACGACCGTCGTGCGCAGGCCGAGCAGTTCGGCGCGCCGCGCCGTGGCATTAACGCAGAACTCCGTTGCGTAGCCACATAGGATCACGCTGTCGATGTCGCCTTGTTGAAGCTGCGCGGCAAGCGGCGTGTCCTGGAACGAATCGCCGACAGTCTTGAAGATGGAACGGTCCTGCGGCTCGCGAACGAGCGCGGCGGGCAATTGCCACGCATCGCTGCCGCGCGCGAGCGGCCCATTCGCATCGCTTTCGTGCTGCACGAAAAACACTGGCGCATTCGCATCGCGCGCAGCCGACGTGAGCCGGTTGATGCCGTCGATCACATCGCCGGCGCGATAAGCGGCCGACGGACCGTTGAAGAACATCTGCTGGACGTCGATGACGATGACGGCAACACCGGACATGCGAGCCTCGCTATTCACGTTATTTTTGCGGCGATTTTTTGCAGAGAACACGGCGGCGCCGATGCGCGAGACGCCGCCGCAAACACGCTGCCGCGGCGGCGTCCTGCGCGTCAGATCGGCTGCGTGCGCGTTTCGAGCCACGCCTTCGCGTCGCCCGATACATGCGGCGACACGCGCGCGCGCACCTTCTGGTGATACGCGTTGAGCCACGCGCGCTCGTCGTCGCGCAGCAGGTTCAGCGCGATGCAGCGCGTGTCGATCGGGCACAGCGTCAGCGTTTCGAATTCCAGGAAATCGCCGAACTCGGTTTTCTGCGCCGGACGGTTGAGCACCAGATTCTCGATGCGAATGCCCCACTTGCCCGGACGATAGATGCCCGGCTCGATCGACGTGATCATGCCCTCTTCCATCGCCGTCCATGCTTCGGCGGGCGCGTAGTGCGAGATCACCTGCGGACCTTCGTGGACGTTCAGGAAATAGCCGACACCATGCCCCGTGCCGTGCCCGTAGTCAGCGCCCATTTCCCAGATCGGCGCGCGCGCGATGGCGTCGAGCATCGGCGAACGGATGCCGCGCGGAAACTTCGCGCGCGAGAGCGCCATCGTGCCCTTCAGCACCGTCGTGAAGTCGCGGCGATGCTCGTCGTTGATCGTGCCGATGGGCACGACGCGCGTAATGTCGGTCGTGCCGCTCAGGTACTGGCCGCCCGAGTCGATCAGGAGCAGGCCGTTGCCTTCGATCGTCGAATGCGACGCGGGCGTCGCGCGATAGTGCGGCATCGCGCCGTTGGCGTTGAAACCGGCGATCGTCGCGAAGCTCAGCGTGACGAAGCCCGGCCGGCGCGCGCGCGCCGCCGTCAGCTTTTCGTCGATCGTCAGTTCGGTGATCTTTTCGCGGCCGAGCGCGCCCTCGAACCACGCGAAGAATTCGGCAAGCGCCGCGCCGTCCTGCTCCATCGTCGCGCGCACGTGCGCGGCTTCGGCTTCCGTCTTGCGCGACTTGAAGAAGGTCGACGGATTCACCGACTCGACGATTTCCACCGACGCCGGCACCGATTGCAGCAAGCCAAACGTGATGCGGCGCGGGTCGATCAGAAGCGTCTGGCCGCCCGGCAGCGCGGCGAGCGCATCGGCGGTCTTGGCGTAGGGCTCGACGCGAATGCCGTCGCGCGCCAGCGACTCCGCCAGCTCCGCGGGCACCTTGCCGTCCGTCACGAAAAGCGACGCGCGTTCCAGCCCGATCAGCGCATGCGCGACGAACACCGGGTTGTAGTTCACGTCAGCGCCGCGCAGATTCAGCAGCCAGGCGAGATCGTCGAGCGTCGAGATGAAGTGCCACTGCGCGCCCTTTTCCTGCATTGCGCGGCGAATCCGGTCCAGTTTTTCCGCACGCGAAACGCTCGCGTGCGGCGCGGAGTGCTCGTAGACGGCGCCCGTCGGCAATTCCGGACGCTGCGGCCAGACGGTGTCGAGCAGATCGACGTCGGTGCGCAGCTTGACGCCGCGCGCCGTCAGCGCATCGCTCAGCGCGCGCGCCGCCGCGACGCCGAGCACCGCGCCGTCGACACCGACCGTCGCGCCCGCCGCCACGTTCTGCGCGAGCCAGTCGATGTGCGGCGCCGTCAGCTGGCCGCCGAACATTTTCATCAGCTGAATGCCCGTGCCCGCCAGTTGCGCCTCGGCCTGCACCCAATAGCGGCTGTCGACCCACAGGCCGGCAAAGTCGGCCGTCACGACCAGCGTGCCGACCGAGCCGGTGAACCCGGACAGCCACTCGCGGCCCTGCCAGCGGCCCGGCAGATATTCGGAGAGATGCGGATCGGCCGACGGCACGAGCCAGGCGGCGAGCCCTTGCTGCGTCATCGCGCTGCGCAGTTGTGCAATGCGCTCGGGGATCGAGGCAGTTTCGGGGAGTCGTACGTTCATCGGTTTCACCTGCAAAGAGTTCATCGACGGGATAACAAGCCGACCGTCACGGCAACGGCAACGGCAACGAGAGCGAAAGCGGTGCAGACGGGCCATTCGAGCGTATCGCCGTCATGGAAGAGCTGGACGACGTTGCCAGCCATGTGCGCGATGGCCGCCCCCGCCACGCCGACGAGGAGCGCCACCCACAGGCTCACGCGGCTCGCGCGCCGCAGCGGATGCAGCCACCAGCTGACCAGACCGACGGCGGCGCCAAGGAGGATCAGCCCGGGCCAGCCCATCAACGCACCCCGCCGCCGATCATCAATTTAAGACTTTTCTGATAGGCAGCTGTTTTATCGATGGCTAGCATTTTTTTCTCTTTCACTAGAAGGTCAGCACGGCTTTCTGCGTAGCGGTTGAGTTTAGGGGCCCGGGGCAAGGTTACGCAAGCCGAAAGCCCCCGCGCCAGGCCGCTGCGTCCCGTCCTTCGTCCCATGCGAATCGCCCTTATTGAGCCCGACCTGCGGCATGCGGAAATCGTCGGCCGGCTACTGTTTGCCGGTGGGCATGCCTGTCACCATTTTTCCGCCAGCGCGCCGTTTCTGGCGGGCGCTGCTCGCGAATTTTTCGATCTTCTCGTCACCGACGCGTTTTGCGGCGACGCAGCCGCCGAGGACGTGATCGCGCGCGTGCGCGAGGTGTTGCCCGGTCTGCCCGTCGTCGTGCTGATGACGTCGCCGCGCGAAAGCGAACTGGTTGCGACATTGCAGGCGGGCGCCGACGATTGTCTCGCGAAGCCCGCGCGCGGTCCTGAAATGCTGGCGCGCATCGACGCGCTGATGCGCCGCGCCGGCATCCGCCGCCCACGCAACCGCGCTCGGGAATTGTTCGGCGAATACGCGTTCGATGCAGGCCGCTCGGTCGTCACCTTTCGGGGCCAGAGCGTCGCGCTGACGCCCAAAGAACTCCAGTTCGCGCTGCTGCTGTTCACGAACATGTCGCGGGCCGTTTCGCGCGCGCACATCCTCGAAACTGTCTGGTCGCGCCGCCGCGACGTTAGGTCGCGCACGCTCGATACCCATGCGTCGCGCATCAGGACCAAGCTCGAATTGCGGCCGGAATTCGGCTACACGCTGGTTCCGCTGTACGGGTACGGCTACCGTCTGGACCAGATTCCTGTAGAAAAGGCGGATGGCGCGGATAAGGCCCCCGCCAATGAAAGATTCGTGGAAACGCTATAATATTGGGCCTAACCATAGCCCCAATACGTCGCCTTGCAAGGCCGTAGCGCCCCCGTGCAACTCTTAACGATCGGAATCAATCACCACACCGCGCCCGTCGCCTTGCGCGAGCGCGTGGCGTTTCCGCTCGAACAGATCAAGCCGGCACTGTCGACGTTCAAGGACATCTTCCTCGGTCGCACGGCCCGTGCCGCGCCGGAAGCGGCGATCCTGTCGACCTGCAACCGCACCGAGCTGTACTGCGCCACCGACGACCACGCCGCCCGCGAAGCGGCAGTCCACTGGCTGTCGAAGTACCACAACATCGCCGTCGACGAACTCGCGCCGCACGTGTACGCGCTGCCGCAGTCCGAAGCCGTGCGCCACGCGTTTCGCGTCGCGTCGGGGCTCGACTCGATGGTGCTCGGCGAGACGCAGATTGTCGGCCAGATGAAGGATGCCGTGCGCACGGCTTCCGAAGCCGGCGCGCTCGGCACGTACCTGAACCAGCTGTTCCAGCGCACGTTCGCCGTCGCGAAAGAGGTGCGGACCACGACGGAAATCGGGGCGCAATCTGTCTCGATGGCGGCGGCCTCTGTGCGCCTCGCGCAGCGCATTTTCGACAAGGTGGCGAACCAGCGCGTGCTGTTCATCGGCGCGGGCGAAATGATCGAGCTGTGCGCGACGCACTTCGCCGCGCAGCAGCCGCGTGAACTGGTTGTCGCGAATCGCACGGCAGAACGCGGCGAGCGTCTCGCCGGCCGCTTCAACGGCCGCGCGATTCCCCTCTCCGACTTGCCCGCCCGCATGCACGAATTCGACATCATCGTGTCGTGCACGGCGTCGACGCTGCCCATCATCGGCCTCGGCGCCGTCGAGCGCGCGGTGAAGGCGCGCCGTCACCGGCCGATCTTCATGGTCGATCTCGCCGTGCCGCGCGACATCGAACCGGAAGTCGGCCAGCTCGAAGACGTGTTCCTGTACACCGTCGACGATCTCGGCGCGATTGTCCGCGAAGGCAATGCGTCGCGGCAAGCTGCCGTCGCGCAAGCCGAAACGATCATCGAGACGCGCGTGCAGAATTTCATGCAGTGGCTCGACGCGCGCAGCATCGTGCCCGTCATCCGCCACATGCATACGCAGGCCGACGCGCTGCGCCGCGCCGAAGTCGAGAAAGCCCAGAAGATGCTCGCGCGCGGCGACGATCCCGCAGTCGTGCTCGAAGCGCTGTCGCAGGCGCTGACGAACAAGCTGATCCACGGCCCGACGCACGCGCTCAATCGCGCCAGCAGCGAAAACCGCGATCAGCTAATCGAGCTGATGGGCGGCTTCTACAAACACGCTCACTCTTCGACGGAGCGTTAGCGGCGCTCCACGCCGACACATCGCGTGTTGCCGCCCAGGCTCGCACGGTGCGTTATCCGCAGTATCCCGGGCATTCGTCCCGATTTCGTCCCGAATCCCGAATTTAGCCGTCCTTTCCGGAGTCCGCTCCGAACGCCCCAATGAAAACGAGCATGCAAGCCAAGCTCGACCAGCTCACTACCCGGCTGGCCGAACTGAATGACCTGTTGAGCCGCGAAGACGTCACGTCGAGCATCGACCAATACCGCAAACTCACGCGCGAACACGCGGAGTTGCAGCCTCTCGTCGAGCATTACGGTCTGTGGCGCCAGGCGCTGAACGATGCGGCGACGGCGCAGGAACTGCTGTCGGACGCATCGATGAAGGATTTCGCGGAAGAGGAAATTCGCACGGCGCGCGATCAGATGGAAAAGCTCGAAGGCGAGCTGCAAAAGATGCTGCTGCCTAAAGATCCGAACGACGACCGCAACATCTTCCTCGAAATTCGCGCGGGCACGGGCGGCGACGAGTCCGCGCTGTTCGCGGGCGATCTGTTGCGCATGTACCTGCGCTACGCGGAACGCAACCGCTGGCAGGTCGAGATGATGTCGGCGAGCGAATCGGATCTGGGCGGCTACAAGGAAGTGATCGTGCGGATCGCGGGCGACGCCGCGTACTCGAAGCTCAAATTCGAGTCCGGCGGCCATCGCGTGCAGCGCGTGCCGGCGACGGAAACCCAGGGCCGCATCCACACGTCGGCGTGCACGGTCGCGGTGATGCCGGAAGCGGACGAAATCGGCGAGGTCGAAATCAATCCCGCCGATCTGCGCATCGACACGTTCCGCGCGTCCGGCGCGGGCGGTCAGCACATCAACAAGACCGATTCGGCCGTGCGCGTGACGCACCTGCCGACGGGCATCGTCGTCGAATGCCAGGACGACCGCTCGCAGCACAAGAACAAGGATCGCGCGCTGAAGGTGCTCGCTGCGCGCATCAAGGACAAGCAGTACCACGAGCAGCACGCGAAGGAAGCCGCGACGCGCAAGAGCCTGATCGGCTCGGGCGACCGCTCGGAGCGCATTCGCACCTACAACTTTCCACAAGGCCGTCTCACCGATCACCGGATCAACCTGACGCTGTATCGCCTCGAAGCGATCATGGCAGGCGATCTCGACGAACTGATCGCCGCGCTCGTGTCCGAGCATCAGGCGGAATTGCTGGCGTCGCTCGGCGACGCGGACTGAGCCGCACGCATGAATACAGCCGATACCGTCGCCACGCTGCTGCGCGCATCGCCGCTGCCTGCGCTCGAAGCGCGCATTCTGCTCGGCCACGCGCTCGGCTGGCGCCGCACGGAACTGATCACGCGCGCCGACGTCGCACTCGATCCGCAAAAAGTCACGGCATTTCGGGAGCTTCAGGCGAGACGCGTCGATGGCGAGCCCATTGCGCAGCTCATCGGATCGCGTGAATTCTTCGGGCTCGATTTCGACGTCACGCGCGATGTGCTCATTCCCCGCCCCGAAACCGAATTGCTCGTCGAAACGGCCGTGCACGCGCTCGAAGCGCGCGCCGCGCGCGCCCGCGTGCTCGATCTCGGCACGGGCACGGGCGCGATCGCCGTGTCGATTGCGTGGTCGCGTCCGGATGCGCGTGTCTGGGCCGTCGACCGCTCGGCGGAAGCACTGGCCGTTGCCGCGCGCAATGCGGTCCGGCTGCTCGAGCCGAAGCGCCCCGGCGGCGACGTGCAGATCGCGCAAGGCGACTGGTACGGTGCGCTCGACGCGTCGCTTACGTTCGATGTGATCGTCAGCAACCCGCCGTATATCGCGAGCGGCGATCCGCATCTGTCGCAAGGCGATTTGCGTTTCGAGCCGCGCAGCGCGCTCACCGACGAGGCCGATGGGCTATCGGCGATCCGCGCGATCGTCGCGGGCGCGCCGTCGAGGCTGGCGCCCGACGGCGTGCTGTGGATGGAACACGGCTACGATCAGGCGGAAGCCGTCCGCGCGATTCTCACCGCGCAAGGTTTCGCAGATGTCCGTTCCGAGTGCGATCTGGCGGGCATCGAGCGCATCAGCGGCGGGCGCTGGCCGGGCTGACACGCGACGAAATCACGTCGATTCCGCCACCGGCCGGCATCGGCGAAATCCGCTATCATTTGACTCTACCCCCAACACATACCGGAACCGCAAGGTCAGTCATGGACACGCAACAACGCATCAAGCAAATCGTCGACGAAAACCCCGTCGTGCTTTTCATGAAAGGCAACGCGCAATTCCCGATGTGCGGCTTCTCGGGCCGTGCGGTGCAAATCCTGAAGGCATGCGGCGTCGATCAGTTCAAGACGGTCAACGTCCTCGAAGACGAAGCCGTCCGCCAGGGCATCAAGGAATACTCGAACTGGCCGACCATCCCGCAGCTGTACGTCAACGGCGAATTCGTCGGCGGCTCGGACATCATGATGGAGATGTATCAGTCGGGCGAACTGCAGCAACTGTTCGCCGCAGCCTGATTCACGCAGACGGGCGCCGCACGCCATGGAACCTCGCGCAGCGGCGCCACGTCGTCTCATCATCGCCATTACGGGAGCGACGGGCGCGATCTACGGCGTCCGGCTGCTTCAAACGCTGCGCAAGCTCGGCGGCGTCGAAAGCCACCTGCTGATTTCCAGCGCAGGGTGGCTCAATATCCAGCACGAACTCCAGTTGCCGCGTGAAGACGTGCATCCGCTCGCGGATGTCGTTCATTCCGTGCGCGACGTCGGCGCAAGCATCGCGTCGGGCTCGTTCGCGACGGACGGCATGATCGTCGCGCCCTGCTCGATGAAAACGCTCGCGAGCGTTGCTCACGGACTCTCCGACAATCTCATCACGCGCGCCGCCGATGTCACGCTCAAGGAGCGTCGACGACTCGTGCTGATGGTTCGCGAAACGCCGTTCAATCTCGCGCATCTGCGCAACATGACGGCCGTTACCGAAATGGGCGGCGTGATCTTTCCGCCATTGCCCGCCTTCTACAACCGGCCGACGACGATCGACCAGATGGTCGACGACACCGTCGCGCGTGTGCTCGATCTGTTTGCGCTGGGCCCGGCGCTCGCGCCGGCGTGGCAAGGGCTGAATAGCCCGGCGCAATAAGCCGGGCGCGGTTGTCTCACGTCGCGGTCCGCGCGTGTCGACCATTCGACTCGATTCACAACAGCGGCGAGACAATCAAATCCACGTTGAGCCGTTTATCAATCGCGAGTGCCGCTTTATATTCGAATCAACAAAACCTTTCCGGCCTCAACGGCCCGCACCGCCATGACCCGCTTGCCTTCCCTCTTTCTGTCGCACGGCGCGCCGACGCTGCCGATCGATCCGTCGATGCCGCGCGAGCAGTTCGCCTCGCTTTCCACCGAAGTGCCGCGCCCGAAGGCGATTCTGATGCTGTCCGCGCATTGGGGCACGCTGCAGCCCGCCGCCAGCACATCGGACGCGCCTGAGACGATTCACGACTTTTACGGCTTTCCGCGTCAGCTGTATGAGATCCAGTACCCAGCGCCCGGTGCGCCCGACGTCGCGCGACGCGCGGCGGAATTGCTCGACGAACAGGGCATGCCGACGGCGACGCAACCGCACGGTCTCGATCACGGCGCGTGGGTGCCGATGCTGCTGATGTTCCCGCATGCCGACGTGCCGATCGCCCAGTTGTCGATCCAGCCGCGGCTCGATCCCGCGCATCACTTCCGCGTGGGGCGCGCGCTGCGTCCGCTGCAGGACGAGGGCGTGATGATCGTCGGTTCCGGGCAGATCACGCACAATCTGCGCGAGGCGGATTTTTCGGCGCGGCCCGAGGATGCCGATCCGCGCGTCACCGAATTCACCGACTGGTTCGAGACGCGCCTCGCCGCCCGCGATATCGACGCGCTGCTCGACTATCGACGCCAGGCGCCGCACGCCGCGTTCATGCATCCGACCGACGAGCACCTGTTGCCGGTATTCGCGGCGCTCGGCGCAGCAGCCGACGACTATGAGCTCGGCATTCAATCGCTCGGAACGTTCCAGCGCTCGCTGGCGATGACGAACTACGTGTTCGGCAACGCGTAAGCGCCGCCATCGCCGGGACGAAAAAAAGCCCGCCAGGATTCTGGCGGGCTTTTGCTTTATGGCGAATCAGGCAATTCGCGGCGATCAGGCGCCAATGCCTTCGAGAATCTCGTCTTGCGCTTCACGCTCGTCGAGATACCCGGTGCGATAGCCCGTATGCACGCCCCAGTAATAGAACACGAGCGAGAACGCGATCACGACCAGCATGTCCCAGCCATACGGCAACAGCCCCATCCCGCCGAACTGCTTGCTGCCGATCAGCGACAGGATCGCCATGCCCGGCAGGTACGCCACCAGCCACCACGCCGCCTTCAGATCCTGGTTGAAGCCCGTGAAGCCCGACTTCGCCTGGAAGTAGAAGAACACCGGCAGCGCGACGATCATCAGCAGGATGATCTCGCCCGTCAGCGGCCACTTCGCCCAGTACAGGATCAGCGACGCGCACACGAACGCGAACGGCGCGATCACGCCCATGCCCGGAATGTGCAGCGGGCGCTCGAGGTCCGTCGCCGAGCGGCGCAGCGACATCAGGCTGATCGGGCCCGTCAGGTACGAGATCACCGTCGCCACCGAGATCACCGCCGCCAGCGAGCTCCAGCCGCGGAAGAAGAACAGGAAGATGAACGACACCAGCAGGTTGAACCACATCGCCGGACGCGGCACGCCGTACAGCGGATGCACGCTGCCGAACATCTTGGGCATCGTGTTGTTGCGCTCCATCGCGTAGATCATGCGCGTGGTCGTCGCCATGTAGGTCGTGCCCGTGCCGCTCGGGCTGATGAACGCGTCGACGTACAGCAGGATCGCCAGCCAGTTCAGGTTCAGCGCGATCGCCAGCTCCGCGAACGGCGACTTGAAGTTGAACTGGTTCCAGCCCTTCATCACGTCCGCCGGGCTCACCGCGCCGATGTACGCAATCTGCAGCAGCACGTAGATCACCAGCGCCAGCAGGATCGAGCCGATCACCGCGAACGGCACGCTCTTCGCCGGATTGCGCGCCTCGCCCGCCAGGTTGACGGGACTCTGGAAACCGTTGAACGCGAACACGATGCCGCTCGTCGCCACAGCTGTCAGCACCGCCGACCAGCCATACGGCGCGAACGTGCCCACCTCGCCGAGGTTTTCCTTGTGGAAGCCGCTCATCATCAGGCCGAGAATCGTCAGGCCCGGAATGATGAACTTGAAGATCGTGATCGCCGTGTTGGCGCGCGCAAAGACCTTCACGCCCCAGTAGTTCAGCAGGAAGTAGATGACCACCAGCACCGCCGACAGCAGCAACCCCGGTGTCGTCAACGAGCCGTTGATGAACAGGTTGTGCGCCCACTCGTACGGCCACGTGCTCATGTACTGGATGGAGGCCTCGGCCTCGATCGGAATCACCGACACGATCGCGATCCAGTTGGCCCATGCGCTGATGAAGCCCACCAGCGCGCCGTGCGAATAGCGCGCGTAGCGCACCATGCCGCCCGACTCGGGGAACATCGACCCGAGTTCGGCATACGTCAGCGCGATCGCGAGAATCACGACAGCGCCGATCACCCACGCGCAGATCGCGGCAGGACCTGCAATCTTGGCTGCCTTCCAGGCGCCGAACAGCCAGCCCGATCCGATGATCGAGCCGAGCCCCGTCAGCATCAGCGCGAATGGGCCGATGTGCCGTTGAATAGAACTATTCACGTCTTCTCCTGTGTCGACGGGGGTCAGGCGTTGGCACCTGCTCCCGTCCCATGCAAGATGGTAACTATCTGAAAGCACGCCGATGCCGCGTGCCACGAGAGACGGCTGGAGGTCATCCAAAAGACTAGGGCATACGGCGGGCGGGCGCGAGTCCGGGTTCGGGTTATGCAAGGTGCAACCCGTCGCGCGCGGGGCGTAGTTTAACGGTTGCACCGCGCGATTGCAGTCAAAAACCGTAAGCGCCCTATAAAAAAATCAAGAACATAGCAAGCTTTGTAAGACAAACCGTGCGGCGCTGATATCCCCGTCCTATATGGGGATTTAAAGATTGCGGTTGACCTTCTCTCGAAATGCCCGTATAAAGGACAGGCAGGATTTCAAGCGGCGAGTGAATTGGTCTTTCGTAGTTCGCCCATCAACGGTACTCCGGTTGGTCCCATTACCCTTCCTTGATTTTCATGCACCCTCGGGCTACGGCCTTTTTTTTGGCTTCGGCCTTGTTCACCATTTTTAGGAAAAAGTAATATGGAAACCGGTACCGTCAAGTGGTTCAACGACGCAAAGGGCTTTGGCTTCATCACGCCGGACGCCGGCGGTGAAGACCTGTTCGCGCATTTCTCGGAAATCCGCGTCGAAGGCTTCAAGACGCTGCAGGAAAACCAAAAGGTTACCTACGACGTCAAGACGGGCCCGAAGGGCAAGCAAGCCGCTAACATCAAGCCGGCCTAAGCTTCGCCTCCTTCTGGAACGCAAAAAACCCCGCCTTGGCGGGGTTTTTTGTTTATTACTCAATGCGATTAACGGCGCGCTGTCTGAGATCTTTATCGGAATAGACGTCGCGCGTGAATGCCCAAACCGGTTGCGACGCTGGCGAGCCGGTCGCCGAAAACTGGACGCGCATCGGGAAACGCCGCCGCGAGCACGCTCGACAGAAACGCGAGCCCCGTCGATCCACCCGTGAAGTACAGCGCATCGACGTCGCGCGGCCCGACGCCCGCCCGTTGCACCGTTTCGCGCGCAGCCTGCACGATGCGCTGCGTCTCGTCCTTGCCGGCGGCGATCAGTTGCGCTTCGTCGAAAGCAAGGCGCAAGTCCTCCTCGACGATCTCCAGATCGATCAGCGTCTCGCCGCCCGCCGCAACGCCGATCTTCGCTTCCTCCGCGTGCGCCGCGAGTGCATGGCCAAAGCGCTGCTCGACGACGCGCATCAGCCGGTCGTGATGGCGCGTGTCCGAGTAAAGGTGCCGCATCAGCCCCAGTTCCGACACGCGCTTCGGCGTGTAAATCGTGTTGATCAGATGCCACGTCGCGAGGTCGAAATAGACGCGGTTCGGCACTTCGCGCCCTTCGGGATCGAGCGACTGATAGCCGAGCTCGCGCAGGATCGTCGCCAACTCGACACGCCGGTCGAAATCCGTTCCGGCGACGTGCACGCCGTGGTGCGCCAGCACGTCGTCCTTGCGCTCCAGGCGCGTCATCCGCTCCGGGCCGACGCGCACCAGCGAGAAGTCCGACGTGCCGCCGCCGATATCCGCGACCAGCACGAGCCCTTCCTGCGTCAGATGCGCCTCGTAGTCGAACGCGGCCGCGATCGGCTCGTACTGGAAGTGAATCTCCTGCAGCCCGACCGAACGCGCCGCCGCTTCCAGCTGCTGTTGCGCGAGCAGATCGGCGCGCGGATCGTCGTCGACGAAAAAGACCGGGCGCCCGAGCACCGCGCGGCTGACCGACGTGCCCGCCGCCTGCTCCGCGCAGCGCTTCAGATGCGTGACGAAGATCGCGATGACGTCGGTGTACTTGATCGCGCTGCCATCGCCGAGATCGGTCGTGTTCTCGGCAAGCGGCGAGCCGAGAATGCTCTTCATCGAGCGCATCAGGCGGCCGTCGAAGCCGTCGATATACGCCTCCAGAGCCGCGCGGCCGTACTCGCGCGTGTTTTCGTCGGTGTTGAAGAAGACGGCGGTGGGCAGCGTCGTGTACGCGCCTTCGACGGGCGCCAGCTTCAACACAGCCTGTTCAGCCGACGGGCCGCCGACCGGGACGGCAACTGCCGAGTTAGACGTGCCGAAGTCAATCGCGCAATAGGTCATGGCAGGAAACGCCGCTCGCGCTGGCGCGCACAGAAAGAGGACGGGCTTTGTAACATGAAAGCGGTGACACCATCAACCGACAACGACCCGACAGCAACCGTTAGCGCACCGCTCGCCTTGCAAGCGTCGCGGAATGCAATTTGCTCCATCGAAGGGTCGCGCCGCGCACGGAAGAATCCGACAGGATACCCCGTCGGAATGCCGGCTTGCAGAACCTTCCGATCACTCGACGGATCACATTCGGACATTCAGACGAGACTTCAGGAGACTCGATGGAGGAATCCTCCGCCGCCACGGTTCGCAGCGACTCGACGATGATCGTCGAGACCGATCTCCCATCGCGGCTCGACCGCTTGCCCTGGGGGCGCTTTCACACGCTGATCGTCGTCGCGCTCGGCGTGACGTGGCTGCTCGACGGCCTGGAGGTGACGCTCGCCGGCTCGGTGGCGAGCGCGCTGAAGTCGAGCGCGGTGCTGCGGCTCTCGAACGCGGACGTCGGCCTCGCGGGCAGCGCGTATATCGCCGGCGCGGTGCTGGGCGCGCTCGGCTTCGGCTGGCTGACCGACAGGCTCGGGCGGCGCAAGCTGTTTTTCATCACGCTCGCGCTGTATCTCGCGGCCACGGCGGCGACGGCTTTTTCGTGGAATCTCGCGAGTTTTCTCGTCTTTCGCTTTCTGACGGGGGCGGGCATCGGCGGCGAATACACGGCGATCAATTCGACGATCCAGGAGTTCACGCCCGCCCGCGTGCGCGGCCACACCGATCTCGCGATCAACGGCACGTTCTGGATCGGCGCGGCGCTGGGCGCGTTCGGCTCGCTGGTTCTGCTCGATCCTCATCTGCTGCCCGGCGACTGGGGCTGGCGCGCGTGCTTTTTCATCGGCGCGGCGCTCGCGCTGGCGATTCTGCCGATGCGCGTCTGGATACCCGAAAGCCCGCGCTGGCTACTGACGCACGGCGAAGAGAAAGAGGCGCGCTCGATCGTCGAAGGCATCGAAGCACGCTTTCGCGCCGACAATCACACGCTCGCCGACGACAGCCTGAACCGCCTGCTTCTGCGGGCTCGCGAGCGCACGACACTGCGCGAGGTTTTCCACACGCTGTTCATGCTGCACAGGCGCCGCGCGCTGGTCGGGCTGTCGCTGATGACGGCGCAGGCGTTCTTCTACAACGCGATCTTCTTCACCTACGCGCTCGTGCTGACCGACTTCTATCACGTGCCGGGCGAGCACATCGGCTGGTACATCCTGCCGTTCGCGTTCGGCAATTTCACGGGGCCGCTGTTAATCGGCAGGCTGTTCGACGTGATCGGCCGCCGCAAGATGATCGCCGCGACCTACGCGCTGTCGGGAATCCTGCTGACCGTCAGCGGCTATATGTTCGAAAAGGAAATGCTTTCCGTGACGACGCAGACGATCTCGTGGATGGTGATTTTCTTCTTCGCCTCTGCGGCCGCGAGTTCGGCGTATCTGACCGTCAGCGAATCGTTCCCGCTCGAAATCCGCGCGCTCGCGATTGCGGTGTTCTATGCGTTCGGAACGGCGCTCGGCGGGATTGCGGGGCCCGCCTTCTTCGGCCGTCTGATCGACACGCACCAGCGCAGCGAAGTCTTTTCCGGCTATCTGGTCGGTTCGGCGCTGATGCTCGCCGCCGCGCTAATCGCCGCGATCTGGGGCGTCGACGCGGAACGGCGGTCGCTCGAAACCGTCGCGACGCCGCTCTCCGCCGTCGACAGCGAGTAGTCGCACGCCCATGAAAAACGCGGCCCTTGGGCCGCGTCGGATCATCGTGCGAAAGCGCTTTGCGGATCGGTCAGAACGCCTTGTTCCACGCACCCGCATAGGCGATGTCGCCGAGCGGCAGACGCGCGCGCGCCGACTTCTCGCGCTCACGCAGCACAGGATCTAGCTTGTCGATATCGCCGTAGTGCGCAAGCGAAATCATCGCGATCACTTCGACGTCGTCGGGCACCGCGAACGCCTTGCGGAATGCGTTCACGTCGAAGCCGCTCATCTGATGCGCGGCGAGTCCGAGCGCGTGCGCCTGCAAGACCAGCGACATCGCCGCCGCACCCGCGTCATACGGCGCGCAGCGGTTCACTTCGCCCTTCGACGTCAGCGTGTGCGTCGTCACGCAGATCAGCACCGGCGCATTCGCGTTCCAGGCCTGATTGAACGGCACGAGTGTGTTGAATGCTTTCTTGAACGCTACTTCGTCCGTCGAGCGATCGAACACGACGAAGCGCCACGGCTGCATGTTGTACGACGAAGGCGCCCAGCGCGCCGCTTCGAGGACCGCGCGCAGATGCTCGCGGCTCACTGGCTCGCTCGAATACGCGCGCGGGCTCCAGCGGCCGGCGATCACTTCATGAATGGGAACGTCGGTGGGTGCGGGTTTGTTGGTCATGCGCATCTCTCGGTCGAAATTCATGAATGGCGGGCCGCAGCCCGACGGCCCACTAGAATAACCGAGGTGTCCCGATCCCGCTTCGCTCTTCGCTCTTCGCGCGTCACGCAGATGCAGATCTCGCGAGCGCATGAGAAAAGCGCGCCGCGGCTCTTCGCCCGCGACGCGCTATGAGGTGGGTCGAACCGGTTGCTTCTGCATCGAAACGCGGCGTCTAAAAGGGACGACGGGAGGACGCAAGCAGACGCCGCGACGCAAACGTCAGACGGCGGCCTGGCTCGCCACGCGCTGTTCGCCGCGATTGATCCGCAGCACGATGATCGACGCGACGAGGCACAAGCCGCCCGAGATCATCGACGCAACCGTGTATGTGCCGAGGCTCGCGCGCAGCATGCCCGCGCCGAGCGCCGCGAACGCCGCGCCGAGCTGGTGCCCCGCGACGACCCAGCCGAACACGACAGGCGCCGAGTCCTTGCCGTACACATCGGTGGCGAGGCGCACGGTCGGCGGAACGGTGGCGATCCAGTCGAGGCCGTAGAACACGGCGAAAAGCGGCAGTCCGAAAAAGTCGATGCCGAACGCGTGTGGCAGATAGATCAGCGACAGCCCGCGCAGCCCGTAGTACCAGAACAGCAGCACGCGGGCGTTGAAGCGGTCCGACAGCCAGCCCGACAGCGTCGTGCCGAACAGATCGAAGATGCCCATTGCCGCGAGCAGCGATGCGCCCTGCACTTCCGTCATCCCGTAGTCGCCGCACATCGCGATCAGGTGCGTGCCGACATAGCCGTTCGTGCTCGCGCCGCAGATGAAGAAGCTGAAGAACAACAGCCAGAAGTCGCGCGTCTTGCTTGCCGAGGCCAGCGTGCCGAATGCGATTGCAAGCGGGTTCTGCTTGCTCATGTCGGAGCGGATGGGCGCGTCGGCGGGTGAGCCGTACGGACGCAGCGCCATGTCGGCGGGACGCTCCGGCAGCAGGAACGCGACGAGCGGCAGCACGACGGCCGCGGCTGCCGCGACCGTCCATACGACGGGCCGCCAGCCGTGATGCTGCGCGATCGCCGCGAGCAGCGGCAGGAACACGAGCTGGCCCGTCGCCGAACTGGCGGTGAGTATGCCCATCACGAGACCGCGATGCGTCGTGAACCAGCGGTTGACGACCGTCGCCGACAGCGTCAGCGCCGCCACGCCCGTCGCGCCGCCGACCATCACGCCCCACACGAGAATCATCTGCCACGGATGCGTCATCAGCGACGACAGGCCGACGCCCGCCGCCATCGTGCCGAGCGCCACCAGAATGGTCGGGCGCACGCCGAAGCGCTGCATCGCTGCCGCCGCGAACGGGCCCATCAAGCCATACAGCGCGATATTCACCGAAATCGCCAGCGAAATCGTTGCGCGGCTCCAGCCGAAATCCTGTTCGAGCGGCACCATCATCACGCTCGGCGTCGCGCGCGTGCCGGCCGCCGCGAGCAACACCAGAAAGACCACCGCCACGGCCAGCCAGCCGTAGTGGAAACGCCCACGTATCATTCTTGCTGCCCAGTTCATCGGTTCTCCAATCGGTTCGCCGTACTCGATGCATCGCGGAACGGATTCTTACCAGCTTCGTAAAGGACTTGTGACCGCTCTGTCACAATCAGTCTTGCGATCTTAGTTACCGATCGGTAACATGTCAAGGCGTCTTACTCGTGGATCACAAGACCATGGCCCATTCCGACACCACCAAATCCGCGCCGAGCCGCCGCACGCAGACGGCCGGTTCCGAAGCGCAGCAGCACCTGCTACGCGCCGCCGCCGACCTGTTCTACCGGGAAGGCGTGCGGGCGGTGGGCGTCGACGCCGTCGTCGAGCGCGCGGGCGTCAACAAGATGAGCCTGTATCGCCAGTTCTCGTCGAAAGACGATCTGGTGGTCGCTTATCTCGAACAGTCGGACCGGCATTTCTTCAAACGCTTCGACGAGAGCATCGCGAAACATCCCGGCGACCCGAAGAAGCAGATCGCGCAGTATTTCGAGGACCTGTCGGGACGTGCGTCGAAAGACGACTATCGCGGGTGCCCGTTCGTCAATGTGTCGGCGGAATTTCCGGACCCTTCGCATCCGGCCCGGCTATGCGTGCTGAACAACAAGACCAGGCTGATGCAGCGCTTGAACGAGCTTTGCGCCGCCGCGGGCGCGCGCGATCCGGGTGAACTCGCGAACGCGCTTGCGCTGCTGATCGAAGGCGTTTATGCATCGAGCCAGACGTATGGTCCGGGCTGCGGGCCGATCAAGGTCGCGCCGCTCGTCGCTGTGCAGCTTGTCGCACAGGCATGCGGAAAAGCGCCGGTAAAATAGCGGTTTGAATTCCGCGGTTTGAACTCCGCTTTACCGCCCGCCTCACAATGCCTTCGATGCCTGCCGAATCACACGACACCATTCTCGACGCCACCCGCCACTGGCTGACACGGGCCGTCATCGGGCTGAATCTGTGTCCGTTTGCGAAAGCGGTGCACGTGAAGAACCAGATTCGCTACGCGATCAGCGAAGCAACGGACACGGAAGGCGTGCTCGCCGATCTGGAAACCGAACTGCGCACGCTGGCGGAATCCGATCCCGCCGACATCGACACGACGCTGCTGATCATCCCGCACGCGCTCGCCGATTTTCTCGAGTACAACGACTGCCTGTTCTTCGCGGACCGGATGCTGAAACAGTTGCGGCTGGAAGGCACGCTGCAGATCGCGAGCTTTCATCCGCATTATCAGTTCGAGGGCAGCGGCCCCGACGATATCGAGAACTACACGAACCGTTCGCCGTGGCCGATCCTGCATCTGCTGCGTGAAGCGAGCATCGCGCGCGCGGTCGACGCCTTTCCGGACGCCGCCGACATCTACGAACGCAACGAGGAAACCATGCGGCGCCTCGGCCCGGACGGCTGGCGCGAGTGGATGAGCGAGCCCGCCAAGGACTGACGGGCTAGCGTCCGCTGCATCTCAAGCCTCGACGTAAAAACGCTCGCGCAACTCGCCGATGCCGAGCGTTTCCATCACTTCGTTGAGCCGTTCCGTCGGACGACGGCGCGGCAAGTCCTTATAGGTCGCGATGATGAGCTCGTTCTTCATCGAGTGCTCCCAGCCGACCAGTTCCGTCACGTTGACCTGATAGCCGTGCGCTTCCAGTTGCAGGCAGCGCAGCACATTGGTGATCTGACTGCCGAACTCGCGCGTATGCAGCGGATGCCGCCAGATCTCCGTCAGCGCGCTGCCGAGCGATTTGCCCTTGTTCTTACGCAGCACGCCCGCCACTTCCGCCTGGCAACACGGCACGACGACAATGTACTTCGCGTGCTTTTCCAGCGCAAAGCGGATCGCGTCGTCCGTGGCCGTGTTGCACGCGTGCAAGGCCGTGACAATGTCGACGTTCACCGGCAGTTTGTCCGAAACAATCGACTCTGCTACGGAAAGATTCAGAAACGACATCCCCTTGAAGCCAAGGCGGGCGGCAAGCTCTTCGGACTTCGTAACCAGTTCCTCGCGCGTCTCAATGCCGTAGATGTGCGAGTTATCCCGCAGTTCCTTGACGAACAGGTCATAGAGAATAAAGCCAAGGTAGGACTTGCCCGCGCCATGATCGACGAGGGTCAGTTCCCCCTTCGTCTCTTTCAGGTCCTGGAGCAGTGGCTCGATGAACTGGAACAGGTGATAAACCTGCTTGAGCTTGCGGCGGCTGTCCTGGTTCATCTTGCCGTCGCGCGTCAGGATATGGAGTTCTTTCAGCAGTTCGATCGACTGATTGGGACGGACTTCGTAAGTTTTGCTAGACATCGAATAAGCGCGCCACCGATTGCATCGCGAACGTGCGTCAGGTGACGGAAAAAGGGAAAAGTGTCTGTCAGTTTACCCAAAGCGCGGTGGACGGTCCCGGTTCTTCCGCGTCGACGGCGATAACGCGCCCCGCCAGGAACAGTTCGTGCAGCAAAGCGGCTGACTCTGGATCTGCGGGGCAAGCGTATCGCGTGCAGGAACCGTCCGTCGCGGACCCGAGGCAAGCCATACGGTGCGCCTGAGGGCGCAGGACGCATGACAAGAGACAAGCGACCGGCCGCTGCGGCGTCGAAAAACCGCCGGTACGCGTGGGGAGGGTCGAACGGCAACATGGTTCGAACGTTACGTAACCTGAAGTGCGTCGGGACTGCAACGAAGCGCGCTCAGATCTCATGAGGCGGCAAATGGATACCACACCCAACGGAAACGCCGAGCGGAAGTTTCAGGAGCTCATGGCGAAACTGCTGGCCACGCCCGAATGGACGGAAAAGCAGCAACTGGAACTCGAAATGGCGCGCGACATCTCCGTCGAGATGTTGCACCTCGCGGAAGCCATGCGCGACGGCAGCGTCGATCTCGAGACGTGCCTGACGCTGCTCAAATATGCGAAAGTGCTGGACTTCGTGATGACGACACTCGCGTCGCGTCGCGACATCAAGCCTCAAACGCTGCGCGTGATCTTCAAACTCGCGGGACTCAAGGTCGACGAAGCCTATCCTGGCTAGTCCGTCACCGGCTGCGCGGCACGTCGCGCAGCCGCTTGCTTCTTGCCTGCGCCCCGCTTGCGGCTGCATGTATTTTCTCGCCAGGTGGGCGCAATGATCCGAACGCCGCGCCTGAGTCCACACATACGCTATGCAGCGGCGGCAGGCCCGCCGAGCGGCGGCGTCCCATCGTGGAACATCGACTTCAATTGCTCGCGCAGTTCTGGCGTATCGCTGTGCTTGTGCGCCTGGACTGCGTGGCCGACGGCGGCTTCGAGCAGTTCGCTTTCCGAATCGGCGGATAGCGTGACTGTGCAGTTGATGTCGCTCGGGAATTCGCGGCAATCGATGTATTTGCGACCCATGACAGTCTCCTCAGACCAAAATATCGCGCGCGACGCGTGTGCTGGCGCGGCCTCGCCTTATCGATCGGCGAAGCTGTGGGCAGCGGCGAATGCGTGAGTCGTGCGCGACAGGACGGCGCGAAGTGCGCCGGAACGGAAGGGATGTGAGAAAAGTATAGGTCGCGTGGGTCGCCGCGCGAGGCCGCTGCGGGTTTGCTGCGGGTTTGCTGCGGGTTTGCGGCGGGTTTGCGGCGGGTTTGCGGCGGGTTTGCGGCGGGTTTGCGGCGGGTCTGCGGCGGGTCTGCGGCTGGTCTGCGGCTGGTCTGCGACTGGTCTGCGGCGGGTCTGCGGCGGGTCTGCTGCCGGTCTGCGGCCGGTCTGCTGCCGGTTTGCCGCGTTCCCAGGCCGGTGGGACAATACCGGCCTTCGCGCCGCGCGCTTTGCCGCGCTTCTCACTCACTCCGTCACCGCCTCAAGCCGATGTCGAACTCGCCCGATCACGTCCAGGATCATGTCCGCGTTGCCGTTATCGGCGGCGGCCCAGCGGGGCTGATGGCCGCCGAAGCGCTGGCGCGCGGCGGCGTGCGCGCCGATGTGTATGACGCCATGCCGTCCGTCGGCCGCAAGTTTCTGATGGCGGGCAAAGGCGGCATGAACATCACGCACTCCGAGCCGATCGAGCCATTTCTCGATCGTTACGGCAAGCGCCGCGCGGACATCGCGCCGCTGCTCGACGCATTCGGACCGCATGCGCTGCGCGCGTGGCTCGATGAGCTTGGCGTCGAGACGTTCGTCGGCAGTTCGGGGCGCGTGTTTCCGGCCGACATGAAAGCCGCGCCGATGCTGCGCGCGTGGCTTCATCGGCTGAGGGAAGCGGGCGTGCGCTTTCATATGCGGCACAAGTGGACCGGCTGGTCGTCTTCGTCCGACGACGCGCGCAGCCTGCGCTTTGCGACACCCGCAGGCGAGCTGGACGTCGCCGCCGACGCCGTGGTGCTCGCACTCGGCGGCGGCAGCTGGGCGCGCCTCGGCTCCGATGCCGCGTGGGTCGCGCTGATGAAAGCGCGCGATGTCCCGGTCGCGCCGCTGTTGCCCACGAACTGCGGCTTCGACGCCGACTGGAGCGACTACTTCCGCGAGCGCTACGCGGGCCAGCCGGTGAAGTCGGTGTCGATCAGCGTCGAAGGCGTGGACGGCGTTGTACAGCATCGACAAGGTGAGTTCGTCGTGACGTCGACGGGGATTGAAGGGAGTCTCGTGTATGCGCTCTCGTCGACGATTCGCGACCGCCTGCTCGCCGAAGGCGGCGCGACGATACGGCTCGATCTCGCGCCTGGCTTGACGGCGCAGCGCGTGATCGATGAAGTGACGCGGCCGCGCGGCTCGCGCTCGATGTCGAGTCACCTGCATAGCCGCATCGGCATTGCGGGCGTGAAGCTCGGCTTGCTGCACGAATGCCTGTCAAAGAACGATTTCACCGATGCCGCAAAGCTCGCTCACGCGATCAAGTCGCTGCCGCTTCGGCTTGCGCGCACGCGCCCGATCGACGAAGCAATCAGCAGCGCGGGCGGCGTTCCATTCGAAGCGCTCGATCGCGCGTTGATGGTGAGGCAGTTGCCCGGCGTGTTCTGCGCGGGCGAGATGCTCGACTGGGAGGCGCCGACGGGCGGCTATCTGTTGACGGCCTGTTTCGCGAGCGGACTCGTCGCGGGGCGCGGCGCGCTGGATTATGTCGAGGCGTTGAAGCGCTGAGCTTTGGCTCGGTTGCGGCCGCTTTTGTCTGCTTGCGCGCGCTTCCGTCTGCTTGCGGTCGCTTCCGTTTGCGCCCGCTTCCGTCTGTTTGCGGCAGCTTCCGTCTGCGTGCGCCCGCTTGCGCAATCAGCGCTTCATTTGGCTTTGAGCCGCCACAGCGACGTGACCTCGGCGACGCGCGCCGTGTGCAACGGGTCCGTCGTGTCTGTCGCCTTCGGATGACGCGGCTTGATGTCCTCGCGCCCAACGACGGTAAGACCCGCTTTGTCGATTGCGGCGAGCAGCCAGTCGCGCGTGCGCATGCCGAGATGTTCCGCGAAATCGGACAGAATCAGCCAGCCTTCGCCTTGCGGCTCGAGATGATCGGCAAGTCCGTTCAGAAAACCGAGCAGCATCCGATTCTCATAGTCGTACACCGCGTTCTCGATCGGCGATGCGGGACGCGCCGGCACCCACGGCGGATTGCAGACGACGAGCGGCGCGCGTCCCTCGGGGAACAGATCCGCTGCGACGATCTCGACCTGCCTGTCATAGCCGAGGCGCGTCAGGTTTTCTTTCGCGCATGTCAGCGCGCGCGGGTCCTGATCGGTCGCGACGATACGCTTGACGCCGCGCTTCGCGAGAACCGCCGACAGCACGCCCGTGCCGACGCCGATATCGAACGCCTTTTCGAGCGACGGCAACGGCGTGCGCGCGACGAGATCTACATACTCGCCGCGCACCGGCGAGAACACGCCGTAGTGCGGATGAATGCGCTCCTGAAGCGCGGGAATCTCGACGCCCTTCTTGCGCCATTCGTGCGCGCCGATCAGGCCAAGCAGTTCGCGCAACGAAACGATTGACGGGTCCTGTGTCGGCGGTCCGTAGACTTCTTCGCACGCCTCGTGAACATTGGGCGCGCGGCGCAACGGGATCGTATAGTCGCGATCGAGCGGAATCAGCACCATGCCGAGCGTGCGTGCGCGCTGCGACTGCGCTTGCCGGTGGAGGTTGAACGCATCCAGCGGACTGGCGGCCTGCTTGCGCGGCTTGCGCTCCAGCCGGCGAGTCATCGCCTGCAACAGTTGGCGTGCATTCTGGAAATCGCCGCGCCACAGCAGCGCGGTGCCCTCACAGGCGAGGCGATAGGCAGCATCGGCCGTCGTGCGATCGTCGACAATGACGACGCGCTTGGCGGGCGGGACCGCGGCTTCGGAGCGCCAACGCGCGGAGTGCGGGCCGTCGGCTTCGGGCCAGGTCAAGGTGGGAAAATCGGTCATAGGTCTGTGACGCGGAAGGCGGTGCAAGCATTTACGCGCCGCATGCTCTCGTTTCAATGCCCGTATTGTATTGAACGAACGCCACATCGATGCGGGCCAACGCCGAGGCGAACGCGGCAGGCAAGTATTCGACGCACTTGCAGCGTGTCGGAGATCAGCCAGGGCTGGGGAGTCCCAAAAAGAAAAAGGGTTGCAGACGAAATGTCTGCAACCCTTTGGTCATACTGGTGCCGGCTGCAGGACTCGAACCCGCCACCTGATGATTACAAATCAACTGCTCTACCAGATGAGCTAAGCCGGCATAAGACCGCGATTCTACTTCATTTCACGACTTTGAGGTGGCCTCTGCCGCCGCCTTTCGTTCCATCGTCGTCGGGACGCGGTTCTTCATCCGTTTCGCTGACTTTTTCCGCCGCCGCGGCCGCTTCCGGCTCGTCAGCGATCACGGTTTCGTCGTCTTCGGAATCCGTCGCCTCGCCGCCTGCCGATTCGACCGGGAACGCCATACCTTGCCCATTCTCCCGCGCGTAGATCGCGAGCACGTTCGCGACAGGCACCTCGATCTTGTGCGACTTGCCAGAAAAGCGCGCGTGGAATTCGATCCACTCGTTGCCCATCTGCAGCTGGCTCGTCGCCTCGAAGCTGATGTTCAACACGATCTCGTTGTCACGCACGAACTGGCGCGGTACGCGCGTCTGGTTATCGACACGCACCGCGATATGCGGCGTATAGCCGTTATCGGTACACCATTCGTAGAGCGCGCGCAGCAGGTACGGCTTCGTGGAAATCTCTTGCATCAACTGTCCTCGTGCCGGGCAGACGCGTGAAACGAAGCGCCACGCGCCCCACCCGAAGCCAATCTCAAACTCAGCGGCGCATCACCTTTTCCGACGGCGTCAGCGCTTCGATATAGGCCGGACGGCTGAAAATACGCTCGGCATACTTCATCAGCGGCGCGGCGTTCTTCGACAGTTCGATGCCGTAGTGATCCAGACGCCACAGCAGCGGCGCGATCGCGACGTCGAGCATCGAGAACTCTTCGCCGAGCATGTACTTGTTCTTCAGGAAAATCGGCGCGAGTTGCGTCAGGCGGTCGCGGATCGCGAGGCGCGCCTTCTCGTGATTCTTCTCCGCGGCCTTGCCCTTCTCGTTTTCGAGCGTGCCGACGTGGACGAACAGCTCCTTCTCGAAGTTCAGCAAGAACAGGCGGGCGCGGGCACGCTGGACGGGGTCCGCGGGCATCAGTTGCGGATGCGGGAAGCGCTCGTCGATGTACTCGTTGATGATGTTCGATTCATACAAGATCAGGTCCCGTTCGACGAGAATCGGCACCTGACCATACGGATTCATCACGGCGATGTCTTCCGGTTTGTTGAACAGGTCGACGTCGCGGATTTCGAAGTCCATGCCCTTTTCGAACAACACCAGCCGGCAGCGCTGGGAGAACGGGCAAGTAGTGCCGGAATACAGAACCATCATGTTTGCGTTTCCTCAAAAAACTTAAAGGGCCAGCGAGCGGGAAAACCGTCCTGCAGGTCTTCCCTTGCGCCGGCCCCACACCCGTCACGGTGTGACTATTTGATATCTTTCCAGTACGCGGCGTTCAGTCGCCAGGCGAAAAAGCTCAGAACGCCGAGGAACAGCAGCACCCACACGCCAAGCTGACGACGGGTTTTCTGCGTCGGTTCGGACATCCATGAAAGGTACGACACGAGGTCGGCCACAGCAGAATCATAATCCACCGGCGACATCGTCCCCGGCGTCACCTGCTGGAAGCCCACGAATTTCTTGACCTTTTCCTTCGTCTCTTCGTCGACTTCGTCTTCGAACTTCGCCGTTCGTTGCCCCTGAAGCTGCCACAGCACGTGAGGCATGCTCACGTTTTCGTACACCATATTGTTCCAGCCTGTCGGCCGTGTGTCATCGCGGTAGAAACCGCGCAAATACGTGTACAGCCAGTCGCGGTTCTTTGCGCGCGCTTCCACGGACAGATCCGGCGGCGTCGCGCCGAACCACGCTTTCGCGTCGTCGGGGCGCATTGCGACCGTCATCGTATTGCCGACTTTATCTGTCGTGAACAACAGGTTCTTTTCAATTTCCTTCTGCGAAATGCCGATATCCTGCAATCGGCTGTAGCGCATCAGGTTCGCGCTGTGGCAATTCAGGCAGTAGTTTACAAACAATTGAGCGCCGTGCTGCAACGAGGCGATATTTTCGGTGTTGTCGGGCGCGCGGTCGAGCGGGATTTCATCCGCGCGAACGGGTGCCGTGGACAGCGCCAGCGCCGTTGCGCCGAGCAGCGCGAGCTTCGAAAGCAATTTTTTCATCTTCGTTTTCTCCTGGCTCGCAGTTAGTGGGGTTTGAACCGCACTCGTTCGGGCGGCTGCTTGAACTTGCCAAGCGGCGTCCAGAACGGCATGCCAAGGAAAAACGCGAAGTAGATCAGCGCACAAATCTGCGCGATCAGCGTCGCGGCCGGCGACGGCGGCTTCGTTCCGAGGAACGCCAGCGTCAGGAAGGCCAGCACGAAGATCGCGTAAAACACCTTATGGAAGAACGGCCGGTAACGGATCGACTTCACAGGCGACCGGTCGAGCCACGGCAGGAAGAACAGCGACACCACCGCGCTGCCCATCACCACCACGCCCCAGAATTTCGACTCGGTGAACGCCATCGCCAGAATCACGAGGACCGCGAGCACGGGCAGACCGAGCTTCCACTTGCCGCGCGCCCGCACCAGCGCGAACAGGCCCAGCAGGCCGATCACGATCATCAACACGATCTTGAACGGGTCCGTGGTCGCGCGCAGCATCGCGTAGAACGCCGTGAAGTACCAGACGGGCGCGATTTCAGGGGGCGTCTGCAACGGATTTGCCGGAATGAAATTGTTCGCTTCGAGGAAATAGCCACCCATCTCCGGCGCGAAGAAGATGATCGCCGCGAACACCATCAGGAAGATGCACACGCCCATGAAGTCGTGCACCGAGTAGTACGGATGGAACGGAATGCCATCCAGCGGAATGCCGTTCGAATCCTTCTTCGCCTTGATCTCGATGCCGTCCGGGTTGTTCGACCCCACCTCATGCAGCGCGACGATGTGCGCGACCACGAGCAGCAGCAGCACCAGCGGAATCGCGATCACGTGAAACGCGAAGAAGCGGTTCAGCGTGACATCCGACACGACGTAATCGCCGCGAATCCACAGCGACAGGTCCGGACCGATGAACGGAATCGCCGAGAACAGATTGACGATCACCTGCGCGCCCCAGTACGACATCTGGCCCCACGGCAACAGATAGCCGAAGAACGCTTCCGCCATCAGGCACAGGAAGATCGCACAGCCGAAGATCCACACGAGTTCGCGCGGCTTGCGATACGAGCCGTACAGCAACCCGCGGAACATGTGCAGATACACGACGACGAAGAACATCGATGCGCCTGTCGAGTGCATGTAGCGGATCAGCCAGCCCCACGGCACTTCGCGCATGATGTACTCGACCGATGCGAACGCCGTCATCGAGTCGGGCTTGTAGTTCATCGTCAGGAAGATGCCGGTGACGATCTGATTGACCAGCACCAGCAGCGCAAGCGAGCCGAAGAAGTACCAGAAGTTGAAGTTCTTCGGCGCGTAGTACTCGGAGACGTGCGCTTTCCAGGTCGCCGTCATCGGAAAACGGCGATCGATCCAGCCGGTCAGCCCCGTCGCTTCCAACTCTTTTTCGGTTGTCGCCATTACGCTTCTCCTTTCTCGTCCTTGCCGATCACGAGCGTGGTGCCGGTGATCATGTAAGGCGGGATATCGAGGTTTTGCGGCGCAGGTTTGTTCTTGAAGACGCGGCCGGCCATGTCATAGGTCGAGCCGTGGCACGGGCAGAGGAAGCCGCCGGGCCAGTTGTCGGGCAGATTCGGCTGCGCGCCCTCCTGAAAGCGGGGCGTCGGCGTGCAGCCCAGGTGCGTGCACACCGCGACGGCAACGAAAAGATTCTTGTGATCGGTCCGCGAGCGGAACTCGTTCTTGCAGTAGTCCGGTTCGGGCAGCGAAAAAGGGTTCTTGGTTTCGGGGTCGGCGACTTCTTTGTCGGCCTTCTGGACATCGGCCAGCATCTTGTCGGTGCGGTTGATGATCCAGACGGGCTTGCCGCGCCATGCGACGGTCATCATGTCGCCGGGCTTCAGGTTGGAAATATCGACTTCGACGGGAGCTCCCGCCGCCTTGGCCTTTTCGGATGGTGCAAACGAACTAACAAAGGGTACGACGGTGGCGACTCCTCCGATGCCACCTGCTACGGTCGTCGCAATCAGCCAGCTACGGCGGCTGCCATCGACGCGTTCATCTTCCTTGTCTCGCATCACACGCCCCACTTCTGAGTTGGATTTTTCCTTCACGTCGGCTCTACCGCCGCTAGTTTGCTCGAATGGAGTCAGCATTTACAAGGGCCGATTGCCAAAAACCGTGCGAAGTGATTGATAAATCAGGGTTTCCCCGCACGGATCGCAAACTTTTTTGCGGCCTTTATTAAGCATTTCCTCCGTTTTTAAAGCCTTTTTGTCGCGTAATCGGATTGTTATTCACACTGGATTATGAATATCAATAAAGAGGTGTTCGATCTCGAACTGTTCGGACAGATGCGCGCCGAGCGCCTGCACGCCGTAGCGCTCGGTCGCGTGGTGGCCGGCGGCGAGAAACGCGACGCCGCTTTCCGCCGACATATGCGTGATCGGCTCGGAAATTTCGCCCGTCAAATAAACGTCGGCGCCCGCTTCGATCGCGGCGTCGAAATAGCCTTGCGCGGCGCCCGTACACCATGCGACGCGCCGTAGTTCCTGGTCGGGATCGCCGAGCACCAGGGGAGCCCGAGCAAGCGTATGCTCGACTTGTGCGGCAAAGTGAGCGAGCGTGATCGGCATTGGCAGCGTGGTCATCCAGCCGATATCGTTCTCGCCGAAACGCGAGTCACCGATCAGTCCGAGCTTCGCGCCGAGTTGCGCGTTGTTGCCGTAGACGGGGTGATCGTCGAGTGGCAAATGGAAGGCAAACAGATTCAAATCGTTGGCGATCAGCGCCTTGAGCCGCTGGTATTTCCGGCCGGTGATCTGCGGCTGCTCGTTGCGCCAGAAGTAGCCGTGATGGACCAGCACGGCATCGGCGCCCCACTCCAGCGCGGCCTCCAGAAAGGCCAGCGACGCGGTCACACCTGTCGCAATCTTGTCGATCTTGCGCCGTCCCTCGACCTGCAGGCCGTTCGGGCAATAGTCCTTGAAGCGCGGAGTTTCAAGGAGATTGTTCAAGTACAATTCGAGTTCGATCCGATCCATATATCCCTCTAATTTTTCAGATGCTCAGACGCTTTTGGCTGTTCTTCGCCCAGGCGGTGACCGTGCTGCTGGCGCTGATGTTCATCATTGCGACCCTCAAACCGCAATGGCTGCAACGTCAAGGGCAGTTCGGCAAGCAACTGGCCGAGCCGATCGTCGCGCTGCGAGAGGTAGCACCCGGGATCGGCAACGGCGGCGCTGTGCAAAATTCCTATGCCGACGCGGCGCAAAAGGCGATGCCCGCCGTCGTCAACGTGTTTTCCAGCAAGGACGGATCGCTTCCGCCCGATCCGCGCGCCAAAGACCCTCTCTTTCGCTACTTCTTCGGCGACCGGAACCGCAAGCAGCAAGAGCAACCCGCAGCCAACCTGGGCTCGGGAGTTATCGTGAGTTCGGAAGGTTACATTCTAACGAACCAGCACGTCGTGGACGGCGCTGATCAGATCGAAATCGCGCTCGCCGACGGCCGCACGACGGACGCGAAGGTGATCGGCGTCGATCCCGAAACCGATCTGGCCGTGCTCAAGGTCAACATGACCAATCTGCCGACCATCACGCTCGGCCGCATGGACCAGACGCGCGTGGGCGACGTCGTGCTCGCGATCGGCAACCCATTCGGCGTCGGGCAGACGGTGACGATGGGCATCGTCAGCGCGCTCGGCCGCAATCATCTCGGCATCAACACGTTCGAAAACTTCATCCAGACCGACGCGCCGATCAATCCCGGCAACTCGGGCGGCGCGCTCGTCGACGTGAACGGCAATCTGCTCGGCATCAACACGGCCATCTACTCGCGCTCGGGCGGCTCGCTCGGCATCGGTTTCGCCATTCCCGTGTCGACGGCGCGCAGCGTGCTGGAAAGCATCATCACGACGGGCACCGTGACTCGCGGATGGATCGGCGTCGAGCCGCAGGACGTGACGCCTGAGATCGCCGAATCGTTCGGGCTGGACCAGAAATCGGGGGCGATCGTCGCGGGCGTGCTGAAAGGCGGCCCTGCCGACAAGGCGGGCATCAAGCCCGGCGACATTCTCGTATCGGTCAACGGCCAGGACATCACCGATACGACGCGCCTGCTGAACGTCATCGCGCAGATCAAGCCCGGCACGGGCGCGAAAGTGCATCTGGTGCGCAAGAACAAGGAAATGGATCTGACGGTGATGATCGGCAAGCGCCCGCCGCCGCCGAAGCAGCCGTCCGACGAAGGCGACGATCAGGGCGACGACGGCGGCTAAGCCTGCTCCGAAACCACCCGCCGCGGCGATATGACGCGGTCCACAGCCGCGAAGCCGGCGGCAACGCAAAGAAAAAGGGCAGTCTCCGATGGAGCACTGCCCTTTTTGCTGTCCGGTCAATGTACGCCTTTCACTTGCGACTGCGGTTCACTCGGCCGGAAGAGCCTTTGTCGGTACAACCGGCCGTCAGCTCGCCGCCTTTTCTTCGTTCTCCGTGGTCACTGGCTTGCTCACGAAGATACGCGCCGCGATGATCCCCGCTTCGTAGAGCACGATCAGCGGAATCGCGAGGATCAGCTGCGAGAACACGTCCGGCGGCGTTACCACAGCCGACACGACGAACGCGCCGACGATCACATACGGCCGGATCTCCTTGAGCTTCTTCACCGTCAGCACGCCCATCCGCACGAGCAGCACGACGACGATCGGCACTTCGAACGTCACGCCGAACGCAATGAACATCGTCAGCACGAAGCTCAGGTAGTTGTCGATGTCGGTTGTCATTTCCGCGCCGAGCGGCGCGTTGTAATGCGCCATCACGCGAAAGATGGTCGGAAACACGACGAAGTACGCAAACGCCATCCCGCACAGAAACAGCGTATAGCTGCTGCCGACGAGCGGCCCGACCAGCTTCTTCTCGTGCTGATAGAGACCGGGCGCGACGAACGCCCAGATCTGATACAGCACGAACGGCAGCGCGATCACGAAGGCCACGAGCATCGTCACCTTCATCGGCACGAAGAACGAGCCGGTGACGTCGGTGACGATCATCTTGCCGTCCTTCGGCAGATTGGTCATGAGCGGACGTGCAAGCAGCCGGAAGATATCCGGCGCCCAATACACAAGCCCGACGAACACGACGATCACCGAAATGCCGGCGCGAATGATGCGGTCGCGCAGCTCGACGAGATGCGAGATGAAGGTCTCTTCAGTGCCTTCGTTCTGGTTTTGGGGGTCGCTCACACCGGCCCTCGGTAGGAGATTGATGCGCGAGACATCGGAAGATCAGAAGAAGCGTGTCGGTCGGCGCAGACTGACGGGCGTATGCTGCGCAACGCGCGCCGCGCCCGATTGGACACGCGTGCGCCGCAACGTGGCGCGTTTGTACCAGGTCGGCGTGGCTGTCTGCTTGACGCGCCAGTTCTTGCGTTTTGCTGCGGACGCGCTGTGGCTGCGCCAGGACGTGCCGTCCGATGCGGCGGAAAAATCCGCCGTGGCGGACGCCTCGCTTTCCGTCGCGCCGCCTGCAATGCTCGGCGACACCGACGTACCCTGCGCCCACGCCTCGTTCAGTTCGGCTTCGTGCTTGCGCAGATTCTCGTGAATCGACGACTGGACGTTTTGCGCCGCCGATTCGAAGTCCGTCTTCATGCGGCGCAATTCGTCGAGTTCGATTTCGCGCGTGACTTCGGCCTTCACGTCATTGATATAGCGCTGCGCGCGGCCGAACAGCGCACCGGCCGTCCGCGCGACGCGCGGCAGCCGCTCCGGTCCGAGCACGACCAGCGCGACAACGCCGATCAACGCCATCTTGGTCAAACCGAGGTCCAGCATGGATTGAGCTTCCCGTCAGTGCGCGCCTCGTCAGCGCAAGCGTGTGGCTTGCGCCGGATTAGCGGGAATCGCCGGAATGCGGCGCCTTTTCCTTCGCGTCGACATCGACGGTGTTCGAGCGCGACAGCTGGTCACGCTGCTGCGCCTCAGGCGATTCGCTTTCCTTCATTCCTTCCTTGAAGCCCTTCACCGCGCCGCCCAGATCGCTGCCGATATTGCGCAGCTTCTTGGTGCCGAACACCAGTGCGACGATCAGCAGAACGATCAGCCAATGCCAAATACTCAACGAACCCATGAAAAATCTCCTTAACCCCCGCCGTCGTGCCTGGCGACGGCAATCGTGTGCCTTGCGGCGTGAATCGAAGCGCGGGTTTCCGAATGCGCCCCGTGTGTAAAACCTGCCGACCAGGCGGAATTCGTGTCGGCGCCCGTTAGCCTGGACCCTTGCTCATTATGAGCACGTCTGCGGGTCGCTGTCGTTACATCCCTACATAAAACAGCGACTTCGGCTCCGGGTTTCGCCATTGTGTGCAGTCAAAATGCCTGGGTGGCGAATTAATACTGTCTGGGTCAGCGCCGAATGTGCGGCAGCATGAGCGGCCCACGTTCGCCCCGCGTTCACCCCATCCGCAACCACGGACGCGGCCCCGCGAGCAAATGGGCGTGCAGGTGGTAGACCTCCTGCCCGCCGCCCGGTCCCGTGTTGATGACCGTGCGGAAGCCCGTCTGGCCGCCCTTGTACGCGACACCCAGCTGTTCGGCGAGACGCGCAACCAATATCAACATTTTACCAAGCAGAGCGGCATCGCCTTCGGTGCAATTCGACAGCGTTTCGATGTGCTTGCGCGGTATCACGAGTACATGCGTTTCAGCTGCTGGGCGGATATCGCGGAACGCGACGAACTCGTCGTCTTCGTGAACTTTCGTCGACGGGATCTCGCCCGCGGCGATCTTGCAGAAAAGGCAGTTCGGATCGTGGCTCATGGTCTCGATGGACGCCGAACGCAGCGTGCGCCGCATTCGGCGATTGTCAGAACCAGCTGCGCGGATTCGTCAGCGGCTTGTTGTCGTACAGGAACAACCAGCCTTTGATGATACGGTACAACGTCCATATCGCGACAGCCCACAGGATAGGCACGCCGATCAGCACAATAAAGAGCGCGACGCCGATCAGATGCCCGAGCAGTCCCATCCAGAACGTGCGGATCTGCCAGTCGAAGTGCGCTTCGTACGGTGTGCCGATTGTCTCCGGCCGCTTGATGTAGTTGAGGATGATCGCGATCAGCACCGAGATCCCGCCCGTCAGCCAGTAGACGGCGTAGAGCGCGTAGATGATATGCGTCAGCGTGCGCAGGCTGCGCTGCCGGTCGATTTCGATTGCGCTCTGATACGACGGTGGCGGATATCCGCCCTGCGACTGTTCCATGTATGCGTCCTCCTCGAGGGTGCGACTGGATACTGTTGCTGTGCCGGTGCTGCGTCGCGTTGTCTCGCCGATTCCGGCCCCGAGCCTGCCGTGACTTGAATCGGACAGGCTCAGTCGCCGTTGCGCTCGCGTTCGCGGCTCTTGCGCAAGGCCTTTTCCTCGATGCCGGAGAGCCCCTCCCGACGCTCCAGCTCGGCGAGCACGTCGGCGGGATTCAGATCGAAGTGCGACAGCATCACGAGGCAATGAAACCACAAGTCCGCCACTTCGCCGACGAGCGCCTTGCGTTCCGCGCCGAGGCGCACGTCCTTCGCGGCGAGTACGACTTCCGTGGCTTCTTCGCCGATCTTCTTCAACACCGCGTCGTCGCCTTTATGGAAAAGACGCGACACATAAGAAACGTCGGGATCACCACCCTTGCGGCTGTCGATGACGGCGGCCAGGCGCTGAAGCGTGTCGCCCGTCGATTGAGAATTTTGCGTCATTTGTAGATGTGTTCGGGATCTTTCAGCACGGGATCGACGGCAACCCAGTTGCCCGAATCGGCCGAGCCTTCGAATTTCTGGAAAAAGCACGAATGCCGGCCGGTATGGCACGCGATGCCCGATACCTGCTCGACCTTCAACAGCACGACGTCTTCGTCGCAGTCGAGGCGCACCTCACGCACCTGCTGCACGTGGCCCGACTCTTCGCCCTTGAACCACAGGCGCTGCCGCGAACGCGAAAAGTAGACCGCGCGGCCCGTTTCGATCGTCTTCGACAGCGCTTCGCGGTTCATCCACGCGAACATGAGCACGTCGTTCGTCGACGCTTCCTGCGCGATCACCGGCACGAGGCCGTTCGCGTCCCAACTCACCTTGTCGAGCCAGCTGACTTCAGACGGATTGATCACGTTACAACCTCACCGAAATGCCTTGATCGGCCATGAAGCGCTTGCACTCGCCGACCGTGTGCTCGCCATAGTGGAAGATGCTCGCGGCCAGCACGGCATCCGCGCGGCCTTGCGTGATGCCGTCGGCGAGATGCTGCAGCGAGCCGACGCCGCCCGACGCGATCACGGGGACGGGCACCGCATCCGACACGGCGCGTGTCAGCGCGATGTCGAAACCGCTCTTCGTGCCGTCGCGGTCCATGCTGGTCAGCAGAATTTCGCCCGCGCCGAAGTCGGCCATCTGGCGCGCCCACTCCACTGCGTCGAGGCCCGTGTTCTTGCGGCCGCCGTGCGTGAACACTTCCCAGCGCGGCGTCTCGCCGTCCGCGGACACGCGCTTCGCGTCGATCGCGACGACGATGCACTGCGAGCCGTATTTGTCCGTCGCGTCGCGCACGAGCTGCGGATTCGCGACCGCCGACGAGTTCATGCTGACCTTGTCGGCACCCGCGTTCAGAAGGCGCCGCACGTCTTCGACAGCGCGCACGCCGCCGCCGACCGTCAGCGGAATGAACACCTGCGAGGCCACCGCTTCGATGATCGGCAGGATCAGGTCGCGCTGGTCGGACGTGGCCGTGATGTCGAGGAACGTGAGTTCGTCCGCGCCCTGCTCGTCATAGCGGCGTGCGATTTCGACGGGGTCGCCCGCGTCGCGCAGCTCGACGAAATTCACGCCCTTGACCACGCGGCCAGCCGTGACGTCCAGACAGGGGATGATGCGTTTAGCTAAAGCCATGATCTTGCGAGTTCTTGCCAATACCGCTGGTGAGGACGCTCATCCATTCGCGATTCGCAGGAGAGCGGAAAAAGTCCGACTTCGGGCCGGCGCGCGGGACGCTGCGCAAGGTGCGCACACATATCGGGCGCGTCCGTATGCGCGGAACGCCCCACGCTCAGGCGTCGTCCGATTCGCGCAAACGGTCCGCGCGCGTCTGCGCGGCGGAAAAGTCGAGGTCGCCCGAGTAGATCGCGCGGCCGCAGATCACACCCTCGATCCCTTCGCCTTCCACTTCGCACAGCGCTTCGATATCGCCCATGTTCGACAGGCCGCCGCTCGCGATCACAGGGATCTTCACCGCGCGCGCCAGGCGCACCGTCGCTTCGATGTTGATGCCCTGGAGCATGCCGTCGCGACCGATGTCCGTGTAGATGATCGATTCGCAGCCGTAGTCCTCGAACTTGCGCGCGAGATCGGCCACTTCGTGACCCGTCAGCTTGCTCCAGCCGTCGGTGGCCACCTTGCCGTCCTTCGCGTCGAGGCCGACGATGATATGTCCGCCGAACGCCGTGCACGCTTCGAGCAGGAAGCCCGGATTCTTCACCGCCGCCGTGCCGATGATCACGTACTCGAGGCCGTCGTCCAGATAGCGCTCGATCGTGTTCAGATCGCGAATGCCGCCGCCCAGCTGCACGGGAATCTCGCCGCCGACTTCCTCGATGATCGCTCTGATCGCGTCTTCGTTCTTCGGCTTGCCGGCAAACGCGCCATTCAGGTCGACGAGGTGCAGGCGCCGCGCGCCACGGTCGACCCAATGCCGGGCCATCACCTGCGGTTCCTCGTGGAAAATCGTCGCCTGGTCCATATCGCCTTGTTTGAGGCGTACACACTGACCGTCTTTCAGGTCGATGGCGGGGATCAGCAGCATAGCAATCGGGTGGTATCTGGGAAGAAAGTTGAAGTTCGGCTGGCGGGAAATCCGGCTGTGGCCCACGCCAGGCCGTTCCGCTAGTTTAGTACATGTCTTTCGGTGAGCTTGCCAACGGGCAGCGTATGCATATGCATGTGAGCGAAGCAGTTGGACCGGAAGAGAAACATGGACGGTTCAAGACGCTGACGACAGGGATCAGGGATTCCAGTGCACGAAGTTGCGATACACGCGCAAACCCGCGTCGGCGCTTTTTTCCGGGTGGAATTGGGTCGCAAAAATGTTATCCCGCGCCACTGCCGAGGTAAAGGGCACGCCGTACACCGTCTCGCCCGACGTGTGCGACGCATTCTCAGGCACGACGTAATAGCTGTGCACGAAATAGAAGAACGCGTTGTCGGGGACGCCGTCCCACAACGGGTGCGGCACGACCTGACGGACTCGGTTCCAGCCCATTTGCGGCACCTTGAAGCGCGAGCCGTCGTCCTGCAACTGGCCGTCCAGCTCGAAGCGCACGACCTTGCCGGGCAGGAGGCCGAGGCCCTTCGTGTCCCCTTCCGCGCTCCAGTCGAACAGCATCTGCTCGCCGACGCACACGCCCATCAGCGGCTTCGTGCGCGACGCTTCGACGACGGCATCCTGCAAACCGGATTCCCCGAGCGAGCGCATGCAGTCGGGCATCGCACCCTGGCCCGGCAGCACCACGCGGTCTGCCGAACGGATGGCTTCGGGCTTGTCGACGATCGCCACGTCCGCTTCCGGCGCAGCTTTCTTCAACGCCTGCGCGACCGAGCGCAGGTTGCCCATTCCGTAATCCACAATCGCAATCGAAGTTTTCATTTCAAGTTAGGCAGCAACGCCTTCAATCCGTCGACGATGAACTCCACCGCCAGCGCCGACAACATCAAACCCATCAACCGCGTGCCGATATTGATGCCCGTCCGGCCGACCCAGCGGGCGATCGGTTCGGCAAGACTCAGCGACCCGAAGCAGAGCGCCGCAATCACGGCGCCGATGACGATCAGACTAACGCGGTCGTACCAATGATGAAAGCTGGCCGAATAGACAATGACCGTACTGATCGAGCCCGGCCCCGTGAGCAGCGGAATCGCCAGCGGCACGACGGCGACGTTGTCCTTCAGCTCGGCTTCGTGACGCTCTTCGGGCGTCGAGCGGGCGTTGCCGATCTGCGCGTTCAGCATGTTGATCGACATCAGCAACATGATGATGCCGCCGCCAACTTCAAGCGATCCGACCGAAATGCCGAAGAAGCTGATGATCTGCTGCCCCAGCAGCGTCGTCACGGCGATCACGCAGAACACCGAAATCGATGCGATCCGGATCGTGCGGCGCTGCTCGGCGGCCGATTGCTGCGACGTCAGGCTCAGAAAGAACGGTATGGCGCCGACGGGATTGATCAGCGCCAGCAGCGAAATAAACGACTTGAGGATATCCATCGCAAGCCGGACGCGCGCGGCGCGGCCGGTCCGGTTCTGTCGCTCAGAGGCTGCCCTTGGTCGACGGAATCTGCCCCGCCGCGCGTTCGTCCAGTTCGACGGCCATGCGCAGCGCGCGGCCGAAGGCCTTGAACACCGTTTCCATCTGGTGATGCGCGTTCAGCCCGCGCAGGTTGTCGATATGCAGCGTGACGCCCGCATGATTCACGAAGCCGCGGAAAAACTCGATGGACAGATCGACGTCGAAAGTGCCGATGCGCGCGCGCGTGAACGGCACATGGAATTCGAGGCCCGGACGGCCGGAAAAGTCGATCACGACGCGCGACAGCGCTTCGTCCAGCGGCACGTACGAATGGCCGTAGCGGCGAATGCCCTTCCTGTCGCCAACCGCTTTCGCAATGGCCTGGCCCAGCGTGATGCCGACGTCTTCGACGGTATGGTGGTCGTCGATATGCGTATCGCCATGCGCTTCGATGTCCAGATCGATCAGCCCGTGACGGGCAATCTGGTCGAGCATGTGATCGAGGAACGGCACACCGGTGGCCAGCTTCTGCTGACCGGTGCCGTCCAGGTTGATCTTCACACGGATCTGCGTTTCGCTGGTGTTGCGAACGACTTCCGCAAGGCGCATGGCAATTCCTCGAATCTGACTTTGAAAGTGTGGGGTTGAGAAGTGCTGAAGCGGGTTCAGTTCAGCACGAGTTTCAGCGCCGCGAGCATTTGCGCGTTTTCTTCCGGCGAACCGACCGTCAGACGCACGCAATTCGCGAGCAATGGATGCATTTTACTCACGTTTTTGATCAAAACCCGCGATGTGAGCAGGGTTTCGAAGGTCGCCGACGCGTCCGGCACGCGCACGAGCAGGAAATTGCCCGCGCTCGGGAACACTTCGGCGCCCGGCAGCGCGGCCACGGCCTGCGCAAGTTTCGCGCGTTCGTCGCGCAGTTGCGTGGCCTGTGCGTCGAGCACTTCGATGTGATCGAGCAGGAAATCGGCCGTCGCCTGCGTGAGCACGTTGACGTTGTACGGCGGGCGCACCTTGTCGAACTCGTTGACCCATTCCGTGCGGCCCGCCATATAGCCGAGCCGGATGCCTGCAAGCCCGAGCTTCGACACCGTGCGCATCACGACGACGTTGTCGAACTCGCCCGCGCGGGGCATCCAGCTGTGCTGGGCGAACGGCTGATACGCCTCGTCGATCACGACGAGGCTCTTGTTCGCCGCAACGATGATGCGCTCCATGTCGGCGGCGTCGTACAGCGTGCCCGTCGGGTTGTTCGGATACGCGAGATAGATGACGGCGGGCCGATGCTCGGCGATCGCGGCGAGCATCGCATCCGTGTCGAGCGTGAAATCGGCATTGAGCGGCACGCCGACGAACTCCATATGCGCCAGCTTCGCCGACAGCGCGTACATCACGAAGCCCGGCACAGGCGCGAGCACCTTCGCGCCCTCCTTCGAGCACGCGACGGAAATCATGCTGATCAGTTCGTCCGAACCGTTGCCGAGCAGCACCTCGCAGTTCGCCGGCACGTTCATCACGCGCTTGAGCTTGTCGAGCAGCGCCTCGGGGCGCGGCGCGGGGTAGCGGTTCAGCGCGGCGCCCGCCAGATGCTCGCCGAGCTGCGCGGCGAGCGCTTCGGGCAGCGGAAACGGATTTTCCATCGCGTCGAGCTTCACGAGGCCCGTTGCGTCGGGAACAGGATAGCTCGTCATCGCGAGCACATCGCGGCGAATGATGTCTTGAGGTGTCGTCATGGCGTGGAGCGCGGCCACCCTCTCCGGCAGGCCATAGCGCAAATGGGGCGGCTCGCCGGCCGCCCGGGTTGAGTTTTCTGTCGTTCTCTATTGCTTTCGCAACGGCGTCTGCATCGGAGAGAGCACGCGTGATGCCCGTCCGACGCAGCAAACTCGCCGCAGGATCAGCCCATGTTCTTCATCCGGTATTCGGCGCTGCGCGCATGCGCCTGCAGGCCTTCGCCGTATGCGAGCTCGGCCGCGATTTCACCGAGCGTCTGCGCGCCGTCCGCGCTCACTTCGATCAGACTCGAACGCTTGAAGAAATCATAGACGCCGAGCGGCGACGAGAAACGTGCGGTACGAGACGTAGGCAGCACGTGATTGGGCCCCGCGCAGTAGTCACCGAGGCTTTCGCTCGTATAGCGGCCGAGGAAGATCGCGCCCGCATGGCGAATCTGTTGCGCCCACTGCTGCGGCTCCAGCGCGGAAATTTCGAGGTGCTCCGGCGCGATGTCGTTGGCGATCGCGCAGGCCTGCTCCATGTCGCGCACCTTCACCAGCGCGCCGCGCCCTTCGAGCGAAGCCTGGATCACGTCGCGGCGCGGCATCGCCGGCAGCAGTTCGTCGATTGCCTCTTCGACGCGCGCGATGAAGCCGTCGTCCGGGCACAGCAAAATGGATTGCGCGAGTTCGTCGTGCTCGGCCTGCGAGAACAGGTCCATCGCGACCCAGCGCGGATCGGTCGTGCCGTCGCACAGCACGAGGATTTCCGACGGACCGGCGATCATGTCGATGCCGACCGTGCCGAACACGCGGCGCTTCGCCGACGCGACATACGCATTGCCCGGCCCGCAGATCTTGTCGACGGCGGGGATGGTCTGCGTACCATACGCGAGCGCGCCGACGGCCTGCGCGCCGCCGATCGTGAACACGCGATCAACGCCGCCCAGCAGCGCCGCAGCCAGCACGAGCGGGTTCTTCACGCCGTCCGGCGTCGGCACGACCATGACGATTTCACGCACGCCGGCGACGCGCGCCGGAATCGCGTTCATCAGCACCGACGACGGATACGCCGCCTTGCCGCCCGGCACGTAGATACCGGCGCGGTCGAGCGGCGTCACTTTCTGGCCGAGCACGGTGCCGTCGGCTTCCGTGTACTGCCAGCTATGGCTGCCGCATTCGATCTTCTGCTTCTCGTGATAGCCGCGCACGCGCGCCGCCGCCGCTTCGAGCGCCGCGCGGCGCTTCGGCTCGAGCCCTTCCAGCGCCGCTTCCAGTTCGGCCATCGGCAGTTCGAGCGCGGCGACATCCCGCGCGTTCAGGCGGTCGAAACGGTTCGTGTATTCGAGGACGGCGGCATCGCCGCGCGCCTTCACATCGCCCAGGATCTGCGCGACCGAGCGCTCGATCGCTTCATCTTCGCTCGCTTCGAACGCGAGCACCGCATGCAGCGACTTCTGGAAATCTTCAGTGCTGGAATCGAGTTTGCGAATCTTGATAGACATGCTGGTATCCGTTTCGGTAAGGCGCGCGAGTGAGCCGCGAATCGAGAGCTTTCGTCAGGCCGGTGCGTCGGTGCGTTGCGACGCGCGTTCGAACGCGTCGAGGATCGGTGCCAGCGCGGCGCGCTTGAGCTTCAACGCCGCCTGGTTCACGACGAGGCGCGACGAGATCTGCATGATCTCTTCGACCTCGACTAGATTGTTGGCGCGCAGCGTGCCGCCCGAGCTGACCAGGTCGACGATCGCGTCGGCGAGGCCCACCAGCGGCGCGAGCTCCATCGAGCCGTACAGCTTGATCAGATCGACGTGCACGCCCTTGGCCGCGAAGTGCTCGCGCGCGGTTTCCACGTACTTCGTGGCGACGCGCACGCGCGCGCCCTGGCGCACCGCGTTCGCGTAGTCGAAGCCGGCCGCCACGGCCACCGACATCCGGCAGCGCGCGATATTCAGATCAATCGGCTGGTAAAGGCCGCTGCCGCCGTGCTCGATCAGCACGTCCTTGCCCGCGACGCCGAAATCGGCGGCGCCGTATTCGACATACGTGGGCACGTCCGTCGCGCGCACGATGATGACGCGCAGGTTCGGATCGGTGGTCGGAAGAATCAGCTTGCGCGACGTTTCAGGGTCTTCCGTCACTTCGATGCCCGCTGCCGCGAGCAGCGGCACCGTTTCCTCGAAGATGCGGCCCTTCGACAACGCGAGCGTCAGCGGCTTGCCCGCTGCTGGCGACGACGACGTTTGCGGCAATTCGCTCATGCCTGACTACCCTTGATGCGGCGCACCTTCGCGCCGACTGCGGTGAGTTTCGATTCCATCCGGTCGTAGCCGCGATCGAGGTGGTAGATGCGGTCGATCAGCGTTTCGCCGTCCGCGCACAGGCCTGCGATCACGAGGCTCGCCGACGCGCGCAGGTCGGTGGCCATCACCTTCGCGCCCGACAGCTTCTCGACGCCGTTGACGAGCGCCGTATTGCCGTCGATCGTGATGTGCGCACCGAGACGGTTCAGCTCCTGCACGTGCATGAAACGGTTTTCGAAGATCGTCTCGACGACTTGCGACGTGCCGTCCGCCAGCGCGTTGAGCGCCATGAACTGCGCCTGCATGTCGGTCGGGAACGCCGGGTACTCGGACGTGCGGAACGACACGGCCTTCGGACGCTGGTTCATGCGCACGCGCATCCAGTCGTCGCCCTCTTCGATCGACACGCCTGCGTCGCGCAGCTTGTCCGTCACGGCTTCGAGAATCTGCGGACGCACGTGGCGCAACGTGACGTCGCCGCCCGCTGCCGCGACCGCGCACAGGAACGTGCCCGCTTCGATGCGGTCCGGCACGACCGTGTGCCGCGCGCCGTGCAGCTTGTCGACGCCCTGAATGACGAGGCGGTCGGTGCCGATGCCGTCGATCTTCGCGCCCATCGCGACGAGCAGGTTCGCCAGATCGCCGACTTCCGGCTCGCGCGCCGCGTTTTCGATGACCGTTTCGCCTTCCGCGAGGACGGCTGCCATCAGCAGGTTTTCCGTGCCTGTGACGGTGATCATGTCGGTGATGATGCGTGCGCCCTTCAGACGCTTCGCGCGCGCTTCGATGAAGCCGTGCTCGATATTGATCTCGGCGCCCATTGCCTGCAGGCCCTTGATGTGCTGGTCGACGGGACGCGCGCCGATCGCGCAGCCACCCGGCAGCGACACCTTCGCCTCGCCGAAACGCGCGACGAGCGGGCCGAGCACGAGAATCGACGCGCGCATCGTCTTCACGAGTTCGTACGGCGCGACGAGGTTGTCCACCTTCGACGCATCGAGCGACACCTTGCCGTCGCCGCTTTCCGCGCGCACGCCCATCTGGCCGAGCAGCTTCAGCGTCGTGCGCACGTCCTGCAGATCGGGCACGTTGTCGAGGTGAACCGGCTCCGCGCTCAACAAGCCAGCGCAGAGAATCGGCAGCGCCGCGTTCTTTGCACCCGAAACGACGATCTCACCGGCGAGCTTCTGCCCGCCTTCAATCACGAGTTTGTCCATGCCTGTTTGTTCCTGATCTGCCCGTCCGCCAACGGGCGTCTTATGGGCGGTTGCTGCGGCGCCAAACGCGGCGTCGCGACTCTCATTTGTAATTCGCACTAATGTTCCAACTGATTGGGTGCTACATCCGAAGCTTATTGTGCAGCTTGTTGTTCCGCTCTTTCTTGCAGCCGGGTTGTTGAGCGCTGCCCCCCGACAGACAGCCTGTTTTTTTCGCCCTCGGCTACACGCCTGGTCAGGCGCTTTGCCATTCGGCAGGCGTCAGCGTTTTCATGCTGAGCGCGTGAATTTCTTCGCGCATGCGGTCGCCGAGCGCCGCATACACGAGTTGATGCCGTTGAATCAGTCGCTTGCCTTCGAAGTTCGGCGACACGATGGTCGCGAAGAAATGCTGGCCGTCGCCTTCGACTTCGAGATGCTCGCAAGGAAGGGCAGCCGCGATGTAGTTCTTGACCTGTTCGGGAGTGGGTAGCATGAGTGCTCCTGTCAGTGACGCAGCTTATAGCCGGACGCGAGCATACGCATTGCCAGCACGGCCAGCACGACGAAGAAACCGCCGACGATCGCGAGGCTCCACAGCGGATCGATATCCGACATGCCGAAGAAGCCGTAGCGAAAGCCGTCGATCATGTAGAAAAACGGATTCAGCCTTGAGATTTCGCGCCACACAGGCGGCAGCGTATGCGTCGAGTAGAACACGCCCGAGAGGAAAGTGAGCGGCATGATCAAAAAGTTCTGGAACGCGGCGAGCTGATCGAACTTCTCCGCCCAGATTCCGGCGATCAGACCGAGCGTGCCGAGAATCGCCGAACCGAGCACCGCGAATGCGACGATATAGAGCGGCGCCGTGAAGCTCATGGGAATGAACCAGATCGTCACGATGAACACGCCGAAGCCGACGCACATCCCGCGCACGACGGCCGCGAGCACGTAGGCGGCGTACATCTCCCAGTGCGACAGCGGCGGCAGCAGCACGAACACGAGATTACCCGTGATCTTCGATTGAATCAGCGACGACGAGCTGTTCGCGAACGCGTTCTGCAACACGCTCATCATCACGAGGCCCGGCACGAGGAAGCTCGTGTACAGCACGCCCGGATAGACCTGCACGTGATCGCGCAGCGCGTGGCCGAAGATCGTCAGATACAGCAGCGCCGTGATGACAGGCGCAAGCACCGTCTGGAACGACACTTTCCAGAAACGCAGCAGCTCTTTGTAAAGCAGGGTACGGAAGCCGCTCATGCCAGTCCTTCGACCATTTCCGGTCCGTTCATCACCTGCAGGAATACGTCCTCGAGGTCGGCCTTGCGCACTTCGATTTCCTCGAATGTGCAGCCCGCGGCGCGGCATTGCGCGAGGATGCGCTCGACGTCGTCATAGCTCGACAGGCGCAGCAGATGCTGACGCCCGTTGACGGCGCCCGGATCGACTTCGAGCGAGCGCAGTTCGGCGGGCAGAACGCCTTGCGCGAAGCGGATGAAAAGCTGCGTGCCCGCGAAACGTTGAAGCAGCGTGCTCGTGCGTTCCAGCGCGACCACTTCGCCACGCCGCAGCATCGCGATGCGGTCGCACAGCGATTCGGCTTCTTCCAGATAGTGCGTGGTCAGCACGATCGTGTGGCCTTCGCGGTTCAGGCGCGAGATGAATTTCCACAGCGTCTGGCGCAGTTCGACGTCGACGCCGGCCGTCGGCTCGTCGAGCACGATCACGGGCGGCCGGTGGACGAGCGCCTGCGCGACCAGCACGCGGCGCTTCATCCCGCCCGAAAGCGCACGCATGTTCGCGTCGGCTTTTTCGGTGAGATCGAGATTGGCCATCACTTCGTCGATCCAGTCGTCGTTGTTGCGCAGGCCGAAGTAGCCCGACTGGAGGCGCAGCGTCTCGCGGACGGTGAAGAACGGGTCGAACACGAGTTCCTGCGGCACGACGCCAAGCGCGCGGCGCGCGAGGCGGAAATCGTCGACGACATCGTGGCCGTGAACCGCGATGCTGCCTTCATCGGCGCGCGCGAGACCGGCGAGAATGCTGATGAGCGTGGTCTTGCCGGCGCCGTTCGGACCGAGCAGCCCGAAGAACTCGCCTTGCTCGACGGTAAAGCTGACGCCTTTGAGCGCTTGCAGATCCTTGTAGCGCTTCTTGACGTTACGAATTTCGATCGCTGACATGACTGTGCGCCGTCGACATCGACAGCGCCTGTAGATCGCCCGCCAAGGGCGCGAAAGCTGGGAAAACGGAATTGGGGCCCGGTGCGCGGCCACCGCCCGAACAGCCGTGAGAGCCGCTACGAACCGGCTGCCAACCGTTTTCGCATTGCAAACTGAAACGGCCAGGCGCCAAAAAACGTTTGATTATAGGGCAAAAGTCGCAAGTGCCGGCTTGCCCTGGAGGAGAACGCGAGCCGGCGCGAACGGTGAAACGCTGCGCGATGCTCGCCGACGCGCGAGCGTCAATGTCGTGCCGATAGCAGAGTGTCGACGCCGTAGGCTTGCGCGAGACTGGACAGTCCCGCAGGCAGGTTGACGATGGAAAGCGGCGTGCCGCGGGCGGTCGCCGCGCGCTGCCATGCGAGCAGCACGGCGAGCGCCGACGAATCGAACTGCGTGAGCGGCGCGCAATCGACAGCCGTCGCGCCGCCGCCGATGCGCGCAAGACCCGCCGCGAGCGCGGCTTTCGCGCTCGCGTGGGTCAGCGTGGCGCCTGTTTCGAACGTATTGGCCGACGTATTGGCCGACGACGTCGTCACCGGCGCGGTCGAAAAGTTGTTCACGACTGTTTGCCGTTCGCCAGTTGCTGGTTGCGTGCCGTGAGGAACTGGATCAGACCGTCGACGCCGTTCTTCTGGATCTGCTCGTTGAACTGCTGCTGGTACGCCTGGATCAGCCATGCGCCGAGCACGTTCAGGTCATACACGCGCCAGCCTTGCGCCGTCTTGTACAGACGGTAGTCGAGCTCGACGGGCGAACCGTTGTTCATCACGACCGAGCGCACGACGACGTCGGTGTCTTCCGGGCTCGCGCGGAACGGCTTGTACTGGATCTCCTGGTCCTTCACCTGCGCGAGCGCGCCCGAGTAAGTGCGGATCAGCAGCGTCTTGAACTGCTCGACGACGGCGTTCTGCTGCTCCGGCGTCGCGGTGCGCCAGTTGCGGCCCATCGCCAGCTGCGTCGTGCGGCGGAAGTCGGTGTACGGGAGGATCTTTTCGTTCACGAGCTTCGTGACGGCAGAGATGTTCCCGGTCTGGATCGTCTTGTCGGCGCGCACTGCGTCGATCACCTGCTGCGTGACCGTCTTGACCATCACGTCGGGATTGCTCGTATCGACAGCTTGTGCGGACGCTGCGCCGCCGAACGCAAAAAGAGCTGCAAAAAACGGGATAAAGAAGAAGAATTTTTTCATTTCCAGTCCTGCCAAAAAAATAAGCTTAACCTTGGAGGCGACGATACCACGCGAGTTCAGCCGCAATCCACGTGCAAACTGCGAGAGTCGTATCCGAGTGTTACGGTAGCCCAACGGGCGACTCTCAATTGTCTGACATTAGCGCAATTTCAGCGACGGATAGCCGAAATGCGCGGGCGGCACGATCTGGCCGCCGGGGACGGTCGGCGGCACCTCGGGAGACGTCGGCTGCGCGCCCGAGGCCGGTTCGGCGCCGCCTGCCGTCGCGCCCGAAGCCGCTTGCGGCGCGGACGCGGGCGCAGCGGGCTTCGCGGCCGCTCCCGCGCCCGGCGCGGCGCCAGCCGCCGGCGCTGCCGCCGCTGCGCCGCCATCGACGTCTTCGTACTTCGGCGGCGGCGCTTCGTTGCCGTAGTCCGGCAGGCCCGTCGCCGCGCTCCCATCCGACAGCAGATAGCGGCGGCGCTGCAGGTACGCATTCCGCACAAACGAGTATTTGTCGAGCGCCGCGCCTTCGAGCACGTCGCTCGCGCCCAGCAGGTTCGCGCGCACGTTGACGAGGTTCAGGCCATAGAGCGCCCAGCTCACGCTGTCGGGCTTCACGTAAGTCAGCGGATTAATGAAGTAGTTGCCCACCATGCCGACGCCGTCACGCACCGTGCTCGGCCCGAACAGCGGCAGCACGAGATACGGTCCCGACGGCACGCCGTAATGACCGAGCGTCAGGCCGAAGTCGTTGTCGTGCTTCGGCAGCTTCGCAATCGTCGCGACGTCGAACAGGCCGCCGACACCAAAGACCGTGTTGATCACGATCCGCATGATGTCCGACACGCCATCGGCGATCTTCAGCTGCAACAGGTTGTTCGCGGCGATGTACACGTCGCCGATGTTCGAGAAGAAGTTCGTCACGCTATCGCGCACCGGCTGCGGCGTCACGAACACGTAGCCCTTCGCGACGGGCTTCACGGCGTACTGGTCGACCGTGTCGTTGAAGGTGAAGATCGTGCGGTTGAAACCTTCGAGCGGATCTTCCTTCGTCGGATTCTGAACGGTTGCACAACCTGCGAGCATCGTCGCGGCGAGCGTGAGCGCCGCGACACGTCGGCGTGTCGTCGTCATTTCTTGTTCTCCTTATTGACCGGACGCGCTCGAAGCAGCCGCAGCCGGAGCCGCGGGAGCCGGCGCTCCGGGCGCGGGCGCCGCAGCAGACGCACCGGGTTTGGCGGCCCCCGAATCCGCCGCCTTGCTATAGAGGAACTGCCCGATCAGATTCTCCAGGACGATGGCCGACTGGGTCATCGTGATCGTGTCGCCGGCTTTCAGCATTTCGCTGTCGCCTCCCGGCTCGAGACCGATGTATTGCTCACCCAGCAAGCCCGCCGTCAGAATCTTCGCGGACGTGTCCTTCGGAAACTGATATTGCTTGTCGATATCGAGCGTCACGACCGCCTGATATGAGTTGGTGTCGAAGCCGATCGACGCCACGCGGCCCACCGTCACGCCCGCGCTCTTGACGGGCGCGCGCGGCTTGAGTCCGCCGATATTGTCGAATTTCAGCTTGACGGGATACGTCGCCTGAAACGACAGCGAGCTCATGTTGCCGGCCTTCAGCGCGAGGAACAGCAGCGCGATGAACCCCAGCACCACGAACAGACCGACCCAGAAATCGAGAGCAGTTTTTTTCATCGTCATCCCAAAGAGAATCTGTCGCAGCGGCGTGACACCCGTGCGGCGCCGTTCGATCTGCGCGCCGCATCGCGGTTCACACCGCGCAAAGTCTTGGCTGAATACCGCCTAGCTGAACATCAGAGCGGTCAGCAGGAAATCGAGACCGAGCACCGCGAGCGACGCATAGACGACCGTCTTCGTCGTCGCGCGCGACACGCCTTCCGGCGTGGCTTTCGCTTCGTAGCCCTGGTAGAGGGCGATGAACGTCACCGCGAAGCCGAACACGATGCTCTTGATCACGCCGTTGCCGACGTCGCGATATGCATCGACGCCGCTTTGCATCTGCGACCAGAACGAGCCCGCATCGACGCCGATCATCAGCACGCCCACGATGTAGCCGCCCAGCACGCCGACGGCGCTAAAGATCGCCGCGAGCACCGGCATCGCGATGATGCCCGCCCACAAGCGCGGCGCGACGACCACCTTGAGCGGATCGACGGCCATCATTTCCATTGCCGTCAGTTGCTCGCCCGCCTTCATCAGGCCGATTTCAGCCGTCAGCGACGTGCCCGCACGCCCCGCAAACAGCAGCGCCGTCACGACGGGCCCGAGTTCGCGCACGAGCGACAGCGCGACGAGCAAGCCGAGCGCCTGCTCGGAACCATAGCGGTTGAGCGTGTAATAGCCCTGCAGCCCAAGCACGAAGCCCACGAACAGCCCCGACACTGCGATGATCACCAGCGAATAATTGCCGACGAAGTGGATCTGCTTCGTGACAAGACGCGGACGGCGCAGCAGCGGGAAAAATTCCAGCACGAGGCGCACGAACATGCGAGTTGCATAACCCGTCTGACCGAGTCCGCAGAGGACGGTACGACCGATGGTGCTGATCATGCGCGGCCTCCGCCAATGCCGAAATCCGCTGCGAGCGGCGTGCTGCTCGGGTAGTGAAACTTGAACGGACCGTCGGGCGCGCCGTCGATGAACTGGCGCACGGTGGGATCGGTCGACTCGCGCAGTTCTGCGGGGGTGCCTTCGGCGAGAACGCCGCCATTCGCGAGGAAGTAGACGTAATCGGCAATCGCGAACGATTCGGGAACGTCGTGCGTGACGAGGATGGACGTGGCGCCGAGCGCCTGATTCAGCGCGCGGATCAGATTCGCGGTGACGCCGAGCGAGATGGGGTCCAGACCGGCAAACGGCTCGTCGTACATCATCAGTTCGGGATCGAGCGCGATTGCGCGGGCAAGCGCGACGCGGCGCGCCATGCCGCCCGAAATCTCCGATGGCGCGAGATCGCGCGCGCCGCGCAGGCCGACCGCGTTCAGCTTCATCAGCACGAGGTCGCGGATCAGTTCTTCGGGGAGATCGGTGTGCTCGCGCAGCGCGAAGGCGACGTTCTCGAACACCGACATGTCGGTGAACAGCGCGCCGAACTGGAACAGCATGCCCATCTTGCGGCGCAGCGCGTACAGGCCGTCGCGCGTCTGCGCGCCGAGGTCCTGTCCGTGGAACAGCACCTGGCCGCGCTTCGCGCGCACGAGGCCGCCGATCAGCCGCAGCACGGTGGTCTTTCCGCACCCCGATCCGCCCATGACCGCGACCACCTGGCCGCGTTTGAAGCGCAGATTCAGGTTTGACAGGACGAGGCGCTCGCCATAGCCGAAGTCGACGTCGCGCAGCTCGAGAAGGGTCTCGGAAGAGGATGGCACGTAACGGTCAGTCCTTTTACACGGAAGGCCGAATTATAGGGCCTTCGTGCAAACCCTGCCTTGACGGCGCCACGATTTAACCTTTCGAACCCTTCTCCCAACCTTTGGACTACGCGAAGGCCTGCTGCAATGATGCAACCGCGGCAGCGGGATCGGCGGCTTCCGTCACAGCGCGCACCACGGCCGCGCTTTTCACGCCCGTCGAGAGCACTTGCGGCAGCACATCGCCGCTGATGCCGCCGATCGCGACGAGCGGCACGACGCGATCCAGCAATTTCACGTAGCGCGCGAGCCTTGCGAGACCTTGCGGCGCCGTCGGCATCGCCTTCGTCGTGGTCGGGAACACGGCGCCAAGCGCGATGTAGCTCGGACGGAAATGCAGCGCCGCCAACATCTCGTAGTAGCCGTGCGTCGAGAGGCCGAGGCGCACGCCCGCTGCCGCGAGCGCGTGCAGGTCGGCCGTGTGCACGTCTTCCTGGCCGAGGTGCACGCCGTAAGCGCCCGCGTCGATGGCGGCCTGCCAGTGATCGTTGATGAACACTTGTGCGTCGTGCTCGCGGCCCGCCGCGACAGAGCGCGCGATTTCCTTTTTCAGCTCGTCGGGTTCGGCCGTCTTGCGGCGCAACTGCACCGTCTTCACGCCGAAGCCGGTTACGCGTTCGACCCACTCCGCCGTCGGCAGCACGGAATAGAGGCCGAGCGCGTCCGGGCACGCGGCGAACGGTTGCGCGGGCGCGTCGGGCAAACCGGCGACGCGCGGAAAGCGCGACAGATCGCACGGCCATGCATCGTCGGATTGGGTCTCATCGCCGTCGCGCCATGCGAGCGCGAGCACCAGCGCATCATGCGGATCGAAGCCGCAATCGAGAAACGCCGCGAGCGCGGGAATCCAGTCTTCGGCCAGATGGCCTTCGAGCTGATAGCGCACGCCGCCCAGGTGCAGCACCGCGCGGCCCGCGGCCGCTTCGATCACGCCCGCACCCTGCGTCATCCAGCGCGCGATCTGCTCGCCGTGCTGCTGCAGATCGGCGACGACGATCAGATCGCCGCCGTTCGCGTCATCGGGCGCCGTCAGGCAGATGCGCCAGTTGACGTGCGTCGGGGGCCAGTCGCCGAGACGCGCGCGGATGCGCTCGACCGCTTCCGTGAGTTCGTCGGCGGGCGGCCAGAACAGGTCGCGGCCCCCGAGTTTCAGGGTTTCGGTCATGCTGCGGCGCTCCCATCCTGGTGCCAGAACGGCATGCCGACGACGGGCGTGCTCGCATGGGCGGTTTCACGTTCGGCCATCGGGCCGGCCAGATAAGCCTCGCGGCCCGCTTCGACGCCCAGCGCGAACGCGCGCGCCATGGTCTCGGGGTGCGTCGCCTGCGACACTGCCGTGTTCAGCAGCACGCCGTCGAAGCCCCACTCCATCACCTGGCTCGCATGCGACGGCACGCCGAGCCCCGCGTCGACGATCAGCGGCACGCCGGGCAGACGCTCGCGCAGCACGCGCAAGCCATACGGATTCAGCACGCCTTTCCCGGTGCCGATGGGCGCGCCCCACGGCATCAGCGCGTCGCAGCCGGCATCGAGCAGGCGCCTGCCGATCACGAGGTCTTCGGTGCAATACGGCAGCACCTTGAAGCCATCCTTGACCAGTTGCGCGGCCGCTTCGATCAGGCCGACGGGATCGGGCTGCAGCGTGTAGTCATCGCCGATCAGCTCGAGCTTGATCCAGTCGGTCTCGAAGATCTCGCGCGCCATGTGCGCCGTCGTGACCGCCTCGCCGACCGTCTGGCATCCCGCCGTGTTCGGCAGCAGCGGCACGCCGTGGCGCTTGATCAGATCGAAGAAACCGGCTTCCGCGCCGCCCTCGCTCATCTGCCGGCGCAGCGCGATCGTCACCATGCCCGGTTTCGCCGCCGCGATCGAATCCGACAGCGACTGCAGCGACGGATAGCGTGATGTGCCCAGCAGCACGCGGCTCTGGAAGGTTTCGCCGTACAGCGTGAGCGCGTCGGCGGGGGCCAGCGCGGATGGGTTCGCGTGTGAGTTCATGCGTGTGTCCTTGGCTTGTGTCAGCTGCTTGTGTCTCGCCTGCTTGTGGCACCTGCCTGTGGCATCTGCCTGTGGCATCTGCCTGTGCCACCTGCCTGTGTCACCTGCCTGTGTCACCTGCCTGTGTCACCTGCCTGTGTCACCTGCCTGTGTCACCTGCCTGTGTCACCTGCTCGTGGCACCTGGCTGTGCCACCTGCTCATGCCACTTGCGGCAGGCAGGGCGGCGTCTCGCCCGTCGTCAGCCGCCCGCGACGGGGTGCACGACGTCGAGCTTGTCGCCTGCCTGCAAGGCGCGCGCGGCATGCTGCGCGCGCGCGACGAAATTGCCGTTCAGCGCGACGGCGAACGGCGGCCGCGCGCCGAAAGCGTTGAGCGCATCGGCGACCGTCGCGCCCTCGGGCAGCGACAGCGGCTTCTGGTTGATCTGGATATCCATGTCTTTCGTTCAAACGTTGAGAGAGGCGGCCGGCTGGGCATCGCCATGGACCTGCCCGCGATCCAGCTGGAACAGCTCGCTCCAACGCGCGTTGCTGCGCCAGTCGGCGAAAGCGTCTTCATCGGCGACGCGGCCATCCAGCAGCGCCGATGCAAAGCGCACCGCTTCGCCTGCGACTTCGGGGACGATCATGTATCCGTGCCGGTACAGCCCGTTCACGCGCAGCGTGCGCGCGCCGTCCCACATCAGGGCGGGACGATGGTCGGGCAGCGTCGGCCGGCACTGCGAATTCAGTTCGAGAATGCGCGCCTCGCCGAAAGCGGGGTGGACCGAGAACGCCGCGCTCAGCAATTCGAGCGCCGAGCGCACGCTGACGGGCGACATGTCCTCGCCCTCCACTTCCGTCGCGCCGATCACGTACAGATCGTTCTCCTTCGGCGCGATATAGAGCGGATAGCGCGGATGCAGCAGCCGCACCGGGCGCGTCAGGCCGATGCCGGGCGCGCGCACGCGCGCGACCTCGCCGCGAATGCCGCGCAGCGTCGGCATGACCGGCTTCGCGCCGAGCCCGCGGCAATCGATCGTGATGCGCGCGGCCGGTAGCGCGTTGTCGTTAACGGTCGTGTTCCAGTGCGTCTCGACGCCGCGCGCCGCGAGGCCCGCCGCGAGCGCAGCCAGCAGTTGACGGTTGTCGAGCTGTCCCTCGTGCGGCAACAGCCAGCCCTGGTTGAAACGGCCGCCGAGCGCCGGTTCGGCCGCGCCGATCTGGGCGCCCGCCAGCGCCACGAGGCCGCCGTCGAGCAGTTCGGCGGGCGCATTCGCGCGCAGGCGGCGCTCGAACAGCGGCGCTTCGGCGCGATCGCTGTGATGCCAGACGATCAGCGAGCCGGTGCGCTGGAAAAACACGCGCTCGGGCAACTGGTCGAGCAGCGTCGGCCACGTTTCCAGCGACGCCGCGCCCAGCCGCGTAATCAGCAGTTCGGCGCTGGCCGCCTCGGCGAGCGGCGCGAGCATGGCCGCAGCGACCCACGCGGCCGCCTGCGAGCCCGACGCATCGCCGCGCTCGTACAGCGCGACGCGATACCCGTCGCCCGCAAGCTGCCAGGCGACGAGACGCCCGCACAGCCCGCCGCCGATCACGGCGAAATCCGGTTGAGCAGAGATCGTCATCGCGCGGCTCCCCGGCGCGCCGCAAACGGCGCACGCATGACGAAGCAACCGGCGGAAGCCGGGCCAACGAAGCAAATAACTGAAGAATGAGCGGTCATCGAATCCTTTCCGTACGGCAGACGTGCGCACGTACCCAAGGACGAAACCGGCGGGCGAGGCCGGCCGGGCATGGGCGTTCACGGTTGAACGGGAACGCCGCCCAGCGGAAGGAGAACTTCCAGGAAAAACTTCCCGAAAACTTCCCGCGCCGGTATTACCCGGATCGGGTGCGAAGGGTCTCTCTCAGCCTCGCTGCAACGACTGCTTGCGCACGAAGCACCCCTGTTTCGTCCGGACCATTAGACCATAAAAGCCGCGCGCGCCGCAAACCCGGAAGGAACGCAATCGGCCGGGGCTTATTTTCGATTTGTCGTGGTATTCGCCGCGTCTGGCACAATGGCACGCGTCAATGCGGACGGAGTCACGCCCCGCTGTCAGGCCGCTGCCCGGCTACGGGCGGTGAACTCGCGGCGCTGCGCATCGTCTGCTTAAGTTCAGATTAAGCCGCTGCCGGGACAATCGCAGCCCGAGCCGCACCGCGACGAAGCGCGACACAAAACCGCATTTCGAAGGCACCGCGCCGCCACTCGCGACGACCGTTTGAAAGGACGCATATGGCCAACAACTCGACCAGCTCCGCGGACATCACCGCGTGGGGTCTCATCAAGCCCTACTGGGTCTCCGAGGACAAATGGAAAGCGTGGGGACTCCTCGCGCTCGTCATTGCGATGAACATGACGATGGTCGCGGCCAACGTCTGGTTCAACACCTGGCAGCGCACGTTCTTCGACGCGATCCAGCAATACAACTACCCCGTCTTCAAGTATTCGCTGCTGCAGTTCACCGTCATCGCGCTCGCGTTGATCCTGCTCGGCTCGTACCGCACGTACTTCCGCCAGATGCTCGAATTCCGCTGGCGGCAATGGCTCACGAACCGCTATCTGAACGAATGGCTCGGCGACCGCGCGTACTACCGGATCGAACGCGACAGCCTCGCCGACAACCCCGACCAGCGTGTGTCCGCCGACCTGCAAGGGCTCGCCAGCACGACGCTGAATCTGTCGCTGGGCCTGCTGTCGACCACCGTCACGCTGTTCTCGTTCATCGTGATCCTGTGGAACCTGTCGGGCGCGCTGTCGTTCAACCTCCTCGGCACGCAGATGTCGATCCCCGGCTACATGGTGTGGGTCGCGCTGATCTACGCGGCGCTCGGCTCGTGGGTCACGCACAAGGTGAACCACCCGCTCGTGTCGATCAACTACCAGCAGCAGCGCGTCGAGGCAGATTTCCGTTTCTCGCTGATCCGCATCCGCGAGAACGCCGACCAGATCGCGCTGTACCAGGGCGAGCCGTCGGAAGAGCGCGCGCTCAAGGGCGTGTTCGGTCATATCCGCGACAACTGGCGTCTGATCATGCGCTTCACGCGGCGCTTCAACATCGTCGTGATCAGCTACTCGCAACTGGCCATCGTCTTTCCGTATATCGCGGCCGCGCCGAAGTATTTTTCGAAGAGCATCTCGTTCGGTGTCTATCAGCAGCTGACGGGCGCGTTCGGCACGGTCAGCGATTCGTTTTCGTGGTTCATCAACAATTACGATTCGCTCGCCGAATGGCGCGCCACGGTCAACCGTCTGCGGGAATTCAATCGCGTGATGCGCTCGCAGCATCTGCATGAATCGGTGGTCGAAGGCACCGCGCACGGCGGCATCAACATTCACCTCACCGACACCGATTCGCTCGACGTGACGAACCTGGGCCTTCAGCGCCCGAACGGCGAAGCAATGGCGAACATCGGCTCGTTCCGCATCGCGCCGAAGTCGCGCTGGCTCGTGCGCGGTCCGTCGGGCGCGGGCAAGAGCACGCTGATGCGCACGCTCGCGGGCTTGTGGCCGTTCGGCGAAGGCACGATCGAGATGCCCGCCGGCGCGAAGCTGCTCTTCGTTCCGCAGCGAAGCTACCTGCCCATCGGCACGCTGAAGGCCGCGCTCTGCTATCCGTCGGAGGCGTCCGCGTTCTCCGATGAAGCGTGCCGCGAAGTGCTCACCGTCTGCCGCCTGGCGGAGTTCGCGGACCGTCTCGGCGAAGCGGCGCATTGGGAGCGGTCGCTGTCGCCGGGTGAGCAGCAGCGCCTCGCCGCAGCGCGCGCGTTGCTGCAAAAGCCCGATTTCCTGTTCCTCGACGAAGCGACGAGCGCGCTCGATCCGGACAACGAAAGCATCATCTACAACGCGCTGATCGAGCGTCTGCCGAATGCGGCGATCGTCAGCGTCGCGCATCGCAAGACGCTCGAATCGTTCCACGATCAGACGCTGTTCGTCGAGCGCGCCGTCGAGCGCGTGGCCGCATGAGCGACGCGCCGTTCGATCGCGTGATGCTCGTCACTGGCGCGGGCGCCGGGATCGGCGCCGCGCTCGCCCGGCGGATTGCCGCGCCGCGTGTCGCGCTGATGCCGCATGCGCGCGGCGCGGACGCGGCATCTCGCGAACGGCTGGAGCAGGTCGCGGCCACCTGCGCATCGAGCGGCGCAACGTGCTCGACGGTCTACGGCGCGGGCCGAGCGCGAACAATGCGGCCGCGTGAGCACGCGCGGCCGAAGTAACGCCGCTCGGGAAGATCGCCGAGCCGCCGACATCGCCGCGCTGATCGCATTTCTGCTCTCCGACGAGCCGCGTCATATCACTGGACAAGTGATTCATATCGACGGCGGGCTGACGCTCGGCTGATCGAAGTGCCGCGTGGGAACGCCTGCTTGTTCGTTCGTCTCGAAACGCACCCTCTACGCCCGTCGATGCGTTTTCCGCGCAAAGTCGCGAACGGCGTGTGCTTTCGCTTCGACACGCGCGTGACGGCGCTCGAACGGATTGCGTCGCGGCCCGCGCCGCACTTCACGCGTAGACGACAGGCACGCTCGCCAGCGACCGATAGCGCGCGCCGTTGCGGGCCAATGTGCTCGAATACAGCGTCAGCGAATCGAACTGCGCCATCAGTTCGCCTTGCAACTCGGTTGCGGGACCGACGGCCGCTGCGTCGTGCCGATATCGCGCGAGCGTCACATGTGGCCGGAAAGTGCGGGCATCGACGGGCAAGCCGAGCGCGATCATCGACGAGCGCACGCGCCAGTCCAGTGCGACGAACTCATCGGACATCGCGAGCGTCGCGACCGTCAGACGCGGATGCGATGCGCGCGGCCAATGCTCGATCTTCGTGACGGGGGTGAGTTGCAGCGGCACCGTCTCGCGCGTCAGTGCGTCGATCAGCGCCGCGCTTTTCTCGTGCGGCAGCACGCCGATGAACGTCACGGTCAGATGCAGTTGTTCGTAAGGCACGCGGCGCGCCGTCGATGGAACGGCGATCGACGTGAGCGCATCGCGCGTCGCGGCATCGGGCACGAGCGCGATGAAGCAGCGCTGATAGTCTTGCTGCGTGTCCTGCCCGGCCGGCGCGCCGTTCGCGGACGCATTGTCGAATGCCGCGTCTGCGCTTTCTTCTGGATCAGGCTGCGGATCGGTGCGTTGCATCGTTCTGTCTCCGTACGCTTTCCCGCTCATCGACACATTATCGCCTGATGCAAAGAAAAAACCGGGTCGCTCTTGCGAGCGCCCGGTTTTTGTCCTGCTTCGACTGCTGTGCGGTACGGTTTAATGCGTCCGCGTCTGTCTCCCCTTACTCTGTCCTCTGTCGACCGGAGTTGGCGCTTTAGCTGTCGGCTGGAGTTAGTGCTTTAGCACTGACTCCGGTCCCATGCAGAGCGGTCGACCGGAGTTGGCGCTTTAGCTGTCGGCCGGAGTTGGCGCTTTAGCGCTTACTCCGGTCCCACGCAGAGCGGTCGGCCGGAGTTAGTGCTTTAGCACTGACTCCAGCCCCCGTGCAGAGCACGTACTCCCGTCCCACGCATAGCGCATTGGGAACAGCGAGCCGCGCGATGCATGCCGCGCGGCCACGCCCGAACGCGACACTTAACGCGGCAGCTCCGAGTGCCCCATCAGGTACGCATCGACGGAACGCGCGCACTGGCGGCCTTCGCGGATCGCCCACACGACGAGCGACTGGCCACGGCGCATATCGCCTGCCGTGAACACCTTGTCGACGGACGTGTAATAGGCCTTGTCGCCTTCCGTCGACGCGCGCACGTTGCCGCGCGCATCCTTGTCCACGCCGAACGCCTCCAGCACGGGCGAAACCGGCTGCGTGAAGCCCATCGCGAGCAGCACGAGATCGGCCTTCATTTCGAACTCGGAGCCCGGCACTTCCTGCATCTTGCCGTCCTTCCACTCGACGCGCGCCGCGATCAGCTTCTCGACCTTGCCGTTCTTGCCCTCGAAGCGCTTCGTCGCGACAGCCCAGTCGCGCTCGCAGCCTTCCTCATGCGACGACGACGTGCGCAGCTTCACCGGCCAGTACGGCCACACGAGCGGCTTGTTTTCCTCTTCCGGCGGTTGCGGCAGCAGCTCGAACTGCGTGACGCCCTTCGCGCCATGACGGTTCGACGTGCCGACGCAGTCGGAACCCGTATCGCCGCCGCCGATCACGACGACATGCTTGCCCTTCGCGAGCAGTTGATCGGCCACCTTGTCGCCCGCGTTGATCTTGTTCTGCTGCGGCAGGAACTCCATCGCGTAGTGGATGCCCGCGAGTTCGCGGCCCGGCACGGGCAGATCGCGCGGCGTTTCGGAGCCGCCCGTCAGGATCACCGCGTCGAACTGTTCCTTCAACTGGTCTGGCGTGATCGTTTCCTTCGCCGTGTTGGCGATGTGCGCCGGAATCGCGTCCTTGCCGACGAACACGTTCGCGCGGAACGTCACGCCTTCGGCTTCCATCTGGCGCATGCGGCGGTCGATCAGCCACTTCTCCAGCTTGAAATCGGGGATGCCGTAACGCAGCAGGCCGCCGATGCGGTCGTTCTTTTCGAACACCGTCACGTCATGACCGGCGCGCGCGAGTTGCTGCGCGGCGGCGAGACCCGCCGGGCCCGAACCGACGATCGCGATCTTCTTGCCCGTCTTGTGCTTCGGCGGCTGCGGTGCGACCCAGCCTTCGGTCCACGCCTTGTCGATGATCGCGTGCTCGATCGACTTGATGCCGACCGGGTCGTCGTTGATGCCGAGCGTACACGCCGCTTCACACGGCGCCGGGCAGATGCGGCCCGTGAATTCGGGGAAGTTGTTCGTCGAGTGCAGGACTTCGATCGCGTTCTTCCAGTCCTGGCGGAACACCAGATCGTTGAAGTCCGGGATGATGTTGTTCACCGGGCAGCCGTTGTTGCAGAACGGGATGCCGCAGTCCATGCAACGGGCGCCTTGAATCTTCGCTTCGTCGTCGGTCAGCGCCGAGACGAATTCCTTGTAATGCTTCACGCGCGTGAGGGGTGCTTCGTACGCCTCGTGGCGGCGTTCGAACTCGAGAAAACCGGTTGCCTTGCCCATGTGGTTCTCTATGTCTATCTGAATCGGTGAGGGGATCGGCGCCCGCCGCCTGCGTTTTCGTTCGCAGGCGGCGAGTGCGCTTCGTTATGTCGTGAGCGGGTTTATCGGGAAACGATCAGGCCGCGAGCACTTCCTTGCTGGCCTTCTTCGCGCCCATTTCGCCCAGCGCGCGCTTGTATTCGGTCGGGAACACCTTCACGAACTGACGGCGCGACGCATCCCAGTTTTCGAGCAGCGCCTTTGCGCGCGGCGAACCCGTGAACTGGAAGTGACGTTCGATGAGCCCCTTGAGCAGCGCTTCGTCGGTCTGGCCCGTGTGCCACAGCGCCTTGTCGACCGTGCGTTCCTGCTCGGCCTGTTGCAGCACCGGCTCGAGCGCGACCATCGACTTGTTGCACTTCGCGGCGAACGTGCCGTCCGGGTCGTACATGTAAGCGATGCCGCCCGACATGCCCGCCGCGAAGTTGCGGCCCGTCTCGCCGAGCACGATGACCGTGCCGCCCGTCATGTATTCGCAGCCGTGGTCGCCCGTGCCTTCGACGACTGCCGTCGCGCCCGAGTTGCGCACGCAGAAGCGCTCGCCCGCGACGCCGCGGAAGAACGATTCGCCTTCGATTGCGCCATACATCACCGTGTTGCCGATGATGATGTTCTCTTCGGACTTGCCGCGGAAATCGTTGGTCGGACGCACGATGATGCGGCCGCCTGACAGGCCCTTGCCGACATAGTCGTTGCCGTCGCCGACGAGATCGAGCGTGACACCCTTCGCGAGGAACGCGCCGAAGCTCTGGCCCGCCGTGCCCTTCAACTGGATGTGCAACGTGTCGTCGGGCAGGCCGTCGTGGCCGTACTTCTTCGCGATCGTGCCGGACAACATCGCACCGACCGTACGGTTCACGTTGCGCACCGGCTGGATGAACGACACGTGCTCGCCCTTCTCGATCGCGGCCTTCGCCTTTTCGATCAGCGTGTGATCGAGCGCGCGGTCCAGACCGTGATCCTGCGATTCGACGTGCAGACGCGCGACGCTCGCCGGAACGTTCGGCTGATAGAACACGCGCGAGAAGTCGAGACCCTTCGCCTTCCAGTGCTCGATGCCCTTCTTCATATCGAGGAATTCGCTGTGGCCGATCAGGTCGTCGAACTTGCGCACGCCCAGTTGCGCCATGATTTCGCGCACTTCCTCGGCGATGAAGAAGAAGAAGTTCACGACGTGTTCCGGCTGGCCCTGGAATTTCGCGCGCAGCACGGGGTCTTGCGTCGCGACGCCGACCGGGCACGTGTTCAGGTGGCACTTGCGCATCATGATGCAGCCTTCGACGACGAGGGGCGCCGTCGCAAAGCCGAATTCATCCGCGCCAAGCAGCGCGCCGATCACGACGTCGCGGCCCGTCTTCATCTGGCCGTCGGCCTGCACGCGGATACGGCCGCGCAGCTGGTTCAGCACCAGCGTTTGCTGCGTTTCCGCGAGGCCCAGTTCCCACGGCGTGCCTGCGTGCTTGATCGACGACAGCGGCGATGCGCCCGTGCCGCCATCGTGGCCCGCGATCACGACGTGATCGGCCTTCGCCTTCGCGACACCCGCAGCGACCGTGCCGACGCCCACTTCCGACACGAGCTTCACCGAAATGCTCGCCGACGAGTTCGCGTTCTTCAGATCGTGAATGAGCTGCGCGAGGTCTTCGATCGAGTAGATGTCGTGGTGCGGCGGCGGCGAAATCAGGCCGACGCCCGGCACCGAGTAACGCAGCTTGCCGATGTACTCCGACACCTTGTGGCCCGGCAACTGGCCGCCTTCGCCCGGCTTCGCGCCTTGCGCCATCTTGATCTGGATCTGGTCCGCCGACGCGAGGTATTCCGCCGTCACGCCAAAACGGCCCGACGCGACCTGCTTGATCTTCGAGCGCAGCGAATCGCCGTCCTTCAGCGGGATGTCGACGACCACCTCATCGCCGAGGACGGTCTTCATCGTGTCGCCGTTCTTGATCGGGATGCCGCGCAGTTCGTTGCGATAGCGGTTTTCGTCTTCACCGCCTTCACCCGTGTTCGACTTGCCGCCGATACGGTTCATCGCGACAGCCAACGTCGCGTGCGCTTCCGTCGAGATCGAGCCGAGCGACATCGCGCCCGTCGCAAAGCGCTTGACGATTTCCTTCGCCGATTCGACTTCGTCGAGCGGAATCGCCTTCGACGGATCGACCTTGAATTCGAACAGGCCGCGGAACGTCATGTGACGCTTCGTCTGGTCGTTGATCAGATGCGCGTATTCCTTGTACGTCTGATACGAGTTGCTGCGCGCCGAGTGCTGCAGCTTCGCGATCGCATCGGGTGTCCACATATGGTCTTCGCCGCGCACGCGATACGCGTACTCGCCGCCCGCGTCGAGCATGTTCGCGAGAACGGGGCTCTCGCCGAACGCTTCGCGATGCAGGCGAATCGCTTCTTCGGCCACTTCGAACAGACCAATGCCGCCGACCTTCGACGCCGTGCCCTTGAAGTACTTGTTCACGAGGTCTTCGGCGAGACCGACCGCTTCGAAAATCTGCGCGCCCGTGTACGACATGTACGTCGAAATGCCCATCTTCGACATGACCTTTTGCAGGCCCTTGCCGACTGCCTTCGTGAAGTTGTAGACAGCCTTCTCCGCCGACAGGTCGCCCTTCATGCCCGCGGCCATCTGCGCGAGCGTTTCCATTGCGAGGTACGGATGCACGGCTTCCGCGCCGTAGCCCGCGAGCAACGCGAAGTGGTGCGTCTCACGCGCCGAGCCCGTCTCGACGACGAGGCCCGTGCTCGTGCGCAGACCTTGCTGCACGAGGTGCGTATGAATTGCGGACGTGGCGAGCAGCGCCGGAATCGCGACGTTGTCGCGGTCCGTCTTGCGGTCCGACACGATCAGCATGTTGTAGCCGGACTTGACGGCATCGACGGCTTCCGCGCACAGCGACGCAAGGCGCGCTTCGATGCCTTCCTTGCCCCAGCCAGCGGGATAGCAGATGTTCAGCTCGTACGAGCTGAACTTGCCGCCCGTGTACTGATCGATCGCGCGGATCTTCGCGATGTCCTTGAAGTCGAGCACCGGCTGCGACACTTCGAGACGCATCGGCGGGTTGATGTTGTTCGTGTCGAGCAGGTTCGGCTTCGGACCGACGAACGACACCAGCGACATCACCATGTTTTCGCGGATCGGGTCGATCGGCGGGTTCGTCACTTGCGCGAACAGCTGCTTGAAGTAGTGATAGAGCGTCTTGTTCTTGTTGGACATGACGGCGAGCGGCGAGTCGTTGCCCATCGAGCCGACTGCTTCTTCGCCTGCCTGCGCCATCGGCGCCATCAGAAACTTGAGGTCTTCCTGCGTGTAGCCGAACGCCTGCTGGCGGTCGAGCAGCGCAGCCGCTTCACGGCGCTCCGTGACGACGTCTTCCGCGCTCGGCTCGATTTCGTCGAGCTTGATGCGCACGGCGTCGATCCAGCTCTTGTACGGCTTCGCGTTCGCGAGGTTGTCCTTCAGTTCCTTGTCGTCGATGATGCGGCCGTGCTCCATGTCGATCAGGAACATCTTGCCCGGCTGCAGGCGCCACTTCTTGACGATCTTCGATTCGGGAATCGGCAGCACGCCCGCTTCCGACGCCATGATCACGAGATCGTCGTCGGTGATGATGTAGCGCGCCGGACGCAAGCCGTTACGGTCGAGCGTCGCGCCGATCTGGCGGCCATCGGTGAACGCGATCGCGGCGGGGCCGTCCCACGGCTCCATCATCGCGGCGTGGTATTCGTAGAACGCGCGGCGGTTGTCGTCCATCAGCGTGTGCTGTTCCCACGCTTCCGGAATCATCATCATCACCGCGTGGACGAGCGGGTAGCCCGCCATCACGAGCAGTTCGAGACAGTTGTCGAACGACGCCGTATCCGACTGACCCGGATAGATCAGCGGCCACAGCTTCGGCAGGTCGTCGCCGAGCACGTGCGACGCGATCGCGCCCGTGCGTGCGTTCAGCCAGTTGACGTTGCCCTTCACCGTGTTGATTTCGCCGTTGTGGGCGATCATCCGGTACGGGTGAGCCAGCTCCCACGCCGGGAACGTGTTGGTCGAGAAGCGCTGGTGCACGAGCGCCAGCGCCGACACGACGCGCTCGTCCTGCAGGTCGCGGTAGTACACGCCGACCTGGCCTGCCAGCAGCAGACCCTTGTAGACAACCGTGCGCGCCGAGCACGACGGCACGAAGTATTCCTTGCCGTGCTTGAGCTTGAGCGCCTGAATGCGGTGGCTCGCCGTCTTGCGGATGATGTACAGCTTCCGCTCGAGCGCGTCCGTCACCATGATGTCCTTGCCGCGGCCGATGAAGATCATGCGGATCAGCGGCTCGCTCGCCTTCACGGTCGGCGAAATCGGCATGTTGTGGTCGACGGGAACGTCGCGCCAGCCGAGCACGACCTGGCCTTCGGCCTTCACCGTGCGCTCCAGCTCCTGTTCACACGCGAGACGCGATGCATGCTCCTTCGGCAGGAAGATCATGCCGACGCCGTATTCGCCGGCGGGCGGCAGCGTCACGCCCTGCTTCGCCATTTCCTCGCGATAGAACGCATCCGGAATCTGGATCAGGATGCCCGCGCCGTCGCCCATCAGCGGATCGGCGCCGACGGCGCCCCGGTGATCGAGGTTCTCGAGGATCTTCAGGCCTTGCTGGATGATCTCGTGGCTCTTTTTGCCCTTGATATGCGCGACGAAGCCGACGCCGCATGCGTCGTGCTCGTTCTGCGGGTCGTAAAGACCCTGCGCGGCGGGAACCGTGGAAATCGGCTGCTGGTGGTCGTTCATGGGGACACCGTCTGTCAGGGGCCGTGGGGCCGTTAATCCATTTTCTTGTTGCCCGCAGTTTCAAGCTCAACTGCGCGGGCGGCCGCTTAGTCGTGCGACATGCGCGATATTGCAGTTGCACATTCGGACGCCGGAAGTCGAAATATACGCGACGAATCAAAGGAATAGCAAACAAAATCTGATGGTCGGGCCCCTATTATCAATGTGGTGCATTTTTCTTCAAATTAATTGGTTCCACATCAAAACAGGGCAAAAGAAAACGGCATTCGCAAATGCCGTTCGCTTTCTCTTGCTGCCGACAAACCCTTGATCCACAAAGGCTTTATTGGGTTTGCGGCGTCTCGCGGACCTTGCGCGGCCGGCCACGCGGCAGCGGCGACACGCGCCGGTTCGCCGCGCGCGCCGCCCACTCCCGATATGAGTCGCTGCCGAGCACCCAGCCCTTGAGCGTGGCCTGCTGGAGCTGGCTCGCTTCGCGTTCGTCGAGCGGTTGCTCGCACAGTTCGCGGTAAGCGCGCTGCCGTTCGAACGGCGTATTGCCGAGTGACCAGTACAAACGATGGTCGGTGATGAGACTGTCTAAGGTCAGGCCGATGTGATGCCGATAACTGGACCAGCGATAGTCTTCGGGCGTGCTCACCAGCTGGTTGCGCAGCGGCGACATTTCAACGACGCGGCTCGCGAGCAGGAAGTACTTCTCGCCTTCGATGACCGTCGCGCGATAACGGCCTTCCCACAACGTGCCGCGTCGCGAGTAACGACGGTTGAAGTGCGCGACGTAGCGCCGGCCGACTGCCTGCATTGCTTTCGGCAAGCTTGATTCGTCGGTGGGCGTGACGAGCAGTTGCACCGCGCCTGGCATCAGCGCGTATGCATGAACGGACAGATGGTGATCGCGCGAAGCCGCCTTCAGGCAATCGATGAACAGTTCGTAATCCTGGTCGTCGACGAATGCGGGCTGCTGGTCGAGTCCGCGCAGGATCACGTGCTGCGGCTGGTCGGGGACATAAAGACGTGCAAGCCGTGCCATGCTGGATTATCCAAAGTCGCGTTGGTACATACCCGAAGGTCCGAAAAGCTGCGCCGGCGCGGCCTCACGCGCAATGCGGGTCTGCCGGAAACAGCATAAAGCCCAGGCAGAACGCTCTAACGGGCGCCATGGTTTGTTTGAAACGTTGTGGTCATAATTAGCGGGCCTTTTCTGGAGGAGCACAAATGAAATTAAAACAGGCCTTGGGGATCGCGACGCTAGCTTGCATAACAACGGCAGCGCACGCGCAATCGGCCGGTAGTATCTACGTCACAACTGGGTGGTTCCATGTCGCGCCGCAGTCCAGCAGTCAGCCGTTGAGAGAGACAAACGTCGGCGGTTCGCCCGTCAACATCACGGTACCTAACTCTGGCGCCTCGCTCGGCGATGGCGACACCCTTGGTTTCACGGCCGGCTATTTCATTACCGACCACATCGCCACCCAGTTCGACATCGGCATTCCGCCGCAATTCGATCTGAAAGGCACAGGCGCATTTGCGCAGTACGGCAAGATCGGCTCGGCCAAACAGTGGAGCCCGACACTGCTGCTGAAGTACTACTTCAATCAGCCGCAAGCGAAGTTCCGCCCATATGTCGGCATCGGCGTGAGCCGCATCTGGTTCACCGACGAGCACATCACGAACGGCTCTTTCCAGAACAACGTCCTGCATGGTCCGACCACGGTGACCACGGATAGTTCGTGGGAGCCCGTGTTTAATGCCGGCTTCACATACGCGTTCACCGATCACTGGTTCGCCGGCTTCTCGATCTCGTACCTGCCGCTCAGCACGACTGCCAAGCTGAACACCACGGCAAGCACACCCGTCGGCCCGCTGACCGTGCAATCCGAAACGAAGATCCGGCTGAACCCGATCGTCACGTACGTGAACATCGGATACCGCTTCTAACACAACAGGTTAGTCGAGATTTTCGGGCTTGAACAACGCCGTCACGTTAAACCGTGACGGCGTTTTGCTTTCAATCCCATCACGATACTCGTATGGACATGGCTTCGTCTCCGGCGTATCGCGACATCGTTTCCCCACTTGCGACCATGTCTGCTCGCGCGCGCGACTCGTTGTAAATTTGACTGACGCGCAAGGCCTGTCGACGCAATTTCTGCCGCATGCCGTGCGCATCATCTGACGCAAAGCGCGTCGTCGATGCATGTTATGGCGCAGGTTGTGAGCCTCGCGCCAGGCGGGCACCGAAGTTGCGTCAGAGGAGACTTCCCGCGCTGTGTTGCGGGCATGTTGAAACACCCTCATCGACGGAGCGACCATGACAGCACTACCTAATACGCGAGATGCCATCGGCGAATCCTGGACAACGACGGGGCGTCGTGCGCGCCGAATCGCGCGCCATAGCCGGCATGCCGCTGAAGACATTGCCAGTGAACTGCGCAGACTGATGACGGAACTCGAGAATTCACTCGGTGACGGCACGCAGGCGGATGCCGAGGCTATCAAGACGCAATTCCGCAAACGCCTCGACGATGCGCGCTCACGCCTGAACGACACACGCGACGCGATGCGCGACCGCGCACAAGTAGCGTTTCACGATGCCGACGACTACGTGCATGAAAATCCGTGGCGGACGATCGCGCTCGTCGGCGGCGTCGCGCTGATCGCGGGAGCGCTCATCGCACGAGGCGGCATGCGTTGATGTGCGTGCCGATGTAAATGCGGATGCGCTCACTGAACGGACCTGGCTGAACGGTCAGGCGATTGGATCGGCAGGACCTGGATCGCTGTAGAAAACGGGACGCTTATGCACAGCCGCGCGCCGGTGCGCGGTTGTGCGGGCCCACGTGTTGATGTGTGTTGACTTGACTCGTTGCGATCCGTTGTGATCGCGCGTGTGCGTGCGCGCAACGTATATTGCGCAGCGCGTGGACTCCCTTTGTGCTTTGCGCGTGAGCGTCTTGCATCGCCTTCGAGGCCGACACACGTTGAGCATCGCGTGTCAAACGCGGCGCACGTATGGCATCAATTACCGTCGACGACGAAGAGCCGCTGGTATTCCTTCGACGCGTACCGATCCGTCATGCCCGCGATGTAATGCGCGATCAGTCGCGGCTGCTTCGCTGCATCCGTTGTCTGGTAATCGGGCGGCAACAATCGAGGGTCGTCGATGAACGCATCGAAAAGACCGATGATCACGCGCCGCGCCTTGCTCGCCATGCGCATCACCCGATAGTGCCGATACAGGTTCTTGAACAGAAACTGCTTGAGCGCCGTGGCCTGCGCGGCGATGGCTGCGCTGTGCGCGACGAGCGGCGGCGCACGCCGCACATCGTCGAGCGATGCCGGCGCATGGCGCGCGATGTTGCGCGTCGTCGTGTCGATCAGATCGACGATCAGCGTGTTGATGATGCGGCGAACCGTCTCGTGAATCAGCCTGCGCCCTTCGATGTTCGGATAGTCGCGGCGCGCCGCCTCGTCATGCGTGCGCCATAGCTCGACTTCGGCAAGCTGGTCGATGGTGAGCAATCCCGAGCGCAGACCGTCGTCCACGTCGTGATTGTTGTACGCGATTTCATCGGCGAGATTCGCAATCTGCGCTTCGATCGACGGCTGGCGTCCTTGCAGAAAACGCTCGCCCAATTCGCCCAGACGCCGCGCGTTTTCGCGCGAACAATGCTTGAGGATGCCTTCGCGCGTTTCGAAGCACAGATTCAGGCCATCGAATGCGCCATAGTGCTCTTCGAGGTCGTCGACGACAGCAAGGCTCTGCAGATTGTGCTCGAAGCCGCCGTACTCGCGCATGCATTCGTTGAGCGCGTCCTGCCCCGCGTGGCCGAACGGCGTGTGTCCGAGATCGTGCGCAAGCGAGATCGCTTCGACGAGATCCTCGTTCACGCGCAGATTGCGCGCGACGGAACGCGCGATCTGCGCGACTTCGAGACTGTGCGTGAGCCGTGTGCGAAACAGGTCGCCCTCGTGGTTCACGAATACCTGCGTCTTGTATTCGAGCCGCCGAAAAGCCGTGGAGTGGACGATGCGATCGCGATCGCGCTGAAACTCGGTACGCGCGCTCGGCGGCGGTTCGTAATGGCGCCGGCCGCGCGACTGCGAAGAGTGCGCGGCATACGGCGCAAGATGCGCTTCGAGCGCGCCGATGGTGGGCAACGACGCTGCGCCCGTGACGTCACGTGATCCGATCAGATTGTCGCTGCGTATTTCACTCACCGATGTCTCCGAATCCGAAGCGACGCCCTCATGCCGTTGCGCTGACTGCGCGTCGCGTCAGGCGCCGACGCTGGCGTCGAGCGTCTGTAGCACGGCGTCGTCTGGTGCGCGCGTGATCAGTGTGTCGCCGAAACGCTTCAGCAGGATGAACTTGATTTCGCCCGCTTCCGCTTTCTTGTCGACGCGCATCAGGTCGACATAACGCGACGCGCCGAGCGCGGGTGCCCGGGTCGGCAGATGCGCGGCCTTGATGACGGCAACGAGTCGCTCGCGCGCGGCTTCGTCCAGATGACCGAGCCGCACCGACAGATCGGCTGCCATCACCATCCCGCAACCGACTGCTTCGCCGTGCAGCCACTCACCATAGCCGAGGCCCGCCTCGATTGCATGACCGAACGTGTGACCGAAATTGAGGATCGCGCGCAAACCGCCTTCGCGTTCGTCGGCAGCCACGACGGATGCCTTTATTTCGCACGAACGCTTGACGGCTTCCGCGAGCGCCTGTGGCTCGCAACGATTGAGCGCTTCGACGTTCGCCTCGATCCACTCGAAGAATGTTGCGTCGGCGATTGCGCCCGTCTTGATGACTTCCGCGATGCCGGCCGCGAGTTCGCGCGCGGGCAGCGTACGCAGCGCGCCGATATCTGCGATCACCGCTTGCGGCTGGTAAAACGCGCCGATCATATTCTTGCCGAGCGGGTGATTGATGCCCGTCTTACCGCCCACCGACGAATCGACCTGCGACAGCAGCGTCGTCGGCACCTGGATGAACGGCACGCCGCGCATGTAGCAGGCGGCGGCAAAACCTGTCATATCGCCGATCACGCCGCCGCCGAGCGCGATCAGCGTGGTCTTGCGATCGGCGCGCGCGCCGAGCAGCGCGTCGAAAATCAGGTTCAGCGTTTCCCAGTTCTTGTGCGCTTCGCCGTCGGGCAGCACGACCGTCGTCACGTCCTTGCCGAGCGGCGCGAGCGCCTTGCGCAACGCGTCGCCGTACAGTGGATCGACAGTCGTATTGGTGACGATGGTGACGGACGAGCCGCGAATGTGCGGGGCGAACAGTTCAGTCTTGCCGATCAGATCGGCGCCGATGTGGATCGGATAGGCGCGCTCGCCCAGTTCGACGTTGACGGTAATCATGGAGGTCATCTCGTCATTATGACGCAGGAGACCTGGCGACGCCCGCCATCTCGAGCTGCATCAGCACCATGTTGACGAGCCCGTTGACCGACGGACGGCCCGTTTCGATCACGAAATCGGCGCATTCGCGGTAGAGCGGATCGCGGACTTCATAGAGCGCCTCGAGGCGCCCTTTCGGATCTTCGGTCTGCAAGAGCGGCCGGTTCTTGTCGCGGCGCGTGCGCAGCCACAGGTCGTGCGGATTCGCGCGCAGATAGACGACGATACCGTGCTGGCGCAGCGCTTCGCGGTTTTCAGGGCGCAGCACCGCGCCGCCGCCCGTCGCGAGGACGATGTTTTCGCGGCCGGTTAGCTCGGCAATCACTTGCGCCTCTCGGTCGCGAAAGCCCGCTTCGCCTTCCAGCTCGAAGATCACGGGGATGCGCGCGCCCGTGCGCGCCTCGATTTCGTGGTCGGAATCGAAGAACGGGCGATCCAGCCGGCGCGCCACGGCCCGGCCCACGGTGGTTTTGCCCGCCCCCATGAGCCCTACGAAAAAAACGTTGGCGTGTGCGTCCCGCGCTTGCAACTTATCCTCTGGCTAATCCGGTGTAGTTCGTGCGGCAGCTTACTGGCAAAGCGCCTGCCTTGTCGAGCCTGACGGCCCGCGCGCTTGCGCCCCGTCCTGCGTTCGGCCCCCGCCCGTGGCCCTTTGCCCGCCGATCCGTCAATTCGTCTGCACAACCCTCGGCGTGATGAAAACGACGAGCTCGCTGGTCAGATCGCGATGAGCGCGGTGACGGAAAAGTGCGCCCAGAAGCGGTATTTTGCCCAGGAGCGGCACGCGCGTCACATCATCGCGGTCGTCGGCCTCGTAGATTCCGCCGATCGACACCGTCCCGCCGTCCTCCACCTCGACGCGCGTCTGCACGTGCTTGGTGTTGATCGCGGGACCGGACGCCGTCTGCTCGCCGACGCTGTCCTTCGCGACATCGAGGTCCAGCACGACCCGGCCGTCAGGCGTGATTTGCGGCTCCACCTCCAGTTTGAGGCTCGCACGGCGAAACTGCACGCCCGACACGCCTTGCCCGACCTTCGCCTGATACGGCAGTTCCGTGCCCTGCTCGACGATCGCCTTCATCCGGTCCGCCGTCACCACGCGCGGGCTCGACACGATCTGGCCGCGCCCTTGCGCTTCGAGCGCGCTCAGCTCGATGTTCAGAAGCCGCGTCGCTTGTGCGGCGAAAAGCGTCAGGCCGGCCGTGGCGGCGTCAAACCCTGAAATCGGCCGCGCCGACAGGTCGAAGACCGCGCCGTCCTTTCCGCCGACGAGGCCCGTCGCCTTGCCGTCCTCGCTCGCGGCTGCCATCGACAGCTTCACGCCGAGATTGCGCGAGAAGCCCTTCTCCGCTTCGACGATTCGCGCCTCGATCAGCACCTGGCGCGTCGGCCGGTCGAGCGACGCGACCAGTTCCGCGATCTGCACGAGGCGCGCGTCGAGATCGGTGACAAACAGCAGATTGGTGCGCGCGTCGGCCATCGCGGCGCCACGCTTCGACAGTACGCGCTGATTGCCCGACGCCGTCAGCAGCTTGCGCAGTTCGTCGGCGTGCGCGTAGTGCAGCTCGAACGTGCGGCTCGCGAGCGGTTCGAGTTCGGCTGCGCGCGCATGCGCCTCGAAACGCTGACGCTCGCGCGCGGCGAGTTCCGACAGCGGCGCGACCCAGATCACCTTGCCGCGCTGCTCCATCGCGAGTCCGTTGACGTCGAGCAGCGTATCGAACGCGGTGCGCCACGGCACGTTGTCCAGATGCAGCGTGACCGTGCCGCGCGCCTTTTCGCTCGCGACGATGCTGAGGCCCGTGAATCGCGCGAATGCGCCGAGCACGGCGCCCAACTCGGCGTGCTGGAAGTGCAGCGTGATCGGTCGGTCGGCGGGAAACGCGGCGGATGCGCTCGCGCTCAGACGAGCGGCGGGTGCAAGCGGGACGGGCGGACCTTCGAGCGCTTCGTGCTGTGCTTCATGCCGTGACTCTTGCCGTGCTTCTTGCTGATCTTGCCGTGCTTCTTGCCGTGCCTCGCTTTCTGTCTTGCGTCGAGGTTCGGCGTCATCGCGGTCGACAGAAAGCGGTTGCGCGGAATCCAGCGGCGGCGCCTTCGCATCGGCTGTCAATCCGCCGCCGTCATCCGCTGCGTCGAGCACGAACGGATTCGCGACGTCAGTCGTAATCACGCGCGGCAATGGCGGCATGCCGGCCGGCGCGATCGCATCATCGAACGGCATGTTCGAGGGAAGCGGCGGCAACGCCGCTTGCGCCGCCATCGCGACGCACGACGCGCACGCGAGAAGCCATCGTTTGTTGTGCACGCGCATCATTCGACGGCCTCCGCAAGCGTGAACGAATGCATGCTGCCATCACGCTTTGCAAACGTGAGTGCGTTGGAGTCGACATGCGTGACACGCTCGTCGCCCCACTGCTGCCCGCTTTCGAGTGTCTCTGCGCCATCGCCCGTTTCGATCAGCGCGAGCCCGCGCATGCGGTCGGACAGCAGTCCGACGAGCCGCATCGATCCCGGCGCGTCCTCCGATGCAGGCGCGAACGTCGGTGGCTGGAACGGATCGTAGAACACGATCTCTTCATCGGGATCGAATGCGTCTGGATCGAATGCGTCGGGATCGTTGCGCACAGTTGGGCGCGCGGCGCTCGGAACAGGATGAATCGCGTTGAACGAATGCAACGTCGCGCTAATCGACAATGCCTCGCCCTGGCGCTTGAGCGTCAGTTCGTCGGGCACGACGAGCACGGGCAGGCTCGACAGGCCTTCGAGAAAATCGACGGCGTGATCGAAATCGGCCTGCGCTGTCACGTGCAGCGGACGCATCGCGTCGAGTCCGCTTCCCGCCACCGCACCCGGCTCGATTTTCAGCAGCGTCACGTCGCTGCGCGCGGCGAGCTGCGAGATAACGCGCACGTCATCTGCGGAGGACCATCCCGCCGGCACGTGCGAAACAGGCGCCGCACGGCGCAGCGCCGGCAGTTGCGCGACAGCGGCTTGCGCGTCGCTCAATTTTCGCTGCGCGGCTGACAAGGCATCGCTGCTCGCCTGCGCGCCGCTCATGTCCCTAGCGATCCACGCGTTCGCGCCGAGCGCGAACACCGCAACGGCAATTGCCAGCGCGACAAGGCAGCGCCGCCGCGCGCTCCATGCTTCGAGCGGCACGCGCAGACGCTCGGCGATTGCGTCCCCGAACGGCACGCGCTTAGACGGCGCGCCGATTCGGCCGACCGTGGTTGTATTCATTTCTCACCTCTCGTTTTCTGACGAACCGCCGCGGACGCTTTAGCTTTTTCAGGCGGCCCATCCCACTTCAGATTCGCCGTGAGCTCGATGGCAGCGGATGATTCCGTTGCGCTTGCAGTTCGATGCAAGTCGCTGAGACTGGCGTCCTTCACGCCTCTCAACGCGGCAAGCCGGTTCAGCCACGCCGACGCCGCCGCGTGATCCGTCGACGCAGCAAGCATTTCGGTGTCGCGCCCACGCTGCCTCAACTGCTTGATGACAACGGCTTCGGACGGCTCCTGACTCAACGCATCGAGCAGATCGAGCAAATGGACAAGCGGCTCGGAAAGCGTCGCGGCGCGCTCGTTCTGCAAGCGCTCGTTGCTGGCTTCGCCTGTCAGGCGCGTATGCTCGGCGAGCGGCGATGCAAGCGTCGCGAGCTTCCGGTCGAGCACTGCACGCTGTCTGTCGATGCTCGCTCGCTCGAATGCCTGCCAGGCCACCAGCGCCGCGGCGGCAACGCAACCGCAAAGCGCCGCAGTCGTCCATTCGATATAGCGACGTCGGCGCGCGAGCCGTGCATCGCGCTGACGGTGCGGCAACAGGTTGAAGCCGCCGGCTTTGATTCGCGCCGCCGTCATTGCGCGATGCCGCGCAGCGCGAGGCCGAACGCGACGGCCAAAGAAGGCTCGTGCAACAGGTCCGAAGACGGGATCGCGTTGTCGTCGCTGAACGACGAACAGTCGAACGGCAACACGGTGCAACCCAGCACGTCGCCGATGTCGGCGAGCGAGAAGCACACGCCTTCCAGCAAGTCGATTTCGCCGCCGACCAGCGCACACACATTCAGATTGTTTTCCGCGAGATCGCGCAACGCGTCGGCGACACACGAATACTCGGGCGACGGATAGCGGATCTCTTCCGCGACGGTTTCACCGTCGATGCGCCAGCCGTAGACGCCGTCGCTGCCGATCCAGATCGCGGCGTACGGCTCGTTCAGTTCGAGTTCGAATGTCGCGGCATGACGCAGCGCACGCAGCGCCGCGTGCGGCTCCACGTCGACCGTGGTCAGCGAGATGTCCGCCATCGCCGCGCATTCGATGCGTGCTTCGAGGTGCTCGCGCGCCGTCGCCGCAACCGCGATTTCGCCGAGGCGCGGCGGCGTGTCCTCGACATACCAGTCGACGGCCAATGCGTGACGTTCGATGCCCGCGATCCGCTCGGCTTCCATCATCACGACGGGCTCGACGGCCGCCCGCCTATGCTGGCCGTTCATGTGGCCGACCGGCAGATGCGCGGTGAACGTCGCGGAGCCGGGAATAGCCATCGCGCAGCGCAGCCCCTGCGACGCGCAATGCTGCGGCACATGCCCGAGCACAGCGGCGAGCGCGCGCGCCACCGCCTGCCGGTCGACGATCTCCATGCCCGCCATCGCGCCCGGCGCAAGCGGCTCCGACGCCACGCACTCGATGCGCACGGGGCCGCCCTTTCGCCCGCTGCAACTCAGCACCACGACCCTGACCGCATGCGCACCCACATCGATGCCGACTGCGTGCCGCCGCATCGCCATCCGTAACGAGTCTTTCAACGACATACCTTCCCCCTCGGACACAAACCGACTCTGAAGGCCCGCGTCATTCGAAAGACACGGGCAACGGGAAGGATTCTGCGCAGCGCGGCGCACCAGCGAAATTCGGCCGAATGGCTAATGGTCCGGCGAGCGATATCCGGCGACAATCAAACGAACTACAGTGTTCTCATAGTCGTGCGGTTGCGGCGGCCGTAAGCACGCCGAAAGCTGCCAGGTCGGGCGGCTATAATCGCGGGACCGTTTTTTGGTGTTCATATGCAATCCACGACTCCTACGTCTCCGCCTCCGGCCCCGCCGAAGCGCAAACGTCCCCTCTGGCTCAAGATCATCCTCGGGTTTGTCGGGCTGATCTTCGCCGGCATCGTCTGTGTCATGCTCGTGCTCGGCTATGCGCTGGTCGTCGCGACGCCGAATCTGCCGTCGCTCGATGCGCTCACCGACTATCGCCCGAAAGTGCCGCTGCGCATCTACACCGCCGATCACGTGCTGATCGGCGAATTCGGCGAGGAGCGGCGCGACATCGTGCACTTCCGCGACGTGCCGGACAATCTCAAGAAGGCCGTGCTCGCAATCGAGGACGCCCGCTTCTACGATCACGGCGGCGTCGACCTGACGGGCATCGCGCGCGCCGGCATCGTCGCGCTCACGAACGGTCACGCTACGCAGGGCGCGAGCACGATCACGATGCAGGTCGCGCGCAACTTCTTCCTTTCCAGCGAGAAGACCTACACGCGCAAGGTCTACGAGATGCTGCTCGCGTACAAGATCGAATCGAAGCTGAGCAAGGATCAGATTCTCGAGGTGTACATGAATCAGATCTATCTCGGCCAGCGCGCGTACGGTTTCGCGAGCGCCGCGCGCGTGTACTTCGGCAAGGACCTGAAAGACCTGTCGCTGGCCGAATGCGCGATGCTCGCCGGCCTGCCTAAAGCGCCTTCCGCGTACAACCCCGTCGTGAACCCGAAGCGCGCGAAAGTGCGTCAGGAATACATCCTTCAGCGGATGCTGGAACTGGGCTACATCACGGAGAATCAGTACGAAATCGCGAGCCAGCAGCCGCTCATCGTGAAGGGCGCGGGCAAGGAGTTCAGCGTGCACGCGGAATACGTCGCGGAAATGGTGCGGCAGATGATGTACGCGCAGTACCGCGAAGAGGCGTATACGCGCGGCCTGAATGTCGTGACGACGATCGATTCCGCCGATCAGGACGCCGCCTATCACGCGCTGCGCAAAGGCCTGATGGACTACGAGCGCCGTCACGGCTATCGCGGGCCCGAGGCGTTCATCGATCTGCCCTCCGACGCCGGCGAGCGCGAACAGGCCATCGACGACGCGCTGCTCGAACACCCCGACAACGGCGAGATCATCGCGGCCGTGGTGACGTCGGCGAATCCGAAGCAGGTGCAGGCGACGCTGATCGACGGCAATGTCGTGACGATTCAGGGCGACGGGCTGCGCTACGCGTCATTCGCGCTCAGTGCGCGCGCGCAGCCGAACCAGCGCGTGAGGCCGGGCGCCGTCATCCGTATCGCGAAGAACGACGACGGAAACTGGTCGATCACGCAGTTGCCGCAGATCGAAGGCGCGTTCATTTCCGTCGTGCCGCAGGACGGCGCGATCCGCGCGCTCGTCGGCGGCTTCGACTTCAACAAGAACAAGTTCAATCACGTGACGCAAGCGTGGCGTCAGCCGGGTTCGAGCTTCAAGCCGTTCATCTACTCGGCGTCGCTCGAAAAGGGTCTCGGGCCCGCGACCGTCATCAACGATGCGCCGCTCTTCTTCAGCGCCGCCGAAACGGGCGGCCAGGCATGGGAGCCGAAGAACTACGGCGGCGGCTTCGACGGTCCGATGTCGATGCGCACCGCGTTGCAGAAATCGAAGAATCTCGTGTCGATCCGCATCCTCAATCACATCGGCACGAAGTACGCGCAGCAGTACATCACGCACTTTGGCTTCGACGCGGACCGCCATCCCGCCTATCTGCCGATGGCGCTCGGCGCAGGTCTCGTCACGCCGCTGCAGATGGCGGCCGGCTACTCAGTGTTCGCGAACGGCGGGTATCGCGTGAATCCGTATCTGATCGCGGAAGTCACCGATCAGCGCGGCGTCGTCGTCGCGCATGCGGAGCCGCTCGTCGCGGGCAGCAACGCGCCGCACGCGATCGAGCCGCGCAACGCATACGTGATGAACAGCCTGTTGACGAGCGTCGCGCAGCGCGGCACGGGCGCGAAGTCGAACATGCTGAAACGCACCGACCTCGCCGGCAAGACGGGCACGACAAATGATTCGCGCGACGCCTGGTTCGCCGGCTATCAGCACACGTTGTGCGCGATCGCGTGGATGGGCTACGACAACCCGCGCAGCCTGGGCGACAAGGAAACGGGCGGCGGGCTCGCGCTTCCCGTGTGGATCGACTACATGGGCCGCGCGCTGAAGGGCGTGCCCGAGTACAAGATGCCGATGCCGGAAGACGTGGTGACGCTCGGCGACGAACTGTATTTCGACGACTTCACGCCGGGCAACGGCTTCGTGTCGACCGTCGGCGTGACGGTTCCGCCGGCGGAAGCGAACGGTGCGGCAAGCGCTGCGCCCGCTCAGGTCGGCGAGCAGGAAAAAGAGAACATCATGAACCTGTTCAGAGGTCACTAGGTCCGCTCACGCCTGATCGCTTGATCGCGTGAAAAAACAAAGCCGCCGCGTGGTGAACGCGGCGGCTTTTTGGCTCTCTGACGGCGGCTTTTTGCTTTCTGAAAACGCGCATCGATCGGCATCGCGCACGTCGAGATGAAAACAGATACGTTACGGCGCGATCGTGACCGGCTCGCCCGCCTGCTGCGTCGCGTATTCGGACAGCGACGCGTAAAACTCGGTGCCGTTGCGCGTATCGCGCCACTCGCCGTCGACGTAACGGAAGTGATATCCGCCCGATTTCGCGGCGATCCAGATCTCCTGCATCGGCGGCTGAAGGTTCACGATGATCTTCGTGCCGCTCTCGAATTCGAGCGTCAATACGTTGCCGCTGCGCTCGAATTCGATATCGGCGTCGGTATCGTCGAGCGCGCGCTCGATGGCCGCGAGCACGGCCTCGGCACGGGTCAGGTATTCACTGTCGGACATGCTAAACTCCAACGATTAATTGTTCAGGGACAGTCATGCGAGTCGTATTCCGGATGAGCGCAGCGGCAACTGATGTACTGGCGCCCCGCGGATGGTCCCGCGCGATTGTAGCGACTCTGGCTATTGTCGCAGGTGTCGCGCTCAACGGCTGCGGACAACGCGGTTCGCTCTATCTGCCGACCGTTCCGCCTCTTCCGGCCAAGCCGAGCGAACAGACCCAGACCTCGCCCGATGCAATGAAACCCGGCGCCGAATCCGCTCGAGACTCCGTACCGGATACGTCGGGCACGCCGCTGTCCTTGTCGCCCGATACCGAACTGCGCACTGCGCCGAATACGAATGCGCCCGCCCAGCCGGCGTCGGGTGCATCCGAAGCTCAATAAGACCGTCGCATGACTCAATCTGCCTTCGCCTATGTCGACGGCGTGCTGCACGCCGAAGGCGTGTCCGCCGTCTCGCTTGCCGAGCAATTCGGCACGCCGCTCTACGTCTACTCGCGCGCGGCGCTCAGCGCTGCGTGGCACGCCTACGCCGACGCGTGCGTCGGCCGGCGCGCCACCGTGCACGTCGCCGTGAAGGCGAACAGCAATCTCGCCGTGCTCAATCTTTTCGCGCGCATGGGCGCGGGCTTCGACATCGTGTCGGGCGGCGAACTGGCGCGTGTGCTCGCAGCGGGCGGCAAAGCGGAAAACACCGTGTTCTCCGGCGTCGGCAAGAGCGTCGCGGAAATGCGCGAAGCGCTCGCGGCAGGCGTGAAGTGCTTCAACGTCGAGTCGATTCCCGAACTGGACCGCCTGAATGCCGTCGCGGGCGAAATGGGCAAGAAAGCGCCCGTGTCGCTGCGCGTGAATCCCGACGTCGACGCGAAGACACATCCGTATATCTCGACGGGCCTCAAGTCGAACAAGTTCGGCGTCGCGTTCGACGACGCGCGCGCCACGTATCGCGCGGCCGCCGCGATGAAGAACCTGGAAGTGGTCGGCATCGACTGCCATATCGGTTCGCAGATCACGGAAGTCGCGCCGTACCTCGATGCCGTCGACAAGTTGCTCGAACTCGTCGACCAGATCGAAGCAGACGGCGTGAAGATACGGCATATCGATGTGGGCGGCGGACTCGGCATCACGTACGACGACGAAACGCCGCCCGATATCGGCGACTTCGTGCGCACGCTGCTCGACCGGATCGACGCGCGCGGGCACGGTCATCGTGAAGTGTATTTCGAGCCAGGCCGCTCGCTCGTCGGCAATGCGGGCGTGCTGCTCACACGGGTCGAGTTCCTGAAGCCGGGCGTCGAAAAGAACTTCGCGATTGTCGATGCGGCGATGAACGATCTCGCGCGTCCAGCAATGTACGAGGCTTATCACGCGATCGAACCCGTCGTGCAGCGCGACGGGGACAAGCATCTGTATGACGTCGTCGGTCCCGTGTGCGAAAGCGGCGACTGGCTCGGGCGCGAGCGGGAACTGGCTGTCGAACCGGGTGATCTACTCGCGATCCGGTCGGCAGGCGCCTATGGATTCACGATGAGCTCGAACTACAACACACGCGCGCGCGCCGCCGAAGTGATGGTCGATGGCGACAAGGCCTACGTCGTGCGCCAGCGCGAAGAAGTGAAGGAACTGTTCGCGGGCGAATCGGTTCTGCCGGATCGAAGCTGAACGCTTCGAACGCTCGAAGCAAAAAGGCGATGCGCACAAAACGCATCGCCTTTTTTGTTGCCCTCACCCGTTCCGCACGACCAGCTAGCTTCTCGCCCGTTGCCGGATTCTGTCGCGTGCCCATGCAAGCAGTCGCCAGCCGAGCAACGCAATCACGATAGCACCGTAAATCTTCGGCAAGATCAGATCGTGCTTGCCCGCTTTCATCCACCAGAAATGCAGGATCGCGAGCGTGGCTATCAGATAGATCGCGCGATGCAACGTCTGCCAGCGTCGGCCGAGCTTGCGCACCATCGCTTTCGGCGACGTGACGGCGAGCGGGACCAGCAGCACGAACGCCGCGAAGCCGACCGTGATGAACGGCCGCTTGCCGATATCCTTTACGATCTCCGCGAAATCGAACCACTTGTCGAACCAGAAATACGTCGTGAAGTGCAACGCTGCATAGAAGAACGCGTAGAGCCCGAGCATCCGGCGAAAGCGCAGCAGCGCGTTCCAGCCGGTGAGCTTGCGCAGCGGCGTCACGGCGAGCGTGATGCAGATGAACACCAGCGTCCACAATCCCGTCGAGCGCGTGATGAACTCGATGGGATTCGCGCCGAGCCGGTCGGTGAAACCGAACAGCACGATGCGCGCAAACGGACACAGCGCCGCGACGAGCACGGCGATCTTGGCCGGCACGAGCCAGCGCGCAGCGCCGACAGTCGTCGTTGTCGTGCGCGAAGGCGATGCGTGTTTCGAAGCGCTCGCCGTCCGTGCGCCGGTGCTTGCGGTCACGGTCGATGTCGTCTCGGTTCCCATGCGCGCCGCTATCAGAAGTTCTTCTTCAGGTCCATGCCCTGATACATCGACGCGACGAGGTCACCATAGCCGTTGAAGATCAGCGTCTTGCGCTTCGGCGTGAAGAAGCCGTCCTCACCGATGCGCCGCTCGGTCGCCTGGCTCCAGCGCGGATGGTCGACGTTCGGGTTCACGTTCGAATAGAAGCCGTATTCGTTCGGCGCGTAGGTGTTCCAGCTCGTCGGCGGCTGCTTGTCGACGAAACGGATCTTGACCAGCGACTTCGCGCTCTTGAAGCCGTACTTCCACGGCACGACGACGCGCACGGGCGCGCCGTTCTGATTCGGCAGCACCTGACCGTAGACGCCCATCGTCAGCAGCGTGAGCGGATTCATCGCTTCATCCATCCGCAGGCCTTCTGAATAGGGCCAGTCGAGAATCGGCTCGGACAGGCCCGCCATCTGCGACGGATCGGCGAGCGTGATGAACTGCACGTACTTCGCGTTCGCGGTCGGCTGCGCGCGCCGGATCACTTCCGACAGCGGAATGCCGATCCACGGAATCACCATCGACCAGCCTTCGACGCAGCGCAGCCGGTACACGCGCTCCTCCAGCGGCGCGAGCTTCAGCAGCTCGTCGATGTCGTAGACCTTCGCGTTCTTCACCTCACCCTCGACGCTCACCTTCCACGGATGCGGCCGCAGCGTGCCCGCGTTGTGCGACGGATCGCTCTTGTCGGTGCCGAACTCGTAGTAGTTGTTGTACGTTGTGATGTCCTTGAACGGCGTGACCTTGTCGGCGACGACGAACTTCGAATTGGTCTTTGCGCCGAGCTTCTGCGCTTTCGCGTCGGACGACGAATACTCCGCAAACGCCTCGCCCTGCACGCCGATCAGGCCGCCGAGCGCCGCCGCGCCCGCTGCCTGCAAGATCCGCCGGCGATTCTCGAACACGCGCCGCGGCGTGATTTCGCTGCGCGCGATGTCGTCGCCGTAGAGACGGCTCCGTTCGCTTCGCTTGATCCACATGCTGAAACTCCTTGCCGGGCGTACTGGCCCGGACGATATCCGTTCGACCCGCTTGTCATTCGACCCGCTGATTGCGGCCACCGTTCTGGTTAACACAAGCGGCGCGCAATCCTTCCATATCCGCATAAAAAAACCGCCGGTGCAGCGCACGCGGCGGTTTTTCTGTGTCCCGGCCTCAAATTCGGCGGATATTACAGCTTGCCGTAGCTATGCAGCCCCGACAGGAACATGTTCACGCCGAGGAACGCGAAGCTCGTCACCAGCAGGCCCGTCAGCGCCCACCAGGCAGCGGCCGCGCCGCGCAGGCCTTTCATCAGGCGCATGTGCAGCCATGCCGCGTAGTTCAGCCACACGATCAGCGCCCACGTTTCCTTCGGGTCCCAGCTCCAATAGCCGCCCCACGCTTCAGCGGCCCACAGCGCGCCGAGAATCGTCGCGATCGTGAAGAACGCGAAGCCGACGGCGATCGACTTGTACATGACGTCGTCGAGCACGTCGAGCGTCGGCAGGCGGTCGGCCAGCACGCCGCGCTCTTTCATCAGATACGCGACGCCGACCATCGCCGACAGCGCGAAGCTGCCGTAACCGATGAAGTTCGCTGGCACGTGAATCTTCATCCACCAGCTTTGCAGCGCGGGAACGAGCGGCTGGATCTGCTGCGCGTCGCGCGCGATCGAGTACCACATCAGGAAGCCGACGGCCGCGCTGATCACCAGCAGCACGAACGCGCCGAGCGCGCGCGTGTTGTAGTGTTGCTCGTAGTACAGGTAGAACAACGCTGTAATCAAACTGAACAGCACGAACACTTCGTAGAGGTTCGAGATGGGGATATGGCCGACGTCCGAGCCGATCAGATACGACTCGTACCAACGCACCATCAAGCCGACGAAACCCATCAGCACGGCGACCCACGTCATCTTCGAGCCGATCGCGGCGCCCGACGGCGAGCGCGACAGCACGCCGATCCAGTAGAACAGCGTCGCGAGCACGAACAGCGCGCTCATCCACAGAATCGCAGACTGGCTCGACAGGAAATACTTGAGGAAGAACGCGTGATCGGCGCGGGTCAGATCGCCGCCGTACAACTGGATCGCAAAGAGCGAGAGCACGGCGATGCACGCCATCAGCAGGCGCGCGGGCTTCCAGCGCCAGCCGAGCACGACGAAAGCCGGCACCGAGCAAACCAGCACCAGCTTGTCGTAGTAATTCATGTACTCGTAGTAGCGCGACAGCGCGAACCCGGCTCCCACGACCATCGCCAGCGCGAACAGCCAGTCGAACGCGCCGAGGCGCTTCAGGAACGGACGGTCGTCCAGCAGCGCCGGTTCACCTGGCACATGCGCATGCAGATGCGTGGCCGAATGAGCCGACGTATCGGCGCGCGGCGTGGCGCGCGAGGAAGAAGAAACTTGGGTCAAGTCCATGTTCTTACCGGGTCGAATCGGGTGAATCTGTGGACGCTGCATCCGCTGGACGGGCGGCGCCCTTTGCCTCGTTGGCGGCATCGGCATCTGCATCGAGAGGCTTCGTTCCGAGCACCGCACCGACTGCGTCGCGGGTTCGGGCAAATTCCTTCTCGAAATCGAATGTCCTGCGTGCCGTCGACATCGCCATCACGACGCTCACGCCGCGATCCGCCTCCTTGAGCCAGAACCACAGGCGCCGTTCGCGGACGTAGAACATCGAAAAGATGCCTAACACGAGTAGCAGGCTGCCAAGATACACGACTTTTTTGCCCGGCGCGCGCGCCAACTGAAATACCGAAGCTTGCACCTGCTTGAAGGAGTCAAGCTGCAAAAACACTGGCGAACCGTACAGAAAGCTGTCGGATAGCGCATTGATCGAGGTCTGGATAAAGCGGCTCGTGGTCGCGTCCGCCGTCGCCGGGCCTTCTCCCGCCTGCTGCCGCGCAATCTGCCATACGTCCCATGTCGCGCCTTCCAGCATACGAAGCAAGAGTCCTGCCGCCTTCTCCTGCTCACCCTTGGGGACGGAACGGTCGATGAACGCGGCAATCGCCTGGAAGCCGCCAATCGTCTGACCATCGGGCGCCTTGCCGATCGCCGGATCGCCGCCTGCAAAAAGCGTCAGCACGCGCGACGCGCTTTCCTCCAGATGCTGCTGCAGGTCCGCGTTCGACTGCACCGAGCGCTGCGCGAACTGTTGAGCCGCCTGCGCGCGGATGGCCGGGTCTTCGAGCGCGGCGCGCAGTTTCATCCATTCGTTGACCGTGCCGGCGGAGTCGGCGGGAATGCGCAGATAGCGGAACGGATCGTCCGGATTCATGCGCATGCCGGCAAGGAACACGCGCTCGCCGCCGACGTCGACGGGCAACATGTAGTTGTTGTACTCGCGCGCCTGGCCGTCCTTGTCGCGCACTTTGTACTGCACCGACGGGCCGACGTTATGCAGATCGACCGGCTTCGACGTCTTCGCGCCGGAGCCGAGACGCTCGTCGAAGGCTTCCTTCAGCGACTGGTGCGCGGTCACGCCGCGCGCATCGTTCTGCCCATTGCCGTTCGAGATGTTCTCGACGTTGATCGCGCGGAAGTCCGCGAACTCGACGGTCTGGCCGTCCGTGCCCGGCATCGACGCGCTCAGCACTTTCGAGCCGCCGATTTCCCCGTTGAAAGGCTCGCTCTTGCTATTGCTGCCCGTCATTGGATACGCGGTCATCTGCATCTGCGAGCCGCCGTCCTGGAAACTCGACTGGTAGATCGACACACCGTCGTACTCGAACGGCTTGTTCACCTCGACGCGCGCCGGGACGCGCGCGCCCGTCTTGTGGTCGATCACGACGATGTCGCTGGCGAAGAGCTTCGGCATGCCCGTCGAGTAGTAGTCGACGATGAACTTCTTCAGCTCGATCGAGAACGGCAGGTCCTGGATCAACGAGCCGTCCTGCTGGTTCAGGATCGCCGTCGACACATGCTGCCCCTCGGGCACCCACGCGTAGCCGCGGAATGTCGGGTTGCCCTGCGACAGGCGGTGTTCGGGCGGAATCTCGTTGATGACGGTGTTGCTGCGGATCGGCGTCTTGTCGAAGAGCCACATCTGCAGCTTGATGGGCAAGTTGCTGTCGAGCAGACCGCCGATACAGATGATGACGATCGCAAGGTGCGCGGAGATGTAGCCAAGCTTGGTCAGCGCGCCGCGCTTCGCGGCGATCAGCGTCGCGCCTTCCGATTCGCGCGTCACGTATTTGTAGCCGAGCCTCGCGGAAAGCTTGCCGAGCGTCGCCGCAGCCTGCGCGCGGGTCGTGTCCAGAACGGCGTACTCGCCTTTGTGATGGAACGCGCGCAGGCTGCCTTCGCGAACCTTGTCTTTCCAGCTCTTCGTGTCGGCGATCATCTTCGGCGCATTGCGGATCACGCACAGCGAGATCGACACAACGAGAAAGCCGAGGATCAGCATGAACCACCACGCGCTGTACACGTTGTAGAGGCTCAGCGAACGGAAGATGTCGGCCCAGAACGGGCCGAACTGGTTGACGTAGTTCGGATACGGGTCGTCCTGCGTGAGCACGGTGCCGATGATGCTTGCGATCGACAGGATCACGAGCAACGCGATCGCGAAGCGCATCGAACTCAGCAATTCGACGGACGTGCGCACGAAGCGCGGCCGCGACTTCAACTCCCAACCCGACGTGGTGACGCTCATTCAAACTCCGACTCAACAGCAAAAAAGGGTGCAGGGCATCGCTTCATGCGACTCCCTCACCCTTTTCTTGTTTTCTTGCCGGCCTCTTTGCGGCCGGCTTCGCTTTCGTACGGACTCTTAGTGCAAGCCCGCGACGTAATCGGCGACAGCCTTGATCTCGCTGTCCGACAAACGCGACGCGATGGCGTGCATCGCATCGTTGTTATTGCGCGCGCCCGGGCCTTGGGTGAACGCGGTCAACTGCGTCACCGTGTATTCCGCCCATTGCCCCGACAGCCGCGGATACTGCGACGGAATCCCCTGCCCCGTCGGCCCGTGGCAGCTTGCGCACGCCGGCACGCCCTTGTCGGCGACGCCAGCGCGATAGATCTTTTGCCCCAGGGGCACGGTGTCCTTGTTGTGCGCGTAGCCCGGCTTCGGTGCCTGCGACGAGAAGTATGCCGCCACGTTCACCATGTCCTGATTGGACAACGCTGCCACCATACCCGCCATGATCGCATTGTTGCGGACGGGCTGCTTGGCACCGGGTTGCGTTTTGAAATCCTTCAGCTGCTTGACGAGATACTCGGGATGCTGGCCCGCAAGCTTCGGATACGCGCCGCCGGCGCTGTTGCCATCGGCCCCATGACACGAAGCGCATACCTGCGCCGCGATTGCCTGCCCCCGATTCAAATCCGGCTTTGCCTGATCTGCTGCTCTTGCCTGTACTGCGAAACCTGAAAGACCTGCTGCTGTGTGAAGTACCACCAGAAACTTGCCCAGTCGATTCATTCGCACACCCTGTTTCGTCTTGTGGGAATTAGAGGTTCTGCAAAATACGACAGCGGCCGATCACAGCCGCAGAGGCCCGCGCGACGGCCTCACAGGTTTTCAGTAAACCATCGTATTGTACAATAACTCGCTATTCGCGCTGGCGCCAGTCGGGCCTCTCCGGCCTTCGCGGCGGGCTGTCTCGCCCTTGCACGGCATTTCATCGCGTCCATCGATGTTCGCTGGACGTCCGCTTGACGTCCATTTACCCGTCCTTCCGGTCTTCTCCATGTCTTTCCTGCTCCACCAAGCCCGCTTCTTTACGACCGTCAATCACTTGCGCGATCTGCCGCCTTCGCCGCAGCCGGAGGTCGCGTTCGCGGGGCGCTCGAACGCGGGAAAGTCGACGGCCATCAACATCCTCTGCAACCAGAAGCGCCTTGCGTTCGCCAGTAAGACGCCGGGACGGACTCAGCACATCAACTTTTTTTCGGTGGGCCCGGCAGCCGAGCCTGTCGCGAATCTCGTCGATTTGCCGGGTTACGGCTACGCCGAAGTGCCCGGCGCGGCGAAAGCCCACTGGGAACAGTTGCTGTCGACCTATCTGCAGACGCGCTCGCAACTGCGCGGCATGATCCTGATGATGGATTCGCGCCGCCCGCTCACGGAACTGGACCGACGGATGATCGAGTGGTTCGCGCCGACCGGCAAGCCGATTCACACATTGCTCACCAAGTGCGACAAATTGACCCGCCAGGAGGGCGTCAATGCGCTGCGCGCGACGAAGAAAGGGCTGGATGAATATCGCGCCGCCGGCTATCAGGGCGAATTGACCGCCCAGCTCTTTTCGGCGCTGAAGCGGACCGGCCTCGACGAGGCGCACGAGCTGATCGAAAGCTGGATCGCGCCCGATGTGGCGGGCGATGCCGACGTATCCGCGTCCGCCGAGTAAGGCCTGGAAGGCCGTCGCAGAGGGCACCGCGCCGTTTTTCGATCGCCCATAAAAAAACCCGCCGCTAGTTGACGGCGGGTTAAACAGCCTAATCGAAAAACGACAGGCACCCGCTCAGGGAGGAGAAGCGGGGAGGTCAGCGCTAGGCGCCTTGCTCGATCGGTATGATATACCATTGTCTCGAAAAGTTTCTGGCAGGGAACAGCCAGCGTTCTCGACTTCTGCAGACACGACACCCCACATGAGCTTCTATCCCCACCACCGTCCGCGCCGCATGCGCCGCGACGAATTCTCGCGCCGCATGATGCGTGAAAACATTCTTACCACCAACGATCTGATCTATCCCGTCTTCATTATCGAAGGCACGAATGTGCGTCAGGCCGTTCCGTCGATGCCGGGCGTCGAACGCGTATCCGTCGATCTGCTGATGGGCGTGGCCGAGCAATGTCTCGAACTGGGCGTGCCCGTGCTGTCGCTCTTTCCGGTGATCGAGCCGTCCATCAAGACGCCCGACGGACGCGAAGCGACCAATGAAGCAGGCCTGATTCCGCGCGCCGTGCGTGAATTGAAGAAGCGCTTTCCCGAATTGGGCGTGCTGACGGACGTCGCGCTCGATCCCTACACGAGCCACGGCCAGGATGGCGTGCTCGACGAGAGCGGCTACGTGATCAATGACGAAACCGTCGAAATTCTTGTCGAGCAGGCGAAGGCGCAGGCAGAGGCAGGCGTCGACATCGTCGCTCCGTCCGACATGATGGACGGCCGCATCGGCTCGATCCGCGAGATGCTGGAGAGCGAGGGCCACATCCACACGCGGATCATGGCGTACTCGGCAAAGTTCGCGTCGGCGTTCTACGGCCCGTTCCGCGACGCCGTGGGTTCCGCAGCGAACTTGGGCAAGGGCAACAAGATGACGTACCAGCTCGATCCCGCGAACTCGGACGAAGCGCTGCGAGAAGTGCGCGCCGACATCGACGAAGGCGCGGACATGGTGATGGTCAAGCCGGGTATGCCGTATCTGGACATCGTGCGTCGCGTGAAGGACGAGTTCCGCTTCCCGACCTACGTCTACCAGGTGAGCGGCGAATACGCGATGCTGAAGGCGGCCGCGCAATACGGCTGGCTGGATCACGACAAGGTGATGATGGAATCGCTGCTCGCTTTCAAGCGCGCAGGCGCGGACGGTGTGCTGACGTACTTCGCGCTTGATGCTGCGCGCGTGTTGCGGGCGCAGAAGTAAGGGACGCGCTACGTGGTAGCGCTGTGGCATTGAAAAAGCGGAGATGGCCTTGCGGCTGCCTCCGCTTTTTTGTTGCGAGACTTTTTGAGAGTCGCGGGTAAATGTCGATCGGTTGGGTTTGGTGCGCGTCGAGCGCGAAATTGGCTAACAGCTGACTCGCGTTGCCGTTTCAGGTCTGGGGTGCCATCGTCACACGGTCGAGACTTCTCAGGAATTTGTCCGCCGATTCGTAACCGACCACGCGCAATACCTCTCTGCCGCCTCGGTCGAAAAATATGATGCCTGGCGGCCCGAACAGGTTGAAGCGCTTGAGCAATGCCTGATCGTCAGCATTGTTCGCCGTAACGTCGGCTCGCAGCAGATTCATCTGCTTGAGCTTGGCCTGAACGCGTGGATCGCTGAAGGTGAGCTTCTCCATTTCCTTGCAGCTGACGCACCAGTCCGCATAGAAATCGAGCATAGCGGGCTGTGCAGCCGTTTTGACGGCCTCGTCGAGTTGCCCCGATGATCGCACGGGCGCAAAGGCCAGATCGCCCTGAGGGGCCGCTGTAGACGGCGCATTCGCCGTGCGGCTGGCAAGCACTGCTAGCGGCTCGAATGGGTTCGTCGATCCCGCTGCGAGCCCGACGAGCAGCGTTGCCGCCCAGATCGCCAACGCCGCGCCGATTCCGCGACCGAGACCGCGCCAAATGGACTTTGCTCCGGCGTGCGGCGAAAAAAGTCCCAAACCGGCCGCGGCAATCAGCAGCCACAGCGCTGCCAACAGCATTTGCGCGGTCGCGCCCAGAACCGGCCATACGATCCACAGCGCCGCTGCCAGCAGCACAACACCGAAGAAGACCTTCACGCTGTCCATCCATGCGCCCGCGCGCGGCAGCAACGTACCCGCGCCAAGCCCGATGATCAGCAGCGGTACACCGAGCCCGACGCCCATCGAAAACAGGGCCGCACCACCCAATACGGCGTTGCCCGTGTGCGCGATGAACGCCAGCACGGCGAAAAGCGGCGCCGTCATGCACGCCCCCACCACCAGCGCCGACAGCGCGCCCATCACTGCGACAGCAGCGAATTTGCCTCCCGACCGTCCTCCCGACGCCTTCGAGACACCGTTCTGCCAGCGCTGCGGCAACACGATATCGACGCCCGCGATCAACGAGAGAGCGAACACTGTCAGCACAAGCGCGAACGCGCCGAGCACCCACGGATTCTGGAGCCATGCACCAAGGCTTTGCCCGACGAGCGCGGCGGCAATGCCGAGCACGGTATAAACGAGCGCCATGCCGATGACATAGGCGAGCGACAACGCGAAGCCCCGGCCACGCGTCACGCGCGGCCCCTCGCCGATGATGATCGCGGACAGGATCGGGATCATCGGATACGAACACGGCAGCAGGCTCAGCACCACGCCGGCGACGAAATACAATCCGACGATTGCAAAGAAGCCCCCGCCCTGCAGCAGCGACTGCGCATAGTCTGCGCTAGTCGCGCGTTCGTACCACGACGCGCCGCCCTGCGTGCCCTGGACACTTTGTGCGCCGTCGACAACGCCCGTCACGGCAGCGTGCAAGGCGGCGCCCGTCACGTGATAGACGCGTTCCATCGGCGGATAGCAGATGCCGGCGTCGGCACAGCCTTGCGACGTCACGGCGAGATCGAACGGACCGCTTGCCTGCTTCACCGGTACGCGGATCGTCAGTTCGCCGCGATAGGTTTCCACATTCTTCGCGAAGGTCTGGTCGAACTTCACATGGCCCGCGGGCAACTGCGGATCTCCGATGGTGACTGTGCCGTTGCGGGTCGCAAAGGCGAATCGCTCGCGATACATGTAGTAACCGTCGGCGATCTTGTAGTGAACCAGCACTTCGCCCGGCTGCTCAGATGCGCTGAATCTGAAAGCAACGGCGGGATCAAGGAAGTCGTCAGCGTGTGCGCCGCTCGCCCTGAATAGCGAGAGCAGCAGAATGCCGGTCATGAGGATGAGGAAGCGCGCGGTATCGCGCCAGCGCCTGGAGAAGCTGTTAAACATGGATCGGGCGTTGCGTTTCGGTGTTCACCCATTGGCCATACGCGGCCGACGCTGTGACCTGCCAGGAGAGGATTTCGGGCGTCTCGTACGGATGCTGAGCCTGAATGAACTGCTCGAGTTCGAACGCCCGGACGACGCTCGTCTTGAACAGCAACTGGATTTCATCCGCCGATTCGATCTTGCCCTGCCAGTGATAGCTCGACTGGACGCTGCCAAGCTGCGTCACGCACGCGGCAAGACGGGCAGAAAGCGCATCCTGAGCCAGCTTTTGCGCCGTCGCGAGGTCCGGCACGGTCGTCAAAATCAAACTCACATTCACGTTCACCGACCGCTCCAGCACTTTCGCAACAGGGTGACGCTATCGTATCACCTTGTTCCAAGACGTCGCTGGCGGCCAATTGGCATAGGCCATACGCACGCCCGAAAACAAAAAAGCCAGACTTTCGCCTGGCTTTTTAGCAGTTGTCAGAACGCTTATTCAGCTTCTGCAACGTTCTCGACTTCCTCGACTTCCGGACGGTCCAGCAGTTCGACAAGCGCCATCGGTGCATTGTCGCCAACGCGGAAACCGAACTTCAGGATGCGCAGATAGCCACCCGGACGGTTCGCGAAGCGCGGGCCCAGCACGTCGAACAGCTTCGTGACCGAGTCACGATCGCGCAGGCGGTTGAACGCCAGACGACGGTTTGCCAGCGACGGCTTCTTGCCGAGCGTGATCAGCGGCTCGACGACCTTACGGAGTTCCTTCGCCTTCGGCAGCGTGGTCTTGATGACTTCGTGCTCGATCAGCGAGTTGGACATGTTACGGAGCATTGCCAGACGGTGGCTGCTCGTGCGGTTCAGTTTCCGCAGACCATGACGGTGACGCATTTCAATTTCCTTGATTCAAAGTTTTGGTCCAGCTCTTCTATCGCTTTCCGTGGAAAGCACGGGCCGGTAGTGAAAAAGGCAAGACGCGGATTTTAAAGGAAAATCCGCGTCCTGGCCAGTTGATGCTGCGCGATTACTTGTCGAGACCAGCCGGCGGCCAGTTTTCGAGCTTCATGCCGAGCGTCAGACCGCGCGAAGCGAGCACTTCCTTGATCTCGTTCAGCGACTTGCGGCCCAGATTCGGCGTCTTCAGCAGCTCGTTTTCCGTGCGCTGGATCAGGTCGCCGATGTAGTAGATGTTCTCGGCCTTCAGGCAGTTCGCCGAGCGAACCGTCAGTTCGAGATCATCGACCGGGCGCAGCAGGATCGGATCGATCTGCGGTGCACGCGACGGTGCTTCTGCCGCGGCTTCCGTGCCTTCCAGTGCTGCGAACACCGACAGCTGATCGACCAGAATACGCGCCGATTGACGGATCGCTTCTTCCGGCGAGATGACGCCGTTGGTTTCGATGTTCATCACGAGCTTGTCGAGGTCGGTACGCTGTTCGACACGCGCGCTTTCCACTGCATAGCTCACACGGCGAACCGGCGAGAACGACGCGTCCAGCACGATACGGCCAATGATCTTGGCCGATTCTTCACCGTAACGACGCACGTTGCCCGGCACATAGCCACGGCCCTTTTCGACCTTGATCTGCACGTCGAGCTTGCCGCCCTTCGACAGGTGCGCGATCACATGATCCGGATTCATCACTTCGCAGTCGTGGGCGAGCTCGATGTCGCCAGCGGTAACAACGCCTTCACCTTCCTTGCGCAGCGTAACCGTCACTTCGTCACGGTTATGCAGCTTGAACACCACGCCCTTCAGGTTCAACAACAGGTTGACCACGTCCTCTTGCACACCATCGAGCGTCGAGTATTCATGCACGACGCCTGCAATCGTCACTTCCGTCGGCGCGTAGCCAACCATCGACGACAGCAACACGCGCCGAAGCGCGTTACCCAAGGTGTGGCCATAACCGCGTTCAAACGGTTCCATGACCACTTTCGCGTGGCTTTCGCCAAGCGATTCAACTGCGATGATCTTGGGCTTCAACAAACTGGTTTGCATAGGTTTTCCTTTTCAATACCCTCGGCTCGTTACACCGATAAGGCTGACCGGTAACAACCTGAAAATAAACAGCCGAGGCGCCCCCTTGCCTAACGCAATCCGGGAACCTCGGCCGTTAATCCGATTACCGCGAATACAATTCGACGATCAGGCTTTCGTTGATGTCGCCAGCGATATCGCTGCGTTCCGGCATTTGCTTGAACGTACCTTCGAACTTCTTCGAATCGACAGCAACCCAGCTCGGCAGGCCGCCCTGTTCCGCGAGCGACAGCGCTTCGAGAATACGAGCCTGCTTCTTGGCCTGTTCGCGCACGGAGATCACGTCGCCAGCCTTCACTTGCAGCGACGGGATGTTCGCGACGACACCGTTCACCGTGATTGCCTTGTGGCTCACGAGCTGACGTGCTTCTGCGCGCGTCGAGCCGAAGCCCATGCGATACACGACGTTGTCCAGACGCGACTCGAGCAATTTCAGCAGGTTTTCACCCGTGTTGCCCTTGCGGCGATCAGCTTCAGCGAAATAACGGCGGAACTGGCGCTCGAGCACGCCGTAGATGCGCTTCACTTTTTGCTTTTCGCGCAACTGCGTGCCGTAGTCGGACGTACGGGCGCCCGAGGTGCGGCCATGTTGACCCGGCTTGCTGTCAAGCTTGCACTTGTCAGCGAGCGAACGACGGGCGCTCTTCAGGAAGAGATCGGTGCCTTCACGGCGAGACAGCTTGGCTTTAGGGCCGATATAGCGTGCCACTTTGCATTCCTTCTATGATTGATCACGTGAACATTCATTCACGCTAGTCCGAACCCTTTGGGTCGAACGGTGGGCTTAGTCAATTCAATAACGCAAGCAGCCTGCTACCGCCTTTAGCGGCAACAGGCGCAAGCGGAGCAAGCGTCTTAGATACGACGACGCTTCGGCGGACGGCAGCCGTTGTGCGGAACCGGCGTCACGTCGGAGATCGCGGTGATCTTGATGCCAAGACCATGCAACGCGCGCACCGCGGACTCACGGCCAGGGCCGGGGCCCTTGATCCGTACTTCGAGGTTCTTCACGCCGTATTCCATCGCCACGCGGCCAGCCGATTCAGCGGCAACCTGAGCTGCAAACGGGGTCGACTTACGCGAACCCTTGAAGCCCTGACCACCCGACGTTGCCCAAGCCAATGCATTGCCTTGACGGTCGGTGATCGTGATGATGGTGTTGTTGAACGACGCGTGAACGTGAACCACGCCCTCGGCGACGTTCTTCTTGACCTTCTTGCGAACGCGTTGCGCCGCGGAGTTGTTCGAAGCCTTAGCCATTACGTTTTCCTGTAACTGTCAGTCTCGCTTACTTCTTCAGCGCTTGCGCTGCACGACGCGGACCCTTGCGCGTACGCGCATTCGTACGCGTGCGCTGGCCGCGCAGGGGCAGGCCCTTACGATGGCGCACGCCACGGTAGCAACCGAGGTCCATCAGGCGCTTGATGTTCATCGTCGTTTCACGGCGCAGATCGCCTTCAACGATAAACTTGCCGACTTCTTCACGCAGCTTTTCGAGATCTGCGTCGGTCAGGTCCTTAACCTTCTTCGAAAATTCCACACCAGCAGCAACGCAAATGTTGCGCGAGCGCGTGCGACCGATACCGTAAATTGCCGTCAGGCCGATTTCGGTATGCTGGTGGTTCGGGATATTAACCCCTGCGATACGAGCCATTGTTTTTCCTCAAACAAAAAGCGCAAACAAAAGCGCGGCGTTCAGCCTTGACGCTGCTTGTGGCGCGGATCAGAGCTGCAAATCACGCGAACGACGCCCTTGCGCTTGATGATCTTGCAATTGCGGCAAATGCGCTTAACCGATGCCATCACTTTCATGATATTACCCTTTTTTCAAATCACTTCGCCCGGAACACGATCCGCGCACGCGACAGATCGTAAGGCGTCAATTCAACCGTCACCTTGTCGCCCGGCAGAATACGGATGTAGTGCATCCGCATCTTGCCGGATATGTGTCCCAATACGACATGGCCGTTTTCCAGCTTCACCCGGAAGGTAGCATTGGGGAGGTTTTCGATAACCTCGCCTTGCATCTGGATTACATCGTCTTTGGCCATAAGTCCTTTCAACGCATCGGGACGCCGCCGCCCTTGAAGTTTGCCTTCTTCAGCAGCGACTCATACTGTTGCGACATAACGTACGACTGCACCTGCGCCATGAAGTCCATTGTGACGACGACAATGATCAGCAGCGACGTTCCACCAAAATAAAACGGCACATTCCAGCGCAGCACCAAAAACTCGGGCAGCAAGCAAACGAACACGATGTAGATCGCACCAGCCAACGTCAGACGCGTCAGGATGCGGTCGATATAGCGCGCCGTCTGGTCTCCCGGACGAATACCCGGGACGAATGCACCGCTCTTTTTCAGGTTGTCGGCCGTCTCTCTGCTGTTGAACACCAGCGCGGTGTAAAAGAAGCAGAAGAACACGATCGCCAACGCGTACAGCAACACGTACACCGGCTGACCGGGCTTGATCGCTTCGGCCACATTGTGCAGCGTGTCTGCGAACCAGCCGGTCCGCGAACCGGAACTGAACCAGTTCAGGATGGTTGCCGGGAACAGGATGATCGACGACGCGAAGATCGGCGGAATCACGCCCGACATGTTCAACTTCAACGGCAGATGCGACGACTGTCCGCCATAAATCTTATTGCCGACTTGCCGCTTCGCGTAGTTCACAAGAATCTTGCGCTGGCCGCGTTCGATGAACACCACCAGATACGTCACAGCTGCAATCAGCGCGACCACGATAATCGCCGAGATGATGCTCATCGATCCGGTGCGAACCAGTTCGAAGAGACCACCGATCGCATTCGGGAAACCCGCCGCGATGCCGCCGAAAATAATGATCGAAATGCCGTTGCCCAGACCACGTTCCGTGATTTGCTCACCGAGCCACATCAGGAACATCGTGCCGGTCACGAGCGTCACAACCGTCGTCAGCCGGAAGACCATGCCAGGATCGATCACCAGTGCCGGCTGATTCTCAAGCGCGACAGCGATGCCAAAAGCCTGGAACGTCGCCAGAACTACCGTAAAAACACGCGTGTACTGCGTGATCTTCCGTTGTCCTGCCTGCCCTTCCTTCTTCAGCGCTTCGAGCTGCGGCGAGACGATCGCCAGCAACTGCATGATGATCGACGCCGAAATATACGGCATGATCCCAAGCGCAAAAATCGTGAACCGCGAAAGTGCGCCACCCGAGAACATGTTGAACATGCCTAGGATGCCGCCCGACTGGCTTTGGAACAGCTTTGCCAGTTGGTCCGGGTCAATGCCCGGCACCGGAATGTGCGCGCCAACACGGTAGACGACCAGCGCCAGCAGCAGGAACACTGCACGCCGGCGCAGATCGCCAAACTTCGCCGCGCTTCGACCGGGTTTTGCGAGACTCGGGCTGTTAGCCAAGTACCTTCTCCGATGCAAATGCTAGTGACGGCAAACGACTTGCACGTTACTCGGCGAAAGAACCGCCAGCTGCTTCAATCGCAGCGCGCGCGCCCTTCGTCGCAGACAGACCTTTCACGACGATCTTGCGCTTCAGCTCGCCCGTCGCGATGATCTTGGCGCTCGTCATCATCTCGCCAATCAGACCGGCTTGCTTCAGTGCCAACAGATCGATTTCGTCGACCGGCAGCTTTTCCAGGTCACCGAGGCGCACTTCACCGACGAATTCCTTCGTCAGCGAGGTAAAGCCACGCTTCGGCAGACGGCGTTGCAGCGGCATCTGACCGCCTTCGAAGCCGACCTTGTGGAAGCCACCCGAACGCGACTTCTGACCCTTGTGACCACGGCCAGCGGTCTTGCCGAGGCCGGAGCCGATGCCGCGACCAACGCGACGCTTTGCGTGCTTCGCGCCTTCGGCCGGCTTCAGGTTATTCAATTCCATTATCAACTCCTTGAGTGCCCGAACGGCCGCTTAGCCGATGACCTTAACGAGGTACGAGACCTTGTTGATCATGCCGCGCACAGCCGGCGTGTCCTGCAGCTCGCTAATCGAGTTCAGGCGGCGCAGACCAAGACCACGCACCGTCGCACGGTGCGATTCGCGGGTCCCAATCAGGCTCTTGACGAGCTGAACCTTGACAGTTTTTTCAGACATGGTGACCACCTTAGCCCAGAATTTCTTCGACGGACTTACCACGCTTCGCCGCGATGTCAGCCGGGGTCGACTGCTTGCGCAGGCCGTCCAGCGTCGCACGAACGAGGTTGTACGGGTTCGTCGAACCGTGGCTCTTGGCCACAACGTTTTGCACGCCCATCACGTCGAACACTGCGCGCATCGGGCCGCCAGCGATCACGCCGGTACCGTCCTTCGCCGGAGCGAGGAGAACCGTCGATGCGCCGTGCTTGCCGTGCACTTCGTGTTGCAACGTACCGTTCTTGAGCGGCACCTTGAACATGTTGCGGCGGGCTTGTTCCATTGCCTTCTGAACGGCAACCGGCACTTCCTTCGCCTTGCCCTTGCCCATGCCGACGCGGCCATCACCGTCGCCAACCACGGTCAGTGCGGCGAAGCCGAGAATACGGCCACCCTTCACGACCTTGGTCACGCGATTGACCGAAATCATCTTTTCGCGAAGGCCGTCGTCGCGTTCGTCAGCCTGAACTTTCGCTTGCATCTTTGCCATGACGAATTCCTTCCTTAGAACTTGAGCCCGGCTTCGCGCGCCGCATCAGCCAGCGCCTTCACGCGGCCGTGGTAGCGGAAACCCGAGCGGTCAAAGGCGACGGATTCGATGCCGGCAGCCTTAGCCTTTTCTGCGATGCGCTTGCCGATCAGGGTTGCAGCGGCAACGTTGCCACCCTTGCCCGTCTTGTCGGCGAGCTGCGCACGCACTTCGGCTTCGAGCGTCGATGCGCTGGCGAGCACCTTGGTGCCGCACGGCGAGAACACTTGCGCATAGATGTGCGTGTTCGTGCGATGCACGGCCAGACGCGCGACTTGCAGCTCAGCGATCTTGAGACGCGTCTGACGAGCGCGGCGCAGGCGAGATTGAGTCTTATCCATGATTGCGCACCCTTACTTCTTCTTCGTTTCTTTGAGGATCACAACCTCGTTGGCATAGCGCACGCCCTTGCCCTTGTAGGGCTCCGGCGGACGGTAGCCGCGCACTTCTGCAGCGACTTGGCCAACTTTCTGCTTGTCGATCCCCTTGATCACGATTTCCGTTTGCGACGGGGTTTCAGCCTTCACGCCTTCCGGCATCTGGTGCACCACCGGGTGCGAGAAACCCAGCGACAGGTTCAGCTTGTCGCCTTGCGCTTGCGCACGATAACCGACGCCAACCAGCGTCAGCTTGCGCTCGAAACCCTTGGTCACGCCTTGCACCATGTTTGCGACCAGCGCGCGCATCGTGCCCGACATTGCATTTGCTTCGCGGCTCTCGTCCACCGGCTCGAACTTCAGCGTGCCGTTGTCGTTCACCACCTTCACCAGGCGATTCGCAGCTTGCGTAATCGTGCCCAGCGGGCCCTTGACGCTAATACGCTCGTCGCTCAGGGCCACTTCTGCGCCTTGCAGCGCGATCGGGCTTTTACCTACTCGAGACATGTTTCTTCTCCCTTCGGCTTTAAGCGACGTAGCAGATGACTTCGCCGCCGACGCCCGTAGCGCGCGCCTTGCGGTCAGTCATCACACCCTTCGGCGTCGACACGATCGCAACACCCAGGCCGTTCATGACCTGCGGGATTTCGTTGCGGCCGCGGTACACGCGCAGACCAGGCTTCGAAACGCGCTCGAGGCGCTCGATAACCGGACGGCCAGCGTAGTACTTCAACGCGATGTTCAATTCCGACTTCGCACCTTCGGACTTCACTGCGAAATCGTCGATATAGCCTTCATCCTTCAGGACTTGCGCGATTGCAATCTTGACTTTCGACGAGGGCATCGTCACCGAAACCTTCTCGACCATCTGCGCATTGCGGATGCGAGTCAGCATATCGGCGATAGGATCACTCATGCTCATTTACGTTTCTCCTATTACCAGCTCGCCTTGGTCAGGCCAGGGATCTCGCCGCGGAACGCGATTTCACGAATCTTGTTACGCGCCAGCCCGAATTTGCGGAACGTGCCGCGCGGACGACCGGTGATCGCGCAACGATTGCGCTTACGGGTCGGGTTCGAATTGCGCGGCAGTTGCTGCAGCTCGAGACGAGCCGCATAGCGCTCTTCTTCCGACTTGCTTTGGTCGTCGATGATTGCCTTCAGCGCAGCACGCTTGGGAGCGTACTTGGCAGCCAGGCGCGCACGCTTCTTTTCACGTTCGATCAGTGCCAGTTTAGCCACGGTAACCTCAGTTTCTGAACGGGAACTTGAAGCTGGCGAGCAGTGCCTTTGCTTCGTCGTCAGTCTTCGCAGTCGTCGTGATGCTGATGTTCAGCCCACGCAGCGCGTCGATTTTGTCGTAGTCGATTTCGGGGAAAATGATCTGCTCTTTCACACCGATGTTGTAGTTGCCACGACCGTCGAATGCACGGCCCGACACGCCACGGAAGTCACGCACACGCGGGAGCGCGACCGTGACGAAACGGTCCAGGAATTCGTACATCGCCTGGCCACGCAGCGTGACCATTGCGCCGATCGGATAACCCTGACGGATCTTGAAGCCCGCGATTGCCTTGCGTGCCTTCGTGATCACCGGCTTCTGGCCCGCGATCTTCGTCAGATCGCCAACGGCGTTCTCGATGATCTTCTTGTCGGCGACGGCTTCGCCAAGACCCATGTTCAGGGTGATCTTGGTGATGCGCGGCACTTCCATCACGGACTTGTAACCGAACTTCTCGATCAGGCCGGGGACAACCTTCTCTTTATAAAATTCTTGCAAACGTGCCATTTTTTACTCCGCGTCAGGCGCTCAGCACAGCACCGGTCGTCTTCAGGAAACGGACTTTCTTGTCTCCCTCGACCTTGATGCCGACACGCGACGGCTTGCCGTTCGCGTCGACCAGCGCGACGTTCGAAATGTGCAGCGGCATTGCCTTCGCTTCCACGCCGCCCGTCGTACCCTTCATCGGGTTCGGCTTCACATGCTTCTTGGCGATATTGAGGCCTTCGACGGTCACACGGTCGTCGCCAACAGCCAGCACGACGCCGCGCTTGCCCTTGTCTTTGCCGGTGATGACGATGACTTCGTCACCCTTGCGAATCTTGTTCATCTCGGCTCCTTACAGCACTTCCGGCGCGAGCGAAACGATCTTCATGAAGCGTTCGCTGCGCAGCTCACGCGTGACCGGCCCGAAGATGCGGGTGCCGATAGGCTCGAGCTTGGTATTCAAAAGCACGGCGGCGTTGCCGTCGAACTTGATCAGCGAGCCGTCTTGACGGCGAACGCCCTTGGCGGTGCGAACCACCACGGCGTTGTAGATTTCGCCTTTCTTCACGCGCCCGCGCGGCGTTGCCTCTTTGACGCTCACCTTGATGATGTCGCCGATGTTGGCATAACGACGCTTCGAGCCGCCGAGCACCTTGATGCACATGACTTCACGCGCACCCGTGTTGTCGGCCACTTCGAGCCGAGTTTCGGTCTGGATCATGGTTTATCTTTCCCAACTTAATCCGATTGCACCACCATGATGCATTCGGTCAGTCTTGGTCCCGTCAGCCAATCGGCTGCTTGGGTTAGAACAGCAGCGACGGCAAACGAAACCCGCCATCGCAATCCGGTGAATCTGCCGACATGAACTGACGCTCACATCGCTTCCCCCACCTCAACTTCGCCCGCGATGGGGCTCCCACAAAGAGGGAAGACCGAGATTATAACAAATAATCTCGGTCTTGCAAGCGAAATCTACTGCGATTTCAACTACTTCTGTTGCTCAGCTGCTTTAGATGACGCGAGCAGCTTCGACCAGACGCGACACCGTCCAAGCCTTCGTCTTCGAGATCGGACGAGTTTCCTGGATTTCAACGAGGTCGCCCTCGTTGTAGGTGTTCGCCTCGTCGTGAGCGTGGTACTTCTTCGAACGTACGACATACTTGCCGTAGATCGGGTGCTTCACACGGTGCTCGACCAGCACGGTAACCGTCTTGTCCATCTTGTTGCTGACGACCTTGCCGACCAGCGTCCGCTTGAGCGAGGTTTTTACGCTATCGTTCATTTCTGGTTCGCCTTCTCAGTCAGGACGGTCCGCACACGTGCGATGTCGCGACGAACCTTCTTCAGCTGGCTCGTATTCGTGAGCTGCTGGGTCGCGAGTTGCATGCGCAGGCCGAATTGCGCCTTCAACAGGTCCGACAGCTCTTTGTTGAGCGCGGCCTGATCTTTCTGGTGAAGTTCAGAAGCCTTCATCGTTCACTCCTTAGGCGCCGAGCTGACGAACCATGAACGTCGTCTTCAGCGGCAGCTTGGCTGCAGCCAGACGGAACGCTTCACGCGCCAGTTCTTCGGACACACCGTCCATTTCGTACAGCATCTTGCCCGGTTGAATCTCGGCGACGTAGTACTCCGGGTTACCCTTACCGTTACCCATACGTACTTCAGCCGGCTTTTGCGAGATCGGCTTGTCCGGGAAAATGCGAATCCAGATGCGGCCGCCGCGCTTGATGTGACGCGTCATTGCACGACGCGCTGCTTCAATCTGACGCGCGGTCAGGCGGCCGCGACCGATAGCCTTCAGACCGTATTCACCGAACGACACCGCGTTACCACGCGTTGCGACGCCAGTGTTACGACCCTTCTGCTCTTTGCGATACTTCCTGCGTTTCGGTTGCAGCATCGTTATTCTCCAGTCTTACCGTCGCCGGCACCGCCTCGGCGCGGACCGCCACGGCGAGCACCTGCCGGTGCACCTTCACCATCGCGACGCGGGCGACGGTCACCCGGACGTGCATTGCGGCGCGGACGCTTTTCTTCGGCGACTTCTTCCACCACCGGAGCGTCATTGCGGCCGAGCGTATCGCCCTTGTAGACCCACACCTTCACGCCGATGATGCCGTACGTCGTCTTCGCTTCCGAGGTCGCGTAGTCGATGTCCGCACGCAGCGTATGCAGGGGCACGCGGCCTTCGCGATACCACTCGGTACGAGCGATTTCGATACCGTTCAGACGGCCTGCGCTCATGATCTTGATGCCTTGAGCACCGAGACGCATTGCGTTTTGCATCGCACGCTTCATCGCGCGGCGGAACATGATCCGGCGCTCGAGCTGTTGCGTGATCGAATCGGCGATCAGTTGCGCGTCGGTTTCCGGCTTGCGAATTTCTTCGATGTTGACGTGAACCGGAACGCCCATGCGCTTCTGCAGTTCCGACTTCAACAGTTCGATGTCTTCGCCCTTCTTGCCGATCACAACACCCGGACGCGAGCTGAAAATCGTGATACGCGCGTTCTTTGCAGGACGCTCGATCACGACACGGCCGACGGACGCGTTCTTCAGCTTCTTCTTCAGGTATTCACGAACACCGATGTCTTCCTGCAACATCGCCGCGAAATTGTTGTTGTTCGCGTACCAACGCGAAGCCCAATTGCGGCTGACGGCCAAACGGAAGCCAGTCGGATGAATTTTCTGTCCCATCGTATGACCCCTTAATTCCCGACCGTCACAGTGATGTGACAGGATTGCTTCTCAATGCGGTTGCCGCGGCCCTTGGCGCGCGCGGTGAACCGCTTGAGCGACGCTGCCTTGTCGACGTAGATGCTCGTGATCTTGAGCTCGTCGATATCAGCACCTTCGTTGTGCTCCGCATTCGCGATCGCCGACAGCACGACCTTCTTCACGATGCCAGCCGCCTTCTTCGGCGAGAACGTCAGAACGTTCAGCGCCTTGTCGACCGGCAAACCGCGGATCTGGTCAGCCACAAGGCGCGTCTTCTGCGCCGAGATGCGGGCACCGCGATGAATTGCTTTCACTTCCATCTTGATAGCCCCTTATTTCTTGGCCTTCTTGTCGGCCGCGTGACCCTTGAACGTACGGGTCAGTGCGAACTCGCCAAGCTTGTGGCCGACCATGTTTTCCGTGACATACACCGGAACGTGTTGACGGCCGTTATGAACGGCGATCGTCAGGCCGATGAAGTCCGGCAGGATCGTCGAGCGACGCGACCAGGTCTTGATTGGCTTCTTGTCGCGCGAAGCTGCAGCCGCCTCAACTTTCTTCAGCAAATGGGCGTCGCAGAACGGACCTTTTTTAATAGAACGTGCCATTGCCTACTCCTTAACGCTTGTGACGGCGCTGGACGATCATGCTCGTCGTGCGCTTGTTGCTACGGGTGCGATAGCCCTTCGTCGGCGTGCCCCACGGGCTCACCGGATCGCGACCTGCAGCCGTCTTGCCTTCACCACCACCGTGCGGGTGATCGACCGGGTTCATTGCAACGCCGCGCACCGTCGGACGGATACCGCGCCAGCGGTTCGCGCCAGCCTTACCGATTTGACGGAGGCTATGCTCTTCGTTGCCCACTTCACCGATCGTCGCGCGGCACTCGATGTGAACGCGGCGGATTTCGCCCGAACGCAGACGAACCTGCGCGTAGGTGCCTTCACGAGCCAGCAGCATCGCCGACGTACCCGCCGAACGCGCCATTTGCGCGCCCTTGCCCGGCAGCATTTCGATGCAGTGAATCGTCGTACCGACCGGGATGTTGCGGATCGGCAGCGTGTTGCCTGCGCGGATCGGCGCTTCCGAACCCGACATCAGTTGCTGACCAACCGTCACGCCCTTCGGAGCGATGATGTAGCGACGCTCGCCGTCTGCGTACACGACCAGCGCGATGTTTGCGCTACGGTTCGGATCGTACTCGAGGCGTTCGACCTTCGCGGGAATGCCATCCTTCGTGCGACGGAAGTCGACGATACGATAGTGATGCTTGTGACCACCGCCCTTGTGACGCGTGGTGATGTGGCCGTTGTTGTTACGGCCGGCGGTCGAGCTCTGCGTGTCGAGCAGCGGCGCGTACGGCTTGCCCTTGTGCAGATCCTTGTTGACCACCTTGACCATCGCACGGCGACCCGGCGAAGTCGGCTTAACTTTCACGATTGCCATGATTACTTGGCCTCCGCTTCAAAGTTGATTTCCTGGCCGGGCTTCAGGCAGACGTACGCCTTCTTCACGTCCTTGCGCTTGCCCATGTAGCGGCCAAAGCGCTTGGCTTTGCCTTTCTGGACCAGCACATTGACGGAATTGACTTCCACCTTGAACAGCAGCTCGACAGCGGCCTTCACTTCCTGCTTCGTAGCGTCCGGCGCAACTTCGAACACGACTTGCTCGTTCTTGTCAGCCACCAGCGTCGCCTTTTCGGAGATCACCGGCGCGAGCAGAACTTGCATCAAACGATGATCGTTTTTGCGAACTTCGCTCATGACAGCAACTCCTCGATCTGGGCGACCGCAGCCTTCGTGATCAGCACTTTCTTGAAGTAGATCAGCGACAGGGGGTCGGCGTAACGCGGCTCGACAACCGCCACATGGGCCAGGTTGCGCGACGCGAGGTACAGGTTTTCGTCAACCGTGTCGGTGATGACCAGCACGGAATCGAGACCCATAGCCTTGAACTTTTCGGCCAGCAGCTTCGTCTTCGGCGCTTCGAGCGTCAGCTCGTCGACAACCGCGATGCGGCCTTCGCGGGCCAGCTGCGAGAAGATCGAGCAGAGACCTGCGCGATGCATCTTCTTGTTGACCTTGTGCGAGAAATTTTCTTCCGGCGAGTTCGGGAAAATGCGACCACCGCCACGCCACAACGGGCTCGACGACATACCGGCACGAGCACGGCCCGTGCCCTTCTGACGCCACGGCTTCTTCGTCGTGTGCTTGACCTGCTCGCGGTCCTTCTGAGCGCGGTTGCCGCTACGTGCGTTCGCCTGGTAAGCGACGACGATCTGGTGAATCAGCGCTTCGTTGTAGTCACGGCCGAACACGACGTCCGACGCGCTAACCGCTGCGCCTTCCTGACCATTTGCATTCAGGAGCTTAAGTTCCATTATTTCGCTCCTTTCACGGCACGCACCTTCACGGCCGGCGTCACGAAAACCTTGCCGCCCTTCGCACCCGGAACGGCACCCTTGACCAGCAGCAGCTTGCGGTCGGCGTCGATACGAGCGATTTCGAGGTTTTGCACCGTCACCGTCTCGTCACCCATGTGACCGGTCATGCGCTTACCCGGGAAAACACGACCCGGATCCTGCGCCATACCGATCGAGCCCGGCACGTTGTGCGAACGCGAGTTACCGTGCGATGCACGGCCCGAACCGAAGTTGTAACGCTTGATGGTACCGGCGTAGCCCTTACCGATCGAGGTGCCTTGCACGTCGACCTTCTGGCCCACTTCGAAGAGATCCACACCGATCACGGCGCCGTTCGACAGCTCGGCAGCCTTGGTGGCGTCGATTTGGAATTCCTTGAGGATTTCACCGGCCTGAACGCCGGCTTTGGCGAGATGACCTGCCAACGGCTTCGTCACGCGCGATGCACGGCGCGTACCGAAGGCAACCTGAACGGCCGTGTAGCCGTCGGTTTCAACAGTCTTGATCTGCGTCACACGGTTGTCGGACACGTCCAGCACGGTGACGGGAATCGAATCCCCTTCAGCCGTGAAGATACGGGTCATGCCAACCTTGCGACCTACGAGTCCAAGGCTCATCGTTTTCTCCATTCCCGACTGCGATTGGTCGGGGCTAATTTACAAAATGCCGCGCGATCCAGAGGCGAACCACGGCGGCTTTTTTACGCAAATGCGCGAAAAGCCTAGCATTGTAGCAAGGCTTTTTCTTTTCTGCAAGCAATCAAAGACTTAGCGGCATCCGGTGATCTGGATGCCGCTTGAAACCTTTACTGCAGCTTGATTTCGACGTCCACGCCAGCCGGCAGATCCAGCTTCATCAGCGCGTCGACGGTCTTGTCCGTCGGATCGATGATGTCCATCAGGCGTTGGTGCGTGCGGATTTCGAGCTGATCGCGCGACGTCTTGTTGACGTGCGGCGAACGCAGGATGTCGAAACGCTGGATACGGGTCGGCAGGGGCACCGGACCACGAACGATTGCGCCAGTCCGCTTTGCCGTGTCGACGATTTCAGCTGCCGATTGGTCGATCAGACGATAGTCGAAAGCCTTCAGGCGAATGCGGATTTTCTGGTTCTGCATGACGAATTCCTTGGAAAGAGCGAGGCGGTATTGCACCGCCGATTAGTAAAAGAACGTAGGTCTGGGCGCCCGCGGGGCGCGAGTACCCAGACCCGGGCACTGCATACTGCTACGGCAATCTTCGATTTTACTCGATGATCTTGGCAACGACACCGGCACCGACGGTACGGCCACCTTCGCGGATGGCGAAGCGCAGACCTTCCTCCATCGCGATCGGCGCGATCAGCTTGACCGTGATCGACACGTTGTCGCCCGGCATCACCATTTCCTTGTCCTTCGGCAGCTCGATCGAGCCCGTCACGTCCGTCGTACGGAAGTAGAACTGCGGACGGTAGTTGTTGAAGAACGGCGTATGACGGCCGCCTTCGTCCTTGCTCAGCACGTACACCTCAGCCGTGAAGTGCGTGTGCGGCGTGATCGAACCCGGCTTGGCCAGCACCTGGCCACGCTCCACGTCTTCACGCTTCGTGCCGCGCAGCAGGATACCGACGTTGTCGCCTGCCTGACCCTGGTCGAGCAGCTTGCGGAACATTTCCACGCCCGTGCAGGTCGTCTTCACCGTCGGCTTGATACCGACGATCTCGATTTCCTCGCCGACCTTGATGACACCGCGCTCGACGCGACCCGTCACCACCGTGCCGCGACCCGAGATCGAGAACACGTCTTCCACCGGCATCAGGAACGCGCCGTCCACGGCGCGCTCCGGCGTCGGGATGTACGTGTCCAGCGCGTCGGCCAGGTTCATGATCGCCACTTCGCCCAGCTCGCCCTTGTCGCCTTCCAGCGCCAGCTTCGCCGAACCCTTGATGATCGGCGTGTCGTCGCCCGGGAAGTCGTACTTCGACAGCAGTTCGCGCACTTCCATTTCGACCAGCTCGAGCAGCTCGGCGTCGTCGACCATGTCGCACTTGTTCAGGAACACGATGATGTACGGCACACCGACCTGACGCGCCAGCAGGATGTGCTCACGCGTTTGCGGCATCGGGCCGTCAGCGGCCGAGCACACCAGGATCGCGCCGTCCATCTGCGCGGCGCCCGTGATCATGTTCTTCACGTAGTCGGCGTGGCCCGGGCAGTCGACGTGTGCGTAGTGGCGGTTAGCCGTTTCGTACTCGACGTGTGCCGTGTTGATCGTGATGCCGCGCGCTTTTTCTTCCGGCGCAGCGTCGATCTGGTCGTAGGCCTTTGCTTCGCCGCCGAACTTGGCGGTCAGCACCGTCGTGATCGCTGCCGTCAGCGTGGTCTTGCCGTGGTCAACGTGACCGATCGTGCCGACGTTCACGTGCGGCTTGGTCCGTTCGAATTTACCTTTAGCCATGTTTCTCTTCTTTCAAAAAGTTGTTCGATGAATGACTGTGCGAGGTCTTACTTCGACTTCGCGTTGATGATCGCTTCCGACACGTTACGCGGAGCTTCTGCGTAGTGCTTGAATTCCATCGTGTACGTTGCGCGGCCTTGCGTCAGCGAGCGCAGCGACGTCGAGTAGCCAAACATCTCCGACAGCGGCACTTCGGCGCGGACGATCTTGCCACCGCCCACCATGTCTTCCATGCCCTGGACGATACCGCGACGGCCCGACAGGTCGCCCATCACGTTGCCCATGTAGTCTTCAGGCGTTTCGACTTCCACGGCCATCATCGGCTCGAGGATAACCGGGCTCGCCTTGCGCATTGCTTCCTTGAACGCCATCGAACCGGCCATGCGGAACGCATTTTCGTTCGAGTCAACGTCGTGGTACGAACCGAACGTCAGGTGAACCTTCACGTCGACGACCGGGAAGCCAGCGAGCACGCCGCTCTTCAGCGTTTCCAGGATACCCTTGTCGACCGCCGGGATGTATTCACGCGGAATCACACCACCCTTGATCTCATCCAGGAACTCGTAGCCCTTGCCCTGCTCGTTCGGCTCGAGCGTGATGACGGCGTGACCGTACTGGCCGCGGCCGCCCGACTGCTTGACGAACTTGCCTTCCACGTCCGTCGCCGTCGCGCGAATCGTTTCGCGGTATGCAACCTGCGGCTTGCCGACGGTCGCTTCGACGTTGAACTCACGCTTCATACGGTCGACCAGAATTTCGAGGTGCAGTTCGCCCATACCCGAAATGATGGTCTGGCCCGATTCTTCATCCGTTTGCACGCGGAACGACGGGTCTTCCTGAGCCAGACGGTTCAGCGCCAGGCCCATCTTTTCCTGGTCCGCCTTCGTCTTCGGCTCGACTGCCTGCGAAATCACCGGCTCCGGGAAAATCATGCGCTCGAGAACGATCGGGTGCGCCGGGTCGCACAGCGTGTCGCCCGTGGTCGCTTCCTTCAGGCCGACGGCAGCAGCGATGTCACCTGCGCGCACTTCCTTGATTTCTTCGCGCTGGTTTGCGTGCATCTGCAGAATACGGCCAAGACGCTCCTTCTTGTCCTTGGTCGAGTTCAGCACGGTGTCGCCCGAATTCACGATACCCGAGTACACGCGGAAGAAGATCAGCTGGCCGACGAACGGGTCGGTCATGATCTTGAACGCCAGTGCCGAGAACTTCTCGTCGTCCGACGCCTTGCGCTCAGCAGCCTCACCGCTTTCGAGTTCGCCCTTGACAGGGGGAATGTCGACCGGCGACGGCAGGAAGTCGATCACGGCGTCGAGCATGCGCTGCACGCCCTTGTTTTTGAACGCGGTGCCGCACAGCATCGGCTGGATTTCGCAAGCGATCGTACGGTCGCGCAGAGCCTTGACGATTTCAGCTTCGGTCAGCGTGTCGCCGCCGAGGTACTTTTCCATCAGCTCTTCGCTGGCTTCAGCCGCCGATTCGATCATCTTTTCGCGCCACTCGTTGCACGTGTCAACGAGTTCAGCCGGGATGTCGACGTAGTCGAACTTCGTGCCTTGCGACGCTTCGTCCCAAATGATCGCCTTCATCTTCAGCAGATCGACGACGCCCTTGAAGTTCTCTTCCGAGCCGATCGGCACCACGACGGGGACCGGGTTGGCCTTCAGACGGGTCTTCAGCTGGTCGTAGACCTTGAAGAAGTTCGCGCCGGTACGGTCCATCTTGTTGACGAACGCGAGACGGGGAACCTTGTACTTGTTAGCCTGGCGCCACACCGTTTCCGACTGCGGCTGCACGCCGCCCACTGCGCAGTACACCATGCATGCGCCGTCGAGCACGCGCATCGAGCGCTCGACTTCGATCGTGAAGTCGACGTGACCCGGGGTGTCGATGATGTTGATGCGGTGTTCCGGGTAGTTGTTACCCATGCCCTTCCAGAACGCCGTGGTAGCAGCGGACGTGATCGTGATACCACGTTCCTGTTCCTGCTCCATCCAGTCCATGGTAGCGGCGCCGTCGTGCACTTCACCGATCTTGTGGTTCACGCCGGTATAGAACAGGATGCGCTCGGTCGTCGTCGTCTTGCCGGCGTCGATGTGAGCGCTAATACCGATGTTGCGGTAGCGCTCGATAGGAGTCTTGCGAGCCACTTTGATCCTCTATTGGGATGACGCGATGGAACAGAGAGTCCATCGCGCCCTAACACAAACGGGCGAGGCGCCTGTAAGCGCACCCGCCCGGAATTTCTTTCCGCTTTACTGCTAACCCGGGGACGGGACGCTTAGAAACGGAAATGCGAGAACGCCTTGTTGGCTTCTGCCATCCGGTGAACTTCGTCGCGCTTCTTCATTGCGCCACCACGGCCTTCAGCCGCTTCGGAGAGTTCACCTGCCAGGCGCAGGGCCATCGACTTTTCGCTGCGCTTCTTCGCGGCTTCACGCAACCAACGCATCGCCAATGCCATACGACGCGACGGACGCACTTCGACCGGAACCTGATAGTTCGCACCACCAACGCGGCGGCTCTTCACTTCGACCACCGGCTTGACGTTGTTGAGCGCTACCGTGAACACTTCCAGCGGGTCCTTGCCACCCTTGGTCTGGATCTGTTCGAAAGCGCCGTACACGATGCGCTCGGCAACCGACTTCTTGCCGGAGAGCATCAGCACGTTCATGAATTTTGCTACATCAACGTTACCGAACTTCGGATCCGGCAACACTTCCCGCTTGGGGACTTCGCGACGACGCGGCATGTTTCTTCCTTTGACTTTTCAGTTGGAGCAGTGCCTCTGCACCACCCCGCGGCCACCAACTAACCCGATTCATCCATTACGACTTACCAGCCTGGTCGGGTGACCACTTACTCGACAGCACCGGCTATCCGGCACCACCGCTATAACCGCCTTTGCAGGCGACCTGTTACTGCTGCATTGACCGGCTGATTACTTGCCGGCCTTGGCGCGCTTCGCACCGTACTTCGAGCGAGCCTGCTTACGATCCTTGACGCCCTGGGTATCCAGCGAGCCGCGAACCATGTGGTAACGCACACCCGGCAAGTCCTTCACACGGCCGCCGCGAATCAGCACGACCGAGTGTTCCTGCAGGTTGTGGCCTTCACCACCGATGTACGAAATCACTTCGAAGCCGTTCGTCAAACGAACCTTGGCGACCTTACGGAGTGCCGAGTTCGGCTTCTTCGGCGTCGTGGTGTACACACGGGTGCACACGCCACGACGCTGGGGGCAGTCCTGCAAGGCCGGGCTCTTGCTCTTCGTCGTTTCCGACGTGCGGCCTTTGCGAACCAGTTGATTGATGGTTGGCATTGTTTATTCCTGAAATTGAACAAAATCGACGCATCCTTTTCTGGGCAAAGCAAAAACGAATGCGCTTCTGACTTCCTGCCCTGGCGGGCTCGCGGGGCTTACGCCGCGCGCAATCCTGCCAAGAACCGGAACCTAGCATCATATTCCGAAAATCCCAAACGAGTCAACAGGTTGCGTCGATCCGAGCGGGTTTGTCGATGATTCCAGCTCAGTCCGCGGCGACGACTTCAAGCAATTCGTCGCCGAACCGGTCGAGTTTGCGCGCGCCCATTCCCGGAATGTGGCGCAAATCGTCCAGCGACTCGGGGTGATTGCGCGCGATTTCTGCCAGCGTGGCATCGTGGAAAATGACGTAGGCGGGCACGCCGTCGCTCTTCGCCGTCTCGGTGCGCCACGCGCGCAACCTGTCCCAGCGCGCGCGCTCGCGTGCATTCATGCCGGCCGTCGGATCTGCGCGCTCGCTCGTGCGTCCGGACGATTGACGCGTACGCACCGGCTTCACATACCGGCGCATCGTCACCTGCTGCTCGCCCTTCAATACGGGCTTGCTCGCTTCCGTCAACACGAGCGCGCCAAAGCCCTCGTGATCGACGGTGAGAAATCCGAATGCGACCAACTGGCGAAAAACCGCTCGCCATTCATGCTCGGACAAAGCCGCACCGATTCCGAATGTACTGAGCCGATCGTGACCGCGCTGCAGAATCTTCTCGTTGCGATTGCCACGCAGAATGTCGATCAGATGCCCGGCGCCGAAATTGAACCCGCTGGCGCGCTGTGCACGAAAAACGCACGACAGCGCCATCTGCGATTCGCGCGTCGCGTCCCACGACGCCGGCGGCTCGAGACAGGTATCGCAGTTGCCGCAAGGCTTGCCCGCCTCGCCGAAGTAGGCAAGCAGACGCACGCGGCGGCACGCCGCCGTTTCGCACAGTCCGAGCAGCGCGTCGAGCTTGCCTGTCTGCACCCGCTTATGCGCGTCGTCGGCGTCCGATTCGTCGATCATCTTGCGCTGCTGCACGACGTCGCCGAGCCCGTAAGCCATCCACGCGTTGGCCGGCAGACCGTCGCGTCCGGCGCGTCCCGTTTCCTGGTAGTAGCCTTCGACGCTCTTCGGCAGATCCAGGTGCGCAACGAAGCGCACGTCCGGCTTGTCGATGCCCATGCCGAACGCAATCGTCGCGCACATCACGATGCCTTCCTCGCGCTGGAAGATTTCCTGATGCTGCTGACGCACTTCGAACTCCATGCCCGCGTGATAAGGCAGCGCGCGGATGCCCTGCCCTTTTAGCCACTCGGCGGTTTCTTCGACCTTGCGACGCGACAGGCAATACACGACGCCCGCATCGCTGGTGCCGTCAGCGCGCATGTGTTCCGCGCGGATGAAGTCGAGCAGTTGCGCGCGCGCGTTATCTTTCTCGACGATCCGGTAGCGGATATTCGGCCGGTCGAAGCTCGACACGAAAACGCGCGCATCGTCGAGCGCGAGGCGATGAATGATTTCATCGCGCGTGATCGCGTCAGCGGTCGCGGTGAGCGCGATGCGCGGCACAGACGGAAACCGCTCGTGCAGCACCGAGAGCTGAATGTACTCGGGTCGGAAATCGTGCCCCCATTGCGACACGCAATGCGCTTCGTCGATGGCGAACAGGCCGATGCGCGCGCGCTCGAGCAGATCGAGAAAACGCGGCGTCATCAGGCGTTCCGGCGCGACGTAGAGCAGATCGATTTCGCCTTCGCGCAGCGCGCGCTCGGTCGCGGCGGCATCGGCGCCCGACAGCGTCGAGTTCAGATACGCCGCTCGCACGCCGACTTCCGTCAACGCCGCCACCTGATCCTGCATCAGCGCGATCAACGGCGACACGACGATGCCCGCGCCCAAACCGGCTTCGCGCCGCACCAGCGACGGAATCTGATAGCACAGCGATTTGCCGCCGCCCGTCGGCATCAGCACCAGGCAGTCGCCGCCCGCGGCGACATGCTCGACGATTTCGCTCTGCTGCCCTCGAAACGCGGGATAACCGAAGACTTCGTTGAGGATCTGGAGCGGACGGGACATGGAGAAAAGAGAGAAGAGCGCGGAGACGGTGACACGAATTTTACCAACGCAATCGCGTTTCGCCTGGGCTTTGTCGACGCATTCGCTATCCGGCCGACGCCAAACGACATAGGAGAAACGCACGATCGGCGGACGAAAAAAAACCGCCCGGTCGAAACCGGGCGGTTTGCCAACTTCGCCGGACATGGCGGCTTGCGCCGCCGGCCAGCTTACTCGTTGGTGTGCGGCGTTTGCTCGGCGGCCGGGTTTTCCGGCGTACCGAACTCGAAGGCCTCTTCGGCAGCGATCTGGTCGAAACGCTCGCGATCCGCCAGTTCCTTGGTCTTGCGCGCCTTGTGGAACGCGAGACCCGTACCGGCCGGAATCAGACGGCCGACGATCACGTTTTCCTTCAGGCCACGCAGATCGTCGCGCTTGCCCATGATGGCCGCTTCCGTCAGTACGCGGGTCGTTTCCTGGAACGATGCTGCGGAGATGAACGAGTCGGTCGACAGCGACGCCTTCGTGATACCCAGCAGGATGTTCTCGTACGTTGCCGGACGCTTGTCTTCCGCGATCATGCGATCGTTTTCGTCCAGCATGTCCGAACGCTCGACCTGCTCGCCCGGGATGAAGCGCGTATCGCCGTTGTCGCTGATCTGCACACGACGCAGCATCTGACGCACGATCACTTCAATGTGCTTGTCGTTGATCTTCACGCCCTGCAGACGGTACACGTCCTGCACTTCGTCCACGATGTAGCGCGACAGCGCTTCGATACCCTGCAGACGCAGGATGTCGTGCGGATCGGCCGGCCCGTCGACGATCATTTCGCCCTTGTTGACGACCTGACCATCGTGCACCAGAACCTGCTTTTCCTTCGCGATCAGGAACTCGTGCTGGTTGCCTTCGAGGTCCGTGATAACGAGACGCTGCTTGCCCTTCGTGTCCTTACCGAACGACGTCGTACCCGTGACTTCCGCCAGGATACCTGCGTCCTTCGGCGAACGTGCTTCGAACAGTTCCGCCACACGCGGCAGACCACCCGTAATGTCACGCGTCTTCTGCGATTCCGTCGGGATACGTGCAAGCACTTCACCCACCTGAACCTGCTGACCGTCCTTCACGGTGATCAGTGCGCCGACCTGGAAGCCGATCTGAACCGAGTGCTCCGAGTTCGGGATCTTCACTTCCTCGCCGTTCGAGTCGAGCAGCTTCACCTGCGGACGCACGCTCTTCGACGCCTGCGAACCACGGCGCTTCACGTCGATCACGACGAGAGTCGAAAGACCCGTCACGTCGTCGATCTGCTTCGCGACCGTCACGCCTTCCTCGACGTTTTCGAACTTCACCGTACCACCGTACTCGGTGATGATCGGACGCGTCATCGGATCCCACGTGGCCAGCTGCGTGCCTGCCTTGATCTGCGCGCCGTCGAGTTGCAGCAGCGTCGCGCCGTACGGCACCTTGTGACGCTCGCGCTCGCGGCCGTGATCGTCGGTGATCATCGCTTCGCCCGAACGCGAGATGACGATCTGCTCGCCCTTCGCATTCGTGACGTAACGCATCGTCGACGTGAAACGCACCGTACCGTTCGACTTCGCCTCGATCGACGACGCCACTGCCGCACGCGATGCCGCGCCACCGATGTGGAACGTACGCATCGTCAGCTGCGTGCCCGGCTCGCCGATCGACTGCGCAGCGATCACGCCGACTGCTTCGCCGACGTTCACGAGCGAACCGCGGCCCAGGTCGCGGCCATAGCACGACGCGCACAGACCGTAACGCGTTTCGCAGGTGAGCGGCGTGCGCACGCGCACTTCGTCGATGCCCAGACGCTCGATGTCTTCGACAGCCGTTTCGTCGAGCAGCGTGCCCGATTCGTACAGCGTCTCTTGCGTTTCCGGATTGACGACGTCAGCCACTGCAACGCGGCCGAGAATACGGTCGCGCAGCGCTTCGACGACTTCACCGCCTTCGACCAGCGCCTTCATCGCGACGCCGTTCGACGTACCGCAATCGTCTTCGACCACGACGAGGTCTTGCGTCACGTCCACCAGACGACGCGTCAGATAACCCGAGTTTGCCGTCTTCAGTGCCGTATCAGCCAGACCCTTACGTGCGCCGTGGGTCGAGATGAAGTACTGCAACACGTTCAGACCTTCGCGGAAGTTCGCCGTAATCGGCGTCTCGATGATCGAGCCGTCTGGCTTCGCCATCAGGCCGCGCATACCGGCCAGCTGACGAATCTGCACTGCCGAACCACGCGCACCCGAGTCAGCCATCATGTAGATGGAGTTGAACGACTCCTGACGCGTTTCGTTGCCGTCGCGGTCCACGACGGGCTCCGTCGACAGCTGCTCCATCATCGCCTTGCCGACCGCTTCCGACGTCGCCGACCAGATGTCGACCACGTTGTTGTAGCGTTCCTGCGCGGTGACGAGACCCGACATGTACTGACGGTCGTATTCCTTCACCTTCTTCGCTGCGTCGCCAACGATCTGTTCCTTCTGCGGCGGCACGAGCATGTCGTCGACGCAGATCGAAATGCCGGCGCGCGTTGCGAGGCGGAAACCCGACTGCATCAGCTGGTCGGCGAAGATCACCGTTTCGCGCAGACCGCAGCGGCGGAACGCCGTGTTGATCAGACGCGAGATTTCCTTCTTCTTCAGCGGCTTGTTCAGCACCGAGAACGGCAGGCCCGGCGGCAGGATTTCCGACAGGATTGCGCGGCCGACGGTCGTCGCGTACAGCGAGATCTTCGGCACGAATGCCGGCGCGCCTTCCGACTTGTCTTCGTTGTGGACCATTTCGGTGATCCGCACGTTGACGCGCGAGGCCAGCTCGACTTCCTTGTTTTCATAGGCGCGCAGCACTTCCGACACGCCCGTGAACGACATGCCTTCGCCCTTGCCGTTGATCGCTTCGCGCGTCGCGTAGTACAGGCCGAGCACGATGTCCTGCGACGGCACGATCGACGGATCGCCGTTGGCCGGGAACAGCACGTTGTTCGACGCCAGCATCAGCGTGCGCGCTTCCATCTGCGCTTCGAGCGACAGCGGAACGTGAACAGCCATCTGGTCACCGTCGAAGTCGGCGTTGAACGCCGCGCAAACGAGCGGGTGCAGCTGGATTGCCTTGCCTTCGATCAGCACCGGCTCGAACGCCTGAATGCCGAGACGGTGCAGCGTCGGCGCACGGTTCAGCATGACCGGATGCTCGCGGATCACCTCTTCGAGGATGTCCCACACCACCGGCGTCTGGTTCTCGACTTCCTTCTTCGCCGCCTTGATGGTCGTCGCGACGCCCATCACTTCCAGCTTGTTGAAGATGAACGGCTTGAAGAGCTCGAGCGCCATCAGCTTCGGCAGACCACACTGGTGCAGCTTCAGCGTCGGACCGACCACGATGACCGAACGGCCCGAGTAGTCGACGCGCTTACCCAGCAGGTTCTGACGGAAGCGACCGCCCTTACCCTTGATCATGTCGGCGAGCGACTTCAGCGGACGCTTGTTCGCGCCCGTCATCGCCTTGCCGCGACGGCCGTTGTCGAGCAGCGAATCGACGGCTTCCTGCAGCATCCGCTTTTCGTTGCGGACGATGATTTCAGGCGCCTTCAGTTCGAGCAGACGCTTCAACCGGTTGTTACGGTTGATCACGCGGCGATACAGGTCGTTCAGGTCCGAGGTCGCGAAACGGCCGCCGTCCAGCGGAACCAGCGGACGCAGTTCCGGCGGCAGCACGGGCAGCACTTCGAGAATCATCCACTCGGGCTTGATGCCCGAACGCTGGAAAGCCTCGAGCACCTTCAGACGCTTCGCGTACTTCTTGATCTTCGCTTCCGAACCCGTGTTCTTCAGCTCCGAGCGCAGCGTTTCGACCTGCTCGTCGATGTTGATCGCGCGCAGCAGTTCGCGCACGCCTTCCGCGCCCATTTCAGCGCGGAATTCGTCGCCGTACTCTTCGACCTTGTTGTAGTAATCCTCTTCCGTCATGATCTGACGCGCCTTCAGCGGCGTCATGCCCGGATCGATCACCACATATGCTTCGAAGTACAGCACACGCTCGATGTCGCGCAGCGTCATGTCGAGCACCATGCCCAGACGCGACGGCAGCGACTTCAGGAACCAGATGTGCGCGACGGGCGAGGCCAGTTCGATGTGGCCCATGCGTTCGCGACGCACCTTTGCGAGCGTCACTTCGACGCCGCACTTCTCGCAGATCACGCCACGGTGCTTGAGGCGCTTGTACTTGCCGCAAAGGCATTCGTAGTCCTTGATCGGACCAAAAATCTTCGCGCAGAACAGACCATCCCGCTCCGGCTTGAACGTGCGGTAGTTGATGGTTTCCGGCTTCTTCACTTCGCCGAACGACCACGAACGGATCTTGTCGGGCGAGGCCAGACCGATCTTGATCGCGTCAAAAACTTCTTCCTGTTGGACTTGCTTGAATAGATCGAGCAGAGCTTTCATTGCTTTCTCTCCGTAGTCCGATTAGTTGCGATCGAGGTCGATGTCGATACCGAGCGAGCGGATTTCCTTCACCAGCACGTTGAAGGATTCCGGCATACCCGCGTCGATCACGTGATCGCCCTTGACCAGGTTCTCGTAAACCTTGGTCCGGCCCGTCACGTCGTCCGACTTGACCGTCAACATTTCCTGCAGCACATACGATGCGCCATAGGCCTCAAGCGCCCACACTTCCATCTCACCGAAGCGCTGACCACCGAACTGCGCCTTGCCGCCCAACGGCTGCTGGGTCACGAGCGAGTACGGGCCCGTCGAACGCGCGTGCATCTTGTCGTCGACCAGGTGATGCAGCTTCAGGTAGTGCATGTAGCCGACCGTCACCGTCCGTTCGAAGGCTTCACCCGTGCGGCCGTCGTACAGACGCACCTGGTTTTTCGACTTCGTCATGCCGAGGTTCTGCGCGATGTCATCCGGGAAGGCGAGATCCAGCATGTTGGACATTTCGTCTTCCGTTGCACCGTCGAACACCGGCGTCGCGAACGGCACGCCTTCGCGCAGGTTCCTCGCCAGTTCGAGGATCTCGTCGTCGGAGAAGCTTTCCAGCTCTTCCGCGCGGCCCGACTCGTTGTAGATCTTGGTCAGGAACGTGCGCACTTCTTCGATCTTCGACTGACGCTGCAGCATTTCGCCGATACGCCAGCCCAGACCCTTCGCGGCCCAACCCAGATGCACTTCGAGAACCTGACCCACGTTCATCCGTGACGGAACGCCGAGCGGGTTCAGCACGACGTCTGCGGGACGGCCATCGGCCATGTACGGCATGTCTTCGATCGGCACGATCTTCGACACGACACCCTTGTTGCCGTGACGGCCTGCCATCTTGTCGCCAGGCTGCAGACGACGCTTCACGGCGAGGTAGACCTTGACCATCTTCAGCACGCCCGGCGGCAGTTCGTCGCCTTGCGTGAGCTTCTTGCGCTTCTCTTCGAACGCGAGGTCGAACTGGTGACGCTTCTGTTCGATCGAGTCCTTGATCGCTTCGAGCTGAGCTGCTGCTTCTTCGTCCGCGAGGCGGATGTCGAACCAGTGGTAGTGGTCGAGATCTTCCAGGTAGGCCTGTTCGATCTTCGTGCCCTTCGCGAGCTTCTTCGGACCGCCGTTCGCGACCTTGCCGACGAGCATACGTGCGAGACGCTGGAACGCGTCGCCTTCCACGATGCGGAGCTGGTCGTTCAGGTCGAGGCGATAGCGCTTCAGTTCATCGTCGATGATCTGTTGCGCGCGCTTGTCGCGCTGGATGCCTTCACGCGTGAACACCTGCACGTCGATCACGGTGCCACTCATGCCCGACGGCACGCGCAGCGACGTATCCTTCACGTCCGATGCCTTCTCGCCGAAGATCGCGCGCAGCAGCTTTTCTTCCGGCGTCAGCTGGGTTTCGCCCTTCGGCGTGACCTTGCCGACCAGCACGTCGCCGGCTTCGACTTCAGCGCCGATGTACACGATGCCCGACTCGTCGAGACGGCCAAGCTGCACTTCAGCGAGGTTCGAAATGTCGCGCGTGATTTCTTCCGGTCCGAGCTTCGTGTCGCGAGCCACGACGTTCAGTTCTTCGATGTGGATCGACGTGTAGCGATCGTCCGCAACGACCTTCTCCGAGATCAGGATCGAGTCTTCGAAGTTGTAACCGTTCCACGGCATGAACGCGACCAGCATGTTCTGGCCGAGCGCCAGTTCGCCGAGATCCGTCGAAGCGCCGTCAGCCAGCACGTCGCCGCGCGCAACCTTGTCGCCGACCTTCACGATCGGACGCTGGTTGATGTTCGTGTTCTGGTTCGAACGCGTGTACTTGATCAGGTTATAGATGTCGACACCGACGTCACCCGCAACCGCTTCGTCGTCGTTCACACGAATCACGATACGGCCTGCGTCGACGTAATCGACCACACCGCCGCGCAGGGCCTGCACGGTCGTGCCCGAGTCGACAGCCACCGTGCGCTCGATGCCCGTACCGACGACCGGCTTCTCCGGACGCAGACACGGCACAGCCTGACGCTGCATGTTCGAGCCCATCAGTGCACGGTTCGCGTCGTCGTGCTCGAGGAACGGAATCAGCGATGCAGCCACCGACACGATCTGCGACGGCGCCACGTCCATGTACTGGATGCGGTCCGGCGTGACCATCAGCGTTTCGCCCGCTTCACGCGACGACACGAGTTCGTCGGTCAGCGACCCATCTTCCGCCACAGCCGCGTTCGCCTGAGCAATCACGTAACGGCCTTCTTCGATCGCCGACAGGTAGTCGATCTGATCCGTCACCTTGCTGTCCGTGACCTTGCGATACGGCGTTTCGAGGAAGCCGTATTCGTTCAGGTGCGCATACAGAGCCAGCGAGTTGATCAGGCCGATGTTCGGACCTTCCGGCGTTTCGATCGGGCACACGCGGCCGTAGTGGGTCGGGTGCACGTCGCGGACTTCGAAGCCAGCGCGCTCGCGCGTCAGACCGCCCGGTCCAAGTGCCGACACGCGGCGCTTGTGGGTGATCTCCGACAGCGGGTTGGTCTGGTCCATGAACTGCGACAGCTGCGACGAACCGAAGAACTCGCGAATCGCCGACGAAATCGGCTTCGAGTTGATCAGGTCGTGCGGCATCAGGTTTTCGCTTTCGGCCTGGCCGAGGCGTTCCTTCACTGCACGTTCGACACGCACGAGACCCGCGCGGAACTGGTTCTCCGCCAGTTCGCCGACGCAACGCACGCGACGGTTGCCGAGGTGGTCGATGTCGTCCACTTCGCCCTTGCCGTTGCGCAGCTCGACGAGGATCTTGATGGTCGCGAGAATGTCGTCGTCCTGCAGCGTCATCGGACCCGTGATTTCGTCACGGCCGACGCGGCGATTGAACTTCATACGACCCACCTTCGACAGGTCGTACGCTTCCTCGCTGTAGAACAGACGGTTGAACAGCGCCTCGACGGCTTCTTCCGTCGGCGGCTCGCCCGGACGCATCATGCGATAGATCGCGATACGTGCGGCCATCTTGTCGGCCGTTTCGTCGATACGCAGCGTCGACGAGATGTACGGACCCTGGTCCAGATCGTTCGTATAGAGCGTCTGGATGTCCTTGATCTTCGCTTCGCGCAGCTTGTCGAGCACGCCTTCCGTGATCTCGTCGTTCGCGTTCGCGATCACTTCGCCCGTGTCGCCGTCGACAACGTTCTTCGCCAGCACGCGGCCGAGCAGATAGTCTTCGGGAACCGAAATGAACTTGGTCTTCGCGTTATCGAGATCGCGAATGTGCTTCGCGTTGATACGCTTGTCCTTCTGGACGATGACGTTGCCGTCGCGATCCGTGATGTCGAAGCGCGCAACTTCGCCACGCAGACGCTCGGGCACGAACTCCATCTGCGCGCCTTCCGGCATCAGCGTGAAGTTGTCGAACACGAAGAAGTTCGCGAGGATCTGTTCCGGCGTCAGGCCGATTGCCTTCAGCAGGATCGTGACGGGCATCTTGCGGCGACGGTCGACGCGGAAGTACAGCACGTCCTTCGGATCGAATTCGAAGTCGAGCCACGAGCCGCGGTAAGGGATGATACGTGCCGAGAACAGCAGCTTGCCGGAGCTGTGCGTCTTGCCCTTGTCGTGTTCGAAGAACACGCCAGGCGAACGGTGCAGCTGCGACACGATCACACGTTCCGTGCCGTTGATGACGAAGGAGCCGGTCGGCGTCATGAGCGGAATTTCGCCCATGTACACTTCCTGCTCTTTCACTTCCTTGACGACGGGCTTGCTCGGCGATTCCTTGTCGAGCAGAACCAGACGCACCTTGGCACGCAGCGCCGAGCAGTAAGTCAGACCGCGCTGCTGGCATTCCTTGATGTTGAATGCCGGCGACGACAGCATGTAGCTGACGAACTCTAGACGAGCGAAGCCGTTGTGCGAAACAATGGGGAAAACCGAGGTGAACGCAGCTTGCAGACCTTCCGGTTTGCGCTGCACCGTTGGCACTTCTGCTTGCAGAAACGTGCTGAATGATTCAAGCTGGGTAGCCAGCAGGAAAGGTACTTGGTGAACGATGGGGCGCTTCGCGAAACTCTTGCGAATGCGCTTCTTCTCGGTGAAGGAATATTGCATACGATCTCCGAATCACGGCGGGCATTGTTGTCGAGGCGGGATACCTTGATGTGACAACCCGAGTGTTCACCGACTGAGACCCGTTGGCCGTCCGATGGCTTGAACGAGCCTAGAAGCTTGGTGGTTGGCCGCTACCAACCGCTGGCTGACGGCAGCGGATGCCTGTGTTGCCCGCTACCCGACCAAACTTGCCTTCTGCAGTCGCTTCAGAAGACAAAGAGAAGCGCCAGTCGAACTTGCCGAACGACGATTCTCTTTGGCTTCTGGGTGGACATTTTTGCCGATGCAAGCACGCAAAAACGTCGTTCCCACAAAGCACAAAAAGGCCGGCGGTGGGAAAACCGCCAGCCTTCGCACAGCGTGCTGAAAATTACTTGATTTCAGCCTTCGCGCCTGCGTCTTCCAGCTTCTTCTTGGCTTCGTCAGCTGCAGCCTTGGGCACCGCTTCCTTCACGGGCTTCGGTGCGCCGTCGACCAGGTCCTTCGCTTCCTTCAGGCCCAGGCCCGTCAGTTCGCGAACAGCCTTAATCACTGCAACCTTGTTGCCGCCTGCTTCAGTCAGAACAACCGTGAATTCGGTTTGCTCTTCAGCAGCAGCAGCGCCGCCGCCCGCGCCTGCGGGGCCAGCAACTGCAACAGCAGCAGCCGACACGCCAAACTTCTCTTCGAACGCCTTAACCAGCTCGTTCAGTTCCAGAACCGACATCGCGCCTACGGCTTCGAGGATGTCTTCTTTTGCGATTGCCATTTGAAATACTCCTAAATTGAATTCGGATACAGCCAGCGATCAATTACGCCCGACTGAAGTGCGTCGATGCACCGCTTACGCAGCCTCGCCTTGCTTCTTCTCTGCCAGCGCGGCCATAGCGCGCGCAAAGCCAGAAACAGGCGCTTGCATGACGAACAACAGCTTGGAGAGCAGTTCTTCGCGGCTCGGGATGTTGGCCAGCGCTTGCACGCCTGCCTTGTCCATCACCTTGCCTTCGTACGAACCAGCCTTGATGATCAACTTGTCATTGCTCTTGCCGAAGTCGTTGACGACCTTAGCAGCAGCAATCGCATCTTCCGAGATGCCGTAGATCAGAGGACCGGTCATCTGCTCAGCCAGCGGAGCAAACGGGGTACCTTCGACAGCGCGACGCGCCAGCGTGTTCTTCAACACGCGCAGATACACCTGTTGCTCGCGCGCTTTCGCGCGCAGCTTGGTCAGATCGCCAACCGTGATCCCACGATACTCGGCCAGAACCATGGTCTGAGCTTTCGCGACTTGCGCGGAAACCTCAGCCACTACGGCCTGCTTACCTTCTTTGTTCAGTGGCACGGTTAACCTCCAGATTCGACGCACTGGGCATATGCTTCGTGCGTCGCGTTCAACAACGGCGTCCGACCAGTCAGGAGTATTTCAACCATTCGAGGTCCGCATGGCTGCGGGAATCAAACGGCTTCATCACTTCAAAACTTTTTCGGGTTCGCCATCTGCGTTGGCTTGAATTAAGGAAACGCCCGACTGCTGCGTTTCCACCAACGGTCTTTGACAACCGGCCGCTCGATTCAGACTGCAATCTTGCGACCGCCCAAAGCCCTTAAATCCGCCCCGACCTTTCGAGCGGGACGGTTAAAACTTTACTGTGCTGCCAGCGTAGCCTGGTCGACACGCACGCCCACGCCCATCGTGCTGGACAGTGCGATCTTGCGCAGGTACACGCCCTTGCTCGTAGCCGGCTTCGCCTTTTGCAGCGCTTCGACCAGCGCGCTCAGGTTCGAACGCAGAGCCGTCGGCTCGAACGATGCACGGCCGATCGTTGCATGGATGATACCGGCCTTGTCGACACGGAATTGCACCTGACCTGCCTTTGCGTTCTTCACTGCCGTCGCGACGTCCGGCGTGACCGTACCGACCTTCGGGTTCGGCATCAGGCCGCGCGGGCCGAGGATCTGGCCCAGCGTACCGACGACACGCATCGTGTCCGGCGAAGCGATCACGACGTCGAAGTTCAGGTTACCGGCCTTGACTTGCTCAGCCAGATCTTCCATGCCGACGATATCCGCGCCAGCTGCGCGAGCCTGTTCAGCCTTTTCGCCTTGCGCGAACACGGCAACGCGAACCGACTTACCGGTACCAGCCGGCAGAACGACCGAACCGCGAACCACTTGGTCCGACTTCTTCGCATCGATGCCAAGTTGCACCGCGACGTCGATCGACTCGTCGAACTTCGCGCTTGCGCATTCCTTCACGAGCGACAGGGCTTCATCGATCGCGTACAGCTTCTGACGATCGACCTTGTTTGCAAATGCTTGCAGACGCTTCGAAAGCTTAGCCATTTACACGCCCTCCACGGTGATGCCCATCGAGCGGGCGCTACCAGCGATCGTACGGACCGCTGCGTCCAGATCAGCTGCCGTGAGGTCCGGCATCTTGGTCTTGGCGATTTCTTCAGCTTGAGCGCGCGTGATCTTGCCGACCTTGTCGGTGTGCGGCTTGCTCGAACCCTTATCGATCTTCGCTGCCTTCTTGATCAGAACCGTAGCCGGCGGCGTCTTCAGGACAAACGTGAAGCTCTTGTCTGCGAACGCAGTAATAACGACCGGAATCGGCAGACCCGGTTCCATCGCTTGAGTCTGCGCGTTGAACGCCTTGCAGAACTCCATGATGTTCAGGCCGCGTTGACCCAGTGCCGGGCCAACCGGCGGCGACGGGTTGGCTTTACCTGCAGGAATCTGCAGCTTGATAAAGCCGACAATTTTCTTTGCCATGTTGATAAACCTCTTTAGAACGCGATTGCGTTCGGTGAGTAGTAGCGCGCCTTCGTCCTGTTTCTGACTACCGACGCTCCTCAACGGCCGTTACGCGGACCGTAAGCGCGAAAGACGAATCGCGCCATCTGGCGCGATCCGCAAAAACCCGATTACAGCTTTTCCACCTGGCCGAATTCCAGTTCGACCGGCGTTGCGCGACCGAAAATCGTCACAGACACACGGACGCGCGACTTTTCGTAATTCACTTCCTCGACGCTGCCGTTGAAGTCCGTAAAAGGACCATCCTTCACGCGAACCATCTCGCCGACTTCGAACAGGGTCTTCGGACGCGGCTTTTCCACGCCTTCCTGCATCTGCGACATGATCTTCTCGACTTCCCGCGGGGAAATCGGGCTCGGACGATTGCGCGCACCGCCCACGAAACCCGTCACCTTTGCCGTGTTTTTCACGAGGTGCCATGTTTCGTCCGTCATTTCCATTTCAACGAGCACGTAGCCCGGAAAGAAACGACGCTCTGTCACCGATTTGTGACCACCCTTCACCTCGACGACTTCTTCAGTCGGAACGAGAATCTGGCCAAACTTATCTTGCATGCCAGCACGCTCGATGCGCTCTTGAAGCGCACGTTGCACGCTCTTCTCCATACCGGAGTAGGCGTGCACCACGTACCAGCGTTTTCCGCTCGGGGATGCCGGAATATCACTCATATCATTTCCAACCCAGAATCGCCGAGAAAATCGCCCACTCGATGGATTTGTCACAAATCCAGAGGAACACCGCCATGATCAGCACAAAGCCGAAAACTACCAAGGTCGTTTGGCTGGCTTCTTTACGCGTCGGCCAGACAACCTTCCGGACTTCCTTGTACGAATCTTTGGCGAATGCGATAAAACCCTTGCCGGGCGCTGAGAGAAGACCGACTGCGACGCCTGCGATCAGCCCGACAGCCAGAGCTGTTCCGCGGACGTACCACTCTTGGCCATTCAGCCAGAAGAACCCCACGAACCCGGCCAAGACCAACAATACGCCGGCGACGAGCATCAGTTTGTCGCTGGAAGTATTAACAGTTTCGACGGAAGGATTCGCCATAACACCTTAACGAGCGTCGCTTGCGACGCGAGAGTTGGCAGGGGCAGAGGGAATCGAACCCCCAACCTTCGGTTTTGGAGACCGACGCTCTGCCAGTTGAGCTATACCCCTAAACCATTAGGGTCGGCAACATTGCCAACCCCGAAACAACCGATCAACGAGAACTAGCTGGCTTACTCGATGATCTTGGCAACGACACCGGCACCGACGGTACGGCCACCTTCGCGGATGGCGAAGCGCAGACCTTCCTCCATCGCGATCGGCGCGATCAGCTTGACCGTGATCGACACGTTGTCGCCCGGCATCACCATTTCCTTGTCCTTCGGCAGCTCGATCGAGCCCGTCACGTCCGTCGTACGGAAGTAGAACTGCGGACGGTAGTTGTTGAAGAACGGCGTATGACGGCCGCCTTCGTCCTTGCTCAGCACGTACACCTCAGCCGTGAAGTGCGTGTGCGGCGTGATCGAACCCGGCTTGGCCAGCACCTGGCCACGCTCCACGTCTTCACGCTTCGTGCCGCGCAGCAGGATACCGACGTTGTCGCCTGCCTGACCCTGGTCGAGCAGCTTGCGGAACATTTCCACGCCCGTGCAGGTCGTCTTCACCGTCGGCTTGATACCGACGATCTCGATTTCCTCGCCGACCTTGATGACACCGCGCTCGACGCGACCCGTCACCACCGTGCCGCGACCCGAGATCGAGAACACGTCTTCCACCGGCATCAGGAACGCGCCGTCCACGGCGCGCTCCGGCGTCGGGATGTACGTGTCCAGCGCGTCGGCCAGGTTCATGATCGCCACTTCGCCCAGCTCGCCCTTGTCGCCTTCCAGCGCCAGCTTCGCCGAACCCTTGATGATCGGCGTGTCGTCGCCCGGGAAGTCGTACTTCGACAGCAGTTCGCGCACTTCCATTTCGACCAGCTCGAGCAGCTCGGCGTCGTCGACCATGTCGCACTTGTTCAGGAACACGATGATGTACGGCACACCGACCTGACGCGCCAGCAGGATGTGCTCACGCGTTTGCGGCATCGGGCCGTCAGCGGCCGAGCACACCAGGATCGCGCCGTCCATCTGCGCGGCGCCCGTGATCATGTTCTTCACGTAGTCGGCGTGGCCCGGGCAGTCGACGTGTGCGTAGTGGCGGTTAGCCGTTTCGTACTCGACGTGTGCCGTGTTGATCGTGATGCCGCGCGCTTTTTCTTCCGGCGCAGCGTCGATCTGGTCGTAGGCCTTTGCTTCGCCGCCGAACTTGGCGGTCAGCACCGTCGTGATCGCTGCCGTCAGCGTGGTCTTGCCGTGGTCAACGTGACCGATCGTGCCGACGTTCACGTGCGGCTTGGTCCGCTCAAACTTACCTTTGGCCATTTTCGACTCCTAAGAGGATTTTTCCGTACGTTGCGCCAGGCGCAAACAATCACTTGGTACTGGCTGGTGCCCATGGGCAGGATCGAACTGCCGACCTCTCCCTTACCAAGGGAGTGCTCTACCACTGAGCCACATGGGCGCTACATCTACTTTGCCTGCTGGAGCGGGTGAAGGGAATCGAACCCTCGTCGTAAGCTTGGAAGGCTTCTGCTCTACCATTGAGCTACACCCGCAAGGATCTGTCGATTCCCAACAAACGCTTTACAGCCTTGAAATCTGGTGGAGGAGGTTGGATTCGAACCAACGTAGGCGTAAGCCAACAGATTTACAGTCTGCCCCCTTTAGCCACTCGGGCACCCCTCCGCAGAGAACTGATGATTATGGGGGAGCGATAACGTCTTGTCAAGCACTACTTGACCGCTCGGAACCCATAGGCTCTCACTTATAGCAGAACCGTAAACGCCCAAGCCCCGCCTTTTGAGGGGCGGGGCTGTGGTCTGGGTGAGGAGCCTGACGATTACCTACTTTCACACGGGCAATCCGCACTATCATCGGCGTGGAGTCGTTTCACGGTCCTGTTCGGGATGGGAAGGGGTGGGACCGACTCGCTATGGTCATCAGGCATGACGGG
>NZ_JAYMRZ010000020.1:0-165806 GCF_038900715.1 Paraburkholderia phymatum | reverse complement strand
AGAACGGCCTGAACCTCGGCCAGCCGTACACGGTGAACGGCTATCCGACTGGGACGAACATGGCAACCGGTCTGCCGTGGGCACCGGCAACCGACGGCCTGCGTAACCTGACGGGCCAGGTCGAGAGCGACGGCACCGTGATGTTGTGGGCGATCACGTCGACCGTCAGCGGCAGCGGCGACCAGGGTGCGGACCCGAACAAGCTGGTGGCGATCCGCGATTTGCTGAAGAACACGACCGCTCCCGGCGCCCAGGAACAGTTCGTCACGGTGCGTAACGCAGGGTTTGCGGAGGTGCTGCGCGGCGTATCGTTCACGCCGACGCACTAAAGCCGGCAGGGCCGCATGACGGTCCTGGCTTGACGGGAGGGCGGCCCGGAATTCCCGGGCCGCGCTTCCGTTCAGCTTCGTTCTCATCGAGACGCGCGATGGTCCGCTGTCTGGGGCGAACCAGTCGAACGAATGACATCATGCTCGCAATGGCACATGTCCGCTCGTGACCCGAACACGGGCCGGGCTCGAACCGCCGCCGTGCTCCATTCATGGTATTCCTGACAGAAAAAGGGGAAGACCGAAGTCTTCCCCTCGCGACGGCTATGCAGCCTTCCCGCGTTACACCGGAACCCAGCCACGCAACCGGTCCTCATCTTCACGCGCGGGGCTGACCGACAACACGATTCGCATCGAACCGTCAGCGTTCCGGGTACGCTGGCCTCTTAACCTCAACTCGCCAGCAGCCATCGCAGCTTCGTCGGAAGGCGGTTCGTCCCTGAACATCGGCAACAGCGACAGCCAGCCGCTGTATTCCGGTTCGGAAGCTTCCTTCGCATATGCGCAAACCCGAAGCTCGCCGACGTAGTGAACGTCTGTCGATCCAAATGCCAGACAGAGCAGATGCTCGCCGTCTATGCCAACTCCAAGTGAAGCAATGACGGGCATCACAGCGTCAGCCGTGCGGACAAATCCCATCATGAGCGGCCTGCTGACCGGACCACGCCATTCGTCGATCGCTTTCCGGGCCTCCGGAAGAACGAACAATTCAGCAGTTGCAACGGTTGTTACCGAGAACATATGGCCTCCAGAAAAAGGCCATCCGGGAGCGTCGTTGGACGTTCCACGAATGGCGGAACGTCGAACAACACTGGGTCGACATCCAGGCGAAAAAAGTCAGTTGTCCAGGTCAATGCTTAACGCATTGACGAGGCGATACACCTCCACCTAACGATTTATCACTGAATAGCAGTGCGAAGTTTCGTGAGTTTCACTGTTCTAGCGGGTCGAGGCAACGCTCCCATGTGGCCCGAGATCAGATCAGGTGTTATGTCGATCACGCGCGAGCAGGGTTCCGCGAACGGCAGTGATGCCGTTGCCGTCATTCATCTCACGCGGCTCAGCGGCCGCTTTAAAATTTGCAAAGGCCGCTTGCACGACGATCGGCCCGTGGCCGCGGAAAATCCCCGCCGGACGCAGGGCATCTGGCTATACGAAAATAACGGCAACGCGCCTTTACCAATTCTATCGGCGCAAACTCGCAAATTCCGCCCGCAGATGGGTGAGGAAGCGACAAGCCTTATAGGTCAGCGCGATCAAAGGTCAAGCCGTCATCGATATCGATCCTGCTTGCGGTCCAGGAAATTGCGGTTTGGCAACGGAGATCTGTCACACCAACCGGGGAACAGGCGCGCCGCTGCAGCAGACTACGCACGGATCGTTCACGTGCGCAGGGAATTGCGCGTGACGGGTTCAAGCCCATCGGTACGCATCCCTGAATCCTCGCTCTCCTGCGGTTTGCCAGCCACACTCGCCTTATTCAAAAGGTCAGAGGCGACCGCGCACAGGAGTGAGATGTCGACGGGCTTCCTGAGGTAAACAGTCTCCGACAGAGATGCAGGCTCCTCCGGTAGCGCCAGCGGCGAAGCAAGAGCAAGAATGATTGGTACCTGATTGAGCGCAGGAGTGTCCCGGAACAGACGGCGCAACGTCATACCGTCTATCTCCGGCAAAAGCCAGTCCGTGACAAAAAGATCCGGACGTGTGCTCATCGCGAGCGCAAGTGCGGACTCGCCGGCACGAGCCCATACGACCTCAAAGCCGTTCAGGCGGAGTGCCTCTGTCCATGCGCGGGCGGTCACATCGTCATCCTCGGCGAGCAGAACGACACGCTTTGATGTTGGCTGGTTCAAGCGATTTTCGCCAGTTGATCGGTCCAACAAAGCATTAGCAAATGGCGGACCTGATAGCGGCGTCCGTCCTGATCATTTTTCCTCGGTGCAGCCTGGGAAGCCCGTCGTTGGATGCGTTTCTCTGTACACCTGTTGCCTTGCCTGATAAGGTCCTTTATCCATATAACTGGTCATCGCAGAGGTGAGCCGTGGACAACAGACGACGGCCAGACGAGCCGGCCGATGCGGAGGTGGCCGCCGTGCTGGCGGCGCTCGAACAGGTCACACTCACGCTCAGCTTCGACCCGGATGACCCGGCCAGCATCGAGGCGGCGCTCGGCGAAATGGACGCACGCATCGACGCCGCGATCGCGCCGTTTCATGGACACCCCTTCGTCGAGGCGGTCGCCCGCCAGATCAAGGACGAATGCCGCTACCGCGTGCTGGAGCAGATCGCCACAGGCGCGGCGGCCGGTTCCAGCCGCACGCTGCACTGATGACGTCGTGGCGAATCAACAGCAGCTCGCGCTGCTGCAACAGCCGTGCGACTGACCAGGGCGGCGACGGGAACATGATCCGGCAGACGGAGCTGGCCATGGCGATGTAAGCGCGCCGCGGGCCTGAGCGACCGCGCGCTGATGGTGTTTTCGTTCGCGCGGGTGGGCGCGGCGCTCGCGATGCGTGTCGACGACGTCTATGTGCAGCAGCGGCGCCTGTGAGTGCGCCTCCGCGAAAAGGGCGACAAACGCCATGAGATGCCGCGTCATTACACGCTCGAGGCGTACCTGCATGCGTATCTCAAGGAGACTGGCCTCGCCCACGAGCCGAACGGGCCGCTGTTCCGCACGGTTGCGCCCGGCACGGGGCAACTGAGCGCGACGCCGCAGGCGAATGCGTACGATGGTGCGCCGGCGCGCGCTGCCGACCGGCATCGGCACGAGGATCAGCAACCACACGTTCCGCGCGACCGGCATCACCGCCTACCTGAAACGGCGGCGCGCTCGAGAATGCACGGGCGATATCACGAGTCGACGCGGACCACACAACTCTATGACTGGCGCCGCGACGACAAGGATATTCGCGAGAAGTGTCAGTGCTGAGGAAAATGGCCGAAAGGGATTCCTGACGTCGGGCCAGTTCAGCGGGAATCTTGCCGCACTTCGCGCGCGCATCGACACGGGAATCAAGAAAGTGGACCATTTGGGTTGTAGTACCTGCGCGCGCCACACGCATCCGCGAATTCGCGTACCGCGTGCACCGCAAGAAGTGACTCCCTACGGGTCTTGATGCGGCAGTTCGGTCTTTTTCGTCAGAGTGGCTTCGTCATCGAACTCATCGATACGCAGTAGCCGGCCAGCGTTGGCAATGACGATGAACGTACCGAGGTTGTGCAGGAGCGCAACCGAGACGGCGCCCACCACCCCCGTTGCGGCGAACCCGATCACGCCGACGGTCCACGCGAGACCGATCGCCGCGTTGACGGTTGCGGTACGGCGGCACTGTCGTCCGAGCCGGATACACGTGCCGATGCGCCGCAGGTCATCGCCGAGCAGCACGACATCTGCCGATGCCAACGCAATGTCGATGCCACGCTCGCCCATCGCAATGCTGGTTGAACCCGCCTTGATCGCGAGCACATCGTTCAAGCCATCTCCGATCATCAATGGATGGTGGCCCGCTTCGATTTCGCCCATCACGTAGTCAAGCTTGTCATGGGGCAAAGCCTGCGCGACCACGGTATCGATTCCGGCTTGCGCTGCGAGCTTGCGCGCTACCCGTTCGCGATCACCCGTCAGAAGCGTTTGCCGCACCAGACCCAGATCACGCAATTCCGACAGCGCGCCGCGCGCCTCCGCACGCAACCCGTCGGCAAAGCCGAACCACGCGAGCAATCTGCCTTCGAGTGCCAGACCGACACAGGGGCCGTCAATCCCGTCGGGTGGCATCGGCAATGCTCGCACGTGTTGTGCGAGCAACCCGTGCCGTCCGAGCACCGCAACGCCTTCCGGCGTATCAGCCACGACACCCAGTCCGCGCAGTTCCTGCGTATGCGCGAACGGTGTGCTCGCGCATCCCGCGCGTCCGGCGTCCATCGCATGTCGCACGAGGGCACGGCTCACGGGATGCGCACTGCCCTCGCCGAGTCGCGCCGCGAGCTCGAGAACCTGCGCCATGTCGGCGCCGCGCTCAAGGAACACGTTTTGGACGCGCAGTTCGCCGTAAGTCAGCGTGCCCGTCTTGTCGATCACGAGCGAGTCGATCTCAGCAATCTTGTCGAGAAACGCAGCGCTCCTGAACAGGATGCCATGCCGTGCGCCGACCGCGATCCCGGCGATAGCGGTTGAAGGTGCGGCGAGCACCAATGCGCACGGACACGCGGCGACTATGACGGCCAGCATCGCCGAAGCGTTCGCCGACGCAAACCACACGATCGACGCAATCAGCAGCACGAGCGCCAGATACGCACCCATATAGCGTTCAAGCGCTTGCGTGATCGGCGGTTTCGCCTGCTCTGCGCGCTGCATGAGTTCGATGATCTTGCCGAGCGTCGACTGCTTGCCGGCGTGCGTGACTTCAATGCGAAGCGGGCCGTCGAGATTCATCGCACCACCGAATACGGCGGAGCCGTCCTCCACGTCGATGGGCATGGACTCGCCGGTGATAGGCCCATTGTCGACGCTGGAGCGGCCGAGCCGGACGATCCCGTCAGCGGGAATCCGCGCGCCAGCCACGACTTCGACGAGATCGCCCGCACGCACCGCTTCGTACGGCACCTCCTCGATCGCGCCCGCCGCAGTGACGCGCCGCACTTTGCCCGACGTGAGCCTGCCGAGCGCGCGGATCGCCTCCTGTGAGCCGAGTACGCTGCGCTCTTCGAGCGCGTGCCCAAAGGTCATCACAATCGGCAGGAGCGCCGCGGTCTCCATGTCGCCGCGCGCCCAGGCGGCCAACATCGCGAGCGCGATCAACCGATCGGTCACGCCGTGCAGGCTGGGCGTCCTGAGGCTTTGCCATGCCCCCGCGAATACCGGCCCTGCAACAGCGAGCGACGCGAGCCCCGCCAGTACCTGTGCAAGCGTCTCTCCTCCCGTCGCGAAGTACCGCCACCCGAACGACAACACGAGCAGGCCGCCCGCCAGCAGCGCCAGCGCGATCTGACGTGAGACGGCACGCTGTTCGGATGCGGACAGCAGTGCAATGACTGGCCCTTCAGGCGGCTCGCCTGCCTCGAGCGTTTCTCCCGCGACGGTCCTATGCGCCGCGTTCTCGACGGATGCACTCACCTTGGGTTCCCCGGCAGAATCAGACTGGATGTGTTGTGAGGATCGATCGTTGTCACGTGCGCGACCTTCGACAGGATTTGCTGGACGCGGTCCCGATACACGCGCGCGAGCAGGCCGGGATCGCTGTTCTCGCGCAACGGCGCCTCGAGTTGCTGGATCGTCGTGGTTCTGGTCTGCGCCATTGCAACGCGTTCGGCGGCGCTCGCTTGCGCGTTCTGGACGATCCGGTCGGCATCCTGCTGCGCGTCCTGGCGGCGTCGCTCGGCGTCAGTGCGTGCATCGGCGATATTCCGCTCAGCCACCTGCAGGGATGTCAGCACCGAGTTGAACGCGTTCAACGCGGATGCCGGGAACGTACCCTGCACGTCGACACGTGCGACTTCAATGCCGAGTCCCCCGTGCGCGGACTCCAGCTGGCGCAGATGCTGTTCGATGACCTGTGCGAGATCGTCTCGTAGCTGCTCGCGTTTTGCGGCCATCTGCTGGTCTGCCGACTGCTGCTCGGGTCGCGCCACCAGGATCGCATCGAGATCCCGGTTTGCCGCCACCTCAACTGCCGACGCGGACACGATCCGCTCAAGCGCCGCATCGAGCCGGTCCTTCTGCAACACATAGGCGTACGGATCCGACACGCGGTAATACAGCGTAGCGCTGAGCTGAACAGCGCCGTTGTCGCCCGTCAGCACATAGCCGGAACCCGCCAGCGCGTCGGATTGCAACGAACGGCCAGGTTGATCGTCTGGACCCGGGATCTCCGCCTGTCCGGGTGGCTCCGCGTCCGTCATGTTCTGATCGCCTGCTCGTGCGCGTGGATCACGTTCCAGCGATTGAATGTGCCGCTCGAGCACGCGGGCGCTGCCCGGCACGAGCACCACGGATTCGAACGGGCGCGGCAATGCAATCAGCAGTCCGGCGTCCTGCGTGCGAACAAACGCGCCGAAGCGCGTGACGACCGCGCGGTTATCCGCGGGTATGCGCCGGATGTTCGAGCCTGCCCAGGCGCATGCGGCCAGCACCGCCACGACGGCGATAAACCAGAACGAAAGACGCACGGCCTCGCCACCGGGCCCAAGCTGTCGTGTGCCGGAGCCGGTTCTCATCGCGCAGGCCGACTCTTGTTCGACGCAGATGTTCCTGCTGGCGCGGCCTGCGCTGCTTGCCCCAGCCCGATGCCGCCCGGGCCCTGCACGAGCACCCGGAACGGCGCGGCGTCCGCGCGCAGGATCAGGTTCGTATTGGCGTTGACGACCGAGTCCAGCGTATCGAGCGAGCGCAGCATCGTGTACAGCTGCGGATTGCCCGCATAGCTCTTGCCGTAGATCGCGGCCGCATCCTTGCGCGACTGCGCTTCGATCCCGGCCGCCTTGACGTTCGCGTCCGCAATGGTGATGCGCGCGTCGCGATCCGCGTCCGAGCGAATCTGCGCCGCTTCGCGGTTGCCGTCCGCCGTGCGCTGCGCGGCCACTGTCTCTCGTTCGGCGCTCATCCGCTCGACACTTGCCGCCAGCGTGACGGCCGGCAGCGTCAATTTCTCGAGACCAGCCTGGACGACGTGCACGCCGTACGCAGAATACAGTTGTGCATCGATCTGTTTACGCAATGCGTCTTCGAATGCCGGGATTCGCACCTGCTTCGGATCGGTGTTCACAAGCGATGCGAGATCGAAGCCGGCGGAGGTCGTCTGCAAGGCGGACCCGAGAAGCGAACGGATCTGCCGCGCCGCTTCGTCCGGCTGGTTGCGCACGGCGCGCACGAAGCGGTTGATGTCGTTCGGCTCGTCCGCCACGCGCCATGCAACGTACGCCTGAACGATGATCCGCAGACCGTCGCATGTGCCGACGTCCTGCAGGCCGCTCGACGTCGTGTGCAGGCGCAGGTCCACAGGCACCGCCGCTTCAATCGGCGCAGGCATGCGCCACGCGAGGCCTGGCTCGAGCAGCACACGCACGGGCTCTCCAAAACGCGTGACCACTGCCGCCTCGCCGGCGCGCACCTGGATGAAGCTCGCCGCGGTGATCGCGACGAACACGCACAGCAACGCAAGCAGCACGCGCAGGCGGAAACCGCGGCCCTCAGGCGCTGGGCCGCCGTGCGCACGCTGGTCATGTCCATGATCATCATGGTGCCCATGAGCATGGGTGTGGGAATGAAGCAGACTCATAGTGTCACCCTGAAATCGCCTTGTTCAATGTTCAATGAGCGATGAAGTTCATCCATCTCATCGTTCGTCAGTTGCCGCGCAACAGACCGGCGAGGTCGCCGGCCCTGTACGAGCGCAGGTCCAGGGTTGCGTGCGTGCCCTCGATGAGCCGGTCGTCGATAACCGTGATGCGCGCGTTTTGCAGACCCTTTTGCAGCCTGCTCAGGTAGTACTCGAATGGGAAGGCCGGACCGCCGAGCCGGTACGCGACCATATCGGCGTCGAAATCGATCTGCTGAACGCGCGCAGAGGACACCGTGTCGCTCGCGCGTGCGCTCGCCTGGGCGACGCTCCCGATTGCCCGTTGCTGCGCATCGCCGAGCATGCTGGCCGCGAAGCCGCGCGCCTGCGCGACACTCGCTTGCGCACGGATTTGCGCGGCCTGCACGCCGTGCCAGGCTGCGGCCGCTCCCGCAGGCGGATGCACGCTTTCGATCACGACAGCCACCACTTCAATGCCGCTATTGAGCCGATCGAGTTGCGTCTGCACCGCGTATCGGACGCTGTCGGCCATGGCAGTCTGGCGCGTTTCGAGCAGTGACTGCAGCGTATGTGATGCGAGGTAGTGCACGACCTCCCGGTTCGCAACGGAGCGCACAGTGCCTGCAGGATCGACGGCGCGATAGAGCGCAGCACGTGCGGCGACATCGGTCAGGCCCACCCGGTAGTCAAGCCGGACATCCGCGTTAACGATCTGGAAGTTCTGCTGGCCACCGCTCGCACCCGCAATCACCTGGGTTGTCTCCCATGGATGCTGGACATCCCAGAGACGATTCAGCTGCGCGGGCGTGGCGTCATCGGCAGACACGGATGGCGCGCCGACGCTGCTGTCCTCCGCGCTTCCCGAAACGACCAGTTGGTGCACGGCGCCATTGTCGACGATGCGCGCCTTGCCGAACGGCCAGGGCATGCCGACATGCGGGCCGGGCTGCCAGACCGCGGCGGGCGCACCGAATCGTTCGTAGACGGCGCGCTGGTCGGGATCGAGTACGACGACGGCTGTCAACAGCCACGCGCAGAGGCCCATCACGACAACCGTCGCGGGCAGTTGGCGCAGAAACGTTTGCAATACCCAGTTCTGGCGCAGATCGATCCCATAACGGGTGCGCAATTCAAGGCAGAGCACGGCGAACGGGGATGGCTGCCGACGCAGCATGCCTGCGAGCAGGCTAGCCGGGACGCGCGCTGCGTTTGCACGCGAGCGAGGTGACAAGAAATCCGACAGCGCCGCGCGGATCGCGAGCTCGATGGCGATTGCACAGCTGAGGAGCGCCGCGGCATGAACCGGCCAATCGAGCGCGATCTGCGTTGCCGCCAGCCATGCAGCGCCAGCGGCCGCCGCAAGCTCGATCAGCAGCACCACGCGCAGCATCTGAGCGAGCGACGCCGACACACGGGAGCGCTCAGCACCGCGGGTGTAGAACCGTTCGGCGACGAGCGTGACAAAACCCAGAATCAGCGGCGCGACAGCGCCGGCGATGATGGCCCCCGGACCCTGCGCACCATTCAGCGCGGCGGGCAAAAGCGGCCTGAAGGCGCTCGCAGCAATCACAAAGGACAGGCAAGCGCAGGCGGGCACGAAGCAGCGTTGCCAGTGGATCGCATGAACAAGGACATTCCACCCGGCCGTATCCTGCTTCGGCCGGACAGCCAGCCTGATGGCCTTTGCGACGACGCGCCAGCTCAGGGGCTCCTTCGGAATAGGCGGCGTGTATTCGGCCAGCCGCACGCCAATCGCGACGATGAACACATTCAGGCATGCGCTGGCCAACGGCCCGCACCATCGCAGATCCACGGGCAGACTTCGTGCAAAACCCAGTGCGCCCAGGACCAACGCAAGCCCTGCGGCCACCCATCCGAGCGGCGCGACGCCGCCGGGTCCCGCAGCCCGATCACGGTCCCGTTCACGCTCCATTCGATAAGACATCGAGAGTCCTTACACATGCGTTACAGGGTGTGGTCCTGTCGTCGCCAGCCTGGGAATAATCCGCGAGCCGCAATCTAGCGCGTCAGATTGTGAAACTCAAGGGATACCCGCAGATGGTCGCCGCCCCGCCTGCGTGCCGTGCGCAGGCCGGACGCGCGGTGCCTTCCCCGATCCTTCGTTGACGGTTCGCTCTTGCCAGGTAGTCGTGCGAATGAAAGATGCTTGCGAAGGGTACCCAGGAGGATTCAGCGTGGATCAGCCGTTCGAATGACAAGTCGTCCGGCCTTGCCTACGGTTGCGCGAAAGCAATCCGAACTCATGTTTTGCTCGTTTGCTGTGTGATGTTATATCATAACGTCAGTTGCTCGAGGGACGTCAATGCTTCGCGCAACAGATTCACCCGATACGCGAGCGCATACCTCTTCCCGATCGACCGCTTAATGACCGTCCTTGTGCTTACTCTTTCCTGTCATAAAGCAGTCCTGATTGAATGATGGGCCCGTTGCTGAGGTCGATCACTCACTGTGTGCGGCCGATAGCGCGACGCAGCGCAGGTCGTCACATTTTTCCCTCGCATGCCTGTCACCTGGCGAGGGGGCGAGGCCGGGAGATCGTTCGCCGATCGCTTGTCATCATGAATCCAGCTTCCATAGGGCGAGCAAGAAGAATGAAAAACCGCACACTGATCGCACAGGCGGCGCTTGTGTTTTTCGCAGTCGCCTCGCGCGCGTGGGGCGCATCAGGTGGCACTACACTGACGGGCACGGTGTCCGATCCCGTGGGCAAGCCCGTCGCCAACGCGAAAGTGGATATCCAGGACGCCAGTGGCGCCACCATCAGCACATCCAGCACGGACACGACGGGGCATTTTGCGATCGGCGGTGTGGCGCCCGGCACATATGCGGTCGTGGTCACCGCACCCGGTTTTGCGAGTGGCAGCAGTATTGCGAGCGCCCAGTCCGATACGTCGGCGATGGTCAGCGTGCAGCTGCAAAAGAGCGACACGCTGGACGTGCAGGTCAACGCAAAACGTCTGAACGACGCACGCAACGGTTTGCTGCCCGAGACGGGCAGCAGCGTCTACCGTTTTACGCAGGCGGATATCAACACCATGCCCGCCGGCGAGAACACGCCGCTCAATCAGGTGCTGCTGCAGGCGCCCGGCGTCACCAATGACTCGTTCGGACAGTTGCACGTGCGTGGCGAACACGCGAACCTGCAATACCGGATCAACGGCATCATCATCCCGGAGCCGATCAGCGGGTTTGGCCAGTCGCTCGACACGCGGATCATCGACCAGCTGAACCTGCTGACAGGTGCGCTGCCTGCGCAGTATGGCTACCGGACAGCCGGTATCGTCGATATCCGCACGAAGTCGGGCGACGCGGGCAATGGCGGGGCGATCGATGTGTTCGGCGGCAGCCACCAGACCGTCAAAACGAGTGCCGACGTGTTCGGCAGCCAAGGGCCGTTCAGCTACTATCTGAGCGGTTCGCTGGGCATGAACAATCTTGGCATCGAGAACCCGACCGCAAGTGCCAATGCCATTCACGATCACACGCGTCAGGGCGACGCGTTCGGCTACCTGTCGTATCTGATCAATCCGTTGACACGCGTGAGCCTGCTTTTTGGCTCGACAAGCAACCAGTTCGAGATTCCGAACACACCAGGTCTGCCGACGAACTTCACGCTCAATGGCAACAGCACGTTCGACTCGTCGCAGCTCAACGAAACGCAGTCCGAGCTGAACAGTTTTGCGGCCATTGCGCTTCAGGGCACGAACGGAGGCGCACTCGATTATCAGGTCGCGCTCTTCACGCGCTATACCCGTACGAAGTTCAACCCGGACCCGGTTGGTGACCTGCTGTTCAATGGCGTCGCCTCCGAAGACTTCCACAGCAACTCGGCCAACGGCGTGCAGGTCGATACGACCTGGCGTCTGAACGACAGGCATACGATACGGGCGGGTCTTTTTTTTCAGCAGGAACACGCCGTGTTTGATAACAGCGTGAACGTCTTTGCTGTTGACGAAAGCGGCAACCAGCTCTCCGACGTGCCCTTCAACATCCCGGACAACAGCAGCAAGACGGGCTATCTCTACAGCCTGTACGCCCAGGACGAGTGGAAAGTCACTGACAGGCTGACGCTGAACTATGGCCTGCGCTATGACCGGATGGATGAGTACACGACTGCGAGCCAGCTAAGCCCGCGCGTCGGCCTGGTCTACACGCTCACGCCGACGACGACCGTGCATGCCGGGTACGCGCGATACTTCACGCCGCCCCCGTTCGAACTGGTGTCCGCCTCCACAATATCGAAGTTCAACGGCACGACGAACCAGAGCCCGTCGAGCCAGAACGACCCGGTGCAGCCGGAACGCAGCCATTACTTCGATCTCGGCATCACACAGAAGCTGGGCCCCGCCGTGACGCTCGGACTGGACGCCTACTACAAGAAATCGACTGATCTGCTTGACGAAGGACAGTTTGGCTCCGCGCTCATCTTTACGCCGTTCAACTACCAGTACGGCAAAACGTATGGGGTGGAATTCACCGCCAACTACAAACAGGACAACGTCTCCGCCTGGCTGAACCTTGCTTATTCCCGGGCGCAGGGCAAGCAGATCAATTCAGCACAGTTCAATTTCGATCCGGACGAACTGGCGTACATCGCGAGCCACTGGGTGTATCTCGATCACGATCAGCGCGTGACGGCCTCGTTCGGCGCCGCGTACGACTTCCACAAAACCACGTTCACGTTCGACGGAATCGTGGGGTCCGGCCTGCGCAGCGGTTTTGCCAATACGGATCGCCTGCCTGTCTATGCGCAGGTCAACCTCGGCGTGATCCAGCACTTCAACGAGCCCCTGCTCGGCAAGGTCGACGCGCGCCTGCTTGTCGTCAACGCATTCAACCGGGTCTACCAGCTGCGTGACGGCTCGGGCATCGGCGTGGGTGCGCCGCAGTATGGTCCGCATTTCGCCGTGTATGCGGGCGTGGCCAGGTATTTCTGATCGGCGGCCTCGGGAGAAAGATCATGCAGGAATGGACCGGCTTTCTGGCAGCCATCCGCACGGGTGGCTGGGTCATGTATCCGCTGAGTGTGCTGGGCATTCTCGCCCTGACTATCATCATCGATCGGGCCTACGTGTTCGCGCGCTTCGCGAGCGCGCCGGTCCGCATTCTGCAGCCCGTACCATTCCCTGTCGATGGGTTATCTGACGGATTCGCTATCAGTATCGGCAATCTTGCCGCACAGAACGCCTTTCGGCGCATGGCTGCACCGTGGTTGCCTGAATCAGACTCGCCAATCTGGTTGCGCGAGGCCTCGGCGCAATCCATCGCGGCGCAGATCGAGCGGGACATGGGTAGAGGCCTCTGGTTACTGGAGACGATTGTCACGGCTGCGCCGCTGCTCGGACTGCTCGGCACGATCGTCGGCATGATGAAATCGTTCCGGCTGTTCGGTGGCAACGGACTCGTCGATCCGGGTGGGGTCACAGGTGGTGTCGCGCAGTCGCTGGTCGCGACGGCAATCGGGCTGATCGTCGCTGTCTTCGCACTGTTCGCCTTCAACTATTTCTCGCGTCGGCTCGAGCGCCTGATGGACGAACTCGAACTGTTTGCCAACGCGCGACTCAATGAGATTCGCCTTGAAGATGATGCGCGAGGAGATCGGAGATGAAACTCAGACGCTCGCGCGCTTCCCGGCGCGGTCGCATCGAGATCATTCCGATGATCGACGTGATGTTCTTCCTGCTCGCGACTTTCATGCTGGCATCGCTCGCGATGCAGCGGCTCGACGCCGTCCGGGTCAATCTTCCGTCCGGACATGCGCAGCCGATTAACACCAGCGAGCCGTTGACGGTCTCAGTAAGTGGCAACAACGAGGTATCGGTCAACCGTCATGCCGTGCGCGCAGATCAGATCGAACCGGAAGTCAGGCGACTGCTGCGCCCCGACGGCAACGTCGTCATCGCAGCGGATGACCACGCGGGTCACGGCGCAGTCGTGCAGGCGATGCTCGCGGCGCGGCGTGCCGGTGCGGAACACTTCCTGATTGCCGTGCGCCGTGAATAGAAGCTGCCATGAGCTGCTTTGCGTGCGCAATGAGGCGAGCGTGCGCACGGGCGTCGCCTTTGTCGTTGCCTTGTGTATCTGGGTGCTGGTTCTGTTCGCCCTGTCATCTGGCCTGCTCAGGTCAAGCCGTCCGTCCCGACCGGCCGCACCTCTCGACATGCGCGTGGTCATGCTCGATTCGCCCGCAGCGCCTGCCTCAAATCTGCCCGAAGCGCCGGCTGCGCCGCCTGCTTCCGCAGCGGCTGAAAAAGCGGTCCCACGCGCACATGCGCAACTGCGCACACCGATACATCGCGCCATGCCGACGACCGGGACCAGACCAGATGCGACCAGGGCGCCGGCTCACCCCGCGCCCGGTGCAGCTCCCGCACAAGATCAGACGGAAGAGCAGCGGTTAGAAGAAGCGGCCGCAGCCAGATCACAGCAAACGTCCGCCGCGCATGATGGAGCGCCGTCTGCTGCATCGGCGTCGAACGCCGCTGCACGCTCGATCTCGCAACCACTACCGGCATTGCCCGACGATCTGCGCGAGCAGGCGTATCAGACGGTGGCGACGGCGCGCTTCACGATTCACGTCGACGGCTCGGTTGATGTCGAACTCGTCAAGGCGACACCGTGGCCGCGCCTGAACCAGTTGCTGCTCGAGGCGTTGCATCGATGGCGCTTCTTTCCCGCGTTGCGCGATGGCCGGCCCGTCGAAAGCACGCAGGAAATACGTGTGCATTTCAACGTCAGCTGACATCCCGATGTGAATCGACTGGAGCCGTGGCGCATGCGACCTGACGGACCCCCCTCAACGCGGAATCGGAAATTCGGAGAAACAGTCCCAGCGGCAGCAAGGCGACTTCTTTCAACTGACGGGTCGGCGAACGATAGCTATCAGATCCAATCAGCCGCCTCAATGACATGTCACGAGCCTACCTAGAGGACAGGTCCATGGCGGCACCTGGACTTTCCTGCCCCTGACTGGCAGTCAGAGCTCTACCGGTGGCAATCCTATTTGGCATCTCTGGAGCCCTCGTCCCGCAGGGCGGAGCCGGTATCCACCGGTGTTCGGGCCACGAGTCGATAACTTTATTGTCGCAACCGGGACAAACTAATACGGTCTATGAGGGATGGTGACGAAGCCGATCTTCGTGAGACCACCCGCCTGGGCCGCCGACATCACGTCCGCCACCTTCTCGTACGCAACCTTGCGGTCCGCGCTCAGATGCAGTTCCGGTTGCGGATTCTGCTGCGCAGCCACGGCGATTTTCGCCTGCAGCGCATCGTCGGAGATTTTCTGGTCGTCCCACAGCACGTTGCCGTCGGCGTCGATCGACACCGTCACCTGGGCGGGCTTCGTGTCTTCCTTCTGGCTGCTCGCGTGCGGCAGGTCGATCTTCACCGCGTGGCGGATCACCGGGATCGTCACCATGAAGACAATCAGGAGAACCAGCATGACGTCGACGAGCGGCGTCATGTTGATTTCGTTCATGAGGCCGTCGTCGTCGTCGCCGGCAAAAGGGCTCATTGCCATCGCCATGCCTCCTCGTTAGTTGGCGCGGGACGCGAGCCGCAGACCGTCTGCGCGCTTCGTCGACGACAGGCGCGCACCCGTCACGAAGAAGGCATGGAGGCCATGAGCGAAGCGGCTCAGCCTGCTGACGATCGCCTTGTTGGCGCGCGTGAGCGCGTTGTAGCCGAGCACGGCGGGAATCGCGACGAAGAGGCCGAAGGCCGTCATGATGAGCGCCTCGCCGACAGGACCGGCGACCTGATCGATCGACGACTGGCCCGTCGCGCCGATGGTCAGGAGCGCGTGATAGATGCCCCACACCGTGCCGAACAGACCGACGAAGGGCGCGGTGCTGCCGATCGATGCGAGAATCGCGAGGCCGCTCTGCATGCGCGCGATGCTGTCGTCCATTGTGTCCTTCAGGCAGCGCGTGACCCAGTCCGACACATCCATGCGGTCGTGCAGATGCGGCTGCGTCTGATGATGATGGTCGGCGGCTTCCTGGCCCGACAGCGCGAGCGCGAGGAACGGGTTTTCAGCCGGCGACGACGTATCGCTGCCGAGCTTCTTCACACCGTCGTTGAAATCGTCCGCGTGCCAGAATGCCTGCTCGGCGTTTTTCGTCAGGCGCTTGAGACGCATCACATGCCAGCTCTTGATGACGATCACGCTCCACGACAGCACCGACATGATGAGCAGTGCCACCGCGATGCCGCGCGTAACGAAATCCCCTTGTGCCCAGACGTGGGCAATACCATAGTTCTGCATGGCAACTCCTTTTCCCTTGAAGTCTGTCCAGGCCGATCAGTTCAGACTGAAGTTGAATGGCTGGGTATACGCGGCGCGGATCGGTTCGCCGTTTTCGAGGTACGGCTTGCACGAACTGGAATGCATTGCATCGAGCGCGGCCTGGTCGAGGCGATCGTAGCCACTGCTTGTTTTCAATTCGACGTTCTCGATCCTGCCCGTCAGCCCGACAACAAAGCGGACCATCGCTGTCCCGGACTCGCCATGTCGGCGTGAGAGTGCTGGATACTCGGGCTGGACGATGCTGCAATCGAGGTGCGACACGCTCTTCGGCGCGGACAGCGCCATCGTCGGCTTGCCGACGGCAGGCGCTGCGGGTGCAGTTGGCGTCGCGGGAGCGGGCGCGGCTGGCGCGGGTGGAGCCGGTGGCGCAGGCTCGGCGGGCCCGGCGATCTCGCGCTGCGACGGCGCCTGCGCAACGGGCAGCGGCTCGGGTGTGGACTTCGGCGTCGGGTGCGGCTGCACCTTCGGCTTGACCTTCCGCACGGGCATGGGCTTCGGCGGAGGCGGCGTCGGGATCGACTGGATCGCCGCCGGCGCGGCGACGGGCGCCGGGCTGATCAGCTCGGCCGTGATCGTGCGCGATTCGATCGGCCGCGCGGGCACGTCTTCGCGCATCGTGAACGCGACCGCGAGCGCGACAACGTGGATTGTCACGACGAGCGCAGCGACGACCGCAAACCGTCGTTTCACACGCGAAGCACTATCAATGTTGCGCGGGTACGGAGTTGCACTCACTACGATCCCCATATTCATTGCATACAAACCATGCGACATGCAGCGGACAGGACAACACCGTTTCGAACAGGTGCCTCGTGTTCAGCGCGACCTGTCACGTGCTGCCCAATCCCTGTTGCTGGACGCACCTCGACCATCCGGATGCCGCGACGTTCGGAGCCACGTTCAGTGCCCCATCGCGGTCGCACTTTTCGTCTCGCATTCGGCATTGACCTGCTCGCCGTCGCTGAACACAAATGTGAACGGAATCGACACTCCGACCTTGAGCGGCGTTTTCGGCTTTTCGAGCATCACGTGATATCCACCGGGCGTGAATGCCAGCGTGCCGTGCGCCGGCACGGTCACCTTGTCGACCATCACCATGCTCGACGTGCTGCCGCTGCGCCGGGTCTGGTGAAGCATCGCCGTCCCGTAAGCGTCGGTTCGAACGCCGGTCAGATCGACCGGTTGCGCACCCATGTTCACCACGTTGAAATAGGCGCCCGACGGAAGATTGCCGGGCAACAGCCGGATCCAGCAGCCGGACACCCTCACCGATGCGGGCGCCGCCGCAGCGGTTCCAGCCCAACCGCATAGCACGGCTAGCAGCATGACGAGAGGAGTCTTCATTTTGTCTCTCCTGATACGAGAATGCGCGACGGCGTCAGGACGCGACCGGCTGTGACGGGCGGCCGAAGATCATCCGGTCGGCGCACCAGACCGCGACGAGCGTGACGCCCATCAGCGGAAAGACCAGACCAAGCAGCACGAGGCCGAGCTTCCAGCCGCGCATCGGTGCACCGATATGTTCGCGGGCAGGTGCGCCGAGCGCGCCGGCCGGCCGGCGTTTCCACCACATTACGCAGCCGGTGACGGCAAGCGCAGCGAGTCCGAGCGAAAGCGCCGTGCAGACCAGCTGGTTCGCGAGGCCGAAGTAACGGCCCATGTGCAGCGACGTGCCATACGACACTGCCCTTCCAACAGCGCCGTAGTCGCCGTAGCGGATATCTTTCAGGATTGCGCCGCTGTACTGGTCGATGTAGAGCGTGCGTTCGAGCTTCGGGTCCGGCGGGAAATACGACACGGTGTAGACGCCGCTCGCAGAAGCCGGCAACGCGACGTCATATCCGTCGGTGAGGCCCAGGGCCCGCATCTGCGCGACGACGCGGCCAAGTGGCAATGCCGAAGGCCCGGCATCGTGCGACTGCGGCACCGGCACGGCGCCGGCGGCCCACGGGACCTGCGGCAGCGGCAGATCATCCATCGTCATGCCCGGCATCGCATCCATGCCCGACTCGTGAGCCTCGTGCGATCCATGCCGTGTTTGCCCATCAGCGGGTTGAGACCGATTGGCCGGCGCTTGCCCGCCCGGCAGCATCGAGTGCAACGGTAACCCGCCCCATGCGCCCGGCGGCGCACCGAGCCCGGCACTGGCCGACAGCGATTTGAACTGCTTGCCCCACGAACTGGTCCACGGCAAACCGGTAAGGACGAACGCGAGCGCGCCCACGGCAAGCCAGATGCCGAGCGCCGCGTGTACGCTTTTCCACAGCGGCCGGCCGCGCGGCGACAAGCGCGGCACGAGCGCGCCGCGCAGCGTCGTGCCCGCGCGTGGCCACCATAGCGCGATGCCCGTGCCGATCATGACGAGCGTCCAGCAAGCGACCAGCTCCATCAGCAGCTCGCCTGGTTTCCCGAGCAACAGCTTGCGGTGAATCATCCGGTCAACCTGCATCAGGCGCCCCTCGACGCTGAGTGTGCCGAGCACCGTGCCGTCGTAGGGATTCACGTAGACGCTCTGGCTCTCCCCATCCCGCAGCCAGAAGATGAATTCCGCGCTGCGGTCCTGTCGTGACGAGACTCGCGCGGTCGTCGCGACCGAACCCGGCGGCAGCGCGCGACGCGCATTCGCGAGCAACGCGTCTTCGTCGAGGCGCGGCGCGTTTTGCGGTTCGACAACGAGCCGGTGCGGATACAGCAGTGGCTCGAGCTGTGGCTGGAAGCAGTACAGCGTGCCCGTCAATGCGAGCACGACGAGAAACGGCATGACAAAGAGGCCGGCATAGAAATGCCAGCGCCACAGCGTGCGATAGGCTCGGCCTACGGTAGTGACAGCGGCCGGTGGTGGGCGCCGGTCGATTGCGGCAGTAGACATGCGACCTCCTCCGTTACAGATGCAGCCGGCCTTCGACATAAAAGGTCCGGCCTGGATACGGGTGATAGACGAAATAACGTGCATCGAAGATGTTGTCCACGCCTATGCCGATTTCGCTCTGCTTCGTCGGCCGGAACGTGAATTTCGCATCGGCAACCACGTAAGTGCTGGTGCCGCCGAACACGTCGGGATTCGAATCGGTATTCGTGAGCGTGTTGTACTGGCGCCCGGAATACCGCGCGGCGAGCGTCAGCGCGGCGCGCGCGTCGAAGTGGTAGGTCGCGGCGACGTTCGCGCGCCACAACGGAATCCGGTAGAAGTACTTGCCCACCGTCGCGGGATTCTGGGCGTTCTCGAGAATCTTCGATTGCGTATAGGCCGCGTTCGCAATCAGGTCGAGGCCACGCACAAACACGTCCTGCCCTTCATAGGCCGTCTCGACGCCGCGCGAGCGCACCTTGCCGATGTTCTGGAAGCTCGTCACGTTCGGAATGACGGTCGTATCGGTCTGGCTGAAGATCGTGTTCTTCACGTCGTCCTGGAACAGCGTCAGGCGGAACACGCCGTTCCAGTGAGCCCATTCGGCAGACAGCTCTTTCGAGAGGTCGTCCTCGGGCTGCAGATTCGGATTGTTGTTGATGATCGTCGAACCGTTGATCTTCCCCTGGAACAGCTCGCCGACCGTCGGAAAGCGATAGGCACGTGCAATCGACGCACGCAATGTCAGGTCGTCGGTGACATCGAACGACAGCGACGCCTTCGGCGAAAAGTGATGCTGGTCCGCGCCCGGATACGGCAAGGTCGTCGCGCCGAGCGCCTGGAACCCGTCGTACGCGCGCCAGTCTTCGTAGCGCAGCCCGTAGACGAACTTCCAGCGCGGCAGGAAGCGCCATGCGTCCTGTGCATAGGCGGCCTGGGTCTGCGTGCGGCCCCTGAACGCATTGGCGAAGCTGCCGGACGCGCCATCGCGCCACGCCGCGGTGTTGTAGGTCTCGTTGTCGAGGAAGTAGTTGTCGTAGTGATAGCCGAAGGTCAGCGCGTGGTTCGTCAGGCCCGGCTGAGGCGAAGCCGGCGTGTATGTGGTTTTCAGGTCGAGCGTCTTCCAGCCGGTGCCGTCGCCGAATGTGACGACACCTGGCCCGTTGCCAGGTCCGCCCGCGTTGGCCGTGCGCGCCACGCTGTTCGACACGTCGTAGTAGGAGGCGATGGCTTCCGCGTTCCAGCCGGTCGCGTTGTGCGTCTTGAGCCACGCGCCGTAGAGCCAGTTTTCGCTGTTGCCGAGGCTCGGCGCCATCGCGGCGGCCGGAATGTTGTACTCGAGGCCGTTGATCGCGACCCTGCCGCTGTACACCGGATTGCCGTTCGCGTCGCGCAGGAACGTCGACGTTTCGCTGTTGTACGTCTGATGCCAGTAACCGAGGGTGAAGCCGGCCTGCACCGTCGGCGTGAAGTCGTACTGCATCTTCATTTTCAGCTGGTCCTGAATGGTGCGCTCGATCCCTTCGCCGTTCACGCCGAGCACGGCAGTCGGCGCATTGGTCTGGTTGTTGTAGAAGTACGCGCCGGTGACGGGGGTGTCGCCCGGCCTGGCGGGCGTCGTCGATTGCGCGAGCGTCGCGAACTGCAGCGGCTGGCTGGTGTTCTCCAGATGGTTGGCGCCGATGAACCACGAGAACTTGCCAATGCGATCGCCGATGGTCGCGCTCGCTTCAGTGCCGCTGAAGTTCTGGTTGACCCCGTACAGATCGAAGTGCTGCGTGAACGCCTTGACGTCCGCAGTCGCTTCAAATTTCGTCGGCATGTGCGTGGTGATCAGCACCGTCGCGCCCAGCGAATTGCCCGGGTAGAGCGCGGAGTAAGGGCCATAGATCACATCGACCTGCTGGATCTCATCCGGAAACACCATTGACCAGCGCGGCGGGAACGAATAGCTGTTGCCGAGCAGATTCGACAGCAGCAGCCCATCCGCGTAGACGAGGCCGCGCGCGCTTTGCACATTGCTAGTGCCGCGCACGGCGATGATCGAGTTCAGGTCGCCGATGAAGCGTTTGCGCACCGCGAGGTTCGGCAGATATTTGAGCGCGTCTTCTGTGTTGACTACGTTACGGTTGTCGAGCTGCTCGCGCGTGACCGTTTCAGTCGTCGCGGGCAGGTTCGGATCGACGACCGGGCGATAGCTCCCGGCGCTGCTTGCTGTAATGGAGACCGCCGGCAACTCGTTCTCTGCACGCTGTGTGTCAGGTGTTGCGTCGGATGAGGCGCCAGTAGGAGCGGCGGCCACACTCGACGTCTGTGCGACGGCGGGAGGCACGGCGAGCGTAAGCGGCAAGAGGCCAAACGCGGCGTGGCGCATCCGCGCACGCGTGCCACGGCGAAGACTTCGCAAGGCGAAGTACAGCATGAGATTTATTCCTGTGCGTATTGGTGAACAGCCGCAGCGAATGGCGCCGCGCGCCTTCAATGGGCGCGTGCCAGTGCGGCGTGCAGCGAACGACGATCAGGAAAAAACGGGTGGGGCCCGTGGGCGGCCCGATGGGAAGGCGCCGAGTGGCGTAAAGCGCGTAGACAGCGCAGCGATCGCGGTCACGACCGGCAACAGAAGAACGGGCGCGACGGTCGGCGGAACGGGCGGCGGCGCGGCATGAGTCGCGAGCAGATCGCAATAGCCGCATGCGGAGAGCAGATCGCCCGCGTGATGGCTGCCGCTGTCCGCCTGCGTAGCAGAACAGAGCACCGCGACGGGTTCAGTCGTGCGGGCTGACGTCACCAGCTGGCTCACGACCGGCACGAACGTGACGAGGCACATGGCAAGGATGCCAAGCCATGTGCTGAGTCGTCGACGGGCGTGAAAGGTCATGGGTGATGAATCCGTGAGTGGGCGAAGTTTAACACCGGTTTTGTAAGGGAGTTGAACACTCCGTGTTCGCTTCCGGCTTCATGCACGGCGAGGCGCGGGCAGATGAATCATCACTGGGGGTGAGCGGGACCAGCGCCAGTATCGTCGCAAGCACGATGGCCGCTATCTCCAGGGCCGTCATGGATGTGACTGCGATCGCCTGCTGTGTCACGAGGTCGCAGTGATCGCATACGCCGAAGCTGTCGGCGAGCGTGTACTGCCTCGCGCTTTCGCTCCTGGCGGCAGAGCAGTTGACCGCGACCGGTTCCAACGACTCCGCCGGTTTAAGCAGTTGAACCGCGAGCGGCGTGATCACGATCAGCCACATGGCAACGATGGCAGGCCATGCGACAAAATGTTTGCGGGCGCGGATAGTCATGATCGTCCCAACGGGCATGCACGATATTCGATAGTCCAGGTCGCGCAAAACACCGAACCATCGCAATGCGGAAAGAGAAGTTTTCAGCGTTCATGCGTCACCGAAGCGCTCAGGCGGTTAACCGCGGACGAACGCGTTCCATTCCAGGACGTGCGGCCCGGTCGGTCCGGCTAACGCTCGCTACCTGCGCTTTTGGGGCTTACGTCCCATTCTAGGTTGACCGGCGAGTCGAAGAATGTGGACATGCCCCCGACAGCCATGGGTGGAGTTCCCCAATGTGAGCAGCCGGCGATGTGCACCACCAAGGGGATCGCGTTCGCCGGAAAATGACGGATCGCACAATGAACAAAGAACGACGACATGAACGGAAAGCAGCGGCTGAAGGAGTGGCCGGTGCGTCAGCGCACGGCTTCGCTTCGTTGCGCTGATTGCGCCCGGCACTGGGCCCGCCGAATGGCCTGGGTTTTGCCCAACGTGCTGGCGTCGGCCGTGATTACAGGCTCACCCGATGTGACGAATTGACTCAACAGCGGCCGACAGGAGTCGCCGCCGTACGGTCCCGGGACACGGTGCGCCCGTGGCATAATCGCAGACGTTCGATTTCCGAAACAACACCAGGCCAATGCGAAGCCGCCTTTTCCGGATGACCGGCAGCTTCCTGGGATTGCTTGCAATCCTGATGGCCACGCTCGCGCCCGCCATCTCGCATTCGCTCGCCGCCACGCACGGCGGCGGCGAAAGCGGCATGCACTGCTCGATGCCGTCGATGCAGCACAACGCACCGGACGCGCAATCGCATGCCCATGCACCCATACCCGACGGCGACGCCTGCGGCTATTGCAGCCTCCTTGCGCACATGCCGGCTGTCATGGCCCCGCAGCTGGTTTTCATGCAGGTCATCCAGGCTGTGCTCCATCGGAGCGCGACGCGCTATGAGAGCATCCGGCTTGTCGAGCCACTCAAGCCCGGGCAGCCGCGCGCTCCTCCCATCCTCCGTTTCTGATTCACGTTCGCCACCGCCGCAATGCGCGCCGCGCATTGCATACCCCTGCGCGCGCACTCGCGACACGCAAGGGATCGACAACAATCCAGAAACCGGATGAACCATGCACACCCGTTCAACGCGACGCCCGTCCCGGCGCGCCGCACTCTCACTCATTGCGACCATACTCACCACCGCGGCGATGCTGCCGCAGCACGCTCAGGCCCACGCGATTGCCGGTGACCGCGTCTTTCCCGCCACCCTGGCCGTCGATGATCCCGGCGTCGGCGACGAGGCCAACCTTCTGTACGGGCACATCCGCGTACCGGCCGACAACGGCGACCAGAGCGTCAACACGTTCCATTTCGAATACGACAAGCTCATCACATCGCGTCTCGCGCTGTCGGTAGGCGGCGCGTATGTGATGCAGAACAACCCGACGGCGCACGGCTTCGATAACTTCGACATCGGCCTGAAGTACCTGCTGTACATCAACGAGGCCCACGAATTCATGACTTCGATCGGTGTGACGGCGGAACTCGGTGGGACGGGCAGCCACGCAATCGCGAACAGCTTCTCGACCATTTCGCCGACGGTTTATCTCGGCAAGGGTATGGGCGACCTGCCGGATTCGCTCGCCTGGCTGCGCCCTGTCGCCATCACGGCCCAGGCAGCACCGGCGCTCACGACAGGCGCCGGACAGCCGAATGCATTCAACTATGGCTTTACGGTCCAGTACAGCCTGCCGTACCTGGAGCAGCACGTGCATTCGCTTGGCCTGCCGCAACCGTTTTCGAACCTGATTCCGATCGTCGAAATTCCCCTTTCGCGAAGCCAGGGGCAGACGACGGGAACCGTTAATCCCGGCTTCATCTGGATCAACCGCTACGGCCAGTTCGGCATCGAGGCGCAGATCCCGGTCAATCGCGCCAGCGGTTCACACGTCGGTGTTCTCGTGCAGGCGCATGTCTTCTTCGACGACATTGCGCCGACGACCATCGGCAAGCCGCTGTTCAACTGGTAGTGGAGCATCGCATGAACACACGTCATCATTTGCGTAGCGGCGCGACGCTGGCTGCGTTAGTCCTCGGACTCGCGTGGGCCGGTTCCGTCTGGGCGCACGTCTTTCCCCGCACGCAGGTTCCGGCCGCCGGTGCCACCGTCGCCTCGCCCAGCGAGGTGCGGATTGTCTTCGATGGCCCGCTTGAACCCGCGTTTTCGTCCGTGACCGTCACCGATGCAGGCGGCAAGCAGGTCAACACGGCGAAGGCCGCCGTCGACGCACAGAATCACGACGCGATTTCGGTCGCGTTGCCGCCATTGCCGGCAGGACGCTATACCGTGCATTGGGTGGCCGTGGCGTCCGACGGACACCGGACGCACGGAGACTATGGCTTCGACGTAAAGTAAGTGAGTTGGCGCTTTCGAACGGCTGTGTCTGCTGTAGGCCACCCTCAGCAGATGTGGCCGGAGATCGAAGCCATGGTGTATCCGGACAGGGGAGGCCGTTCACTGCATCGCGCATCGATGGCCTCGAAAAATGCCTGTCCAGCAGGCGGGAGAACGAAACATGAAACAGGATATTGCACGCCAGGCACTCGTCGCCACCGCCCTGGCAAGCCTTGCAGTCGTGGCGCCTCAAGCTGTGCATGCCGAGAAGAAAGTGCAATGCTATGGCGTCGCAAAGGCGGGCCAGAACGACTGCGCGAGCAAGACGGGGGTGCATGGCTGCGCAGGCGAATCGAAGGTCGACTACGACAAGGGCGACTTCAAAAACATGCCTGAAGGTACCTGCAAGAAAATGGGTGGGACGGTGGGCACCTGATCCCGCGCTTTGTCCGATGCAGCCGCGAAGATCCGTACGATGACCGAATATCCGCAAATCGTGGCGCCGCCGGGCGTCGGTGTCGGGCTGCGTCACGCGCACTACACGGACTTTCTCGATGCAGTCCCCGCCGTCGACTGGATCGAAGTCCATAGCGAAAACTATTTCGGCGATGGCGGATACGACCTGCATGTGCTGGAGACGGTGAGGCGGGATCTCCCCGTCAGCCTTCATGGTGTCGGTCTCGGGCTGGGCTCGACGACGCCACTGGACAGCGCGCATGTCGGCAAACTCCGGCGCCTGGTCGAGCGTATCGAACCGGCGATCGTGTCGGAGCATCTGTCGTGGAATGCTTCGGCATCCGGCTATGTCAATGACCTGCTGCCGTTGCCGCTGACCGCGCTGGCGCTCGACCACCTGTGCACCCGCGTCGATGCGCTGCAGGAAAGGCTCGCCCGGCGCATTCTGGTCGAAAACGTCTCGGCATACGTGCGCTTCAAAGCGGACCAGTACAGCGAAGCCACGTTTCTCACCGAAGTCGCGCGCCGCAGCGGGTGTGGCGTGCTGCTGGATATCAACAACCTCTACGTCAATCAATGCAACCACGCGGAGGATGCGATCCGCGCGATGAACGAACTTTCGCCGGAGGTTGTTGGTGAGATGCATCTTGCAGGGCACAGCGTGACTGATATCGCTGTGATCGACGATCACGGCTCACGCGTGGCACCGGAAGTCTGGGCACTTTACGAGTACGCGCTCCAGCGTTTCGGTCAGCGTCCCACGCTGATCGAATGGGACACGAATGTCCCGCCACTCGCAGATCTGCTCGACGAAGCGGACAAGGCGCGCACCCTCCGGGTGGGCGCTGCCCGCTTACCAGGCTTCGCGTGTTCAAACGCGGGACCTGCGCAATGAACACTCCATTCAACGACATCGAACAGGTGTTTGCCGATGCCATCCGCGATCCGCAAAAGGAGTCCGCGCTACTCGAAGAACTGTCGACTGACCAATCCATTGCAGCGCGCCGTCTGGCTGTATATCGCGGCAGTGTACAGACGCATTGCCATGCCGCATTGACAAACGCCTATCCCGTGTTGCTCGCGCTGACGGGTGAACGCTATTTCTCGACGCTTGCGCACGCATACGCCCACGCCTGGCCGTCGCGCAGCGGCAATCTGAGCCAGTTCGGTGAACATCTGGCCGACTTCATCGACAGTTGGGAATGCGATTCGCACTATCCATATTTCGGCGATGTCGCGCGACTCGAATGGGCCATTCATACGGCCTGGTACGCGACCGACCCGAGCGTACTCAGTGCGCCGCAGTGGCAGCAGATCGGCAGCGAAAAGCTGCTCGGCAGCCGACTGGCGACACATCCGGCTTGTGCCGCGATTCATTCGCGTTACGCGATTGCTGACATCTGGCGTGCGCACCAGTCCGGCGGAGTCATTCCGCTGCGCATCGATGCGCCAGCATCCGGACTCGTTGTACGTCCGCGGTGGCGACCCTTTGTCATCAATCAGAGCGACGCAGCACACGCGGCATTCATAGCGTTGCAACACGGTCAAGCTCTGAACGAGGCAATCGACGTCGCACTGGCTCTCGATGCCCGATTCGATATCTCATCGCAACTCCAAAGCTGGATCACGGTCAGCGCGGTTACCGGCCTCGCGATATAGCGGCAGATATATCTAACGGTCCGATGTCGAAGTGGAATCGGATGGTCGTGCTGTCCGTTCGGCGACTCTGCCGCCGACCCCAGTCAGCCGGCCGCGTTGCCGTTGTCCTCGTGGTGCGGCTCACCGGATTTCGGCATGCCGAGAATGCAGATCTGGAATATCGGCGTCGCGGCCAGTGACTCGAGATCCGGGTCTTCGGGATAGCGCAACAGCAAGGGCAAGAACACTGAGCCGCCGATCACGGCGCGACGGCTGTTATCGGCTGTCCTTAACCCCCAGATGTCCTGATACACGACCGGCACGGGAGGCCCGTCGAGTGCGGTGTTGCCCAGATAGAGCATCACGTGCCCACCGATGTAGATCAGCGTGCGCATCGGCTGACCATGCCGTGCGAGATAGTCGAGTCGCTCGGCCGGCGTCGACGCCGACAGGTCGATCATGTCGCCAGCACGCATCTGCGTCGATGAGTGACGCGGCAGCCATACGCCAAACGCGGCGAAGATGCTCTGCAGTTCGGCCGAGCAATCGTTGTCGAAGTTCGTGTTTCCCCAGCCATATGGCCGGCCGACGAGGGCTTTCAGCAACCATGCGAGATGGCGTGGCGTGGCGCTGAGCGGCGCGGGTACGATCTCGCTGTCCGCGAGCGTCGCCGCGCGCATGACCGCGTGGCCGTCGACTTCGCGCACCGGGACGACAATGCCCTGCATGTTCGCGGACGTCGTCGGTTGCAGCGGCAGCAACGTGCCGGCTGACGCATCAAAGCGGAACACGCCGCTATGGTCGCGCACCGGCGCTGACGCCGCGATCACGACACCGGGCATCGTGCGGACTGCGGCGCGCCAGGTCGCGACGAACGCGTCGTCGACGCGAGCGACACCATCGCTCCTGACCCAGCCCTGGACATCCGGCGTCTGCACGTAGCGCCAGCCGCCATCCGCACTCGTGCCGAGCACGTAGAGCGGCGTGCCGGGCCGCACTGCGCTCACCTGCAGGTTGTCGAACGGATAGCCTTCGCCTGCAATCCGATGGTCGTAGAACGATGGATCGATGGTCGGCAGTTCGCGCACGAGCAGTGCCGAGGTCGCGATTGCGCGCCGTGATGGGTCGTAGGCAGGTGCGCTTGCAAACTGTCCGGGATCGACGTTCCTTGCAATCGCATCGATCCACGCCGCTGTGTGCGGCACGAAGTTCATCCCGTAGCTGATCCGGCCACGGGGTTTGTCCGTGTTGTCGAACTGATCGAGCCGGCGCTCCTGCAGCGCCGTGATAACGCTGCCGCCGTCGCTGTAGACGTAACCGTCGATGTACGCCCGGTTCCATGGCGACGGGTCGTCGGGACCGGTGCCGAAGTATCGGGCATAGAGTGCGTCAAACCGGGCGTGCTGCACGTCGGGCGCGAGGAACGGCGTGTCGTAGCTGGGGGAGGCCGGATCGATCCAGTGATCAACGTCCTGAGGGTAATCGCCAAGCGGAAACAGGGTAATCGTGTCGGGCGCCGCCGTGCGGCCTGCATGGACCGACGCAGCGGGCCCGTTCGCGCAGCCGGTCAGGGCGCTGACGACAGACAGGCCGGTGAAGAGCACAAATGCCAATGCGCGAGCCCACCGTGACGCGTTGTTGTCCCGTCGAGCGTGCTCCGATGAACCGAACGCAGAGTACATGATTGAAGAAAGCCGGTCCGAAAGATGTGGATGATACCGGCCAGCCCACACATGGGACAGCCCGGGCATACCAGGCGGAATACACGAATGCACGACATATGTGATTGCTGACAATACGTCACGGTATGGCCTGACCACCGCTGATGCACCCGGATGGTCTTAAATTGTCGCTGGTTAGTACAGCGTCTCCGTTACGATGCACGTAAACGGGTGCCGCGGTATGGCAGCCATATGGCACGGATCCATCACCGGATCAGGACAGCGGGGAACGAATGCATGCGCTCCAATGACCGTTTCGATCATCGACGTTTGTGCCACTTTCGCTTTCTATTACTTTTCATCATTCCGTTTCTCCTGCTTCCGTTGAACTCCCAGGCTGCCGTGCCTGATTGCAGCGCAGGAACAGCCGTCACCGTCGTCGCCCACCTCGATGATGATCTGCTCTTTGTCGAACCGGCGATCAGCGAGCGGCTACGGGCGGGCTGGTGTGTCACCGTCGTCCACCTGATCGGTGGCGCGAATGGCGCGAAATTCGACTATGTGCTGAAACGCGAGGAGGGAACGCGTCTCGCGTATGCGCGTCTGGCGGGCGTCAGCAATGACTGGGATGAGGCGACCATCCATATTGCCGGCGAGCCGGTATTCGAGCTCCGGCTGAAAAAGCAGCCACGCGTGCGGCTGCTCGAACTGCGCCTGCCGGGCGGCGCTGTGCGAGGCGGGCGCGTGCCGCTCGCACTACTGTGGGATCAGGGCGCGACGCTGACCACCTATCCGATGGGACACGGTGAAGGCGTGCCTGGCCGCTACACGCGCGACTCGCTTTCCGCGACGCTCGGAGCGATCCTCGAAGGCGCGACGCGCATCTACACGCTCAACCCCGATACGGTTCCGTTCATCGAACACCCGGATCATATCTATTCCGCACGCATTACCCGACGCGTCGCGCAGTCCCTTGGGCGCACTGTCCCGATCTCGTATTTCGTCACCTATCCCATCGGCAACTGGCCGGTCAACCTGCCAGCTGACGAGGCACAACGCAAGCGCGATGTCGCTGCGACCTATTTCGCCGTCGATGGCGGCGATGTGGCGCAGCTCTTCGGCGAATACGAGTGGAATGGTGACTGGGTCCAGCGCCAGTATGCGCATAACGACTCGACGGCACACGTCAGGCCCGATTTTGTCGGCACGTCGACGGTGCTCTTCAATGCCGCGTCGAGCCGGTGCCTGACCTCGGCAGGCAGCGGGCGGGAGCCTGCTCTCTTGCCATGTAACGGTTCGATCCCGCAGCAATGGAAGTGGGAACCCAGAACCGCTTATCCCGGCAATGAGCACAATGCTGCGCTCGTTTCTGCGGCGACGGGACAATGCGTTGCGGAGCGCGGTACGCTCGTCGAAACAGCATGCGCAGAGTGGGATCCTTCACAGCGGTGGACGCCATGGGACTTCGGTCTCGTCTTCACGCCTTCACGGCGGTGCCTCGGGGAAGAAGACGGGAAGCTGAACATTCGCGGCTGCGCCTCGCTGACGACACGATACCGGTGGTCGACGATGCAGCCGACATCGTCCACCGATCTGCGGCTTGCGGGCGCCATGTATGGCGATGTGACGGGGCGTCACGTGCCATCTGCCGTCTATGTGCAGCGGCGTGGTGATGGTCCGGGCTTTGACGTCTATGTCCAGTCGTTGCAGGACGCTAGCACGCCCTTACGCTGGTTCGCCAACGCGGTTCCGTTCGACAGTCACGCGATTACTGCGACCTGCGGCGCCGACGCGATGTGCTTCGACGGCGCGCGTTTCCTGCTCGGCGACTTTGACGGCAATGGCCGCGCGGACCTGATGGTTATCACGCCGCGCGAAGGCGGCACCGCGTACTGGCTGTTGCGTAACACGGGTCACGATTTCGAGGCGCCGACGCTATGGTTTCAGAGCGATCACCAGATACCAGCCGGCCGCACGCAGCAGTACATCGCGTTCGCAAGCAGGGCACAACCGGCACAGCGGATACTGCTCGCGGTGCAAAAACCGGACAAGGGTGCGGAATTGTGGACGGTCGGCAAAGACGACACCGGCCATGTCCACCAGGTCAAGGTGTTGGACGATGCACGTTTGCGTTTCGATCTGCGCCTGCTCCCGACGCGCAGCCGGGACAGGGACACGGCATCTTTCCTTGCCCTTCAGCCCGCCGACAATGATGACGAACGCATCGCCGTTATCCCGCTCGCGCTTTCCGGCGGACACTGGCGTACTGGAACCCCATCGCTTCTGCCACCGGTGTTCAAGCCTGACACGACGAAGTTCGCCACCGACGACCAGCTCGGTGAGACGAACGCAGCGGTCGTCATGACGGTGCCCCGGTTCTCCGAACCAGGCGGGATCGACGTGTGGCAGTGGGCGCCGCCTGAAACCGGGACGAAGCCGGTTCTGCTCGCGTCCTTGCCCGATCAGCCATGGCCGGACGCGAGCCCCGCCCTGCTTCACAGTAGGGCACATACCACGCTGGCCCTTTACCGGCGAGCTGACGCAGTGCTCGATAACATCCACTTTTCAGGCGGCAATGCAATGCTCGTACAGTACGACATCGACGGCCGTGAAATCCGTGACAGGCCGCATGCGGTGTCGCCGCTGCCCGCCGTCTATTCGGAAACGCTCTGGCTGGAGCGGCTTAGCCGATAACTGGACATGGACGAAATTCTGACCGATACGTCACCGCATCCTTGTCAGCAAAAGAAGGAATGTTACCCACGCGAGCGAGATCAATGTGCAGGTCCAGAGGATGAGCGCCGCCGCAGCTGCGCGGCCGTGCCACGGTCCCCCGGCATCACCGCCGATGCGTGCATTGACGGGGGCATGTCTGTCGTCCTGTGTTGCGTGCTCACGCCAGCTCGACAGGTCCATGGTCATCGCAGTGATCTCCGTGTGGATGATGCAGGTGGCCGTTCACCAGATAATCGACGTGGCCCCATGGGGAACCGCTTCGTGTCCGCAACCTGGGCCGTGAACGTGATCGGGCGCATGGCCGCCACAGTTATGGTCGGGTGTACACCGGTCCGGGTTTATTGCGCTTACCTCAAGTTTGTGCTCATCAACATGATCCGCGTGTGGATTGTGCAGATGCCCGTCATGCAGGTAATCGACGTGGTCGCCGTGCCGGATCGCCGTATGTCCGCAGTTCGGGCCAATACTTATGCGTGGCGATTACTGGGCGGTAGGGCTTGTTGTCAGTTCGTCGTAGCCCTTCAGGCGATAGATAGCGAACGAGACCAGCCACGCCAGGATGAACACGCCGATGATGATGAAGCCCAGGTCGTTGAAATTGTCGTTGAGCGCACCGATGACGTCCCAGAAGCCGCCCTTCAGGTTGAACTGATCGCTCAGCAGTCCAAGCGTTTCGATGCCGCCGATCAGCACCGCGACGAGTACCGAAACCAGCGTGATGGTGAGGTTGTAGTACAGCTTGCGGATCGGGCGCACGAAGGCCCAGTCGTAGGCACCCAGCATTAGTACGCCGTCAGTCGTGTCGACGAGCGACATGCCTGCGGCGAATAGAACCGGAAACACCAGAATCACGGACATGGACAGACCTTGCGCGGCTTGGCTCGCCGAAATACCAAGCAGGCTCACTTCGGTCGCCGTGTCGAAGCCAAGGCCGAACAGAAAGCCGAGCGGCAGCATCCACAGCGGTTTGGAAACAAGCCGGAACATCGGGCGGAACAGGCGGGCGAGCAGGCCGCGGTTGTTCAGCAGGAGATCGAGATCTTCGTTGTCGTAAGGCTCACCTCGGCGCACCTTGCCAAACGCGCGCCATACGCCGCGCAGGATGATGATGTTCATGGCTGCGATCAGAAACAGGAACAGCGCCGAAACGCTGGTGGAAATGACGCCGCCGAGATCCTTCCATGCCTCGACGCGGCTTTCCAGTGCGGCAGCTGTCGCGGCCACAGCGGCAGCCACAAGCAGAACCACGGCGGAATGGCCGAGAGCAAAGAAGAAGCCAACGGTCACAGGACGCTGACCGTCCTGCATCAGCTTGCGTGTGACGTTGTCGATCGCTGCGATATGGTCTGCATCGACGGCATGACGCAGGCCGAAGCCGTAGGCGAGCAGGCCCGTACTTAGCAACAGCGGATGCGCATGAAACGCAATGAAGGCCCAGATCCAGGCGCCGATATTGAAGACAGCGAGAACGACATAGATTCCGGCAATGCGGCGGCGCAGCGTTCCCGGTGCGGAAGTGGTTTGCGCAATGGTGGACATTTAGCTAACAGATCCTGAGGTCGGTTTCTCCTTGCAACGGGCGCTGCCTGTGGCGGCGCTTTGCGCATCGGGACACCCCGCCCGTTTGCGGCTGCTTGGAGCTCGTCGATGGCAGGTCTCCTGGCTCGCGGGTCGATGCCCAATGCCGACCTTCCCGGTTTCCCAGTGGCCCTCGTGACATGGACTCGCCGCTCACAGTTGCGGGGGCAGCCGCAGACTCAAGGCGCTCGCGCCTCTACAGCGTTCCCTTTTGACCCCGTCGCCGGGAACCATCAGCGCGCAAGCGTAATGGCCGCACGCCTGACGCGTCAATCGCGTTGACGCCAAACGCGTGGTCATTTGCCAACCGGCGCATTCGTGCCGATCCGGATTACCCTGCCGCGCAACGCCGCTTCGACGGCGTTCTCTGTCAAAGCGCTCGTCATGCTAGCCGTACTGGCGCTGGCTGCGGTGCTGGGTCATATGTCGCCGACGGGCGGATAGCGAAGCGGCCATGTGGATACGCGACTGGTATGACGATCGAGCCGCGCCCTGGTGCTGCAACGTCGGTGCCACCGGCACATTTTCCTTAATGCGAACCTGGTCCGACCTCGAACCGCCGCCGTGCTCGACCGGTGATTTTCCCAACAGAAAAGGGGAAGACCGAGGTCTTCCCCTTGCGACGGCTATGCAGCCTTCCCGCGTTACACCGGAACCCAACCACGCAACCGGTCCTGATCTTCACGTGCGGGGCCGACCGACAACATGATTCGCATCGAACCGTCAGCGTTCCGGGTACGCTGGCCTCTCAATCTCAACTCGCCAGCAGCCATCGCAGCTTCGTCGGAAGGCGGTTCGTCCCTGAACATCGGCAACAGCGACAGCCAGCCGCTGTATTCCGGTTCGGAAACCTCCTTCGCATATGCGCAAACCCGAAGCTCGCCGACGTAGTGAACGTCTGTCGATCCGAAGGCAAGACAGAGCAGATGCTCGCCGTCTATGCCAACCCCAAGCGAAGCAATGACGGGCATCACGGCTTCAGCCGTCCGGACAAATCCCATCATGAGCGGCTTGCTGATCGGACCACGCCATTCATCGATCGCTTTCCGGGCCTCCGGAAGAACGAACAATTCACCAGTTGCAACGGTCGTTACCGAGAACATATGGCCTCCAGAAAAAGGCCATCCGGGAGCGTCGTTTGACGTTCCACGAATGGCGGAACGTCGAACAACACTGGGTCGATTCTAGGCGAAAAAAGTCAGTTGTCCAGGTCAATGCTTAACATATTGACGTGGGCGACGATATCGGGTGTATGTCAAAGCGGCGCTGTGGGCGAGTCACCAGACCACGAAGAGCAGGCAGTGGAATCGCGCAATCACTAACAGATGCTGTTCCCTGCGCACCGCGAATTTTCATCTGAAGCGCTATCGCTTCCACTCCTCTAGCAGCTTGCGGGCACTGTTGGTAATCGCAAAATCGCTCGGACAGATCGGCCTGCCGGTGGTGTCGTAACCGGTCGCGAGTTGCCTCCTGGTCAACTGATATAGCATCTCAAGCAGCGCCCGTTTTTCGACCGGCGACAGATCGCCAAGAGTACTAACGAGTGTACGCGTCATGATCGGCTCCTATCCGTTCTATGGATAAACGGTCGCGACGCGCCTGTTGTTCAGGTACACGTCCATCGCTTCGTTAATGCCCTCGTCGCGCAGCTTCCCGACGATGCGTGAGATCGACACATCAAGCGCGTCGATCTCGACACACACACCGGCCGCTGCGCGCTTCATGTCAATCCGCATACGCGTGCGCAGGTTCGCGCCCACGTAGTCGCCGAGCTGCACCATGCGCGATTCGGTGCGCGTGTTTCGCTGATTTACCTCACGTAGCAGCTTCATCATTTCGTGGTGCATCTGCTGGAACTCTGTCAGATGTGCCTGTTCGTTTTTCAAGATGGTCTCCTTGGTCAGCCTTTGGACACTTGAACATCGGGTGATCACCCGGATGTTCACGCTTGTGCTGCACACGCGCCACGACGTCCGGACTACGCGTTGCCCGGCATCTGGCGTATCCATGCTCCGTTTCTTCACGGATACGGGCAAGCGACAGCCGGCATCCGCACTGGCAGGACTTCCAGTTGCGCGATTTACAGTGACTTCGGGACACGGAGATGCGCACTTTGTAGTTTTCTACAGTTTGTCCGTTCAGGACGAACACTTTGTACTTGAGTACACTTCGTTCGCGTGCGCGGTGGACGGCCGGAGCGGCACCGGCACTGCCCTTGATCGGAAGAGGCCGCTGTTCCGCACGATTGCGCGCGGCACAGGGCGATTGAGTAGCACACGCTGCCCCGGGTCAACGCGTATGCAATGGTGCGCCGACGCGTGCTCGCGGCCGGCACCGGCACGAAGATCGGCAATCACACGTTCCGCGCGACGAGCATGACCGCCTATCTGAGAAACGGCGGCACGCTCGAAAATGCTGCGGCGATGGCCAATCACGCATCGACGCGCACCATGCAGCTCTATGACCGGCGCGGTGACGACGTCAGTCTCGATGAGGTCGTCTCGAGGGGGGCTCGCCAATATGCGCAATGCCATATAGCGCTCAAGGCGCTTCATCGTTTCGGCTGAATCGCATCAAACAGAAAGCGTGATAACTTTAGAAAGTTGATCAAAAAAGGCCTCCAAACCCTTTTGATCACTACTTCCTGGCGGGTAGGTGGGTCGGGTGGGCAGTCCGGCGTTGCTATAGCAACCCCTGGGTGCTCATCCGGGCGGGAGCACACAGCCACCCCCAGCCCGCAGGAGGTACAGATGCACCAGAAGCGGAAAAGCAAAGGCGGGTCGTTTCTGAAAGCAGAGGCGGTTTTTCGGACCATTTTGAAGGTCCTGAGGGTGATAGTCTGGATTTTGACTATCCTCTCTGTGATTGCTACGGCGGTCGTGAAGGCGGACACGCTCTTGGGAAAGGCGAACACCATCTGGCACGACATGCACCATGATGCAATCACAAGTACTGGTTCCAGGGAGCCGGTACCGCACGTGACGATTGATGCTCATGTGAGGATTACCCGGTAGGGTGTTCCTCCCCGAACCCAGGCGATCGGCAAGCCTGGCGTCGGCTGTTCAAGTAGACAGGATGCGCGCCTGTCTGCGCATCGCCCCAACGCAGTATCGAGACTGTCCGCCCTGAGGAGACGGCGGACAGTCTTCGACTAACCTCCTTAGATCAGCGCTTCCCCCTTGACTCGAATGGTCCAGCCTCAGCGCGTCGACACGCACTGTCGTGGCACTGCATGGTTATGTATTGGGCGACAACCGGACGACTTCGTTGGCGCGATTTACTTCTGCATCGGCTCGACCACGATCCGCATCCCCAAGCGTCCTAGCGCTTCCATGAACTGCTGTAGACCTTGATTGCCGAATGGCGCAAGGTCCGGGTACGGCATCACTTCATCGGCTCGAGGATCGTGCTCGGTGGGAGGCACGCGGCAATCACGCGCGTGGTCGAAGACGACAGCGGCCGCTGTAACGTGATCGCCGGCTGCCAGCGCGACATTAATTTGAGCGGCCTTCCCGGCGACGGTTTCAGGCGTGTGGCCGAAGATGCACAAGACTGCGTCCATCGTGTCGGCGTTATCGTTGAGTTCGGTTTTCATGACCTGGTTATCGGCAAAATTTAGCGAATCTTCAACTTGTTGACGGCGAAGTGCGGTGATGGCATTCGCCTGGACGAGGTCAAGCGGATCCATCGCTGAAATCATTTGCACTTTCCGTCGGGGAGCCGGTCATGGGTTATCTGTTCACGCGGCGGCAGCTGTACGAGCTGGTCTGGGCCGGGCCGATCACCGCGCTGGCGAAATCACTGGGCGTCTCTGATGTCGGGCTCGCGAAGGCGTGCCGGCGTGGCGACATTCCGTTACCGCCGCGAGGCTACTGGGCAAAGCTGAACGCAGGCCGGCATGTCGACCGTACGCCGCTGCCGCTGCGCGCCCCCGGCGCTTCCGACTGGGTCGAGGTCGGCTCTGGACGCCCTCAGGCGTTCGGGCAGGACGCCGTGGAAGCATCGATAACTGACATCGCGCCCCCTGAGCCGCCGGCCTACGACGAGACGCTCGAAGCCGTCGAAACGCGGATCCGGCAGGCACTGCCCGCGAAATTCCGGTTCGTGCGCGCGCTCGACGACGCGCACCCGCTGATCGCGCGGTTGCTGTGTCATCGTCGGGCCGCACCGGATGTCGCACGCGGCCGATGACACGACGCAGGCACACGGCGATCGAATGACCGTTTGCGGAGTGGAGCGGCCGTCTGAACGTCTTAGCGATGCATCAAACGAAGGGTCCCTTCGTGGCCGATCGGCGAGGCTCACGATGCACCCCCTGAGCGCCTGGCGTACGAAAAACCCCCTTTATTGTCGCCACCGCAAAACGAATGGGCGAGCCGTCAGATCAGCTCTGCGGCCTCGCGGATTCTCTGCGCAGTCGCGGGCAGCCCGCCGCGTTCAAGTGCCTGCGCGAAATCCTCGGCGGTTGCACGCGGCTTTTTTCGTCGTGCACGCATATGCTTGAACGCGGCCATCGCGGTCACCGGATCGAGATCCCACTGGTTGAGGATGAAACGGTCCGGGTCGATGACCTCAATGCCATAGGCCTCGACGACTGCTGCCGGAAAGTCACGCAGGTTCGCTGTCACGATGCAGTCCGCGTGGCCTGCGACCGCGGCGGCCAGCACATGTCGATCGTTCGGATCGGGTAATTCGTAGGCCGAAACAAGCGGTGCCCAAGCGGATTCCTGGACTTCCCAGTCGGGCACCGCGTCACGCATGCTGTCGCGGCGGACCTCGAGCCTGCCTTTGAGATCAGGTCGCTGTGCTTCGAGCGCGGTCATCCATTCCTGTTCGATCATGGTCGACCATTTCGCGGCAAACAGACCGCCCGTGGCGAGGCTCATCAGCGCGTCAGTCATCGCGAGCGGATAGAGGACGCACGCGTCCAGCAGCGCGGTGTAACGTGCGTTGCCCGCCATCAGTAGTCCAGCCCCAGTTCACGGGCGTTGTCAGCCATGCGTTCGAGGGCAGCGACCTGTTTCTCGCGCATGGTGCTGGCGTACTTCACCAGATCGTCAAACGCGATCCGCCGGTGTGTCCCCACCATCCGGTGCGGCAGCCGGCCTTCCTCGATTTCCTTGATCACGAACGGCCGCGAGACATTCAGGAAATGGGCAGCCTCGACCGTGGTGAACTCCCGGTTGGCAGGCATGACCGTGATCGAGCGACCTTCGCTCATCGCGCCAAGCAGCTGACCGATGAGTTTCAGTGCCGCTGGTGGCACCTCGACCGATGGATGTTCGCCCTTGTCCGTGGTGAGCGTGATGGAGGCAGCCCGAGAATGATCGAGGGCTTCCATGATGCAGCGCTGCGCGACGCGTGCCATCTCCAGTTCGTCATTGGTGAGCGGCGGCGGCGTCACCTCGCGGATTCGGTCTACGGTACGCATATCAGTCCCCTTTTAGTGATGCGCTGATGCAAAGTTCCAAGGCCTTGCTTCCGCAAAGCGGAAGCAAGGCTACCCTACATCTGCATTAGATGCAATAAGTGCAGTAAATGCAACGGATATTTTGCCGCACTGCGGTATGGCTGATCTATATGTGATAATCTCATTTATCAGACATATGAACATATGATCGGTGCTGAGATCCGGAACAATTCGAGCGAGGGCATATGGGCACGACACGAACACTGGATAGCTGTGAGTCGGAAAACGGCAAGACGTCGTGGCGGCTTTATGAAGAGCTCTTCGAGTCGGGCGCAGTCTATCTCGAACTGACTGGCGTAGGGGTCGAACTGGAAGCCACCGGGCAGGCGCAGACCCGCCTCGTGGTGCGCCTGCCGCTCGACTTGGCCAGGCGCCTCGCGACTGCGAACGTCACGCTTGCGCAGTGGGACGAGATCGCGAAGGAGCGCACCTTCGGAGTGCGGGGCTCGCACGGTGAATGATCTTCAGGTCCCGCTGACCGGTGACACCGAACGCCATTATCTGCACTCCGTACTGCGCGAACGGATCGTCGAGCATGCGTTCGTCGGTGATGCCCTGCGCCGGCTGTGGCAGCGCGGCGTCACCGACGTCGAGGTGCTGCGCTCCGAGTTCGATGCCGGTGGCTATGACCTCGTGATGAGTTACGGCGCCATCGTCCGCCACATCCAGTTCAAGGTGATGGTGGCCGGCGGCAAGCGGGCCAGCGTCACGGCTAGCCTCAGGCTGATGGACAAGCCGAGCGGTTGCATCCTCTGGATCGTGGTCACCGAGGGTCTGGATTTTCACTCCTTCCTGTGGTTCGGCAACCCACCCGGCGAGCCATTGCCGGACATCCGGGAGTTGAAGACCGCGACCCATACGAAGGCCAATGCGGCGGGCGTGAAGCTGGAGCGGCCCGGCCAGCGGACCATTCCGCGCAGCGCCTTCATACCGCTCGCGTCGCTGGATGCCGTGCTGGAGCAGCTTTTTGGCCCACTGCCATGAATCACGCCCTGTCCCTGACGTCGCCTGCTGTTCCTGCGCTTGTGACCGCGGCCGGCGACCGCGCCCGGGTGCGCTTTCTTGAGTTCTTCACCTCGGCAATCCGCAATCCGCACACGCGCCGCGCCTATGCGCGCGCGGCGGTGGATTTCCTCGCGTGGTGCCCCGGCGCCGGCGTGACGTCCATTACTGAAGTGCAGCCGCTGCACGTGGCTGCGTGGATCGAGCTGCAGGCGGCCACGCACGCCGCGCCGACCGTCAAGCAGCACCTCGCCGCGATCCGGCATCTCTTTGACTGGCTGGTGACCGGCCAGATCGTGCCGCATAACCCGGCCGCGTCGGTGCGCGGTCCTTCGCACTCCGTCAAAACCGGCAAGACGCCGGTGCTCGACGCGAGCGAGGCGCGGCAGCTGCTCGACAGTATCGATGTGAGCACGCCCGTCGGGCTGCGTGACCGCGCGCTGATCGCGCTGATGGTGTTTTCGTTCGCCCGGGTCGGTGCGGCGCTGGCGATGCGCGTTGACGATGTCTATGTGCAGCAGCGGCGGCTGTGGGTGCGCCTGCGCGAAAAAGGCGGCAAGGCCCACGCAATGCCGTGTCACCATACGCTCGAGGCGTACCTGCACGCGTATCTCGACGGCACGGGGATCGCGGACGAGCCGAAGGGCCCGCTGTTCCGCACGATCGCGCGTGGCACCGGGCAGCTCAGCACCACGCCGCTGCCGCAGGCGAACGCGTACGCGATGGTGCGCCGGCGCGCGCTCGCGGCCGGCATCGGCACAACGATCGGCAACCACACGTTCCGCGCGACCGGCATCACGGCCTACCTGAAAAACGGTGGCACGCTCGAGAATGCCGCAGCGATGGCCAACCACGCGTCGACACGCACCACGCAGCTGTATGTCCGGCGCCGCGACGACATCAGTTTGGACGAAGTGGAACGCATCCGTTTATAAAAACAGAAGGACATCTCTGATTTTAATCAGAAGATGTCCTAACCATACTGGACCCTAGTGTATGAAACCGATCTACCTTTTATCGCGATAAGAGTTGGTTATAGTGCGCCCTACGGCTACAGCCCGGTCGATGCGATGAAAGAAAGGAAGTTGGAGTTCCTTCTCTTTCCCATCTTCGCCAACAGACTTGAAATAGCACCCCTTCTTCCGTTCGTCCACAATCCATTTCAGAACGGCATATCCGTAGTTGAAAAAATCCTTTCGAGTGTCTATGCCGCACTCCTTCATGAAGGACTCCATCTCTGCCCAGTCCTTCTCTTCGATATCCAGTTGGATGCGCTTCATGTCGTTAATCGCCAGACCTTTCGGCCTAGTGTCTCGTTTCGTGATCACCTTTGCGGTTTGTCCGTCACGGTTGCCCTGACGAACATCTCGCGAGGCACCAAAGTTACCTGCCGACGCCTTTCGCCGTCCCTTATATCAGGGGGCTGTTTGCCCTCCTGACGCGTTTGGGGTTGCTTCTCTGAGTAGTGCTGCAGCGTTGACATGCCAATCTCTCCACGCGGTCGACATTTCCGAAATCACTGCGGTTCGCTCACTCATCCGGTTGACCCTCGCGAAAGAATGGTTCTGTACCCAGCCTAGGCTGAAAACGTCCTTATTTCAAGGTACTTTTGTGAGCAAATTACACTAGTCAGGCGCGCATTGTTTCGTTATAGGATGAGTATCAGTTACTCATGTAATACTGTCGGAGAGTTCAAATGTTCTTCGAGCTCGGCGTGTCAATCGTGTACTTCCTTAAAGGGTTCCACCACATTCGGCGCAAGCAATGTAGCGAGGCGGTGTCCTACTTCCTGCTCAGTTTGTGCGCTGCTGGAATCTTCTTCGTGAACGGCGGTGGGGACGAGATAGCCGCCCTAGTCCAGCAGTTGCCGTCCGGTGACGTCGCCGTTGTTGTCATTACGCCGGTTTAACCTTACCCGTAAGGCGAGACGCAATGACTGCCGCTGGTACAGCGGCGTTGTCGCTCGCGACCTTGGACGGCATCGATCTGTGCGTCACCACTCTTCGGCGGCGCTCCCGCTATTGGAGCGAGATCGAAAACAACGTCGTTCTGACGATGTCCATTCGCCAGAGGAGCCGATCATGGGTTATCTGTTCACGCGGCGGCAACTATATGAGCTGGTCTGGGCGGGGCCCATCACCGCGCTGGCGAAATCACTGGGCGTCTCCGATGTCGGGCTCGCGAAGGCATGTCGGCGTGGCGACATTCCGTTACCGGCTCGTGGATACTGGGCCAAGCTGGACGCGGGCCGGCAAGTTACCCATACGCCGCTGCCGCCGCGCGCCCCCGGTGCCTCGGACCGGGTCGAGGTAGGCTCCGGACGTCCCCAGACGGTCAGGAAGGATGCCGCAGAAGCATCGGTAACGGACGCCGCGCCCCCAGAGCCGCCGGCCTACGACGAGACGCTCGAAGCCGTCGAAGTGCGGATCCGGCAGGCGTTGCCCGCGAAATTCCGTTTCGTGCGCTCACTCGACAATGCCCATCCCATCATCGCCCGGCTGTTGCGCGAAGATGACGCGCGCCGTGAAGCGATGGCAAAGAACCGTTACGCATGGGACAAGCCCCGCTTCGAAAGCCCGTTCGAGCAGCGCCGGCTCGCGTTCATGAGCAATCTGTTTACGCTGCTTGCGACACTCGATGTGCGCGCGTCGGTCCGGGGACGTGACGCACGTGAGCTCGGCCTGCATATCGGTGGTCAGCATGTCGATCTGAAGATCGACACACTGGCGTCGTTGCGTCCGCGCAAAGGAGTGCCCAAGGGAAAACGCGGTGAGCCGATGGCGGCGGAAGTCCGGGTCGCACGCTGGGAGCACGATGAACGCGAAGAGTGGCTGTTCTGGAGCGACAGCGACGCGGACCGGCTGGAAGACCAGCTGCGCGAGATTGCAGTCGCGCTGGTGCTGACCGCCGAGCGGCAGTACCGGAAATCGCGACAGTTCTCCTACGAGTGGGCCAGGCACAACTTCGAAGAGAAGATAGAGAAGGCGCGCAAGGCACGGGAAGAAGCCGAGCAACGTGAGCGCGAAGCGCGCCTGCAGGCCGAGCGTGATCGCGTCACGCGACTGCTCGGTCAGGTCAGCGCATGGCAGCAGGCGCAACAGATCCGTGCGTATGTCGAGGCCGTCCTGTCTTCACCGGATGCGGTGGCGGGACGTGGCTTTGACGGAGAGGGCGACACGTGGGCGCACTGGGCACGCACTGTTGCCGACCGGCTCGATCCGCTTGCATCGCCTGATCCGGCCGACGCGGACCGCGACGCAGCATTTCAGGCGGGTGCGACGCTGATGGATGACATCTTCGACGGCCCATCAGGGCAGGCGCTGACCAATGAGGCGCGTACCCGATCTCCACCAACGCAGGAATAATGTTGTGATAAACTTTCGCTCGTTGGGGGGGTAGCTCAGCTGGGAGAGCGTCGCGTTCGCAATGCGAAGGTCGGGAGTTCGATCCTCCTCCTCTCCACCAATAGAATCAAGGGCTTAGCCGATGGCTAGGCCCTTTTTGTTTGCGGAATCTTTCGGCCTCGGTCGATCCGCACTTATCCTGCCGCCTCACAAAAGTCTCTTCGCAAGGTCCTCTGCCCTTGGCTCGTAGTAGCGCATCAGCATGCGCGGATCCTTGTGGCCCGTGATTTTCGTCAGCTCGTGCAGCGTGAAGATCGATGCCAGCCGTGAAACCGCCTCGTGGCGCAGGTCCTGAAATCGGAGATCGACGAGAAACCGCGTGTCTGGCGTCCCTTGCGCCTTCCGGCATTCATCTTCGTAGAGCTTCCGCGCACGGACCACCGCCCGCTCGAACGCCCGGGTTACCGCATCGCTCCGGATGCCAAAAATGGGGCCGTTCGGTTCCAGTCTGGCGCCTTTGGCAGGCTTCCTTGCGCCAGCGCTGTCTTTCAGGGATTGGAGGACGGTAACGGCACGGGAGGAAAGGGGTACGTCACGGGCGGTGCCGTTTTTTGTCGCTGGTAGATGCGCCACCCTGTGCTGCAGGTCCACATGCTCCCATCGCAACGCCACGATTTCGCCGCGACGCATCGCGGTTTCGACCGCCAGCCAGACAATGGACGGCAAAAGTGCGGATTCGCTGGCTGCTGCGACTCGGTCGAGTTCACCGTCGTAGGCGCGTCTATCGGCGTTGCGATCCTCTTTAGTTGTCTCGCAGGCCGAATCCGCAACCAGGCGTCGGGTACGGGCGTTGTCCGGCTGCGGCTTACGCAACAGTTCCACGGGGTTCGGAAGGCTGTCCATTCCCCACTCCTTACGGGCCACGCTGAACACGTGCGACAACACGGCCAGTCGCCGCAGCACAGTGGCGGGCTTGTAGTCTTTCAGCCATTCGTCTCTGAGCTTGGCTACATCCACGCTGCGGATCGAAGCAAGGGATCGCTTGGCCAGGGGGATACCCGTCCAGACCTTGAGGACGGACGCCTCCTGGACCGAGCCTTTCTTTCCTTGTGAGATTTCCGCCTCATAGCGCCGCAGAGCCTCATGGAGCGTCACGGCCTTCGCCTTGTCGCGGCTGACCCATGCGCCCCACGCCATCTCTGACTCGATCATCCTGGCCCAGGCTTCGGCTTCTGCCTTCGTCTCAAAGGTCTTGCTTTGCACTGGATGGCCGCGTCGCCGCACCTGGGCACGCCACTGATAAGGTCCTCGTTCGGTAATAGTCGCCATCGCGAATCTGCTGCTGTGTATGAGATCAATTTTATCTGGGCGAAGGTCTGGAGTTTGATCCTGGCACCCACCACGTATTTTTAGGACCGGCCCATTTGGGCCAGTTTTCATCATTTTGGCGTTGCTCCTTCGCCGTTCCTTGATCCCTCCGCAAGGGCGCCACCCACCGAAACATTGCGCCCATCACCGCGCTCCTAGACTGTATTTTTGCATGGGGAAGGCAAGGGGGCCTGATATGAGCGAACGAAGGCTTGGGCAAGCGTCTGTCCAATTTCACGGAACGCGAGGAGCGCACACCGATTTCCATGCTGATGGTGCGAAATGGCTCGCACGGCTCTCCCCCACGGCACTGGCGCATTGGCCCGCAGTCGCCAGGCAGTTGTCTGACGCAGGAGTGCTGGACCTTGTCGATGGGGAATCGCTAGCCCGCTACTGCGAAGCATTCGCGCAATGGCGTGCCGCCAGTGACCGGCTTGCCGCCATGCTGATCGATCTCGGCCTGATGGCCGGCCGCCGGGCGTTTGTCCAAGCCGAGCCGCCGCACAAGCCACCACCACCCGCTGCGACGGCAGAAACCAGACCGGAACCAGTCCGACGATCGCCTAACGCGATCATGCGTCGTTCAGAGGTCGAGCGTGAGACAGGGTTGTCGCGGTCAACCATCTATCAGCGCATCAAGGCGGGAACGTTTCCAGAACCGGTGCACCTCGGAGCGCGTTCTGTGGGATGGCGCGTTGCCGACATTGAGGCCTTTCTGGCATCGCCAGCCGGCTATCAGGCGGCTGGCCGGGACGTCTAATGGTGCGCTGGCGCGCTCCTTTGCGCCGGACGAAAAAAACCCGCCGTTAGACGGCGGGCGACAGGTAACCTCTGCAAGAGAGAAGCGCATGGACGTGAAGCGGCGCTTCCATTTAATTGTGGTCCGGTCAGATCAACGTCACCAGCGACGTAAACCCGCCCCATCCTGGTAAACAGAAACGGATCCAAGGGAGGCTGACATGTCCAGGCTTACCGCGCGTTACCCGAAACGCCTTGCCGACCGGTCAGAGCCTCAACATCCGCGCCCCCGCCTCAGACAGATCCCGGTTGAGCCGGTCCCGGAGTTCCGGTTTCCCGACTTCGCGATTGCGATGAAAGCGTTCGCGCTGGTGACCGTCTGCCTGCTCGTCGCCATCCCGCTGCTGATGCTTTTCGGGCTGCTGGTGGCTTCGCTTTGCATGGCGATATAGGGGGCGCGCGAGGCGTGTGCAAAACGAGGGCTTCGCGTGGGCAAATCGAGGGCGTCCCGTGCGCATCGGGCACGGCGACTGTATGTTCCCCTAAATCGACCCGGTAGCGTCGTAACTACGAAGTTCACTTCGGGGCGTTCCCCGGCACGCGCGGGTCGGGCTTTCGCGCGCGCGTCGAGCCTCGTTCCGAGCCTCGCCCTTTCGGGCTTCCACCCCTTAACGCAACCCCATATCCAGGTGCGGCCATCCGGCCGCACGTAGGCGCTCGCCGCGCGGCGACCAGCTCGGCTCCGATACACGCCCTCACGCATTGCCGTGAGTTCGTCGTCCACCACCGCGACCATAGCCAACCCGGCACGCCCATCAAGGGCCGCGCTTCGCGCTGAAATCCTCGCCCGTTCCTGCTCGCTGCGCTGCGCGGGCTGCGGCCTCCGGTTTCACCCTTGACGGCCGCACCGGGCCGGCTACCCCCGTCGCGGGACGACGAACTCACGGCAACGGCGGCATCGAGACGGTCGAGTCCCACAGCCTCACCGGCCCGATTACGCCGGGACTCGGAATCTTCGGCCCCGGTCAGCAGTAACCCCACCCCTTTTCATGGAGGTCGATATGCAACCGCTCACGCTGCATCATTGGATCGTAGTCCTAACTTGCGCATATGTGGAATACACGTTCACGCCCTGGGATGGCCGGAACTACTACCGCCGCACGGTCGATTACGGCCGCGTCGTGTGGTGCTGATCGGGGAGTGCCCGACATGCCACCCAGGCTCAGCACTTACCACCGCACCAACCATACCGCGAGCCTCGCGCTTGCGAAGAACCTGCGCAAGAACGGCAGCGCCCACGCCCGAATGATGGAGCTGGCGAAGGCGTCGCGCTTCTACTTCGAGCAGCTGCGAAAGATCGGCGAGTAACCCGCAACCCGAGGGCGGGCCGGCGAGGGCCTGCCCGCACCTGACAGGAGATGGATCGTGAACAGGTACAAAGCAAAGCAGCAAGCACGCCGCGCCCGCCTCGAGGCGAGCGCCGAGCGCGCCCGGTCGGCCTCGAGCATGCACTACACCCGCGCCAAAACGATGTCATCGGCTATCCCGCCTGGTCAGCCGATCCTCGTCGGCCACCACTCCGAGGGCCGCGACCGCCGCTATCGAGCGCGAGTACACGCGACATTCCGGAGGGCATTCGCGCTGCACGATCAGGCGGCCGAGCTGGACCGCCGGGCGGCAGCCGTCGGCAAGGGCGGCATTTCGGGCGATGACCCGGAAGCGCTCGACAAGCTGCGAGCGAAGCTCGCGGACATGGAGGAACGGCACGAGCGGATGAAGCGCACGAACGCGCTGATTCGCCGCGAAGACCGCGCCGGCCTCGCGCGCATGGGCTACACGGCCGACGCCATCGACAAGCTGTTCCTGCCTGATTGGCGAGGCCGCGCCGGCTTTGCTTCGTACGAGCTGACCAACAGCAGCGCGAACATTCGCCGCGTGCGCGAGCGCATCGCCGCGCTCGAAAAGATGGCCGGGCGTACCGACCGCGAGGAAGAAGGCCGGGGCTACACGTACAGGGAGGACATGGAGGACAACCGTGCTGTGTTCCTGTTCGACGCCAGGCCCGACAAGGCCGTGCGCGACCTGATGAAGCGCAACGCCTTCGTGTTCAGCCCGACGCGATCGCCGGCCGGCAAGTCGGCCTACGTGCGCAAGCTCACGCCGAACGCCATCACGACGGCGAAGTGGCTCCGGCCGCAGCTTGACGAGCTGATGACGAGCGAGTGATCCAGTTCCGGCCCGCTTCGGCGGGCCGCCATCGAGGCAACGACGATGAAATCGAATATCACCATCGCAGAGATTCACGCAGCGCGGCCGGATCTCGGCTTTGAAATTCTGTCGGGCGACACGCCGCTTATTCGCGAGGACGGCGGCTACTCGGTATCAATGCGGGGCTACTACAGCGCGGCCGAGCTGCGCGCGATCCTCGCCGACCTCGAGAGCGCCAATCAGGCGTTCGCCGACAAGCTCTGAGGACGAAGCCATGACGACCAGACCGGACTTCGACGGGGACCATGTCGCAAACCGCTGCCCCGCGTGCGGCGAATACGAATCGGAATGCACGTGCGTGGCCAGCGTGCGCGCACCCCAGCAGCGTTTCGTCTTTCAGGATGAGGCCGACGCCATCGCGTATTGGGCCGACAAGGAGTTCAAGAAATGGGCGATCGACGTGACCGCCGGCCCGGAGAAGCATCCGACCTACAGCCGTACGTTCTACGCGTGCGCGCGCACGTCCGGGCGCGCTATCGAGTGCGTCAGGCGCGACATGCTGCACAAGCCCGCCGGCGCGCGGTTCCGCGCGCGACTTGCAGGCCCGCGCGAGCTGGGTTGTGTGAAGGTGGAGGGTTCAGACGTAGTCACAGGTGAAAGTGAGCTGTAGGTCAGAGCGCCGATCGTGACGCGATTGGTGTCAGGAAATCACGAGCGGTAGTAAGCAGCCACTTCCGGACATTCATGCGTCATCCCTAATGCCCGGCTAGCCTGGCGTCTGCACCCAGTGACAGTTCCGGTGCGTTGTTGCCGGAGCTACGCGACCAGGCCCGCAACGAGGGTGGGATGTTCGCAGGCGACGGCCACGGTGTTTTGCATCGTGGCCAGCTGCCACTCGACGCCCGCGTATCACGCCCCTGGTTGCGCAGCTGTTCCACGATCTCTGTGTGCCGGCATACACTGCGGCGCATCAGCGCGACGTTCCGGTTCGCCTGATGCCGCTCGTCGAGTTCGGTCTGAAGGGCCGGCCACGCACCGGTTTACGCGTTGTCGTCTATCCACCCACGCAGCCACTCAGCAGCCCACTGGATCGCGCCCTCGGGTGTGTCCGAGACGCCGAGATTCTTGAACGTGTAACTGAAGTATCCGTCGTCCGCATCCGTACTCGTTCGCGAGATCGTGGCTTTGGCCGTGTACATCCCCGCGGCGGCAACCGGCTCGATGTCCAGCTTCCAATCCCGGTAGTCTTGGACCGCGTTCATGGCTTGTACCCTCCTGTATCCAGACCCAGAATTGTACTGCTCATATGTGACTGCTACCCGCCGCTGGCCTGCTGAGACCAGCGCACATGCGGGTAGTGCGGGCGTCAAATCAGGAGCCGACAACAGTACCAACATGTGGTCGCAAAAGACGATGCACGCCGAGGCCTCGCTCCGGTGAGAGCATCGGTTGTTGACACGTCCGGCAGGGATCGGCCAATTCCGGACACTTGCATGCGCCCTACATCCGTCGGTTGTGTGTCTGCTTCGGGCGGAGACCGACCAGTCAACCCAGAGTACGCACACAAACAGCGCTTGTTTCGAGCATAAGGCCGTTTAATGTTGCACGACGCTTATTTCTTTGCCGCTAGGATTCACTCGGGGCGATATCCTAAACACGTTTGGGAAGCCGCTCGGATCTTTGCGTCGGTGGTCTGCGCAATGCGCTGGAACACTTCGTAGCGGACTCAGCAGTGTATGCGTCATCTTTAACCTCGAGAGGACCCAAGTGCGTCTTGGATTTATCGGAACCGGCGTCATCACGAAAGCTGTCGTTACCGGCCTCGTCCGTTCCAGCTTGTCATTCGATCGGATAGCGCTGTCGCCGCGTAACGCTGAAATGGCAGCGGAACTTGCTGCACTCGATGCGCGCGTTGAAGTGTGTGCGAGCAATCAGGAAGTGCTCGACTCGTCCGAGATTGTGTGTGTTGCCGTCGTGCCGCAAATTGTCGCTGATGTGTTGCGCGAGCTTCATTTCGAATCGCGGCACCAGGTCATCACCTTCGTTCCCGGGACATCGATCGAGAAATTGAATCGGCTCGTTTGCCCGGCGAGCAAGCTTGCTCGCGCAATACCGTTGCCGGCGGTCGCGGATGGCAAAGGATGCACCGCGATTTATCCGCCAGATGGAGTCGCCAAATCCCTGTTCTCTGCGCTTGGCGAGACGGTTGAGGTCGAAAGCGAACACCAGTTCGACGCGCTACACGCCGTAACGGCGACGATGGCCAGCTCCTACGCAGTGCTCGAACACCAAGCATCGTGGCTAACTCAGCAAGGGCTCCCATATGGTGCGGCACGCGCTTTTCTGTCGGGGTACTGTGTTGGTCTGGCACACGAAACGACTCAAACCGAGCAGTCGTTTGCGGAGATGATTGAGTATCTCATGACGCCGGGCGGTCTAAATGAACAGCTGCATTCGGAGCTTTCTTCCCTTGGCGCCTACAGGCACTATGGCGATGCGCTCGATCGAGTGTTCGCTCGCGTTCAAGATCGGGCATAGCAGTCCTGGTGCGACAAAGGTTCTTCACCGAATTCCGGGAGGACAGTCGCGGACAGGCAGTGGTCGATCAGCTTAGGTCGTTCGATTCATCGAAAGCGCGGCCACTCCAATGGCTCTTTTGCATCCAGGAAGAGACAGCGGGGGTAACGCAGGACGAACGTCGGCAACGGGTCGCAAACTGCCGATCAAAGGTTGACGAAAGCCGTTCGATGTTGCAAGGGCATCGTGAGGCCGGGTTCGCCAAACGCCAAACCTATACCTTCAGTCGCGAATAGGATGACTCGGGCATGCGCGCGGACGAGCGCTCCTGCTGAGATTTCCGAAAATCTCCGAATTGAGTTTGTGGAAGGCAAATAGTGCGCGATCGATCTTCCGTAGATTCCACCGTTGAAGCCGAGTTTGGATGTCGACGATTTTGGACTTGAACGAGGGATATTGGCGCTGACCTCTTCGATGGTCTCGGCTTCCGCGGTGGCAGCGGAAATCTCGCTTCGTGAGAGTACTATGCTACGCGGCGCTTTTTCCGCGCCAGGAGGCCACCATGTGCACGAGCTACGAAGCCAATCCGAACGACGCTCGCTGGGATACGTTCAGCCTGTTTCCGCGACCTGATTTCGACTACAAGCCCGAGATCTACAAGGACTATTTCGCGCCGATCTTCCGGCGCGGCGGCGAGGCGTTTGAGACGGTGCCCGCGTCATTTGGCATCGTGCCTCGACGCCATATTCCGCCCGGTGTGAAGTTATTCGATACGATGAACGCTCGCGCTGAGTCGGTGGCAGACAAGCGCAGCTTCAGCGGTGCCTGGAAGAATCTGCAACTCTGCCTGCTTCCGTGTCGCGCGTTTTTCGAGCCGAACTATGAGACGGGCAAGGCAGTGCGATGGAAGATCGGGATGGCAAACGGCGACCCGCTGGCGATTGCGGGTCTCTGGCGTCAATGGAAAGAAGCCGACGGATCATTGTCGCTCGCGTTCACGATGCTCACAGTCAACTCCGATGCGCACCCGCTCATGAAGCGTTTTCACAAACCAGGCGACGAAAAGCGCTCGGTCGTGATTGTTCCGCCGACCGGATACGCTGACTGGCTATCGTGCAAATCGACCGACGAAGCTCGCTCGTTCCTTCAACTCTATCCCGCTGAGGCGATGCACGCGGAGCCGTTTCCTCTGCCGCCGCGAAAGCCAAAGCTTGCTGTGACAGAGGACGATCAAAGGCAGCTTTTGTGACGATACTCGCGGTGCTCGGCGATCCGTCTGGTCGATCGTAAGTTTCTCTATTACGGCGTCGGCGTAGCCTCGACCGCCTGTTCGGCGCCAGTCGGACCGGCCTCCCACGATGCAAAGCTACGGTCAATCTGCGTGGGGCTTGTATACAGTTTTCCGGCAATACGACCCGGCATGTATGCGATGGCGATCCGCGCCGGCAGGCTCAGGAGTGTGCTTTGCGAGATGACCGGTTGTTCCTGTTTGCCGATCATGCGATGGCCATCCCACTGTTCGCCGCCATGAAGATTGATCTTCGTTGATTCGCGTTGAACAACGTTCAGCCATCGGCCTGCGGACAGCTTTTCGGCCCATTCCGCCGTGCGTTCATCAGCGGCGCGATAGACAAACTTGATCGGTGTATTGACTTCAAATTCTCGGGCCAGCGCCTTGCCATCAAGGCGCTTATCATCCGGCGCTTCGAGGTTGGCGATCGACTGGGCGGCAAGCAGCAGATTGCAGCGGTTCTGCCGGATCGTCGCCAATGCGTCGTTGATTTCCGCACACGCGAGGAATTTCAGCTCGTCAATACCCACCGAGACATGAGCCGGACGCTTCGGTAGCAGACGTTTGATTTCGGCGGTCAGCTCGGAAATATAAGCCTTGGTTGCTGCCTTCACCACCGGATCAGCGAGATCGCCGCGCACGTAAACGACAGCGTTATTCATCAGGCACGCTTCGATCGAATGTCCCTTGCGCCTGGCGGGTTGAGCGAAAGTTTCGACGCGCGACCACTCTCGCAGCGAGTCCCGGAGCGTGGACAGATCGCGGTCGCCCGCATTGCCGTGATCCTTCACATAGGCCAACAGCGCCTTTATTGTGCCGTCCGTGTTTTCCAGCGCGTCATCGAGCAAGGCGCGCTCTTTTGCCTTGTAGACATCCGCATCGGTGCCGTGCGATTCGAGGTTAAAAGCGCGCACGATGCGCGTGCGTCGCTGCCGGAAGTCGCCGCCGAGAAACGGATGCCATACCCCCTTGCCACCAGGGTTGAGGTCGAGATACACAAACCGCCGCCCCGTCTCTTTCGCTTCGTTTTGCAGCAGGTAGGGTAGCCAGTCATCACCCTTCGGATCGATATAGAAAATGCCGAAGCCGAAGCGAATGCACTGTTTGAAAACGCTCTGCAGCAAGATGCCCTTGCCGTAAGCGGTCGGACCAAGAATCGCGTGATGCGTCGTGAAATACTCCTTGAGGTCGAAATAGATCGGCTGATTGTGTTCGTCCAGCCCGTAGAAAATCCGGCCTTCGGCAAAGTATTTTTCCGGCTGAAACGCTTTCGCTTTCAGTGTTGCGACCTCCTCGCGTGCGTCGACCAGCCTGTCGGTTTTCTGCGTGACGCGCATCGAACGCCACCAGGCCGACAGCCTTGGCGCAGCGTAGCGGTCCCACAGGAACCGCAGCGCCGCGCCATACAGGGCCGCCGTGAGAATGACCGGCCAGTACTGGCCGAACTGCGCGCGCAGCTCCGCACCGAAGCTCGTGGCGGCTGTCGCCAGCGGCAATCCCGACGCGGCGATATACACCACGAACGCGATCAGCGGTACAAGGAGCAGCCAGACGTAAAGCAAGAATACCGAAGCCCGCCTGCCGATGAACGCTATCCAGTCGTGGAATGATGCATCGTTCGACGGCAGTCGCCACGGCACCGGATGCAGCACCGACACCATGAAAAGCGGAATCGCCAGCACGATCCAATACCACGGGCTAGCCCATTGCAGCGCATTCCCCACCCCGGAAAGCAGGGCCGATTGCGCTGACTGGAAGGCAAAAGCGTTAGGCAACGACACAGCGTTCTCCAAGAATTGAGGAGGAACCGGAGAGACTTTCGTCTCTCCGGTTGTGGGCCGGCGCGTGCCGAAGCACGGACGGATTGCCTAAAAAGGCGCACCGCCCTGCCGGGCAGATACGGTCTGCGACCGGACACAATTGAAGGCTTCCCACACCTTCAACCTTGACGCTACTGACGCAGGCTTTTGGCCTGTTTGTCGGTTGACGTACCGGTTTCAAACCCCGGCTTGCCACAGAAAAGACGACGCGGTAGCGCCGTTTTCCTGCTTGCCACCGGTCCACAGGGGACCGTTCTGACCACCGGCCTGACTGCTGCCGGGTTGACTTGCGCGGACCGAAGTACGCGACTTGTTGACCACATCGGCCTGACTGCGGCCGGGTTGACTTCGGCCGAAACGGCCGGTAAATGCACTGCGTTTTGCTTCCACGACAAGCTCCTTTTTCAAGGGTTAATTACACGTTGGACACCTCGGGAGACCAATCCCGAGACGGGCGCGGGTACCAGCCGCGCCCGTTCCAACACTCCACTGCGGGAACCACCCCGCATCTTCACGCTTACGTGTGCCGTGAACTTTCGGACAGGCTTTCGCCTGCTGTCCGCGCTTCAGACGAATCGCGACGGACAGCTGCACGGCTTGCGCCGTGCGGCCCTACTGATCCACTCTCCCTCCCATAGCCATCGGGTTACCAGCCCGGTATTGGCCTTAGGGATTCCCACGTTAGTGCAACGCTACTGACGCCGAACTGCACGCCAGAGCACCACGCCTGCGCCTCAAGCAACAACAGTGAGGTGTTCCCTCTCGCCCATTGGGTTTTCAGCGGCCCGAGATTCCAAAGCGGCTCGCTTACCTGTTGTGCCGTCTACGGCTTCGTCTTCAGACAGGCTTGATGCCCCACCACATAGCGACCTCTGCGGACGCATTTACACGCTTAAGCTATGCAGCGACCCCACCAGCTTTCGCCGGCAGGTGCCACGTGCGCCAGGTTTCCCCTTGCACGTCTGCGCCCTTTCGGAACGCCTCAGCAGCCTACGTGTGTGGCACAGGTTCTACGGTTTCCCGCAGCCCCTGGACGGTGCTAACGACAGCGCGAACTGTCTCCCGTTTTCACGTTACACAGGGCAATAGCGCATTTCCTCGCCATGCCCGTTTCCGTGTCGCCCAACCTCTTCCCCATGCTGCGCGGGGATTGAGTCGAAGGACGGAGTTACACCGTCCAGCGCTCGTCGTAGTCGTACCAGCGCCATTACGCGCATACGACTTCAGCACACTCGGCACGGTTGGTAGCCGCGCCTTGAGCCTTGCGGCTCGCGTGAAGTGATGGAATCCAGGGGTGGTCAGCCCCCGGACTACTGCGGTGGTGGCTGCCCCTGATCCGTGTAATCGCTTGCGCGATACACCACTTCGGGCAACCTGGTACTGCAAAGGGTTGGTTGCCCTCGTGCTGCGTCGCTGTCCGCTTGTGGCGGCCCGGGCGACGCAGAGTGATGCTTGCGTGCCAGGGTCGCTTGTGGCGATCAGCGAATTTAGTGTAGTTGGAACGTGTGAAGAAAGCACGCTTCGCGTGCGGAATCTCTTATAATTATCCGGGAATGCGAAGCATGCCGGATAACTGGAAAGCCTTATGCATAAAGGCTCTGCATTATCAATGAATGGACTCCTACGCAATATTCAGTTTGCATAATTGGATCGATTCCAGATGCATATATGAAAGAAGTCGAACTCCAGGTCATCCGCTACAAGACATTGTTGATGCAGCGGCTGCTTGACCTTGTCAGGCACGGCTACCGGCATCACGCATCGGGCATGGTCAGCGCGGAGCGCGCGCGGGCGCTGTGCGAGAAGTTTCAGGAACGTTACGAGGTGTTCCTGAACATGAACCAGCGCGCTTACCGGAAGGGGCTGGGCAAGGCCAACGCCCGACTGATGCTCGCTGATCTTGAGCGCGGCGATTCGTTGCACTGGTTTCTGATGGTCACCGACGGTGAGCACGCCGCACACACGCTCGAAAAACTGAAGGACGCACTTGCACAGGGAGAGCGTGTACACGTTTCCGGTTACGAGCTGCTAAAACTTCCTCACTCGAAGGCGGCCGGGGGTGGTGTCCGGCTGACCTGGCGGATGACGACCGAGACGGAGCGGCAGTGGCGTTTCCAGATCCGCTCAACCGTGCGCTCCAGGCGCGCGGACGATCTTGTCGCCGGCCTGGTGCGATCGCTGTACCAGACGCCGGGATTTCATACAACCCGGTATCAGGTTGGCAAGCTCGTGGCGTTCCTGTCGGCGGAGTGGGAACGTTCGGGCCGCAAGGTCGAGGCGCTGCCCTTGCCGGGTGCCCTGCCCTACGTGCGACGCATGGCCGACGAAAATTTCACGCTGGACGACTGGCTCGCCGCTCGGTCGTGCCACGACAACTGACCGAGGTGACAGATGAGCGAGGTTCAGAAGCTGCCGGAAGTGGTGACGTTCACGGCCGATGAATGGCGCGGTGATGACGCGTCGGAGGCGTTCGGCGTTCGCAAGGTCGTGCCAAAGAAGAAGGAACCGACACCGGGTATGAAAGCCGTGCTGGTGTTCGCTGAGAGTTTCCGGCACGCGAAGAAACAGATGAGAGCTTATCCAGCATTCCGGCCGGTGCTGGACCTGCCCGAGCTGATCAGTGCCATGATCGATGTATGCGCCGCGGATCCGGCGCTTATGGAGCGCGTCATCCGCCGGGTCGTGGAGCAGCGCAAGGTGCATCTCGCAGCGATGGAAAGTGAGGTCAGCCCTCCGTGACTTGCCGTCGGACGTCTCCGCGTCCTCGGGCCAGACAGATTTTTCACCAGAAGCTCACTTCCCTTGGGGCGCGGTTGGGTTGCGGCCCAGATAGGGTGCCGTCAGAATCTTGTGCTTTGGTACATTTCATGCGTTTCGCGCCAACTCGTGAACGGCAACCCAACAGTTAGCGCAATCAATGCGCCGGCCGAGATAATCGAAAGGCATCTAGCGAGGCTCCCCACCGTCGCCGTGTAGGCGACGGGAGTGAGCTTGCTAAGCGCTTTGACCGAAGGCCTCCTGTTGCAAGTTGTGCAACGGTTGCTTTTCGTCCGCCTGTGACGGAGGGGATTACCTGTTCACGAGCAAGTCGCTATTTGCGCTGTCTAAGGTCGTGCGACTGAGGCACCCATTCAACATCTGCTCGACCACCGGTCGTTTCCATTCCAATGCACGCGGTCGGGCGCGGCGCCTTGCGGTAGCTCGACCGCCAGCCGTAAGCGGCGAATTATCGGAGGCCGCAGTCATCGTTAATCCGCCCTTCGCTTGGAGTTGGAAACAAAGCGACTTTGCGACAAGGGTGATTCGTAATAATCCTCGTCCAAGAAGCGAAGGATCTGTCGAAGTTCCGTCTTGTTAGTGGGTAAGATTATGCGTCCATGCTCGTTAACATTCATCGGCACGTTGAAGATCTGCGCGACGGCGACAAGCTGCTCTGTTGTGTGCTGCTCCAGGATGCCGGACTGACTTATGAGTGAAATCTTTTTACGGATGAGCGGTCCAGCGGAGGCCAGAAAATTCTGAAGGTCGGCCACGGCCATTTTCTCGTGCGTGGCGAACGCCTCGACCTCGTCGTTCGTTGCTTCGCGATAGAACTCGGACAGATCGAAAACCCGGCTCAAAAAATGAAAGCTCTGGAATTTAAGTGATCCTCCTTCAAGGACAGCGAGCAGGCGATTGTCGAAAGTCAGACCCGAGTCGCTCATTCGGTGGAAGGTGTTGCCAGAGAAGAACATCGCGATGCCTTTATTCGCGATGAGCCGTCGCCGCTCGAAATACTGGATCAATACCGCCGTCGCATTGTTTCGCTCGAAGCCCGTGAAGAGTGCTTTAACGGCGTCGAGCGGGTGCTCAGTGGGATCGAACAGCTCCACGTCGAGCGGGTTTTCCGCGGCTGCAGTCAACCCGTCGACGTCCTGGAAGTCATCGAGACGAAGGAGTTCGCCCTCTTCCGGAGTATAGCGTCCGTCAAATGGGATGATCTCAGCCACATTGACCTCGAACAAATTGAGCTGGTCCTCAAACAGGCCTTGTAGCTGCGCTTGAAGATCGGCCGTGAGCGGAAAGCGAAGGATTCGTGCGCCCGGAATGGTCGTCAGCGCAAAAAGATTCATTTGGTCGGCCCTCGTTGTTTTTGGTTGGCTTCCAGTATTCCATACTCGCTGAGCTGAACGACGCGCTCGACCGAGAGAATGTTAGTGATTTTTCGACGAGTGATCATCAGAAAAGTGATGCCGCCTTTGGTATCGACTTCGTAGAAGTGGTAGCCCATCACGCCCAGCACGGGGTTTACTTGCAGAGTATGAGTGCCCCACAAGACGAACAACAGCATGCCGGCCGCAAACAGCCACGCTTCCAGGTCTGGCGTCGCCTGCCCTCGGAGGATGAGTGGTAGTGCATAGGCGATGAAAAAGCCGATCACTTCCTTGTCAGCGCTTCGCGCTTTGACAATATTGATGGGCAGGACTTCCAGGCGTGCGCCGGCTTGGGCGATGATCCAGCGAGCGAGTCCGCCGAGGGCCAAACATCCAGCAAGCGCCGCCAGCGCCCAAAGGTATCTGTGCGCCTTCGCGAAAAGAAACGCCAATGAGATGGACAACGGCGCGATGGCGGTGAGTGCGAGAAGTATGCGCACCACTCGGTTCAACATTCTGCAAAAGCTCCTTTAAGCGCTACCGGGGGTAGGGAGCGTTAACTGCGCGCAACGCGGCTACCACGTGCAGCGTTCATACCGGATTCGGTGCAGCGCGCGGGGCTCCACAGCCGGTGCTCCGGCCGTCTGCCATCGGTTGCGATTTCAAACGCGCATTTCAATGCTCGGCGAATGGTGCACAACTTCATAGGAAGACAGAAGGAACTCTCGCTGACAGTTACTCCTGCTTGCATCTTCGGGCTATCCGCGAAGCGCGCGTGCAACCGCCTCGCGCGGATAGCGAGGCGGCAATCAGGCGTCGGAGCCAACGCTCCAACGTTTCGACCGGTCGGCGAACGTGGCTACGTACCTCGTCTATCGACATCTTGCGGAACGGCATACCTGTTCTTCCTTCGGTTTATCCGAACAACGTGCCGTCCGAATTTTCCTGTTCGCGAAGGCGGTACGCACTGCGCGTGATGTCCAAGAAAGAGTCGGTCGACTCCAGCGCTTCCTCGAGTCTGCCGGCCTGCTTGAGACTCGCAAACAGCGCTGCCGAGAACGCTTGGCAGTTCACCGACTTCTCCGGATTGAACACGATGTCGGTGAAGCCACCGGCGCCCGTCACGGCATCCCACAGCTCGCGGTTCTTGGCTAACGCATTGATGTACAGCCAGTCGTAGAAATAGGTGGCCGGCCGTAGCGGGAATTCCTGTTGCAGGAACACGAACCTGAGCAACCGCCCGGACGTCTTCAATCGTTCATCGCGTTTTGCCGTGCGTGAATCCGCCTCAAGGAGATCCTTGTAGGGGCCGCCTCGTTCGAAGACCTTGCTGGCCTGGAAGGCCATTTCGACCGAAAAGGTTCGGTTGTACTTTCTTGTCGTGAACGTCAGGTTGAACGCACTGAGCGCGACCCCCACCTTGTTCGCGGATTTGCTCGAGATTTCCAGCAAGTCGTGCAGGCCCGCCTTCGCGGCTTCGTGATGCAAAGACGCGATCGAACGTTGCGCCTGAGACACCGCCATACCGGGAAACCACGTGAATTCCACCGGTATCACACGTACGCCAATGTGATCCGAGGTAGGGATGAATACTGATCGGACAGCCACAGTCCTTTTACCTCCAATGTGGATAGTCCATGCGAGGACCTTCCCAGCCTGTGTCGAAGCGCATTCCCGGGTAGGTGCCGGCGTACAGCGTGCGCGCGGCTGCATCCTCGATGTGTATACGCCGAAAATAGGTTGGCTCGACCACGTCGCAGACGAGCACTTCAGCCTGCGGATTCGTCGGATAGTCCGTCGGCAAGCGCATGTCAGCCCGAGTCGGCTTGCCAAGCACCTCAGCATACATCGCCGTGATGCCCGGCACTCCGGTGCGCAGCGCCGCATCAATTTGCCGCGCTGCATTGCTGGCCGCATTTTCTGCGGAAAATACGCATGGCTTCTCCCAGAGGATCGCCGGCGCGCATTCGATCACTGCCCATTCGACACCGGGGTTGTCGCAGCGCAGTGGCCAAAACATCTTGTAGTTGGGCCAGCCGATCGTAAAGCAAGTCGCGTGAAGATGACCGTCGTAACGATATGCGTCGTTAAATTCGAACTGGAGATGGCGGTCGGTCAACACACTGCGGGGAATAATCCCATGCTGAAGAATCGACGGAAGGTTGTTCAAGCGTGTGAAATGCAACAAGTTGCGGATGCCCCGTTGTGTCACGAAGTTCTGCATGATGGTCTCTCTCGTTTTTTTGCTCGCGCCCCCCGCGAGTCGTTCAATCATATCCGCGCGAGATTGTCTGCGCCAGCAGCGCCTGGCGGTGGTCCGCCCGGCTCGCCCGAGCTACCGCTCGAACTGCATGAGCCGCGCGTGGTATTTGGCCGCTTCACGGCGCAGGCGAGTCGCTTCCCGTGAGATGTAAATCGACGTCGTGCCGAGCGACGCGTGACCCAGCGTCTGTTGCACGACTTCGAGCGCGGTGCCGCTTGCGAGCATCTGTGTGGCGACGGTGTGGCGAACGCGTGCGGTGACGTGCGCATCAGCTTGCGGCGCTCCGCTTCCGGCAGCTCGGGCAGTGCCTCGAGCAGCTGATCGATTGCCCAGCGCGTCAAGCCGCGCGCCCCGCGCACCGAATAGCCGCGCGTCGCGACGGGCGCGCCGTCCTCGTTCTCGATGCCGAACTTCGCGCGCACCCGCGGCATGGGCGGCACCACCCGCGGCGCAAAGAGGATCGGTATCGTCGAGAGGTCGAACATGCAGCGCCTGCCGTCGGGTTGATTCAAATTCCGCCCCCGAGGGGTCGGGTCCAGCGTCTTCGACTGTCATCGACGAGGGCGCGACGCCGCGCTCGGCCACGCACCAGAGCATCAGGCGCTCGAGCTCGCGCTTATAGGCGCACCGCGTCCAGGTCATGCGCCGCACGCACGTAGGCAAACCCCGGTGAGCGGTCCGCGCCGCGCGCGCCGGAGAGTGCGGCGGGCACCGCGAGGCGCTCGAGCGGTGCGAGGTGCGCGGCGCCGGTTGTGACCGTGAACGTGGCACTCGTCGCCGGCGGCGCAAGCGGATCGGCGAGCGTGACGTCGGCGTCGACCGTGTGGCCGATGGTGCTCGCGTGCCGGCGCAGCCAGGCCACCAGCACGCGTGCGCGCCCGACTCCAATGCGCGGGACGGAACGCCACCAGCTGCCGCCTCGGCGCTCAATGAACGCGACGAGCTCGCCAATGGTACGCAGGCCTTCGCCTACGAGCCGTTCGGCGATGAGCGGCCGGAACCAGCGCGCAAGCGAGTGCTCGGCCGCCGGCTGCGCCGCGGCCCACTGGTCGGCCGCCTCCTCGATCAGCTGAAGCGTCACCGGCGTGAGGCGCGCCTCGCCGTGTTTCGCGATTGACGCCTGCAGTTGCGAGACGAGCACCGACGAGCCTTCGCGCAGCGCGAGCGCGACCAAGTCGTCGCGCATCGTGCGCAGCAGCCGCTCGACATCGAGCGGCGGCTCCGTCGCCTCCGAATCGAAATAGGCGCGCGCAATGGTCGCGATCGACAGCCCTTTCACGCGCGCACGCAGCGCCGTGAACTCCGTGCGGCTGTAGGTGCGCGGTGCCGGCAACTCGAGCTGCTGCGGTCGGTTCGCCATGGCTAGAAGAGTCCCACCACGGACGAGAAGGTACCGAGCACGACCGCAGTGGCCGTCCACCGTGCCGCGAGGGTGTTCAGGCGGGCGATTTCCTGATCGGCGCGAAACTGCGCCGTCCACCACCACTGGTTCGACAGATCCCCGTCGACCGGCATGACCGCGTACGGGTCACCCTCCAGTGGATCGACCCGCACGCGCGTGGTGCGCTCCCAAAACCAGGCCGCCAACAGGCCACAAGTCAGTCCGCCGAGCGCCAGCGCGATCGCGATGCTTTTTGTGAGGGTCATCGTCGTCTATAAGTGAGAGAGTGCGTTTATTGTTCTTCTCGGGATGTCGTGGACGCGCGGCGCAGACTGCGCTTCAGACGGCGCTTGAGTGCCCTCCAGCGCGAACGATAGATCGGTAGCTGCGGCGTGTCCTGGGAGCACCGCCTTACGGCGAGTGAGTACCGGATGCGCGCCGGCAAATTCAGCACACTGGGCCGGCCGCTCTTGACGATCGCCTCGTCGCGAATGTCCTGCGCGATGTCGCGCTCACGCTTGCCCAACTCACGAGGCGGCAGAACGAATTGCCGCCGGTACCGCCGCGCTAGGGCGAGCGCTCGGTCGGCCACCGGATAGGCCCGCCGCTCTAATACCGCAAGCGCTTCCTCCGGACCGCCGAAGTCGGAGAAATACACCTCGTCGACGTGACGGTTGGCGTCGCCGACCAACTGCTGTAGACCGCGCCACGTTGCTTCGAGCCGCACATCGCCGGCGCCGTCCCCGGTCGAGAGGCCATCGGCTAGGGCCGGAAGTTCGAACTCGTACCGATAACCTGATCTGGTCGGCGCGCTCATGAGCCAGCCCTGATGGTTGCTGACGATCAAGTCCCAGACGACGCGCGCGTAGGCCTCGAGCTGTTCGGCGTTCGTGAGTGCCCGGCGCTTGCTGTCGCTCGCTGCAGTATTGCGACGCCGGCGCCAGCTAATCACGCCTTTCCACGCCGTCCCGATTGCGATCAGTGCGCTCGCAATGGACTTAATCGGTATCGTCGAGAGGTCGAACATGGAGCGCCTGCCGTCGGGTTGATTCAAATCCCGCTCCCGAGGGGGCGAGTCCAGGTTGAGGGTGCGAAGGGGCGCCGTGGGCCACAGCAGCAGTACCAGAGCCACGAGCCACGAGCCACGAGCCACGAGCCACAGGGCCCGCGGTGCCACTTCGCGATCGTCTCGTCCTCGATACGCAGTTGCGGACGGGATCGAGATGACAAACAGCAAGCGTGATCTGCGTCGCCCTTTTTCCCTTCGGCGCTGCGTATTTACTGGGACGCGACGCGAATGGCCGGTGCGTATTCGCAAAAATGAGGGTAAACCCCTATCAAAGCCGAGGCGCGATCCGATTTTCCGGTATTATTTTAATTAAACGCAATGCCGCTAAGGAGAGTTAGCGGCATTGATGACCCCACGAAGTTCCGGCCCGAGGCCGGGAAGTAGCCTGCGGCCGCATCGATCCGATCCTGCACGGTTCAGTGCGATCGATTTCGTTATCAGGCTTGAAAAGCCCGATCAGAGCTGCATTTAGTCGCGCCGAAATCCGGCGGCGCAACTACACTCGAACGACGATCCGTGTGGGAAAAGGCAGTTATCCTAAGCATCGAATTCGAGTGTGCACCCAAGATGCCAGTCACCAGGATGCGCAGCTCTTGTGACGGCCATAGACGTCGCCATATGTATGCGTCCGACAAGAGGCTGTGTCTCGGCCACGGAGCTTCCGTTGATAAAGTCAGTCAGTCTGGCTGATCTCCGGGGATCTCAGGAACAAGCGAGTTGCTGGCAATGAATGCCGCTCACGGGTTCTGCCTGCCCGGTACGTAGCGACGCGGTGAGGGCGCGTTCGGAAAGCGCGCATACCCGAAACCTCGCGTCATAGAAGACGGGGCCAGCGTTAAGCGTGCGCAGCATCTCCGCTAGCACAAAAGCAGATGACACAGCGCCGACGAACGGAACCGCGACTGACTTGCCCGCGACCAGAACGCGACCGCATTCATCCAGCGCAAGCGCGTCGTAGCCCTCGTTCCCCTCCGCCCGACGACGCGCTCGATCTTCCCTTTCCTGGCGCGCCTGCGCGTGCTCGAGTGGCCACAAATCGGCCGCAGGCCGTCGGTTCGGCCACGATTGCACAGCAACAGAGTCGAAGGTTCCGACCTCGCCTCCCAAGCCCGAATCGAAGATCAACGGAAAGCCTGCCTGGGCTAACCACTGACGCGCCCCGTTATCGTCGAATCCCGACAGCGCAATCACGGGCTCACGATAAGTTCGACGATAATTCCCATCTACGAAACGCTCAATCAGCCGGGTATCGAATCCGCGCTTCTCAAGCCATTCCGACACCACACGGGTCTTGGGGTGTGCGAGCATGTCGCTATTCAATAGAGCGCCCGTTTCCAGATTCGGAGATTCGACCAGATCATCGTCGCATAGATAGATTCTTGAGCCTTTGGTGGTAGAAAACGGCAGACATGCCAGTGCCCAAAGATAGGCTTGGCCGAGGTGACCTAACCCGAAGCAGGAAAGCTCCACCGGGGCTTCGTCGATGGCGGCTCCAATCGAGTCGGACGAATCACACGGCAAGTCCGGTCGCCACAACGAAAAGCTGATGGCGCGGCGTGCAGCCGCTACGCTAATACGAGCGAACGAAGCAAACACCTCGCCCACCGCGACGGCTGCGGCGGCAAGCGGCGCCAGCGCACACCATGGACGCTCAGGAAGCCGCGCGACTTGCGCCGCAGGTCCGACACTCACTCTCCAGCCATCAAAGGTAATGCGTAGCGAAAGCCTTCGCGGGTCCGCATCACCCAGCAGGATGTGAACCCGGTCAGGATCTACGCCTGCAAGGTGACGCTGTCCACCGAGTTCCTCGAGCGCCTTCCCCAGCGTCGGCTGCAAGCTGACGCGCACGAGTGTGGGTGCCGCCCACACGCTTTGCGGCGCGATAACCTGCACGGGAGCAGCAAAGCACTTTACGGCGAGATTTGCCACCGTAAGCAGTGCCACCTGCTTTGCATGGGAAATTGCAACATCGGCGCCGACGACGATTTGCAATCGGCGAGCCGCACGTGCGGTCCGGGATTCTTTCGGTGCGGTTCCGTCACGGTCAAGCCAGATTTTGTCGATACGGGACACATTGCCCGGAAGCTCCGATATTTCGATCATTACATCACCATAAGGAGAGACGCACGGGGACGTTCGCGTCCCCTGCGTCGAAAGACCGCCACTGGCGCTTCCCGAGAAAGCGGTGAATGCCCACCCTCGAAAGCGACCACAAGGACGTGTCGCCGAAGCTCGGCAGGATCAAAGCGACGTGCCCGGCGACTGGGATCATCGGGTTGGCCTTGTCCACCGAGCTCTGCCGGACATCCGGCGTCGGGTGTGTATGCACGTCAGCCAGCACATGCAGCCTGCGCCTGTTGCAGACCGCCCACAAAGAGGAGAAGCCCGTCCGATGGAACTCGACGATCCCGTGACTCAGCGCCCTGTGGTCCAGATCGTCATAGCAGATGAAATCAACGACCTGGCGCTTGGGGGCATTCTGCAGGCCGAGGAGAAACGCTCCGGATTCCCGTTGGCCGCGGCTACGTGAAGCGAGCTGGCGCACCAGCCTACGCCACAGCAGGACCGGGATTTCGATCTGGTCGCTATTGGCCAAGATAGTCCCCGCAGTTGAGCCAACGATAGACGAGCGTGATGAAATCAGTCAGCTTCACGGTCGGATTCCATGCATCCTTCGTCCAAGGGTGTCCCGGAATCGCGAGCCGGTCGTAATGGTGATAGAAACCACGACCAGGCGCGGCCCATCCGGCGACCTTGAACACTGACGCAACGGTAGAACCGGATCGGCCTTTCGGCCATTTTTCAGGAACGAGGAAGGTGCCCGTGCCCGGATCCCAAAAGCCGCCCGTGCTGGCTTGGCTGCCGTAATTGTCGACATTCCACCGCACCAGCCACTGATCCGGGCTGTTGGGTCGAATCGCTGCCGCGATCCATGTATCGATGTAAGGCCAGACGAGTCCTGACACCGGCGTTGCGAGCGCCCATCGGCCCCCCGCAACGCCAGCTCGAAAACGCCCGCCCGTCAGTTCCGCCTCAAGCAGGCGCTGCGCGTTCGTCGACATGGTCAGCCCTGCGGATTAACTTCTTTGACCAGGTTGAACTCGAGCGCATGCTGCCCGGGGCGCAGGAGCTCGCCAAGGTGCTGGTCGATCCGCGGAATTTCCTTGGACGGCTCCAGTTCCAGCACCAGTTCCGCACCATCAGCGTCGTCGATATGAAAGCGCTTTTTGGCCCACACCGTGACGGTTTCAATCGTCGCGGCAGGAGAAAAGTGACGCTTGGGATTGTGGCCGTTGTAACTCACCGTCACCGTGACGCTACGTGCCGCCTTCGTGTGAATGTGCCGCTTCTCAGGCAGCAGGAGTGCCAGCACGGTCAAGCTGACGTCGGCCGGCCCGTGAGTGTCGCAATCGCCGTCTACGTCAGTACGCGCCTCCTCGGCCTCTCCGACGAAAACGAACTCGTCATCTCCGGGCAGCGCGTTGTGGCGCGCGAGCACGTCCTTCAGCAGTTCGTTGCCCGCCGCCTCGATCACCTGCGGATCCCCGCAGCCGTGCAAAAACAGTTCAAATAATTGGGGTTCCATTGAACACCTCACGCAAAAACATGGTTGCGATCGTGCGAGGGGCATGGCAGACTTGTTGTCCAGACAAACAACCTCGCCTCATTTTCTGCGCAGACGCGGCATTTTTGAGCAAAAGCATCCGTTGTCTGGCTGGACAACAGCCTGACAGAACTTTTTACTGCTGTCAAGCAGAGGACATGGTGCGTCCGTACTTGCCTTCTCATCGGCACCGGGCATGGCCCGACCGAGGTCGACGACTGCGAGCTACCGTCTATCGCTTGTGAATATTGATTTCGGAGAAACCTGATGCCCCAGACCGGCCTGGGCGCAGCGCTGCGAGCGCTGCGTGAACGCCGAACGCTCTCACAGCGCGAGTTAAGCGAACTCAGCGATGTGGATAACGCCTACATCAATCGCCTTGAGAGCGGCGAGAAAACAAACCCCACCCCCGACACTTTGGCCAAGCTGATACGTGCGCTAAAGGCGCCAGAACGCGACGCTGCGATGGTCAAGTGGCTCGCGGATAATGCGAACGCGTCGGTGGAATTGGTCAAATATGTGCTTGACCACGCGGAGATTCCGGTGGACTACTTCATCTCCGCCGCGGGAATGCGATTTCGAGGCGACGCTCGACCCACTCCTGAAAAACTCATCGAACGGGTCAAGCGTCTTTACGAAGCCGAAGACGACGAGGAGTAAGCCGTGGATGATCAGGATGTTCAGCGCATCGCGCGCGACTGGATTTCAGACCTGGATCTATCGAACATCCGAAACGATCTCACGGCATACATCAAGAAGGCCAACGCCCGATTGCATGTGGATGATTTGGGCTCGGGACAGTCGGGCACCACCGTCACCATCAAGGGCAAGACACACATCACCGTCAACTCAGGCGAACCCGATGAGCGGCAACGCTTCACGATTTGCCATGAGATTGCCCACATCGTGCTTGGCCTTCCTTCCCGACACGAACTGGTTCCGCAATGGGGATATGTCAAGCGCGACCAGAATGAAGTCTTTTGCGACACCTTCGCCGCAGAACTCCTTATGCCGTGGCAGCAGTTCCAGACGGTCATTCGCGACATCGACGAACCGAGCCTCGCCGCCATACAGCAATTAACTCAGGAGTTCAAAACATCGTATCCCGCGGCCTGCTCGCGCTTCTCCCAGTTTGCACCATTCCCCTGTGCATTCGTGACAATGGAATCCGGACGCATCCGCTACGCCGCACGCTCGACGACATTACGTCAGATCGGTGCGAAGATTCCATCGAAGTCACCCATCCCCGATGCCTCCATCGCGGCGCGGCTGCGCGCCATGGAAAAAAACGGTACGGAACAAGACACCGTAGAGCAGGACATATGGTTCGACGATTGGGAAGCTGGGCTCGATCTCACTGAACTCGCCAGACACTATGCGAAGACGGATACCACCGTGTCATTGATCTGGTTTTCTGAGGAAGAGGCGCCAAGAGTCGAAGTCGACAGATTCGGCAGTCGCATCATCGAGGACGAAGGCCTGTCCGAACTGACGGGGGAGCTTTCGTTTTCCAAGCGGAGCAGACGCAGATGATCGTCGGTTTTTGACGGCGAACGGCCCTCCAGTTTTACGTCCGCTCATATCCCGGGCGACGTGATGGTGAACCGCCTCGTCGGTGACATTTCTATTCCGCTTAGCTCAAGCGCCTGTCCAGCAAGTCTTCGCTGTCCTCGTTGAGTCCCGCGGATGCGGATTGACACATCTATCGTCGCAACGGTGACAGAATCATTGCGGTTTACGGAACAAGAAGGAACCGACACCGGGCATGAAAGCGGTGCTCATGTTCGATGAGAATTTCCGGCGCGCGAAGAAAGAGATGAAAGGCTATCCAGCCTTCCGGCCGGCGCTAGATTTGCCTGGGCTGATCAGCGCCATGATCGACGTGCGCGCTGCCGGAACGCGTCATCCGCCGGGTCGTGGAGCAACGCAAGGCGCAGCTCGCAGCGATGGAAAGGGGGCAGCGTTCCGTGATTTCCGGGAAGAAGAGTCTCCGCGCCTTCCTGTCGTCCGGGTCGAGATAGATTCGCATTCCTTCCTCTTGTGGCGCGATCAGGATCGCGACCCCAGATGGGGTGACGGCAGGGCCGGCACCCTTCCTGGTCGCGCTGGCTGGTCGGGGAGCGCCCGCGCCTGGTGATCGTCCAATGCCCGCGTCTTGCCTTCGTTGCTCTCCACTTTCGGTCGCTATCGCCCTTCCCCGGGCGGTTCGCTCGCACAAGTAGTCGAACAGCAACGAGAGGGTGACCATTTTCGCCGGATCGCAGTGTCCGGTTTTCCCGGAGGCAGGTCCCCAACAGTGGTACGAAGGCGCATTACATCGCCCGGGCAAATGCGCCGCCCACAGATTGTTGCCAAACGTGAGCATAGACGTTAAATGCCACGAGCTTTTTTTCTGCGGGAGTAAAAGGCGGGTCAGGCAGCCTGGCGAATACCTCGTCAAGAATGAAGATTTCAACGTCCGCTTTCGTTTGTTCCTTCTCCCAGAACCGGTCGAGCTCGGCTAAGCGGGCTTTGACTGCCGCAAGCAGGTCTCGGCTCGCTTGCTTGACGCGCTCACGGACGGCATGGTCCAAGCCATCTTTGAGAAGCAGGTCAAACATGGCGAGTCCATCTTCGTCCAGTCCTTCCCGTGTTGCCCGCTTTTGTTCCTCGTCAAGGCTGTTCACCAGCTCCATTAGTCGGCGGAAGGTTTCCTCAACCGTGGTGCGGTCCTTTTCTTGGTTGTAGTCGGCGACAATCTCTTCGTACTTGCGTTGGTAATCCATGCGCGACGGGTTGCGCGCCAGCATCTCGGCGAGTTTCTGCTCCACAACGTCGCGGATGTCCTGTATCGCCGTTGCCTTACGTCGTACCTTCTTGGCGAACTCAGCGCGCAGCTTTTCAAGGTCGAGTTTGCTCAGGTCGAAGGTCAGGCCTTCAGTTTGATCTCGCCCCGGAGCTTGCGTGCGAATTGCCTCGTTGACGATTCTGTGCAGTTCCTTCAAAAGCTCTGTGACATCGGCAGTGTCTCGCCGCTCAGTCAGCTTCTTATAAATGGCTTCGATGTTGTCATGCCGCTCAGCATATTGGAACGCGGTTGGTTCCATCAGGAGCGAGCGGAATCGGATGAACACCTGTCGCGCGAGGATTTCAAATCGTTGCTTGCTGTCGTCGGTGGTGTAGACTGCATCCACGCCATCCTTGATGCCTGCGATGCGAGCAAAGCCCTTGGCCGCGATCAATGTGGCTGGGTCGAAGCCGACGCTGCGTAGATGGAACTCGGTCGCCTCTATGGCCTCAAGGAGCGCCTGAACGCGCTCCTCGACGGGGGCGATGATGTCGCCATCACCCGTATCGTCATCACCCAGCGCGTACTGTGCTAGCGCTTCGCGCAGGCTCTTCAGCATCCCGTTGTAATCTACGATCAGCCCGAAATCCTTGCCCGGATAGACGCGGTTGGCGCGCGCAATGGCCTGCATCAGCGTGTGCGCTTTCATCGGTTTGTCGATATAGAGGCTCGAGAGGCTTTCTACATCGAAGCCCGTCAGCCACATGGCGCATACGATGGCGACACGGAACTTGTGTCGAGGGTCCTTGAAGGCGGTTTCGACATCGACTCGTTCGCCGCCCGGAATGTCGAAACCCTGTTTCATGCGGGCGCGGTGGGGGATGATGTCAAAGCCCCACTTCTTGAAGTCGGCGACCTCGTTTTGCGCCTCACTAATAATGATTTCGATGATGGTTTCGTCGAGCCAGGTTGCCTGTGCAGCGAGCTTAGTGGCCTCGGCCTCCTTCCCATTGATCGCTGCATCTGCGGCGGCTGCCCGTACGGCGTCGGCCTTCGCCTTCCACCGCGGAATGATGCGCTGGTACATGCGGGCGCAGGTGATCTTGTCGATACAGACAAAAAGCACCTTGCCGGACTGCCAGCGTGTCGCGCAGTGCTCGACGAAATCGGCAGCAATCTTGTCCAACCGGTCGCCGGCGGTGATGACCTCGTAATCCTTGCCCAGTAGTTTGTCGAGCAAGGCGGTCTGGTCAGCGTCTAGGTCCGCCTCCTCAATCTTCTCGACGATATGGTCGTTGAGGTCGGCTCTGGCAATACAGAGCTTTTCACCCCGATTTTCGTAGACAAGCTTAACGGTCGCACCATCTTCCTCGGACCGCTTGAAGTCGTAACGCGATATATAGTCACCGAAAATGCGCTTGGTGATCTGGTCTTGCTTGAAGAGCGGCGTTCCGGTGAAGCCGATGAAAGCCGCGTTGGGAAGTGCCAGCCGCATGTTGCGCGCTAGCCGACCCGCTTGGGTGCGGTGCGCTTCGTCCGAGATGACGATGATGTCGTCGCGCTCGCTGTATGGTTCCTCCGGCTTAACATCTTGGTTGAACTTGTGAATCAGACTGAAGACATACCGGTGATTCTCCCTCAGCAACTTCTCAAGTTCGACGCCGGTAGACGCACGTGGCGTCTTGTTATCGGCAATGCCACAGCCGACAAACGTCCCGTAAATCTGACCATCTAGGTCATCGCGGTCGGTCATCAGCAGGAAGGTGAAATTCCCGGGCAGCTTGCGTCGGACCTTTTCTGCAAAGAAGGCCATCGAGTAGGATTTGCCGCTGCCCTGCGTGTGCCAGAACACACCCAATCGGCCAAGGTCTGGGTGTGCACGCTCAATGATATTGACTGGGCCCTGCGGCACGAATGAAGGTATATCCGGTGCACTGGCAACTTTTTCCTGGACCTTGGTGGTGCGTCGCCTGGTGTCAGGCCGGTCGAGTGGTAGCTCGACCACGCGGTGTCGCAAGCGCTCGCCCGGCGGGAATTGTCGTTTCAACTCCTCTTGTCGTGCAACGGAGGCAACAGCTTGGTTGACCCCAAGTACCTGATGGTTACGGGCGACAACTTTACGCGTGGTGCCAGGCTTGCTTTCGTCAAAAAGGATGAAATTCTCGATGATGTCGAGTAGTCGGTCATGCGCAAGCATGCCATTGAGCAGGACTTGAGCGGCAACGCTGCCCCTGTCGTTCTCGTCGAGCCGTTTCCATTCGTAGAAGTGTTCCCACAGACTGGTGATTGAGCCGTAGCGCGCATTATCGCCGTTGGAGACGATCAGGAAAGCGTTGTGGTGGAAGGCATGGGCGATAACGTTCTCGTCCATGTAGTCACTCAGGTTGCTGTCGAACCCAGCGCGAATGTTCTTGTAGACCGCCTTGAGCTCAATGAACACTAACGGCAAGCCGTTGACGAAGCACACCAAATCTGCACGGCGGTTGTAATTGGGCGTGCGAATGCCGGTGAGCTTCAATTCGCGTACCGCGAGGAATCTGTTTGCGCCGGGCTTATTATCAAAGTCAATCACGCGGGCCCGGACGGTTTTGCGGTGCCCGGCTTCATCGCGGAACTCAACCGGTACACCGCCACGCAGCAGGCGATAGAAATCGCGATTGTGCTGAACCATGGAGCGACTGACGTCGTAAACCGTGAGTTGGCGGAGCGCGTCGTCTACGGCAATTGCGGGCAATTCCGGGTTTAGGCGAACGAGCGCGGCACGCAGGTCACGCGTCAGAACGGCCTCTTTCGTGTCAGTTCGACCCAAGGTGCCGTGCGGCCCGAAAGTCTCTTCGTTCCAGGCATAGATGCTTTCCCAACCGAGCACCTTCTCAAGGTGTTCGGCGAACGTCTTCTGCACCAGTCGGTCTTCGCCATTGATGGGCGTTATAGCCATTGCGCTTCCCCTCCCATGCTCCTGTCACCCTAACGTCAGACTGCAATTTCCCCATTCATCAGGCGTGGCAATAGGAGGTCACGGGCCTCCACAAGTTGTTGATTTTGCTGATCCAAGACGCGCACCTGCTGAAACAGCGGTGAGACGGTCTCGTCGAAAAGTGATGCAAGACGGTCGGGGGGAACGGATACGTGATATCGATCGAAGCAACTAGCCTGCACTCGCTGTCGGCCCGATGATCCAATCATGCTTTTGATCGCGTTTTCCCTGAAGTCGGGTTGCCGCGCCGTCAAATAGACAAAATAATTGCTGACTTTTCGCCCCCGAAGAACAATGAACTCGGTCGATCCACATGCCACGTCTTCGGGTTGCAAAAATTGCACAAACCCTGTCTTTCCGTTTTCGAGACACGGTGTGATCCGCGCAAACAGTGTGTCTCCCGTTCGGAATCGAACGCCTGTAGAGATTCGGCGGCGCTCAAATGTCCGTTTATCAATGAGCATTCCCAATTCCGATAGCGACGCCATAGGAACATAGGTAATCTCCCCCTCGTCAGTACGTGGCGTCGGGGGATTGATATGAAATGCTTCCGATGCTGCAAGGCGCTCCCACCCGACTGGAAGGCCGTTAACGATCGAAATGTGTTCATGTCCTGGGAAGCGCAAATAGACGAACCACTCGCGATAAAGCAACTTCGCAGCCTCTTCCAGCAAGGTTATTCGCTTGCGATTGTTCTCGATCATATCGTCGTAGGCTGACAACACCGAGACAAGGCGCTCCTGCGTGGGTCTGTCTGGCGCGCGAACCTTGAGCGTGTGCAGTACGTTGCGATCGACACCTGGTACTGCCGCTTTCTCCGACCGATAGTTCTTGAGAGTATTCCGGAGCAAATAAGCAGCATATCGAGGGCAGTTTCCCTTGAAATCGACCACATAGAGCGCCGTGTTGAGAGGCCAGTACGGTTCCTCAATATAGAAGACCTCGCCGATGGTTCCATATCGGCCCGTCACGACGCCGGGTGGTTCGGCCTTTGCGATGTTGTGTTTCCCGGTTATTCCGGATGATGAGACAACAGGCACGGGACCATCGACGCGTACCCTGTCTGGCAGGTCGTGGCCCCGTTGAAGCTTGACAACATCGCCAAGCGTGCAGTCTTGCCAGCTCACGCGCCCAGCTCCTCAAAGTTTTTTGCAATGCGCGTCGCCAGCTCGACCGCTTCCTCGTTCAATCCTTTCAGATCAATGTGTATGGAGCGCAGTGCTTCCTCGAAGTCGAAATCCTCCTCCACTTCTTCCGGTGCGACACCGACATAGCGGCCCGGTGTGAGACTCCAGTCGTGATCCTCTATTTCCTTGCGGTTCACGAGCTTCACCAACCCTTCGACATCGCGTAGCGTGGCGTCGGGAAAGCGCTCTTGCAGCCAATCGGCCTGCTTCACGAAATAACGCACCTGGTGCAGCGCCTCAACGGCGTCGGCGCGTGCGGTTTCTAGGGCCTTGCGAGTCCGCGTAATATCTGTGCCGGGCCAGTCGGATGATTCGCGCGCATCAAGATCCTTGATCGCAATATCAATGGCGCGCCCTGCTAACTTGGCGGCCAGGTCGATCTGTTTTGTCAAATCCCTGCATTGCTCTGCCGCCGGATGCATTGCTTTGCGCGAGGCATGAAGCCCGGTGTTGCCGCGGGAAGCTTGAGCCCAGTCTTTTGAGCGGGCCGCAATCGCGTTGTTGAACGCCTTGACGTCCTGGCCGAGCGTTTTGCGCAACACAAGAATCTCTTCCCATGTTTCAGCGAGCGAGTCGGGATCGCGCTCCTGAGTTGCGAAAGGTTTTGCAAGCTCAATGAGCTTGTCCACCGCTGACAAGAACGCGGCAAGCTGCGCATCGGTCCTTTGGCCCTCCGCAATGGATTGGGCGATATAGGACTCGACCAGGTTGAGGAAGCGTTTATCTTGCTTGCGGTAAAGCCAGAAGATCGCGGCAATATTCTTTTGTTGCTCAGGCGAAAAATCGTAGACGGCGCGAGAGACCTTGCGGAAGATGTTGCGCGCATCGAGCATTAGAACGTGGTCGCGGCGCGCTTCATCGCGCTCTTTGGCTCGGTCGAAAAACCAGAGCTGGCAGGGCACCGTCCGGGTATAAAAGAAGTTACCCCGAATGTCGATCATCGCATCGACAGTCCCCGTCTCCACAATCTTCTGACGCACAATCGCTTCATCGCGGCCCGCGCTTGATGCTTGGGACGACATCACGACTCCCGCGCGGCCATCTTGGTTGAGGTAGCTATAGAAGTACGACAACCAGAGGTAGTTTGCGTTTGATACCTTTTTCGCCTTATTGACGCCGGGAAGGCCGAACGGCAGGCGTTTGTCGCTCTTGACCTTCTCCGCATCCACCTCGTCCACGTTGAAAGGCGGGTTCGCCATCACGAAATCACACTTGCCGATCAGTTCGTGAGGGTCCTTGTAGTACGTGATAGCCTCATTTCCGGCCCGTATTTTTCCTTCCAGTCCGTTGACAGCGAGGTTGATTTGCGCCAGCTTCGCTGTAGTCTCGTTCTTTTCGTGACCAAAAAAAGTGACGCGCTTCATTGTGTCCTGCCCGGCCTTCTCGATGAAGTGACTCGATTGGACGAACATGCCACCCGTACCGCAGGCCGGGTCTAGGACGATACCGTGGTTCGGCTCGATGACGTTGACAATGGTCTGCACGATAGAGGGCGGCGTATAGAACTCGCCGTTGTCGTGCGCCCCCGCCTTTGAGAACTCGGCCAGAAAATATTCGTAAATACGGCCGAAGACATCACCGGAAGCCTTTCGTAGGGCCTCAGTGTCGAATATCCGCATCATGTTCTCTAGGACTTCGCCGTCAAAGTGCTCGTAGTCCTTCGGGAGTTGACCTGCCAGCGGCGGGAAACCGTGCTCGATTTCCTCCATCGCTTGGGTTAGTGCCGCCCCGATGTTGCCGTCCTTGGGATTTTTAAGAATCTCGTCGTAGCAGGCTAATTGCGGGAGCATCAAAGCCCGGCGGCGGGCGAAATCCGCTGCCACGGGCGCCCGGCTGGGCATCCTCCCGGCTTTCTTGTCGGCCTCAATAGCCTCCAGCGCCGCGTAGTAGCGGTTGGTAGCCTGTCGTAGAAACAGCAAGCCCATGATTGGCAAAAAGTACTCATTGGAGGCGAGATTCGAATTGGCCCGGAGGTCATTGGCAATTTTCCAGAGTCCGGCTTCGAACTCTTCAATGCCTGTCATGTGGTCGGCGATCATCTAAGGCAACGGCGAGGTAATTGTCTGGGCATTATGCCAAAGCATGCGAAATTTACCGTGCTTTCTTTAGCGCGGGGCAATCTCCGGTTAGTTTTGCCGAGCGAAAACTTGAGCTCAGGGAATGACGGCCCACATATTCGGTCGATGTGTCCCGAACTGCGCGCCGAGAACATAAAGCTTTTCAGGGCGCAGTCTGACGAGCTGCGACGCCAGCATAGTAGCGAGCGACCTCTTCAACAACGCGCTGCTTTTCGGCTTGGACATAGATCGTCGTGGTTTGAAGCGACGCGTGACCCAGCACCTTCTGCACGACATCAACCGGTACTTCGTCAGCGACGGATTGTGTACCGAAAGTGTGCCGGAAAGCGTGTGCGTTCGCCTGACCGAGCAGCACCCGCTCATCCAGGCTCAACCCATCCATGGTCTCAACGAGCCCCTTGAGCATCCGGCCAATCAGCCGGTTCAGTCCGTCGGCGGTGTAACCGGCCTCACTTGAACCGGTCCGAACCCTTGGACTGAAAGGGCTCTGGCCGCCTCCCTGTCCCTGTCGATGCCGCCGGCGCGAGGGTACGGTCCACGGAATGATGACCGGTGCAAGCAGCGGTCCGCTCGATGCCTGGCCTGTAACTGTCTCGTCAAATCCCCTGCCCCGGTCAGCCCAATGGCCGCGCAGCGCCTGAAGCGCCGCCGCACTTACCGGTACCGTCCGCTCACGCTGTCCCTTGCCCACAATCGTTAGCTCCCACACGGGCCGCCCGGGCGTGCCGTAGACCGACGCCTTGAGATTTTCCCGAAGGGCCGACGCCGCTTCCTCGCGCCGCAGGCCCGAGTCGCCCATCAGAAGGATCGCCGCGCGCACAGCGCGCCACTGAACTGCGCGCTCGTCTGCGCATCGCACATCGAGCTCGACCCGCAACCGTCGCCACAGGTCGGCCGGTAAAGCTCGCTCGATCCTCATCGCACTGGCTCGCCGGATTACGGGTGGATCATTGACGGCGGTCCACGGGTTGCCGGCCAGATAGCGCACGTCGACCCACCAGGCGAATGCGGCGCGCAGCGCACGCACTGCGTAACGCTGCGAGTCCGCCGACAGCGAAGCCGCTCCGGCCGCACCCGATGCGAACGGTCGCCAGCGTGGCGAGTGACGCGCGAAGCGCTCACCGACGAAACGCGGATCCGGGCGCTTCAGGAAGTCCTTGTAGGCTTCGCAGTCGTCGACGCGCAGATCACTCATCGCCTTGCCACGCAGCACCACCGCCCACAGCAGAAAGCGCTCAAGCTCCTTGGTATAGGCGCGCAGGGTTTTCGGCTGGTCTCGGTAGCGGTTCAGGTACGCGCGCACGGCATCGAGGTCGTGCTTCGCCTGGATATAGCAGAAGGCCGCCGAACGGTTTTCGCCCTCGGCGCCCGAGAGTGCATGCGGCACCGACAGGCGTTCCAGCGGCGCGAGGGTGAGTCGACTCGAAGTCGTGCCGGATGGATTGCTATCTGGCACGACCTCGACCAGTTCGGCCGCGACCAGCGGCCTACCATCCTGTTCCACGGAGTCGACGTCAGGGTCCACCGTCAGCCCGAGCGCAATCTGTTGACGCCGCAACCAGCTGACGATCGCCCGCGCGCGACCGCGACCGATGCGGGGAATTGACCGCCACCAGCTCGCGCCGCGCCGGTTGCAGAACGCGACCAGCTCACCGAGCGTTCCGATGCCCTCGCCTTTCAGCCGGCGCGTCACGCGCGGACGCAGCCACGCCCCGATAGGATGATCGGGATGCGGCGGCACAGCAGCCAGCTGCGCCGCCTCCGTGACCATCCGGAAGGTCACCGCGGTCAGCTTGGGTTGCCCGTGCTGCCGGATCGACGCACGCAGATGATCGGCGAGCACCGCCGAGCCGTGCGCCATCGCGAGCTGTACCAGCGTGTCGAGCATCCGGGTCAGATGCCGCTCCATTGCGCCGGGCGTCGCCGCGTGCGGATCCTCGTCCGGATCATACCAGGTGCGCGCGATGACCGCCGGCTCGATGCGCTGCACGTACGCGCGCAGCGCCGTGAAATCCTTGATCGTGTAGCCGCGCTCAAGCGCGACCGGATGCGCCGGGCCCAATGGACGTTCAACCATGACGTCCCTTCCTGTCCATGCCATCATCCGGCGCGGAAGGTGTCGCGAAGCGGGCCAGCAGCGACCGCGCTTCCGCAAGGAACACCTCCGGGAACCGGCGGCACAGCTCCTCAAAAACCGGGCGCGCGGCCTGCAGGCGCGCCGCGACGCCGCCCACGGGCGCGCCTGCACCGTACCTTTTCAGGCCCCAGCCCGGACGGTCGGCGAACACCACCTGCTGCAGCACGACCACGGCACCACATTCCGCGATCCGCTGGCGCACGGCGCCGAAGTCATCGCTGAATACCACGGAGCTGTACGTCTGCACCAGGGCGCCCAGCACCATCAGCTCCGCGCGGCCCAGTGTTTCCGGGACGGGCAGGGAGATGCCATGGACCTCGTAGCGGATCGCCACCGCGCGCCGGCTCAGCGTGATAACGCGCTCGAGTTCAAGCACGAGGCGCGCGACCTCGCGGTCGGGCATCGCGTCGTCGGATTCGTCGTTATCCGGTGCGGAGTCTTGCGCCACGGGCCCTGGCCCTCTCTGGTAAATGGGAATTGCCGGATTTTACCCCTGAAACGCTATCCCGATAATAGCCATTATCAGGCTTGACCCAATTCCGTTGTTCCCTTCACCGGGAACCGCGACTGGGGTGCGGGCCTCGCGCATTCGCAAGAAGTTTGCTGTCAGGACGGAAGGAATTCAGAGCCGCGGCGAACCGCGCGGCCGGCTCGCCGTTTTTCAGGGTGACGGCGGTCAGCCTCGCGCTGCCATGCTTGCGGATGGAGCCGCGCAGCTGGGCGGCCAGCGCCGGTGACCCGCTGATCAGCGCGAGCCGCACGAGCGCGTCGGGCGTGGCCGCGTGCGGTGTGGTCACCGCGTACCCGCGCGCGCAGCGCCGCGAAGTCGGTCCGGATGAAGGTGCGGGGCGGTTGCCCCGTCAATTGCTGGGGCTGGTTGGACACGATCGGCGCCCGGTCAGTGGTCGTCGGGTTCGTCCGGCAGCCGTGTCTCGTAGTCCTGGCCGCCGTAATAGACGCCGAGCACCGACACGATGTCGCCGGTCACGCGGAACGCGATCACGGCGCGCTTGCGATAGTGGGTCACGCGCAGGCCGGGCAACAGGTCGTCGCGCGGCACGCCGCGCGAAGGAAAGGTCGCGAGCGCCGCGCAGAAGGTCACGATCGCGTCGACGTAGCGGGCGGCCGTCCCCGGGGCGCCCGCTTCGGCAATGTGCGCCTCGAGTTCGGCGAGCTGGTCGCGTGCCTCGGGGGCAAACTGGACCCGGTACGTCATGCGGGATCAGTGACGCCACGCTTGCGGCGCAGATGCGCGCGCACTTCGTCCACCGTCAGGCCGCGCTGCGGATCGGCCTCGAGGGCGGCGGCCGCCGGCAGGACCTGACGGGCCAGCCAGGCCTCAACGGCGCGATCGCGCGCGGCCAGCGAACGCAGCCCGTCGCGGATTACCTCGCTTTCGGACGCGTATTCGCCGCTCGCGACCTTGGCGCGCACGAGCTCGGCCATCTCGTTCGGCAGCGTGATGCTCATCTGCTGGGTAGTACGCATGATGGATCTCCTGATTCGACAGGATTTAATCCTACTCGCCGTCAGCCTGCCGCGCAATGCCAAGGGTTTCCCGGTCGGATCAGCGGTAACGAAACGCGCGCCGGATCGGAGCCAGCCAGGGTCTGACATCGGGGGCATCGTCAGTTGCTCGGCTGGGGTTGCGGTTTGAGCAGTCGCAGGCCAGGCAGATAGGCGAAGTCGTCGACGTTCAGCGTCATCAGGGCGTAGCCGTGCGCGATGGCCTGATCAGCGATCCACAGATCGTTGTAGCGAGGTCGGGGCGAGCGGCCGGACTGCCTCACCGCGGCGGCCAGCACGCCGAATGCAGCTGCCGTGTGCCGCGACACCTCGAGCACCGGACGACGATCGAGCTGCTGCAGCTAAGCGGCGCGCGCAGCGCGTTCGGCGGGATCCGCGCAGGCCTGGACGCCGAAGCCGAGCTCGCCGATCGTGACCACGGAAATGAACACCGGGGCGTCGCCGGCGGCATGGATCACGGCCTGCTGGTCAAGCGCCTTCGCGGCCAGCGCAACCCAGATGGAACTGTCCAGAATCACGCCCATGGATCACGCACAGCGTCGTCGAAGCCACCGCGGCTGTCGGCCAGCCATGCGTCGGCCTGCTTCGGCGTGAGTGCGGTCGGCAGGCCGGCGAGCGCCTGCGCGGCGGTCATCACTGGCTCGGCCGGCACGATGCGCGCAACCGGCATGTTGTTGCGTTCGACGATCACGGTTTCGCCGTGCCGGGCGACGGCATCGAGAATCTGGCGCGTCTGCCGTGCGAGTTCGGTGGCAGTGATGGTGCCCATCAGAAGCCCCAAGGTGTTATGTATCAATACGTATCATACCCAGACCGCCAGGCGGAAATAGCCTTAACCCCTTATCGGAGGTGCGACATAACGCGGGCTTCTCGTATTCCAGCCATTAAAATCTCCCGCCGCCCCTAGCCGCCATACGTCGCCCACATCCGCTCCAGGAACGCCTCGCTGTCGAACGGCTGGGGCGCACCCGATGCCTCGCCGGCTCTCAACGCTTCCTGCAGGGCCCGCACTTGCGTTTCATGCGATTCAAGCAGACGCAGGCCAGCGCGCACAACATCGCTGGCCGAACCATAGCGGCCGGACTGCACCTGCGCGTCCACGAAGTCGGCGAAGTGATTGCCGAGTGAAACAGACGTGTTTAGTGACATGGGAAGAGCCCCCTTTCAACGCATCCACCAGTGGCCCGGCACGTGCTGGTGTTTCGTGTGCGATTTAACGCAACTAACAATCATCTTTTTCATCAACAACTTTTTGGCCGCCAAGGGCCAGCGGCCTTCTGCCATCGATAGTTAGTTGCATTAATTCCGATCCGAAAGCACGTTTTTGCAGAACGTCTCTCTCAGTTGGGGCAAGCCGCGGAAGCGGCGCGTCAGGCCCGAAGGGCCTCGGCCGCGGGGAGCCTGTGGTCGGGTGCGGTATCCCGGCCCTAGGGCCAGGACTGTCCACACCCTTGTGGTGTGGGCAGCGCAGCCGTCCATAGGCGGGCGCGGGTGAACCACTGCGCTCGGGGGCGGGAACCTGGGCGTTGGAAATTTGCTTCCAATCGCGAGGCGAGAAAAGTGTCACTTGCCGCCGTCCGAACACAAAATCTGATACTGCGCATCGCGAGTGTGGAGTGCGCCTCCTGCTACTGATTCTACGAGAGCGATCATGGCAAGAAATGTGGCGCTTTCAGCAGCCGGCGAAGGTGCGCGAGGCACAAATTTCCGCAGGGCAAGTTATGCCCCTAAAAGCAGCTAGCAGGATAAAAGGGATTATTGCAACGCCAGCGTTTTACATGCACGCCTGCGGGGGCCTGGGCGACGCGACAGGCGCCTGTCGGATTGCCTGCCGTCATTCGTCGGCGTCGAGACTGGTCACTTTTGGTGTGGGAAGCTGCCGTGCGTGCGAAACGTTAGGTATGACATGCGGATGGCCCTTCGGATTGGCAGTAATTCGGGTTGCGGCTGGCGCTTCAGCCGCCGAACTGATCCTGTCTATCGCGTGCCGCAGTTTCTCGAATACATGTGGTTTGGTGATCACTTCGTCAACCCTGCCGGCGAACCACGGTACGTCCTTTGGCCACACGAGTGCAATGATGTGTGGTCTTTCGATGGCTTTGTTAAAGCTCTCTACGAACCACGCGGACGCGTCGTGAGCAGATGCGAAACTGGGCACGTCGAGCACGATCAAATGCTGCGACTGCGCACAGCAGAATTCAAGCCAGCTATCGAACCCACAGCCCTCCGACAGCAGGTAACCATTCAGCTTGAGGAGAACAGCCAGAGAGTCCCGGACCACCTTGTTGTCACCCACAACCAGGATGGGGCGGACGACTCGGGGTGGCTTCGGGAGAGCGTGAGCGGCGGCGATGCGCAGTTGCCAATGGCAGCGCAGCCACTGCACTCGCGACAGATCATAATGGTGCTGCGCCCTCGCAAGCGCAGCGAGAGACGTTGCTGGATCGCCGGCCAGCCGTTGCAATTCTTCCGTCGCTTTGTCTAACTCAGCGACCGCAGCGTCGTATGCGCGTTTGTCTCCAGGCGTCAGCATCGGATTCGCGGAGCAGACATCGAACGGTTTTCATCCTGGTGGCACGCATCACATCCTCGCGCCCTCTTTGTACCGTTGAAGCATAGGTCCGGTTGATGAAGAAGGCTATGCACGTTCATGCTTATCCCGGCAGCCGAGAGATCCATGCGACCTGGCGATGGGCTCACGCTTGCTTCATATCATCCGCAAAGCGATGGAGGTAACGTGCTGCACTGATTAACCTTGTGTGCCTTCCCGCTTCCGATGTCCAGATGTTCAAGTGATTACGCCTGCCGGGGCATGGCCTGCGAACGCGGCCACCATGCTCTTCATTCGCGCGAGGTTTTCTCGCACCGTAGGCGTGACGTCTCGGACACCCATCCCGCGAATAGCGCCCGCAGAGGTGCTGTCTCCGGCACGTCCGCGAACGGCCGCTCGCACGTTCGCCCTGCCCTGCACCGCCTGCGCGCGCGCTACATCGAAGCGTTCGGCAAGTTCAGACGTGGCGGCGATGATCTTGCCTGCCCGCAATCCGGCGACAAAGTCGGACTGCCAGCCGGCAACGGTGACCCGCCCGCTCGCCTCCTGGGCATCGAGCACGGTTAACGTGCTGGCGTCTGCAGCGATGTCCAGACGGTGTTGTGCAGGCGCGTCGAAGAACGTGCGGCCGGCACAGCGGGCGATTGTCTCCCGCACATGCTGGACATCCCGGACAGCTGCCTGTGCTTCGTCCGCGGCTGTTTGCCGGGCTCGACGCTCAAAGGCGAAATCGACGGGCACACTCAAAAGCTTACGCAGGTACGCAATCGGTGCATGGGCCTCGCGCAGATGCTCCCAGGCGACGTCAACGACGTCGGACAGGCGTTTGCCGTGCTGCCCGGCTTCACGCATGAGTTTGAAGATCAAGAATTTCCGAAAACCCAGGCTGCCGAGGCGCTCGAGATCGGCAGGGAGCTTGCCCGGTTGTCTCTTTTGAAAAGAAACAGGGGAAAGATCCTTATATATACGGCCGTCTGCCACGCTGGCAGACGGTAGTTCCGTTGCCGTGGCTGACGTTGCCGGGCCGGCCGGATCCGCTGTCGGGGGACGTTCGGTGGCTTCGGCGTCGACGAGACCGAGCAGCGCGGCCGCCTTGGGTGTGAGGTGCAAATAGGCGCGGCCGAACAGACCGACTTCACCATGGCGTCGCTGAGGGGGCCGGTGAATCAAACCGGCGTCTTCCAGATCATCGAGGCCGCGATAAAGCGTGCGCATGGACTGGAGGGCGCGGCCGGTGAGGAGCTCGCGGCGCGCGAAAATCGCCGCGTAAGGGCGTTCGCGATCGACGGTGCGGGCAAGGGCAGCCAGCAGGGCGCGGGCACGGGCTGGCAGACTGGAGAGATGCTCAGCCCGGAAGGCCGCCCGAAAAATGGCCCAGCGCAGGTTGGTTGTGTCGCAGGCGAATTGCAACAGCGCTTCGTGGTCAACGTCCACATCAGTGTCGTCGTGGTCGAAGGGACAAGCGTTCCCCTCGCCAGCAACGGAGCGTTGCGCGAACGACATATCCAGCGGTTCCAGCCCGAGGGCCTTTGCTTTGGTCGGTCGATTGTTATTACATCGGTGTCTTCCTGAACTCGTAATACCTTGATTTTCAAGGTTTCCCTAGTAGGGAAGGCATGGGCAGCGCTTCCTGCACCGCCCGCCCTCCTTCGCGTTCGCGGTGCTGCTCGAGCACTTGCAGGCGTCACTGGCCGCGCTGCAGCACGGCACGGCGCGTGCGCCCCATCCTTCCGGAGCCTGAGCCGACGCCCCACCCCATCCTGCCCGACGCCGGTCAACCGCCGACTCCATCGGACGAGCGCACTGGATACGCGGCTCCGGTGAACCGCCGCGACAGCCCGATCCTGCCGCCGGGGCTGTCCGACGAAGCGGGCGTCGCGCGCCGACTGGCGGCCAAGGCGACCGGGCGCGGGCGGCTCGCCGCGACCACCTTCGCGCAGTACCGGACCGAGGCCGAACGGCTGTTCTGGTATGCGCGCCAGACAGGCACGCCGATCTCCGCATGGACGCTCGACGAGTTTTCTACCTACATCGCGTTTCTACAGGCTCCCGCGCCGTGGGCGGGGCGCGCGCGGAGTGTGTACGCCCGCACAGTGTCACGGGTCCGATGATTTCAACGGACGCACACTTCTGCTAACTCCAGAAGGTCTGTGACCGCGTCACGATTTTCAGTACGGCGAGGACGGTGCAACTCGATTTGCTTCCCAAAACGTCCGGCGAGGATCAGACGAACACGCGTGCAGGAGTCGACCGCAGCTGAGCAAGCGCGCTGGAGAAAGTCATGGTTCATGGGGAAAGTGCCCATTCGCACTTTCGTTGCGCACCTGGCTTACGGTTCCCGTCCCTACCCCGAACCGAAAAGTCATGGTTTATGGGCATTACGCCGGATCTCGGTTTTCCGAGGAATTCCTGTCGTTCCCGCTCGTGCCAGTTGGAGATGCGGCGCCTCCCCGGGCCTGGACGCCGCCTTTGCCGCGGACCGCAACGGCGGTCCAATCACCGTATTCAGGAAATCATCCTGGGGTGGTTTCGGCATTTAGATAAGCCAAAAGAGCGATGGGCTGATCGGAAGATCTTTTCCCCGCTTACGGCATTACCCCCGCTGGGGATCTGTGTGTGAGACTGGATCAGGCGCGCAGCTGAATATATAAGTTATTGATTTTAAAAGCTATCCAACTTGGATGGCGGCGGCCGGGTTTTCTGCCGGCCACCTAAATGCTTGATTTTATTGCACATCCAAGTTGGATGATCCCGAACCTTCCGAATCAAGTTCGCGTCGGATGAAATTTGCTATCCGTTCGCCCCACTCTTCCGCCTTCGCTTCGCCGTCCTTTCCTGAAAACCGCAATCCAATCACTCCGCTTCGCACCGTCACATCACAGAACTTTTTCTTGCCGACGTTGATCGATTTCGCGATCGGCCGCGGAGTCTTGGGCCGAGCCGGGGCCGCAAGCGTCAGCGCCCTCTCCTGAGTCATCTCATCAGAATCCATCAGTGCCGCTATCGCACGAGTCACGCCTTCCTCGTGCCCCTGTTGAGCCAGTGCGGCAAACTTAGCGGCGGCGGTCCCTCCGAGCCGATGCGGCTTGACCGCAATCATCTCTTTGACGGCCGTGGGCAGATTGTCGAAGGACAGAATTCGCGCTACATGGCTTTGAGCCAGGCCCGAGGCACGAATGATGTCTGCCTGCCTGAGACCGAGGTTTTCCTGAATGCGCTGGAACTGTCGGTACTTTTCGAAGTCAGGAAGCGACGGAGCGAGCAGGTTCGAGAACGCCGCTCCAAGCTCAACCTCCGCATCGGTTCCGGTGAACGGTACACCGCGGATCTTCGTACGGCCCAGATCGTCTCGATAAATCGCGACCCGATTGTTCCCGGAAATGATTTCGTTACGCCCATCGCCCAAGGGCCGATAGACAATCGGATGAACAAGGGGATTGCCTTCCAGATTCGCACGGAGTTCGCCATATTCCTGCTGTGACAGAATACGCCGACGCCCCGGCACTTCGACAAGAGTGGATATTTCCACTTCTTCCGAATACGCATTGCCAGTTGATTCCAGTTCCTCGATACGCTTGATCGCAGCCCGGAGTTCCTTTTCCTTCTCGGCGAGTAAGGGCAGGGCCGCCATCAACTGGCCAGGCGCCGTCTTGGGCCTTCCCGGCACGTCCTCGTTGCTCTTTTGCGGACGCGGCGATGTGCCAATCGTCGCGGCCTTTGCGGCAAGACGGTCTTTGATGCTCATTCGGCCTCCTGATCTGCGAGCCAAAGTGCGACGAGCTGCTGGTCGACGATCTCAGCAAATCGGTCGTACGCCTCTCGTGCGCGTTGATAGGTTTTCAGACTTCCCTGGTAACGCGAGATGTCGTACACCGTGCCAAATTCCGCAGCGGCCGTTTGGGTAACGGCCGTCGTGGGGATTTCTATCGGAAGGACGAGACCTTCATAGGTCTTATTGATCCAGTCACGAACTATCGGCGTGGCGGCTTGACTCTGATCGACCTTGGCAAGAAGGACATGAATGAAGTCGAAGCTCTTAACGAGTTCAGGCGCTACCTGTTGCATGCTCTCGGAAAGATCCGAAAACAGATTCCAGAACTGGGTCGACGACGCGTAGTCGAGCGCGCTCGGCGGGGTCGGGACGATGAGTCCGTCCGCCGCCATGAATGCATTGATAGTCAGATAAGAGAGGGCAGGGGGCGTGTCGATGATGACGACGTCGTATTGGTCCAACAGTGGCTCAAGTCCCTTGTTCAGCACATTCCAGAACTGGAACGACTGATCTTTCGATTGCTTGAACGGCAGGAAAAATTCTGCGCCAAACAACGCTGCACTCGCCGGAACAAGATCCACTCCATCCCAGTACGTGGATTGAACAGCGTACTGAAGATCTTCCTCATCGCCATAAATCAAAGGAAGCACGGTTTGCTCATCCGAGACCTCGCTGTCCGCAAGGATTCCATGAAGTGCCGAGAGTGACGCCTGCGGATCAAGGTCAACCAGGAGGACCTTGCGGCCGAACAACGAGAGTCCTTGCGCCAAGGTCATCGCGGTAGTGGTCTTACTAACGCCGCCCTTGAAGTTGCCGATCGCAATCTTCTTGCCTTTTACGCCCGAAGGGCGTTTGGAGTAGGGCCCAATCCGATCAATCCATACCCGCGCTTCGGAAAGCGTAAACTCTCTGCTACGGCTATGCCGGAGCGTCCCTTGAGGAAGGTCGGCCTCGGCTCGCGACAGATAGTGCATTCGCTGCCTGTCGATCCGGCATAAGTCGCCAACCTGAGCAGTTGTAAACACCGGGGGGTTTTTGCGAGGATGTGGGGCAAGCATACTTTCTCGCACGTCTACGAGCATCCCACTGGCATTGCCTGCGATGGCCTTGATCGCGCCAAGTGGCATTGGCTTCGGGGCATGCTTCAGCTTTATGGACATCTGCGGCTTTTCGGCACGCCGGACTGCTGTGTTCATCAACGGCTCCCTTATCGATGTAACGACCACCGTCACATGTGTGATTCAACACGTAGAGCAAAAACTAGCAGCCAATGTTGAATTTCGCGGAAGCTTAGGTGTTAACCGCGCGAAGCGCAAGCAGATTTTCAATAGCAGCCAAACCCGGGGATGACCACCAGCCGGGGCTTCGCTCGGAGTTTATAGAAATAAGATTAGATCTGGCAGGCCAAGGTGAGTGACGTTACCCATAGGGGTGCTGTCGCGCTTTTAGACTGAAACGTCTCTCTCTTAGAGACAACACCTGTTTGTTGTTTCTTTAAGAAACAAAGACTTTAAAAGCGTTTACGATCGCCAGATCCTTTACTGGCAAGGCTTCGGCGGGTGTCAGGTCATGCTTTATGGGGCGATCGGTCAGGGTTTATGGGACGACGCCACGGTATGAGGTCAGCCTGCATGGGGCGAAAGGTCATGGTTGATGGGGTGAAGTCAGGGTCTATGGGTGCGGACGGACAAGGACGTTAACGAATTGATTTCACGACGTTTTTCGACGTTGCTGGAATTCAAAGGTCAGGGTCTGTGGGGGCAAGGTCACGGTTTGTGGGGGAGGGGGCTGGGTTCCCCATAGACCACGACCTTTTAGTCTCGGAACAGCGGGCCGATTTCGCACGAGCTGCGTCATGCACCGACTTCAAGACAGCATTTGGTGTTGTTCTCCGCCCCACAAACCCTGACTTTAAGGAGGGCGATGCGCTGTCCCGGCAACGCTCCCCACAAACCATGACCTTTTGATTTCTCCTCTCTCGAAAGCGCCCCATAAACCATGACCTTTCTTCCCTTCCGGAGGCGCCCCCACAAACCCTGACTTTTCCTTTCGCTCCGAATCAACATCGAAAGGTCAGGCTTCATGGGGAACACCGACCGGAAAACAGGAAAAGTCAGAGCGAGATGGGTTGTCGGCATGACTTTTAGCTCCTAGAATCCCGAAAGCCTTATGGAGAGTGCATGCCCAACATCAAACCGCTTGGCCCTCCGCCTAGCGAACTGAAAAAGCACGTCGCCACAGTTCATGTAAGCGGTGAACTGTCGTTGCTCGAGCGCAAAATCGTCAACGTCCTGCTACTTAACGCATTCGACGATCTCCTCACGAAGAAGCGTCATACGTTGCCCGTGGGCATCCTTTGCACCATGCTAGGTTTCGACAGCAAAAATCACGACGCGTTGAAGCGCGCATTGCTGAAGGTCATGTCGACACCCATCTCGTTCGATCTTCTGCACGACGGTGGCAAGACGGACTGGGAAGCGTCGCCACTCATCGCGTACGCCAGCATCAAGAACGGCCTCTGCTCGTACGAGTACAGCGACTGGCTCGCAGGGAAGCTCGCGAATCCTGACATCTACACCCTGATCAACATCAACGTTCAGCGGCAGTTTAGCGGGGGCTATGCGCTTGCCCTTTACGAGAACTGTCTCCGATTCAAACGAACGGGATCAACGGGTTGGATCTCAGTGGAAACATGGCGTCGCCTGCTTGGTGCGGACGCAAGCATGTACGATGAGTTCAAGCATTTCTCAGCCGAGGTGATCAAAAAAGCTGTTAAAGAGATCAATCAGGTATCGAACATCATCGTGACTCCAGAATACAAGCGAGAAGCACGGCGCGTGGTGCAGATACGCTTCCTGGTCGAAGACAATCCCCAAAAGTCAATGTACGACAACGAGGAGGATGAAGAGCAGAAAAGTATTCGGGAATCCGAGGCATTCAAGCGTCTCACTCTCCTGGGTGTCGGAGACCGACTCGCTATTAGCTGGATACAGCAGGAACCAGATCGAGCGTTACAGACAGCCATTTACGTCGAAGCGAAGGCAAAAAACAAGCAAATCCGCGGAAATGCAGGAGGCTACGCAAGGACAGTGTTCGAAAAGGGCGCTCGCATTGAAGTGGGGGCCAATGGCGTTGGGCAGGCCGAAGCGGTTTCAACACGTCCCTCAGTTGACAAGAAGGACATTTCTGCCGAAGAGCGTTCGCGCCAAACGACCGCGAAAATCAAATCATTGACGCTAGCGGAGAAGCAGAAGTTTGCCGCTGAATATATGGGGGAAGGTGGAAAGGGAAACACCTATCAGCCGGAAACTGGAACATTCAAGAACCCACTGGAGCGGACCGCTTACACGTCATGGTTGCGCGCAAAGATCGCGGGTGCGCCGGAGTGAATGCCGCAGAAAGGCGATCGTGCTGGGAAGGCGACCGGCTCTTCACGACCCACACTGAGACCTTGCCGCTGTGCGATTGAAAGGCCTCCGGGCCGCCCAAAGAAGGGGCGGCCAGGGTCTACAGTTGAGACTTCAAGCTCAACCGACCCGCTGTAGCTCTGCACCATTGGATAATTTAACTGTTACGACGCGCGCAAAGGCGATTGGTATCATTTGATCTATAATCAAGGTTCAAATGATAATGCGGAGGTTTCCCATGCTCCTGGTCTCGCCGGAACAGATCGCCGCGGTGATGGCGCTACCGCGCGTGCCGCATTCGGTTGCGGAGCTCGACGAGCAGGTCCGCGAGGGTCTGCCGAAGTCGGCGCTCAGGGAGGGCGTCGAGCACGCGACGCGCAGCGCGGAAGAACGTCGTGCCTTGCTCGCGCGCATCGTGCCGGAGGCGACGTTCAAACGCCGACGCGACCGGTTGAGCCCCGATGAATCGGAGAAGACCGAGCGGCTCGCGCGCATCGTCGCCACCGCCCGTTATGTGTGGGACGACGAGGGGGACGCAAGGGAATTCCTGAATACCGTGCACCCGTTGCTCGAAGGGCGTACCCCCCTGGAAGTGGCGCTCACCGAACTCGGGGCACGACGCGTCGAGGAACTGTTGTGGAAGCTGTTCTATGGGTTGCCGGCGTGATGCGACAGGGGATGCAGATGAACGTCGCTGAGCGCGGCGTCGCGCTCGTGCAGCCGGTACCGGCCTGATGCGCATATTCCGGATCGCCGATCGCCGTCACCCGGTCTGGAGTGGCACGGGCGCGATGCTGGTCGGGGACCGGTTCAACAGTCCTGGCCGGGGGGTTATCTACGGCGCCCTGAACTTCGCGGGGGCGATGCTCGAGGTGCTGGTGCATGCGCGGATCGGCAAGGTGCCCAGGCACCACGTCTGGGTCGAAGCGCAGGTACCGGAGGATGTGTCGATTGAACGCGTCGCCCTCGAGGACCTGCCCGCTGGCTGGGATGCGCCGGATGCACAGGCCGCCCGCCGTTTTGGCGACCAGTGGATCGAGGAGGCGCGCTCGGCGGTGCTGGTGGTGCCGTCGGTGGTGGCGCGAGCGGAATGCAATGCCGTGGTCAATCCGGCGCATCCGGACGCGGCGCGCCTGGCCGTCTCTGCGCCGCAGGCAGTGGTGTGGGACACACGGCTGTTTGCTGGCGGACGCGACGCGCCCCCTGAATAAGCTTACTGTCGTTCCCTGAAAAGACTCGCCTCACCTAATCCAACATTTCATCGGGCCATGGCTGCGCGCCGTGCAACACCCGCAGGATGCGCACGGTATCGCCTGCAACGCGGTAGGCCACGATATACGGCGTCCGGCTTATAACCAGTTCGCGAGTACCGTCGATGCGTCCCGGACGGCCAGTCTCGGGAAACTGCAGTAGCTGCCTGACTTGCACACGGATTCGATCATCCACGACGACGGCTGCATGCGGGCTGTCTTCTTCGATGTAGTCAAAAATCGCGTCGCGATCCTCTATTGCGTAAGCGGACCATTCAAGCCTCACGCGTCACCTTCGCCGGCTTTGCGAAGGGCCTCGGCGCGGCGCCTGGCGAAATGAGCTTCGACTTCATCGTCCGAGGTGGCGGGGCGCGGATCGTCCAATGCTTCCTGTACCTTCGCGCGGAACCAGGCGTCATGTATGGCCGGGTCGGTCGCAAAGGCGAACGGCAGCGCACCTTCGTTGGCAACGCGCGTCAGGAGGATTCGCACGGCGTCCGAGACGGTCAGTCCCATGTTGTCGAGCACCGCAGCCGCGCGCTCTTTCAGCGCAGGGTCGATGCGTGCTTGCACCAATGCAGTCGCAGCCATGGCAACTACTCCTACTGTAGTCCAGATTTCCCATTGTAATTCATTTGAATTACATGCGATGTCACTCGTCGCGGTCCTGTATCGCCTCTGGCGTCCAGAACAGTCATCAGTTCGACCCTACAAGCCGGCGACGTGTCGCAGCGCGACGCGCTGCAAACCGGGCTTCGACTTCTGCGGCGGGCACCAGATTGCCTGCGTCGGCCGAGGCCCTCGACCGCTGCACCTTTGCGCGTAGCCATGCGTCGTATTCAGCCGCTTCCTGTTGTTGCTTCACGTAGTCCCGCATGAAGTCTCGCAACAGTTGCGCGCCGGTGCGATCAGGGGCCTTCGCGGCATTGGAAAACTCGGCTTTCAGGGCCTCGTCAACGCGGAAGGTAAAGGTTGCCTCTGTCATGGCTGCATCCGTTTTGTGTCACGCGATAAGTGCATGGTAGTACGTGGCCACCACTAAACGGCGCATGGTGCTGAGGCTCAGGCCGTTACCGGGCGATTTAACTGTGCCCGTTTATGCGGAAACAAGCTTGAATATTCCAGCCATTTGTCCTACCTTTGCCATGTCGAGAGACGTTCCGCGCTATCCGTGGAGCGTCTCCCGACGCTCCCGGATGGCCTTTTTCACCTTGAAGGAGGTTCATCATGTTGACCGAAACCAGCCGTACTACAGCCGTTCTGTTCCCCGTTGACGAGGAACACGCCCGCGAGAATGGGCCGACCTTCACGGGGTCGATCAAGCTCGATGGCGTAGCGGTCCCGATGTCGGCCTTTCTCAAGGAAGCAAAGGGATCGGACAAGCGATTCCTCGACCTGTCGGTTGGAGCGAAAGGGCAGGTGCATTACTCGGGGCGGCTGTTTCGCAACGAGGAAAAGAAGACATCCAGGTCGCCAGACTATTCCGGTTACCTGGTAGTCCTACCGCTTAATCCTGACGTGCGCGATGAGCATTCGCAGGAAGAGTGGGACGAAGCACCACGTCTGATCGTGTATGGCCGGCGCGTGCGCAATGCCGATAATTCCGTCCGGATTGCGCTCGATGTGGTGCCGCAGCGCTCAGATGCGCCCGTAGGCGACGGTGAGGTAGCGTTCTAGGGAGCAGGCTCTATAGCCGACGCAGCAAAGGAAAAGGGAGAGGAGGCAACCTTCTCTCCCTTTTTTGTCGTACCAATAGCAAGCGATCCATCCACGAACGACGCCCCTCAGAGGATGTGTGCAGAGCGCGCGATATTGGTGACGTGAGTCAGCGGGGGCGGCCCCGACGTCTACTTCGATGTCGAACCCGTGATACCCGTAGATCCGGTTCACGGAAGCTGACGCACCGGTGATTCAGTGGCCGCTATAACGTCTCGTGGGCGCTAGAATTCCGCCAACTCCAGATTGGCGTCCGCTTCGGCAGACCCAACCATCGCACGCCTCACGGAGGCAGCGTTCGGCGCCGGGTGCCCGACGGCGCTTCTCGCCGACACTGTATCGGGTCGCTGCGGCGCCATCTGCATCCGTGCGCCATCGAGTCTGAAGACCCCGACCAGTCGGGCAAGATGCGCGGCCTGATCCTGCAGCGAGGCGGCCGCCGCTGCCGCCTCTTCGACTAGCGCGGCGTTCTGCTGCGTGACCTGGTCCATCTGTCCCATCGCCTGGTTGATCTGCTCGATTCCGGCGCTCTGCGACTGCGTGGCGGCCGTGATCTGCCCCATGATGCCCGTTACGCGCTCTATGCTGGTCACGATCTCGCCCATCGTGGCGCCTGCCTGGGCGACCTGTTGGCTACCGGTCTGCACCCGTTGCACGGAGTCGCCGATCATGGCCTTGATTTCTCTTGCTGCCGTCGCGCTGCGCTGCGCGAGATTCCTGACCTCGCCCGCCACGACCGCGAAGCCTCTGCCGTGCTCGCCCGCACGCGCCGACTCCACCGCAGCATTGAGTGCGAGGATATTGGTCTGGAATGCGATGCCCTCGATAACGCCAATAATCTCGACCACCCTGCTGGCGGATTCATTGATCGCGCCCATCGTATCGACGACCTGTGCGATGACAGCGCCGCCCCTGGTCGCAACCTCGGAGGCCGAGAGCGCCAGCCGGTTGGCCTGCAGCGCGTTGTCGGCGTTCTGCCTGACGGTGCTCGTCAGTTCCTGCATCGACGCGACGGTTTCTTCGAGCGAGCTGGCCTGCTCCTCGGTGCGCGAAGACAGATCCTCGTTGCCGTTGGCGATCTGGCCCGACGCGGTTGCGATCGTGTCCGTACCCGTGCGCACTTCACCGACGATTTTCTTCAGGCTGTCGTTCATGCGCCCGAGCGCCTGCAACAGCTGGCCGGTCTCGTCGTGCCCTGGGACATGTATGCGACTCGTCAGATCGCCGGCGGCCACCGTTTGCGCGATCTGTACCGCTTCGCGCAACGGCCGCGTGATGGAGCGGGTGATGACATAAGCGCACACGATGCCGATCAGCATCGCCGACAGACCGAGTACCAGCATCAGCACGCGAGCCGATTCGCTCACCTGCCGCGCCTCCTCGCCGCGCTCGTTGACGACGCGCCTCTGCAATTTCACAAGATCCCGGACCGATTGTTCGAGACGATCCAGTGTGGGAAGGGTCTCGTCATTCATCATCGTCGTCGCCCGATCGCGCTCCCCTTGAGCGAGCAACGCAGCTACCTTGCCGAACGATCCCACGTAGGCGGCACGCGTCTCGCTGATCTTCGCCAGCAGTTCCTTCCCTTCGGCCCGGGATACCAGCTTGTTGAGCGTTTCGAGCGCACTGTCGATGACCGCCTTGTTGGCGTCAATTTCGTGAGTGATCGCGGCAATCCTGTTGCGGTCGCCGGTGATGAACAGTTGCATGGTCAAACGTGCGTTCGCACGCGTCCTGACATTGACGACCTGCGCGGTGTCGGCTTTCACCCATTCCAGCTGGATGATCCTGTCGGTGATCTCACTGATACCGGCCAGCCGGTTCAACCCGACGGCAATCAGGGCCGCCATCAGCAGGAGAACGAATCCGAAGCCCGCGCCCAGGCGCACTCCGATTTTCAGGTCTTTAACATTCATTTTGCAGGGCGGCTCCGAAGATCAGGCGAAACATTATGCGATTAATAATTACGTTGACGTCGCTTCAAATTATCTCCGTAGGCCGGAAACAAATAACATCGTGTCATCCGCTACGGTCATGCCGTGAGGTTTTATCAGGTATTGGCTATAGCGGAAAAATCCAGAATGCATGGGGCTTCAAGGCGTCAGTGCGTTGGCCCAGCTCATGGTGATATAAGCCGCGAGTAGACCGGCATGTTCAAGTTGATGCATTCGCGTGTCACAGTCAGGCTATCGGCCAATAACAGGCCGGGCTTGAGAGCCTGAAACGCGATAATTCTTTTCTCATTGATTTAAATCAAGCTGTTCGCGCTTTATGCGAGACTGATTAATGCTAGATGCATGAACGCGGAACGTGCAGCGTTTATACGCCCATTTGCTTTCGCAATTGGCGACAGTGTCACTGTAACCACCAGATTTTCCCTTAGCGGATTACTGAGAAATACAAGCTGCCAATGCAGTTAGCTGTCAACGCAGGTAGGTGCCAAGGCATGCACGCATGTGTAAACGTACAGTGGTTATTCAACCGTGCCGAACTGACTGATGATCTCGTCCACGCTGCTCGCGTTCTGCTGCGAGCCGGGGCACTGATCGAGAAACTGACGGCGTGCGTCACGCGTCGGACCCAGGTCAAGGTGGCCGTGATGGTAGCGCCTGATCGAGAAGAAATCCCTGATAGCCTGGTTGCAGTCATCGCCGCCTGGCTGGCCCTGGGCTTTGCCGGCCATGCAGATGAGGCTTTCGCAGGAGGATGCCGATGCAACGGTCGCTGCGAACAGGCCAAGCAGAAGCGCGAGAAGGAATGAGAGGGCTTTCTTCATGGTGCGTTATCTCCACAGAGGACGATAGTCAGACGCAAGGCGTTCGAGCCGATACAGTGCTTCACGCAGGCCTAACAGTGCGATCGCCGCGCACGTCGCGAAGACCGCATTCCGAGGATGGGGCCAGTGATGGAAGTACTCAACGCCGAGCGCGACGAGTGCAATGAGAACAGCGCACGTCAATGCGAACCGGATATAGCGGCCGAAAAAACGAAGGCCGCACGCGATAAACAACAACCACGCGGTATCAAGCAACAGGCGACCAATCAGACGGACCGCGCCGGTGCGGCAAACCGGGGCGACGCGTTCGCGCACCGCTGCGAACCGTCGCGCGCGGTGTACACGCTTACCCGTTTTAATTGGAATGACCTGTCCCATGTCTCAGATCCTTTCGTCCTTCACTTCAAATTCCTCCAGTGACCGGCCGGCGTCCAGGTACGCCATGAGCCAGCCTGGCCGCCGACCAAAACCGGACCACGTGTTGTGGGGGTTCGCCGGATCGCGATACGTCGGTCTCGTGATCGGTGTCGCGTTCGGGATGGCGAATTCCTCGAGCGTCCGGCCTCGGTCGAGATACGCGACGAGCCAGGCGGGGCGCTGGCCCCAACCGGACCAGGTGTTAAGCGGGTTCGCTGGATCGCGATAACGCGCTTCGCCTCCTGGTGCCGTTTTCGACGGAAAAGGTACGAACTCGATCACGGTTCCATCCTGCCTGTTGACAAGACGCCGGTTTGCATTTTTGTCCTTGCCTGTCACAGATCACAACCCCATAATATACTCAGTCCGTTTTATGCGTAAGAGGATGTGTGAATAAGTACTCCGCACTCACTCTCGTGCCAGTCCTGACGCTTCCCCTTGCGGGGCAGGCGCAGCCCGCCTTGTCTCCGGAGATATTGACGTTGGCGCGCACGTGTGCGCCGGACGTGCATCCCCTTACAGTCGCGTACCTCGTTAGCGCCGAGTCACATAACAACCCGTTCGCCATCAACGTCAACGGCGGGCACAGCCTGAAACGTCAGCCCACCACCGAGCCGGAAGCCCGCGATGCGATCGCCAGGCTCGATGCGCGCGGTTGGAATTATGACGTTGGCTATGCGCAGATCAACTCGGCCAATTTTCGCAGCCTTGGCGTCACGGGTACACAACTGCTGGACGCCTGTACGAATCTGCGCGCGGGCGCGCGGGTTCTTGGCGACTGCTATGCACGTGCTGTCCAGCAGGTAGGGGAGGGACAGGCGGCATTGCAGCGGGCGCTGTCCTGCTACAACACCGGCAGCCCGCGGAAAGGCTTTGCAAACGGCTACGTGAAGCGTGTCGTCGCACAGGTGAAACTGAAAATCCCGGCCTTGCTTGACGGGCCAATCGACCCGAACACGTCGAGCAGCTCGAGCGCGAGCGACGTCAGCGTCACGGGGCCTACGCCGGCCGCCGCACAGATCTCCCGGCAGCAAAACCTGTCCGCGCCTGGCGTGCGTACGCGGCCTGGCGAGCCGGGCGCGGCAGGTCAGATCGAAGCGGGCGCGTTCGCCCATCCCGAAATAGGCGCATACCTGCGCCGGACCTCATCAAAGGGAGACCAATGAAAAAGAAAGTCGTTTATCTCGCGATGCAAAGCCAGCTCGAAAGCATCCTGCGTGAATGGCGGGTTGTACGTGTGGCGATCCAACGTATCGAAAAACGCGAATGGATACCGCTTCTCGACATCGAGAACGACGCGGGCCAGGCGTACACGTGCGCGATCCGTGTGAAGAAGGACATGGAGCCCAGAACATGGTCTGACCTGCGCGCCCTGGTCGACTGGCTCGACACGAGGGTAGGTGCCAAAGAGTGCCTGTTGTCCCTGTCCGATTTCGAATGGGAATCCGAGACGTTAGCCATGGAGTGAACCTGAGATGAAAAAGCGCATTCAAGTTGCACAAATCGTCGCTGGCACCCTCGCACTGGTTGCAGCGGGTCAGGCCTTTGCCGTTGACACCGGTGCGTCTTCACTGAACTCGATGCACTCGTGGGTGATGCTCTGGATTCCTGCCGCGTGCATTCTGGGTATCGTTGCGATCGGCGCTGGCATCTTCTTCCACCTGATCAAGTTCCATCAGATCGTCAACCCGGTTCTCGGCCTCATCATCATCGGCTCCGCGTCGGCGATAGTGGGTTTCTTCGGCCTCGTCTGATGGCCAGGAAATTTCCGCTCTTCAAGGGTGCGACGCGCGTAGCGACGTGGCTGCTGATCCCTCGCAACGTGTTCGTCCTGACCTTCATGTTTTCGGCGTCCCTGTTCATGGTGATCCACCTCTGGGCGCTGATCGTGTTCGGTGGCCTCTGGCTCATCGAGTGGAGCATCACGAAATACGACGACCGCATGTTCCGCATCATCGGTCTGTGGCTGAAAACGAAGGTCCGCAACATGTACGAATCCGCCTTTACGCGGCAGTGGGGCGGGTCCAGTTATTCGCCCGTCGATTACGCCGCACCGTCGATTAACGACATTCGAGGCGAGGAATAGCATGGCGGTCGCTATCCGGAATATCAGCAAAACCAAGACTTTCACGAAGGAACCTTCCTTCGTGAAGAACATACCCTATTCGCAGCATGTCACCCATACCATCATCAGCACGATCAGCGGCGAATATCTGATCGTCTTCCGCGTTCCCGGTCGCACGCACCAGAGTGCCCACGATGAAACGCTCAGGTCATGGGTGCTGGACCTGAACCACGTGGCCAAGCAGATCGGTAACGAACACGTGAAGTTCTGGACCCATCTGCATCATCACGAAACCGACAGCTATCCGGCCGGAAACTTCAGGACGCGCTTCGCACGCGAACTGGACCAGAAACTTCAGAAGGGCTTCGAACAGAGGCCGCTAATGACGAATGACCTGTATCTGACGGTCGTCTACAACCCGGTCGGTGACTTGACACAAAAATTTCTCGCCCGCTTCGACCGGCCTTCGCGCGAGCAGCTGCACGAGCGCCAAAAGCAGGCCATCGCGGCGCTCGAAGATATCGCCACGCAGCTCACGGGCGCGATGCGTTCGTACGGCGTTGAACCGCTCGGCCTCTACTACCGGGACAAGCAAGGCAATCTCATCGAGGAACAGGAGGACACCACCGATGCCGCCGATGAGCTGGACGACGATATCGAAGGCGACCTTCTCGCAGACCTGCCTGCGGACGATGACGGCGCGACCCCTCACACGGTACCGCCGGCGCAGCGCCATGTGTTCTCGCGCGCGCTGGAGTGGCTGGGGTTCCTCGCGAACGGCGAATGGTCGCCAGTGCCTGTGTGCCGGGGCCGCATCCGCGATTACCTGATGGCGAACCGCCCCGTCAGTTCGCTGTTCGGCGATGTGATCCAGATCCGTACCATCGACCGCAACCTGTTCACGGCCGCCGTCGAAATCCGCGAGTACGAGGAGGAGACGGAGCCGGGCCAGCTTAATCTGCTGATGGAAGCCCCGTTTGAGTTCGTTTTCACGCAGGTGTTTTTCTGCATGTCAAAGACGGCGGGCCGCATCTTTTTACGCAACCAGCAACTGTCGCTGATCGAAACGGGCGATCCAGGCCATTCGCAGATCAGTCAGATTACGGATGCGCGCGACGACCTCGTTTCGGGGCGGTGCGTGATGGGCTTTCACTATGGAATCCTGCACGTTGTCGGCGACACGGCCGAAAAGGCACAGACGCTCGCACGCCAGGCCAAGGTCATGCTCAACCAGTGCGGTGTTGTAGCGGGCGCGGTTGGCATGGCATCGGAGGCGGCGTATTACACCCGCCTGCCTGGCAATTCGGCATTCGTGCCGCGGCCGGTGCCCATCAATAGCTGGAATTTCTTCTGCTTCTCGTCGTTTCACAACTTCCTTTCGGGCAAGGCCACGGACAACCCGTGGGGCAGGGCGATTGCACTGTTTCGCGCTGTCACGGGCACCGAGATATTTTTCAGTTTCCACTCGACGCCCGGGAACGAGTGTTCGTTCGGCAAGCGGCCGGCCGGTGTGACGGGTATCTTCGGGCGCATCGGCTCGGGCAAGACGACGCTCCTGAACGTCCTGCTGACGCTCGCGACAGAGCTTTCGCTGAATCCCCGCATGGCGATCTACGACCGCGACCGTGGCATGTATCCGCTTGTCAAGGCACTCAGGGGGCGTTACACCGTGCTCAAGGACGGTGTGCCGACCGGATGGCAACCGCTCCAGCTCGAACCCACGCGCATCTACATCAAGTTCGTGAAGCGCCTGTTGCGTGTGCTTGCCGAAACCACCCTGAACGGCGAGCCGCTTGAGCAACACGAGATAGATGACCTGTCGGCGGCCATCGATGCCGTCATGGGGCCGCCCGTCGATGACCCGGAGGCTCACCAGGGCGAACAGACACTGATTCCGTTTGCCGACCGGTCCATCACCGCCGTGGTGGAGCATTTGCCCGATCCCTATCGCGGTCCGGGCCAGCGCATGACACTGGCGGCCATGCTCAGGCCGTGGACACGCAACGGCGATTACGGCTGGCTCTTCGACAACGACGCGGACACGCTGGACTTCAGCACGCGCGATATCAACGCGTTCGACCTGACGGAATTCCTTGTCGGGAAGGAAGAAGTCGCGCCAGTCACCCGCACGCCGATGCTGATGTATCTCAACTTCCGCGTGCGAGCAACGATCGACGGCAAGCGCCGATTCATCCAGGTCTTCGATGAGTTTGCGCAGTACCTGGATGACCCGATCATGGTCCGCGAAATCAAACGGGGCATCAAGAACGACCGGAAGAAAGACTGCATTTACGTGTTCTCGACTCAGGAGCCGAACGACGCCATTTCGAGCAGCATCGGCAAGACCGTAATCCAGCAGATGGTGACATTGCTGCTGCTCGAAAACCGTGAGGCGGACCCGGAGGATTACACCGGCTCAAAAGGACTGAAGCTCGCGCCAGCTGAATACGATGCGGTCCAGTCCATTCCGGAGCACAGCCGGCAGTTCCTTATCAAGCAGAGCGGTCAGGCGGGGCTCGCCTTGATGAAGCTTGATGGCATGGACGAAGAGCTCAGCATCCTGTCCGGCACGCCGGACAACTCGGATCGTCTGGAAAGGCTCATTCGCGACCTTGGCACTGACGATCCGGACGTGTGGTTGCCGCGTTACTACGCCGCCGTCGTTGGCAAGAAATCGGGCCGTTAACAGGAGAGACGCCGTGAACCGCTGGAAACACACCACCATTGCGCTCGCGCTGGCCGCATCGTGCACCGGCGCGCACGCGCAGATCATCACCGCATGCCCGACCTGCGACCTTACCGTTGTGACACAGGCGATGCAGCAGATCGCGCAACTGAAGGCACAGCTTGACCAGGCGCGACAGCAGTACGAAGCGATTACCGGGTCGGTCGGGGGCTACAGCAGCATGTTGCCAACGAGTATTTCGAGCCTTCGCGGCAACCTGCCGCAGAACTGGAGTCAGGTCTATTCCGACGCGATGAACAGTACCTCCAGCGTCTCTGGTTCCGCTTCGTCCATCCTCTCCCAGTTCGACAGCCAGATTCGAGGCATGGGTCGTGGCGATGCACTAACTTTCATCGACCAGCAGCTCCACGCGAAGGGGGCATACGACCGGGCGATGACGGAGCGGGCCTATGACAACCAGATGCGTGAACTGAACGACATGCAGACGCTCACGCAGCGGATCGGGCAGGCCACGACGCAAAAGCAGATCGAGGACCTGCAGGCACGCATCCAGACCGCACAGGGTGCCATTCATGGCGAGCAGGCCAAGCTTCAGCTCATGGCGATGGGACAGCGGGCCCAACAACAGCTACTCGAACAGCAAAGAGAGATTGCGCAAAAGCGATACCTCATCGGCGACCCAAGTGAATCGAACCAAGCACCCAATCTGAGCGGTAACTAAGGAGCCGACCATGAAGAAATACCTGTGCATCACCGCAGTGTTTTTCCTCGCCGCCTGCGGAAAGGAATATCACACGAGAGATTGGTACGTTGAACACGACGCAGAAAGAGCGGCGAGATTCAAGGAATGCGAAAACGACCCTGCTCAATACCTACGCCAAGGATCAGATTGCATTAATGCGAAAGATGCGAACGGCCTCGTGGTTTTTTACGGCAAGGAAGGGGCGTTAAAAGCAGCAAAGGGGCAGTAAGCGCAAGCGTAGCAATACTTGGGAGAAGGGCCATGGCCTACGATGGCGTAACGCAAATATTCAACTACATGGATCAAGTAACGACGCAAATCGTTGCTGAGAATGTAAGTCGAATCATTGGATGGGCCGCGCCGATTGCGGCGCTTGGCCTCACGATCCAGCTCACCATCGACGGCCTCGCTACGCTTTTGCGACCTAGTGGCGAGCCTTTGTCGCAGCTCGTAGAGAAGTTCGTCAAGTATTTTGCCATCGTAGCCATCGCGGGTGCCGGCGGCTTGTATGAAACGAAGCTGGCCAACGCCGCCATTAGCCTCCCGAATGAATTAGCGTCCGTCCTCCTGCTGCAGGGCAGTACAGGCGGAAACGATAGCGCCATCGCGAGCATGATCGACGGCGCCATCGATCATAGTTTGACCGTCATGAGAACCATGTTCGCCAACTCAAGCATCATGAGCAGTACGGGAATCGGTTTTTTTATCCTTGCACTTGTTCTCGTCATGTCAACGTTGTTGATTTGCGGCGTTGGCGCTATCTCTATCCTACTTGCGAAGTTTCTTCTTGCTGTGACGCTCTGTTTCGGGCCGATCTTTATCTTGTTCTTGCTGTCGCCGCCATTGGTGAGCTTCTTCGGGAACTGGCTCGGCTCGGTTTTCAATTACATCCTTCTCATTGCGATGACGGCGATGAGCTTCGGAGTGTTTGTTCATTTTTATGATTTGGCCGTTTCCGCCGCAGCGAAGCCAAATCCAGATCAGGCTGTAATCGGCGCAATCGTCACCGCCGGCATCATAACTGTCATGGCCGTTATGCTCCTAAAGTCCCTGCCTGACCTTGCCGCACGATGGACGAACGGCGTCAGCACAAAACTCGCCCAGCACCTTTCCCAGCCGCGTCTCTCCCCGACCGGCAACGGGGGCGGCAAGGTTAGTGGCGGAGGGAGCGGCGGATCAGGCGGCGGCGCCCGGAGCGGCAGCGGTTCGGGGCCGTCGGGTTCCGCCAGCGGATCTTCCGGAAGTTCCAGCGACGGCGGCGGATACACCTACGCCCGAGGTTCCCAGGGCCGAGGGTCCTATGGTGGCGGCTCATCGCCAGGCGGCGGCAGCTCATCGTCATCATCAAACAGCGGTGGCAGCTCGACGGCATCGAGCAACAGCGGCGGCGCAAACAATGCTTCGGCGCGCGGCTCCCAAGGCTCGCAGAGCCGCTCGTAAAGCAATCTCTGGGGAGGAAGCCATGAACTTTCGCCACATCGCTTTCGGTCTGTTTGCGTTGGCCTCACTGGCTGGGTGCGCCCACGTTACACCGCCGCCCGAGCCAGACATGACCCGGCTCGTGCCCGTCAACAGGACCATTCCCGAAGAGCTGCAGGGCCGTGTCACGCCGCAGCCGCTCACGTCGAAAAATGCAGGAGGAACCGCACGATGATGAATCTGGCTCCTGGAAACTTGGGAAAGGCGGGCGCGACGCCGATCACCGCAAGCGACATTGAGAAGTACAAGGAGGAGCGTCAGGGGCTCGAAGTCGATCTGCTCGATGAAGTCCTGACCTCGCGCAGGCGCGCATGGCAGGTCAGCGTTTCAGCCATCGGCTTCGGGTTCCTCTCGCTTGCCCTCGCAGGCTTCGTCATCTGGCGTTACAGCCAGCCGATACCGGAGCACATGCTGGTCATGGACCCGAAAACAGGCGCGGTCCAGCAGGTATCACTGATGCCAGGTGAAACCACGTCGTACGGCGAGGTTGTCGATAGCTACTGGATCGCCCAGTTTGTCATCCACCACGAAGGCTATGAGTTCTACTCGGCGCAGGCCGACTACGACTTCATCAGCCTCACGGCAACCGGCGAGGTTGCCGACAGGTACCAGAAGCTCTGGAACGGCGCGGACGCCCCGGACAAGAAGCTTGGTGACACCGAAATGACCCGGGTGAACGTTTCGTCTGTCATCCTGGATCGCGACCATGGCATCGCGACGGTGCGTTACTCGACGACCAGGAAGTATCGTGCCCGTCCGGGCGACGAGCCGACGAAATACTGGATCGCGACGGTTGCGTACAGGTACGCGACCAGGCCCATGACCGCGAAGCAGCGATTCATCAATCCGTTCGGATTGCAGGTGCTGGCGTTCAGGCCGAACGCCGAGGCTACGGAGAATTGAGCATGCGCCTTGCAATGATCCCGTTGCTCGCCGCGCTCGCGTTCACGGGCGTGCAGCACGCATGGGCCGTCGGCCCGAAGAAAGATTCTCCGTACGATCATCGCATCAAGTCGGTCACCTACAACCCGATCGATACCGTCGAAGTCAACTGCGTGATCGGGCTCGCGCTGACGATTACTGTCGCGCCTGGCGAGCGGTACGTTACGCACGCCTTTGGTGACCAGGCTGCGTGGGCACTCTCACAGAACGGCAATCACATCTTCGTGCAGCCCACGCAGGCGAACAGCGACACGAACCTGGTGCTGGTTACCGATCGCCGCGTGTATCACCTGCTACTGCACTTCATTGGCTCGAAAAAAGCCGACGATGGCAGTGCCGGCAACACCGCCGAGAGCTTCATCAGGACGCCGTGGGCCATGCGTTCGGCAACGATCGCATTGAACTACACCTATCCGGATGACGATCGCCGCGTGGCGCTCGCGAAGACCAACGCGCAGCGCGTGAAGGATGCACTCGCGACGGCTTCCGATCAGGGCCTGGTGAACATGAGCTACCAGCGGTCCTACGATCCGGCGATGAATGATATCGCGCCCGTCAACGTGTGGGACAACTACCGCTTCACGTCCTTCAAGTTCCTGCCGAACGCCGAGTTGCCGACCCTCACCTATATCAGCGCGAGCGGCAAGGAAACCGTACCTAACGTCCATATCGAAGGGCCGAACCACAACATCATCGTCGCCGAGCTGGTCGCCAGGGAATGGCGTATCCGCTCAGGGGGCAAGGTAATCGGTGTCCTCAACCAGAACTTCAATCCCGCGCTCGGCGCGAATCCTGGCGGCACGGTTTCGCCCAACGTTCGGCGGACTCTCAGGCAGAACAATGGAGATAACCCATGACCGACCGTCACGACACGCCCGAATCCGTACCGGACGGCCGGCAGCCGTTCGTGGCGGGTCCCAGGAGGACTGTTCCAGGGCTCGCCGCCTTTCTTCTGCTGATGGTCGTGCTGGGACTCGCGCTGACCGGTTTTCTCGCGTGGCACGCGCTGCACCCGAAAGCGCCCGACGCGGACCCGGCGAGCTCGAAGCGCGACGAGACGTTCGCCGGTGCGCTACCCCAGCGTCATTTCACCGAGACGCCGGCGAGTGCCCTGCCGGCCAGTGCCCCGGAGCCAGCCAGTGCGCCCGCCATCAGCACGAACGCTGCTCCACATGGCCAGCGACAGGCCTCACCCGAGGAACTCGCGAACCTGCGCCGTCTGGGGCGAAGCCCGGGCGGCGCAGGCAACGCGCAGGGTGCCGGCGCACAAACCGACGCCGGCACAACTGCGTCGACCTCGCCGGGTGGCTCGCCGGTCCACCGCGCGAGCCAGAGCAGTGACACGCTCGACCGGGCCACCACGGCCGCACGGCCGCAAGCCGTCAAGGCAACCATGCTCGCGCACCCGAGCCTCACGGTGCCGAGCGGCGTCATGATCCCGTGCGGCACCAAGACCGAGCTGGACACCACGCAGCCCGGCATGGTGTCGTGCCAGGTCAGCCACGACGTCTATTCGGCTGATGGCAAGGTGAAGCTGGTCGACAAGGGCGCGCACGTCGACGGCGAGATTTCCAGCGGCATCAAGATGGGCCAGAACCGCGTATTCGTGCTGTGGACGCGCGTGCGCAATCCGGATAACACCCTCGTCAACATCGACAGCCCAGGCACAAACGCGCTTGGCAGTTCCGGTATCCTGGGCCAGGTCGACACCCATTTCTGGACCCGGTTCGGCGGCGCCATGTTCATTTCGGTGTTTTCTGACGTGGGACAGGCTCTCGTGCAGCTCGCGGCCAACCGCAATTCCAGCGGCGGCAACACGAATATCAATCTTGATAACACATCGAACACCGGTAACCAGCTCGCGGCCGAGGCGCTGCGCGCGACGATCGACATACCGCCGACGCTGTACGACCAGCAGGGCGACCGCGTGATGATCTACGTTCGCCGTGATCTTGATTTCAGTGACGTGTACACGCTCACCATGGACGAGCCGCAACGATGAACGCTCCCGCAAATATCAGGTATTTCGACAACCGTTCGTTGCTGTCGACGCTGGGGCCGCTCAACGAATATCTGAGCGATCCGGACATCTACGAGCTGCGCGTGAACCGCTTCGGCCAGCTCGTGTGTGCGACCACGAAGGGGCGCGTCCTGCTCGATGCGCCATTTCTTACCCGGTCGTATCTCGAAAAGCTCACGAATACGCTGCTGAATGCCAATGGCCTGCCGCGCCGGCCCGTCAACGACGTGTTGTTGCCGGACGGCTCGCGCGGCGTCATCTGCTGGCCGCCAGCTGTTCTCGAAGGGACGGTGCTGATCGCGATCCGCAAGCACCTGGCCGTCGACAAGTCGCTCGAAGAGCTTGATGCGGAAGGGCGCTTCAGGAAGCTGCAGATCCGCACGTTTGCGGACTCGATGAAGCTCACACCGTTCGAAGAGGAAATGGTTGCCCTGCGCGACAGTGGCGACCATGTGCGCTTTCTCAAAAAGGCCATTGCCGGCAGGTTCAACGTTGCCGTCGCCGGGGCGACCGGCTCAGGCAAATCGACGTTCACGCGCACGCTCCTGAAATACGTTCCGCGCGATGAACGGGTGCTGATACTGGAGGACACGCACGAGGTCGGGTCCGACGATCACGACGAGATCGGCTACCTCGTGTACGGGGAACAGGAAGGGCGTCTGTCGGCACGGGAGTGCCTGAAAACCACCATGCGCCTGTCGCCCGATCGTATTTTCCTGACCGAGCTGCGCGACGACGCGGCCTGGGACTACATCAAGAGCGCGAACACCGGCCATCCCGGCGGCATCTTCTCGACCCACTCCAACAGCGCGGCCGAGACGCCGGGCCGAATCGCGGACCTTGTGAAGTCTTCCGAGGTCGGGCGCATGCTCGACTACGACATGATCCTGCGTACGATCCACGCTACGCTTGACCTGATTATCTACATGAAGGACTGGGACATTGTGGAATTGCTGTACGACCCGCTTTTCAAGAAGCAGAACGCTGCCAGTTGATAGAGGAACCACCCATGCAGATGACCTTTTACGTACTGTTTATGAACCTGGTCTGGCTGATTGCCGCCTGTATCGTGGCGACCATTGCCTTCCGCAAGATCGCGCCGTATCTGTGGGGCCGGCGTCAGGGTGAACCGATCCTCGATCATATCGAACGCGTCAGCCGCGCACAGAAAGAGGAGCATGACTTTCAGGTCAATCTCAACATGACGCCACAGAAAGCGCTTCTCGTACGGTCAACCAACATTGCTGTGCTGATGGGTTTCATGTGTTTCGCCGCTTATGTAGCCCCGAAAATCGGCCCGGAGTTCATGGTGAATTCCGTGCTCTGCTTCGGCGCGTATGTCGCGACAGGCCTTGTCGCCTGTTCGGTTGCCAGTGTGGTGCCCGCCGAACGCTTCGCCGGACTCGACTGGAACAGCCGCCTCAACGTGCGGCTTTATTTCGTGTGGCTCTGGCCGCTAAATGTCATCAAGGCGATCCGTCGCGAACTCTGAGGACTGACATGACCATGACGCAAAAACCTACCCGCAAATCTTCCGCACGTCTGCTGTTGCCGGTCGTCAAGCGAGAGCCGGAAAAGACCAGGCTGCCAGTCAACCTGTCGCAGGAGGTGCACGCCGACCTGCTGGCCTATCAGCGCGCGTATCAGCAAATGAACGATGCCGAAGTGTCACTCGATTTCATCGTCGAGCAAGTGCTTATCCAGCACATGAAGCGTGACAAGGCGTTCCATTCGTGGAAAACGACAAATGGAGGCTCGCAGGGCTGAGTCCGTAAGGTAGCCGGTCGGCACGGGCACATACGCGATCCGAACGTTTGGGCAACGTCACGATATGTTTCCTTCACGCGCTGTTGCATATGCTTGTAGGTAGCCATCATCCGCAGCGATCAGGGCCAACAGGCCGGTCGCGAATTACCGATCGCGAAGCAGGAGCGAACGAGAATGACTGACTACCGATTGCGCCCCGGACTTGAATCTGCTGAAGCGATACTGGATCGGCTCCGCCGGGCCGCCGAGGCGGCCGAAATTGGCACCTTCTACTGCCCTTTGCCGCTCGGCAGGGTCTACTGGAATGCGCGCTGTAAAACGCATTTCTGGCTCGATCCGGATACACCGGATGACGAGATTGACGTCGAAACGTTCTACCGTGCGATTCATCCCCAGGATCGGGAGAGAACCCGTGCTGCCGTTGAATCATCGATCACCAGCGGTACACCCTATGACGTCGAGTATCGAACCGTTTCGCCGCAAGGCGACGTCCGGTGGCTTCGGGCGAAAGGAAGCACTTCTTTTGATGACACAGGGCATGCCGTCAGGTTTGATGGCATCACGATCGACATCTCCACGCAGAAGCGGCTGGAAGCCGATCGGAATGCATTGATCGAGAGTGAGCGTTTGCTGCGGTTCGCTGCCCAATCGGCGAACGAAACGAAGGACGCCTTCATCGCGGCCGTCTCCCACGAACTGAGAACACCCCTGACGGCCATCCTGGCGTGGGCCGATCTTCTGGCGCAGGCCTCGGACGACTCCGGGTTTGTTCAGAACGGCATTTCCGTGATCCGTCGCAACGTCCTGGCGCAGACCCGGCTGGTTGACGATCTGCTTGATGCCAGCCGGATCAGCACCGGCAAGTTCACCGTCGAGCGCGTCCCCGTTGCACTTGCCGACTGCCTCAACGCGGCTCTTCAGGATATCCGGCCGATTGCTGATAGAAAGGGCATCTTCGTCGCGGACCTCGTTGCGGAAGAACCTGACGTATTGGGTGACGGGGCACGGCTTCGGCAGGTCTTCGGGAACCTGCTCAACAACGCCTTGAAACATACGGCGCAGGGCGGAAAAATCCTGCCTTCGCTCGTCGTCGCCGGCAACACCGTCCGCATCAGCATCGCGGACACCGGTGCGGGTATTCCTGCCGACCGGCTGGATGAAATCTTCGAGCCTTTCGTTCAGGTGGAAAGCCCCGTCACACGAGAGCACGCCGGGCTGGGTCTGGGCCTTGCCATCGCGCGCAGCATTGTCGTCATGCACGGCGGCGACATAACGGCCCAGAGCGGCGGAGTGGGACAAGGCGCCACTTTCACGGTCATTTTGCCAACCATTGGGCAGCGTGCGTCGGCAGCCTCTTTCTCGCAGGAAGAGGTGCTGAGCGGACCGACGATCACGGGGAAAACGGTTCTGCTGGTTGAAGACGATGATGACACGCTGGAAGCGCTCGCAATTACGCTCCAGCTCGAGAGCGCCAGAGTGCAGACTGCAAGGTCAGCGAAAGAGGCCCGTAAGACGATCATGCGAGATCCACCCGATGTGATCGTATCGGATCTGACCATGCCAGGCGAAAGCGGATATGACCTGATAAGAGGCTTGCGACAGGACGGCATCCGAACCCCCGCAGTCGCGCTCAGCGGGCATGTAAAGACCGAGGATCAACAAAAAGCACGGGATGCCGGGTTCGATGACTATCTTGGCAAGCCAGTCGATCCCGCGCACCTTCTCGAAGTCGTTACGAAGCTTCTTCGCGGGTGAGACGTCATGCCGGCAGCGCTGACCCGCGGCTCGTTCCTTGCTGATAGCGGCTCGGCGAAGACAGGTTGAAAACAATAAAGATGGTATTGCTGGTAGACGACGAGTCGACCCGCGCATCGTTTAAAGAACTTCTCGAAGCCTGTGGCGAACTGCGGGTGCCGTCTGGCGAAGCGACCGCCCCGGGCGCCGCGGCGCCGCAACGATAACCAGGTTTTCGTGCTGGCTTTGTGGTGTAGGCGCTGTTGACTACCCCTGCTACGCGCTTACGCTGTCTCAGCGTCAACTGACGCCGACATTCGAGGAGACAAAACAATGGAGTGGGAACGCATTATTGACGGAACATATAAGGCGAGGGTCAACGGCTCAAAGGTGGTTTTCGTCGATGGCCCGAAAGAAAGCTTTGCCTACTGGGCCATTTACCAAACCCTGGAAGGGTCGTTTTTCAGGCTCGTGATCGATCACGACGGGGAGACGGTCCTGCAGTGCGCGCCATTGTCGGATGAAGAGACACGGACATTGCTCGAACAGCATGCGCCTCGCCTCGTTGACCTGTACTTCGGTGCGTGGTGGGCTAGCTGACCCGGCGATCGCACTCATCGTGAGGTTGGCTGCTCCCGGTACTCGTCCTGAATTGCACTGATGCGCTGATGCCCGGTGAGCGAAAGTCGAATTTCTCGCGCACCGGCTGCTTTTCCAGCTCTCCAGCAAACATGTATTTCGTTTTTCGCTCGCCACCGTCACGTGGACTTTTGTAAGGTCCCCGTGCAAGAATCCAGGAACACAGTCATCGGAAGCCGAACGCGAAGACGAGAAATGGACCAAACCAGCACGAATATGACAGCGCCCATCCTTTGCGGCGACTCTACAGTCCTGTTTTCGGTCTACGGCTTCGGTTGGGGATACTGCGCTTTTTCGCTACCTTGTGAGGTCGTTTGCGAAAAACTCGGCGCTGCGAATCGCACCCCAAGGCAATTGATGCTGGCCTTCGAGCTTGGCAAGCGCCGACTACTGGAGGCTGCGCAGGCGAAAGCCGTCCACGGCATGGGTGGACGTATACCGCTGTCTGCCACTGACCTGTAGCGCAGGACGATTCAGCGCTCGCTTGCGGAAGCACATCGCGCGATCGGCTATACCTCGCTATCTTGTTGAGTGCTGCCAGGGGTCGGTCGCCTCTGAAATGCCAATCAAAGCGTCAGTACCCGACCCAAGGTGCACACGCACCTTGTTTTTGCGAAGGTCCGCCCGGAGCCACATTTGCGGTCCGCGGCACCCGGTTACCAAGCATCACCGGACACATCCGCGAACCTGCTGGCAATAGTCGGAGCAACGCTCTCGTCAGTGCGACCGGGATATCTCGAGGTCGCAAGCAAATCGCGGCTCGTCAGCACGCGCCGAAATTGAAGTTGAACGGCGTCGGGTCGCCGGCATGGCAATGCATCGGGTGTCGAACACGACACCCGAAATGCGTACTCCCTATTCGCCAACCGTGAAGCGCGCGCGCTCGTGTGCCGGCGTTTTCAGTTCATTGACCAGAGCAACTGCGTAGTCCTCGAAGGAGACCCAGTTCTCGCCCTGCTCGTCCACGAGAAGGTTGCGTCCCGTGCCGCTTGATCAGGATCTGGTGGCCGGGGCTCGCTCGGTCCTCGCCAAACATCGCGACCTCGGAGGGCACGTTGAAATCTTCCAATGGAAAGCTACTCGCGACTGCTACGGCAACCTGCTTTTTGAAAAGAACGGATGAACTGTAAAAGTCAGGCAGCGCGCACAACCGTGTACGCAACGACCCCGCCCAAAAGGCGTCCAGCATGGCGGGAAATCCCTGGGTATTTGTCTAGTTTTTGAGTCACTTTCTTCCTAACATATCGTTGCCGGGCCTGATTCCCCGGAAGCGTGTTTACGCGGACCCGCTGATGGACGTTGTGCGGCGGGTTCTTTTCCTTTTTTGTTTCCCGCGTCAACACCAACCGCGCCCACGCTGTCGCAATTGATTGCAATGGGCGCGATCTGAAGCGTGCTCCGCGCTCAACCAGCGGCCCGTCGTACCTCCTGCGCCCTACCACGCAGAAGACCCAAAAAAAGCAATGGGCGCTTCGTAGATTCGTGGGGGATGGATTTCGCTTCGCGACCCTCAAGGGACGATGGCCGCAAGTCGGCCCGATCGGCAGGTGCAGGCTGCACAACGGTCATTTGCTCCCTGACCGGCATACAACCCTGAATGGAGCCGCCTCGCGCTCGGGGCAGGCGCCGATTAAATTCCGTAACTCGCTCCATCGCTCCATCGCTCCATTGCTCGTTCCCCCGGACCACTCGAGCTGAAGGGCCGCCGTCAAATCCAGATCGGTGTGCACTGACTGTCGGTCTGGTTGAAGATTCAGCCACCAGGTTAGCGCCAGATCCTTTACGTCTGCAAGGTTGCGGCAATCATTCTTTCATTCAGCACCGCTAAAGTCGCAGCAGCCGTCCCCACGTTGTGCCATACAGAGAGCCATAGAATCCAACCGGTTTCTTCACAATATTCGGAGTCTGTACATGCAAACATTTATCCTGCGGCCCGCGATTGCCCTCACCCTGATTGCCGCTGGCGTGGCTGCACAAGCGGCCCATGCGAGCCAGTTCCAGCCCGGCAATCTGGTCGTCAGCCGCGGCGTGTACGACAATAAGTCGAGCAACGTTCAACCGGGCACGGTGCTGCCGCCGAATTGCGCGAGCACGCAAGGCGGCTGCGCGGCAGCGACCGGAGCGACGAACGACGGTACCTTTCCGTACGTGTTTAACAACGCGCTCTATGACTCGAGCTTCGGCATCACTGCACGAGCGTTCCTTGACCAGATCACGCCGGATGGCCAACCCGTCAACACGCTTGAGGTGCCGAACAGCATGAATCCGGGCCAGGGTGGCGACCAGATGGTGACGAGCTTCTCGTCCAAGTCGGAAATGGCGCTGAACCGGTCGACGGACGGCAAGTACCTGACATTCATGGGCTACGTCGCTCCGGTCAACACGATCGATGTGTCCAACTCGAACACGCCGGGCGCGGTCGATCCGACCAACCCGGTCGGCGAGAACGTCTATCGCGCAGTGGCGCGTGTCGATGAGAACGGCCAGTTCAAGTTCACGGAAACCAACGCGTACAGCGGTAACAACGGCCGTGCCGCGATCCTCAACAACAGCAACGGCCAGAACATCATCTACACGTCCGGCAACGCAGGCAACGGCGGGAACCCGCAGCCGAACGGCATTGTGCTCGGCGCCGGCGCGCAGGTGATGGACGGATCGAGCCAGCACGAAGCGCAGCAAACGCCCGGCACACCGACGCCCATCGGCAGCTTTTCCGTTACCGAACTCGGCGCGAAGGCCGACAAGATCGGCAAGGACGACAACTTCCGCGGCCTGACGATCTTCAACAACGTGCTTTACTACACGAAGGGCAGCGGCGGCAACGGCGTGAACACCGTGTACTTCCTCGATACGACGGGTACCGCATGCCCGAATGGCGTGGGCGTGCCGGCGCCGAATGCGACGCTGCCGACCCAACCGCTCACGTACAGCGCCGCCACGCTGCAGGCCAACGGCCTGCCGAGCAACATGTGTGTGCTCCGCGGCTTCCCGACTACGTCGAACAAGACGACGAATCCGACACACTTCCCGTTCGGTCTGTGGTTCGCGGATGCGAATACGTTGTACGTGGCAGACGAAGGCGACGGTGCGGGCGGTTCGACCCTGTACACGCATGCGGCGACGCAGACGCTCGCCGGTCTGCAGAAGTGGGTGTACAACGCGACGACGCAGGCCTGGGCGCTGGCGTACACGTTGCAGAACGGCCTGAACCTCGGCCAGCCGTACACGGTGAACGGCTATCCGACTGGGACGAACATGGCAACCGGTCTGCCGTGGGCACCGGCAACCGACGGCCTGCGTAACCTGACGGGCCAGGTCGAGAGCGACGGCACCGTGATGTTGTGGGCGATCACGTCGACCGTCAGCGGCAGCGGCGACCAGGGTGCGGACCCGAACAAGCTGGTGGCGATCCGCGATTTGCTGAAGAACACGACCGCTCCAGGCGCCCAGGAACAGTTCGTCACGGTGCGTAGCGCAGGGTTTGCGGAAGTGCTGCGCGGCGTATCGTTCACGCCGACGCACTAAAAGCCGGCATGGGTCGCATGACGGTCCTGGCTTGACGCGACGGCGGCCCGGATGCGGTCGGCCGAGTTCGTGCCCGAAGCGACCCCGGAAATCTCTGCCGCTCCTCCGGATGGGCATGAAACAAGCGCCCTCCCACTCTGATCCTGGCACCCTGGGATGCTGCTCACGCGGCACGGGTACCCTGGTCGACGCGAGACGGACAATCAGCGCATACTTCTCCGCACCACTGCTTCAGATAGCAGGAGCGAATCATGACGCCCCGGCTCGCGAATTTTTTCCTCCTGGCGATAATGCTGGTCGGAATGCTCGACGCGTTGACCGGCTGTGTGGGGAACGCCGTCGCACCCTCGCCTTCCGCGAGCGCCCCTGCGCCAGGGATTCCTGCCGGTGCGCCTCCCGCTGGATTATTCAAGATCTGCAAGGGGCAGACGTACGCGCTCTGCGCGACGGCCAGCTGTACGGTGATAAACCAGGTGGCCTACTGCAAATGCGACGTCAAAGAGGGGGACAGCATCAGTTTGCCGCTGCGGATCGACGGCGAGGACGTCTGCTCGATAAATGCCAACGGCGTCGACAACGGGTACATGGTGAGCACATTCAGCTTGCCGGAGTCCGTGGTTGCGCCGAACGGCCATCGTGCGCTCTATACCTGTCCAGCGGGGTCCACCGGCGGCTACGCGCAATGCGACGGCGGCATTTGCTTCAGCAGCAGCAGCGGCAGCTCGTTCCCCGGGTTCGACAGGCAGCTCGGAAGCACGGACATCATCTGCGCGTGTCCGATAACCCAGGCTCAGGGATCACCAGTCGGCTACCAGATCGCCGGTCCCTATCCCTGCGCCGATTCGTATTTCCGCTACTGCAACAGCCAGACCGCCAACACCAGCACGGGCTCGACGGTCAAGGTCGGCGCCCCGACAGGAACGGCCAGATTCCTGGCCCTGCAGCTCAACGGAAACGTGCCGAAGTTGAACGAGTGCCGCGCGCCCTCTCAGTAGCCGCGAGAGCATAACCCGGCCCGGGCGTTGTCACGTTGAGGTGCTGGCAACGCAGTAGAGGAAGCACATCTGCTCAGAAAGCCTTACAGCGAGCATCCTTGATGCAACGGGCGAAGCCTGTGCCAAACTGATCGCACCAGCGCCGGATCGTTTCATAACTGACCACGACGCCGCGCTTGAACAGCAACTCTCCAACGACGCGCAGATTCAACTGAACCCACGCTAATTAGGTATGCTACTGAACACTGTGACGGCCAGTGGGGCAACGAACTGTAGCTCGACCCTTAGCTGGCGCTCGAGTCGTCCCTCAGGGCCGTTGTCAGAGCCTTAACCGACCATCGCTCACGGGTAGATCTGGTGTGCGCCACGTCAGCCTGTCGCTGTAGCCGCTCCACCATCGGTTCATTCACGGTCGCGCAATGAGCGGAGATCTTTCTAGCTGATGTAAAAGATCGCAGCAGAAAGTAGAAGCCGCGTCACGCAGCACTAACGGCTGAGATCTCGCGAGATCATCGCGCTACCCCCCTCGTCATTCCCCTCAATACTCTGTCCGCGTCGTCGAGGACCATCATGGTCTTATCCATGATCGGCGGCCTGAGCGTCACTTCGAGCATCACCTGATTTTCGGACTTCCCTCCTGTCCCACGCTGTCCTTTTGGATCCCAACATAATCTACGGACGGAAAGCGATACGCACGCTTACACACAACCGACTTTCGGACACGCGCGGGATACGCTCATCCGCTCAAATACGCCCATCACGAGTAGGACAGCGCCGCCGCAAATACTGGGCTTGCCTGGAAAATTTGCTGCCGCACTATGGTTGGGCGTGTTCTTCGTGCTGGGCCATTTGACGTCCGGATTGCGTGCATGCTTGCGGCGTACGGCGTTGTCTGACGCGCGGTTACCACCCTGTGGTGGCGTGGGTTGGCCATCAGCACGGCAACTGCTACCCCGATTGTCGGGGGATGTGAGTTAGCCGAAAATTTTCCCTTGGACATCAAATAGTGAGAACGCCAATGACCATGCTTATCAAGACGCTTGCTGCAGTCGCAGCCGGTATCGTGCTGGCCACAAATTCCTTCGCCCAGGCACCCGGGAAGTCCGCGTCGCCTCACCGTACGCCGCCATCGATATCGAGCCCCCACCCAAACTGATTGTAGACCCCACGCCGCTTCCCGCAGGACTGGCCCACGGCATCGTCTGGATCCAATATCGGGTGGAGAACGTGCATATCGTGCCGGTGTTCGGGGCAGCCGCGCTCAACGTATCTCCACGGATCGGGCATCTGCACGTACACGTTGACGACCTGCCTTGGGGCTGGGTAGAAGCGAACGACGTCAATACAATCAGCGTGGCTGGCCTGCCACCCGGTCAGCACAAGATGCTTGTCGAGTTGGTCGACGCTCAACACCACCTATTCGCTGGGTGCACGGAGTGCAGGAAGACGGTGACGTTCACGGTCCCAGAGGCAGCATCTCACTCACACTGAAGGTGATAACAAGAGCCTCTCCGCTAGTCCGCCGGGAATGAAGTCCGACGCACCCTGTGTTTTCGATCTGGCTCGCTGTCGGACATCGGCGTCGATCCGATTTATCGGATGGCGCAGGAGGATACCCTAGCGCGGCGTTACGCGACGGACAGCACTTGGCGAATCCCCCGACTTAGACTTAAGAGCCTTTCGACGTTGCCATAATTCGGAGGTCAGGCCGTTCCTGAGACATGCACCGTACTGCATTAAAAACTACTACAGCACAAAGATGGATCCATGCGACTACTGGCGCTGCCATCGTCCCAGTCGCGACCCGCGTCCGTCCATGACCGTTCTACTGCGCTGCTGAACCGTCATCTGGATGGCGCGAGCAGCGCCGACGCGAGTGTTGCTTTGTGGCCGTCGTCTGCCTCATGCAACCGGTATTACGAGCGTTAACGCCAACCCTGATCTTCGATGGACAAGGGTGCAAAGCATTTCATTTTGCACTCACAGCCGGCGCGTGGACTTTTGTAAGGTCTCCGTGCAAGAATCCAGGAACACTGCCATCGAACAGGAACGCGAAAAGCAATGGACCAACCCGGTACGAATTTGACTGCGCCCATGATTTGCAGCGACTCTACTGTCTTGTTTTCGGTCTACGGCTTCGGTTGGGGATACTGCGCCTTTGCGTTACCTTGTGAAGTCGTTTGCGACAAACTCGGCGCTGCGAATCGCACCCCAAGGCAACTTATGCTGGCGTTTGAGCTTGGCAAGCGCCGACTGTTGAAGGCTGCGGAGGCGAAAGCAGTCCACGGCATGGGTGGACGCATACCGCTGTCTGCCGCTGACCTGTAGCGCAGGACTGCAATTCCGTGGTCGCTGCACATAGTCGGTCACTGGCGGGAGTCGCCACAGCCGAGCGTCAGCGACGGGCCAAAAGCTTTGTGACCGACTGCTTTCGCGCGCATCAGCACTCGGGCGCGGACAGTTGAATTCCAAGTCCGATATGTCCTTGAAAGTCGATCGTCACCCCACAGCCGAGATGCGCGACATCACGTCTTTGACGAGTGTGATTACGGAGGACTCGCGGACGGCTGCGATCTAGCGTTTTCGTGCAACCGCCTGAAGCACTGAATCGCCGTCGCGGGTCAGGCGCGGACGCTGACGTCCGGACGCGAGTTGTTCCAGCGCGACCAACTGTTGCTCCAGCAGGGTGTCAAGTTCTTCGCGGTTCAGGTCAATCTGGTCAGGCGCGGCCTTGACCAGCATCAAGGTGGCAAATTCGTGAGGGCTCAGCATGTATGCCTCTCTCCATTTATCTGGATTAGCATTGTCTGGACGCACTAACTGCTAAAATTCGATTTTTCGCAGCCAAGTTTGGATGGTAAGTCAGAATTGAACCCAATGCCAGACGAAATGATTAGGGCCGCTGCACATCTTTTGTCGGACATAGTTGCACCGCCTTGCACGTGCGTCTGAAACGTATTCTCAGTCTGTGCCCGCTGATGGCTGCTGTTTGGGCTTTTCAATGGCTTGTGTCATGCCATGTTGCGAAAACAGCCACACTAAACAGCCGCTGCAAAAAGGCGTTGCTGTCGATTCGGACAAAAAATCGGACACGGTTGGTTCAAATACCAATACTTTTAGCCGCTATCTTTTCATTGTCCCGACAGGCGATGATTAGGTTTCCCGGACAATTCATGGATAATCCGATTCTGAGATGGTCGAAGTTTCCTTGATGGAAGCAGGCGATGAATTGCTGCAAGCTTGCCGTTGCGCGCGGAGGGAAATCGAAACGGATGTGCGCCTGATCGCCGCGACCGATCGCGATCCCGAGCAGGCGGTGCTGGAAGGCAAGCTGCGGCTCGACCTGTATCACCGGCTCAACGTGTTTCCGATCAGCCTGCCGCCGCTGCGCGAGCGCGGCAAGGACGTCGAACTGCTCGCGCAATCGTTCCTCGACGATCTCAACGAGCAGCGCGGCACGAAGAAGCACTTTCCGCCCGCCGTGCGCGAGATGCTGCTGTCGTATCCGTGGCCGGGCAACGCGCGCGAGCTGAAGAATTACGTGCACCGCGCGCACATCATGTCGAGTCCGGACTCGGACGGCACGGCCACCGTGCCGCTGCAGATCTCGCTGTCGAAGCTGACGGCGGGCACCGCGATCACGATTCCGTTCGGCACGTCGCTGGCGGAAGCCGACCGTCAGCTGATTCTCGCCACGCTCGAGCAGTGCAGCGGCGTGAAGACGCGCGCCGCCGAGCTTCTCGGCGTCAGCCTGAAGACGCTCTACAGCCGGCTCGTTGAATATCGCGAGGCGGGCAGCTTGGAATGCGATGACGTCGACGACGAGATCGGAACGCGTTTTTGCAGAGGTGCAGCGCCAGCGGGTCGAGACCGGATCGAAAGCTCGGCGAACAAAGCCCGGTCATGCAGATGCATTGCGCAAGCCTCACAGCATTCGGATCAGGTATCCTGATGAACGTCTGGCGACACACTGACGTGAGTGCTCGATGTATGTTTCCGTCCCCGGGACGATTCCGGAAGCACAGCTTCGCGACGTTGAACCTTGATTTGGGCAGGCGCGGTGCATGCTAAGCGGACATGTTGGGCCGAGTCAGTCATCGGACTGAACGGCCAATTGATGACTCCGGCAAGGTTTACCTCCAAAGGAACGCGATGGCTCAGACTGCGCGCCGGTCCGAAGAGTGCGATCGTCCTTTCAAGGGATCAGGCGCTGAGGTGTCACTCAATGCCGCCGCCGCGCTGCTCGACCGCTACGCTCATGCGGTCTCCGACCGCGCCGTCGGCTGGGTCCCGGCGCCGGCGCTCCAACTGGCGTGGCTGGACTGGGCTCTCAACCTGGCGCGCTCCCCTGGCAAACAGTACACGCTTTGGCATCAGTGGGCACAGACGTTCCTGCGACTGACGCCCTCCTTCAAATCTGATTCCGTCGGCGGTACCGCGGACCCAAACCACACCGATGATCCGCGTTTTGCTGATCCCGCCTGGGCAGGCTGGCCATTCAATCTGCGGCGCGATGCGTTCTTCGAGACGGAGTCATTCTGGCAGAACGCCACCACGGGTCTGCACGGTGTCACGCCGCACCATGAGCACATGGTCAGCTTCGCCGCGCGGCAATGGACGGATATGCTTTCGCCCAGCAATTGCTGGTGGCTCAACCCGGAAGTACTCCGCGAGACGATGGAGACGGGCGGGCGCAATTTCATCGAGGGCGGGCGTCGCTGGCTGGACGACCAGCAGGAAGTGCTGGCCGGTTACAGCCCGCGTACCTCGCCGCGGCGGTGCATTGCACACTGCGTGGGACAGCATGTCGCGATCACGCCCGGCAAGGTGGTGTATCGCAACGAACTGATCGAACTCATCCAGTATGCACCGCAAACCGCAACCGTATGGCCAGAACCGCTGCTCATCGTACCGTCGTGGATTCTGAAGTACTACATTCTCGACCTGTCGCCGCATAACTCGCTTGTACGCTATCTGGTGGAACGCGGTCACACGGTCTATATGATTTCCTGGAAAAACCCTCGCGAGGACGGTCGCGACCTCGGGCTGGATGATTATCTTGAGCGCGGCATCTTCGATGCAATCGCGCAGGTGTGCCAGCCAGGCGGAGCCGCCTCGGTTCATGCAGCGGGCTATTGCCTGGGCGGGACACTGCTTGCCATTGCGGCAGCGGCGCTTGAACGCGACGGCGCGATGCCTCTCAGGACGATGACGCTTTTCGCAGCGCAGACTGATTTCAGCGAGCCGGGTGAACTGGGCCTGTACGTCGGATGGAATGAACTTGCGGATATTGACGCACTCATGTGGGATCAGGGCTATCTCGACGGTGCGCAAATGGCACGTGCCTTTCAGTTGCTCCATTCGCGCGACCTGATCTGGTCGCGGATGATGCGGGAATATCTTCTCGGCAAACACACCGTGCCCACAGATCTGATGGCGTGGAACGCGGACACGACGCGCCTGCCATACCGGATGCACAGTGAGACGCTGCGAGAGCTGTACCTGCGCAATGCGCTGGCTGAGGGGCACTACCACGTGCAGGGCCGCGCAGTGGCGCTCGCCGATATCCGGCTGCCGACGTTTGTCGTCGCCACCGAACGGGACCATGTGTCACCGTGGCGCTCGGTATATAAGCTACATCTAATGAGCAACGCGGAGATCAGTTTCCTGCTCACCTCGGGAGGGCACAATGCGGGCATTGTCTCCGAACCCGGACACCCTGGGCGTCGCTATCGCTTCAGCACGCGCGACAAGGATGCACCCTATCTGGACCCGGACGAGTGGCACGCGCAAGCGCCCGTGCGCGAGGGCTCGTGGTGGCCGCGCTGGCAAAACTGGCTCGTGACACATTCCAGCGAGCGGATCGCACCTCGTGCGGCGCCGGTCGAATCGGTGCTGTGCGACGCGCCGGGCACTTATGTACTCGAACCCTAACCAGGAGTCCAGGGTTCAAGATTTGCCCCCAGCCTGATACGGCGCTGATGTGTGCGTGTGCGGCTGTCGTTAGATGCGAGAGCGCGCGCCGATATTCCGGCGCGGTGGCGACGCCTTCGAAACAGTTCCGGCTTCGTTCGGTGTTGTTCACGGCGGGCTATACCGTCGGGCATGAACGTGTTCGATGATGAACGCGCGCCCGGAGTCCGTCGCCGAGAAGCACAGCTTCAGCGGCGCGCGGAAGAATCTCCAAGTTTGCCTCCCGCGCGTTCTATGAACCGAATTTCGAAACTGGGAAGGCCATGGGTCGCAAGCGGCGATTCGCCCGCGATCGCGGGCTTTTGGAGGTCATGGGCGGCGGTGGACGGTCACTGGTTCCCTGCGACGGTCACGTTTACCTTTAGCCCAGGCTATCTGGAAGTCAGTCCGCTGAACAGGAACGGCTTCTATGACAAGTGAGTTGGTCTTTTCGTCGGTGACAAGATCGCGCCGGAAATCGGCCAGCCCTGTGGGCCGATCATCATTGCGCATCGTGCCAGAGTGTTCTTAAGTACCGACCTGAAGGCGCGGGTTTTCCGCGCAGGGTATCGATACGCTGCTCATGGTGAGCATCTCGTCGACCAGCGTGGTCCTGTCGTCGGTTGGGTACACGAACTGGCGTGTTTCGTCACGTCTTAAAAGCGATTCGCCGATACAATTTTTTACATTCTCTCAACCGCACGCCCTTCGAGCCTCCTGGCCCCCAAACGAAGACAAACGAAAGCAGCCCTTCACGGGATTTTCTCATTTCAATACTTACCTCTCGTAGGGCACGGCCGTGCCCACCAACTTACGAGGCGAATAATGGACAAAATGAGGAAGTGGTTTGGAGTCGGTGCAATCTTCAGCGCGAGCGTGCTGGCGTTCGCGAGCATGGCCGCAACTGCGCAGGATGAGAATGGCAATCACCACCAGCAGTACACGCACGTTTTGCTGATCAGCGTGGACGGGATGCATGAGGCCGATCTGGTCAACTACATCAAGACTCACCCGAATTCCACCTTCGCGAAGCTGGTCCAACATGGCGTCGAGTACACCCATGCTTCGACCTCGAAGCCGTCGGACTCGTATCCTGGGCTTCTGGCCTTTGCGACGGGGGGGAGCCCTCTGAGCCACGGCGTTTTCTATGACGATACTTACGACGCGACCCTCTTCCCGCCGGGCAGTAATTGCACCGGCACGCCTGGCACTGAAGTGACGAACTTCGAAGCACTCGACTGGGATCTCACCAAGCTGGACGGCGGATCGGCACCGGCCGGCGCGACGTTTGATCCGCGAAATCCGCACATCAATCCCGAGAAGCTCCCGCTGGCAAAGACCTCCAGCGGCTGCGAGAAGGTCTGGCCGCATCTATATCTCAAGAACAAAACGAACACGATCTTCGAGATCATCCATCAGGCTGGCCTACGCACCGCGTGGTCGGATAAGCACCCGGCCTACGAGATCGTCAACGGGCCGTCGGGGACGGGTCTGGACGAACTCTACGCACCCGAGATCAACTCGACCTCGCTGCAAGCAAATGGCTTTCCGAACGCACCCTCGGACGCCGATTGGACCGCCGATCCCATATATACCCGGGCCTACGACGGCTTCAAGGTCAAGGTTGTCCTGAACTGGATCCATGGGCTGGATCAGACCGGGACGAAGCAGGTCGGTGTACCCACAATCTTCGGCATGAACTTTCAGGCTGTCAGCGTCGGACAGAAGGTCACGGTGGCCATGGAAAGCGGCTCCACGACCCGTGGTGGCTATGTCGACGCAGCCGCGACCCCGACAAAGCCGTTGGCGCAATCGCTAGACTTCGTCGATGCCTCTCTGAGCCAGATGTATGAGGCGCTCAAAGCGAGCCATCTCCTGCAGTCGACGCTGTTCATCGTCGGAGCCAAGCACGGCCAGTCGCCGATCGACATCAAGAAGCTTCATATGCTGAACGGCTCCACGAACGCCTATGCCACAGCTGACGTGACCGACGTCGCCGATCTGCTCGCCAGGAACAGCATATCGGTCGCCCAGGAAACGGCCGACGACGTGTCGCTCATATGGCTCGCAAACCACAGCGATGCGGGAAACGCAGCATCGATCCTCAGCAAGGACCAGGCGGGCGCCAATTCCACCCACATCCAGACCCTCTATGACGGCGCAACCTTGAAGGGGATCTGGGGCGATCCCATAGGGGGCCGTGTTCCCGATCTCATCATCCAGCCGATACCGGGGACGATTTACAGCAAGAGCGCGGCAAAGCTGGCCGAGCACGGCGGCCTCGCCGCTGACGATACGAACACGCTGTTAGTGGTCTCCAATCCGAAGCTGGAGAAAAAGGTCGTCGATATGCCGGTGACCAACATGCAAGTGGCGCCGACCATTTTGAAGGCGCTCGGCCTCGACCCAGACAAGCTGGTGGCCGTTCAGCGTGAAGGTACTAAGGTCCTTCCGGGACTCGTCCAATAGGAACGACGCTTCGGAGTAACGGCTATGAAAGCGCCGGCGGTCACTTGTAGCTTCGGGCCGTCGGCGTGGCGTATTCATGGAGAGCCGGCGTCACGACGGGAATGTTCGTTGAGCCCAAGCGAATTCAAAGATTTCCCTACTGATGCAATCGCAGAGTCACTGCCCGTTCATACACGACGAGGTCAGAATCCTCCATAGGCACCAACTGGCCTGAACCTCTTCATCGATCTTTCGTCTCACCCGAGCATCCTGCAAAGGACACGCGGTAGTCGATTGTGTCGGGCATCGGCATGACTTGTCCGGACGCCATTGCTGCATGCGCGCCATCGTCGTAGGCAGCCAGTGGTTGAAGTCCGTATCCCTCACTTCATTCGATATACTAACACATATTAATTTGGCAATCAGAGACCTGGAAACAGAAACCCCGATCACCTGTCAGCCCCGCCCGGTGTGGCGCTTTCGGATCGGATTACGACGCTCGACGTTGACGTAACCGGTAGCCCAATCACGCGCCCCGTCAGTTCGTTAATTTCAGGACCGGGAACGGCCGGTAGCCGTCTTGCGCAATGACTTTGCACGGCGCTGCCCGACTTTCGTTGCCCAGAGAAATCGGGCGACTCAAGGCGCTGCCTGATACCGTCAAGTCTCGCTGTCAGTTGTAGCCCAGGATCGCGGCCGTCGCGACATCAGTTCGGTCACTTGGGTTGCCAGCAAGCAAGACGGTCGGCTCGTGTAGCAGCAATCGATACGACGGCACGTAAGTTTCGCTCGCTGACACCGCGTCGCCCTGCGGGACCTCCTGCGCGCTGCTATTCTCGGGGTAGTTCATGAAAGCCTCCTGAATGATCTGTCTTGCAAATGGATTGATTCAAAAGCATGAACGACGTGTGTGCTTCGTCGCTCGCGTTGTACTTCGATAGAGGGCTTCGGATCTGCTCGTGATGTCGATCACCTTTACCCGATTTGCCCTATCGCGGCAGCCTGCCGCCGGTTCGGGCCCGATACGCAAATTCAGCAAGTTCCTTTAACGTCGAACCGAAAGCACCACGAAGCGCGTAGCTCGCTGCTACGAAGGACCATTCGCTGGCATGTTGCAGACGGAGCGGGTTACGTGCGGTGCGCTCCATCCCTACGAGCAAGCAAATCGACCAGTAATATTACATCACATTGTGACATTTTAAGCACCTGGCGTTAATACGGGGCCGGCCGGTGCACTTTGCGACCATCTCGAGTTCAGCGTTGTAGCACGCGTCCAACTGGAGCGCGTATGTGATCCGGGAATGCCACCGCACTCCCGTTCGTGAGCGGCAGTGAGAGCACCGCCTCGACGCGCTACGTCCCTTTTGACGCGCCCAGTCGCGACCATCCGGTCAGCGTGAGGAACTGTACCGATTTGCTCGCGCGACGCGCATCGATGACGGGTCTGGCACAACATCGCGGCCCTCGACGTTGTTACCGGCGCTGAATTCGCAGACGGATCCATCGATATCAAAGGACTACCACCGGGATAGCCGCCCGTGAGATGCGTGTAGCCAAACAGGCCGGTCGTCGTGTGGCCGAACAGATTGCCCGCTGCGTGCCGGTTGCGATTGGTGCGTTCAGCCCCCGCTCGCACTGGTCGCATCCGCCGCACATTTGGTGAACGGCACGACCACACGGCCTCCCTTCTTCAGCGCGGTATTTTCCCTGCCGACCTCGACCACTTCGCCCATGAATTCATGGCCTATGATGTCGCCAGACTGCATGCCGGGCCTGAATCCATCAAAGAGGCGAAGATCGGAGCCGCATATGGCACACATCACCTTGATGATCGCATTGCGCGGATCTTCGATGACCGGATCGAGCACGGTGTCGCATCGAATACCCAACTGTACGGCGCGCAGGTCATCGGGAACCGCGCCGCCGACTACCACGCGCTCGAAGTCCAAGGTGTGCTTGAGTCGGGCAATGCCGGTGGGTCGGATCGTGCGGCCATCCGATCACCGCGGCGACAGCAGCGGGTGCCGCCCTCCTCGCGTCAAGCGCGGGACTTTTGGATTCGTGAATCTGTGCCGCCGCCAATCCACAGGCGGACCAAATACCGGCCGGCGATCCCTCGGCGGCGACGCACCGTGCTGCTTATCGAACACGCCCTGACAGGCGACAAAAGAAAGGCTATCCTGCGAATCGATCAGCAGGCCATGATTGTGCTCGGCTCCGTATTTGATTGGCACTCCAACCCAATAACAGGCGCACCCACCTCAAAACGCACGGAACTGCAGCCGCGCTATATTCGTTCATAACCGGAATCTTCACGTGCGAAGTGCCGCCCGCGTGCCTCTCGCATTTTCGACTGCGAAAGGTACGCGCACGTGCAACGGGGAACCATTTGGCCCAGCTAAGGCGCGTAGAATGAGAGAATCCGCGCGTTGTTGTCTCGGATCGACGGTTGGCAGTGAACTCGCTGTTGGCGCTGCACATCGGCAGTGCCCGTTGAAAACATCCGACCCAACGCGGTAGCGTCGGTTCACACGTCAAGCCCGGCGCGAGCATCGTCGTGCAACAGGGCATTCTATGCTGCCGCCATTTGCGTCCTCGGATCCCTTCACGATCGGAGTCGAACTTGAAGTTCAGGTCGTCAATACCCATGATTACAATCTGACGAAGGCGGCGACGGAGTTGCTGAATCGGGTGAGAGACCAGAACTTTGTTGGGGCAATCAGGCCGGAGACGACAGAGGGTATGATCGAGTTGTCAACAGGCGTGTGCCGGAGTTTCGACCAGGTGAAGAGCGAATTGCAGGTCCTTCGCGATACGCTGGTTCGGGCAGCCGACTTTCTGAATGTCGGGGTTTGCGGTGGAGGCACAAATATTTTCCAGAACTGGTACGACCAGCGTTCTGATGGGCGCGAACGTTCCGAATACCTGATGGGATTGTATGGGGCTCTCTATCAGCAATTCACGATCTTTGGCCAACACGTGCATATAGGCTGCTCAGACGCTGATTCGGCGCTCGTTCTACTGCATTCGCTTTCGCGTTACGTTCCACACTTCATCGCCTTGGCTGCTTCCTCGCCGTATGTACAGGGAAGCGATACACAGTTCCAGTGTGCCCGACTGAATTCGGTCGCCCCGTTTCCTTTGTCTGGGCAAGCACCTTTCGTGACGAGGTGGTCCGAATTCGAACATTATTTCGATCGCATGGCGGTCACGGGTCTCGTAAAAAGTCTGAAAGACTTTTACTGGGATATACGTCCAAGCCCGGGCTACGGCACGATTGAAGTACGTGTCATGGACACACCGCTGCGGGTGGAATGGGCCGCCGCAATCGCCGCTTATATTCAAACAGTCGCGTGTTATTTGCTAGTTGAAAAGCCTTTGCGTCTCAGTGAGCGGGACTATGAGGTATACCGGACAAACCGGTTTATGGCGTGCCGATTCGGGCTCGATGGAGTATGTCTGAACCCGCAGACCGGGCATCGCGGTCCGATTCGAGGCGAAATTCTTGCCACGTTGGAAGCAATCGCTCGCCATGCGCGGACTCTGGGCGCGGAAGAAGGACTTGATATCATCAAGCGCACTGTGAGTGATGGTTTCAGCGATGCCATGTGGTTGCGCCGCATTTACGCCGCGAATGACTCGTTGCATGAAGTCGCCCGCCAGCAATGTCAGATCTGGCGTGGTGCGCAAATGCCGGAATAGACGTGGGTGTTTGCGATTCCGGTGTTTCTCCAATCTATGCGCGCGATCATGTACGATCGAAAACTATGCGGCGCGTCAGTCGATCAGCCTGGAAGGAGCCATCTCCTGGCAAGATCTACGAGGCTCAGAACGACTTCAAAACAGATTAGCCCGATTACATACCATTCCAGTTTGTGGATTTTCTTGTTCTCCACAATATCCGCCAAGGTTTGCACGGTATCCGAAATCAGAGTCAGTTTGCGCTCTAACGCTGCGTGACGCTCGTGCAGCTCAAATTCGTCTTCGAGGGCGGCATACAGGCCACCAAGGGCAGGAAAGTCCCACAGGATTTCCGGTTTGTCACCGATCTCTGCACGGCCAACCATGCGGTGTTCGATCAATATCAGATTGCCTATTTTCGAAAAAAGTGATTTCGAATCCGCACTCACCTTTCCCGAATTCGCCAGCTCCAGGGCAACGGGGGCAATCCCATCGAATTTACCCGCGACCTCTTTCTCATACAGTGACAGGACGAGGCTCTTCCCGAGCACGTCCGCGATTATCTGTATCTTCTCCAACGTGACCTTGTCCACCGACAGGGCGTCGCTCTGCACCCCCGCGTTGGATCTTCCACTGTAGATGTCGAGTTCTTCGACCTCGGGGCTGTCGTAAGCGTTGGTTATGATGGTTTTGAGGGAATCAATAAAAGCTGTTTCATCGTTGGTACCCACGCCAAAAAATACAACGACACCATAACGGAACAGAACTGCTACGCCGTCGTCAGACCCGACGGTCAGTGTCAGCGGCGTGGTGCCCATCGGATTGGCGATCTTATAGTTTTTCAAATCAAGCCGGTCTCCAATCAGGCGCGCGCGGGCTTTTACGTGTTGCCGGGAGTCGAAAGCGAGCTGGTTCATGTTCTACCTACCAATCCGGTTCATCTCTCTACATGCGCTTCGACCCATTGGCGTGCGGCTTTCCCAGGCGTTGGCGCTGTTACAACCTGCCTATCGTGACCGTCTTCCAGCGATCATCGTACCTCGACATCGCCGGGCTCCACAGTGACAGACATACCGTTCGCGCTGAGTTCTTCACCGACGTCAATCTTCCGACGGGCACGAATGAAGATTTTCTTCCGTCCAGTTCCGGTACGCAATTGGGATTGCATGAATGGATAATCCATCGTGCGCTGTTGCCACCGATGGCACCGTCGATCAGAAATGAAGCTCAGAGCTGCCTCACAAACGTCGACCGTGAGTGTCGGCTCAGGCCGACGCTGCCTGTCGGCTCACGCCGGATGTAGAACCCTTTGATCTACCCTCTCGCTTGCTGGCCGATTACGCGCGCAAGGATTGACAGATCATAGAACGGATATACCTTTCTTCAGGTTAAGCTGGTCGAAGGACAATAGGACAATACGAGCGTGACCAAAGTAAACACAACTCTCCCACCAGGCCGCAGACAGGAGGCTAAGACTCAAGCCACGCACCGCCAGCTGAATCAAGGTCGATGTGAGCCCTGCGCGATCGCTCTACGAGCAGGCCATTGAACTGAGCCACAAAGCCGCGGCACACAATCTCGGGCTTTTCTGGGAAGGCCTGTGGGGCGCGGACGACAACGGATTCCTTCCGGACCGCACGAAGGCCATGCAGAGCTATCGACGCGGTGGAGATGACAAAATTTGCCAACGCCGCCTGGAAGCGCTGCGTTGAGGTCCTGCCGCCCGCCGGTCGTGCGGTTGGCAGCTTTCACGCGGCACCCGACGGATATTTCGCATCAGTTGATCAAGGCAAGGTTACGGAGTAGCGACTCTCCGTCCTCCGTGATGCGAGGGCGTACTGCTCCGCCCGCAAGTCGCTCCAGTGCGACAAGCTGGCGTTCAAGCAACGCGCGATCAGCAATGTGATCGGCGGAGTCCTTGACCAGCTGCAATGTTGCGAATTCGTGGGCGCTCAACACGGGATGCTGCTGATGCAAAGAAAGAAACGCCGGTCGTCAGGTTTTCCGGTGACGGGGATTCGACGCAGAGTCCGAAGTACCTGAGCCGGCTCCTACAAGGACCGTCGACCAGCAACCCAGTTCCTGAGGATAGTTTGTCCTAGGAAGCGCAAATGTCAAAGAAAGTAGCTGGGTGCCCAAATTCGAAAGAATCACAGTCCAGGAATCCGGGACCTGAGGGCACGCGCCTGTCGCTCACTGACATCGATTCTGCTTTGCTGGTCGTCCTTCATGACGAGTTGAAAGGCACTGCGCGCAATGGCACGAATTTCCGACACCTTGTGCAGATTCACGAGCGTGCTGCGATGCGCCCGGAAAAAGCCGCTCGCGGACAAGGAGTGCTCGAGGTCGCCGATCGCATAGTCGACCCAGTACTGTTCGGCTTGTGTCTTGACCCGCAGGATGCCCCTATCCATCCAGAAGAAGCAGATGTCCGCCGGCTCCAAAAGGAGCAACCGCTCCGCCTTGCGCGCAACGATGTGCCGAACCCCTGCCGGTACCTCGTTCAACATGCCCCGCACCTTTTCGTCGTGCTCGGCAAGCTGCTCCTGATAGGTGTGAATGCCGTAGGCGCGCTCGACCATCGCATCGAGAACCTCCTCCTCGACCGGCTTGAGCAGATACGCCAGCGCCCGCGCCTGGAAAGCACTCAGCGCGTATTCATCGTAGCCGGTGACGAAGATCACCAGCGGAAGAGGCACGGTCGGCGCGATGGCACGTAGCACGTCGAATCCGTCTAGCCCGGGCATCTGCACGTCGAGGAATATCAGGTCGGGGCGCAGGCGCGCAATGAGTTCGGTCGCCTCGAGCCCGTCGCTCGCCTCGCCGATGATCTCGACATCGGAACGGCGTGCCAGCAGCCGACGCAAACGGAGCCGCGATGCCGGTTCGTCGTCGATCAGCAGTGTGCGCAACTCGACGCTCATGCCTTCTCCGTTTGCAGCGGAATCGTGACGCTCGCACGACTGCCTCGCCGTGGCTCGCTATCGAAAGAAAATCGTGCGCGGTCGCCGTAGGCTGCTTTCAGTCGGTCGCGCACGTTACGCATCCCTATTCCTTTGGTTGACGCATCGTTTGCGTCAGCGACACCCGTTCCGATGCCGTTGTCTTCTACAGTCAGTATCAGGTCGTCGCCTACGCGGGCCGCGCTGACCACCAGGCGGCACTCGCCTCGCTTCGGCCCAAAGCCGTGCTTGATTGCATTTTCGACGAGGGGCTGCAGGATCAGCGAAGGAATCGGCCAGTCGGCTATCGGGTCGGCGATGCGGAAGTCAACGCGCAGCCGCTGCCCGAAGCGGATTTGCTCGATCTCCAGATAGGCCCTCAGAAATGCGGCCTCCTCGCGCAGCGGGACGAATGATCGCGTGCTTTGGTGCAGCACGTGACGAAAAATCCTGGCCAGACGTACCGTCATCGTTTCTGCAATGTCCGGCTCCTGATGGACCATTGCCGCGATCGTGTTGAGCGAATTGAACAGGAAATGCGGATTGATCTGCGCGCGCAGCGTTCTCAGCTCGGCCTCGACCACCTGATGCAACAGGTTCGCCTCGCGCTGCGCGCTCTCAAGCCGCTCCCGTTCGCGTTCGAGCGCTTCGAGCCGTCGCCCGACCACCGCCGCGGCTTGCCGAAGGATGTCCAGTTCTCCGCTCAGCAGTGTGCGGCCATGCATGCTATCGGGCAGCAAGAGTTCCAGGGATGCGACTTCGCCTACAGGCACCGTGACAGGATCATCGGATGACATCGCCTCGGCCGTCCGGCACGACACATGCACTTCGATGTTCAGGATGTCGAACAGAAAGCGCTCGGCGCAGTGAAAAACAGTTGCCTGTGTCTCCTGCAAGGCGAGGCGCTCTTGCAATTCAGCGAGTGCCGCCTGGAGATCGTCACGGCCGAAGATGCGCCGATCGACAACGCGCACGCCTGCGTTTGCGATCCAGCCTGACAGCAGGAGCAAGGCAGCAGCCACTGCGCAGAAGAGCGCAGCGCGCGCAGCATCGGACGCGGTGCGCAGCGCGAACCCTTCGCTCAACAACCACGCGGCGAGCCCTGCGAGCGTCAGGCCCAGCATGCAAGCGAACAGGACGCGCAGGCCGAGTTTGGCAAAACGATCGGCAGCCCGGAATTGTCCGAGATATAGCAGCCCGCCGAGCATCGTCAGGACGATGCTCTGCTTTGCCAATACATCGAGCAGCGGATCCCAACGCGCCGGTAATGCGGCATACGTTCTCACCCAGTGCGCGGCCATGCTCAGCGACGGACCCAGCAGGATCAGCTTAAGCCCGATCCGCTGCGCACCTCGCGCAATGCGCGGACGAAGCAGGACGAGCGCGCTGAACAGAACAGCGAGCGCACTGTATCCCGTCATCCAATGCAGCGCATCGAGCCATTGGGGACGCAGGCGAGGTGCGACCGCGAGGCCGATCATCTGGAGTGCTGCCAGCACGAGCGCACAACGCAGGAGGCAGTCTCCTGCTTGCTTGCGCCATGGAGTCGCAGGGTCGATGTTCCAGAACAGCAGCAGGCAAATTGGCCAGGCGGCCGGGGCAAAAAACGACAGGCTGTCAACCCACGTCACAGTGATCGCCTGCGAAGAAACACCGGCCGCAAGCAGGCTGAATCGCGTCAGGCCGCCCATGCTCCATATGGCTCCGCAAGCGGCGTTGAGCACACGCGCATGACGGTCTTCACCGGGAGAGCACCACGCGAGCGCTGCCAGGAGAACCGCCAGCACCAAGCTGACGCCGTAGCCGATGAGCTGTCCGAATAGCGTTGCGGGATTGAGCTGTGCGTCCATGAGTGTCCGGATTCGAAGCGGCCTCGCGCGTTGCCGGACAAGTTTGCTCCAAACCGTGACGGTTTGCATTCCCGTCAGGCCCAGCGCCGGATTTCGGCTTCAAACGCGGACGTGCAGAGTGCGAACGAAACAGGCTTCGCCGTTGCCTTTCTCGCCGTTTTCCGACGCGCGTTCGCCGGCGCAATTGCAGCGTTTGTGCGCCGAATCCCGCGCTCACGCCAGTCAGTCTGGGTTCTGTTCTGCCGGGCTCCTATGGTGTCTGCGAAAGGTATCGCCTCGCGCGGCCATCATTTACCGGAGGAACGACATGAAAAGAAGGAATCTTCTGAAGCTGGGTGCCTTGGGCACGCTCGGCGCTTTCACCGGTGTGCGCGGCCTCGCGCAGACCGTCGGATCGACGTCACCGCTCCCCTGGTTTGCTCTGGCGACCTCGATGAATCAGGAGTTGAACTACGCCGCACGCGTCGAGGGGCAGATGCCCGGAAACCTCGTGGGTACGCTGTTTCGCAACGGACCGGGTCTGTTCGAGCGGGCGGGTTGGCGCAAGCAACACATCCTTGACGGCGACGGGATGATCCGCTGCTACCGGATCGATTCACAAGGCGTGACGTTCCAGAATCGCTTTGTCGGCACCAGCAAATATCTCGACGAATCGAACGCCGGACAATATCTCTACTCCACATGGGCCTCCCAACTCCCGGGTGGACCGGCTCGTAACGCGCATCCCGACTTTCACGGCGGCCAGGCCGGCGTCTCGGTGCGGTGGCGTAACGGCCAGCTCTATGCGTTCGACGAATCATTTCAACCCTATCAAATCGAGCCGCAATCGCTATCGACACGCGGGGTATCGCTGTTGGGCCTGCCGAGCGGGCTGATCGTGTATTCCGCCCATCCCAAGGAGGACCCCGTCAGTGGCGCATGGATTCACTTCGGTACGCAGTACGGGCCGACCTTGCAGATTCATCTGACGGAGTTTGACCGGACAGGCAAATTGAGCTGGCACCGGGTTCTGCAAGCGCCACGCTATGTCTATGTGCACGACTTCTTCGTGACGGAACGTTACATCGTCTTGCATCTGCACCCGGCTTTCATGGACGTGGCAAGCTGGCAGGCAGGCGAAACCAGCTTGCTGGGATGCATCCACTGGCAACTCGAGGCTGGTGGCCTACTGCTCGTCGTAGGCCGGGGCAGCAGCGCGGACCCTATCCAAATCGAGACGGGAGCGGTATGGATGTGGCATGGTGTCAATGCTTACGAGCGGGGAAGCGAAATCGTGGCCGACTGCGTTGCGTACGACAATCCCAGCACTTTTTTGGGCTCGAATGCGAGCTGGCGTGCGATCATGACCGACCAGCAGGGGTTGGTTGGCGCGCCGGGCGCGATTCGGCGCTTCGTCATAGCGCCGCAGCAGCGGCGAGCGCGTATGGAGACGCTTGACGCGGGTAACCATGAGTTTCCCACCATCAATCCGATGCATGCATTGCGGCAGAACCGGTACGGCTATTTCGGCCTGGGCACCGACGATACCGGCTTCTGGAACGCAATCGTGCGCATGGACATGCTGAGCGGCAGGCGCCAGCAGTTTACGTTTGACGCCGGACAGTACTGTGCGGAACCTGTTTTTGCCGCCGAGCCGGACAGGGCAGACTTGCTTAAGGATGAAGGCTGGCTTCTCGTCGAGGTTCTCGATAGCCGGGTTCAGCAGAACTGCCTCGCGGTGTTCCGGTCAGACCGTATCGAAGATGGACCCGTTGCCAAAGTCTGGCTCACGCACACGCTGCCACTGAGCTTTCACGGCTGCTGGGTACACGAAAAATGAGCAAGCGAGCGATTGCTCCTCGCCAGCAAACAGGCCCCGCCCCTGTAGCACCGAAGCGCATGCCTGGTGCCTTACCTGAATTACGTATAGCCGAGCGCGGCCGATATGTCGTAACTGCGGCCGCAAGTGCCGCGCGGATCTGTGTGTATTTACGATAGATATACTGAATAACCTCTTCCGGTCTCTGGTGTTCGAAATCGACGTCGATATCTGGTGGACCGCCGCACATCTGGCGCTCGCGTATGCGGGTTGGCTGGGTGGCTGTTCTCGGCGCGGTTGTTCACGCGTGCAGCCGCCTTGACGAAAAGTGCTTTGCGCGGGCGAGTTCGGGAACTTCAGCCTTCGCCGCCGGATAACTCCCAACTGGGTCCGTAACGATCCTGCGCGGCACCGGGTTTGAACGCAGCATCCGGCGAAAGAAGCGCTTGGCCGCTGCCTTGTCGCGCCGCTTTTGCACCAGCACGTCGATCTCGGCGCCATGCTCGTCGACCGCTCGCCACAACAGATACGGCTCGCCGCGCAGCGTTACGAACATCTCGTCCAGATGCCAGGTGCTGCCCGGCTTCCGTCGCACCGCCTTGGCGCACTGTGCGAATCCAGCTCCGAACTTGTCGCGCCAGCAACGGATCGTTTCGTACGTGACCACGACGCCTCGCTCGAGCAACAACTCCTCGATGTCGCGCAGGCTCAGGCTGAACCGAAAATACCAGCGAACCGCGCAGCTTATGACGTGACAGCAGGGAAGCGGTAACCATGATAAAGCGATTTCGTCTTCTTCATCGCGTTTCATTTTACCGTCGCCTGCCCACCAAGCTGACAGAGCCCTTGTCGCCTGCCGGCGTCCGGGTGAAAAGGCCGTATACGACGAAGGGAACGCGACTGTTTCATTACGTCACTAGCGTTGGCGCATCAGTTTCACGAACTTCTCCATTATCGCCGGCAACGTCCTGCCTCTTTTCTTGACGATCGCGATCGACCGCACGAATGCCGGATGGTCAATCTTCTTCACGACGAGCCCCGCCTCGGCTCGCACCTCGCGCGCGGTCTCGGGCAGGATGGTCACACCAAGGCCGGCACGCACCATCGCGACGGCCGTCATCATGTACGTCGGTTCGCACGCGATATCCAACGGCTCGCGCGATTCACTCAGCGCCGCATCGACGACCGCTCTCACGGCCGTTCCCGGCGCGGTCAGCACGAGTGGCGCCTGCGCCAGATCGTTCAGGCCGATTCGCCGCTTTCTCGCAAGCGGATGCGCCTGCGGACACACGGCGACGAGCCGGTCAACGCCCGTTCGCAGGACCTCGAGCATCGGATCGAGCACCTCGCTGCCGGGAAGACCGCTGTCCGCTTCCTCATTACGCACGAGGGCATTGACGGTGCTCGCGACGACATCGCGAATCTGGAAGACGACGCGCGGCACCTCGCGCTTCATGTCGATGATCAACTCGGGCAACACGCTCGCCGCGAACGTCGGCAAGCACGCGACGCGGACAATACCGCTCTCCCCTTCACCTAGCGCTCGGGCATCGCGGTTTCCATGTCCTGCAGTGACTTGCGCAGCAGCGGAAGCAGCTCGCGGCCGGTCGCCGTCAACGCGACGTTACGGCTGTTGCGGTCGAACAGGCGCGCGCCGACCGCTTCTTCGAGCCTGCGTATCTGCACCGTGAGCGCCGGCTGCGACAGATGCAGCCGCTCCGCCGCGCGCGTGAAGCTGCCCGCCTCGGCCACGGCAACGAGCGCACGGATATCGGCCACAGGGCCGCGGCACACAATCTCGGACTCTTCTGGGAAGGCGCTTGGGGCGCCGGCGACAGCTTTATCCCGGACCGCACGAAGGCCATGCAGAGCTACCGGCGCGGCGGCGATGACAAAACTTGCCAACGCCGGCTGGAAGCGCTGCGTTGAGTTCCTGCCGTCCGCCAGTCGTGCGGTTGGCAGCTTTCACGCGGCACCCGACGGATATTTCGCATCAGTTGATCAAGGCAAGGTTACGGAGTAGCGACTCTCCGTCCTCCGTGATGCGAGGGCGTACTGCGCCGCCCGCAAGCCGCTCCAGGGCGACAAGCTGGCGTTCAAGCAATGCACCAAGTTCTTCCCGATCCGCAATGTGATCGGCGGAGCCCTTGACCAGCGTCAATGTTGCGAATTCGTGGGCGCTCAACACGGGATGATCCTGATGCAAAGAAAGAAACGCCGGTCGTCAGGTTTTCCGGTGACGGGCGCCGCATGACCACCCACGACCGTGGGCTGACTACCGAGGGCAGAAAGCTTAATTCGGAAATATGACAGCATGAGGACGGCGTCAGATGCCGACATCGCCTCATCTATAATCACGATACCCAGAATATCCACATCGCTTGGAGCTGTATTTTATGAGTCAAGCCCACGGACGATATGCGGGATCCCGGCGCAACGGCCAACGCCAGCCACACCACGAGAATAAGTCTCCGCCCCAACGGCGGGGACCACCGTATGTGAAGGCGCCTCCCCGAGACTCCACCGAGACTGCCTCCATCTTCAAAACACGATCGTTTCAGTTTCTGGTCGATGCGGTAGGCGCAGAGAATATCGCCATTGCACTCGAATCGAACATGACGCGCGTGGGCGAACTGATGAAAGGCGAGCGGTTCACGCCCGAGACCGCCTTTCACATGGAAACTACGTTGCGTTACCGCATGGCTTTTTTGACCAGCCCAATCCTGCGCTTGCGGACGAGACCATCGCTCGTCTGAAGTCACCGCTCGACTTCGTCCAGGTCGATGAAGGATTCGACGCAGAGTCCGAAGCACTTGAGCCGGCTCCTGCCAGGACCGTCGACCAGCAACCAGTTCCTGAGGATAGTTTGTCCGGGGACGCGCAAATGCCAAAGAAAGTAGCTGGCGGTTCGCCGAGAGCCGTCAAGAATCGTCGAAGCGACATGCCTGAACAGCCTGAACCTCGTGCGCCGCGCAAAGCTTCGCGCTCGAAAGACAAGCCGCCTCCCAAGACGCCGCAACAGCAACCGTTGGCATTGAGCGATAGCGCCGAGGTGGAGAACATCCGACGCGCTAACCTCCACCTTCTCACCAAGCGCAACGGATCAAAAGTAAGACTCGGCGTGGTGATGGAGATGAGTGGATTCAACATCGCCGATCGGCTACATGGCAAGAAGCGCATGGACAGTGTGGAAATAACCTGGTTCACGGAGCGACTCGGATTGCCAGTTGGCTGGTTAGACAGTCCGCGCACGGAAGCCGACATTCCAGAGTCGGTGTCGCGCATGCTTGCGCCTGCTCCACGCGGTCGCGCATCCGTTCAACAACATGAGCCGCCTGCGCTGGCAACGAACGATGGCGTACAGGGAAAACGCGTCGACGGGAAGGTGCGCACGCGACGCGAGCGTGCGACCGCCCTGGATGCATCGGAAAGCGCCGCATCTGTTTCGGCGGACGTCGCCGAAGACAGGGAGACGATCGTCGTCAGCCCGCGAGCGGATGTCAATGATTTCCCCGACGACCTTGCCACCCGTTCATTCGAAGAAAATGATGAAGCGGTTCGGGCACCCACGCGAGCACCGTCTGAGTCGATGCCCGCCTCCGCGCAGCCGCAGCAAAGTCCGGCTCCGCTCCCCTTCGCTACCGTGACCAGCCTGGACAATCTTCACGGTATTGCACCGATAGCAGAAGAATTGATCAAGACACTGGCGGGCAAGGCACGCACGGGTCGACTGGACGAATTGAAAGCGCTGGAACTTCTACAACAAGCGATCCTGTTGAAAGTCGTTGACCGCGTCGACCAATCAACGATGCCGCCGCTGATCCGTAAGCGCCAGGTCGGCTGGATTTGCGCTGAGTTCCATGAGGTCCCACTGAGACGGCAAACCTCTGGAACGACGCCTTTTTTTTGGCCGGGAAATTTGAGCCGCTCGCCGTTCATCGGACACAAGCGGCTCGACGCTTGCCTGTTATCTGGTCTGTTGTCATGCACGCGAAGCGGTTTTTATATCGACTCTGAGCGCGCTCGCCCTCCCCAGCCTCGCTCGGCCTTTGCAGACATTGACCTGATGACGTCGGTGAAGCGCTTCAGGGCATTTTGCCGCCGTTCGCTCGGCCGTCGCCTCGCATGTCAGGAACCATTCGAACAGAACGAGAACTTGTGAACCGAAGGCGACGTTCTCGGGAAGAAGCCTGCCCGGTAACGTAACCTGCATCAGCCGTTAGCCGCAACCTTCTTGCGTGTTTTTACCCGCGGCTTCTGACTCACCCATGCCGACTCGTCAAGCAAGCGTTCAAAGAGCCGGCTCATCATCGCCTCCGGCAACGGCGAAAGCCCAAGTAGCGAATTGAATGCGAGGCCGCTGGCGGCGAAGTAGCGCAACAAGGAAAGTTCAAGGTCGCTCGACTCTTCCCGCAGTTTTTTCATTCTCTCTGCATCGGTTACCTTGAACTCGACCAGAAGCTCCGGACTCTCGACCAGTGCAGCAAGTACCGCGCGCGCGACAGAATGCGGCTGCTTGACGGATTCCCGATAGATGGCGATCTGCGAAGACAGACACGGTTCTGTCTTCGTTGTGCCCACCTTCGCCATATGCGCATGCGCGATCTGCTCGAACTGCTGCCGCTGATGTTCGAGCAATGCCTTGAGCACGCCATTCTTGGTACGAAACTGATGCAGCAACCCGCCCTTGCTGATTCCGCTCTCGCGCGACAGTGAATCGAACGTGAGGCCACCCACACCTTCACGCGTGAGAATCGTCAGTGCGGCCTCGATGGCCTTCTTGCGAGTATTTTCCGAACGTGTCTGGTTATCCATTGATCTTGAAAGTGACGTCATTCGAGCCGGTTAGCTACCTGTTTGCCGAAGTCGTGGCCGCGCAAACCCGACACGCCAGTAGCTACTGAAAAGCTGCAAGTAGCATATCGCCCGAACCGGGAAACCCAGATTGTACGCTCGGCGTCTCGGTGCAGAAACAAACCGGATAGACGGTTTACATCCGAAACCGACGATGCTACGCTTCGGCCACGTCGGCTTTCACACGAATCGAAACGTCGCCGACATCTGACATCCACTCGCAAGGAACCGGAAATGCCCACCATGAGACCCGCCCTGCTGCTTTTCGTCAGCACGCTAACGCTCGCCCTGACGGCATGTTCGAGTGTGCCGCCCGTTGCCTACTCGGGCATTTCGTCGTCGCCGCAACTGAAGCAGAACCGGGAGAATGACGCGGCAAAAGTGCCTTACCGGTATGCCGCTCCCGTCGTCTGGTCGCGTTACACGCAGGTCATGATCGACCCGGTCGTCGTGTATCGGGGCAATGACAACCAGTTCGCGGATATGCCGGAGGACGACAAGGCCGCGCTCGCGGATTACATGGGCAAGACGTTTGCGACGAAGCTCTCGAAGCGTTTCGAAATCGCCAGCCAGCCTTCGCCTGCGACCTTGCGCGTCAAGCTCACGCTGACAGGAGCGGAAAAGACCACTGCGCTCGTCGGGCAGGTGATGCACTTCGATATCGCGGGGAACCTCTACAACGGCGTCCAGGCGATCCGCGGAGGCAAAGGCGCGTTCAGCGGCTCGGTGACATACGCCGTCGAGGTGTATGACAGTTCCAACAACCGCCTTTTGCGGGCGTATGTGTCGAAGCAATATCCGAACGCGATGAATCTGCCCGCTGCATTTGGATCGCTCAGCGCGGCCAGAACCGGCCTCGACAAAGGTGCCGAAGCCCTCGTCGCCCAACTGCAATAAGAGACGGTGAGCCCAACGGCCGACACGCGGCGAAGCAAGGGTTCGCGTTGCAAGGATGTGTCCACGACAGCAGCAGCACGTCGACACGGACGGCTGCTCATCACCTGTTGGATCGGCAAATGATGCACGCAGTGACAGACCTCCTGATGACGACACCGCCGCCGTTGATGGTGGTGATCGTGTTCGCAGTGACGTACTTCGTCGTGGGACTACCCGTCCATTTCACGCGAGGGGCTGGATACCGGGATGTGCTCGGAACGACGGCGGGCGTGTTCGTTGCGCTTGCCTACATCACGCTGGTTGTCCACTTTCATGCGAATGCCCGCTAAGCGCCCGGTCAACACGAAAGGCGTGTTACGGACCGTTCGATCATGATGGACGGGTGGCAGCGCATGTGGCATTGGGTACGAACCCGGTGTCGTGGTTGTGCCTTTTTATGTGACTGGTTCGCGCGTGAGTCTGTAGTCTGTACGTGAGTCTGCGCTTGAGTCTTTCAGGCACTCGAAGGACCGCCTTTGCCGTCGCTTCGACGCGTGCATCACCAAGGCGCGCCGAATCGGCAAACATCTGCGTGATGTCGTTACGGGAGAGCTGTAATGAGCGATCGGCTCCTACCGTCGATCGTGTGGCTGATTCCCGTTGCCGCGTTGCTCATCTCAGGCGCGCTGCTCATTCGCGTGACCGTGCAGCGCGGACCACGCATCACGATCGGCTTCATGACAGCCGAAAGCCTGGAGGCGGGCAAAACGCGGGTGCGCTACAAGGATGTCGAAATCGGCACACTGAAGGCCGTGCATCTTTCGACGGACCGCACTCGGGTTCTCGCCGATGTGCAACTGGACGATTCCGCAAAACCGTTTGCGACATGCGGCACACGCTATTGGGTGGTTCGTCCGCGCATCGGCATGACAGGTATTTCGGGGCTTTCGACAGCCATTTCCGGCGCATACATCGCCGCGGATATGGGCGGCACATCGAGACAATGCAAAGCGTTCATCGGACTCGAAACGCCTCCCTCCGTCACAAGCGATCAGAAGGGCAAGCGCTTCGTGCTTCACGCCGACTCCTTGGGCTCTCTGACCGCCGGCTCACCCGTGCTGTTCCGTCACGTGCAAGCCGGCCGGGTTCTCGATTATTCGCTTTCCGCAGATGGCGCCGACGTGGTTGTCGACGTATTCGTGGACGCACCCTACGACGGGTATGTGACATCCGCGACCGGCTGGTGGCAGGCAAGCGGGATCGACGTGCGCTTCGGCTCCGACGGTCTCAGACTCGATACGCAGTCTGTCGCGTCGCTGCTTTCCGGCGGCGTCGCATTCGATACGGTCACACGCATGCCAGCCGCGCGCCAGGCTGCAGATGGCGCTTCCTTCGCGCTTGCCGCCAACCGCACCGATGCAGCGCAACGAGCGGAGGATGGAGCCGCCGCGCGTGTCCTCATGCGATTCGATCAATCGTTGCGCGGTCTGTCCATCGGCGCACCCGTCGATTTCCACGGTGTCGAACTGGGCCGGGTGACGGCGATCGATATGGACTTCAATCCCGCAACGGCCCGGATCGACATGCTCGCCACGCTCGATCTGTACCCGACGCGGCTGGGACACCACTACCGGCAGGCACTCGGAAACGGCGACAGCGCAGCGGGCAGATATCTGCTGCATCAACTCGTCGAGAACGGCTTGCGCGGGCAACTGCGCACAGGCAGCGTTCTAACAGGACAACGATATGTAGCGCTGGACTTTTTTCCACACGCACGCAGCGTTCGTATCGATACGCAGCGAACGCCCGTGGAACTTCCTACAGTGCCCAATACTCTCGAAGAACTTCAGGATCAGCTTGCAGGCATCGTGAACAAACTGGACCGCGTGCCATTCGACAACATCGGCCGAAGTCTCGACCAGACACTTCGCACCACCGCGTCGCTTTTCCAGCGGGTCGACGCCGAACTGATACCTGAGACTCGCGCAACACTATCAGCCGCCCAGAAATCGTTCAATGCCGCGAACGCTACGCTCGCGCAGGATTCTCCACTCCAATCCGACGTGCATCAGGCGCTGACGGAACTGCGACGCACACTTGCTTCGCTCAATTCGCTCGCCGATTACCTGCAACAACATCCGGAATCTCTCGTGTGGGGGAAGTCGTCATCGTCTGCTAAGGGTAATTGAACATGCCGGTAGGATCGTCTGAACGATCGCACCGGTTCCTGGCGGGATGCACGGCTGATATGCCGCTGCTCTGTGACATTGGCATACTGATGACAAGCCTGTCAGTCATCCCAGTAAGCCACCGCGCGGAGCACAGTCGGAGCTGTCGACGCTGCCATCCACCCCGCACCGATTGCACTTTCCGCCCATCAGCTTCCACTCATCAGGTTTCCCCATCGCATCAAGCAGGTTCGAGACCATTGAAGAGACATGCAAACCGTCCTGCGATCAGGCTGTGCGTGCCTTCCTGCGTCCGGACGATGGCTCCGATGCAGACATGATCAGCGTCGCGGCCTCTTCGTCACCGATCGTCCTGAAGCAGTTGCCGATTTGGGCCGCGCCGAAACCTCTCACTGTCGTCTCAAGCCCGGAACGCGGCCACTTTCGTTTTGCGGCGGGATTCATCACCAGATATCGCCTGCGGTAAAACCATTCGTGAAAGGCGGGATCGAGCACATAAGTACTAAAACCCTAGATCCACGATTGTCCCGAGACGGTGGTCACGACGCATTTGTACTCGGCGATCTTCAATTCTTCGACAAGTGTGCCCGTATAGACGACACCGAGCATGCCTTCATGACGAAAAGGCACGTCGAGCTTGAGTTTGCCCTTTGCGTAGAGCGTGGCTATTTTTGCGCAGGTACCCCGCCGCGCGATGTGCTTCGTTGCCGCGGCTAGCTGTAAAGCCAACAAGGCTGTGCGCGGCGGAGGTATTGGGCAGCACTTCAGTCCGGTCGAACGCGAACTCGATGCCCTTGTCATCTCCTGCCCACTACGTTTGCGTGCGGCTTGCCGACACGGCTTTGGGGCTGCCAATGTGGCCCAGATAGAAAGCGAGCTACGGCATCTATTCAGCAATGTAGAACGTCCTTGCCGCTGATTCGCTTCATGAGCGCAGTGCAAGACCGTCCATTGATCACTAACTAGTCCAGGACTCGATGTTGAGGACGATACGCGCGACCGGGTTGTCGTCGGTGATATTCGGAAAGAACTTGATCTGGGCGAACGTTGCGAGGCTAAAAGCGACTACCACCAGCGTTGTCGACGCTGCGATGCGGTTGATGTATTTCACGGGTACCTCTTTTTGATGGTGTAGCCAGGAACTGACGAAGCTGACAGGAGCGCCGAATCATCTTCAGCGGCACGTCGGCCCCAACCCGGCAAAGAGGGACACGGCCGTCAGATTGCGCTTGCCGATCGGGAATGGACTGCGAGGAAGGGGTCAACTCAGACAGCTCAACTATAAATTGTTTATGGGCATGCTTGCATGCGGCAACCGGTTGCAACGGACGCGTAATCGTTCGAGCGGTGTCTTCTTTGGAAGGTGTTCAAAAAGGCGCGTAGGTTCGGATTTTCAATCCAGCGCGCGCCTGGCGCAACGTATCCGAGCCCCATATCTTCGAAGGACCGGAGAGCAAACCATGCTATGGTGAGTAGAACCGAGTACCTCGAGTCTCTCGCAGAACCGAACTCAGCATAATTGTCTCCGCACGCGGCTGCCCCGCGCTGGCACCCAATTCGCTCGCAGGTTGACTGAAAAAACATCACGAATCCTTCTTCAAGTCATCGCGCAGTTCTGACTCGATCTCGCGAATCGACGGCAATGTCGCTTTAAATGAAAGCGGTACTTCGCGCATCAACTGGTACTCGGCGACGCCCATCGGCTTTGCCACACCCCGCAGGGCATATTCGGCAACCAGGCGGTTCTTTTCCTTGCACAGCAGCAGGCCGATGGTCGGGTGATCGTCCGGCGCCTTGACCTGGGCATCGATGGCAGACAGGTAAAAGTTGAGCTGACCTGCATACTCTGGCCGGAACGGCGTCGTCTTGCGTTCGACGACGACGTAACACCGCAACTTCAAATGGTAAAACAGGAGATCAACAAAGGATTCATCGCCGCCCACATCCAGCCGGTACTGGCGTACCGACACGCAAAGCCGCGCCAAGTTCCAGCAGGAAACGGGTGATGTGCTGCGTCAGTGCCTGCTCGATATCGCGCTCCTGCGCGTCGTCCGTGAGGTTGAGGAAGTCAAAAATGCAGGGATCCTTGAGCGCTGGCGGGCAAGCTGGACTGTGGGGGTAGCAGTCGTTCCTCGAAATTGGTGATGGCGCTTCCGGTCCGGATGTGTGCGCCCGTCTCGACCTGCATCGCGAGTACGCTTCGTGACCAGTCATGCTTGAGCGACTTGCTGGCATACCAGTCGCGTGCGGCCGGCTCCTTGATCTTGTCGAGCAACGTGCAGAGATGGACCACGGCAATTGTGCAGCAGGCTGCTGCACAAATTCCGGCTCCAGCCACGCCAAGGCGAGTGCTCGCATGTACTTGAGGTTGCGCGGCGAAAACCCGCGCATGTCCGGAAGCGCCGCCTTCAGGTCGCGCGAGCTGATCCACTACCCGGGCGCCCCACCCCTGCCGTTGCTGGCGTTCAACAATGTCCCGACCGAGCTGTCAATACGGCGAAACGAACTCACGAGTGGCACTCGCGATCGCGCGCAGACACGCACGCTCGACTCGCTGCTCGAGTTCGATCAGATAGTTTCGATAGTCGTCGCCCCACGCATGACGGGCAGGTCATCCATCATTCACGTCTCTGAGCGTGCTCGCGCACAAACGGACCCTGTCCGAACATCGGCGTCGACCGGAAAACGGGGACCGCGGCGCCCTACCGACTGGCTAACCGACGCCAGCGTACCTCCATCTGACTTGCCGTCCGCCGCAATGCTGTATATAGTAACAGTACTGTGTTTTTATACAGTATTCGGAGGCACCATGGAACATCTGGTCAGGGTGTACAACGAACGAGACCGTCGGACGCTTGAATGGCTTCGCAGCCATGTCGGTGACGCGACCATTACGGCCGCCGTCAAACGGTGCGTCGGCGGCAAACCCTTCCTATCATCAGTGTGTCGGCAGATCGGCGTACGGCCACCGGATTTTCCGCCAGCGACCCGTCGTGCCCCAACTGCGGCTGGGGAACAGGCGCTGGCGACGATTCGCGGGATACTCGCCGCAAAAGCGGGGGTGGCAACGGGGACGGTATCCGGTCGGATGCATTGACCGCGAGCCCGCGTCACCCGCCCACGCATGGGAAAGGCGTCAGAATGGCTGCGGCGCACAAACTTCGGCGGAAGGGTCCTGTTGCCTGTTCAGTACGCAACCGGGTTGAGTAGCGCGGGCGCGCCAAACTCCTGCAGTCTGGCGTTCGACTGCTGGAAATAGAGCGTCCAGAACTGTTTCAGTGCGCCGATCGTCTGCGGGTCGCGATATGCATTCTTTGCCTTGGCGTCACCCGCGAGCAGACCGGCACCGATCACGTAGATTCGCGCCCCGCCGAAATCGCCGATCAGATTGGCTGCACTCGCCTTCTTCATTTCCGCCTCGGGATCGATCCGCCGAACGGCGTTGTGTGCATAGAAGCTCGATACCGAACTGTTCTCAAGCATGTCGGACGCGAGGAATACGATGCGGTCAGATGCTGGCGATGCCCGGACCTTGTCACTGATATCCTTCAACGCAGCCAGTATGTCTGACTTCGCAAGCTCATTGGTTGCAGCCGACTGAACCTGGGTAATGGCGGTCAGGAGTGACTTCCTGGCGAAGGCCGATTGCCCCGTCATGCACGCATCAAAAGTCCGTAGTGCACGTTCGCTGATATCGTCACGGAGTTTTTCGGGTATTGGTGATTCGACGACGCCGCGTGTCATCACTTCCGTGTAACGGCCTTGCGAGAATGCCGAGAAGTCAAGCAGCGTGTAAGCGCTGCCCGGCCTGATGGCAGCAGATGCTGTTGCTGCGATCTGCGCCTGCAACTTCTCATCAAAGACGGTCGTCTGGTCGCCTGCGATAAAAAGTTCGTGACCGATCCCGCTCGTGACGGGCTTGATGTGATTGGCTGCATAGCAGCTTGGAATATCATTGCTGATTCCCGCCAAAGCGGGACCGGCGCCCAGACTCAATACGGCTGCGGCAAGCGCAAACTTGAACTGTTTGATCATGGGTCGACGGTCAAACCTTGAAGAGGTCATCCAGTTGCGATTCGAGGGCATTTTTCGCCTGCTCGGCCCGTTCCTTGCGCGCCTTGATCTCGTTGATGACCTGGGTGCGCATGGGCTCCTCGATGCGGTAGATCAGCTCCTTCTTGCGTGTAACGTCGGACGTGGCCTCGATTTCCGCCACAATCGCGTCGATCGGGGCCGTCGGCTCCTTTGCAATCGAAGATGACGCGGTGACCGGCGGTGCAACGTCTGACGAGGCCAGTACCTGTGCGTCCCTTGCCACAGGCGCATTTCGAGACGCTTCGGTGATTGCGGTATCGGAACGTGTGCGAACGGGATCCGGCTCCAGATCAGAAAGCGTGCGTTGCTCGATCACGTAGTCACGGAATGTTTTGGTAAATGTCTTGCCCGAGATATCGGCGTTCTCGGCCATCCGTTTCTGGAGATTTTCAAGCTGTGACTGCGCGATAGCACGCAGCGGTGTGTAGTAGTTGTCGTAGTCCTCGAACGTCGTGAAGCCTTTGGTCGTCTTCCATGCTGCACGACTTTCCCGGCCACCGAAGCCCCAGGCAAAACCGCCAAAGATCCCGACGATCTGGGTGACAACAAAAATGACAGCGAGCGTGATAAAGGCGGCCGCGCCTTCGCTGCGCGTCGATGAAGATTCTTCCGCACGAGCCCGGTCATCCGCGGCCTTCTGGCTGGCGACAAGTTCGGCCGGCACGGCGTTGGCCGTCGCAAAGGGATTGCCGGCGTCCGCGACCTGGCTGACGCCCATTGTTTCACGTGTCTGTTCTGCGTTGAGATTGCTCCAGCGCATCCAGGTGGACGTCACGGCAATGACCAGAATCACCACGACGGTCAGAGCAACCATGAAATAGCTGTGACTGGTGCCGACGCGGTTGACGATCTGCGTATAGTCAGGCTGTCTGTCGTCCACCGACTGATCTTCATCGAGCTTGACCTTGCGGCTCGAGAAGCGTTCCTGCGTCTTGTCCTGCTTCCATTGCTTCCGGCATCGCGCAACGAGATTCGATCGATACAGCTGGTGTCCGGCCACATGGGTGAGAAACACCATGATCACGCACAGTACGAGCACAATCGCCGCCATGAGCAGGGTGTGCGTATTCGCGCTGCCGTCACGTGCCATCCAGCTTCCCAGCAAATAGGAAAAGCCGAGACCTTCGGCGATGACCAGTACCGTTAGGAGTGCCATCAGCCACAGGGGCGTCGGGGAGCGGCCACTGTCGTCGGCCTTGGCAAGATATTCGTTGCGTTTGCTGAATTCGGCCTTCGACAGGTACGAAATGAACTTGTTGTAGTCGCCGCAAAGCGTGCGCTCCGAATCCGTCCACCCGCCCTGCCCGTGAATGCCGTGACGTGAAAGGCGTGCGGTCTTTCCCAGAACGGGAAACGTGTACTTCCAGTGGTTCAGCCAGAACTCCAGCGTCGAACGGTACGAAAAGGCACCGACAGCAAGCAGCGCAGCTACGACACACCAGATCACGGTGCCCAGATTGGCCTGAATAAAGTCCATCATGATCGTCTTTCCTGTTTTTATGTGCGCGCGATCGCGGGCACGTAATCGACGGTGAAATACTGATTGCTCTTGTGCCGCACGAGCTCGCCGGCGGTCGCCTTGCCGTTCGAAAAGATGATGTCGGCGCAGTCGAATACGCCGGCATTGTTGACGAACACGCGATACAGCACCCCTTCCTTGACGGCATAAGCGTTCACGTCAGGTGACAGCCGCACCTGCGCCGGACCGGATAACCCACCGTTCTGTTCATAGTCTTTCCACACCAGCAGGGTCGGTTTTGTGCCCGCCGTCGAGCCATTGCGCAGGACAGATACGTCCTTGAGCGCAAGATACTGCCCGTTGAGCGTTGCCCCCCAGCTGCTGCCATACAGGTTTTGCATGTGATCACGTACGGGCACCGCACGGTCATCGGCTACGGACTTCATCGCGTGCGAAACGCGTGGTCGGTCATTCACGCAACTCTTCGAAACGGGCGCCTCATCGGCGACTGCGGGAGACAGAAAAGAGAAGGACGACGACGCGGGCGCCGCCGCAAACTGAAGGCCGATCGTCGCAGGCACCGCTTCATGCCAGCCGAAATCAATGCCGTCGGACAACACAGCGCGTGCGGCAGCGTCGGGCGGCACGAAGGCTCCCGCCGACGTCGTCGTGGCCGCGGGGACTGTCGGTACAGCCGCGGCGATCCGGCTATCCGCGTGGGGATTTTTTCGCTGCGAACCCGGCTGCGGGCTCGTGTCGGGCGCCGTCCTTGTCAGCTTCCCGGCCGGTTTTCTGGCGGGCGATGGCGTTGGCAAGGTGTCGGACTGGGGCGTTGCGGCGCGATAGTATTGATACTTCGGCACCCGGCTGCCCGCATAGCTTTGCAGGATGTCGGATCTCGCGCCGATGAGATCGACGATTTCCACCCGGCGATTCTTCGCGCGCCCGTCCTCGGTCCGATTGTCGGCAATCGGCAGGGTCTCGCCAGCGCCCTGATAGAAGACGTTTTCCGGCGCGATGCCGTGTTCGGCAAAAAGACGTGCCACGGTACGCGCGCGCCGCTCCGACAGATCAGCGTTGAGTTCGGAACTGCCCGTGTCGTCGGTGTGGCCGATAAGCAGGATTTTGGTTTGCGCAGCAGCGGCCTTCTCCGCAGCGGTGGACGCATCGGCCACACGCGTAGCGGTGCGATACTGTTCAGCAATCTCGCCGAAGTAGATTTTTGCTTCCGGCGTCAGCTCAGCCGAGCCTGTCTCGAACTGGGTATGTCGGGCAGTGTCGACAACCGTGAAAGAACTGCCGACCTGTTCTGTCTTGCCCGTGTCCGGCGCACGTACCTCGAGCGGGGCTGCCGTATAGACGAGGTCGTGCTTCGCGGCGATCTTTGACAATGCGCAACGGCGGTTGTCGACAGCATGGCCAATCAGGCCGCCCGCGAGGCCGCCCGCCGCACCCGCGATGGCAGCCGCAGCGACCTTGTTCTTGTTTGCGATCACCGCACCGAGAATTGCACCGACGCCAACACCAATGGCGACGCCGATATTCCGGTTGCTGTTAGCGCAAGGATCGGGATTCGCGAAAGTACTTTCGAAGATGTTGAGGTCGGCCTGCCCCGTCGAATCGCGTTTTGCACTGTCAGCGTGCTGGAAACCGCCGGGATTCGCGCACCCGGAAATGGCAAAAACGGTGATTGTGGCAAGCCATAGCGGCCTTGCCCTGCCCAATGCTCTCAATGGAAACCCCTCGGTGGTTCGTCTTTTTATTGCACCCGCTCGGGCGCTGGATCCCGGTCTCCTGTCCGGTCCGACATGACAGGCTCGCCTTTATCGATTACGGCAGACCGTCAATGATCTTTAGGCCGATTTCGATTGATTGCGGCCACGCGCGGGCCTCGCGACCGAACCGCGTTCAGGGCGCATCCATCCAGATGGAAATGGCGATGGCAAAAGCCGACAAGAGCAAACGATTGCCGGTGTGGCGGGACCGCGAGTATGTCCACTCTCACGGGCGTCGGGATCATCGCGCGACTGAGACGTCCTGCGCCCGTCCATGGTGAGTGACGTATCGCCAGGACCTGGCGGGCCCTGAACGGGGTTGCCGCATTGTGTACGTCCCGCCCCGAGCCTGAACATGGCGGCTAATGATCGATCCGAGGCGCGCCGAATGCTTGCGTGTCAAAGCTATTTTGAAATGTCGGGGCTCCGGCTAAATACAGATGTCGGGGTTGAGATCGGGTTTGGGTTGTAGTTGTTGGTTGTTTTGCAGTCCTCCATATCTATCTGGAGGGGGTTTTTAGCACCGAGCCTCCCGGGTTCCGGTGCGTCCCCATTACTGCCGCATTCCAGTCCTCGAGCGTCACCTCGCGCTGCTTCTTCGTGCCAGGCAACGGTACCGGTTTGCGTACCGCAGCGCCGCGGTTCGTGCGGGATGGCGAGCCTGATACGCGACGGTTATCGCGCTGCGCCTGCAGCGCCTGGGCGACGCGCAGCGCATGGCCGAGCCGCTTGTGCTCGATCACGGCGCCCTGGTCGATTTCCGAGAGCTTGTCATAGGGGATACAGGGCAGTGCTGCACCGCCGGCCCGCAGCTCGATGCGACCGTCCGGATACTCCCATACCTCGATGTAGCGGCCGATCAGCCGGCGGGTTGCCGGCGTGTCCTTCAGCAGCCAGATCACGCGGTCGTTCAGCAGCGTGAGTGAATCCGACACCTTGCGCTGTACCCGCCAGGTCAGGATCGCGTCGAGATCCTCGTCGGCACGCAGCGGCCGGTGTGCATCGAACCGGCTTCTGGGCGGCTTCGCGAAGCGGGCGTTGTAAGCCGCCATGAACGCGGGTGCCCAGGCGTTCGCTTCGTCCAGCGTGCTGATGCCGCGCAGGCGCAGTTCCTTCACCAGGCGATCCTGCAGCGTCAGATTGGCGCGCTCCACGCGGCCCTTGGCGGGGCTTGAGTTCGCGCAGAACGTGTCGATATTGAGCTCATACATCGCCCGGCCGAACTGGGTGACACCTTTGCCTGCGGTCTCGGCGCGGCGCTTCACGTAAAAGACGCTCGCCTTGTCGCTGTAGAACGCCACCGGCTTGCCGTAACGCTCGAGGTAGGCACGCGTCGCCTCGAAGTAGCTGAACGTCGACTCCGTCGCCGTGAAATGCAGCGTCATCAGCCGGCTGGTCGCATCGTCGACATACACCAGCAGCGTGCACGCGGGCGCCCGGTCCTCGAACCAGCGGTGGTCGCTGCCGTCGATCTGCACCAGCTCGCCGAAACATGCGCGCCGTGCGCGCGGCTGGTAGACCTTCGGTGGACGCTGTTTGCGCGGCACCCATAGGCCGGTCTTGGTCATCAGTTGGCGCACCGTTTCCTTGCACAGCCGGATGCCATGGCATTCATCCAGCTTCTCGCGCGCCAGCGTCGGCCCGAAATCGGCGTAGCGCTCGCGGATGATCGTCAGGGCGCGCAACGCCAGGCCTTCGTCGAGCTTGCGGTTACCTGGCTGACCGCGCCGGCCCGAGGCCACGCCAGACGGCCCGTGCTCCCGGTACCGGATCACCAGTCGTTCGATCTGACGTACTGTCAGACCCAGCCGTTCGGCGGCACGGCCGGGCTTGAGGCCCGTCTCAACGACGGCCTGTATAACCTTCAGTCTGTCCAGTTCGCGCATGCTCAAACTCACCAGCGTCGTGTCCGGCTTCATGGCAGGCCCCGCAGCGGTTGCAGCAGTCTGCCAGCTTGCCAGCGCTCAAAAACACGACATCTGTAAATAGCCAGAACACGACATTAGGACGTAGCCCCTACATTGCGTTGTGCGCCAGTTTGGTTTATGTTAAATCAGCGCCTGAAAAAGACACGCGCGATGACGGCCCCCAGCGTCTATGGATTGGACGCATGCAGTTCCCAATCACTTCCAGCGCGGGCTGGTCGTGCCGGTCGAAACGCGCCAATCGCGTCGACGAACTGCTTCCGTGGGTAGTTGCCGATCAGATCAAGAACGACCACGTCTGAGAATCCGCAAACACTCACCGGTGTCAAGAACGGCCTACACCCCACCGCTTACCACTTATCCAGTATCCGCAACCTTGGCTATCTTTGCCCATTCCCCGAAAACTGAGAATCCTCCTCAAACGCTTGCCAGGAAAGACACTCCGGGAATGCGCAGTAGCGAAGATCGCCAACCAAACTATGTTGCAGACAGGGAATCGAGTTCCTGCAAGGCACGCTGCAAATTCCTGCTGCGTTCGCTATTCGGACCGGGTAACTCCTTCAGCAATCGCTTGACCAAGACCTTCAGCTCGGAGACGTAGGCAGGTGCCCACGGCTGAGCGGATGCAATTGCCCGAATCAGGGCGCCGTACTCTCCGTACTGGTCGGAAATGATCGCCGCGACAACTTTCGTGGCCAATTCCACCGGCTCGACGTCTGCGTCGACGCTTACCTGGACCAGATCGGAGCAGGCCTCGTCGAAAACGCAGCTGACTTCCCACCCCTCTTCTGTCGTGCGTTCAAATATTGTTCCGGCCGTCGAGAAGAACTGCCACATCAGATCCGGCGCAAGATCCGGCGCCGCCCGGGAAACATTCGAGGCAATGGTGACCCGTATGGCGTCGAGCTCCTCGGCCAGTTCGCGGACCTGTTCCGCGTCGAGAAACGACGTTTGCGTGCCGAAGTCGCTGATCCATTGGCGAACGGCAACGGCAACGCTTTCGCCCTTTTGTGCGGAAAGCTCGAATTGCAACCGACGCCGCATGCAGGGGTTCGTCATAACCGCCCCGGCCAGCAGTGTCGCCAGGCGTTCTGGTCCGATAGCCGCCAGGGCTTTGGCATCGATCGGATTCTCGTCTTTCGACATCGCTTCTCCTGCAGGTTGAAAACCGCTGAGGTCACGGTTTCGGTGAAATGCGGTTGTGCTACGTTCTGCAAGGCAACTCAAGGCCCACCCCCAGCCAGCAAGCTCATGCTCAGGCAAAGCGAACACCTGATTCCCTCTTGCGCGCGTTCGAGAATATAACCTCATGACCGCCTCGCACCGTCTCTCGAACCTCACACGTGCCGAACTCGACGAACTGTATGCGTTACCGCGCTTTACCGACGAAGACCGGCACACGTACTTCGAGCTCTGCAACGCCGAACAGCAGCTCGTCCGGGCGCGCACACTTTCGATCGCGCTCCACCTCGTCCTGCAACTCGGGTACTTCAAGGCCAGATTCCAGTTCTTCCACTACGACCCGCCAGCCGTCGCAGATGATCTGCGCTACATCCTCGCGCGGCATTTCCCCGACGAAGCGCCTCCCGCTGTAACGATGCCTTCGGCACCCACGCGCCGCGCACTATAGCAAAGCATCCTCGACCTCTTCGGTTTCCGGCTGTGCGAGGGCGCCACAAAGGCCCACGTCGAAATGCGGGCACAGCGCCTCGCGAGGCTTTCCACGCAGCCCGCCTTCATTCTGCGCGAATGCCTGCAGTATCTGAAGCACGAACGTGTCGTCGCGCCCGCCTACTCATTCCTGCAGGACATGGTCGGCCGTGTGGTCGCTGCGGAGCGCCAGCGCGTTTCGGCGCTGCTCGAACGCGCACTCACCAGGTCCATCGCACAGCAGCTCGATGCGATGCTCGAAGCCGACGACTCGATCTATCAGGTGACGCTCCTCAAGCGCGAACCAAAGGACTTCAGCTGCAAGGAACTGCAACAGGAATCCGAACGCAAAACGTTCTTCGCACCGCTTTACGCATTCGCCCGGCGGTTTCTCGACACCACCGGCATCTCTGCGGACAGCATCCGCTACTACGCGTCGCTCGTCACCTTCTACACCGTCTACAAGCTGCGCCGCATGAACCGCGGCGTCGCGCGCCTGTACCAGCTGTGCTTTACCTGCCACCGCTTTCGCCAGGTCAACGACCGCCTGATCGAGGCCTTCAGCCGTCTCGTCAACGACTACGAGCAGACTGCGCGGCAGGCTGCCAGCGAGGCGGCGCAAAACGCGCTCACCGAAGTGGGCACGCACCTGAAAGCCGCGGGGTGAGGTCCTGCGCCTGTTCGTCGACGGGTCGATTCCATACCATGCCTCCTTTGCCAGCGTGCGCAAGAGAGCGTTCGCGCTGCTCGCGCCCGAGCGTTTCGAGATCGTTTCACGATACTTGCGCAACGTCACCTTCGATAAGACCAGCTTCGAGTGGTCACGCTATACGGCGCTCTCACACGCGATCAAACGCAATCTGCGGCATCTGTTCGTCGAACTGCCCGTGGCCGGTCGCGTCGAAGACACGCCGTTGCTCGAAGCAGTCGCCTTTCTGCAGGCGTGCGTGCGCGACGGCATGCCGCTTCGGCAGTGCAAACCATCGTCCTTTCCGACGGCATTCATCCCGAAGACGCTCAAGCCCCATCTCTATGGCCTCGGACCCGGCAAGACAAAGCAGCTCGACGTTGACCGGTACGAGTTTCTCGTCTACCGGCTGGTGCGCAACGCGCTTGAGGCAGGCGACGTCTTCTGCCACGACAGCAACGAGTTTCGCCGCTTTGAAGACGACCTGATCAGCAACGCGCGCTGGCAGCACAAGGACGCCATGCTCAAGGAGCTCAACCTGCCTGTCCTGCTCGCGCCCATCGAGCAGACGCTTGCCGGGCTTCACGATGACATCGAACGCCTTCTCGGACACGTCAACGATCACATCGACAAAGGCGGCGATCCCTACATCAGGGTCCGGCACCAGGGCGGCAAGCCTCGTCTGAACCTGGTTTATCCCGACCCCGACGAAAACGTCAATCATGCCTTCTATGGCCAGATTCCCAGTATCGACATCGCGCGGCTGCTCTGGTTTGTTGGCAGTCGCACCGGCTTTCTCAAGGCATTCACGCATGTGCTCGACCGGTACGTCAAGCATGAGGCCGATCCACGCGAACTCCTCGCCTGTATCATCGCAATGTGCACCAACATGGGCCTGCGCAAAATGGCCGAAATCTCAGGCCTCAGTTACGCCGCGCTCGCAAGCTGCGCACACAACTATCTTCGCTTCGAAACCGTCCATGCAGCCAACGACGCGATCAGCAACGCGACCGCCGGGCTGCCCGCCTTTCATCTCTTCAACATCGGCGACCAGATCCATTCAAGCAGCGATGGCCAGCGCTTCGAGACCCAGTTCGACACCTTCCAGGCACGCCATTCGCCCAGGTACTTCGGCCTCGACAAAGGCATCAGCGCCAACACCGCCGTCGCCAACCACGTACCGCTCAACCTGACCGTCTTCGGCGCCCACGAGCACGAAAGCCATTACGTGTTCGACCTGCTCTATAACAACACCTCCGACATCCGCCCGCAGCTGCATTCCACCGACACGCACGGCACCAACCAGGTGAACTACTGGACCCTGTATGCCTTCGGCTATCAGTTCGCGCCGCGTTATCGCGACTTCCACAAGAAACTCGGCGGTCTCGTTAGTCTTCATGCCCCGGGCCACTACGGCCTGTGGCTCGTCAAACCCTCGCGCAAATCCAATGATGAGCTGATCATCCGCGAATGGCCCGCCATCCAGCACATCATGGCCTCGCTCGGGCAGAAGCAGGTCTCGCAGGCCACGATTGTGCGCAAGCTCAGCAGCTACAAACGCCAGAACCAGACGAAAAAGGCGCTCTGGAAACTCGACAACCTCTGCCGTACGCGCCACATTCTGCGCTTCATCAATGATGTCGACCTGCGCCGGTCCGTGCAGAAGGCCCTCAACCGTGGCGAAGCCTACCACCGGCTACGCCGCGCGGTCGCCTTCGTCAACGGGGGCAAGCTGCGCGTGCATACCGAGGCCGAGCAGCAACTGTGGAACGAGTGCGCCCGCCTGGTCGCCAACGCCATCATCCACTACAACACAGCCTTGCTCTCCCGCGTCCACGAGCACAAGCGGGTCGCGCGGGACGAGGCCGCGATGGTGTTCATCGCAGGTATGTCGCCGGTTGCCTGGCGGCACGTCAACCTGTTCGGTGCGATGGATTTCGGTGCCGCCACCACGCCCGTCGACATCGACGCGCTCGCCTCGCATTACGCCGACCCCGGGTACTGGTCCCGCATGCTGCAGGCGGCGGCCGAAGAGGAGGACAAGGAAGCCTGAAATTCAGCCTTATGGAAGCCTATGCCACCACCCGATATGCCCCGGGAAGCGTTATCCGGTAGGGGTTTGAGGGACATTTTCAGTTTTCGGGGGTTGGGCAAAAATAGCCCGTTTGCTGCATCAACTGCTGACGCCATTACATATAAGTCATGAAAGTCATGTTGTTAGAGCTTCTAAGCGCGTATGCTGGGAATGCCACCTTGGCACGCAACGCACTAGGAGCAATACCATGGCCAAGAGTCAACTACGCAGCACTCGCGAAGCGAAAAAGCCCAAGCAGCCCACGAAGCCGTCAGTGCCGGCAACCCCGTTCAGCACGGTTCATTCGCGGGTTGGGAAAGAAGGTGTCGCCAGGAAGAAGACGTAAATCGGTTGGCCGCGGACATGCGGCACAGTGATCACACGCAACTTGTAACATTCACCGCAGGAAATCGATATCTCCACATTGAAAGCGCAGACCGCTTCGGGAGGCGCATCATGATCCATCACAACTCGGATCCCACTTTTCGCGGGCTTCCGCTCACGGCCGAGCAAGACTCGGAAATTCGTCACTACCTGAACAGGAAGGCCAAGCTGGGCAAGCCATGGAATACCCCCGAACTGCGCGGGATGCTTGAGGACATGCTGCTGCCGCCAGGTACCGAGGACGACAGCCAGTGCGACATCCCGGGCGACGCGTTGACCGCCGCTGAGCACGCAGCCGCGTTCGTCGATCAGGACATGGAGCCAATCGAGGCGTACGAGGAATTGCATGCCGCGATGGAAGCCGAGAGCATGAAAGGCGAGAGGCACTAACGGGAGCGCTCCGCGCTGGTCGTGAGCGTGCAACCCGGTCCATCAAAGGCGTCGAACGGAGGACGACACATGGCACTCAGTTTTTCCAACCCCAGCCGCAGCTATGATGGGACCAGGCACGGCGTGTGGTTCTGGGGTTACGACAACGCACGCGAGATTACGTTCTTTGTGGAAGACCGCGTACTAAAGAATTTCGACTCCGCTCTCGGTTCTGACGAAGCCGGGGTGCTGGCCTCCTTCGACCGGCATCGCAATGAGATCCTGAAGATCGCCATGACGCAATATGTCGAGGGGCCGCAGACTCTCTACACGCTGCACTAGGAAGCCCTTGCCCTTACGCGCGCCGCCATTCCGATGCATGACACATGGCAGCACGCGCTGGATAGAGAGCGTTGGTAAAGCACGGCTTCGCGGGGTTTAACTTACCAGTTCCCGCCAGTATCGAGTTTTGAACAGATATTGAACAGGCCCAGGCTGTACAAGGGTTTCAGGCTGATGGACCCTATCGGCACAATTGTGGTGGCTCCCGGCGCCAACGGCACGACCTTTACGGTGTCGCTGCCGCGCACCACGCCACCGCCCGCCTGACACGCGGGCCGGCCGCTCGTGACGTGGTGCTGCTTGTTCACGATGTGCTCTGGCGGGTTCAAGACAAGCCATCCGCAGCCCACATTACGAGATCGCCGAATTCCCAAACCGCTCTTTGGGATCCTCCTGATCAACATTCAACGGTCCGTCTGGACGGACGCGGCAAGAAGTGTTTGCGAGGAGCGGCCTGTGAGATTGCGTACGTCCCGATCTGCCGGCTGAACTCACCGGCTGCCAGTCGCAAGGCGAAGTTACTTCAGGTGAATGAGGACTGATCCCTCCGATATTTCCGGCGCGGCCACGCCCATGTTTCCGGCGTTTTTCGCGATCCAGTCCATCGCCTTTTGCACGCTTTCATCAGTGCCTGCCTTGTCTTCGCAAACAGTGACCGAGAATCCGCCGGGGAAGGCCGATACGACTGGATGCGTGAGCAGGCAGGACGCCCAGTCGCTGCGCCGGGGTAGTGGCCGACAGCATGTACACAAGGGAAGCCCCCTGGCGTGGTCAGGGATGACCAACCGGACGCCCGCGAGGGTGCAACGGCCATTCACGCCACAGCGTCCGGCAGTAAGTCGTCGGCCTTCAAAGCTTTCCATGATGCCAAGCTCCAGTCGGTTGGCCGAAGGGGTGGACAGAAGATCGCGTATGTCACGGGCACCATAGCCGCGAGCTGCTTCATCGCATTCCAGATCAAGCTGCTGTCGTTGAACGCGGCCGTCGAGGCCGTGCGCGCCAGGGCGCAGGGCCACGGCTGCGCGATACACAGCGCATGAACGCGTACCTTCATCCCCTGATCCCGTCAGAACGTTAAAGGTTGCCTAGCAACGCAAGTTGATGTCCGGTCTCGCTACCTTCGACCAACGAGTAAGCGCACAAGCGCTTCCGTTCGTCGGACGAGAAGCCGTACTCCCGGGAAAAGCTATCCCAGTGCGCGTCTACGATCGACATCGGTTTGCCATGCGCGCGTGCGAACCAGTTCATCATGCGACTTGCCTGGCGGCAAATCAGCACGCGCTCCCGGTCCAGAACGTACGATTCGTATCCGGCGCGAAGAACAAGATAGTGAGGAATTCCCTGCATTTCGCCACTCCGTGGGCCGTCAGCGTTCAGTGAGCTTCATCAGAATGTCTGCATACCACGCGCAGTTCAGGCCAAGCGCCTCGTCATGCTCAGTGTCGCGCGCACCGATATCGAAGCGCGTCGAATGGACGCCGAGCAGCGTCCAGTGCAGTCCGTCATCGTGCATATTCAACCGTCCGCTGTCTGCCATGACAACAGGGGCTCCGCTGGTTCCCCGATGCGTTCGCGCGTCAGTCAGAAATTGCCCTTTCCCCTGGAATCTCAAGCCGAACGCGAAGACGCGACAACAGCGTGGCGGACCACCGGCAGATGGTGAAGCGAATCATGAAAACCAAGCGGATACCCCACCACGAGAAGCGGGCTGCCAATCTCAACGGCCTGATCCAGGCCGGGCAGGTGCGCCGGGGTAAAGGTCCGATAAGCCATCGTATCCGGCAACGCCGATTCCTGCAGCTCCACAGCAGCCACATCGATCGCACCGCCTGCATCGCAGCCTTGTCGCCAGACGGCTCGCCGGTCGACATAAAGCGGGACTGAAAACCAGGTAGAAGCACCGAGGTTCGCCGGATCGATGTGCAGCTCGATTTCAATGCGGTCCGGGCAATGGCCGCTCGGCTCGTCAATGAGGACGTGCCTGCTCGTCACGAAGACTAGCCGCTTCTCGCGGGCAAAAAAGAAGCCGCTCGCGCTCGTCATCATCGCATCCTGCGAGTACGTATGCACGCGGGTAGCAGCTAGCAGTAGTGAATCCATGAACCTTGCCTACCCGTTTGGCCGCACGTCGATGCAGCCCGATAAGCGTGCGCGGAGGGCTCGACGGTGGGCCGTCAACTTACTCCGGAACCGCAATATCGCCGTTCACGAGCTGCCAGCCGTAGACCTCGGCGAAGTTCTTCGCGTGCTGCGCATCCTCGCATAGGGGCATGTCTGCGCAGCCGCGAAACGGATAGATGACCCGCTTGTCGGAAAGACGGATCACCTTCAACGTCGGAACAACGCCACCCATCGTCCGACGAAACGACGCGGCAACCTCATAGTTCTCCGCGCCAGGCTTATATCGCTGCATTCGCGTCTCCTCGTCAATTGCACGGTCTTGCGGCCCGCTCATAGATCACGCACCGACTGCCCGTCGACCTGTCCATCAATCAGGCGCTCCGCATAGTCGCTCGATGCCTTGCGCGCCTCGCCCGCCTCGCCAAACGGCGCACGATGTGGAATCCGAAATACGCGGCTGGCCGTCAGTGTGTCGTTGGTGCCTCGGCGGCATATCCTGACAGCAGCGTCGAAGCCGGCGCCGTAGTCGTATGATCCAACGGCACCCCGAGGAATGTGGGGATAGACGAGGGGATAAATCTCCAACCCTCTGTAGGTTCTGACGTGCTCGCTCATGATGTAGTCCAAAGGTGTGAGCCAAGACGAGAAGTAGCGGGAACCGCCCAGTGTGAGCAAAAGGGCGATTGCCGCAAACGAAATGGCGATGCACAGCGCGCCGCAGAGGTCGGGATGGGGCAACTATCGCAGCGGCGCAGCTAGCGGAATCGGCGTCCGGAGACGGAACATCGCTTCCTCCGGAAAGGGGAGAAAGCTAACCAGTAGTAGACGGGAATCGGGTGCCGCCCGTGAACACGAACTCCGATGGACGGCAGGTATGAGAGTCGACTGGAAGCGACGCAATCAGTGTACCACCCGGCCCTGTAGTGGGTCGCCCTTTTTATCAAGCGTCAGACATCGGTGATCCCGGGCTTCGGATTGGCCTCGTAGTTGGAAGGCAATGCCGCTCGGGGCCGCGGCCGATGGCGATTGTACGAAATCTGGTTCGATGGCTAACCGATGCTAGCCGCGGATCGCGAACGTCCCCTGCCAGAAGAAGCGCGCGCGACATTGGAATGTCCACGCGAAAGCGGAGGCGAATGACCCTTGATGGCCCGTCATCCGCTTCGCGCAACCGGTGTACCGAGCGTCAACGCCACTACCTCTGATTTTTTGATGTGCAAGGGTGCAAAACATTTCATTCTTCTCTCACCGCCGCCGCGTGGACTTTTGTAGGGTCCCCGTGCAAGAATCCAGGAACACTGCCATCGGACAGGAATGCGAAGAGCAATGGACCAACCCGGTACGAATTTGACTGCGCCCATCCTTTGCAGCGACTCTACAGTCTTGTTTTCGGTCTACGGCTTCGGTTTGGGGTACCGCGCCTTTGCGCTACCTTGTGAAATAGTTTGCGAAAAACTCGGCGCTGCGAATCGCACCCCCAAGGCAATTGAGGCTGGCCTTCGAGCTTGGCAAGCGCCGACTGCTGGAGGCTGCGGAGGCGAAAGCAGTCCACGGCATGGGTGGACGCATTACGCTGTCTGCCACTGACCTGTAGCGCGGGAGTGCGATTCGGCGGTCGCTCCTGGAAGCAGGTCGCGCGCTGGGCTATACCTCGCTATCTGTTGAGTGCTGCCCGGCGTCGGTCGCCCTCTGGGGTGCCGATCACCACCGTCACTACCTGACCCGAAGCGGTCTTACCTGCATACGTCGGAAGAGCGGCCGTTTCCAGGGTGCTGGCGACATTCGCACAAGTTAACTGCGCGGCGGGTGGGTCACCGCCGTGGGGTAAGATGCCTGGTTATCCGACAACGAATTGCCCATCATGGACAACGCCGCCCCGTTCGACGAAGCCCACCTACTGACCGACTACACGGCGCTTCGCCAGCGCGCAGCCGCGCTCGAGGAACAGGTGCCTGCATACCTGCAGCGCATTTCGGAAACGCTCCATCGGATCGGTGGCGAGTCGGACTTGGCAAACCACCACAGGAGCCTGCTGGTCAGCGCACGCGGCAACGCGATGATGGCGATCGAAAACTACCATCAGGCGTTCCCGTTCCTGCAGACGGCGGGATCTCTGGTTGAGCAGCTGGACAGGCAGCCGATTTCGTTTGAGGGAGCGGAATGGCGCGATGCCTTGCTGCAGAGCCTTGACGAGCTCATCGATAATGCCGTGGTCATGATCGACGAAGCAGAACTGCGCTTCGGCGAGGCAAAAGACCCCGACCCAGCCGCGGTGCCCCGGTCGATTCTCGACGTCTAGGCGGCGCCTGTGTCAACGCGGGCGTAGCCACGTTGAGCAGTAGCGGTGGAGTCGCGGCGCTGCCCCGATGAAAAAAGCGCATCAGGCATAAGGGGCCACGGCGCCACCGACCATCGCTGCGAGATTGATGAGTGGAGGTACGCTGACGACGCACGCAGGCATCGGGCGGATGGACAGGCTGTCAGATTCCCTGTGGCGAATGCTACTTGCATCGCACGCGTGGCTGCTGCCGACGATCGAAAGTCCTGCGAAAACGCTGATTAACTTCTACGGTGCATTCGTCTTTCTGGCAACATGGGCTTACACGCCCAATCTCCGCCACCTGGGCCGAAATAGTCCTGTCGCCGATGATCGGTCGGTCGTTTCATTGCCAGGACGGCGTGTCTGGCCAGCTATCCCCTTTTGTCGGAGAAGATTGTCATGTCGACGCTACAGCCAGGCATCTACAAGGGATTTGAACTTCATCCCCTGGTCTTTTCACGCGTGTTCACACACTTCGATGCGCATTCCCGATATGCCGAAGGTTACGACGTTGCGGTTCGCATCGCTCGTCCGGGGGCCGCGGCCGGGACGCACGAGAGCCGCGTCTTCAGGCTCCATCTGGAGAACGCTGTCTCCGACTTCGGAATGGCCAGAAGCGTCGCTTATCAGCGGGGCAGGGATATCATTGACGGAAAGGTGGATGGCGAATCCGTCGATGACCTGTGAATTGACTTACACGCGAGCAGCAACAGCAACCATCCATGGGGATTGACTACATCACGTGTGACCCCGAACTGCGCATCGTCGGCACGCATGGCTGACAACACCCCTTCGTTCTGGCCCCGCCGATAGTGGCGGGGCAGATGGCGGCCCTCAGTTAAAATGCAGGACTAGTTGGCTTCGCACAACACAGAAAAGACGCGTGTTGGTTAGTCGCGAATCTTCCTTTAATTGATAGTCCGGTGAGGCCAGCGATAACAGTGCTCGCTGGACTGCACGCCCCGACTCGCATCGGACCGGTATTGCGGGCCGCCGCGTCTGACCAATCCCCTCGCGTGCCTAATCCGCCGCCCGGACAGGGCGGTGTCCGTGACTTCCAGGACGCGAGGGCTGTGACCCTTACCTGTGCCACGACGCTGCGTGCACATCCACATCACCATTCGCCATTGCTGCCGGATCTCAATCAAGGAAAAAATTGACTACCGTAATTCTGAAACCCGACGAGCCCGTAGAGGTTGCATTACGCCGTTTCCGTCGCGCGATCGAGCGAACCGGCTTGATTCCGGAGCTTCGTGCCCGGACAGCCTATGAAAAACCTACCGCAGAACGCAAACGCAAAAAGGCTGCTGCAGTGGCTCGCCTGCGCAAGCAGATCAAACGGTCGTTGCCGCCGAAAAAGCGGTACTGACCGGGAACTGCCGGGCAGCCATGCTGAAGCGGCCGTGTAGCGCCCGGCCGGGTGTCTCGCGTAACCTCCGCATGGGGAACAGGTTCTAATCTGGGCCGAGTGGCCGGTTGAATCCGCCTTCACATACCGGTCACTCAATTTTCTGCGATTGAATCTCGACTCTACCGGACGGAGTCAACCGCCGGCGTAGGGAGTTGTGGTTGTTCTCTGGTGGGACCCCCAGAGGCATTCGCGCCGATTTCAGATTTCGAACATTGTCATCACGGTAGGTTTTACTGTGGCGGTATGTTTGCCCGTGAGCCACACGTCCCCAGAGGGCGGTCAAGCTCCATCGACCGCTTCGAAAAAGAACGTCAGGAACAGGAGGAGCACGCCCGACCAGTCAAACAGCGTGCCGAAGAGGTTTGACGTACCGAATCCCGCGCCAGCCATCACAGCCGACAGACAGAACGAGAGAGCGGCCATTGGTTGCAAGCGCCTGGCGTGTTTGGATACCTCAGCTTAGCGAGGGCGCCCAAATATCGCTCTCGACTATGTGTGTTCCCCCACTGACATTTTCCGCCATGTCCTCGCTCACCGAGACTCAGGCGGTCGCCGGCGTGTCAATCTGCTCGAGCATCGCCTTGATCGCGGCATGGTCAGTATCGTTTGTCCCAGACGTCGCCGACGGACAACAAATGAGCGGGTTCGTCTTCACGTTCGCGGCGCATATGAAAACACACTAAGAAACGGTTTCAAAAAGAGTTCCTGGGGGCTGTTAACCCGTAACGCAACCTGTAATGGGATGGTCACCCCCACCTCGCAGCCGGTAAGCTGCCGGGAATTTCCTTTGGAGGCCACTGTCATGCAGAACGTCACCTTGGTAGGAATTGATCTGGGCAAGCATTCTTTCCATCTGCATGGCCAGGACAAGGCCGGCAAGGCAGTGTTTCGCAGGAAGGTTTCACGCAAGCAGCTCGTCGAGTTCTTCGCAACGTTCCACGCCTGCACGGTCGTGATGGAAGCCTGTGCCGGTGCGCATTGGCTGGCACGTAAGCTCGGCGAGTACGGACACTGCGTCAAGCTGATCTCGCCACAATTCGTGCGTCCATTCGTGAAGAGCAACAAGAACGACTTCGTCGACGCTGAGGCGATCTGCGAGGCTGCATCACGGCCTTCGATGCGGTTCGTCACGCCGAAGAACGAGTCGCAGCAGATCCTGTCGGCGCTGCACCGGGTCCGCCAGGCCCTGGTTCGGGATCGGGTACGCACGACAAATCAGATGCATGGATTCCTGCTCGAATTTGGCATCAGCTTGCCCGTAGGCCATGGCGTCGTGAAGCGCCTTCCTGTCGTACTGGCCGAACACCAGTTACCGCCACGACTTATCGCGATCCTTGAGCGATTGCACGACCATTTCAAGTACCTTACCACGCAGATCAGCGATATCGAGAAGGAACTTGAACGGCAGCTTGCCGAGGACGCCCTTGGACAGCGCCTCCTAACGATTCCCGGCGTCGGATCCATCACCGCAAGTCTGCTCGCCTCAGAACTCGGCGATGGCAAGCAGTATCGATGCAGTCGTGATTTCGCCGCTGCAGTGGGGCTCGTACCAAGGCAATATAGTACGAGTGGCAAATCGAACCTGCTCGGAATCTCCAAGAGAGGCGACAAGAACATTCGCCACCTGCTAGTCCAGTGCGCGCGGGCGTTCATGCTTCACCTGGATAAGCAGACCGGTTGCATGGCTGATTGGGTCCGCGCAATGTTGGCGCGACGACATTCGAATGTCGTCGCCTGCGCACTCGCCAACAAGCTTGCGCGAATTGCGTGGGCTATCTCGAGCCGCAACACCGTATTTGAGCGGAGGACGGCTGTTACCGTCGCCTGACGGGCGCTACCACGCTCCGTATAAACAAACTTAACCCACCTGGTTTTGCGACCGCTGATTATCGATGACGTGAACGGTACACCGGCCTGGCGGACACGCTGAAAGGTTAACGAGCTCTTGAAGCTGCCCCTGTTATCAGCACTGCCAGGCGCGATTCTCATCGTGGCGCGGGGAGTCATCCTCATAGCGACGCCGGATAGATTTGCGCTAACCATCACCAATCGAGATCCGTGTTGCAAAAAAGGGGGTGACCATAGATTAACCTCGATCGTCGTAACAACGGGATCGAGGAGATGGGCAAACCAATCATCGACGACGAACTGTGGGCACTGATTGAGCCACTACTACCGCCAGCAAAGCCACGCCGCTTCAAGTATCCGGGCCGCAAGCCGGTAGTGGATCGGGCTGCGCTGACAGGCATCCTGTTCGTGCTGAAGACCGGTATCCGCTGGCGCGATTTACCGGCTGAGATGGGATGCGGCTCCGGTGTCAGTTGCTGGCGCAGGCTGCGCGATTGGCAGCAAGCCGGCGTGTGGGATCGATTGCACGCAGTGCTCCTGGCCAGGTTGCGAGCCGTGGACAGGATCGACTTTTCACGCGTGGTCGTCGACTCGTCGTCGATCCGCGCAGTTGGGGCGGGCGAAAAACTGGCCCGAACCCCACCGATCGAGCGCGACCCGGATCCAAGCACCACCTCGCCACCGACGCCCACGGAACGCCAATCGCGGCGATCCTGACTGGCGCAAATCGATGGCCTCAATCAGCGGAACGCGAGCTGCGTGACGTCGTTACGTGGGCGGCCTCTGAGCCGCCCTGGACGCGTCTATGCTGATCGAGGTTACGACCACGACAAGTACCGACGCATTCTGCACGAGCGCAATATCCCCACCAGCATTGCGCGGCGCGGCCATCCGCACGGTAGCGGCCTTGGAAAAGTCCGTTGGGTCGTCGAACGTACACATGCCTGGCTGCATCATTTCCGTCGTCTACGTATTCGTTTCGAACGTCGCGCTGACATTCACGAAGCGTTCCTCAAGCGCGGCTGTTGCTTGATCTGCTGGAACACTTTTCAGCGAGCTCAACAGTCTTTATGAAACCGTCTCTTAGCCGCCGGCGACTGTGATCAGAAGGCACCCGAGATACGACCGAACCGGACAACGTCGACGCAGGAGCGAGTTCGAGGGTTTCGGCGATCCAGCTTTTTGTGAACTCGTTAGGGTTCGTCCCCTTAAAAACGGGCGAATCATTCGCGACGTCTCCCTAACGTTCGTTCCATACCAAGCGAGATCAACGCAGCGGGTATGAAAACGAACCAACCCACCCTTCTTTTAAGGTGAAACGCTACAAAAAGGCCGGGCGTCCTGATAAGCGCCCAGCCTTTCAAGATGGTCCTGACGGAGGTGAGTCAGAACCTTGCTGCCATGGTCTAAGAGTTAGAGCATTCCGGATGCCTGAAGGATGGACTACAGCAGTTTGTGAAGATCCCATCCCAGCAGTCTTAGCGGGCCGGCTCACCGGACCGAACAGATAATTCGACACCCGTTCACCGCGGAGGAGGTTCACAGAACTGTTTCCTTTTCAGCATGGCGTACTTCACCGCAGGCCGTTCCCAAATCAGCAGGGAGTAGGTCGCGCGTACCCTGAGCGGCTCCTTCGGCCAACTTCTGTCTTTTCGCCGATGCCGATGCGCCGACATATGAATGTCCGGCTCGACCCGACGGAAATCTGCAGACCCGCTGTACATCTCGTCGCACCGCATTCGCCTACACGCTTACTTCACGCCACGGCATACGCGTCTCGCGGAGTATGCATCATGCTCGGTCGGGGCTATATTTGTTCTCGTGTGGTAAAGCTGAGTGCGGCGTGATGGGTACAAACCTGCTCGTCCCGGCGCGATACGACGGACGCAAAACGCAGCTTGACTCGTACGGTGGCCCGCGCGATTAAACGCCGTCAGACGCAGCGTGCTTCCGTTCCGGGGGATGCTTGTGCTGGCGCATGGCAGGTTGGGCCTGTGGATTCCCATCATGCCTTTCCCCGAGATGAATGAGCATGGACACGCAATGTTTGGCTTTGGAGAGGGATCTCGAAGCGGCAGCCCGGATTCGGGTGCTCTCGGTGTACAGGCGCCTACTGCGGCAGCGCATACTTGTCGCCCGGCTGGCCGCGACCGACGCAAATCGCGCAGTCGCCGAAAATTGTCTGGGCGAGTTGGAGAGTTGCTTCCGCCTGCACAGCGAAATCTGGGAGCTGCGCCTGGGTGCGCTTGATTCAATGATCAGCGTTCGCCAGGCCTTGGACACGGTTGGTTTTTAGATCCGTCCGCCTCCCTATGACACCTGAGTGCAGACATCTTGCCTACCGATTCCACAGTCACCTTTTAGCGTCCTCTACTTCCTGCTTGACCAGTTCACACAAGTCCTGAAGTGCGTTCAGGCTGGCGACCAGATTTCCGTATAGCGTTTCAGGTGTCTCGTCGTTGGGTGCACTCTTCCTGATCGACGCGGTTCTTTTGCTCTGCTACCGATTTCACCGTTTACTGACAGGATCTCGCCGACGAATTCGAGAAGGCGAGCAAAGCGAACCGTGTGAAAGTGTTGTCCCGAGACGCGACGAATTCTGGGCGCCGACGGAGTCTGTCCGACCGAAGTTGTGGAAATTGCCGGTCCCACCTGCGGATAACATCGTCTGCCCGGAGGCGAGGCCGGTACGGCTCTCTCCGGACAATGCCTGGGTGGAGTTCGCGCGGAAATACGAGGCACGCTTTTAAGGTCTCCCCTCCCATCCCATGGTGCGGTGTACACCATCGTCGGCGCGATACCGCGGGTGAATTCGACCGGTCCGATGAAGATCCTGGCAATCATGCCCTCCACCGGCTTCAAGGGTGGAAGCGGTGTAAATCAGTTTCACCGCTCAGGGCGCCGTTAGCGCGGTGCGATCTCGATCTTCACATCCAAGGGGTGACAGATTTAGTGCTGCCTACGGCCGGGGACCGATTATTTTTTACAAGTCACGAGTAATCGAATCCCGGAAAGTCCGTCGCGGGTCGGAGCCTGGACGCCGTTGGTCTGTTGCTCGCCCGTTTCCCATCCGCGATTCCGCCAGCGTCCCGTTCAGAATGCGCGACCAGTCGCGCATTGGCGCGCGCATTCGCCACCGTGCAGGCGGCATGGATCCCAGGCAGGATTCCTGCTGCTTGGTGGATGTTGTCACGTTCGACCTTCCCTGTTGTTCAACCGTGCTTGCCCTGTCCAAATGCGCTTCCTTTTCGTCATCGGCAATCTGGGCGACTATCACGTCCCGCGGTACGAAGCGCTTGCAAAGCTCGCGATCGCTCGCGGAGACAAAATCTCCCTAGTCGAGGTATTTGGAAGGTCTGGCGCTTATTGCTTTCCGCAGGAGGGTCGCATCGCATTCTTTCAGGGCTCCCCACCGGATGCTGTCACGCTGATCGAAGATGCCAGCGAGACAGATCATCATTGGTTGCGTGTCGGTAACGGATTGCTCACGGCGCTACGTCGATACAGTCCCGACGTCGTCGTGACGCTTGGCTATAACACGTACTACTCTCTTTTCTTGTGGTTACTGAAAGCCCTGGGAAAACGCTTCACGCTGATCTACATGTCGGACTCAAAAGCCGATGACGGCAGGCGATATGCGCTCAAGGAGCGCCTGAAACAGGTGCTGGTCTCGGGCTTTGATGGCGCGCTGGTCGCGGGCGAAAAACACCGCGCTTACGCCCGGTCGCTGGGTATTCCGATGAGCCGGTCCAGAACCGGCTTCGATGTGATCGACGTCGAGTATTTTTCGGCGGCTTCACGCGTAGCCCTCGCGAGCGCGTCGACGATTCGTTGCAACTTCGGCCTTCCCGCGCGTTACGTCATCTGCGTCAGCCGGTTCATCAAGCGCAAGAACGTCGATCTGCTGATCGAGGCATTCTGTCGGTCACAACTGCATGCGGCGGGACTGTCCCTGCTGCTGGTAGGACAGGGGCCGTGCGGCCCGGAAGTCCGCAACGCAATCGATCGACTCGGGATGCACAGACATATACAGATCCTTGGTAGCGTCCCCTATTGCGAAATGCCGGCCCTGTATTCACTTGCCGAATTCGCCGTGCTGCCGAGCGCGTACGACCAATGGGGGCTTTGCATCAGCGAGGCGTTCGCCGCAGCCAAGCCTGCCATCGTAACCAGGACCTGCGGCGTCGCAAACGAGCTGGTGCTTGACGGTATCAACGGCTTCATCGTCGAGCCGGGCGACGCTGCAACGCTGGCTGACCGGCTTGTAAAACTGTCTACGGACGATGCGTTGCGGGAGCGATTCTCACAGAACGCCGTTTCAACGGTCCGTCGCTGGACGCCCACACTCTTCGCGAGGAACGTTATCGAGCTCGCCGATTCGCTCACCGGAGCAGTGACATCTCTCGCCCGTAGTAGAGGCGCCGCAGCGTAGCTCGCCGTTACGATCACAGATAGCGTACAAAAGCCGGGGGCGCTTTGGCCGCACCCGTCGGCTTGAGCATTCTTGCGATCGAGTACACATTGACCGTACGTTGCACATCAAGCCATTGCTTGAGTGAGCCACCGAAGCCATTCAGGAAGTCAAAGGCCAGCGCCTGAGATTCTGCTGGGACTCAGCGTACCGGGAACGCGCCATGCTCGCTAGAGTGAGCCACTTGCGCGACACACGACGAGAGGCGCCAGTCGTTGAGCACGGCGCGCTCGATGGAATCGCCAATGTTTGAGGTTGACCCGGTTCGACGGACAGATTTGCAGTCAGCAATTTGATGTGATCTGGCCTCCGTTAAGCGTTGAGTCGCGGGTTGTCCACGGGCGGGCGGCGGGTCGCCCCTCACGACCATGACGCTG
>NZ_JAYMRZ010000019.1:0-169884 GCF_038900715.1 Paraburkholderia phymatum | reverse complement strand
GTGCGGGCCGATCCGGCATGCAGCGAAATCCCCGACCAGCGCGCCACAGATGCTCGAGGTGTTCCCGCAAAGGCTCACCGCCGCAGTGGATGTTACGGCCGACGCGCCGATCCAGGAGGTCTTCGCGTGTCTCGCGCAGGATGCGTCGCGCACACACATGATCGCCACGGCCATCCGTGAGCAATACGCGCAGGGACGCAATGTGCTGGTGCTCACCGAGCGCACAGACCATCTCGAAAGCCTTCAGCAGGTCCTGGCGGACACGGTGAAGCCGCTGTTCGTTCTGCACGGCCGCCTCGGCAGGAAAGCGCGAGCTGCGCAGCTGGCTGCCCTTGACGCGCTGGCCGGTGACACGCCCCGCGTAGTGCTGGCGACCGGCAGGCTGGTGGGCGAAGGTTTCGATCATCCGGCGCTGGACACCCTGGTGCTGGGCATGCCGGTCGCCTGGAAGGGCACCCTGCAGCAGTACGCCGGCCGCCTGCATCGCGAACATGCGGGCAAAACCGGCGTACGGGTGATCGATTACGTTGACGGCGGCCATCCGGCACTGCAGCGCATGTGGGAGAAGCGCCAGCGCGGTTACCGGGCGATGGGCTACCAGATGCGCACGCCCGGAGAGGGTCTCCAGCTGCAGCTGGCCTGAAATCGGGCAGCGAATCCGTATTCCGTACCGTTTCCGTCCGCCGGAGGTCACTTTTCGGGCTCTCGCATTCGATAATCCTCCTTTATCGCATATCTATAAACGCCACCTAGGACATCACTTGACCAGTGCCAACAATACATATATACATGGTACGTAATACGGTACGATATTCGAGTGAGGAAGCGGATGGCCCGCACCGGTCTTACGCGCATGGACGTAAAGCGCGCCCGCGACGCGTTGCTCGCGCAGGGGCAGCACACATCGATCGACACGATACGTATCGCGCTCGGCAACACGGGCTCGAAAACCACGATCCACCGGTACCTGAAGGAATTGGAGGAAGATGAGGGCGCGTCACTCGCGCGCGCCGGGTCGCTCTCTGACGCGATCCAGGATCTCGTCAGCCGCCTTGCCGCCCGCCTGCACGAGGAAGCACAAGCCCTCATCGACCAGCAGGCCGCCGCTGCGGCCGCGCAACGCCAGCAGGCGCAGTCCGAAATCGAGAAGCTCGTCGCCGACCTGGCCACGGTGCGGGAGCAACTATCTGGCGCGACCGCCACCCTTTCCGGGGAGCAGGACGCGCACGCCGGGACTCGCCTGGCGCTGCATCAGCGCGACCTGGACGTCGAGCGGCTCTCCCAGCAGGTACGCGACCAGACCGAGCGCCTTGCCGAGCAGGAGGGCTTCCGCCTGTCGCTCGAGGCAAAGCTCACGCATGCGCGCGATTCCCTTGAGCATTTCCGTACGGCCGCGCGCGAGCAGCGCGAGCAGGAAGCGCACCGACATGAACAGCAGGTCCAGCAGGTGCAGGCTGAGCTACGCCAGGCGAACCAGACGGCCATCGTCCGGCAGAACGAGATCACCCAGCTGAACCGGGACAACGCGCGGCTCGTCGCCGAAGCGGCGGCCACGACCAGGCTCGCACGCGATCAGCAGGCACATGGCGAGGCGTTGCAGTCCGCCCTCAATCGTGCGCTCGCCGATTGGGCGCGCGCCGAGGCCGAGCGCGATGCAGCGCAGGTGGCAGCCGATGCGCGGGTTGCCGAGCTGCTCCAGGTACGCGAGGCTCGCGACTCGCTCAACGTGGACCTGACGAAGCTGGCCGCGCAGATCGAAGCGCAGCAGCAGCTACTGGTGGACTACCGGATGCGGCTGGGCGTCGCGGGCGCGACTGGCTGAAAGCGCCGCATCTCGTGCCGAAAGGACGTCACAATGGCAACGCGCACGCCTTTCGGCGCTTGCCATGAAGCATTCTGGCTTTCACGTCGGCCCGGAATTTCCGGGTTCCGTCCGGTTGCGCGCCAGCACATTCACCTTCTCGTCTTCCATGTGCTTCGCTACGGGAATCTGGCATGAGCGAATACCAATACTACGAGTTTGCATGCGTCGACCAGCTGCTGACGGCGACCCAGCAGACAGAGTTGCGCAGTTTCTCCACGCGGGCCACGATCACCGCCTCAAGCTTCGTCAACGAATATCACTGGGGAGATCTCAAGGGCGACCCGCTCGAGTGGGTACAGCAATATTTCGACGCCCATGTCTACTCTTCCAACTGGGGGAACTGCCGCCTGCTTCTTCGTCTCCCGCATGGGACGTTTGACGCGGAGACCATCCGCGATTACGTCAAAGCTGGACGAAAGAGGCCGCCCCCGTTTCGGGAAAGCCTTCGAGGCCATGGATGTCGATGACTGGTGCATCCTCGACTGGTCGTTCAATGATGACTCGGGCGAATACTCCCGCTTCTCGGAAGAGCGCTGGATGGTGCGGGGTGGATGACGCGCTTGCTGCCTGTGCGCAACGAGCTGCTGGGCGGCGATGCTCGCCCGCTTTATCTCGGGTGGCTTGCCCGACTCGGGAATGGTGAACTGTGCGATGACGAATTCGAACCGCCGGTGCCTGCGGGATTACAGGCGTTGACGCCCGCGCAGGTGGCTCTGGCGGAGTTTCTGATGCTGGATGCGGATTGGCTCGCCGCCGCCGCTGAGTCCAGTCCGTCAATATTGGCCTCGGAATCCAACGGAAGCGAGGACAACTTTGATCCCTGGTTACGTGAGTTGTCGGTTGATGAAATGCGTGCGAAGCTGCGCATGCTGCTACAAGGGCGCAGCCATGAAGCGGAGAGAACGCTTCGAAACGCATTTCTCAAATGGGAGAAAGGCAGGAATACAAAGCACTTGAATTTACCCAGGCGCCGTCGAATATCCGAAATCGAATCAAGGGTCGCCGCACATCGTGCCATCCGTGAAAGAAGGGAGCAGGAGGCACGCCAGGCAGCCGAAGCCCGCCGTCGAGAGGAACGCACGCGATACCTCACATCACTTCTCGAACAGGAGGACACGGCGTGGTCAAGCATCGATGCACAACTGCGACGCACAACGGGCAGCGCCTACGATCAAGCATTCCAGAAGCTGCAGGATCTCGCCGAAGCATATGCGAACGTCAGGCGGGATGCCGTATTCCGGCGTCGCCTGGCGCAATTGATGTCGAGTCACGGCAAGCGGGGAGCCTGGCTTGCCCGGCTGCAAAAAGCGGGGTATTTGTGGCAACCCAAGTCGTAGCCTCCTTGGCCTGACCTGCTGAATCATTTCCGCAAATCGGGGATGAGTTCTGATTCCAGCTGGCAGTTCGACGTATATGCCAATTTTCAGCGGTTTTGTCCAAGAACAATAACTTGGGTGCTTATGATAGGAAATTGTGCTTACCCTGTTCGCCCCCCAAGTTGCGCTGCTACGTCGTCGTTGAACTCAAGACCACACCGTTCCGGCCGGAATACGCCGGCCAGCTCAACTTCTACCTGTCCGCTATCGATGCACAGGTGAAGGCGCCGGAAGATCAGCCGACCATTGGCCTGCTGTTATGCAAGGAAAAGAACCGGCTGGTCGCCGAGTATGCGCTGCGCGGTGTCGCAAAGCCGATGGGCGTCGCCGAGTACCAGTTGCTGCGTGAGGTGCCGCCCTCGCTGGAAACAAAACTGCCGTCCATTCGCGAGATCGAGGCGGAACTGCGCCCCGACCTGCGAGACGATGTGTGACGCTTTTCTTCGCGCGTACGCCCACATGGCGTCGGGAAAGCAATCCCTTACGACGCCGTTCTACAAAACGAGAAACGATCTGAAACACGTGGGTGCTTGCACCAGTTCGATGCCTGCGCGACAAGCTTAAGTATCGTCAACAGATTCAGACATGGGAAGACCCAAAATCGCAAACGCCCAAGCTCACGCGCCGGATGACGTTCTATCGCCGCGCCTTGCTTGAGCAGTGCGTGTTGCTCGAGGCCAATCCACAGGCGATCACTTTTTGTGAGCGGCCGGGGTGAAGGATTTGCGACTTTTTGGCGCGAAAATAGGCAAGTCGCGCACAGTATGGCGTCCACCCCAAGGCAAACTGCGCAAAAGCGGAGCTTCGTGCGCTACCGCATACGAGTCGCACATCGCTCCTTGAACCCAGCCCAACACCCTGCTTCAATTGGTGGAATCGAAGCGACGATCGCATCTTGTCGCGAAAGCTAATCGAATGCGTGGAGTCAGGCATCATGCCGGTGCGTGGCCGCGGTCTGGCCTCTTTGGTTATCCTGATTTTGGTGGGCCTCGTCGGTAGCTCATGCGGGACATCCTCGACGTCGCATTACATCCAGTCTTCCGCTTCTTCGAAGCTCATTGGGTCTGCCGGGCAGCCTGCTGTGCAGGAACGCGAGCAGGCGGTGCGTCGTCAACTGAGTGATACGACGGACGGCGAAGCGCGGTACGCGTTGCTCGATTCGCTCGCGTCTGGTTATTTCCGTGCTGGTATGGTCGTCGATTCGATGCGCGTGCGCGAGGAAATCGTTAATGACACGCAGATCTCCGCAGGTCGGCGATCGCTGGCGGCGTCCAGCCTGGCCATTGCCTACGCGCTTTCTGACAACTATTCGCGAAGCCAACACCTGATCGAGCAGGCGAAGACGCTCGCGCGCGAAACCACGCCGGAACAACTGGAGACGCTGCCCAACGACCCGTCCTACGCATACTTTGGCGCCGAGGCGGAGATCGATCGCCTCGACTTGAACCGGCATGCCCTTGCGCTCCAATTGCGCAGGGAGGGCGTGGAACTCGCATGGCACGACCTGAACGACCCAGCCCTCAGCGAAAAGCGGCACCGTGCCGCGGCCAATGAGATTCTGGGCAGCTTCGCATCGTTGATGCGGCTAATGGTCCAGAACAATCGCCGCACGGAGGCGCTGAACTATGCGAACGAGGTGCGCTGGGACATCGACAACCGGCCCGACCTTAAGCCAAGCCCCACGCAGCGTGCGAACGTCGATCTAGGACTCTCCATTGCGTTGGCTTCCAACGACGACTACGACGGTGCGCTCGCGGCGATCGACGCAGCCATTGCGGGCCTCCGGCAGGCGGATACTGCTCCGCATTCGGGCAATTTTGCGGACGCGCTACGCCAGCGCCTGATGGTCGCCCTGGCAATCGGGCGTATCAGCGACTATCAGGCGGATGCGGACGCCTGGGAGTCTGCGGCGAGCGTCAATCCGGTCGTAGCCCGCACTCCGAGTGCCAACGAACGCGAGTCACTGATCCTGGCAGCTCACGGACACTGGCAGGAAGCCGAAAGCCGGATAGCGGCGCTGATGACCGCGATGCTGCGCTCGCAGGGACCCGAAAGTCCGTTCTACAAGTACCCGGCCGCGATGCAGATGCTCTACCGCCTCCAGGATCCGTCCGCCCAGGTCGGCGAGGCGGACATCGCAGACTATGTCACGCCGATCGTCGGTACCGAAGACGAATGGAACGACTCGAGCACGCGCGGCGCTTACGTCGAAGACGGGGCGCTCGCCATGTCTATGGGTCGTGTAATGAACGAAGGCGTGCAGGGGCAAATGCTCGCTTTCCGAATTGCCGAGCTATTTCATATGAACGCCACGCAAGGTGCGATGATCGACGGCGCGGCGCGCCTAGCGGCATCGACACCAGGACTGCGCGCGCTCGTCGAGCAGGAACAGGCACTGCGCTACGAGCAGAATACGGCACACATTGAACTCGCGCGCGCAACTAGAAGGATGGAGCAGGCGCACGCGCCATCCCCGTTTCCGTCGACGGAATTCCTCGCCAGTTCGGTTGTCACGCACGAAGAGAAAGCAATTGAGGCCATCGATGGCAAGCTCGCGAGTCTGCGCCAGAAGATCGTGGCGCAGTTTCCCGTCTACCGGCAACTAGTGTCTCCGGTGATGCCGACACCCGTCGCCCTTGGCAAGGTGCTTCAAAAAGGCGAGGTTTACCTGGACTTCTATGCAGGGCGTGATGCAAGCTACGCGTTCGTGGTGCATCCGGGCGGTGCGTTTCGCGCTCTTCGTCTGGCGACGACGCGTGCCGCAATCAGGAAAAAGGTGGTGGCGTTGCGCGCGAGTTTTGATGCGGGGACACCACCGCGGCGCCCTGGCGATCTCGCCGGCTTTGACCTGGCTGCGGCAGCAGGCCTTTATCAGGCGCTGATTGCCCCGGTGCAGGACGACATCAAGGGCGCGACGACAGTTTACATCGGCACAAGTGGCATCCTCGCGAGCCTCCCCTTCGACGTACTATTGACCCGTCCAGCGTCGAGCCTCGCGGATGCCAACTGGTGGATCAGCACGGCAACGCCGGTTCGCATACCGAGTGCGTCTGCCCTCGTGCTAGCCCGAAGTCATCCGTCAACGCACGCCGACGAGCCGCTCATCGCGTTTGCCGATCCGAGCTTCGACGGACGCGAGCCGGCCACCACCGCCGACATTCCAGTAGACAGACCTCCAGCACGAGCCTTTCCAGTCGACAATCGCGCTGCTTCGTTCGACTACCATCGCGTTGCGCCGCTACCCGAGACGCTCGACGAGGCGAACTCGATTGCGAAGACGCTCAATGCCTCCGATCAGAGCGTGCTATGGGGGAAGAGCGCCTCACGCAGCGAAGTGATGACGAGGGATTTGTCGAACGAACGTGTTCTCCTGTTCGCGACGCACGGCATAGTGGGGGGAGAAGTGCCGGGCTGGCGTAAGGCGGGGCTCGCGTTGGCGTACGAAGGAAGCGGCCTGGCAGATTCGATTCTCACTGCGGACGATATCGTGACGTTGCGCCTGAACGCGGACTGGGTGGTGCTATCCGCCTGCAACACCGGACTCGTCAGCGGTAACGCGGGAGACGCGATCTCGGAATTGTCGCGCGCATTTTTTGCGGCGGGCGCGCGTTCGATACTCGTCACCCAGTGGGCGGTCGAATCGCATTCGGCCATCGAAGTGACAACCGGCGTATTTCGTACCTTTGCCGACGATTCCTCGCTGTCAAAGGCTGTCGCCCTTGAGCGCACCGAGCGGGATATGGCCAGTGGCAAGGACGGGGAACTGTATCGACACCCGTACTTTTGGGCGGCATACGTCCTCACGGGCGATGCCGCTCGTTGACTGTTTCGATGGAGCCTTTTGGCATCGGGCGGGCAACGCACGGATGCTCGGACGCCAACGTCAACTTCGACGTTATGCTTTTTTGTTTTGGCGTGCTTTTAGTGATCAAATGCGGGAGGACATGGCATGTGGCAACCGAAGCTTAGTGATCGCTCGATCGTCAACGCGTTAAAGCCGGAACAAGCCCAGGAAGACGCAAGCACGCGCGGCCTCATGTGCGATGTTCTATCCTTACAGCCGGACGGCATCCATCTGACGCAAGTGCAATTCCCGGGCTGGCAGTCGTGATGACATAGGGAGAGGCAAGTGAAAACGAAATCGAACTTGCGACCTGCATGCTGGCTTTTCGTGTTTCTGCTTGCCGGCTGCTCATCCGGCGCACTGACGCATAATGACGAAGCGGTACGGCTGCCGCTTTCCACATCCGCTCAGCCAATCCTGCAACCGCCGCGCAATACGAATGACATTCTCACGGAAATCCGCACCGTAAAGGGCAACGAAACCACGTTGGCGCGTCTCACGGCGATGGCTGACACAGATGAGCCAGAGGATGGGCAAGGCCTCGTGACCTTCTATTGGAAACGCGCGGCTGCAGCTGAACAGATTGGTCGACCTGAACAGGCGCTCGCTGATTTGCGCACTGCCTATGAGCAAACGGCGCACACCCGCGTCACGGGTGCGCGCCGTGATGTGGTACGGGAGCTTGCCAGTGCGGAAGCAGCGGCTGGCAACTTCGAACGCGGCATCGAACTCATGCAACAGGCCTTGGTCGAGGTGCCGAAATCGATCGGCGACAATGAAACGCTAAGTGCCATCTATGCATTGATGGGCGACACAAGCAACTCTCGCAACGCCGGGCGCCGGGCCCAGCAATTGATGGCCCACATCAATCGATCCGATCCGCCACAGGAGTGGCGCGCTCCAACGGTCGAATATCTGATACTGGAATCGGACGGACACTGGCGCGAAGCCGAGCCCTATATACGTGACTCGATTGTCGCGTATGAAGACAGTGCCCGCAAAGACCGGACGCCAAACTGGGTCGAAGAACGGTTACTGCATCTTTCCACGAATCTGGTGATGCAGGGGCGATATGACGAAGCCGAGGCGATTGATCGTCAGGTGATTCGCACGCTGCTTCACCGCGTGGGGCGAACCAACCTTGATACCGTCGACGCCATTCTCGCGCTGGGCGAAGCGGTCTATGCCCGCAATCACATTGCCGATGCGCTTCGCCTCAGTGACGAAGCACTCGCGATTCTGGACGAGATGAAAGTGCCGCCCAACGCGCGTCAGCGGCGCCTTATCGATCACTTCAAGGGCCGCGTCTATCTGGCGGAAGGTGATCTGCCCAAAAGCCTTGCCTCGTTTGAACAGGCGAAAGCGGGATTGCCCGACGATGACTTCTTCGCGAAGTCGCTATTTCAGCAGTCACCGGACGCAATTCTGTCTCTGGCCGCAAATGACCAGTTCGCGCGGGCGCTCCTGCTTGCGGATAACCTGGTGGAACTGCGGCGCAGCACATATGGCGAAAGCAGCCGTGAATGGGTCGAGGCGCGCGGGATTCATGCGTTCGCACTCGCGCATGCCGGACAGAATGCCGAGGCCGTTGCGGAGTTTGGCGTATTGGCGCAATACGTCACGAGCCGTGGGGGCAACATCGTATTTGACCATGTTCGCTACAGGCTCCTCACGGAATGCTACGTCGGCATACTGTTCGACGCGTATGCGTCCGCCGGCGATAGCAACGTAAAGCGGCAGATGGCCGAGCAGGCCTTCATCATGGCGGATTCGGCACGCGAGGGCGAGGTGCGCCGCGCGATTCAGGCATCCGCGGCGCGGGCCGCCGCGACGTTGTCGCAAACAGGAGACATCGTTCGTCAGGAACAGGACCTCAGTTTGCGGGCGAGTGCATTGCGCGTTCATCTTGCAAGGCTATCCGCCACGCAACCAAGTGTGCAGATCCGGCAGGTCGCGGCAAATCTCGTGGATGAACTGAAACAGATCCAGCGCGAACAGGACGTGGTCCACAAGGATCTCATCGCGCGCCTCGGCGGGCGTGGCGACGCACTGGAATCACCGGTCGTGGGCATCAATGCCGTCGCACAGGTATTGCGCCCCGACGAAGTGCTTGTCTCGACGTTCCTTACCAATAAACGCACCTATATCTGGAGCGTCGATCCTTCTGGCGCGATCCTGTTTCGCGCGTCGAACGGCGGGCGCGAGCAGATTGGACGGTTTGTGGCGTCAATCCGGGCGACGACCGAAATACAGGGTGAGACTTTCGCGAGCATCAAGCCGTTCGATCTCGCCGCGAGTCACGCGATCTACAAACAGGTGCTCGAGCCTGTCCGTCCGGGATGGGAACACACGCATTCGCTCGTGATTATCCCCGATGAGGCCCTTGGTTTTGTGCCGTTTGCGTTACTGTCCAGTGCACCTGCTGCGCAATCGACTGACACGCGCGCGTTGTTCGATCGTTACCGGCAGGTCGCGTGGCTGGTCCGCACGCATGCCAGTTCGAGCGTGCCGTCAGCGGCTGCCTTCGTCAGTCTGCGGCGCATGACCCGCGAGAAAGGCGCCCGCAAGAACTTTATCGGCTTCGGTGATCCCGTCTTCAGCGCGGGTCAGTCAGCCAGGACGCTTCAATTGAGCCAACGCAATGCAGGTGCGATCCATGTACTTGATGCACGTCTTACCGGTCGCGGCGCGCTGGATAGCCAGGCGGTGGTATCGGCGCATCTGGACGATCTGATGCCTCTCCCGGAAACAGCGGAGGAGGTACGCGGTGTCGCCCGTGCCCTTGGTGCGAATGAGAGTTCGGACGTTTTTCTCGGCGAGGCTGCGACAGTATCAGCGGCAAAGAGTCCGTTGCTTGCCGATCGCCGTATCGTCATGTTTGCCACGCACGGTTTGGTGCCGGGCGACCTCGACGGACTCGAGCAGCCTGCTCTGGCCTTGTCGAACCCCAAGGTGGTGGGGGGCGATGGTGATGGACTGCTCAGGATGGCCGATGTGCTTACACTCAAGCTGAACGCCGACTGGGTGCTTTTGTCGGCCTGCAATACGGCAGCGGCCGATGGTGCCGGTTCCGAGGCGGTGTCGGGTCTCGGGCGGGCTTTTTTCTATGCGGGCACACGTGCTCTGCTAGCGACGCATTGGGCCGTGGAAACCGGATCGGCCGAGGAACTGACCACCCATCTGTTCTCTTTTCAGAAAGAAGACCCGACCCTGGGCCGCGCCGAAGCTTTGCGGCAAACCATGGTCGCGATGATCGACAAATCAGGACGGTTCAAGGACGGCAAGATGATCGCGTCGTATGCGCACCCGCTTTTCTGGGCACCTTTTGCCCTTTTTGGGGATGGTGGGGGAAGCTGAGGCGTCTGGATCATCGGTTGGCGATCGCCACCCATTGATGCGCGCGTCTGTTTGACTATCCCGCTTGAGCGCATCCAAGGCGGGCTCTCGACAATTGGAGGGTGGATGAAAGGGGTATCGGTGAAGGAAGTCCGACCGGGGTTTCTTGAAATCAAAATTCTCTCATCGGCATATGGAGAAGCCGGAGCACACTGGATGCGTACTTTAAGTCCCCCGGAAAATGGTGGGTACGGCAGAATCTTTATCCAGCGCTTCGGAGCCAACAAACGAAGATACTGGCATTGTTATGGACCGAAAGATTGGTACAAAGGCGAGTCTGGTATCAATCAGGACGAGTGCCCGGGAGCAATGTTTGTATGGACATCAGGAAAATACGCTTCTGTCGAAGCCGTCGACGCAATACACAATCAAAGTCTTGGGCGTGATTTGGGACTTGCACTTAGCGCTTATCCTCAGCAGGACGAGAATGATTTATGGGAGGTCACTTTCAGGTTTGATTGGCCGTGAGTTCAAGAGCCTTGTCTCCATTGTCTCCCTCACTACTTGCTCCAGGATAAATGGCGCAAAGAAGCATGTATTCAACCGGCTCGTGAGGTCACAAGTAAGTCGGCTGTGTTTTGCGAAGCCGAAGCAGGCAGATCTTTGATTCTCTTTTCGTTTTGCAAAAACGAAGTTGGGAGAAGCGCTATGTGGGAACAAAGACGCGTCAAAGCCGCTACGGTGCACAAACGATGCGGTATCTCCATTGCAATGTTGTGCATCGTCATTGCACGCATGGTGGCCGCTGAACCACTACTGGATGAGCAGAATATTGATGAGAAGTCGATCATCAATGCGTTGAAGCCAGAGGCGGCCGACAACAAGACCACCACACGTGGGCTTGTGCATAGGTTGGTCCCTGATAGTGGTGGCATGATGCCGACGAACGGTGGTTCGTTGAACTTGCTGATCACGTTCGGCACGAACTCCACAACGCTCACTGATCGTGCGCGCGCAGCGCTCGACAAAGTAGCGCATGCAATGGATTCAGTGGAACTGTCTGAGTATAGGTTTCGCATCGAGGGGCACGCCGACCCGCGAGGCAATCCCGATGCCAACATGAAACTTTCCGCGGATCGCGCTGTTGCAGTTCTGGAATATCTTACGCGCAAAGATGGCGTTGCGCCCGAACGTCTTTTGGCCATCGGAAAAGGTTCGTCCGAGCCGTTGAATATCCAGAATCCTACGGCACCGGAGAACCGGCGCGTCACGATCGTGAGACTGCCCGGTTAGCGGAGACATCACCGATAAGTCATTCCGATGCACGAGAAAAATATCAGTTGGCAGCGGACTGATTGACCTCGACCGTCACGTGCGGAACGCGCCTCCGAACATTGTGCGTACTCCGCGCAAATTCAGGCGGTTCCCACCGCGAAGACATACACCCCCTGACCGTTCGGACCGCGCGAAGTCTGGCGGTTTGCACGGAAAAAGTAGACGGATCAATGATCGGCCTGCCTGCCCCTCGACCGCGCGTTATCCATGAATCAGCAAACCTTGTTGCAGGCGCTTTTGCGGTACCGCCAGATTCTTCACGGAAAGTACGATCCCCAACTTCAAAGCCGGATCATGACCGGCGCAGTCACCGGGGTAGCCGCATAGATCCGGGTGCGGGGCTTCATTGGCCGACCGCCCGAGAAGCATGTTTACGTGCCCTCACTTGGCTTTGCTCAATTCGGGTTCCGGCGGCGAGCGCGGTTGCTCGGAAGGCAAAATCGCGCTCACAATGCGTTCGATAAACTCGAAGAACTTGTCGACGCCATAGCCCGCGACAAATGCCAACGCTAGCGGTGGCAGCGTCTTGCTGCTCTCCAGAAAGCTGGTGAAGAGTCCGATTGTGATGCCGATAATGACGGCAGTCGCGATTTGAGCGAGATTCACGATCGGGGATTTCCGAAGGTGATACGTGCTCGCCGCCAATTCCGACCAGATTCGCCTCAAGACAGCCGCGAAAGCGCCGAGTGCTGCATACAACACTGGAAGAACAAACCCGACGATCGACCCACCAAAGTTGTTTGCCTCTGCCTTCAGCTTCAACGCAATTTCGCGGATATCCTGATACACGGCTATTTTTTGAAACCCTTCCTGCACCTGATCCACGGGCGGCTTTGGAGCGGGCCGTGCGCGGGGCATCGGCGGGTTGTCTGGCACATCAGTGGTACCGACATGGAGCAGCGGCACCTTGATCTCAAGGCTCGCTCTCAAGCCATCTGCAGAGCACATCCAGAAATTTGTATCCTGATTGGTGATGGGTTCTACCATGCCAATATCCTTGGTTTTGCAATTGCCCATGTACTCGTCGCGTTGCCAAATCTCTGTCTTTTTACTGAATCTCAAGTAACCCAAAAAATTCATAACATCGTTCAGGCTGTCGATATCCGAATACAGCTGGCGCATGCTGATGGCGAACTTCTGAATATTCGCCTTCAGTTCCCGCGCCATTTGAGAGTTGACGAGGTGATCACTTGCGTGCTCCTCGCGCGAGTCCCATACTTGCAAAATGAAGGCTTGCGTTTCGTCGTGGATCAAGAGAGCAAGTTTGTCGTTCGATTCAACCTGCTTGTCGATGTCGGTTGTGAACTGGTTAAAGATCAGCATTAGGCATGACAACGCGATCACCAGTACGGCAATGAAGGCTGCAATGCAACCGTACCACCACATCGACTTTTGCGCCATGGCTGGCGCCCGACGGGTGAGCGTCTCCCTCGTCACGGGAGAAACAGCTTTTGCAATCGCTGCATAAGCCGCATAAAAACACGCGATATCGAATGCATTCCAATGATTCTTGGATCGCGCCTCGACTGCACGGCCGACCGCGCTGAGATGCTCTTCCCGAATCTCGATGCCACGCTGCGCGGCAAACGAAAGTAGCCGCTGGCAAACGGACACGTCGCGAGCCAGGCCAAAGACAGAAGACGCACCTGGAACATAGTTGTTGCTCGAATCAGGTGTCTCTGGTGGCGGTGAGGATGGGTTGGCGCTCATCTTCGCAACTCTCGGCGGATCATGGCAGGCACGGTCTTTCGGGTTAAAAACTCATGCCATATTGCGCAGTGTGAGCTACGCGCGCTATCTAGGTACATATGTATTTGGTAATAGAGGTAATCGCACTTCTCGTGCAAATTCTGGCGGTAGGAGAGGGGAGGGGCCTGATCAATCAATGACTTGCAAACCATTCGATCGCGCGACGCGTGCGTGTCTGCAAAGTCTTGCTTAGGCGGTTCGACGTCCTGCTACTACCGGAAATGGGCGCGAGAAGGACGATTACTCCAAATCGCGCGTGTCATCGAATCGGGTGTACGACACCAGCTGCGTATGTGTGACCGCGCCGCACAGTGAATGTCGCATCGTCTTGAGGTTTGTCCAACGCCTGCTCGCATGCGCAGTCATGCGCTCGCGAGCCCGTGGACATGGACAGGCGTCCAAAACCTTCTATGAGCAGAGATTTGTCAAGGCCGCTTACTAAGCATCTTTTTCTGCACACGTTCGTTCGCGTGAAATCGAGCCCCTGAGCGGGTCAGCGTGACCAATCGCGTCGGCCTGCTATCGAGCCTCACCTCTCCGGGACTGCTCGCCCTCGCACCTTAGCTATGATCGAGCGCGGCAAAGCCGTCCTGCAGCAAGGCAGCCTGCTGGGCAAAACGCGTTGCGTCGCGCGTCTTGAGTTTGCCGAGATTCTCCAGCTTCCAGCGAATGGCCGGTAGCTCGCGCAGATGCTTGTATGGCATCAGTGACCAGTCGGGTGCAAGCCGGACGAGCGAGACGAGAAATTCGCGGTGCCGCCCGCTCAATGCGCGCGGGAGATCATGATGGAGCCGCGCCTGCACCATCTCCAGTACGTGCAGATCCACCGGGTCAACCGTCATCCCGACAAAGCCACCCTCATACTCGTGCTCGAGCGATCGCGGCTTCGCAAAGAGCACCTCGTGGACGGGCCGGTTGTGGCCGGCGAGGTAACCGACAAACGCTGAGACGAAATCCTCGCGCAGCCCGTACGTGTCGTACATGTGCTGCACGACGAAAATATCGCGCGGATGTTGCCGGTCGAGTGCAGCGACGAGCTTGCTGCCGTACAGCTCCGCATCATCGAGCGTCGGCACCTCAAAATCGACACGGAACATGCTCTGCGCGCGCGGCACGACACTGCGCATCACTGTTGGCATCAGCGTGCCGCGGAAAACGTAGTTCACCTCGACTTTCACCTGCGCGTCTGCGGACGATGCGGTCAGCTTCACATCGTCACCCTGATGCCGGCCACTGGCTGCTGCCACCGTGACTGTGTGTGTCCCTGCCTTTCGATTGCTGCCTTCGCACGCGTCAGCTCGGCGTCAATGATCGCAAGCGCCTCGCGTCGGGCAGGGCCATGCGCACGCATGACGACATCGATGTCGACCGACAGGCGGGGCAGGTCCTGCACGAACATGTTGATCGCGGTGCCGCCCTTCATCGCGAAGTGGGGCGTGTCAAACACGTCAGGTGCAATCGCCAGCATCAGGCGAACGGTATTCAGGTACAGGTCGTTCATTGCATTCAGTTTTCACGGCAGAACCGCGGTCAGGCTTTCAGGGTGAAGCGGGGGCCATCCTTGCGGCTGCTCGTCCAGCGCCGGCCGGCCCCCAGTCTGTCGACATGCCGCTGCAAATCCTTGCCCCAGGCAAATCCGCTCGCCTCGCCAAGGTCGCGCACCAGCTTCACGACCTTCACCCGCGTGCAATGCGAAAGCAGGGTATCGAGAACTTTTGGGCGAAGATTGCGCAACGAGGCAGCGATGCTCATGGCTTCCTCGAGCGACTGGCCCTTCGCCCGCCGTTTGCCGACGTCACTGGCCAATTCCAGCAGCGCGCGTTCGGGCTCGGCAACGACGAGTGAAGGATCGCGGTTGGGAAGCGGTGACAGGCCGGTGCCGGCGGGCAGGTTCGCGTCGAACAGGCGCGTCGTCTGCAGTGTGTAGGGCATGTGTTCGCCGACCCAGTCCGGCATGACGTAGGGACGATCAGCCCACAGGACGACACGCTCGCGAAAGCTCACATTGTGGCGCACCCCCTGCCAGTCCAGGGCCGTCCTGCCGCCCACATGCAGGCCCGGTATCCGCCGGCTCAGGTAAGCCAGGATCCCGTCACGCGTTGGCGTGTCGCCGGTCAGGAGATAGGCGCCCTTGGACAGACGCTGCAGCCATCCGGCGTTCACCAGATAGGTGGTCTGTTGCGCACTGATGCCGCAATCACGCAGCATCTCCGGATCGAGCGGCTGCCCGCGTGGCGCGACGTCCATCAGGCGTTGAAGTGTCTTGCTGGCCATCGGATCCCCGGTTGCATGGGTTTTTCGGCGGAACGGCTATTTATTTTAAGTTCTTGCAATTAAATCATGCAAGAGAGGGACGAACGACCGACGGCGCCGGATCGGAACGCTGTCGTGACCGGCTGGACCCGCATCGCTGCGGCGCGCATGATTTATTCGCTGGAAGCCCAAAAGCTTGCATTTATCGAGAATAAATCATGGTTTGCGCCCGAGGACAAGCCTGCGATTTGTGCGATGCGCTCAGATCGCTTGAAAATCCCTCGGATACTGTATATATATACAGGTGTTCGTACATACAGTACTGGAGGGCGTCATGGAGCATCTGGTGCGCGTGCAGAATGAACGGGACCGCCGCACGCTTGCGTGGCTGCGCGACCAGGTCGGCGACGCAGCAATCGCGGCAGCAGCGCAGCGGTACGGCGCATCGAAGCCGTACCTGTCGGCGGTGTGCCGGACGCTCGGCGTGAAGGCGCCGCGGTTCAGCGCACCGCGCCATATCACGCCGAGCGCGGCCGCCGAGCAATCGCTGGCCGCCATCCGGGAGATACTGGCTTCCCGGACCGGCCGCCCGACGACCGCGCTCGCGCATGTGCGAGGGGGATAAAAACGCCGCCGGGCGCTGCCGCAGTGACTATCATGTAGACGTGGTGCGTGTTAACGGCATTAACGGCACGTGCCGCGACGCGGGGCACGGGCGGGGCTGGCGGGAAACTGGCCGCCTGTCTGTGCCTCGCCAGAAAAGGGTCCGCGAAGGCGCGGGCCATTTTCTTGCCACCGCTTCAGGGGCCCGACGGGCAGGGTGACGATCGACCGCGCGTCCTGTGCCCGGTCACGGACGTATCGGCCGGCCACGCGAGGTGACGATCATGCTCGAACAGCAGATGCTCGGCAAGGTTCGGATCAACTATCTGCCGGACTGCATCAGCCCGGACGAGGTTGACGCAGCGTTGGCGAGAATCAGTCCCGCAGAAGCCAGTGTATTTGCGCACGAGGCGCTGCATGGATGTTCGCTGAGCCTTGTCTGGACCAACCGGTCGGCCGGCGTGCTGAATGCGCCCATTAGCGGCATCGCCCAGACCTTCACGGCCCGCGATCCCGACAAGATCATCGGCCTAGCCAGCGTGATGGTTCAGGCAAGCCGCAAGATTGCTCACAGGCTGACGCCTTGACCGAGATCCTGGACGGACCAATGCGTGATGGCGGTGACGTAGGATTATTTTCACAAAAAAAGCACGACCGTTCTATCGGGTGATAACTTTAATTATGTCAAATTATGACGCACCGCGCGGTTGGTGTCGTGACGGGCGCCTACTATTTTTGAACCGCCCCTATTTCAGCCTCTTGGCGCGTCCGCTCTAGACTCGGACCGAATTTAGGTCTATATTTAGTCTTGCAATCTCAACCGAAGGGCGCGGGTATGAAACCGAGTCAGGTCAAGCCAATAAGCTACCTGAAAAGCCACGCAGCAGAAATCGTCCGGGACATCACCGAGAGCGGCGAGCCCATGCTCATCACCCAGAACGGCGAGGCAAAGGTTGTCGTGCAGGATGCCCAATCGTATGAGGACATGCAACAGACAGTCGCCCTCCTCAAGATTCTCGCGATGGGTCAGAAGGACATCGAGACTGGCAACTTCACGCCCACGGACGAAGTGTTTGCCGAACTGGAACGCATGGACAGGGACGAAGGGATCGAATGAAGTCGGTCATTCTCGGCCCTGCCAAGTCCGACCTGCAAGACTTGCGACGCTACATCATCAACAAGTTTGGCAACAGGACGTGGCTTGAGACCCGAATCAAGATACAGCAATCAATCAAACAGGTCGAAGAGTTTCCACTGAAGGGCAGCAACCCACCTGAACTGATGGACTTCCAACTCACTGGTTACTATCAAGTCATCAGCGGCATGAACAGAATCATCTACCAGATTGCAAATGACACCATCTACATACACATCATAAGCGACACCAGAAGAGACCTGAAAGCAATACTCGCAAAACGACTCATCAGAATGTAAAAACAGACACGAGCCTCAATTTTCGGACTGAGGCTTTTTGATTCAGAACGACAATGCCACTATATAGGATTCCAAAAAAACGTTGATGATCAGGCTTATGTCAAATAGTTAGGATGCCAATCAATTGGTCGTAGTTTTTTTCCATTGACACGGACACGACACGCTTAGTAGTATTACAGTTCTTCCCATCACAGCCGTGAACGCGGTCCAAGACTACTACCGGGATTGGAAGCTGGACATCGAGGCGGTTGCCGCTGCGGGGATGTACACGGCCAAGGACACGATCTCGCGAACGTGTACGGATGCGGACCACGGCCCGGTCGCGCAGCTCCGGCAACAACGGACCGGAACCGTCACTGCAGTGCAGACGTCCAGCTAACCGGGCATCTGGGAGACCTTATACCGATGGATCATGCGGTCACCCTCTTTCTCCCCGGCCGCTCTGCCGGCCCTCGTCACGACGGCGGGTGAACGCGCCAGACTGCGCTTTGCCGAGTTCTTAGCGTCGCAACCCGCACACGCGCCGCGCGACGGCGGTTTCCGCATGGTGCCGCCCGATGCGACTGCGCTGGTTCCATGGCTGGCACCGTGAAGGTCCGCTCCAAAGGGGTGACCTTGATCTACGTGCGATTTTCCGGTTAGGGTGATCTAGACTAGACGCTGCCCTGCGAACCGCCCCCAATAGATATTGGTTGTAAATCAAAGGGCTGCTGTCTGGGTGCTTGGCCGGTAGAGAGCGACCGGGGGGGAAAGAGGGGGCAGCACGATCCACATCGGTATAAGATCCAAACTCTTGCCCAGCACGCTTTGCGGGCTGACTTCGGCAAAAAAGCCGTGCAGACATGAAGGCCAGGAAAGGCGAACATCCAGCCCTCATGGTCTGCGTCGAAAAGCCACCCATCAGCCCGTCCCGCTCCCCGGAACGCGCTTTTTCATCAGCAACTGGAGCAGCACGGGCAGCAGCAGAAGCACGAGCGGCAACTGCACGATGAGCCCGGAGATGATCGCAATGGCGAGCGGCTGCTGCATCGCCGAGCCCTGGCCCAGTGCAAACGCGAGCGGCAGCAGCGCGAGAATTGCCGCGATGGTCGTCATCGCGATGGGACGCAGACGGTTGCGGCCCGCTTCGACGAGCGCGCGCTCGAATGGCAGGCCTTCGTCGAGCACAAGTCCCTGCAGTTCCGACACGTAAAAGATGGCGACCTCGGTCACGATACCGATGATCATCGTCATGCCCATCATCGCGGAGATGTTGAGTTCGATGCCCGTCATCCATAATCCGATGAAGACCGCGCCCGCAGCGAGCAGCGGCATCGCCATCACCGCGAGCGCAACGCGAAAGCGCTCGTAGAGAAAGAGCAGCAGGCCGAACACGAGCGCGACGGCCGCGCCGAACACCGTGACGAGCCCCTTGAACGCGATCTGCTGCTGCTGGTACAGACCACCAAGCTCATAGTAGACGCTCGACGGCAGCAGTTGCGGTTCACCGAGCGCCTTTTGCACATCGGCGACCGTCGAACCCAGATCGCGCCCGTCAATGCGTGCCGTCACGGCCACCATGCGCTTCAGGTTGTCGCGGCTGATCTCCGGCTGACCTGTGACCTTGACCATATCCGCGACGCGGCCAACGGGAAACAGATGACCGTCCGGCGCGCGCACGAGCAGCTGGCCGAGTTGGGTATCGGTGAGGCTCAGGGCGTTCGCCACACGCACGCGAACGCCGACCGTCTTCGGCCCGCTCTGGAACTGTGTGGCGACGCTGCCTTCCAGCATGTCGGAGATGGTCTGTGCGACCGATTGCACGTCCATCCCTTCGGCCGCTGCCGCATCGGGGCGAATCCGCATTTCGAGCGCATCGCCGGCGGGATTGATACCGTCGTTCACATCGACGACGCCCGGAATCTTGCCAATGCGCGCCGCGACCTTGCGGGCCGTCGTGTCGAGCGTGTTCTGGTCGTCGGAATAGATCTTGATCTGCACGGGTTGCGGCACCGCTGTCAGATCGCCGATCAGATCCTCCATCAGTTGGGCGAGCTCGACGCTCACGCCCGGCACCTGAGTCTCGATCTGCGAACGGATTTCTTCCATCACCGTTTCGATCGGCTCGCGACTGCCGGACTTCAGCCGCACGAAGAAATCACCACGATTCGGTTCGTTCAGGTCGCCACCCAGACCCGCGCCTGTACGGCGCGAGTACGTCGAGACATTCGGATTGGACTGCACGATCGTCTCGATCTGCTGCATCAGGCGGTCCGTTTCGGTGATCGACGTGCCGGGCGCCGTGTGATAGTCGAGCACGAAGCCGCCTTCGTCCATCGTCGGCATGAAGCCGCTGCCGACCTGCGTAAACGCGAACGCGGCGACAGCGATGAGCGGCACGAGACCAGTCAGCACGAGCCAAGGCTTCGACGTCACATGCTCGATCAGATACGCGTAGCGCCTGTTCATCCACGATGCAAGGCGCGTTTCCTCGTGTTCTTCCGCGTCCTTCGCCTTGAGCCAGTGATCACACAGAATCGGTACGGCGAGCCACGTCACGATGAACGAGATGAGCAGCGCGCTTGCCATCGTCACGGACAGCGCCTTGAAAAACGCGCCTGTCACGCCGGAAAGAAACGCAAGCGGCACGAAGATGATCAGCGTCGCGGCCGACGAGCCCGCAAGCGGGCGCGTGAATTCGAGCGCTGCCGACATCACGCGGCCATGGAACGCCTGCGCGCCCGCTTCGCGCATGCGTCGCACGATGTGCTCGATCATCACGATCGCATCGTCGATGACGAGACCGACGGCGGCCGCCATGCCGCCGAGCGTCATGATGTTGAAGCCCATGCCGAACACGTCGAGCAACAGGATTGTGGCAGCCATGACGACGGGCACGAGCGCGACGGCAATGGCCGTGATCTTCCAGTTGCGCAGAAACACGAACAGCGTGAGCGCGGCCAGCACAACGCCGATCATGATCGCGTCGCGCACGCTCGACGCCGACGCGACCACCAGCTCGCTCTGGTCGTACCAGTTTGCGAGGTGCACACCGGTTGGCATCTTGTGCTGGAAGTCCGCAAGTCTCGCGTGAATCGCGCGCGCCATCGCGACGCTGTTCGCCCCCGGCTGCTGATAGATGTTGATGAGCACGGCATCCTTGCCGTCGGCTGTCACGCGCATCCATTGCGGCACGACGCCCTGCTGCACCGTGGCGATATCGCCGAGCCGAATCTGCGTCGGCCCATTCGACGACACGACAACGTGCCTCAGTTCATCGATATGCGTGATCGTCGTGTTCGCGATTACCAGATACAGCTTGTAGTGATCCTCGATGCGGCCCGTGGCCATCAGCACGTTGCTCGTGCCGATCGCTTTCGATACGTCCGCGAGCGAGAGCTTGTATGCGGCAAGACGCGCCGGGTCGATCGCCACTTCGAACTCGTCCTGGGCGCCACCCATCACGTCGACACGCGCCACGCCTTCCACCGACGACAGCAACGGGCGCAACTGGAATTGCGCGAGATCGCGCAGTGCCGACTGCGACTGTTGCTGCGAAGTCAGGCTGTAGGCCAGTACAGGAAACACGGTCGGGTCCATGCGGCGCACCTGCATCGACGTGCCTTGCGGCAGCGTCGCGAGGATCTCGCTGATGGCCGACTGCGCCTGCAGCGTCGCCTGTGCCATGTCCGTGCCCCAGTCGAAATTGATCGAGATCTCGGCGGCGCCGCGGCTCGTTTTCGATTCGACGTCACGCACGTTCGGCACGCGGCGCAGCGCTTCCTCGACGGGCATCGTGACGAGCGTCGTCATCTGTTCGGCGGGACGGTCGCCGGCATCGAGCGATACGACGGCGCGCGGAAACGCGACGTTCGGAAACAGCGAAATCGGCATGCGGAACGCGGTGAGCGCACCGGCTATCGCAAGCAACGCGACGACGAACAGCAGCGAACGACGATGCCTTTGCATCCACTGGCTGAAGTTCATCGCGTCGTTCCCTTCCTTGCGTTCGGCCCGATGCCCGGCTCATTCGTCCCATCGATATGCACAGCTGCGCCATCCTGCAGTTCATAGTTGCCGACAACAACGAGCGGACGTGCCGCGTCGATTACGCCATCGACGCCATAACGGTCACCGTCCTCGACGACTTTTTTGACGTTCACGCGATGCGCCTTGTTGTCGCTGCCCGTCTGATACACATAGTCGCCATGCGCGTCGCTCAATACGGCGCTGCGTGGCACGATCCAGTGCGTGCCCGATTGCGTCGCGATGTCGGCCTTCACGCGCGTGCCCGGAATGAAAGCGCTTTGCCCGAACGGTACGCTCGCGCCGATATTGACGAGCTGGCTTTGCGCATCGATGGACGCACCGACCATCGCAACACGTCCCGCGACGCGCGCCGTCTGAAGCGCCGTCGAGAGGCCGCTGACGATGATGGCGTCGCCAGGATGGATCGATGCGGCATCGGCGGGTTCAACGCCGAGCGTCACGTTCGGCCGTGAACTATCGCCGCGCGAGTCCGCCGACAGCTGCAGGATCGGCGCGCCCGCCTGCACCTGATCGCCCTGCGCGACGGTCACCTGCGTGACGACCCCGTCATGCGGCGCGACGATGGTCGTGTGCCCGGCGCCGATGCCGAGTTGCTGTTGCGCGTCGAGCGCCTGTTTTGCATCGAGCGCGGCCTTGCGCGCGCTGGCCAGCTGCGATTGCGTCGCGAGTGACTTGTCATAGAGCGATTGCGTGCGTGCGAGTTCGTCCTGCGCGAGCCGCGCCGCGCTCTTCGCCTGGGTTGCCGCGACCACGGCTGCGGGATCGGCCTGCACGACAAACAGCGGTGCGCCGCGCTTGACGGCCTGACCGGCCTGCACGCGCATCTGGTCGATGCGCGCGACGTACGGCAGATCGACGGTCGTCACGCTCGACGATGAACTCGCGACCACGCCGTATGCATGAACAGGCTGGGCAATCGTCCCGCGCGTGGGCGTGACCGTCTGCACGGTGGTGACGGGCGCTTCATCCGCATAGGATGAAGCACAACACACTGAGAGGACTGCCGAGATGCCGGCAGCGACGAGGCCGGAATAAAGCCATGTGCGGTTATTTCGCATCGGATTCGGTGAAGGTTCTGTCTGAGGAGTAAGCATCGGGGATCGCGCTGCCGAGCAACGCCTGCAAGCCGACGCGCTGTTCGGCAAGCGACTCGCGCAGCGTCGCCACGTCAATGCGTTTTGTGATGGACGCGCTTTGCGCATCGACATATGCGCCGAGCGCGAGGTTGTGTTCCGCGTAGGCCGCGGTGGCGTGCGTTGCCGCAGCGTCGACATCGGGCAGCGCCGATTCGGTTGCTTGCAACTGGCGCGTGAGGATCGCGGTGTCCGCGCGCATTTGGGCGACGTCCGCGTAGGCCGTGTTGAGCCGGTCCTGATACTCGTCGCGCAGACGTTGACGCGTTGCTCGCTCGATCGCAACGTTGCCCTGGTTGCGATTGAAGACCGGCAGGCTCAGGTTGATCTGGAAACCGCTCGTGTAGATGTTGGACGTGTCGCGTGCGCGTACGAAGCCCACGGAGAGGCTCGGAAACTGGCTGAGAATCGCCGCGCGATACTTCTGCTCCTGCGCTTCGTAGCCCGCCCGGAGCGCGAGCAGATCCGGTCTGCGTTCGGGCAGCGCGGAGAGGGCGGCGTCGAGGGTGTCGTCAGCGAGCGGCACGTCGTGATCGTCGCCCGTCAGTTGCAACTGCACGTCCTGTGCGAGACCGAGCAACGCATTCAGATCGTGATGCGTCTGCTGGGCGGCACGTTGCGCATCGGTGTACTGGCGGTTCGCGTCCGTGTATGACGTGAGCGCAGCTGTCAGCGTGTCTGCGGTCAGATTGCCGGCGCGCTGCGCTTCGGCCATCCGTTCATAGCGCATGCGCGAAAGGTCGCGCTGCTGCTGCAACAGCGGCAACGTCTGCTGCTGGAAGCGCGACTTGATGAAGATCTGCCTGGCCTGTGCAACGGTCTGCCACTCCTGCCAGAGCAGCCCGAGATCCGTCTTCGCAACAGTCGCATCAGCGGACTGCCTGTTCGCGCTGCGCGTGACGATCGCCATCACGTCCATGCTCAAGCCGTAGTTGAACGCGCGCGTCGCGCCGTATGCGCCCGGATAGTCGCTTGAAATGCTCAGTTGCGGATCGGGCAGCAGACCTGCGGAATAGGCCTGTGCACAGGCGATATGCAGATCGTCGCGCGCGAGCTTCAATGCGGGATTGTTCGCGATGGCGAGCATGGCGACTTCTTCGATATCGAGTCCATCGGAAGGATCGAAGCGATGCGCGGCCAGTTCAGGCAACGGCATACGCGACGGGTCGATCTGGATGCGCTCGAGCTGTGTGGCAGACGTACTGGTCGTATAGGGCGAAAGCGGTTCGCGGTGATACCAGGTGCATCCTGACAAGGTCAGGACATAGGCGCCCGCGATGACCGCAAACGGCATGCGTCGTGAACCGAAGCGCGTGCGGACAAAACGGGCGGCAGAGTGGAAGGACAAGGCATACTCCTGAGCGGGGCCGCTCGGATGAAGATTGCGTCGAGTAACGGGCGGATTGTCGGCAGCACGCGCTTAAGAGACCCTTAAGGGCGCGTTAAGCAAAAGGCGCCGACAATGAAGGCTATTCAGGAGAACTGGCGCCATGCGCTTGCTGCTGGTGGAAGATGACGAGATGATTGGCGAGCCTGTCGCGGGCACGATGCGGCGCGCGGGCTATGCGATTGATTGGGCGCGCGATGGACGCGAGGCCGAACTGACGCTGGACCACGATGTCTACGACCTGGTTCTGCTCGACCTCGGCTTGCCGGAAGCGGATGGCATCAATGTACTCAACCGTTATCGCCGGCGAAGCGGCAATGCGCCTGTGATCATTCTCACGGCGCGCGATGCCGTTGAAAGCCGCATCGGCGGACTCGATGCGGGCGCGGACGACTACCTCGTCAAGCCTTTCGATCTCGACGAACTCGCTGCGCGTGTGCGTGCCTTGCTTCGTCGGCGCACGGGGCAGACCAGTCCCGTCTATTCGCATGGCGATCTGACATTGAATCCCGCCACACATGAAGCGACGTTGAAAGGCGAACCGCTTGCTCTCGTGCCGCGCGAATTCAGCCTGCTGCAGGCGTTGATCGAAGGACCGACGCGCGTGTATACGCGCTCGGAACTCGAGGAGAAGCTGTATGGCTGGGGCGAGGAAGTTGGCAGCAATACGATCGAAGTGCACGTGCATAGCCTGCGTCGCAAGATCGGGGCAGAGCAGATCGTGACGGTGCGCGGCGTGGGCTATCGCCTGAAGAGGTGCGAATGACGTCGATCCGGCGCTGGCTGCTCGGCTGGCTGATCGCTGGCCTGGCTGTGGCAGCGTCGATCGCGGGTTTTGGCATCTTTCATACGGCACGTGAAGAGGCGAGCGAACTGTTCGACTACGAATTGCGTACGGTGGCGCTTTCTGTGCCCGCGAATATCAGCCGCGTCGATACGCTCACGCGGCGCACGCCGGATTTCGAAGGTCTGTCCGACGATCGCATTCTTATCGAGATCTGGGATCAGGCTGGCAGGGGCGTTTATAAATCGCTGGGCGGTATCGATCTTGCGCGCTTTCCCGAAGGCATTCGCACGATTGAACGCGATGAATATCACTGGCGCGTGTTGGGTGTTCAGGAGGGCGATCGTTTCGTACAGGTCGCTCAGCCCGTGTCCGTGCGCGAAGATCTGGCCTTGCGGCTGGCATTGCGTACGCTGTGGCCACTCGGTCTGTTCTTTCCCGCGATCATTCTGATCGTGCTCTGGGTGGTCGGCCGGGGACTCGCGCCGCTTGGCAGCATTTCCCGCGCATTGTCGACACGCTCACTGGATTCGCTTGAACCGCTGCGGCTCGATGGCCGCATGCCCGTCGAAATGAAACCGCTCGTCGAGGCACTCAATGATCTGCTGCATCGGTTGAACATTGCTTCCGAAATGCAACGCACGTTTGTCGCGGATGCCGCGCATGAATTGCGCTCGCCGCTGGCCGCGCTGAAGCTGCAATTGCAGGCCGCCGAGCGCGATGGTTCACTGGTCGGCAGCAAGCCGGCGTTCGCGCGCATCGAAGGGCGTCTGAACCGGTTAATCCACCTCGTACACCAGTTGCTGACGCTGGCACGTGAAGATGCGCCACGCAGCGCGAAATTCGAAGCCGTGAGTCTGCGCAGATTGTGCGAGCGTGGGGTGGGTGACTTCTCATTGCTCGCCGAGGCAAAGCAGATCGACCTGGGGCTTGAATGCAACGGCTCATCGACGAAAGCCGACGATGCCTACATGGTGCGCGCCGAGTCGCAGGGACTCGAAGTGCTGCTCAATAATCTGATCGACAATGCGATCCGTTACACCCCCCAGGGCGGGAAGGTGGATGTGATCCTGACGCGTAGCGGTAGTGAGGTCAGCATGAGCGTATCGGATAGCGGCCCCGGCATTCCGGCGGCGGACCGCGAGCGCGTTTTTGACCGGTTCTATCGCAGCACGGGCCACAAGGAACATGGCAGCGGCCTGGGTCTCGCCATCGCGCTGAAAATCGCTCAGCGTCATCACGCGACACTCTCCTTCGACAGCAACGACGACCGTCCAGGTCTGCGCGTCACGCTTTCCGGGTTGCGGACCAGGTAACTGTGGCCATCCTGTCACCATGCGAGCTGTTTCAGCGGCCACCCACGTGCGGCGTTCTTCGTCAGAAGGAGCGATGGATGCCGTTCACCGGCATCTATGCTTCACCACTCCCATCGATACAGTATGCGGCATCCTGATGCATTCGAGTCTGGCTGTCACGACGCAGGGCATCGCATTGGGACTCGCAGCAACCAGGTTCGCGTGCCGATTGAGGAGAAGGTGCAAAGTCTACGGCAATCGACAGCACTGTTTGGGCAGCCGCAGCGTTGTTTTCATGGCGGAGATCGCGAAAACGATATTTGCTAACTTTCTGTCATGGCCCATGAGCTGGAGACCAATTCCCTGGTGCGAACCGGGCCTTTGATGAAAACGCGCTCGCATCCCGCGACGAAAGCGCGTTTCACCTTTCGTATTGAAGCCTGCTCAACCTTTCCCACTCATCTGATCCATCATCGCGATCAGATCGGCGAGCGCTACCTTGCACCTGGCCTGTTCGGGCGACTTCTCGCGCAGCGCTTCGAGCGCGTTGTCGATGGCCTTGTCGAGCTTGTGCCAGTCGGCGGCGGCGCGCGGTTTGAGCGAAGGCTCAGCATCATCCCACGATGTTTCGAGATCCTTGATCCGCTTTTTCGCGCCGGCCAGATCATTCGCGTCGACGAGCTTCGACGTGTCGGTCGCGATGGTTCGAAACTTCGACAGATCGCCGAGCTTCGATGGTGCAGTAGCGGCATGTGCCACCGAGATCGGCGACAGCGCAGCGAGACGTTGCGACATTGAAGCAATATGCGAGCCTTCGATCGTACAGGTTGCGAAAGCGGCAACTGCGAGTACAGGAACTACCATGCGCCGGTTCATAACCGATCCTCCGTATGAAGATGCAATAGCTTCGCCAGATCTGGCGGCGTGAACTGAAACCCGATGTGTGCTACGTGGCCTGACCCTGGCGCGTTCTGGCCGAAGCGTGAATGCCCACGAGCACGACGATGACGGCGAGGAATACCGCGCTGGTCATGACGGTGCCCATGCCGAGCCCGCCATAATCTCTCGACTGAGACAGCAGATCGCCAAGCGACGCGCCGAAGGGCCGCGTCAGAATGTAGGCGAACCAGAAGATCAGTACATGGTTCGCGCCGAGATGCGCCGCGCAGCCCATAAGCAGGAGCAGGATGCCGAACACAACGACGCCGAGGCTAAAGCCGAGGCCGATCGCTTCTGTCGCGAGATCGCCGGCTGCCGTACCCAATGCAAACGTGACAAGAATCGCGGTCCAGTAGAACAGCTCGCGCTTGCTTGTCACGATCGCGTTAATGGAGAGCGTTCGTTCCTTCCGATACCAGATAGCGAAGACGCCGCAGAGCAGAATGGCAAACACCGCGGTACTGAAGTACAGACTGACACCGAGACCGTCGGTCAGTACGTCGGTCAATTGCGTGCCCACGACGCTCACGAGCACCACAGTGAGCCAGTAGATCCATGGCACATATGCGCGTTTGCGCAATTGCGTGACCAGCGAAGCCGCAAGCAGCGACAACGTGATGGCAATCGTGGTGGTGGTGCCGAGCCCGACATGGACGGCAAGATAGTCGGCACCTGTTTCACCGACCGTCGTGGACAGGATCTTGATCGTCCAGAATGCGGCCGTAACTTCAGGCACCTTGTTTTGCATTGGTGTGACGTGCGCGTCAGACATTCTCCCCACTCCTTTGTTCAAAGGCGTTGATTTACCGCGTTCGGCTTCATTGAGTCCAATATGAAGTCCGTTCTGTTGCGCCATACTATGACGGCGCGAACCTTATCGAATGCTTACGTTGAGTGTGCGTTTGATGCGTGGTCTGATTGACGTAGCGCGAAAGTCGTTGTTCGCCGATGCATGGTCCCCGACGTCCCGGCTATGGGCGGGCAATAAACATTCGATGTGTGTAAGGTGGTGTGAGCGTAATCCGCAACGCGAATGGTCGGGTATTCAGACGAGAGCCCGTCAAACATTAAGGTTGCCTTAACCGGATGGGGATTTCTGAAAAATATAGTTCTCAAGTGATCCGGTCAGTTTGCCGATAGACCTGCTGCCGAAATACGGCGTAACTTTTGGAGAGAACCATGTCAATCCAGGCAGTCGGCCAGAACTCGACCCAGTCTGTCACCACACCTCCGTCACAATCTGCAGGGGGTACACCATCAACCAGTAAGACGACGTCGACGTCTTCCCCTGCCTCGTATACCGTCAGTATCAGCGGCGCGGCGCGTGCGGCGTTGCTTGAAGCCACCGAGACGTCGGTTCAAACCGCGCAGGAAGCGAATCGCGGTGACCTTCAGGCAAAGCGGCTTCTGGCAAAGGAACAGGCGTCAAAAGCGCTCTAGTCTGCGCCTGATCCGGACTGCGTCACAGCGCCATATTCGTTCGTAGTACCAGCGGAAGCGCTCGGGAAAGGTCCAGAGACTTCCGCAGCACCTTGACCCTGACCGGCCTCGTCCCATTGTTCGGCACGATGGCGCATTCTTCGTTTAGGCGCATGACGACGAACTGGATGCGTTCGAGACATTGCCCGTGCCAGACGTTGATCGCCAGCGCCTGTGCAAAGTTGTCGAATGGCGAAAGCTATCTCTCGCCACGCGAACAGGCTTACTACGATCGCCTGCTACAGGATTTGCCTGATGTTCAGGATGACACTGCCGCGCAGAAGAAGATCGGGGGTGCATGCAGGGCGGCAGAGCAATCGGTTGATGCGGAAATTATCGAGCAACTTCTGCTTTGGCACGGCGGTCCCCGTAGCAATGCCCGAGTCATTCACGCTGTGGACAACGGCAACAGGCTCGTGCAGGAAGCCGGCGCGACAATGAGCGAAGCGCCGGAAAGCGTCGGCCGTGTGATGCTTTGGCGCGGTCTCCAAGTAGAACGGGCCCGCGGAAGGGAAAGACCGGGCCGTGGAATGTGGTGACCGCCGAGGTGTCGTTCGCGGTCGTCGCTGGAAGCGTGCGCTTCCACGCCATCTTCGTCGGACTTCGGTGTCGTCTCGCTTTCGTGTGTCGTCGCTGATGCCATCAACGAGTACGTCGATACGCAGTTCGCCGGCAACGACGCGGTCCATATCGGCAAGAATCATGGACACGATCGAATGTGTCGCTACTTGTCGCGGTCGTAATCTCGAACACCATAGACGCGTTCAGGGCGGCTCAGAGGTCGCCCACGCATTTCGCCCACCGGCACGATGGCCTCAATCAGCGAAGCGAGTTGCGTCACCTCGTTAAGATTTGCGCCAGTCAGGATTGCCGCGATTGGCGTTCCGTGGGCGTCGTGTGGCGAGGTGGTGCCTGGATCCGGGTCGCGCTCGATCAGTGGGGTTTGGGCCAGTTTTTCGCCCGCCCGACCCGGTCGCCTCGGTGCAATGAGTTGACTGCATTGGGCTGCTTGCACTATGGGAAATAAGCCTGACAGAGATGGTGGTTCCAGGCGCCGGTGATAGCCGCGTTAGCTTCCGCAGGCGGCTATCTCGTGCTCTGAAGGCCGCGTAATGGAGACTTCCTGATCCATCCGCTGCCATCGCAATTCGAGAGCACCTCGTCCTCGGTAAGCACTATTTAGCGACTGGCGTCTCTACCAATGTTCCGATCAGGCGCAGCAGTTCGGTATGTTCCGGCCCTTTGCCATCTCGAACGAGGAAGTCACCAACTGAAATGTCGGACGGGCGGCCACCTGAGGAAAGGTTCGGCTCATGGCGGACAAACACCAGGCCAGAGTCGTAGTCGTGGACGAGCGACCAACGGTCTCCGTTCGCACTCCTGTAAAGCTCTCGCGCCTTCTGAGTCATGGACTCCTCCTAATTCGCGGCTGAACATTCTGAACATACAACAGCAGCGCGCCGGCTGCACTGCGTGACGCACGGCGGCCCGGACGTACCGATTCTTCATTCATCTCGCTCACTGGTGCTCAATGCAGCGAATTGAGGCAGGAATGGCAGGGAGTTCGCGGTTTTGACGGCGCGCCGATTCACCGACACTCTCCGGCGGCTGCGGTCGACGGTTGTGGTGCAATTCGGATGTGCTGGTCTGTTACGCTCGGTTTTTTGACGAGCACGAGCCAATGCGTAAGCTGAAAGACATTGACGGATTGTTTAACGGGCGCCACTTCGATCGCGAAGTTATTGTCCTTTGTGTCCGCTGGTACCTGCGTTACAAGCTCAGCTTTCGAGACCTCGCTGAAATGATGGCCGAGCGCGGTCTGTCGATGGCGCACACGACGATCATGCGCTGGGTCCAGCGCTTCACGCCGGAGTTCGTCAAACGATGGAATCGCCGGGCCTTGAAAGCCGGTCAGTCGTGGCGAGTCGACGAGACCTATGTGAAGATCCGTGGCAAATGAGTCTATCTTTACCGCGCAGTTGACCGGGCGGGAAAAACGGTCGATTTTCGACTCAGCGCCAGGCGGGATGTGGCTGCGGCCAAGGCGTTCTTCGCGAAGGCGATCAGAAGTCAGGGCCGCGCTCCCGCAACGATCACGCTGGACGGCTACGCGGCGTCCCACCGCGCGGTGCGCGAAATGAGGGCCGATGAGATCTTGCCCAAAGACACGACGTTGCGATCCTCCAAATACTTGAACAATCTGATCGAGCAAGATCATCGCAACATCAAGTCCAGGGTCAACGCGATGCTCGGCTTCAAATGCTTCAGAAACGCGGCCGTCACGATCTCGGGCATCGAGTTGATGCATTGCATTCGCAAAGCTCAATTCGATCTCACGAACCTACGCCTCAAAGATACCAGTGCGCCCGCTATTTGGAAGACAGTCCTTTCCGCTCGATGAGGTGGCGGCGAATACGCCGTTTCTCGCTCGCCATTGAAATTTGCACCAGAGCCCGAAATAGCCGCTCGACGTGAATCCACGCCAACGGCTTATATCGGCTGGTGCCGATAGTGAGTTTTTCTCCGCGTCTCAGGAAAACATTTCGTTTGATGATGGCCCTGCACGCGCCATATATTTTCGCGGGAGCCCGCAGATAGCGCGCACACGATCCACCGCGACGGACGGCCGTCGCCTCATCAGAAGGCAGAAAGAATGACGAATGAGACACCTGTCGCGATCGTCACCGGCGCCGCGAGCGGCATCGGTGAGGCGAGCGCCGTGCTGCTTGCCGACCGTGGCCATCGCGTCGCAATAGCCGACCTGCGCGAACAACCCGCGGCGGCCGCCGCCGAAAAGATTCGCGCGCGCGGCGGCGACGCCATCGCCGTCAAGGTCGATGTCGCCGACGAAGCGAGCGTCAAGGCGATGATGGAAACCGTGATCGGCCGTTGGGGCCGTCTCGATGTGCTCGTGAACAGCGCGGGCCTCGAAAGCGCCAAGCCCTTCCTCAACATCACGCTGGAAGAATTTCATCGCGTGATCGAGGTGAACACGACGGGCACCTGGCTATGCTGCCAACACGCCATCGCTCGCATGCTCGAACAGAAGCGCGGCGCGATCGTCAATCTGAGTTCGATTGCCGGGCAGAAAGGCGGAGGCATGCTCGGCACCGCTGCCTACGCCACGTCGAAAGGCGCGGTCATTGCGATGACGAAGTCGCTCGCGAAAGAGTTTGCAAAATCTGGCATCCGCGTGAATGCAGTTGCGCCCGCTTTTACGCTCACCGACTTCGTGCGCCGGCAACTCGACACCAAGCCGCCCGGCTTCATCGACACGATCTATGCCGCGACGCCGATGGGCCGTGGCGCGCAACCGGAAGAAATCGCCGCGGTGATCGCGTTTCTGGCTTCACCGGAAGCATCGTTCGTGACGGGGCACGTCTACAACGCCGACGGCGGCACCGCGATCTGAACTCGCGGCGCGCGGGTCACGCCGCGCGCATCAGCTAGAGCGCTTTGCCTTCGGCTTGTGAAAACTCGTCCTTCAGCCACTCGACAAGCGCGATGGTCTGCGGTCGCGCTTCGAGATGCGGTGCGACCCACAGCACGAGCTTGCGCGGTCCGGGCACGAAGCCGAACGGTGCGACGAGCGCGCCGGAGTCCAGCTCGTCGCGCACCATCATGCGCGGCACGGCGGCCACGCCGAGTCCGCATTTCGCGGCTTGAATCAGCAGGTAGAAGTGCTCGAACGACTCGGCGATGGGCGGACGGCGCGCCGCCGTATGCTCCGCCGCCACGTACCAGTCGTCCCACGCGGCAGGACGCGTATTGGTCGCCAGCAGCCGCGTGCGTTCCAGATCGCCTACGTGGGTAATGCGCGTCGCGCGCATATATTCGGGCGCGCAAACGGGGCCGACCCATTCGTCGACGAGCGGATGCGGCTCGATCTCTCTTGGTGCTCTGATCGTGTTCAGCCGGATCGCGACGCTGATGTTGTCGCGCATGAAATCGACCTCGTCATAGCCCATGTTGAAGCTGACTTCGAGCGCTGGATGCTTGCGATGCAGCTTCGTGAGCCGCGGCAGCAGCCAGTACATCATGATCGACGCGGAGCACGACAACGTGAGCGGACCGGGCCTCACCTGCTCGACGCTCGCCTGGATCAGGTTGAACGCGCGCGACAACCCGTCGGCGAGCCGCGCGCCTTCGGGTGTCGGCTCCGTCGAATGCGCGTTGCGCAACAGCAGCAGCACCCCGAGGTTGTCTTCAAGCGAGCGAATGTGACGGCTGATCGCGCCGTGCGTGACGGAAAGCTCTTGCGCAGCGTCTCCGAAGCTGCGCAAACGCGCGGTGGCTTCGAACGCGCGCAATGCATTGAGTGAAGGACGGGGCACGCGCAGATTTCCTCGCTAGAGAGCGCTCTCGCGTTCACACGCAAGCGCCAGCGTTAAACGGCAGAGAACCGGATAGAGGATCGCGACGATGCAACGCTATTGTGAGTTTTTCGCATCGCCTGCTGAAATCATATCGTTTGGAGCTTTAGACGGTCAATCTTATAGTCCGTGAATCGGGGGCATGCGGCCTTCACGCGCGCCCGCGCCGCATATCGCGCTCGGAGACGCGCGGCGCGCTTATTCGCTCTTCCCCCCTTCGCGCACAGCAAAACAACGAGCCACAACATGCCCAACTCTTCTCACTCACGCGCGGAATTCACGGCACGCTATTTCGTCGAAAGTTCGGTTCCCATCGCGAAGGCCGCCGAGGTCATCGCGGGCGAGCAGTCGAGCGGCACTTTCCTCGCATTGCCAGGCGAAACAGACGCGCTCAAGGAGCGCGCGCGGGCTCGCGTGCTCAAGGTCGAATCGTTGCCGCCCGCGCTCGACGCATCGCTGCACAGCGCATTCGTCGAGCGCAGGGAGCCGGCAGAGATCTTCTATCGCGGCGAGATCGAGATCGCGTTTCCCGTCGACAACGTCGGCGCAAATTTGCAGCAACTTCTCGCCACCGTCGCTGGCAATCTGTTCGAACTCGGCGAAATAACAGGCCTGCGCCTGCTCGACATCCAGTTGCCGGAGCATCACGCAAAGCGCTTTCCTGGGCCGCGCTTCGGGATCGAAGGAACACGGCGTGTCGCGAGGGTTCATGGGCGCCCGCTGATCGGCACGATCATCAAGCCAAGCATCGGATTGCTGCCCGATCAGACCGCGCAGATCGTCGACGACCTGTGCGCCGCCGATATCGACTTCATCAAGGATGACGAGTTGCTCGCCGATCCCGCTTACGCGAGCTTCGATGCGCGGCTCGCCGCCGTCATGCCCGTGCTTCACCGGCACGCGGACCGGATAGGCCGCATGCCGATGTACGCAATCAATATTTCGGGGACCATCGACGAAATGCTGCGCCGTCACGATCAGGTGCTCGATGCAGGCGGCAATTGCGTGATGATGAGCGTGAACTGGGTGGGATTTTCCGGCGTCGAGCATCTTCGCCGGCACACGCAATTGCCCATCCACGGACATCGCAACGGCTGGGGCGCGCTGACGCGCTGCCCTCAGCTCGGCTTCTCGTTTGCCGCATTCCAGAAGCTGTGGCGTCTCGCCGGCGTCGACCATCTGCACGTGAACGGCATTCGCAGCAAGTTCTGGGAACCGGACGCGTCCGTACTCGATTCGGCGCGCGCGTGCCTCGCGCCTTTCGCCGGTGTCCAACCGCTGATGCCGGTGTTCTCGTCGGGACAATGGGCGTCGCAGGCATCCGATATGTTCGCCGCGTTGCGCACCGTCGACCTGATGCATCTGGCGGGCGGCGGTATCATCGGCCATCCGCAAGGCATCGCGGCGGGCGTCGCGAGCATGCGCGAAGCGTGGGAAGCGGCCGTCGAAGGCATCGATCTCGATACGTATTCACGCACGCGTCCCGCACTGCGCGCCGCCCTCTCCCACTTCAACGCGATCTGATCGAGACGATGAGCGACGCTCCGCTGAACGTGCAACCTTCTCTTCGGCTCGCCTTTTACGGCGACGACTTCACGGGTTCGACCGATGCTCTGGAAGTACTCGCCTTTGCAGGCCTGCGCTGCGCCCTCTTCCTGAAGCCACCGACGCGTGCGCAACTGGCGAGCCTCGACGGCCACGACGGCTTCGACGCGATTGGCGTGGCGGGCGACAGCCGCGCGATGACACCCGCGGAAATGGACGCGGCGCTGCCCCCGATCTTCACGGCGCTGCGCGAACTGCACGCGCCGATTCTCCACTACAAGGTCTGCTCGACGTTCGACAGCTCCGCGACCATCGGCAGCATTGGCCGTGTGATGGAAATCGCACGGGCGTATGTCACGCGACATACCATTCCGATCGTCGCCGGCACGCCCGCGTTGCAGCGGTTCTGCGTGTTCGGCAATCTGTTCGCACGCTCGGGCACCGACGGCCGCATCTACAGGATCGACCGCCATCCGATCATGAGCGTGCATCCCGTCACGCCGATGGACGAAGGCGATCTGTTGCGGCATCTCGCGCGCCAGACTGATCTGCCGATAGCCGGTTTCTTTCTACCGGGCTTCGAAGGCGATCGGAGCGCCATCGACGCGGCGTGGCAACACGCGTTGGCCGTCGAGCCCGCCGGCCTGCTGCTCGACACGTCGACACACGCGCATCTGACAGAAGTCGGGCGTCTGCTGGAACGCGACGCGCAACGTTACGCGCCTGTGTTCGCGGTCGGTTCTTCCGGGCTCGAATATGCGTTGACGCAATGGTGGACCGAGAGCGGACAGTTGCCCTCTGTTCGTCCTTCGTATGACCGCATCGAACCCGTCTCGCAGATTCTCGTGCTGTCGGGCAGCGCGTCGCCGCTGTCCGCTGCGCAGATCGACGCGGCGATTGCAGCGGGCTTCGTCGACATCGCAATCGACGCACGCGCATTGCTCGACGAGCGCGACTGGAAGCAGACCTTTGTGCAGATCGTCGCGCGCACTGTCGCGGCGCTTCGAGAAGGGCGCAGCGTCGTGATGCACACCGCGCGCGGGCCGCAAGATCCGCGTATCGCTGCGATGCTCGACGCGCTCGTAGCGGACGGCATGAGCCACGACGAAGCGCGGCATCGCGGCGGGCGTCTGCTGGGTCAGCGGCTGGGAGCCATCGCTCAGGCCATGCTCGAAGCGGTGCCGTTGCGGCGACTGGTTCTTTCCGGCGGCGATACGTCGAGCCAGGTCACACAGGTGCTCGGCCCTGACGCACTCGAAATCGACGCGCGACTGACGCCGGGTGTGCCGCTCTGTCGCGTGATTTCGAACAAGCCGCATCTGAAGCAGTTGCAGGTCGCACTCAAGGGCGGACAGATGGGCGACGCGAATCTGTTCGTAACCGCGCGCGACGGCAACACGCGCTAGTCGTCAGCAGGCGAGCAGCGAACAAGAGAAAGGGCGGTGACTTTTCGTCACCGCCCTTTTCCTTTTTGCATGGCTCGCCAGCGCTTATGGATTGCGCGGCAAGCGCACGACATCATGGCGCTTTCAGGAACCCGGTCGAGATCCACGGCACGGCGGCGATCACGACAATGCCGATGAACAACGCGATCATGTAGCCAACGATCGGACGAATGCCTTCGTCGGGATGAATCTTGCTGACCGCACATGCACCGTAATAGCCGACGCCGAACGGCGGCGAGAACAGCCCAAGTCCCATCGACAGGATCACGACCATCGCATACTGCACTTCGTGGATGCCCACTTCGCGCGCAATCGGAAACAGCAGCGGCCCGAACAGCACGATCGCGGGGATGCCTTCCAGCACGCTGCCAAGCAGCACGAACATCACGACCGACACCGCCATGAAAGCGGCGGCGCCGCCCGGCAGGTGTTCCATGAATGCGGCAAGGCTGTGCGAGAAGCCGGACTGCGTGAGCGCCCACGCCATCGCCGTCGCGGTCCCGATGATGATCAGGATCGCGCCCGACAGTGCAGCCGTCTCGACGAGCATCGGACCGATGCGCTTCCAGTCGAACTGCCGGTAGATCAAAAGACCGGCGAGCAGCGCGTAGACGATGCCGACCGTCGATACTTCCGTGGCCGTTGCAACGCCCTCGACCACCGCAAAGCGGATCACGACGGGCAGCGCAAGCGCCGGCACGGCGATCAGCAGCGCCTTGCCGATCTCCGACAGCGGAGCGCGCGTCGCCGACACGGGCTGAGCGCGGCGCGAACGCCACCAGACCAGCGCGCACAGCGCCAATGCGAGCACGAACCCCGGCAGCAGACCGCCCGTGAAGAGCGCCGAAATGGACACGCCCGTCACCGAGCCGATCGTGATCAGCACGATGCTGGGCGGCACGGTCTCGGTTTGCGCACCCGTCGCCGACAGCAGCGCGACCAGTTCGCCCGGATGCTCGCCGCGCTTCTTCATCTCCGGGAACAGGATCGGCGCGACGGCGGCCATATCCGCCGCCTTCGAACCCGAGATGCCCGAGATCAGATACATCGCGCCGACTAGCACGTACGACAGGCCGCCACGCACATGCCCGAGCAGCGACGCAAGAAAGCCGATCATCGCGCGCGCCATGCCCGTCATTTCGATCAGCAAGCCAAGGAAGATGAACATCGGCACCGCGAGCAGTAGCAGTTGCGACATGCCCTCGTCCATCCGGCTCACCACGATTTCCGGCGGCATCGACGTCGACAGCGACAGGTACGAGAACACCGCGAGCCCGAACGAGAACGCGATCGGCATGCCGCTCAGCACGGTGAAGCCAACGACGCCGACGAAAAAGATCAGCAGGTTCAGATTGCCGAACGACTGAAGTAGCGGACCAGCCGTGTCCAGCCCCATCACGACGGCCGCCGACACCACCACGCCGATCAGTGCAGGCTTCCAGCCGATCGCCAGCAGCTTCACCACGCACATCAGCAGCATGCAGCCGACGCCATAGACGATCGCGGCGACCCGCAGCCCGTCGTTGAATTCGAGCGCGGGCGTCACGATCATCCATTGCTGCTGGATATACGAATACGCGGGCGCCGCGATCAGGCCAAGAAAGAGCAGACTCGCGACGAGTGCAACCGTATCCCAGATTGCGCCCCACTCGCGGCCCGCACGGTTGACGATGGCCGTCATCCGCATATGCGCGCCGCGATGCAGCGCCGTTGCCGCGCCCGTCATCGCGAGCCACAGGAACAGGATCGACGCCAGTTCGTCGCCCCACACCAATGGCCGGTGAAGCACGTAGCGCGCGCACACGCCGCTGAAGAGCAGCACGATTTCCGCGAGCACGAGCAGCGCCGCCGGGACCGCGACGATCAGCCCGAGCACGCGGTCGACGCGCGCGAGCCGGTCCGGCGTCGACGGCAACGCAAGCGCGCCTCCGTCGTGCGGCGGCTGCGAGAAGTCTTCGACGATGTGCGTTCTCATGCTAGCTTCCCGGTGACTTTCTCGAGCAGCGCCCACTCCTCTTCGCCGAAGAACTGCTTCTGCTCGGCGTAAAAACCCGATTTGCGCAGCACGTCGCGGAACGCCGTCATATCCGGCGAATTGATCACGAGCCCCTTGCCTTCCAGCGTCTTCTGCAGCGACGAATTCAGTTGCGCCACATCCTTGCGCTGCTGCAACGCGTACGAGTTGAGATTCTTCGATACGATGTCGCGGATGTTCGCGGGCAGCTTGTCCCACGCAGCGCGATTGCCGAGGAACCAGAAGCCGTCCCACATGTGGCTCGTCATCGAGCAGTACTTCTGCACTTCGTACAGCTTGGCCGTATCGACGACGGCAAGCGCATTTTCCTGACCTTCGACGACCTTCGTCTGCAACGCGGAATACACCTCGTTGAAGCTGATCGAAGTGGGCGCGGCGGACAGCCCGCGAAAGAGCGAAATCCACAGACGGCCAGGCGGCACGCGAATCTTCATCCCTTGCAGGTCGGTGGGCGTGCTGATCGGCTTCGTGCTGCTCGTGATCTGACGGAAGCCGTTGTCCCAGACCTTGTCCTGCACGACGAGACCCGCTTTCGTGATCAGGCCGCGCAGATGCGCGCCCAGTTCGCCGTCGAGCGCCGCGAATACCTGGTCGTAATCCTTGAACGCGAAGCCGACACCGGAGATGGCCGTCTTCGGCACGAGAGCGGAGAGCGCATTTGCGCCCGAGAGCGTAAAGAACTCCAGCGCCCCTGCACGGAGTTGCGCGAACATGTCCGGATCGCCGCCGAGCTGATTGTTCGGAAACACGCGGATTTCCATGCGTCCGTCGGTTTCCTTTTTGATCGCGTTCGCGGCTTCCTGAATCCGCACATTGAGCGGGTGCGATGCGGGCAGATCGGTGCCGACCTTGTACGTGAACTCTGCTGCCTGCGCGCGGCGAATCCAGGGCGCGCCGAGCATGCCCGATGCGGCAACCGCCACTGAACCTGCGCTCGTGACGAGAAAGTTGCGACGATTCATAGCCATCTGTTGTCTCCTTTTATGTTCTGCCGGATTGACCCGGCATGATGTCCGCGCGTTGGAAATGCCTGGCGTGCCGTGCCCGCCCATCCGTTCCGGCGAGCGTGCCGTCCATCGTCAATCGACTGTGATGACCGGCTTGATCTCTTCGAAGTTCTTCATGCGCGTCAGCGCGACGTTCACCTCGTCGAGCGTATAGCGGCCGGAAATCATTTCGTGGAATGGAAACGCATGCTGATGCCGCGCTAGAAACTGCAGCGCGAGCGAATAGCTGCGCGCGTCGCCCGAGAACGAACCAATGACCTGCAGATTTTTCTTGACGATCATCGACGGCTGCATCGACGTAGCAGCTTCACCGAGCTGGCCGACCACGAGATACCGCCCGCCTTTGCGCGCAAGGGCAAGGCCCTCGGCGAATGCGGCGGGCACGCCCGTGAACTCCATCACGATGTCGGCGCCGCGTCCCTCCGTCTGCGACAGCACCTTGTCGAGCCGCTCGGCGGGCGTCGTGCCTTCGACGGGAATGCACACGTCCGCGCCGAAACGCTCCGCCATCTTGAGGCGCGGCTCCGGCGAACCCACCACGATGATCTTCTCTGCGCCGCGCACGCGCGCATTCGCCGTCGCCAGCAGGCCGAGCGGACCTGCGCCCTGGATCAGCACGGTTTCGGTCGGCTCGATCTCGCCGATCTGCGAGAAAGCATTCATCACCGAACGCAGCGCGCAACTGGACAGACTCGCCAGCTCGTTCGGCACCGAATCGGGCACGCGCAGACGCCCCGCCTGCGGCAGGATATAGCCGTACTGCGAAAAGCCGCCGAGCAGATAAGGCGATTCTTCGATGTTCTCGTACATGTACGCGCGGCGGTTCGTGCACAGCGTCGGCTTGCGCGCCGTCGTGCAGAAGTAGCAGCCGCCGCACGAGGTGTGCGTGTAGACGACGCGATCGCCCACCTTCAGCGGCGTACCCACGGAATCGGTGCTCACGCCCGCACCTGTGCGGATCACGCGGCCCACCATCTCGTGCCCGATGATGACAGGCAGATTCACCTTGAGCGACAGCGAGCCTTGCCACAGATGCACGTCGGTGCCGCAGATCGAGCACATCTCGATCTTCACGAGCGCGGCATTGGGCTCAGTTTCGCGCGGCACCGGGACTTCTTCGATTGCGAGAGGCGCCTTGAATTCGCGCAACACCGCAGCGCGGGAAAATTCAGGTACTGCCGTCATACGGACTGTCTCCTGATGATGTCCATTCGGATCATTGTCATTGGCGGTGTCGCGCGCGATCAGTCGTGGCGCAGCACGATGGTCTTCGCGACCGTGTATTCCTTCAGTGCTTCGAGGCCTTTCTCGCGGCCGTGGCCGCTACGCTTCACGCCGCCAAACGGCAATTCGATGCCGCCGCCGGCGCCATAGTTGTTGATGAACACCTGCCCCACGCGCAGCTTCTTCGCGACTCGCATCTGACGCGCGCCGTTCTCCGTCCACAAGCCGGCGACGAGACCATACGCCGTGCCGTTCGCGATACGGATCGCTTCCGCTTCGTCTTCGAACGGAATGGCCGCGAGCACGGGGCCGAACACTTCTTCCTGCGCGAGTTCATGTGTGGTCGGCACCGGCCCGAACAGCGTCGGCAGCACGAAGTAGCCCGTCTTGACCGCGCTACCGTCGAGCGAGCCTTGTGCGATCACTTCGATACCATCAGCGCGCGCACGATCGAGAAAGCCCTGCACCTTCTTCGCCTGCGTACTGTTGATCACCGGCCCGCACTGCAGATCGGCTGCGGGCGCGCCGACTCTCACGGCCGACATGCGCTCCTTGAGCATCGCGATGAAGCGGTCGTATGCAGAGCGCTGGATCAGCACGCGGCTGCCTGCCGAGCAGGTCTGCCCCGCGTTTTGCGTAATCACGCCGACGATGGTCTGCGCAGCGCGTTCGAGATCCGCATCGTCGAACACGATCTGCGGCGACTTGCCACCGAGTTCGAGCACGCAAGGCACATGGTTCCTGGCGGCTGCCGTCTGGATCAGCGTGCCGACTTCGGGCGAACCCGTGAAAGACAGGAAATCGACGTCAGGATGCTGCGAAAGGGCCGCGCCCGCTTCTTCGCCCAACCCCGTGACGAGATTGAGCACGCCCGCGGGCACGCCCGCCTCGTGCGCGAGCGCAGCGAGACGGATGCAGCTCATGCTCGCGTCTTCTGCCGGTTTGAGTACGACCGTGTTGCCCGTGGCAAGAGCGGGCGCGACCGTGCGGCCAAACATCGATGCCGGGTAGTTCCACGGAATGATCAATCCGCACACCCCGCGTGGCTCGCGCTGCACGGTGACCTGATATCCGTCGAGAAACGGCAGCACGTCGCCGAGCATCTTGTCGGCGGCACCCGCGTAGAACTCGAAGTAGCGCGCCGTCGCGCGGATGTCGGTGCGCGCCTGCGTGATCGGCTTGCCCGTGTCGCGCGCTTCGGTCTGCGCAAGCTCCTCGGCATTCGCCAGAATCAGATCGGACAGCTTCGACATGATGCGGCCGCGTTCGAAGCCCGCCATCGTCGCCCACACCCTTTCCAGCGCGCGGCGTGCCGCGCCGACAGCACGCTCGACATCGGCCTTGTCGCCGCGCGAAATCGCGCTGAAGGTCTCGCCGTCGGTCGGCGAACGCACGTCGAGCGCGGCCGCCGAAGCGGCGCTGGTCCACGCGCCATCAATGAAAAGGGTTTGCGCCTCGAGTGGCATGCTGTGTCTCCTGTTCTGTTCAGTTCCGCGAATGTGATACCAGGCTCAGCAAGCGCAACGGCCTGGGCAAAAAAAGTATAGGGAGATCGATGTAACGGCAACAAATACGAATTGGCGATAGAGCATATAATCGCCGCCTATACCTACGTCGCGGCACATCAAGGAGACTCGCGCGATGGACATCCGGCAGATGCGTTATTTTGTGGCCTGCGTCGATGCAGGCAGTCTCTCGAAGGCGGCGCTCGCGTTGTCCGTTTCGCAGCCGTCGCTCAGCCAGCAGATCGCGGAAATGGAAGACGATCTCGGCGTGCCGCTGCTGTTGCGCAGCTATTCGGGCGTCGCGCCCACCGACGCCGGCACAACGCTGTATCGTCATGCAAGGTCCATCATCAAGCAGCTCGAGCAGATGCGCGGCGACGTCAGACGCGGCGAGCATGCGCTCTCGGGTCAGGTCGCGATCGGCCTTCCGACCAGCGTTGCGTCGACGCTCGCCGTACCGCTGATCGAGCGGATGCGGGCCGCTCACCCGGGCATCCATTTGCAGATCTTCGAAAGCATGAGCGGATACCTGAACGAACTGCTCGCGAACGGACGCCTCGACTTTGCCGTGCTGTTTCGCGAGACCGAAACGCGCGGCGTCTCCACCGTTCCGCTTTTTCACGAGCGTCTTTGCGTGCACGGCGCGGCATGGATCGGCAATCCGCGCGCAAAGTCCGTACCGCTCGAACTGATGTCGGGCGTACCGCTGGTGCTGCCCGGCAAATCGCACGGCCTGCGGCTGCTCGTCGAGCGCGCGTTCGCCAGCGCGGGGCTGGATCTGAGCGTCGTCGCCGACGTCGACTCGTTGCCCACGATGCTCGAACTCGCCCGGCGCGGCGAAGTCGCGACGATACTCTCGGGCTTTCTCAACATGGGCCGCAAAACGGATCTGCTCACTCGCTGCCTCGTGAAGCCGACGCTCGAACGCTCCGTCGCACTGTGCCGGCTCAACGCCGTGCCGCAAACGGCCGCCTCGCGCGCCGTGCAGGATTGCGTGCAGCAGATCGTCGAAGAGATCGCGCCCACGCTCTCGGGCGAGCCGTCCTGACAACGGACCGTATGCTTCGTCGCGCGCACAAGCGTGGTTTTCAACGGGAATATTAGACATGCTTATACCCCGTAGTTCCAAACAGTATTTCCTCCTGAAGACCTTCGCGAGCTAGGATTTTTGTGCGACGGCAACGCTTGCCGTCATCGTGATCCGCACAATCAGGAGACAACGCATGTCCCTTCCGCTTTCGGGCATCACCGTGGCGTCGCTCGAACAGGCCATCGCCGCGCCGCTCGCTTCCCGCCATCTCGCCGACTGGGGCGCGCGCATCATCAAGATCGAACGTCCGGGCAGCGGCGACTTCTGCCGCGACTACGACAACGTGATGAACGGTATGTCGAGCCAGTTCGTCTGGACCAACCGCTCGAAGGAAAGCGTCGTGCTCGACATCAAGAGCACCGATGGCGCAGCGGCACTCGACGCGCTGCTTGAAACAGCCGACGTCTTCTTGCAAAACCTCGCACCCGGCGCGGCCGCGAAGCTCGGACTCGACGCAAAGTCGCTCGTCGCGCGCCATCCGCGCCTCATTGCGTGCGATATCTCCGGCTATGGCAGCGGCGGCCCGTACAGCAGCAAGAAGGCATACGACCTGTTGGTGCAATGCGAATCCGGCTTTCTCGCGATCAACGGCAGCGAAGCCGAGCCCGCGAAATGCGGACTCGCCATTGCCGATATCGCCACGGGCATGTACACGCTCAATGGCGTGTTGATGGCGCTCTATCAGCGTGAACGCACAGGGCGCGGCACGGCGTTCGAGGTCTCGCTGTTCGACTCGATGACGGAATGGATGAGTTATCCCGCTTACTATGCGACGGGCCGCGGCGAGCCGCTCAAGCGCAACGGCATGCGCCACGCGACGATCGCGCCATATGGCCCGTTTAGAACGGGTGACGGCCGCAGCATTTTCTTCGGCATCCAGAATCAGCGGGAATGGGCGTCGTTCTGCGACGTCGTGCTCGGCGACAACACGATCGCCACCGACCCGCGCTTCGCCACGAATCCCGAACGGCTCGCGAATCGCGATGCGCTCGAAGCGCTGATCGTCGCCCGCTTCGTACAATGGGACAGTGACGAAGTGCTGCGCCGCCTCGACATGGCCGCCATTGCGAACGCGCGCATGAACTCCGTTGAGGAATTCGTCGATCATCCGCAGATTCGCGAACGCAAGCGAACGCGCGAAGTGCAATCGCCAACGGGCATGCAGACCATGTTTCTCCCCGCGATCACGATTGCAGGCGTCGAGCCCGCAATGAATCCCGTGCCCGCAGTCGGCGAACATACGGCACGCGTGCTTGCTGAACTCGCAGCCCGCAAGAGGAGCGCCGCATGAACCGCGCCGCCAGCCGCCTGACGCGCACCGTGCTCGCGGTGCCCGCACATCGAACGCGTCTCGTCGAATCCGCCGCGCGCTCGGCTGCGGATGCCGTGTTTGTCGATCTCGAAGATGCCGTGCCGGAGCAGGAAAAACACGAGGCGCTGCAATGCGCCTGTAGCGCACTGCAAGCGCTCGACTGGGGCGACAAGACGGTGTTAGTGCGCGTGAATGCATACGGCAGCCGTTTCATCGAAGATGAAGTGCGCACGCTCGCGCCGCTCGCGCGGCTCGATTCGATACTGGTGCCGAAGTCGGAACGCCCCGCGGAGATCGCCGACATCGCGCGCTGGATCGACACAGCCGAAGGCGCGGCCCGCGCCGCTCCCCTCGAAATCGATCTGCTGATCGAGACCGCGCTCGGCCTCGTCATGGTCGAGACGCTGGCTCAGAGCGCGCAGCGCATCGCAGCACTGCATCTTGGCGTCGGCGATTTCGCGGGCTCGATCGGCGCGCGCAGCGCGGAAATCGGCGGCTCGCCGGACGGCTATCGCCACACGTCGCTCTCGCCGGGCGCGTGCCATGTCGAAACGCCGCTCGACCTGTTCGCCTATCCGATGATGCGCGTGCTCGTCGCTGCGCGCGCTTTCGGCTTGCGCGCGATCGACGGACCATGCGGCGCATACCGCGACGCGACGCTGACGCGGGCCTGGGCAGAAAAGGCAGCGGCACTTGGTTTCGACGGCAAGCAAGTGATTCACCCCTCACAAGTTGACGCAACGCGCGACGCGTTCACGCCATCGGCGGACGAACTCGCCTTCGCAGCGCGCGTCGTCGATGCGATGCGGCAAGCCGAGGCGGAGGGCAAAGGCGCCGTGTCCGTCGACGGCAAGATGATCGACTACGCAAATCTGCGCATGGCGCAACGCATCCTGATGCTAGGCGGAGCAGCCTGACGAAGCACGCGCCTCGCAGCGTCGAGACCGCGAGGCGCGCACCGCCGTTGCTCAGACCGCGCCCGCGCCCCACGCGAAGAAACCGCCGTCCACGGGCAGCACCACGCCGTTCGTGTAGGCGGCCTCTTCGGAAGCCAGATAACAGACAGCCGCTGCGATCTCCGATGTCTTGCCATAGCGCTTCATCGGAATCGCGCGCGAATACTCGTCGCGGAACTGGTCGGTATGCAGCGCCTTCGTCATCGGCGTGTCGATGGGTCCAGGCGCAATCGCATTCGCGGTGATGCCGTAGTCGCATAGCTCGACCGCCATCTGACGCGTCAGCGCGATCACCGCGCCTTTCGACGTGCCGTATGCCGTGCGCCCCTTGCCGACCGCGCGCATGCCCGCCACGGACGCGATATTGACGATGCGGCCCCATCCGTTCCTGACCATCAGACGCGCTGCATGTTGCGCGCACAACAGCGTGCCCGTGACGTTGACCTGCATCGTCTTGACGAAGACGTCGAGGGGATAATCGATGAACGGGACCAGCGTCGCGATTCCGGCGCAGTTGACGAGCACGTCGCAACGTCCGTGCGTGCCGGCGATCGTATCGAACGCGGCGGCAATCGACTCGGGACTCGCGACGTCCATCTGCACAGCCGATACGGACAGCTCTTCGCGCCTGAACGTAGCGGCCGTCTCTTCGGCGGCGCCATTGTTGATATCTGCAAGCACGACGTGATAACCGCGTCTCGCGAGCTGCTCCGCAGTGTCCGCACCTATGCCCATCGCACCACCCGTCACGACTGCCACGCGGCGTGCGCCGCTTTCGCTCGTCTGCTCCACGTTGTCTCCTGGTTGTCTGCGGCCCGCTCTTCACGACTGTGCGTCGAGCAACCCATGCGGGCGGATTCGACAGGCGCTACGCGCCATTATCGTGAGCAGATTATCGGAGACGCGTCGACGTGGCTCAATGGAAATTAAGGCTGGTTATTGTGAGAAAAAGTCAACGCACTCGCGCGGCTGTCATCGCTTTCATGTGAAAGCAAGGTTGCGATTTTCTGCGCGCCATCGCAATGGACACGGCAAGTCGAATGCCGCTGAAGCCACTTCCCGAGCGCGCATCGCCGAGATGAGAGGTGTAGGCCCAGATGCCGCCCCGGCCGCGGCCGCCGGGCCGCGCGCGGTATCGGGCCAATGGGAAGAGCGTGCGGGCTATGTGCGAGTCGCGCAGGTTCTAGGTGAAGCCTGCGATCGAACATCGCGCGCTAATAGGCCTCCGCGGTCACGACGATCAGGGCGTTCTTCTCGGCGAAATACTGCGCGTCGAGCACGTCGATAGCGTCGCGGGACAGATAGTCGAGTTCGTCCGCGCCCAGTTGCAGCAGCAGCTGCTGCTCCACGACCTCGGCGCGCGCTGCCGGCCGCGCACCCACGGCGGCCGCATAGCCGTATGCCTGCGGTTCGAGTACGTGTCGAGCGCCGCGTAACGCGCACGCGCAAGCTCGGCCTCGCGCGGGTCAACGGCGTCGAGATAGCAGATGACTGCGTCGGGAAGTGCACGCAGTGCGGTGGCCTGATGAAGTCGCTGGGCGAAGACGTCGCCAAACAGCTTGAGTACGTACCGGCCAGCTTCCGGGTCATCCGTCATGTGCGCCCGAAGTTTGCCCGCGTGTGTTGCGACCACATCTCCCAGGCGCCTGCACCGAGCCGCCCCATCGAACGCGGACTCGCCGGCCCAGGGCTGCTGGCGCACGTGCTGGTCTCGAAGTTCGCAGACCACATACCGCTTTACCGGCAGTCAGTCATGTACGCGCGAGAAGGCGTCGAGCTTGATCGTTCGCTGCTTGCGAAGTGGGTCGGTCACGCGGCGACGCTGCTGCAGCCGCTCGTTGAAACACTGCGTCGTCACGTGATGTCGGCGACGAAACTGCACGCCGACGACACGCCGGTTCCAGTGCTTGCTCCGGGCAACGGCAAGACGAAGACGGGTCGCTTGTGGGTGTACGTGCGCGATGATCGTGCATCGGCCGACATCACACCGCCGGCGGTGTGGTTCGCCTATACGCCGGATCGCAAGGGTATCCATCCGCAGCAGCACCTCGGGTCGTTCGACGGTCCGTTGCAAGCCAATTCATACGTTGGCTACCAGGCCATCTACGAAACCGGGCGCGTCACGGAGGCAGCTTGCTGGGCGCACGCTCGACGCCAGTTCTACGAATTGCACGCAGCGCGCCCCAATGCGTTGAACACCGAAGCGCTCGAGCGTATCGGCGCGCTATACCGGATTGAGGAAACGATCCGGGGCAAACCGCCCGACGTGCGCCGCGCCTATCGCCAGGAGCACGCGCGGCCGTTACTTGACCGATTTTATGCGTGGCTCACGACGACGCTCGAAACGCTCTCGCGCAAATCTGACACGAGTCGGGCGATCCTCTATGCGTTGAACCGGTGGGAAGCGCTCACACACTACTGCGATGATGGCCAGCTCGAAATCAATAACCTGCCAGTCGAGCGCGCGCTACGCGGGGTGGCCATCGGTCGACGTTATGCTGATCTGAGCATAACCGCCGCAACTATCTGTTCGTTGGCGCCGACTCCGGTGGTGAGCGCGCAGCCGCGATGTATAGCCTGATTGGCTCGGCGCGCCTGAACGGCCTCGATCCAGAAGCGTATCTACACCACATCATCGACCGCAATCCGGATCACCCGATCAACCGCGTTGACGAATTGCTGCCCTGGAACGTCGCGTCGTCGTTGCCGTCCTCAGCTCGCGTCGAACCCATCCGTTAGCACCAAGCTCCATATCGCTTCAACGATCTACGCTACGGCGCTGATCGGGTGCTTACGTATCAGTGAAGTGATGGCCGACAGCAAATCATCTCCTCATACAAAATCGGCCGATCAAGCTTGCCAAAACCTCCGGTTGTTCTTCGGGAATCCAGTGCCCTGCACCCTCAATGATCTCTCCCGTGACATCGTCGGCCATCCTTCTGGCTGACTCTGCGACTTGAGACCCGCGGCCCCACGATGCTCCGCCTCCAATCGCCAGCACAGGAATAGAAGGCCGGTACACCAGAGCTCGAGCCTCATTCTCTTTGATATCCTGTGCGACCGCTCTATAGAGTTCGAATCCCGCATGGAGAACCGAGGGTTTCCTGTAAGCCCGCAAGTATTCCTCTGTTTCCGCGGCGCTAATTGCGTCTTCAGTGGCTCCATAGTTTCGATAGAACCATCCAAGATATAGGGCTTCTCGTCCGGTGATCAGTTCTTCCGGCAAGCTCACAGTGTTGTGGAAGCCATGATGCCACCTGGCACCGCCCTGACTGATGTTCGGGCTTCCATCTCCAGGAATCGCAATATCCACCAGTGTCAACGTTTTGGCGTTTCCTGGAAAGTGAGCCGCAACCGCCCACGCGACGCCACCGCCCCAATCGTGACCGACGAGATGGAATCCATCGAGGCCGAGATGTTTGCTCGCCAGTTCAACAATCTCGGCTGCGATTGAGCGCTTGTCGAAGCGTTCGCTTCTGTACATCGAGTCGCCTAGTCCGGGAAGATCCGGAGCGATGACGCGGTAATTTTGCGCGAGGAGCGGAATTACCCGTCGCCAGCAATACCATGTCTGAGGCCAGCCGTGTAGCAAGAGCAAAGGGGGACCTTCTCCAGCGGTGACAAAGTGCAGTGTGGAGTTTGACAGCTCCGCCTGATGATGTTCAATATGTTCCATGGCAGTCCTACAAAACTATTAATCGTGGGCCGTCTCAGGGCAGAAAAAGACCGAAATCAGGCTAAATAAGGCGGTTACGATGATCATGCAGGACACCGCCAACGTACTCCCGAATGAGTTCATGAGCGATATAGCTGCCATCGGCAATAAGCCACCGATAGCACCTGTCACCTGGTAGGCAAGCGAAGCAGCGCTGCACCGAACCTCGGCGGGAAATAGTTCAGGCAGAAAAGCGCCTTGGACGCCATAAGCGATTGCCCAAAATGCTAGCCCCAAACCGATCGAAGCAACCCCAAGAACAGGCGAAGCCGTATTGATCAGGGGAAAAACCACCAAGGACCAGAGGCCCATCGCGACGGCGGCGATGACATACATTGGTCGACGACCGAGCCTGTCGGAAAGGCGCCCGGAGCACAGCAGGACGGGCAGCGCCAATGCCGAGCCCAATATAGTCCCATAGAGTCCGATCGACGACGGCAAGTGGTGAGTCGAAACGAACGCCAGGCAGATTGTCGTGAAAAGGTAATAGCCCCCGAAGATCACCGACGTGGAGCCGACTGCCAGTAACAAGCGCTTCTTATGACTTTTGAAGACGTCCAGGACTGGAGACTTCGCGACCGTTCTTGTCCGTTGCAACTTCAGGAACACTGGCGTTTCATCAACCTCGCGTCGCATGTACCAGCCGACCGCTAGCAAGACTACTCCGAGCGCGAAGGGTAGTCTCCAGCCCCATGTCAAAAAGCTTTCCTCCGACATTGAAGTAATGGTAACCAGTACAACCGCATTGGCCAATAAGGTACCGGCAGGAGAGCCCAGCTGTGCAAAGCTAGATGAGTAGCCTCGACGGCGGTTGTCCGAGTGTTCTCCAATAAGCAATACGGCGCCTCCCCATTCACCGCCAACCGCGATTCCCTGGAGAATGCGAAGGAGTACCAGAACGACGGGTGCAGCGCTACCAATCTCGCGGTATGTGGGCAGAAGCGCGATGCCTACCGTGGCCATCCCCATCACGGTGAGGGTCATCTGCAAGGTCGTTTTACGACCAAGCCGGTCCCCAATATGACCGAAAATAGCCGCGCCCAACGGTCGGGCGAGAAAACCGGCCGCGAACGTGCCCAACGCAAGCATCAACCCGCTGGCAGACGAGTGGGACGGGAAAAATAACTTGTTGAAAACCAGCGCCGATATCGTCCCGTAGACAATAAAATCGTAGAACTCCAACGCGTTCCCTAAGGTCGAGGCGGCAATTAACTTGACCGATCGAACCCGGTCTGCCGGCGATGAGTGTCGCGCTGCTTCGATTGACTGTGGATCTGGTGTTGCTGCCTCAATTTTCATGCTCGTCTCCATTCGTTTCGGTCTCGCATTCTGTCCGGTCTTTAAGACCTGTTATTCCAAGGGAATCATTTCGCTTCGGCCCGTCTCGGTATTCCGTAGCGCACTTCCGCCGCCCACGTACGACTAGCACGCCGTTTAGGCAGGGTCCGCATTATGATACGAATGCAAATGCTCAGCCTTGCTATAGGTTGATAATAGAACGGTGCAGGACGGGTAAACAGCGATTTCATCCACGCAAGGGTAACTATTGATTCATAATGTGGACCCAATGGTTCCGGCGCGGCATGAGCACCTCCGCCGGGCTTTACATACCGCATCCCCGGCGCCCCCGAGGGCCTGCATCGGGCGCTTTCTTCCTGTCAGTACATTCTCAGTCGTAGTCAGCTGCCACTGCTCGATACGTTCTTCCACGCACAACCACTCGCCATCTCAATGAAGATCGGGTCATGTGCGTAAATCGCACAAAGAAACTCGAAGCGATCACTGTCACTGAGCTCATCGACTTTCAATTTTTGGACGGGGGTACCGTTCCATACATAATCTTCGCCATCGAAACGCAACATTCTTCCGCTCCTGTCGTGGACTGAGACTCGAGGATCGCGATCACAGTAATCAGACAGGGCCCGGAGGACATTCCCATCGAGGCTTCAGGTGCCGAGAGCCGCACGTGCTCGCGCGATCGTTCAACGGGGGTGCCCCCGCTCCTATTCTGTTGCTGTGATCGAAGCCCCACGCGCATCCGGCATGGGCCCAGCTCAGCGCTGCTGGCGGTCCACCCGCTCAAGCTCCGCTGCATAAAGCCGGCCTCGGCCCCTATAGTCCTGAGCGTTCAGCCGGATCTTCTCAACCACGTCATCGGCCAGCTCGCGAACCACCTTCGCAGGCGCGCCGATGATGAGACTGCGATCTGGAAACGCCTTGTTCTCTCCGAGGAGAGCCGCGGCACCAACCAGGCTGTTTTGTCCCACCGTCACACCGTTGAGCAGAACCGCCTGCAAACCGATGAGGGTATGCGCGCCCACCACGCAACCGTGAAGCATTGCCTGGTGGCCGATAGACACGCCGTTCCCAATCGCAACTGGGAAGCCCGGGTCCGCGTGGATGATGGCGCCGTCCTGCACGTTGACATCTTTTCCGATCGTGATTTTCTCGTTATCGCCTCGAATCACGGCCCCGGGCCAGACGGATGCCCCTTGTCCGATCTCAACGTCCCCTATGATGGCGGCGTGCTCGGACACATAGGCTTGTGGATGTACCAAAGGCTGACGTGTGCCGATCTTGTATATCGCCATCTCACACGCTCGCCTGCTGACCGATGCAGAACGCTTCCCACTCTTTCAGCAGAAGCGAGCGGACGTCTTTCTTGGTGATCTTTCCGTATGCAGACTTCGGAAGCGTTTCCCAGAAGACGACATGTCGCGGCCATTTATATCTCGCCAGCTTACCGTCGAGGTGGTTGATCAGCTGCTCTGAAGCGGGCTCGCATCCCGGCTTGCAGACAACCACCGCGACGCCCAACTCTCCCCACTTCGGATCTGGCATTCCAAGTACAGCAACTTCATGAACGCTTTCGTGGGTCAGGAGGGCCTCCTCCACTTCACGCGGGTAGACGTTTGATCCTCCCGAGATATACATGTCGGAGGAGCGACCAGTGATGTAGAGGAACCCTTCCCTGTCGAGATGACCGAGGTCGCCCGTATGGAACCAGCCATTTTTGAACGCCTTCGCGTTGGCTTCCGGGTTGTTGTCGTAGCCAATCATCACGGCGGGACCGCGAACACATACTTCACCAGTTTCAAACGGCTGCAACTTCTTGCCGTCGTCGTCACAAATCGCTATTTCAATGCCAGTGCGCGGGAAGCCGCACGTGCCAAGCCGGCAGTTAGGCGCCCCGTCGTCTTCTTCGTGCATCGACGGCGGCAGCACCGTAATGTTCCCCGTCACCTCCCCAAGGCCATAATATTGAACGAGGACACGACCCAGCTTTTTCAGAGCATGCTTCTGATCTGCGCGGTACATTGGCGCGCCAGCGTAAATCACGAAGCGAAGGGAGCTGTGGTCATATCGGTCGACAGATTCGTGCTCGGTAAGCATCTTGACGACTGTTGGAACCGTGAACATATTGTCGACGTTGTGCTTCTCGACCAACGACCACGCCTCTTCCGGATCGAAACGGTCAGAGCCCAGCAGTACGCTCGCGGCGCCCCGCGCCGTGTTGACGATGGCGTGAATGCCTGCGCCGTGAGAGAGCGGTGCCACCACGAGCGAGCGCGATCGATAGTCGATTCCCGGCATGAGGTCCGCCAGATGGTTCGTCACGACGAACGCCATCTGGCCATGCGTCAGCGTGCCAGCTTTGGGCTGCCCCGTGGTGCCCGATGTGTAGAAGAACCAGAGGGGATCGTCACGGTCGACCTCTTCCGACTCGAACGGTGTCCTTGATGCAGTAACGAGAGTCTGATATGCCAGTTCGCCGGCGCGCGGTTGGCCCAGCGCCAGAATCACCTGAAGCGCTGACGACGCCTCGCGAACGGCATCGACGTATTCTTCGAAGCCGGTATCGTAGATCATCACCTTTGCGCCGCTCGACTTCCCGAGGTACGCAGCCTCAGGGGGGGCAATGCGGTAGTTCGTCGGGACCCATACCGCGCCAAGCTTGAATGCGACGTACGCGCTCTCAAACAATGGCAGGTTATTGCGGGAATGGACAAGGATCTTGTCGCCCTTTCCTATGCCGAGCCTGCGTAAGGCTGCGCAGACAGCGTCCACGCGATTGTTAATCTCGGACCATGTCCACGTCTGCGCTGGCGTGATAAGTCCGGGTTCGTTCGGGTGACGGCGAGCGACCTGCGTGAGCAAATCTCCAAGGTTCATGACGGTAGTCAGCATGTCGCGTTTCTTCCTTCAATGGCCAATACGCATTACGAGCGGCGCTCGAGGATGCTCAGATAGTTGGTCACGGCGGCGCCGCCCATATTGAACACCCCTGCGAGGGTCGCGTTCGGGATCTGCATGTCACCGGCCTCACCCGCAAGCTGCATCGCCGCCATCACGTGCATCGATACACCCGTCGCACCGATCGGATGTCCCTTTGACTTGAGCCCGCCTGACGGATTCACCGGCAGGCGACCGTCCTTTGCTGTCACACCATCAAGGATGACGCGGGCACCTTGACCTTTTTCGGCCAGACCCATCGCTTCGTATTCGAGCAACTCTGCGATGGTGAAGCAGTCGTGAGTTTCGACTAGCGAGAGGTCGCTGAGACTTACGCCCGCGTCAGCCAAGCCTTTTTTCCACGTTTCCCGCGCGCCGCTGAATTCGGTGCAATCCCGACGCGAGAGCGGCAGGAAGTCGCTGATCTGGGTAGCCGAACGGAACGCAATCGCTCGCGGGGCGTTCCCGGCGACCTCGGGGGCGGCAATGACCATGGCAGCGGCGCCATCGGAGATCAGCGAACAGTCGGTGCGCTTGAGCGGCCCTGCGACGAACGGGTTTTTCTCCGACGGCGTCCGGCAAAAGTCAAAGCCGAAGTCACGGCGCATGTGTGCGTATGGATTCGATACGCCGTTGTAATGGTTTTTCGCCGCAATAGCGGCGAGCGCGTCCGACTGGTCGCCGTAGCGGTCGAAGTAAGCTTGTGCAATGGTTCCGAAGATTCCTGCGAACCCGCCCGCTACACCCGCTTCCTCCTTGGCATACGAACACTTCTGCAGGACATCACCGACTTCCTTCGTCGGCAGGCCGGTCATTTTCTCGAAACCGATCACGAGCGCGTATTTCGAGCGGCCGGAGCGCACCGCATCAAGTGCGGAATAGATTGCGGCTGAACCCGTCGCGCAAGCATTCTCGCATCGAACGGTGGCCGAATAGCGAAGCTGAGGAATGGAGTTGAAAACGAGCGCCGAGGGATGGTCTTGATATACGAACCCTGCATTGAAAGTCCCGACGTGAATCGAGTCGATCGACTCCGGTGCGACGCTCGCATGCTCCAACGCCGCTCTTGCTGATGTGGCAATCATTTCTTCGGGATCGAGTGCGTCGAGTTTGCCGAACGGCAGATGGCTCCAACCAATAATCGAAGGTTGCATGACGAAGACCTGTATTGAGATTGATGTTCAGATTCCGGGCAGTTTTATGCCCGGAAATGTTTTGATGACGGCCGTATCGTCCTCGTTGCCGAGGCCCGCCGCGGAAGCTGCGGCGAACATCTGGTACGCGGTGGATGCGAGCGGTAACGGGAAGGTGTTCGCACGCGCCGCTTCAAGAACCAGACCGAGATCCTTGACAAAGATGTCGAGTGCGGTGTGCGGCGGAGAGTACTCGCCGTTGATGATATGCGGCACGCGATCGGCAAAGGCCCAAGAATTCCCTGCGCTGTGCGTGATGACGTCGTACAGCTGTTGCGGATCGACACCTTCGCGCAGGCCAAGCGCCATCGCTTCCGCCGCAGCGGCGATTTGGACTCCGACCAGGAGCTGATTGATCACTTTGACCTTGGAGCCAAACCCATGGCCCGAGCCAAGCTTGTAGACCTTTGACGATATTGCTTCCAGCACATCGCCGCAGGCCTCGTACGCAGCATCCGGCCCGGACGTCAGCAACGTCAAGGTCCCATTGGCCGCGCCTGCTGTACCGCCGGATACCGGCGAGTCGAGCAACTCAATGCGTTTCTCCGCCAGGCGCTTGCCGAGTTCCATAGCGTACTTAGGCTGCACCGTTGCAGAGGACACCACCACACTTCCGGGCTTCATGCCATTCACGGCACCGTTCTCGCCGAAGAGCACGCCGTCGGTCTGTACCGCGTTGACGACGAGCACAATGACCACGTCGCACTGCTCGCCAAGTACCGCTGGCGACGTACAGCTCTTACCGCCCTGTCGCTCGAAGGCCTCAACTGCGTCGCGGCGGAGATCGCAGCCGTAGACCTTGAAACCGGCTTTGATGAGATTGTTAGCGACTCCCTGACCCATTGCACCGAGTCCTATCACACCGACACAACTACTCATAGCCACTTCTCCTGCGCGATTCCGGTCGATTATTAAGGTAAACGAATTACCGATTGACGAGATCCTTTTTGACTCGCAGAACGAGCAGTCCACCGATCGCTAGGGGACCCCGCCAGAGTGAAGAGCCCAATGTCCGTCGAATGCGTTCTGTCCGAGATCCAGCCGATAAAGAACGGTCCCAGGAAACCGGACAGGTTGCCCACTGAGTTCACGACAGCGATGCCAGCCGCAGCAGCCGCTCCACTCAGAATTGCTGTCGGCAAGCACCAGAACTGCGAGATGGTCACAATGACGCAGCACGTTACAATTGTCAAAGCGATCATGGCGATCAGTACGTCGTGCTTGAATCCGGCTGCAAACAACCACGCTATTGCACCGATCAATGCTGGCGCTGTGATGTGCCAACGTCGTTCGCGACGGGCATCTGACGAACGGCTCACCAGGATCATCACAATGACCGCAGCGGCATACGGCACTATGCTCAATAGGCCGATAGTTAGTGGGTCCGTTGTGCCCGAGTTTTTGATCAAGGTCGGAAGAAAGAAACCGACGCCGTACAGACCAACTGCGAAGAAGAAATATATTCCGCACATTAGCCAAACCCGGGGATTAGTGAACCCGTCCCGCAGCGAGTGGGACTGAGTCTGAGTTTGATCTCTTGAGATGTCGCGCGCGATCAAGCTCCGCTCGTCTTCGTCGAGCCACTTTGCATCGCTCACCCGGTCGTTAAGGAACGCGAGCACTGCGATCGCCATAACAATCGAGGGCAGTGCTTCAAGCAGGAACAGCCATTGCCAGCCAGCCCAGCCATAGACGCCAGCCATTGAGTGCATGATCCAGCCGGATACCGGACCGCCGATGACCCCCGCAACCGGAATGCCGGTCATGAAAAGAGCGATCATCTTTGAACGGCGCGCGGATGGGTACCAGTAGGTGAGGTAGAGGATGACACCAGGAAACAAGCCCGCCTCAGCAACTCCGAGCGCAAACCGCACGACGTAGAACATCGTTGGAGTTTTCACGAACATGGTCGCGGCGGAAATCAGTGCCGAAGTTACCATCACGCGCGCGATCCAGACCCTCGCTCCGACCTTGTGCAAGATGATGTTGCTGGGTACCTCGAATAAAAAGTAGCCAATGAAAAAAATGCCAGCGCCAAGGCCGTACACCGTCTCGCTGAATTGTAGGTCGCGAAGCATCTGTAGTTTCGCGAAACCAACGTTGACGCGATCGAGATACGCCACCACATAGCACATAAACAGCAGCGGAATGAGCCGCCAAGTGACTTTTCCATAGACGCGCGCTTCATTCGCCAGCCTCCCTTCCAGCGCAATATGCGTGACGCCTTTAATGCTCATCTTCCATCCTGAGGTGAGCGAGCTTAGTCGCAGTTCATTGGGTGTTGCCTATTGCGCGGTTCGTCTAGAGGTCCGTATAATGGACTATGTCGGCGCATCGCATGCGGCTCGTTGACCGCATGATAGGACAGACCCACAATCAGTAGAACAGTTTTGTCCGAATTCAAGGGTTAACTATGGCGTCATAATATGGACCACATCGGAGAAGATCATGTCTGAAGGCGTACCGGGTGCCCAAGCGGTTTCTCGCGCGCTTCGCGTACTTCGGGCAGTAGCGCGCAGCCGAACCGTCGGCATCAATCTCGCGCAGCTAGTTCGAGAGACCGAGCTCAACAAGCCAACAGCGCATCGATTGGTGCTTGCCCTAATCGCTGAAGGAATGGTTGAGCAAGATCCTCAATCGCTGCGCTATTTCGTTGGACGAGAGTGCTATGTACTTGGCGGCATAGCCAGCGAACGGTTCGGTTTGGGACGGGAAGCGGTTGATGCAGTCGCGCGTCTCGCTCGGTGGTCGGGCGACTCGGCCTTCTTATCGATTCGCAGCGATGTCTTTTCGGTTTGTGTATTGAGGGAAGACGGTGATTACCCGCTGAAGACGCACGTACTCCAGCCTGGCACCCGACATCCTCTCGGCGTCGGTGCTGGCAGCTTGGCGATGCTTGCAGCCTTGAATGACGTTGAGGTAACTCGCTGTCTGGAGGAAAACGAAGAAACTCTCAGGAGAACGTACGCTGGTTTTTCTCCCGCCTTTCTGCGAAGCGAGGTGGCGAGTACCCGTGAGCGAGGCTTCTCCGTTAATGAGGGATTAGTAGTAAGCGGCTCATGGGGTGTTGGTGTCGCAGTGCATTCCCCAACCGACGACGTAATAGGTGCGCTGTCGATCGCTGCAGTGGAGTCGCGCCTTCCCAGGGACCGACAGTCTGAGGTTGGTAGGCATCTCGTGAAGGAGGCGAAGCGCCTCGAAGCCCATCTTGCACGTTTGTCGGCGATGCGCCCTGAGTCTAAATCGAGGCGACACTCTAACGGCTGAAATGTTTGCAAGCTCGTATCCGTGCTCGTGGTGGAAGCAAATGTACAACCACCAGAAACGCAGAAGGGTGAACTGCGAGAGTCACGTCGCAGTGCTTTGTTGCGCCAGCCCTTCGCTAACCACCATAGGAGCTTCGTGTTCGGTGTCGCGGAGGCCGGCGTAGTTTAAGTAACGATGTCATGAAACTAAAACTGCTCACGGCGGGGCGGCCGACGGCGTGACCGTTTTCTGAGAGATACACTGCAAGCTGAATGGCCGGTTACTGAGTGGAACCGGCGGCTGAATGTCCGAGCGATGATCCCAGCGAATGACCCTTCATGGCCGCCAAGTGTCCCCTCGCCGGCCATGAAGGAATCAGACTTCGGTTTGCTCGGCCATCTCGAGCGCGTCGTCTACCTCGATCCCCAGGTATCGCACTGTACTTTCAAGCTTGGTATGGCCTAGCAGCAACTGAACCGCGCGCAGATTCTTGGTGCGTCGATAAATCAGCGAAGCCTTCGTGCGGCGCATCGTGTGAGTGCCGTACGCCGCGTCATCGAGTCCGATCGATGCGACCCAACGGTGGACGATGCGGGCATACTGGCGTGTCGACACATGTGGTGAGGCATGAAGCCGGCACGGAAAGAGAAAGTCCGCGGGTTTCAGTCCTCGCGCAGAAATCCAGGCTGCGACGCTCTGCCGAGTTTGCTCCGTGATTTCGAACTGCACTGGTCGTTGAGTTTTCTGCTGCATGAACGTTGCCCGCGAGACCACGTGGCCTCCTATGCAAATGTCCTGCACCTGCAGCCGCGTCAGATCGCACGCCCGAAGCTTGCTGTCGATCGCCAGGTTGAACAATGCCAGTTCACGAACATTCGACGACATCTGAAGTCTCGTCCGAATCGCCCATATTTCCCGGAGCTTCAATGGCGGCTTCTGGCCGGTCAATCTGCCCTTGTTCCACGGCACCCGCCGCCCAGCGGAAGAATTAAGCGTTTCCATGTCAATCTCCTCTTCAACGAAGGGAGATCGATTGTGCGCTCGAGAGAGTGGTCACTCTTCGACCCGTTTCGGTCATCTATGGCACGGCACCTTGACGACCGTTCTCGGGGTCTATCGGTCGTTCGCTGTCGCGTGCCCGGCAACATCCAAGCCGACGTTTCGTATACCCGATCCGCTTTTCCGGGACTAGCCTGGGACGCCATTGAAGCCATCGCATTCGATCATGGAGATGCGGTTCACTGGAGTGCTCATCGCACATTCGGCTTTCGTGGCTGCTCCCACCTTCGCACGCGTCTGGTAGCGATTCGATTTTCGCGGGGCCACCCTGGCTGCGCGTGATGGTAGCCATGTGACTTCCGTGAAATGCGGCCCACGTGTTTAGACCATATTGCGATATAATCGCAAGCGATATATCGAAACAGCGAGTCATTGACCTTCGTTCGAAGAGGATGTACATGAAACCTACTGAACTGCCAGAACCGGCACCCGTGCCGCTTGCGGACTATCTTTGCTTTGCTGTGTACTCCACGAATCTGGCGTTCGGCAAGGCTTACAAGCCCGTCCTCGATGTACTTGGCCTCACGTATCCTCAGTTCATTACGATCATAGCGCTCTGGGAGCAAGACAATCAGACAGTGAGCGGGTTGGGGGAGAAGTTGTTCCTGGAATCGAACACGCTTACACCACTGCTGAAGAAGCTCGAAGTGATGGGCTACGTGGAGCGCAAGCGTGATCCCGAGGATGAGCGCCAGGTGCGCGTCAGCTTGACGAAAAGCGGCCGGCGGTGGCGCGAGAAAAGCCTGAAAATTGCAGACCTTACCGATGCGACTGGGCTCAGCCCGGACGAATTCCAGAAATTGCAGAAAGCGATCGTGACGTTGCGCGGTAATTTGATCAACTCACTCTGACGCGCTTTCTCCGGAAGCGGGGTAGCCGACACGGATCGCTTTCTCTTAGAGCGATATCACTTCCGGCGCGAGCGACAACATCAGTTCTCGCTCTTATGTGTCCATCAGTCGGAGGACGACTCAGCTAACGGGTGAACTCGGCGCGTCATGTGTCGTCCCGCGCTGGTTGAGCGCAAACTTTCGACGACGCGCGACCCGATGTCCGCGCGCCCCCTTCTAAAGAGAGCTTACGCTGATCCCAGCCCGTGACAACTGGCTCAGGAAGCGGCGCTAACTGCGAATGCGGTACAACGCGCATATCTTGTTGCCATCCGGATCGCGTAGGTAAGCGAGATACAGCCGACCACCAGGTGCTTCACGCACACCAGGCGGCGCTTCAATCGACGTACCGTGATTCGCAAGACCAGCCGCGTGCCAGAGATCTACCTGCGCGGCCGACGAGCACTCGAAGCCGACTGTTCCGCCGTTGGCGTACGTGGCCGGTCGCCGATCGAGCGGCTCGGTAATGATGAACATTCCCGCGCTGTTGCGATACACGTAGCGTCGACGGTGGACGTTGTCATCTTTGATGCCTTCGTCATAGCCGAGTGCGCCCAGTACGGCATCGTAAAATCGCCTAGCTTTTTCGAGGTCGTTGGTACCTACCGCAATGTGACTGAACATTACTGGCAATCTCCTGCTTGAATGGTGATTGGATCTGAGTGCCAGCCGCGAACTGGGCTTTTGCTGATGTTGAGCAGACGTTAGCCGGGCCGTATTTAGTCTGGCGCGATATATGTGGAAAGCGCGACGAGATTCAGTCCCTCATGGCTGACGTCAGTTGTGGAGGGCGCTCGAGGTTGGTCCGCAGCTTCGAAATGGCCTCCTGTACATACAGGACCTCGCCAAGCACTAGACCCATGGTCCTAGCGGAATCAGCGCTCAGTGCTTTCTCGCGAAGCTGCCGACCGTTTCCTGTGAGGCTGACCAGTATGCGACGTTTATCCTTTGGATCGCGCTGTCTATCCAGATAGCCCATGAGTTGCAACCGTTTTAATATTGGCGTTAGCGCGTTGGTTTTTAAAAGCAGCTTTGCTCCTAGCTCGCCGACGGCCTGGGGTGAGCGCTCCCAGAGCGCAATGATTGTGACGTATTGCGGATAGGTGAGCCCCAGTTCGTCGAGGATCGGACGATAGGCTTTGCCGAAGGCAAGGTTTGCTGAGTAGATCGCGAAACAGAGCGATTCAGAAAGCTTTACGGGTGCCGCGAACGGGTGGTCTTTAGATCTCGTCTGCATCATCTTGAAAAACGTAGGAATCCAATGAGACTCTCGTATGGTAATCTGGATAGCTCGGGATCACGAACGACTGCTACCTGCATGCGCCTCCAGGCTGCTGTGTGAGCAGATAAAACACGACGGAGCGCCAGGCGACAGGTTACAGAAGGCCGGCGCTGTCGAGCTTGTTGAAGTGGAGCAGTTCGGGACACTCTCGTTCCGCCCAACCCCGCGGAGTCTGATGGAGTTCATACGGCAACCGGTATCGTGACACCATTGGGATCAAAGCTGGTCGTTGTCGTCTCGAGTAATATCAGCAACGCCTTGGCGAGTTGGGGGCCTTGTGGCGCGTGGATCTTGCAACCCGATACGTAAGCATTTTGCAGCCATATTGGCTGTCCGGTTCGGCTCACCTATCCACCTGCCATTCCTGTCGAACGAAATGGCAGGTGTATCCGTCGGGATTGCGTTCCAGATAGCCTTGATGTTCCGGCTCCGCTTCCCAGAATTCCCGCGCTGGCGCAATCTGGGTGACAACCCTACCAGGCCAGAGGTCGGACGCATCGATTTCGGCCACCGTGTTACCGGCTATCGCTTTTTGCTCTTCGCTGAGGTAGAAGATTGCTGACCGGTAACTCGGCCCGATATCATTGCCTTGTCGGTCAGCAGTCGTCGGATCATGTATCTGGAAGAAGAATGCCAGGAGCTGGCGATAACTTATTGTTCGCTTGTCGAATACGACCTCAACGGCTTCTGCGTGTGTGCCATGATCGAGGTAGGTGGCGTTAGGCGTGGAGCCACCGGTGTAGCCGACGCGCGTTGAGACTACGCCGGGAAAGCGCCGCAGTAGCGCTTCCATTCCCCAGAAGCACCCACCAGCCAAAATGGCAGTTTCAGTTTCCGTCGTCATTTCATCCCTTTTTCATAGTCGATGGATGCCTCGCTGGCATCCAATCGAAGTTCTGCTTGACTCGTGATCGTCGGGCGGAATACAAACTACCTGACATAACAGCGGGAAAGCAATTACCGAGGCGTCCTGACGCCAAGCCGGTTGTTCACAGAGTTCACACCCTCTACTTTCCCGGCCGCATTGCCGGCAAGGGTGATCTGATCGTCGCTGATGCAACTGCCGGTTAGCGTGACCATACCGTCGACGGCCCTGACGTAGATATTCGCGGGACTCAATCCCTTGGTGCGCGAGAGCACATGACGGACCTTCTTCGCGAGCGCGCGGTTTGCGGCCTTTGCAGTTTTGGGTGACGTCGGCACCGCAGCATTTGTCGGAGCCGATGGTGACGTTGCGTCTTGTGCATGTACACCAAGGGAAAGCGTCAACGCGAAAGCAGTGACAGCGGATTTGACGGCGCGAGTGACCTGCAATTTGGTATTCGATGTGTGGACGAGCATGACATTCACGACGAGATCTCCTCAGTACATTGCCCAGTCATTCCGGGCCGGGTTTATAGTTCGCATGCGATGTACTCGCATGCGTGTAAGGATGCGACAAAGACTCGTCAATGTCAATAGCATGCGGTCTAATCGCATGCGATCGGTAGGGGATGGGGAAAGCGTAGCCCATTTAGAAAGACGCTCGCGGACGGCCCCGTTTCACATGCCGCGTGAACTTATCAGTGGTTCAAATGGTCTTGGACCGAGCCACATAACCTTAGAGAACCTAAGCATGAGCGTCCGCAGAAGCAGCGACCGTGGCTATTTGTCTTTCGCTCTAGCAACGCCCGCGAAATGACGCGGTTCGCATAGGGCAACTTCCACCGCATGATCGCGGCGACGGGTATAGAGAACGACAATTATCTTGGCCGGGCGGCCATCGTAATTGACAATCTACACGGGTAGCTCAAGTATCAACGCCGAGCGATGAATCGGCCGTTTGCAGCACCGGGTAGTCCGTGTAACCGGTTTCCCCTTCGGCGTAGTAAGTGGAAGGATTGGGCTGGTTTAGCGGTGCGTCGAGTTTGAAGCGCTGCGGCAGGTCAGGGTTAGCTATAAACAACTGACCCCACGCGACGGCATCCGCGTCACCTGCATTGAGCGTCTGCTGAGCCGATGCCCGCGTAAACTTCTCGTTCGCGATGTACGGTCCGCCGAACACGGCTTTCAGTTTTGGACCAAGACGGTTCTCGCCGAGCGATTCCCGGGCGGCGATGAACGCGATCCTGCGCTTGCCGAGCTCGTGAGCGACATAGCCGAACGTAGCCGCTGGGTCGGAATCGCCCATCGTACCCACGTCGCCGCGCGGCGCGAGGTGCATGCCAACACGGTTAGCGCCCCATACGTCGATACACGCGTCGGTTACTTCGAGGAGGAGGCGGGCGCGATTTTCGATTGAGCCGCCATACTCGTCCGTACGATGGTTTGTGCTGTCTTGCAGGAACTGGTCGAGCAGATAGCCATTCGCACCGTGCACTTCGATGCCATCAAAGCCCGCGGCCTTGGCATTCCTGGCACCCGTACGATAGGCATCGACGATGCCTGGGATTTCGGCGAGGTCGAGCGCGCGCGGCGTCACGAATGGTCGCGGCGGACGCACGAGGCTCACGTTGCCTTGTGGTGCGATTGCGCTCGGCGCAACCGGCAGATCACCGTTCAGGAAGATCGGATCCGACATGCGGCCGACATGCCAAAGTTGCAGAAAGATCCTGCCCCCGGCGGCGTGCACGGCTTCGGTAACGAGCTTCCAGCCTGAGACCTGTTCCTGCGACCAGATGCCCGGCGTCGCGGCATAGCCGACACCTTGTGGCGTGACCGAAGTGGCTTCCGTGAGGATCAGTCCGGCAGACGCGCGTTCAGCATAATACTTCGCCATCAGCGCATTAGGCACCCGTTCATCACCGGCGCGCTTGCGGGTCAGCGGGGCCATGATGATCCGATTCGGCAACGTGAGGTCGCCAACCTGGAGAGGGTCAAAAAGAGTCGGCATAACAGTTTGCTTTTCCTGACGGACATAAGGTCCGCGACGTTGAAACCTGCGTGATGCGCGAGCTGAACGAGCTCCAGCTTTCATGCCAGCATCTGTCCATGAATGGTGTTGGCATGCATCGACGAAGCCCAGATGTGAGGGTCCCGGGCGTCAGGCTACGGGACCGGTTCGGCGCCGTTAGCGTTGCGCCGCGTCTTTCAGGTAGATGCCCTCCGACAGCCCGGCCTTTACTTGCCGAGTGACAGCGTCGGTGGACACTTCGTCCGCGCCGGCTTCAATGGCTTCGTACGCTTGGCGCACGACGTCGGCCGGGGTTGCTTTCGGGACTTCCAGTCCGCGCACCAGATCCGTATCGATAAAGCCGGCATGCAGCCCGACAACCTGCGTGCGCTGTTCGCGCAGCGACTGGCGCAGGCCGTTCGTCAACGCCCACGCGGCCGACTTCGACACGCCGTAGGCAGACAGAATTGGCCGGTTCACCCAGCTCGCGACCGATAGCACGTTCAGGATTGCGCCACCGCCGTTGGCGGCAAGGTTCCCTGAGAACGCTCGCGACGTCGCGAGCATGCCGACCACATTGGTCTCGAAGTGATCGCGCAGCGCCTCGATTGCGCCGCCGTCGGTCAGACTCCCAAGCCGCGCGATACCCGCGTTGTTGATGAGTAGAGTGACATCTCGCGCTGCATCGGCGGCCGCGGCTACGGCTGCCGGATCGGTCACGTCGAGCTTCACGGGAATCACTCCCGGTAACGTCACGCTGCCCGGATCGCGTGCAGCTGCATATACCTTCCACGCCCCTCTTTCCAGCGCCTGTTTTGCGAACTCGAGGCCAAGCCCGCGGTTCGCGCCCGTTACGAAAACGACAGCATCTTCGATCTTCATAGTCATTCCTTTCGCATGTTGAATCGCATGCGCGTCGGCTCGCCGTGCGCGTGGGATCTGTTGGGAACAAGGCTGCATTCGCTTACCGAAACGTTGCGCCGTGCCTTCCCGCGCAGCAGCTAATCGCGACGCGCAGCCAGCGCCGGATTGCTTTTGTCGGACGATTTGTGACCTCTTACGCATCGCACACGACGATGGCGAAGGATATAACTATGAAAATCATATCGTCAAGTTGTGGCGTGAGTTTGCCAACGATTTCCTGTGGGGGCCGGAAAGTTCGTGGCAATGGAGTTCGCCCCGCGGCGGCGCGTACCGGACAGACGGGTCGACCGACTGGCGTCCCCGTGGCAGCGTTTGCCCCAGTCGTAACGTGCTGCACGCCGTCACTGTCTGATAGGGGAGCAACAAGCCACGCAGGCGGGGCACGCTTGTCCCCGAAAGGACGCGCCGGCAATTCACATCAGTCGCCGACGCCCAAGTCGGCCAGGAGATCGCTTGTTTGCTTACACCGCGCGCGACAGGTTGCTGGACAGGCGGCACCATGCTGGTCGAGCGTCCGATCTATGTTCGCGCTATCGCAAAATCGCATGCGATTAAATATTTTGCGATTGACATTGTGCGCGTCCTTCTTCATTATGCGACGCAAGCGATTACATCGCATGCGATTTAAGAGCTTACCCCCCTTATTCACATAGGAACCCATCATGACCAAGATCGATCAAGTCCTCTTCTCAGGCAACTCCAACGCCGCGGTCAACCACGACCCCGATGTCCAGCGTGGTGAGCACGGCGTACTCGACCTCAAGCTTTCGGCACTCAACAGTGAAGGCCGCGATTTCATTGCCACCGAGCTGCACCCACGAGCCGAACAGCTGTTTTCCGGTGCGTGGTCCGCGTGTTACATCAGCGCATTCGAAATCGCTGCTTCGCTCAGGAAGGTCACCCTGCCGGCCGACTATTCCGTGGACATCCAGGTCAGTATCGGAACGGTCGGTAACGGATTCTGCCTCGCCGCCGATTTCACCATCCGAGCGCCGGGTCTGGCAACGGAAGTTGTCGAGGCAATCGCGAAGCGCGCCCACGAAATCTGCCCGTATTCGAAGGCCGTTCACGGCAACATCGAGATCGGCCTGAACGTCGTAGTTGCGTGACAAATACATCGCATACGACAACATCGGACAAGAGTTAAACAGCTTTTATTACCTTTATATACACAGGAATCCATCATGGAAAAGATCGAAAAAGTCCTCGCTGCAGGCAACTCCCACGCCACGGTCAATCGCGACCCCGATGCCCAGCGCGGCGAGTATGGCGTCTATGACCTCAAGCTGACTGCCTCCGGCATTGAGAACCTCGATTACATCGGTACCGAGCCGCACCCGAGAGCCGAGCAGCTGTTTGCCGGTGCCTGGTCCGCCTGTTACACCACCGTGTTCGGCATGGCGGCCCAACTGCAGAAGGTCACGCTGCCGCCCGACTATTCCGTGGACATCCGAGTGAACATCGGGCAAACCGGTGCAGCCTGGTTCCTCGGCACAGAACTCAACATCCGCGTGCCGGGTGTGGAAAAGGCAGTCGTGGAGAAAATCGCGCACCTGGCCCATCAGATCTGCCCGTACTCGAAGTCCGTGCGCGGCAACATCGAGATCAACACGAACATCGTCGCGGCGTGATGCGCCTGGGCACGTGTCTCTCTTCGGGGAGCACGCGCCCTTTACTGAACATCTTCCAGGAGTTTCCATCATGAAGACCAAGTTCATTGTTGCACTGCTCATCGCAGTTTCGGCATCCGTCACCGCACCCGCGTTCGCCAGCGGCTACGGACCGGCTCCTTTCTATAAGCCCGCGGTTGGCGCACCCGCATCGCAAAGCGGTCAGAGTCTGCGAACCGTCGCCGCCGAACGCGAAGATGCAACCAGCCCGGAAAAGGCGTACGGCGGTGCAGTTTACGGAATGTCGGAAGCGGGGAGCAGTCTTGCTGTGGCGTCGCGCGACAACTTTTTCGCGCATCACTAAGTCGTGCATCTTTCCGCCGCTGGGTCGTCGCGCATCTTCTTGCTCCTGCGCGCCGGCCACAGCATCAGGCGGTCGATGATTTGTTATCGGAGAAAGAAGCAGGCAATGCTCAACCATGTAGCGGTCGGCACCGACGACCTGGGAAAAGCGAAGCGGTTCGACGATGCCGTGCTGAGACCGCTCCGCTATGGTGAAGGAACTTGAGGATGACAACGAGCAAAAGCCAAGGAGGACTCACGTGAAATCCAAGGATCAACTGGCACCGGAAAGTCTAATGCTGTCCGACTACCTGTGCTTCGCGGTCTACTCGGCAAACCTGGCTTTTGGCAAAGCATACAAGCGGATACTCGAGGAACTCGGACTTACCTACCCACAATACATTACGATCGTTGCGTTGTGGGAGGAAGACAACCAGACCGTCAGCAGTCTTGGCGCAAAACTGTTTCTCGAGTCCAACACACTTACGCCAATGCTGAAGAAGCTCGAGGCGATGGGCTATCTGGAAAGACAGCGCGATCCTGGTGATGAGCGCCGGGTGCGAATCAGTCTCACGAAGAGCGGCCGGCGGCTGTGCGAAGAAGCTCTTAAGATGGACCCCGTCGAGACAGGCCTCGCGCCGGACGAGTTCGCGCATGTTCAGTCGGCGGTCGTGACGTTGCGGACAACCTTATCAAGTCAGTTCAAAGCGGAGAATAAGCGCTTACCGGCGGTATTGCAGCGGCGTCCTTTTGCAGACATACAACGGACTCGCTGGCCCAGCATACGGACGATCTGATCAGGCGGGATACGTTCGGAGAGAGCATCCGAAGCTAGTCGACCTCTGCGAGATGCCCGTCGCGACAAACCGCGCGGGCGCGACGACGGGACGGGCAAAAACTGGGCGCCATGGCGTATTCGCCCCGCGCGTGTCGACTACACCATTGGTCCTAGCGTCTGCAGACGCACTCCTCAGTCTATGTTTGCGTTCCCTGAGATTCCCGTATGATAGGAGTGGTGGGTCGCTCATGGCGTAACGCCATCCGCTCTACTACCTCATCACAACCGGCTTGCGATGCCGCATCGCCCGGCTTAGGCAGATGTCAGCACGAAGGTGCCGCCGGATCTGGAGGCCCATAATTCTGTGACGTTGCTGGCGAACGTTTGAAGAAAAGTCTTAAGCGATGCACGGTTGTCCGCGCCAGTTGAGCCAAACAAGGTGTTGAAGTCCTGCTGCAACTTCGATACCGCGTTGTTCAATGACGTCGTCGAACCTGTCTCACTGTTCCCGCTGGCTTCTCCGGTCTGGATGCTTCCCGCGCCAACGGCCCGTGCAAGCGATTCAAGTCCTTCAGCAAGGGGATTCGAGTAAGCCGTCGTTGCAGATGGGCCGTTCCCCTGATTACCAGAGTTGCCCTGCGATGCTGGTGAGGAGGCGGTTCCGTATTGCAGACCTGGGGCTACCTGAAGGATCTGGCCGATAAACTGCTCAAATATCGCATCAACACCTGCTCCGGATAGCGACCCCGCATGCGACGTGGAGCTGATGCCCTGGGCCTCTCCGGTTGCAGGCGTACCGGTTTGGCCGAATGGGAGAGCGAGTCCCAGTTGAGAAAACGCCTGAACGATCGCTTGGACCAGCCGATTCCCGGGAGGCGACGATGGCGTCTCCGTATGCTTGTACGCTTGCGAGACCGACTCGTGCTGTACGCTGATCCCTGGTACTTGTCCCGAATCCAGCAATAGCAGAATACGGATGTCTTTGTAGTCCTTGCTGTTGAGTTGTTGTGCAATCGTCAATGGTTCCTTTTGCTCGTTGTTAGAGCTGTTGTGGAACAAGTTCAATGCTGCGGTTAGTCGTTGAGCGGCGTTAGTTCGTCACGCAGTTGCCGCGAGCGGGGGAGCCTGTTTTCGCGGCGAAGTCTCCTGAAAGTTGTTCTGTCGCGTCGAATTCATACGTCACATCGTATACGATCGAATCGTATAAGATATGACGTCGAAGAGAAATTTGAACGCAGGCGGCGGCGACAAGCTTATTTTGTTGGATTTCAGCGTCGCTTGAGACGGCACCGCAGTGCTGTCTGCTGTCACGGCTATAGCTTAATCTGCGCTTCTCTATTCGTGCAGTCGGCCTGATGCAGGAGGAACTGGCCAGAAAGCCGACCCGATCTGTAGCCGCTGGTCCGACCTCGTTGGCTAAAACATCCTGGATTTGGGGGCAATCGAACGGGTGCAGTCAGGGCAGACTAGCGATGCGTATGAATCACGCAGACTTGGCGGTCTTCACCGCGTCCTGTCGCGCCGCCCGCTCCTGCGCGTAGGAAGGGCTCAATTCAGCCTTCAGATCTTCGCGCCGCAGTGGTTCACCACAGGCCTCGCACACTGTGCCAATCCCGGCATCGTGGCCACAGGTAAGGTGCGTATAGTGAACCGCGACGTCCTCGTCCGGCGACTTGTGCCATGTTTCACCCCATTCGCGGAGCGCAAGGATGACCGGATAGAACGCTCGGCCCATGTCCGTGAGTTCGTATTCGTAGCGCGGGGGCTTTTTCATGTAGCGCTTGCGCTCGATCATGCCATCTGCCTCGAGTCGTTTGAGGCGGGACGAGAGCATCTGCGGTGTTGCCTGCGACTGCGCCAACAGCCCGTCGAACCTCCGGTTGCCCATGAACAGCTCACGCACGATCAAGACAGTCCAGCGGTCGCCGATGACATCCTGAGACCGGGCGACCGGGCACAGCGTATCGCTACTTTTGGACAACGCAGCCATTCAAGACCTCGCAACGAGCCTGAATATGATAATCATATTAATGATAGCACGGGTTCGCGTCGCACGCATGCGCGGCGAACCCATGACTTCGTAGCCTGCGCGGATTACGCGCTGCTGGCCCGCTACTTTTAAGCTGACCGCGGTTCAGGCCTTGGACAACTCACCGTCGGTCAGACGCCAGATGCCGCAAGGGTTGTTATGCCGCAAGGCTTCCGGCAGCAGCTCGTTCGGAAATCCCTGGTAGCAGACAGGCCGCAGGAAGCGCTCGATCGCAGTCATGCCGACGGAGGTAAAGCGGCTATCCGACGTTGCAGGGAAGGGGCCACCGTGGATCGACGCATAAGACACCTCTTGTGGATGCGCAAACGCATTGACGACAATCCTTCCCGTACGGCGTTCGAGAAGGGGCAGCAGGCGGGCGGCGAGTGTGTGATCAGCGGAATCGATGTGCATCGTTGCCGAGAGCTGGCCCCGAAACCGCCTAGCGATACCGATCAGTTGCTCGAGGTCCCTCACCCGCACCAGTAGTGCAGCGGGTCCGAAAACCTCTTCCGACAAAGCCGGATTCTCCAACATCCGGGCGCCGTCGATTTCGAAGAGAATCGATTGACCGTCCCACGCACCCTGCGGTTCGCCGCCCGCCGCGATTCGCGTCGCCCCGGCGTTGCTCTGGCGTTCGACGTTCTTCCGATAAGCCGTGAAAATGCCAGGCGTCAACATCGTGCGCGCCTGCATTGCTTCGACGCGGGAGATCATCGCCGCTTTCAGTTCAAGGTAACCTGGCCCATCAATGGCGAGCAGGATGGCAGGCTTCAGGCATGCCTGACCGACGGTAACGAGCATGCGTTCGGCGAAACCATCGCCAATGACGCCACCCCGGGCAGCGAGCGCAGCCGGCATTACGAAAGTCGGATTCACACTCGTCATTTCGGTAAAGACCGGTATTGGATCTGGACGCTGCTGGGCGCGTCGGAACAGTGCCATTCCTCCGCCCTCCGACCCGGTGAAGGTGACCCCCTTGATGAGCGGGTGATCGACCAGCGCCTCCCCGATTTCGTTCCCGCCACCGCGGATTAGAGAAAACACACCTTCGTGCAAGCCTGAGTTCTTCACAGCCTGCTGGATTACCCGTCCCATCATTTCTGACGCGCCGGGGTGCCCGTTGTGGGCCTTTACAACGACAGTGCAGCCTGCGGCCAGCGCCGACGCAGTGTCTCCGCCCGCGACCGAGTAGGAAATCGGAAAATTGCTCGCGCCAAAAATCGCGACCGGCCCGAGTCCGATTTTTTGCATCCGATGGTCCATTCGTGCGCGCGGCTGACGTTCCGGTTGAGCACGGTCGATCGTCGCCTGGCGGAAGCGCCCCTGACGGACGACGGTCGAGAACTGACGAAACTGGAGTGCGGACTTCGCGGCTTCTCCTTCGAGTTGCTCGACCGGTAAGCCGCTCTCGAGCGACGCGCGTCGCGCGAGCTCCGGCGTGACAACGTCGAGGCCGTCGGCGATTCGATCGAGGAACTCGGCGCGTTCCGTAAGGCTCGTGTGGCTGTAGCTATCGAATGCGTCGTCCGCGAGATGTGCTGCGCGATCAACCTCTTCAATTCCGCCAAACGCGAAGGTCGGCTCAATCTCGACATTCAATGCCGGATTAAGTGCTTTCATGCTGCCGGACGTCCCTGCGACTTCGTGCGCACCAATTAGTAGATTACCGGTGAGTTTCATGAGAGTTCCTTTCGATCAGGCGGGAAGTGCAGCAACCAGCTCTGCCGTCGTCAGGATTTCATGGGCGAACGTGGGGCCGTTTAGTTCGTGCGCGGCCCGCATCATTTCCTTGGTGAAAGCGGCTGTGGCGTCTCGAACGAGCGTGACGTGATAACCCAGCTCCATTGCAAAGCGGCTCGTGGACTCGATACATGTATTCGCCAGCAGGCCGACCACGATCACGTGCGTGATGCCTTGCTGTTTGAGCTGGAAGTCGAGATCAGTGTTAGCAAAGCCGCTTTGGCCCCAGTGCTCGTGAATGACGATGTCGCCTTCCTGCGGCACAAAGTCAGGATGCCACTCACCACCCCACGTGCCCTTGGCGAACGTTTGGCGCTTCTGCACGAGGCGTTGAGTTGGGTTCGGATGGTCCCAGTTTTCGTAATCACCAGGTTGCCAGCGGCGATGCGGCACATAAAGAACCTGGATATCTGCTTTCCGCGCGCTAGCGACAGCAGCACGGAGATTGTCGAGCAGCCGGACTTCGGCGGCGATATCGCGAAGCATCGGAAAGAGCTTGCCGCCGTCCGAAAGAAAGTCGTTGTACGGATCGACCAGCAAGAGTCCGGTGCGGTCCGCGTCGTATGCAGGTTTGGACATTTCAATACTCCGTTAGATTAGGTCAATGTGCGAATGAAGCATTCGCGTTGCACAGTCGGCGCCGGGTTGCTTTTGTTGGACGATTCGTGACGCCTAACGCATCGAAGACAATGACCGAAGGATATAACTATGATAATCATATCGTCAAGCGCTGCGCGGCTTCCCTGACGACTCGCCTGAAGTTGAAACGTCTGCAGCCCACCGTCCAGCGGAGCGTCTACCGTGCCAGCGGCGCGCTTCGATTAACCCGGCGTAGCGCCGGAATTGACCTACACTCTGGTGACGGGCGAGACAGCGCGCAAGACAGGTGGCACCATACTGGCCGCTGCGGATCCATCGCGGCAAGTTAGGTGCATATGAGGTTAAGTTGGCGGTGGCTGGCGTTGAAAATGTCGAGTTCGTCGGTAGCAAGAGCCGAGTAGGTGTTTCCGGCGTCTGGTCGGCCTGTTAAACCATCGTGCTCGGCAGGGCAGGACAGCTATGGAAGGTCACACTGCCCGCTCGCCCATTCCGTGGACATCCAGGTGTACATCGAGCAGGCCGGCCCGCGCTGTTCCTCGGTGCCAAGTTCAATATCCGCGTGCACGGCAATGGAAGAGGCGTCGTCGAGAAGATCGCGGACCTGGCCCATCAGATCTGACCGTACTCAAAGTCTGCGCGGAAACATGAAGTCAGCACGAACATCGTCGCAGCATGATCGCCATGGGCACGCGCCGTCACTGAACATCGTTTTGGATGTCCCCGTCATGTAGACGAAGTTCGTCGTTGCACTGCTCGCGCGTCGAAATTGTCAGCGGACGTGCAAGCTGCCGGGGCCAGCAGTCGCCCTGAACTTAATACTGGTTTAGCAATCGCCAGGAGAAGCACCATGCCTGACTCTTCACAGTTCGACATCGACCCCAGTTGTCCGGGCCGGTGGACAATCACCTTCAGCAACCCGCCGATCAACATGTTTGTTCCTGCGACGATCGTCGAATTGGGTACAGTAATGACCGACCTTGACTCAGACCCGTCCGTGAAGGTCGTAGTCTTCCAGTCGGCGAATCCCGATTTCTTCGTCGCCCATCTTGATGTAGCTAAAGCGGCCGAACGGCCAGAGGTGTTGGGTCTTTGGCGCGACTTCGTACTGCGACTCGCGTCATCGCCAGTGGTAAGCATTGCAAAGATTCGTGGACGCACGCGCGGCATCGGGAACGAGTTTGTTCTTGCCTGCGACATGCGCTTTGCCAGCAGGCAGAGTGCCATATTTGGCAACCCCGAAGTCGGGGTTGGTCTGGTTCCGGGAGGCGGAGCACTGGAATGGCTCCCGCGCCTGGTCGGTCGGTCGCGGGCACTTGAGTTTGTTCTCAGCGCCGACGACTTCGACGCCGACATAGCCGAACGCTATGGATGGGTGAATCGCACGCTGGAAGATGACGCTCTCGACACATTTGTCGATACGCTGGCCCACCGCCTGGCCTCTTTTGACCGCGAAACACTCGGCGCGGCGAAAGCTCAAATCAATCGTTTCGGAATGCCGGCGGCTGGCGAGATCCAGTCGAGCATTGACATGTTCTTTCCGGCGCTGGCCTCGCCAAGTGGGCAGGCCCGTCGCGCCAAGCTCCGGACTCTGGCCTACGGAGTTCCGAGCGATTTCGAATTGAATTTCGGCAGGTACCTGCCTGCGCTAGGGCAGGCGGGCGACGATGACACAGGCGCGCCGGTCGCCGGTGCTGCAAAGGTCTGAGCCTCTTCCTGCGTTTCGCACGGCGCCCCGTCGACGTGGTGCGTCGCAGGTTTATTTTCCAGCCTCTCGTCTCGGACATCCGAGATGTCGCGACCAGGAGACCACGGCGATGATGAAGCAGAAGGGTTCTTTCGAGAACGGTCGGAGTGAATTGCTGGCCGGACTCATTGAGCTTCCCGACAAACCTGTCGCATATGCGCTGTTCGCACATTGCTTTACTTGCGGTAAGGACTTGAAGTCCAGCGACGCGCATCGGAAAGTTCGCCTTGGTGAGCTCGTGTGACAGCGTCTACTGACGGTGGCTGTGCGATAGTTAGTGAGACGAAATGGTGCAATGTGTCAGTGATGAAGCGTCCATTCGTACAGGCCGGCCACTTGGACAGATGCGTCGGCTCAACTGCTGTACTCAAGTGCCGAAAATGCGTTCATCGTCGCGAATGGGCTGGCAGCTTTATGACGCCCTTCGGACGTTTGAGTGTCCGTGCTACCGCGCGCGCAAATGGCCGTTCCTGGCCGAGCTCTGCCTGACGCAGTCGCCTCAGTTCGTTTCTTGTGACCTTCGCACGCCCGGAATGCAGGACGACTTGCCGGGATCAGGTCCCACTCAGGATTTGAGACGCGAAGCGCGCGACCGGCTTCCGAGCGTTGCGGCCGAGGAGGTTTCTCCTACCGGCGAATCGACGCGGAGTCCAGAGGGATCATATCTCAGGCGCCGAGCCAGTATGGATCAGACGAAAAATCGCTCGTGACCGGATGCGTTTCCAACGTATAGAACCGGAGATGCCTGCCATCCGGATCCTCCGCAGCCAGCAGCCAGCCGAGCACGCCCGTGAAGACGGGCGAATGAAGGATGCCGTTCGCCTCCAGATGATCGTGCCACGCGAGCAAATCGCGGCGGGAGTGCACCGAGAACGTCACGGGATCGAGCCCGGCCTCGCGTGCCGCACGCTCTGGCGACGCGCGCAACTCGAGATACGTGCCGAGATTCTCGATTGCGAGTATGTAGGCGAACAGCTCTCCGTCCGCACGGCGATGATCCAGCTCGGGCAGGCGTTTAGCACCGAACGAAATTGAATAGAAATCGAGGCTGCGATCGAGATTCGACACGTTGAACTTGAGGTGATGAATGCCTGCGATGGTCGGTGGGCTCATAATTTCCTGGCGTTGGTGATGTAAATTACTATCGATCGGAAGTGCGAGAGAAACAGAATCGGCTAACGTCTCGCTGCAAGCGCAGGCGCACCGTCCGTGACGATGTTTTCGGTGTTCTCCGCGCCGCGCATCGCAGGCCCAAGGGTAAGAAACAGGACGGCGGCAACGATGAAGAGGACCACAGACATCGCGGCTGCCATCGCATACGTGCCAGTGCGGTCATGAATCGCGCCGTACACGATTCCACCTGCCGCGATGCCTGTATAGAAGAACGCCGCGAGCCCGCCGTACACGGCGCCGTAGTGCCTGAGACCGAAGAGCCGCGCGCAGAAGAACGAGAGAAAATCCAGTTCGGCGCCGATGCTCAGTCCGATGAGAAGGACGGCCGACAAGGCCCATCCCGTGCCTGGTCCGCCGATGATCCACAACAGCATGCCGAACGCGGCGAGGAGTAGCGCGCTTGCAGCAACACGCTCGGGGCGAAACATATCCAGCGCCCATCCGATCACGAGCCGGCTGACAAACACCGACGCAGCGAGCGCGGATAGAAGCAGAGGTGCCGCTTGCACCGCGAGTCCCCGCTCGATCACGAGTGACTGGAACTGCGATACAAATCCGAGCGAGGCGACGCTCAACGCGAAAACAGCCGTACCCAGCAGCCAGAACGAACGCCTGACTACGGCGCTCGATAGCGTCTCGCCTGCCTGCGTATCGGGCGAATCAGCGTTCCTGCCCGGATCGCGCATCAGCGACAGCGCAAGAATCCCTGCGACGAGCACGACGGCCGCAAAGAACAGGTAGCCGCCGCGCCATCCCCAGTGCGCGAGGATGGACGCCAGCACGGGCGGCAGGATCATTGCCGCGAGACCGATCCCGAGTAGGGAGCAGGCGAGCGCCGTACCCCGCGATTTCCGGAATCGCGACGAGATGCTCCGCGTATAGCTCACAGGCCCCGTTGCGCAGCCAAGGACATTGAGCGCGATGAAGGCCGCGTAGAACATCCACAGCGCGCCGTTCATCTTCGCCAGCCAGACGAAGCACACGGACATGCCCAGCGCTGACAACATCGCCACCCGGCGCACGCCGAAGCGGTCGAGCAGCAGACCGGCGAACGGCAGGACGGCCGCCGTCACAGGCAGTGCAACGAGGGAAACAGCAGCGGCCGCCTTCGACCAGCCGAACTCCTGTTCAAGTGCTCGAAAAAAGAAGCTCGACACCGGGTTGTAGGCGCCGATGCCGAGGCCAAGCCCGATCATGGCGCCGATCAGATCGCGCCAGCCACTGCGAAGTTCATCGATGAAGGCGCTCATGCCTCGTCCTTGTCCCGGTTGTCCTTGTCCTGATATTCGATGTCCCGCGCGCTGTGGGCGGGTGTTTCCGTCTCCAGGTGCTGGACGCCCGCGGCGATCTTCTTCGCGCTGCGGACCATCGCGGCCAGATGCTGCCGTGCCGCTTCTTCGGGCCTCAAGGCGCTCGCAATGAAGGTCAGGTTGATGCAGCCGATCACGCGCTCTTCGAGCAGGATCGGTACCGCTATCGCACCCGTTTCTGTGGGCTGTTCGCCGTAGCGCTGGCCATAGCCCTGCTCTCTCGTGCGATCGAGCAGGGCTATCACCTCGCCCGGCTGTTCAATCAGTTCGTTGCCGGGTTCGGGACACCGCGCGAGATTGGCGAGAATCTGCTTGCGCTCGTTTTCCGGGCAAAAGGCAAGGTATGCCCTGCCCGTTGCACCTTGCAGCATTGGAAAGCGCAGGCCGACCACGCCGCGATCGATCGTGAGCGGACTCGACTGGCGTGTCGTCTCGCGAATCCACATGGCGTTGTTCATGAAGGTGCCGAGATCGACGGGCCAGAGCACCTTGCGCTGGAGCGCGCTCAACACAGGCCTTGCGACCTGCGTCACCCAGTCTTCGTCGGAAAAACCCTCGGCGAGCGTGCGCACGAGCATCGTGAGGCAATAGCGCTGCTGCCGCAGATTGACCGACACGTAGCCCGCCGTGCGCAACGTCTCAAGGATCCGATAGAGCGCCGGCCGCGAGATGCCTGTTGCCGCAGACAACTCCGCCACGGTCGCCCCGTTGCGGACATTCAGCGCTCTCAGCACCGTGATGGTCCTGAGCGGGCCGCGCATCAGGCCCGCTTCGTCATCCGTGCGTTTCGACCTGACATTCGAGTTCATGGCAGGAACCCCGTCTGGAACCCCGGGCTCATTCTCACATTTAACATGCGCGCTTTCGCGGCCGTCCATTAGCGGATCAGCTCGCGGCCGGGATGGGCGCGCGGGTAGCGTCTAATGTACTGGATCCCGAACGCAAGGAAGCGGTCCGATGCGGTGACGTTGTCGCGGCGAAAGCTCAGCGTATCGAAGATCGGCGCATCCTCGTTCACGAGGCGCAACGCATAGTCACGCGATTGGACGAGCAGCGCCTTTGCGCCGACGTCGTCCGTGACGCCTGCTGGCATCGTTGTAGCGCTGACGAGAAACCCCTGTGTCGCATTCTTTCCGACAGGACAAAGGCTATGCATCTGATAGAGCCTGCGGCCCTCCGTCTCGCTCGCGATCGTCACCGTGTTGACTCCCCAAAGCCTGCGATTCTGGATCACGTCGCCGAACTCCGGCGCGCTCACGCGCGCCTCGTAGGCAAGCGTGTGCTCGTGCTCGCTCACACAGTCCGGGTCCACTTCGATCGGCATGCCGTGCACGACCCGGAAGTGCTGGAGGTCGAAGCTGTTGAGGAACACGATCGAACTCTCCACGTGCATTTGAAGCGGATTGCGGTACGCATCGATCAAGAGCGCTTCGTCGCGCTGCCCGAAGTGCGGAGCAGGATGAAGCGGGGTTTCGCCGTTGAAGGCCCAGATGATTCCAAGCGACTCCGCCGTCGGATAGCTGAACAATTTCGCATGGGGCGGCGGCGGATCACCCGCCGGGACGTCGATGCATGAACCCGTCGAGTCGTAACGCCAGAAATGAAATGGGCACTGCACCTGGTCGTTCACGAGACGCCCCATCGACAGGTTCGCGCCGAGGTGCCGGCAATACGCGCTTCTGACGTGAGCGAGGCCATCCGAGGTGCGATAGACGATCACGCGCCCATCGAGAAACGGCGCACCGATCAGGCTTCCTTGCCCGACCTCGGACGATAGCGCAACGGGATACCAGCAGGCATGAAACTCGTCGTCGCCGCAAAATTCGATTCGCGTGCCGCGGCCTCGCGCGTCGATCAGCCGCGTCGTCTTCGTGGCGTCCTTTGGAAGTGCCTCTTCGGTCATCGTCTTCTCCATCATTCATGGTGCCGGTCGACCGGCGTGCTCTGGTTTGATGCGGTAATCATCCGACGAGGGTCTCGCGATATCCGGCCGGACGCCAGCGCGCCTCGGCGATGCACACTTCGAGACGGCCCACCTTGTCGATCTCCGCGCGGATGCGATCGCCTGGTTGAAGGAACTGTCCGATCGATGCGCCCGAGCCCGCGCACGAGCCTGTAAACACGATATCGCCGGGTTCGAGCGTGATGAAGCGGCTGATCGTGGCGACCTGCTCGTACACCGTGTAGAGCATGTCCGACGTGCAGCCGTCCTGCTTGATCTCATCGTTCACATAGAGACGCAGCCCGAGCTGCTGCGGATTGCCTACGAACGCGGCGGGCATCAGCACTGGCCCGACGGGCGCCATCGCGTCCTGCGCCTTGGCGCGCACGAGATCGATACCGATTGTCGACTCGCGATCGAGCAGATCGCGGCAGGTCAGGTCGATACCCACCGCGTAGCCCGCGATGGCCGCCTGCGCCGAGTCGAGATCGGCGTCGGTGAGTCGCGCGCCCATCACGACGGCCAGCTCGACCTCCCAATCGAATTGCTTCGTATCGGGAGGGATCGCGATATCGTCGCCGGGGCCGACGATAGAGGTCGACGGCGGACGCAGGAACATCGGCATCTTCGGCCAGCGCTCGGCGGGCAGATTGAATTCGCGAAGATGGTCACGGTAGACGGCGCCCACGCACACGAGCTTGTTCGGAAAGCGGATCGGCGTGACTACCGTGGCGTCCGCCACCGCGACGTATGCGCCCGACGATGCACCCGCCGCCGCGCATAGCTTCGCCACTTCCGCCAACAAGGGCCAGGCGCTCTGCCAGCAGTTCATCACGTCGCGCAGGGTCGGGCCAAACCCGCGATCAAGCCCGGCTTCGAATGCAGTGCCGAGCCGGTCCAGCCGGAAGTAGCCGGAGGGCAGCGCGATCGCCGCGCGGTCCCCGTCGGCGGTGCTGAGATTGGCGAGAGCGAATTCCATGACGATGCTTTTCCTCGAACGATTGACGCTTGCTATCTTTTGCTCACCCTCTGCGCTGCGAAGTTGCCGCAGCGCATCGACGTGAGTTCACTCTATGAGGCCGCAGAAAGCGCATCAACTACGGCGTCGCTTTTGTCCGATGGCCGGACAGCGAGCGTTACATCCCGACGTAGCGGCCCGGACGATGGTTGAGCGCAACAACGAGGTTGAGCGCAAGCGCGCCGAGCAGCGACGCAGCGAGCACGCGCGGCGACACCACGAACAACGACGCGGCCACGATCGACAGGTCGACGGACATCTGCACTTTGCCGGCGCGTATGCCATGCTTCTCCTGAAGGAACAGTGCGACGATATTGACGCCGCCAAGACTCGCCCGATGCCGGAACAGCACCACGAAGCCCGTGGCCATCACGCTTGAGCCAAGGGCGGCCGCGTAGAAGGCATCGAGCCTGTCGTAATGGATGAACCGAGGGTGCAGCATCGAGAAGCCCGAGACAAGCACCATCGCGCAAAACGTCTTGATCCTGAATTGACGGCTCATGCGGCGAAAGGCGAAGTACTGGAACGGCGCGTTGATTGCGAAATAGACCGGTCCGAACGCCCAACCGAAGACATAGTGGATGAGGAATGCGAGCCCCGCCGTGCCGCCCGTCAGCAGCCCCGCACGGTTGTACAGGTTGACGCCGAGCGAAACGAGCAGCGCGCCTACCGCGAGGGCAACGGCATCCTCGAACGGGCGATGCCTGATCGTCGCGTGAGATGTGGGCACATCGACGTCTGCCATGTCTTACTGCGGGATGTGAATGATCAGCGCGTTCTTCACCGAGTTCACGCCGGGCACGCCCTGGGCCACGCGCGTCGCCTGGTCGATCTGCGACTGCTCGGGCACGGAACCTTCGAGCACCACGTCGCCGCCGCGCGCGCGAACTGTAATGTTGATGACGTCGAGCCCTTTCGTCTTCGCGAGCGCGCGGCGCACGCTCTTCTGCAATGCCTGGTCGGGTGCGCGCATCTGCTTTGCGTTCGATGCCGGAGTCGCGCCACTCGACGCAGCGGACTGGCCAGGCTGCGCATTCGCGCCGACGAACGACAGCAGAACGAGCGCCCCTGCCATCAAGTTTCTTGTCATGTTCCTCATCGCTTCTCCTCATGGCCGCCTCCGTCACCATGACGGCGTTCTCGGCCCATTCGCTTACTGGTCCATCCGTCAATTGGCCCATTCGTCGATTCTCCTCACCGACACCGCCTAGAACAGCGTGCGGATGCCAATGCGCGCAGCGGCATCGTGCCCGTTGGACGAAGCGGGAAGGGTCAGGAAGGTGGCATGCGCACCGCCCGTCACACTCTGGAACGCAGCGCTGACATACACATCCGTCCTCTTCGATAGCGAATAGTCGAGAATGGCGCTTGCCACGTGCCATGTCGAAGGCGACATGTGTGTGAGCGAAAAGCCGGCGCTCGCCGACAACACTGGCGTGATCTGATAGACCTCGCTGATCTCGTAAGAGCGCATCGTGATAGACGCACTCTGGCGCTTGATGGTCGTCGCAGTGAAGAGCGCGCGCGTGGATGAAGGGCCGAACGTTACGCTGGCAGCGGCCTCGATGTTCTCCATATTGCTCGCCACGAACGAGCCCGAAGGAAACGACGGGCCAAGCGACGTGCCGATCTGCGCCGCTGGATTCAGCGTCATGTCGTGCACGTTGTTATACGCGAACGCAGCGCCGAATACGCCGCCGCTGTATTGAACGCCAACGGCGACGACGCGTCCGTTGCCGGTGCTCGCCGAATCGGCGCCGAACGCGTACAGTGCGCCCAGACTGAGACCGGCAATCGGCGTCACCGAGTACTTCACCGAATTGTTGATCCGCAGCGACCCGCCCAGGTGGTCGTAGTCGCCCGGATGGAAGCCATATGCGCCGAGCCGCGAGCCGATCGAGAACAACGTCATGTAGTCCCAGATAAAGTCGTACTGGCGGCCGAACGTCAGTGATCCCCACTTGTTGCTGGTGAGGCCGACGAATGCCTGCCGTCCGAACATCAGCCCCGGTTGCGAGTCCGCGCCCGTGTTCAGGGAGAAGCCATTCTCCAGCGTGAAGACCGCGTGCGTGCCGCCGCCCAGATCCTCCATACCGCGCAGGCCGAAGCGGCTGGGCTGGATGATGCCGTCGGCTGCGACCACTTCGCTCTTGCCGCCGGCATTTGATACATAGCTCAGGCCTGTGTCGATCAATCCGTACAGTGTCACTGAGCTCTGCGCGTGCGCGAGAGGCGGCAATGCAAGCGCAGCGGCAATCGCAAGAGCCTTCTTCATGCGGGTCTCCGTCCATGATTTTGTTTGACCGGCGACGGCGCGCGAGAGCCCACAAGGATTGCAGGTGCCTCATCTAGCGCTCCTAAGGATTGAGCTCTCGTCATGCGTCTTCCGTGACTTCACTCTATGAGCACGCACCTGCCTCTTCAATGCAAATTCCCAGGACGTCCGGTAGTCGGACAACGGCCGGCCGTCCATCGTTGTGCGTCAGACCCATTGTTGCGACTCAGGAAAGATGCAATCGCGCTGTTTAGGCTTAATGCCCGCCAGTCGGACGGGTATGCTAGATGGTGTTAGCAATCCTGCGCAGGTTGCGCCATCGCCTTACCACGCGAAAGGGAAGAAATCATTGAAACCGCTCTTTGCGACGCTTCTCGTCAGCTCGCTTCTCATGCCACTTGCGTCTTTCGCGCAACAGCCGGATGGACCGCTCACACGCGCACAGGTGCGCGAACAGATCGCGCAACTCGAAGGGGCCGGATATACGCCGGGCACCTTTGATCCGCATTACCCCGAAAAAATTCAGGCAGCGCAAGCCAGAATAGCCGTCCAGGCAGCCGGAGGCTCCCGTAGTAACGAATCGGTCGGTAGTTGTCCGCCTCGTCGATGACACATCCAGGAGCGCCCGCGACCGCAATGTCCGCTTGCTGGGCGGAAGCGACGTCTGAACGTCCGGGCAACCCTTCCGGCGAATGACGCTTCATGGCCGAAACGCGGCTTTGTAAGATCCGAAATTCGCAGCTGGCATGGACAGTGGCTTCCGGGGAAGTACACGGGCAGTCAAATGGCATCGTAAAAAAGTAGCCGAATGATCGTTCATGGTCCGGTGGCAGCCTCCGCCCCAAGAGTCGGAACGCCCTCTCTGCCGCCTGTACCCGTATGTCATCCGAGGCGGTGCAATGCAACGTTGTAAGCCGTTCGCGTTGCGGCATGTGGCCAAGGCCATTGCTTTGCGCATGAAGCCACATGCATGCAAAATGCAAGTCGCAGGCGACTCCACGGCAATCCCGAGATCGGCCAACGTCGGGAACAGGACCACCAGCCAACCGGTCCAGGCACCAGATTGTCGTTCGCGGCAACCGTCCGCCTTTCTTTCAAATCACCGAACTGGCGTCGGTTGCGTCTACTTTTCGGGGAAATGCATCGCAGGGAAGTCGTGTAGCTTGTTGCAGTTTCCTCTATCACCTCGGCGTGGGCCGTCCAGACAGTCACCGTCCCTTGCACCGCCCAGCAACTTCAATGAGAGAGTCATCGACAATGGCCACTGCGACGTCACGCACCGGCGACACCACCGTGCAGGATCCAAAGCACGCAGGCCGCTTCACGCTCGGCAACCGTATCCTGCTGACCTTCGGCGCCCTGTTCGTGCTCATGCTGGTAATGGCCGCGCTTTCCTGGACGCGGCTGCGCGTGATGGACGACGAGGCGCTCAGCATGAGCCGTGACTCCGTGCCCGGCCTCTATCTCGCGACCACGCTGCGCGCGACGGCCAACGAGAGCTATACCACGCTCGAACGCGCGCTCTTCGTCGAGAGCAGCGAAGACGCGATGAAGCGCGATCTCGACCGCGTGCCACAGTTGCTGCGTCAGCTCGATCAGGTGTCGGCCGAATACCAGGGCACCCTGTTTCGCGACGATGACCGCGCGCGCTTTCGTACCTTCAAGGCTGCGTGGGACCAGTACCAGCTGCAACTGAACGAGGCGATGCGCATCGCCCCCACCTCGAAGTCCGGCGGACAGGCCGCGTTCGTCAAGCTTTTGCCGGCGTGGGATGGTGTCATGCGCGCGGCGAACGAACTGGTCAGCGAGAACCGTGCACAGGCGGACGACTCCGCCAAAGCGATCCGCGATTCGGTGACAGGCACCGAGATCACACTCGCGACGGCACTCGGCATCACGCTGCTCGTCGCGCTGCTCACGGGCTATGCGCTGCATCGCGCGATCACCGTACCGATGGCGAGCCTCGTCGAAGTGCATAACGTGATGCGCACGGGCAATCTGACGCAGCGCCTGAAGCTCGGCCGCCGCGACGAGTTCGGTACGCTCGAGGACGGCTTCAACCGGATGGCCGAGGAACTGAACAGCCTCGTCGCCCAGGCGCAGAAGTCGTCGCTGCAGGTGACGACATCCGTTGCCGAGATTGCGGCGACATCGAAGGAACAGCAGGCCACCGCCACCGAAACAGCCGCGACGACGACGGAGATCGGCGCGACCTCGCGCGAGATTTTCGCGACCTCGCGGGACCTGCTGCGCACGATGAATGAAGTGTCGGCTGTCGCGGACCAGTCGGCGACGCTCGCGGGCGCGAGCCAGAGCGGGCTCACTCGCATGGAAGACACGATGCGCAGCGTGATGGACGCGGCGGGCTCCGTGAATGCGAAGCTCGCGATCCTCAACGAAAAGGCTGTCAACATCAATCAGGTGGTCGCGACGATCACGAAGGTCGCGGACCAGACGAACCTGCTGTCGCTGAACGCGGCGATCGAGGCCGAAAAGGCGGGCGAATACGGCCGCGGCTTTGCCGTCGTCGCAACGGAAATCCGCCGCCTCGCGGACCAGACGGCCGTCGCCACCTACGACATCGAAGAGACCGTAAAGGAGATCCAGTCGGCCGTCTCGGCGGGCGTGATGGGCATGGACAAGTTCTCCGAAGAAGTGCGGCGCGGCATGCGCGACGTGCAGCAGGTGAGCGAGCAGCTGTCGCAGATCATCCAGGAAGTGCAAACACTGGCGCCGCGCTTCCAGCTCGTCAACGAAGGCATGCACACGCAGGCGACGAGCGCCGAGCAGATCACACAGGCACTGTCTCAGCTGTCGGAAGCCGCGCAGCAGACGGCGGACTCGCTGCGCCAGTCGTCGCAGGCCATCGACGATCTGACGCTCGTTGCGAACCAGCTCCGCACGGGCGTCTCGCGCTTCAAGATCGAAGCGTGACGACATCTGCGCAAGCGCGCGTGCCGCACGTCTGATACGGTGATCGCGATGCTCTTCCTTCTCTTCGAACTCGACCGCGACCGCTATGCGCTCGATGTCGCCGACGTTGTCGAAGTACGGGCGCTGACGGCCGCCAAGGCGATTCCGGGCGCGCCCGCGTGGGTCGCGGGCGTGATCGAGCGGCATGGCGAGCCCGTACCCGTCATCGACCTCGCGCAGCTTGCGCTCGGCCGGCCATCGCAGCAATGGCGCTCGACGCGGCTCGTGCTGATCCGCTACCGCGATGCGCGGGAAAGCCGCGACGCCGGTACGCCGTCGCGGCTCCTGGGCCTGATTGTCGAACACGCGACGCAGACGCGCCGCATCGAGCGCGAGCGATTCGCCGACAGCGGCATCGCGACGCCGCACGCACGCTGGCTCGGCCCCGTCGTCAGCGACGAGCTCGGCATGATCCAGTGGGTTGACGTGCAGCAGATGCTCGACGACGACGTGAAGTCCCTCCTCTTCCCGCAACCCGAATCCCAAACGCGATGAACGTAACGACCGCCTTTGTGCCGCGCTTCGAATCCTGGCTGTTGCGGGAGACGGGTATCGAGGCGTCGTCGCTGGGCGTCAACGCGCTCGAGCGCGCCGTGCTCGAACGCGTGCGGGTGACACGTCTGGACGCGGCGGCACACGACACGAGCGTACCCGTCGATCCCGCCGACATCGAAGCATACTGGCAGCAGCTGACGATGTCGGCCGACGAGCGGCAGGCACTGATCGAAGCGCTCGTCGTGCCGGAGACATGGTTCTATCGCGATCGCGAGGCGTATGTCGCGCTCGTGCGGCTCGCGAACGAACGGCTCGCGCGCGATCCGATGCATGTGCTGCGCGTGCTGAGCCTGCCGTGCTCGACGGGTGAAGAGCCGTACACGATCGCGATGACGCTGTTCGACGACGGCATCGGCGAAAACCGCTTTACGATCGATGCGTTCGATATCAGCACGCGTGTGATCGAGCATGCGCGCGCCGGCATCTATGGGCGCAATTCTTTTCGCGGCCATCCGCTCGCGTATCGCGACCGGCATTTCGCCGCGTTGAAAGACGGCTGGCAACTGAACGGGCGCGTGCGTCAGACGGTGCGCTTCTCGCAGGCGAATCTGTTCGAGTTGCCCGCGATTGCACAGGCGCCGTACGACTTCATCTTCTGCCGCAACGTGCTGATCTATTTCGACCGCGAAGCGCGGGATCGCGCGATCCGTCTGCTCGACGCGAATCTCGCCGACGGCGGCACGATCTTCGTCGGCCCAGCGGAAACGGGACTGCTGATGCGGCACGCGATGACTTCAGCGCGCATTCCGCTCGCCTTTGCTTTCCGGCGCAGCACGCCTGAGGAAACAGGCGCGCTGGGCGCGGTCGGGCAGATTGCGCCGAAGGCGTCGTCGAATGCCGCGTCGCGCGCCATGCCGTCGTTCAGCGCACCGCAACGGCAGCATGCGCCCGCGTACGGCGCCGCACCGCGTGACCCCGCGAAACAGCCGCGTGCACGTCACGTGTATACTCCGGCGCCTGCGCGTCTGCCGCAGGCCTTACACGCGACGCAGACAGTGCAACCCGCCAGCCCCGCCGCCGACAGATCGCTCGATGCCGCACGGCGTCACGCCGACGCCGGCGAGTTCGACGAAGCCGAACGCCTCGCGCACAAGCACTCGATCGTGCATGGTCCCGATGTCGACGCGTTTTATCTGCTGGGCCTGATCGCCGATGCGCGCGGCCGCAGCGCCGACGCCGCGGACTTCTATCGCAAGGCGCTGTATCTGGACCCGGCGCATTACGAAGCGCTCACGCATCTGGCCGCGTTGCTCGAGATCGGCGGCGACCAGGCGGGCGCGCACAACCTGATGCTGCGCGCGCAACGCTCGGCGGCCCGCGCGTCGCAAGTGGCGCAAGCGGCAGCCGACGAGCCGCAACCTTCACGAGGATTCCATGCTTCACGACGCTCCTGATCTCGCAAGTCTGCCGTTGCGCGTCGACGACTGCTGGAACCGCATCGGCACGCGCGGCGACAAGAGCTGCCCGCGCCTCGCCGAGCATGCGCGCTGCCTGAACTGTCCCGTCTTCGAGCAAGGCGCCGCGCGACTGCTCGACCGGCCCTTGAGCGACGCCGAGCTCGCACAGCGTGCTCACGCGGGCACGCAGACGGACGACGAAACGAGCCGCGTGCACGCATCGCGCGAAGACGCGGCGACGCAGTCCGCCCTCGCCTTTCGCATCGCGGGCGAATGGCTCGCGCTGCCGACATCCACGCTGCGCGAGGTCGACGTCATCCGCGCGATCCATTCGCTGCCTCACCGGCGCACACGCGCGGTGCTCGGCGTCGTCAACGTGCGCGGTGCGCTGACCATCGCCGTCTCGCTCGGGGAACTGCTGAACATGGACCACGCCGCCGATGCAAGACAGACCGCGCGCAACGGTTATGCGCGCATGCTGGTCGCGGCGCACGACAGCGAGCCCGTTGCGTTTCCCGTCGATGAAGTCGAGGGCGTCGTCCGCTATGCGGAGGGTGCGCTGCTTCCCGTGCCCGCGACGCTTGCGCGCGCGACGGCCTTCCACGCGCGCGGCGTGCTCGCGTGGCGTGACAGGACCATCGGCCTGCTCGATCCCGCGCGGCTTTTCGATTCGATCGCCCGGAGCCTGCGATGACGGATGACGAACTGAGCCGCCTGTCTCTACTCGACCTGTTCCGCGAAGAGGCGGGCACGCAGACGCGCGTGCTCTCCGAAGGACTGCTCGCGCTCGAACAGCGGCCCACCGACGCCTCCGCGCTCGAAGCATGCATGCGCGCCGCGCATTCGCTCAAGGGCGCGGCCCGCATCATCGGCTTGCAGGATGGCGTCGATATCGCGCATCTGATGGAAGAGTGCTTCGTCGGCGCGCAACGCGGCGAACTCGCGCTGACGCCCGCGCATATCGACGTGCTGCTGCGTGGGGTCGACCTGCTGTTGCGCGTGGGCGAAGCGAAACCGGACGCCCCGGTTACGCGCGCGGATATCGACGCCTTCGTGCAGCAGCTATCGTCGCCCGGAAGCACCGCTCGCGAGCAGACCGACGCGGACAACGTGCAAGCAGGCGACGACGTCGATGCCTACGCGCAACTCCAGGCGCAGTTGCAGGCTGAGGCGCTCACGCAACAGCAGGACACCGCGACGTCAGAGCATCCGGAAACAACGGGCGAACCCGATACGCCGCGTGCCGCCGAAGAAGACGACGCGCCGCCGCTAGATGCGGCCACGCACGCGGCAACGCACGCGGCCGCGCGCCACCCCGACCGCATGCTGCGCGTGCGCGCCGCCAACCTCGATCGCGTGCTGGGCCTGTCGGGCGAAGTGCTCGTCGAATCGCGCTGGCTCAAGCCGTTCACGGCGTCGATGCTGCGCATGAAGCGCACGCAACGCGACACGTCGCTTGCGCTCGATGCGCTCTACGACACGCTCGCCGGCCATCTCGACGACGCCGCGCTGTCCGCGCTCGCCGACGTGCGCACCGCGCTCCACCGCATGCAGCATGCGCTCGGCGCGCGCATCGACGAACTCGACCACTACGAGCGCAGCAGTTCCAACCTTGCGCAACTGCTCTATGACGAAGCGCTGCAATGCCGGATGCGTCCGTTCGGCGATGCGACGCATGCCTATCCGCGCGTCGTGCGCGATCTCGCGCGTTCGCTCGGCAAGCGCGTGAGGTTCGAGATCGTCGGCACGTCCACTCAGGTGGACCGCGACATTCTCGATCTGCTTGACGCGCCGCTCGGCCATCTGATGCGCAATGCGATCGATCACGGCATCGAGACACCCGACGAACGTCTCGCGCGCGGCAAGCCCGCCGAAGCCATCGTGACGCTGGAAGCGCGCCACAGCGCAGGCAGGCTGCTGATCAGCGTCAGCGACGATGGCGCGGGCATCGATCTCGACAACGTCCGTGCGTCGGTGATCCGGCGCAAGCTCGCCGATGCAGAGACAGCCGCGCGCCTGTCCGAACAGGAACTGCTCGACTTCCTGCTGCTACCGGGCTTTTCGATGCGCGAGCAGATCACGGATGTATCGGGGCGCGGCGTGGGGCTCGACGCCGTGCACGAAATGGTCAAGAGCGTGCGCGGCACCGTGCGCATCTTCAATGAACCGGGCCGCGGTTCGCGGTTCGCGATGCAGTTGCCACTCACGCTGTCGGTGGTGCGCAGTCTGCTCGTCGAAGTGGGCGGCGAGGCGTATGCGTTTCCGCTCGCGCATGTGCGCCGCACGCTCGAACTCGCGCGAGCCGACATCGACATGCTCGAAGGCCAGCAGCATTTCGCGTTCGACGGCAAGCCCATCGGGCTCGTCACCGCGCATCAGCTGCTCGGCACGCAGGCTCCGGATCAGGCGCGCGACTCAGTGGCCGCGGTCGTGATCGGCGACGAACAAGACACCTATGGAATCGCAGTCGACCGCTTTCTCGGCGAGCGGATGCTTGTCGTGCAGCCGCTTGACTCGCGCCTCGGCAAGATCAGGGACATCGCCGCGGGCGCGCTGATGGAAAACGGTGACGCCGTGCTGATCGTCGATGTCGACGACCTGCTGCGCTCCGTCGACAAGCTCGTGCGCGGCGGCCAGCTCGACAGGATCGGCCGCGCGCACAACGTCGCCGTGCGGCAGCGCAAGCATGTGCTCGTCGTCGAAGATTCGTTGACGGTGCGCGAACTCGAACGCAAGCTGCTGGAAAAGCGCGGCTATGCCGTCACCGTGGCCGTCGACGGCATGGACGGCTGGAACGCACTGCACAACATGACAAATGGCACGTTCGACCTCGTCGTCACGGATGTTGACATGCCGCGCATGGACGGCATCGAGCTTGTCACGCTGATCAAGCGCGATCCGGTGTTCAAGCCCGTGCCCGTGATGATCGTGTCGTACAAGGACCGCGACGAGGACCGGCGGCGCGGACTCGAAGCGGGCGCCGACTACTATCTCGCGAAGGGCAGTTTTCACGACGAAGCGCTGCTCGATGCCGTACGCGACCTGATCGGTGAGGCGGTCTCTTGAAACCCGGCATGAACATCGGCATCGCCAACGACCTGCCGCTCGCCGTCGAGGCGCTGCGCCGCGTGATCGCGCTGCGCCCGGAGCATCGCGTGCTTTGGGTCGCCGCCGATGGCGAAGAGGCCGTCGATTTCTGTGCCGCGCACACGCCCGACGTCGTGCTGATGGATCTGATCATGCCGAAGCTCGACGGCGTGGAGGCGACGCGCCGCATCATGGCGCGCACGCCCTGCCCGATCCTGATCGTGACGAGCAGCGTCGGCACGAACACGTGGCGCGTCTACGAGGCGATGGGCGCGGGTGCGCTCGACGCCGTCGATACGCCGACACTCGCCGGGCGCGGCGTGAGCGATGCCGCGCAGTTGCTGCTGCAGAAAATCGACCAGATCGGCCGGCTGATGGACAAGCCGACGGCGCCGCTGCACACGGCTCGCGCGCCGCTCAGGCACGATGCGCAGCGGCTCGTCGCGATTGGCGCATCGGCGGGCGGACCCGTCGCGCTCGCGACCGTGCTGGGCAGCCTGCCCGCATCGTTCGCGGCGCCCATCGTGATCGTCCAGCACGTCGACAAGGTGTTCGCCGACGGCATGGCGCAGTGGCTCGACGGACAGACCCCGCTCACCGTGCGCACGGCGCGCGAGAGTGATGTCCCGTGCGCGGGCGTCGCGCTGCTCGCGGCAACGAATGACCACATGCTGCTGACACAACACGGCGCGCTGCACTACACTCGCGAACCTGCCGATCTGCCCTATCGTCCTTCCGTCGACGTGTTCTTTCACAGCGTCGTCGAACATTGGCCCGGCGAGGCACTCGGCGTACTGCTGACGGGCATGGGCCGCGACGGCGCGATCGGACTGAAGGCGATGCGCGCGAAGGGCTACGACACGATTGCGCAAGACGAAGCGACGAGCGCTGTCTACGGCATGCCGAAGGCCGCCGCGGCGCTCGGCGCCGCGCAGCGGATCGTGGCGCTCGGCGGCATCGCCGACCATCTGGCAACGTTCGCGCGACGTTGACGCAAGGATGGCAGCAGAAGAACCAGGGCAGGGGCGACACGCAGTCAAGGGCAGAGACGGCGCATGAGAGGCAATTCCAACAGGGGTACGCACATGGACTTCGATCAAATCGGGGCACGGGACCAGGGGGGTTCCACATCGACGTCGGCTGATCGCGCGAACGCCGCGCTCGACGCCGCGCGCGCCGCGCTGGACACGGCTGCGCTGTCCGACGTGCCCATCATGGTGCTGCTCGTTGACGACCAGGCGATCGTCGCAGAAGCCGTGCGCCGCGCGTTCACGAACGAGGACGGCATCGACCTGCACTACTGCCCGAGCGCCGACGATGCGATCCGCGCGGCGACCGACACGCGGCCCACGGTAATCCTGCAGGATCTCGTCATGCCTGGCATCGACGGTCTCACGCTCGTCAAGGCGTATCGTTCGAACGCGAAACTGCGTGACGTGCCCATCATCGTGCTGTCGACGAAAGAGGAGCCCACCATCAAGAGCGCGGCCTTCGTGGCAGGCGCGAACGATTACCTCGTCAAGCTGCCCGACCGCATTGAACTCGTCGCGCGCATCCGCTATCACTCGCGCTCGTACGTGAATCTGCTGCAACGCGACCAGGCGTATCGCGCGCTGCGCGAATCGCAGCAGCAATTGCTCGAAGCCAATCTCGAACTGCGCAAGCTCACGCAATCGGATGGTTTGACGGGCCTGTCGAACCGCCGTTATCTGGACGAATATCTGAGCGCCGAATGGCGGCGCGGAATGCGGGCGCAAACCGAAGTCTCGATGCTGATGATCGACGTCGACAGCTTCAAGCCGTATAACGACACGTACGGCCACGTGGCGGGCGACGAAGTGCTCAAGCAGATCGCGTCGACCGTCGAAAGCTGTCTCGGGCGGCCCGGTGATCTCGCGGCGCGGTTCGGCGGCGAAGAGTTCGCGGTCGTGCTGCCGGGTACGTCGGCGGGCGGCACGCGCCTGCTCGCCGAGAAAATCCGGCTCCATGTGGAGGCGTTGCGCATTCCGCATGCGGGCGCGTCATCGGGCCAGCATGTCACGATCAGCGTCGGGTGCGCGACGCAGGTTCCCGCGCTCGACGCGCCGATGACGACGCTGATCGAGGCCGCCGACCTCGCGCTGTATCGCGCCAAGCGCGACGGGAAGAACCGCGTGGTCGCGATGGAAAGCGGCAGAAGCGATGCACGCGGCGCCACGTGAGTCGCTTTTGCGTTGCAGTGGTGCTGCCGCGTATGAAGCCACGGCACGCTAACCCGGCTCACCCACCGAGCCCAACGGCACTCAGACCTACTCAGAGCCGGTCTCGAAGATACGCCAACGAAACTGGCAAAGACGGACATTGCCTTGAACGCTGTGTGGAATGTGTATCCGATTCTGCCGCAACCGGTCGACTGCCGCGGCTGACGTTGACGGAATCACCGGCCCGCGTCAGTTGAGATTGACAAGCAACACTTTAGGCAGCGTGCCTGGATGGCCGGTTCCTGAATGGAACCGACGCATCGATGCACGAGCGACGGTGCGAACGGGGTTACCTGGGAATCACTGTCAACGCGAGTCAGTTGCGCATTGAATGTGACGCCGCTGTCGACGGGACCGCATACGAAAGCGCCCGACGACCAGGTGACCATCGACCTGACCACGCTCGAGGTGTCTCACTTTGTCGACCGAGATTCAGGCGCACCTTCACTCGCGGCGCACATCCGCGAGTTCGCGCGAGAGAAACAGCAAAAGGGATGACAAACGTCTCGGGAGACATTGCGCGAGCGGTTCGCAATATGATCATTCACGCATAGCCTGAATTCGCCCCGCCTTGACGGCGGATTTCAGCACGGTCCAGTCCGCCTCGTTCTGCTCCGCGTAGGCCAGCGCGAACCGCTCGATAGCCTCGTCGAACGCGGCCGACTTGCCCACATATCCGCTGATCAGCGCGGGGTCGCCCGCCTTCGCCATCGATTGGGCCAATGCGGTGCCACACGACACCGCATACTCGGCGAGATCTTCGACGTCGAACGTGGTGAAATCGAATGCGCCTTTCATGTCGCGCAACTGCCTGACATAGAAATCATTGCCCGTGTGATGCATCTTGGACCAGCCAAGAAAGATGTCGCTGGCCGACTGCAACAACCGCTGACCAGTCACCACGCGCTGGCCATGGTTCGGGTACTGGCTTGCCGGAAGATAGCCCTCCAACACGGAAGCCCTCGCCTCCTTGAGCTGCAGGAACAATGGGCTCTCTCCGTCGGCCATGAAGAGCGCCTCATAACAACGCGTTCCCACCGAACCAATGCCGACGACGCGAATCGCGACATCGACCAGTTCATAACGGTCGAACAGTGCGCGCCTGTCGTCTGCAAGCGTCAGTCGGTAATCGGCGAAGAAACGCCGGATCATGTCGTCGTACTGCTTGCGCTCGCGCCGGTTTTCCAGCGGGATGTGATACACGAGCGGCGGCAGCTCCCTGATGCGCAGCTTGCCGTTGACCAGTTCGGTCGAATGGCCCAGCACAGAACGCGACGACTGCAATCGCGCCTTGTCGATGACCGCGAGCTCCTTTCCCCTTTCCTCGGCTGTATCGGCAATGGCCAGCAGGCTGGTCGACCTGAACTGGTGGTACCAGACGTCGAGCGTATCCATTCTGCCGAATTCCGCGATGCGTTGCCGGAATGTCTCGCACAACCGGCCGACGATGCTGCGCTGGTCGCCTATTGCAAATCCATGTTCACGAGCAGCGATCACGAACGAGGCGGCCAGTCTGCGCACATCCCAGTCGAAGGGTCCCGGTAATGTTTCGTCGAAGTCGTTGGGGCCGAAAAGAATCCGTCGCTCGGGACTCGCGAAAAGCCCGAAATTGCCCAGATGCGCGTCGCCGCCCAACTGCACGATGACATCGGTGCGCGGCAATCTGGACAGATCAAATGCCATCAGCGGCGCCGAGCCGCGATAGAACGCGAACGGATTCTCAAGCATGCGCCCGTAACGCATGGGAATCAGCTCCGGTACGCGGCCCACGTTGGATGCTTCGAGCAGCGCGATCGGATCTCGCCTTTCTATCTTGCAGACGGCAAGCTTCGCTCGCGAAACCTTTCTGCGCGCTTCCTTGCCCAGATCGATTCGCGATGCAAGCGGACCGCGGCCTGCAAACAACTCGGAGATGTCATTTTGTGAAGTCATTGCTTGAAGAACGATATTTTTCATCGGTTGTTTGTTACGTCCGACAGTCTTGAGTTCCACGTGTCGCGTTTTCTTTCGCTTGCGTAAGGTCGACCGGAAAATGCGATTCAAGGCACAGATCACCGTCTGGTTGATCGCCGAACTTCTGACGCTAACTATATTCTCCTTCTTTCGAGCGCTATGCGCGCCTCGGTTCCGGACGTGTCTGTAATCGCATTTGGCCTTTTCATAGGCCTTACGCTTGTGATGGCGTACGTCCAGGTGCTCCAGCACATCTTCAATCCAGCCCGCTGCCGCACATACATCGCTCGCATTTCATGCCCGGCCCGCTTCGTATCCGGAATTCGATCCACGCCACCACGAGAGGACGATTGTCACTGAAATGACCACTTCGCCACTTTCCCCGACGCTGAGGAACGTGTAGCAAATATGAAAGCATCATCACGCACGTGAAGTGCATCATCATTATATTTTGGATTAGGAAATATTAAGTTAATCGAAAGCCAATAGAACGGAGCCAGACCGCTTAATAGGGCAATCCCCGAGCCTCTTTTAGGACGGGCACCTTATTCATGCGCATTTGACCAGCGCATACAGTCGTCAATGTCGGCGTTCCGCGCCGGCAATGTCAATGCACCATGCTGGAGAACGCCATGAAAGCGATGATTGTAATTCCCGTCGCAGCATTGTCACTGTATGCGATGCAGGTCCACGCCGACGACGCCAGTACGTCGAGTATGAGTTCCGACAGCAATGCCGCGATGACGACCGACTCCGTCGGCGGAACGACGCCAGGCACCGCCAGCGCAGCGGGTGTCGGCAAGACGCGCGCCCAGGTCTATCAGGAACTGATCCGGGCGAAGCAGGATGGGACACTGGATCGGATAAACGAATTTTATGGTGGTGGAAACTGACACCTGATCCGAAAGACATCCGGTCAATCTGTGCCAGAAGTGCGCGCGCCCTTGTTCAGGTCGGCGTCGATACAGATATAAGTTGTTTCGATGTTCTCGGCCCCGATCAGAAAGCGGGAAGACTGTTATCGACGCCTGATTGCAAGAACTTCACGATGCGCGTTTTGAGCCAGCGCTGCCCAGCCGCGGCCCAGCGTGTTCGACAATCCTGGATACGCAATCACATGCAGCCAGACTGAAATCGTTATCCGCATTGATCGTTCTTCAATGAGAGCGCTCTCCGGTGCGTCCGGCAGGCGCACCATGCGGAGCGCCGACATGAATCTTTCATTGCGCAATACGCGACCCAACGCAGTTGTAAGCGGTGATGTCGGCGTCGTATGCACCTTCGCGACATTGATTGCATTTCAAGGCGTCGGCGAGCTGCTCGCGCGCATCCTGCGCGTGCCAATTCCGGGACCTGTCATCGGCATGGTGCTGCTCGCTGCCCTATTGGCGACCGCACCGTCAGTCGGACATCGACTGGAAAAACCCGCGCTTGGACTTCTGAATCACCTGTCGCTTCTGTTCATCCCAGCCGGTGTGGGCGTCGTCGGGCTGTCAGGGGCATTGAACGGTCAACTGATCGCCATCCTGCTGGCGATCGTCGTTAGCACGGCCCTCTCGGTCGCGGTTACCGGAATCGTAACGTGTGCGCTTTTGCAAAGGCGCAAGCGCTCCGCTGTCCCGTCCGCAGAGGCGCAGCATTAGCGGACACGGCGCGTCATACCATCCGCAAAGAGGCAGCCATGTCCACGCCAGAGATCACCACGCTCGCCCGCACGTACCTGAGCGAATCTCCCGTACCGGCGCTCGCCCTGACGATCGGAGCGTATCTGTTTGCGCGCTGGCTTCATGCCCGGTGCCGGAACCATCCGTTCGCGAACCCCGTCGCCGTCGCGGTGATGATGTTGATCGTCGTGCTTAAGCTGACGCACATCGACTATCGCGTCTATTTCGCACAGGCGCAGTTCATTCATTTCCTGCTGGGCCCGGCGATTGTCGCGCTGGCGGTTCCGTTGTACCGGCAGATTCACAAACTGCGAAGGGCATGTTTCCCGCTACTGTGCGGGCTGCTGGCGGGTTCATCCGTGGCCGTGTTGTCGGCGGTCGCAATAGCATTGCTGTTTCATTGCCAGGCAACGACGGTCGTCTCGCTTGCACCCAAATCGGTCACGGCAGCCATCGCAATGCTGATTTCAATCAGGGTCGGCGGCATTCCCGCGTTGACCGCGGCGATTGTGATCGCGACTGGCATTACGGGAGCCGTGATATCTACACTCATGCTCGGCCTGGTGGGAGTTCGCCGCGACGACTCGCGAGGCTTCGCGATTGGCGTGGCCTCGCACGGCATAGGTACGGCACGGGCGTTCCAGATCAGCGAGGAGGCCGGTGCATTCGCGGGTCTCGGCATGGCCATGAATGGAATCGTATCGGCAGTGGTGTTGCCATTTGTGCTTCCTGGGCTCATCGCCATGCTAGGCCGGCTGGTAGCGTGAGTATTCGCGACCATTCGTGGCCACGCGTCATTGGAAGAACGGTACGAAGATTTCGGTCACAGTGAGCCTTTCACAAAGGTAGCGCCCTCAACCCGATATCACATTTTGCCTTTGAACCAAGGCGCCTCAGCACCGGCCGATCCGCCGCCGGTACGTCTGCCGAAACTGGGCGACGGGTGCAGCAGATGGGGACCCGTTGCGACACGCTGAAGGAACGATCATGCGCGCACTCGACATTATGACTACGTCCGTCGTTACCGCCACACCAGACATGACGATCCACGACGCCGCGAGACTGTTCGTCGACAACGGCATCAGCGGGATGCCCGTCGTCGACGCGGACGGAAAAGTCATCGGCATCGTCAGCCAGCGGGACCTGCTGCATCGCGTAGAGAACGGCACCGGCCACGGGAAGCGTCGGTGGTGGCTCGAATTCCTGTTGTCGTCGCCGCGTGAGCAGGCCGCGAGGTACGTGAAGGAGCACGGTCATGTCGTCGGCGACGTGATGTGCAATCGGGTGATCTCTATTTCAGAGGACTTGCCGCTCGACAAGATTGCCGACCTCATGGAGCGCCGACACCTCAAACGCGTGCCGGTGCTCAGGGACGGCAAGCTGGTCGGAATCGTGAGCCGTTCGAACATGATCCGCGCTCTGGCGAGCGCCGCGCCAGCCATTAATTCGGCTTCACACGACGATACGAGCCTGCGCGACGCGATCGTTCTGGAAATGCATGGGAAGCCTTGGGGGCTGCCGAAACAGGGTGTGCTCGTCAGGGACGGTGTCGCGCATCTATGGGGCGTGATCGAGTCCGAGGAGGAAAAGCGCGCGATCCGCATTGCCGCCGAGGGTGTGCCCGGTATCAAGCGCGTCGAATATCACCTGGAGGTGCCGAGCGTAATTCCAACGCTGTAGGTCTGCCGGCGGCGAACAGCTTCGCGCTGGAGCGATCTGACAAAGCCGCCGGACATCCGCCGGACACAGACCTCCGGGCAGGCGGAAAGTGTGGCCCTTGATAATGCCGGCCGACATTTGGTTGCCTCTGCGCGCGCTGTCATGCTTTACGGACTCGCCGGTCTGCTCGAGGCGCAAGGGCCTGACTGGGCAATCAGCGCGTCGTTATCTGATTGCCCTCTGTCCGGGCGCGGATGATGGCCGTGATTGCCATCGCGAAAAGCAGTATCGCGGCCGCGAAGAGGAGCCGCGTGCCGATTGCCTCATAGACCACCATCCCCGCGACACCGCCAGCCAGGAACGACAGCACCGTTTGAACGTGCAGACGCAGTCTGGTCGAATGAGGCGCAAGCTCGACATCCGGTTCACGTCCCCGGATGATGTCAAGTAGCATGCCGAATTCGATGCCGATATCGGTTGACATGCCGGAAACGTGTGTGGCGCGGACCTTGGCGTCCGAGATGCGGGTCACGACGGCATTCTGTATTCCCATCAGGAAGCTCAGGCCAAGGCTTTGTCACGTTGCCGATCACCGGACGAATCGTGTGCAGGCGAAACAATCGCTCAGAAAACAGCAGACGGATTTTGGGTGAGACCGGTGAAAAGCCGCCAGGCTTCGAACCGGGTCGCTAGCTGCTTTCGATAAAGCGAAGCGCGCAGCAGATGACGCTTAAGCGCGAAGTGTTGCCGGATCGGACCGAAACACGACAGGAACGCCTGCGTGCGTCCAGGCAGGCAGAAACCACGCATACATCGCTCGCGTTCACGCGTGGGTTGATGGCTGTTTTCTGCACGGTTGTTGACGCGGGCAGCGGCCTTGACGAACACATGCTTCACGTTCGCCAGTTCCGGGATTTCGGCCTTTGCTGCGGGGTAACTGCGCAACTGGTCAGTGACGATCTTCTTCGGCACCTCGGGACAGGCCGCCAGTACACGTTTGAAGAAACGTTTCGCGGCGGCCTTGTCGCGCCGCTTCTGTAGCAGGATGTCGAGCTCGATGCCGTGCTGGTCGACGGCACGCCACAGCACATAAGGTTCACCGCGCAATGACACGAACACCTCATCGAGATGCCAAGTGCTGCCCAGCTGGCGACGGGCAGCCTTCGCACGATGCGCGAAACCAGCCCCAAACTTGTCTATCCATCGCCGGATCGATTCATGGCTGACGACCACGCCACGCTCGAACAGCAGCTCCTCGATATCGCGCAGACTGAGCTGGAACCTGAAATACCAGCGTACCGCGCAACTGATGACCGTCGCGGGGAAGCGATGGCCGTGGTAGAGCGATTTCGTCTTTTTCATCACGATATGTTACGCGACCAGCTCAGCAACGTGACAATGCCAGGCGGGACCTTGCCGGCAGCGGTGACCTGACCGTTCAGGAAGCGGCCGAACGCATGGCTGCCTCGATCACCGCGCGGTAGCCGCTAACGCCGGCCATCGAGGTGAGCGCGTCCATCTTCTGCGCGCGCGACAGCGTCCGCGGCAGCGAATCGATGGCCAGCACTGTGACCTGCCTGGAAGCCAGTTGTCGCATCAGCTCCGGGTTCTGGGCCGGCCACACAAAGCCGATCAGCGTGGCGCCCTCGCGCATCAGGGCCACTTCTTCGTTGCTCGGGGGGCGCACCTTGAAAACGATGTCACTGCGGGCCCAGAGTTCGGCGGCCGTTGCGACGACCTCGGCACCCGCAGCATGATACGCCTCGTCGCCAACGTTCGCGCCTGCGCCCGCGCCGCTTTGCACGGCAACCGGGAACCCAAGCTTGATCAGTTTTTCGACCACCTCGGGCACGGTCGCAACGCGCCGCTCTCCGGTGGCTGTCTCCAGAGGAATGCCAATCAGTAATGTCATATTGTCGGTCGATGGTAGTGGCCGTCGCAAGGAAATCAGGCCTGTGCTTCAGCTTTTATTGGAGAACGGCACGAACAATGTCGATATGTGAAGTACTACTTATATTTTGAGGTCTCCGATCACGCCAAGAATGCAAGCGTTTCAGCACACGGGCTACCGCCTAATTCAACGTCTTCACTGAGCTTTCAGTCGTTCATCTTCAGAACCGTCGAAGACTCGACTGTTTTGTATCCGATTCCACGGGTACAACTGCCTGGCGGGGCTGTTTGGCAGCTGACGCTGCATCGAGATTGCTTTCAGCAGTCTCCACGGCTTGCCTGGCGGCTTTCGCAGCAGTTTCATACACCGAATTGGCTGTCTCGCTTGCGGTCGTGATGAATGTCTTCCAGGCCGCCACTACGGACTCACTTCCCGCCGGCGCATTTTTCGTGAGCCCGTCGATGAAAGACTGCGCATCGCTCTGGAACTGCTTGCCCTGTGCTTCTGCGAGCGCAGCAAATTCGGCCTGGGTGCTGGAGAAGACTTCGAAGACGTGGTGCCAGTAAGACTGCACTCTTTCAACAGCAGGTTGAACCAAGATCGACTGTTGTGAAAACGTTTCCAGAGGCTCTTTGGCAGAAAGTGCCGTGACGGCGAATTCCTGATTTTCAGCGAGCGTCGATTTGACCGCCTGCACATTCAGTTCGGCCAGTCTTTCAATGCCTTCAAATGCCTTGTTCAGGAAAACAAACGATGTTTCGACGCCGGCTTTCTGCGCAGCGATAAGTTGCTCCGTCGTCAGAGTGCTCATCCATGGCTCCATGAAAGATGGAAAAGTCCGAATGTCCACAAGAGACGCTCACGGACAATAAGACACAGAACACAGTCGGTGGTGCGATGCAGCAATCTCCATTCTAAGGTCGAGTTGAAGTCTGTCAATCGTTTGTTCGTGGAAGCTGCTACATGCCTCGTAAGCGCATCGGTAGACGCCTTGTCGGCTTTGGCCTGTAGCCGCTTACCAGGTATAAACCCGCACAAGAATTACACTTTCGTCGCAAAGGCGAAAATTCGTATAACAACTGTTTGCAATACAGCAAAAGTCGAATTGCGATTCGTTTTTCTGCACGCCTCGGGGGAAGCGGCGTGACTGACTGCGCCACGTCGCACGAGGCGACGAGTAGACAGACTGGTTCATAGGCGAGAGGCTGGAGTCAAACGACTAAAGATATGCTCAACGATCAGTGCGGCCATCCGCGTCTCCGTGCCCTCCTCGGAGACCGCGCCAAAGCGGGGGCTCTATGCCGCAATTGATCGCCGCCTGTTCGATGAAGCGATCGGACGCGTGCGCGCGCATTCTGGAACAGCTACGTCAACGGAGACGGCAGCCCCATGGGACCGCTCGGATGCCTAGTCAGGTCACGTCCCAAGACGAGCTGACTAGGCTGTGGGATATTTGTGTACGGCTCAGGAATCACCACCCGCTAACGCTTCGCCAACGAGTTGCTCAAAACAGGGATGTGGTCTTATTTATGTCCCGTTGGCAAGAAAAGATATCGCAATTTGAATTTTTTCTCAATTCCCCGTGATTCGTGTTCCTAATCTTCAACCAGTGTGTCACGTACGTCATCGGCGCTTATGCGTAATCGCGTCGAGCGCAACCGCGCCCACGACTATCGCACCTTTAATAACCAACTGATAGTTGGCGTCGACAGCCAGCGAATCAAGCAGGTTGGACAAAGTCGCCACAATGAGAAGGCCAACACCGGTACGCCAGATCGCACCTGAACCACCTTGAAGCGACGTGCCACCAATAACAACAACCGCGATCGCATCAAGCGCCATCGAACCACCGATGTCCGCCTGGCCTATTGAGACCCTCGAAGCCATGATCATACCGGCAACTGCTGCGCTCGCGCTGCAGATTACATAGGTTGACCCTCTCAGCAACGCAGTTCGGATTCCCGCAAGCCGCGCGGCCTCCTCATTGCCGCCGATCGCATAAAGCGAGCGGCCGTACACAGTCTTGGAAAGGACGAACTGGCCCGCGAAAAAAAATGCCAGCATGATAAGGATCGAGTACGGCATGCCAAATATCGATCCTCGCCCGAGGATCGTAAACTCTGGATTGCCTACCACGAAGGGAGAAGATCTGGAATATATCAGTGCGAGTCCGCTGAAAGTGGAGGTCGTGCCAAGTGTCGTGACAAAAGCGTTAACGTTCAGCCTGGTTATAAGGAATGCGTTCACCATTCCTCCGATCACACCCACCAGGACAGTCACCGCAGCAGCAAGAGGCAGAGACCAGCCCAGACATGCCAGGCTCGCGTAAACGGTCGCACCCGTCGCGTACAATGCTCCGACAGATAGATCGAAGCCACGCGTCACCATCACCAATGTCATTGCAACTGCTACCACTGCCAGCGGCGCACTTTGGCTCAGCAAATTACCCAGATTTCTCGGGTCGAGGAATCCCGGGTACAAGCTAACGGATATCAGCACAAGCACAATCAAAATGATAACCAAAGCACCTTGTCTCAAGATCTCGCGCAATCGCTTCAGTCGAGCCGAGCCCCCTTCCGACCACTCATCACTAGATCCACCAGCCATCCCCGGCGTGATCGCCCGGCGAAACTGATCTGCTTTAGTAATTTGCATGTTTTTCTCCAATTGCGAATGCAGCGTGAAGTATTGCCTCCACGGATATCCGACGCTGCGTGGTGTCGAGTAAATCGACTTGTCGACCCTCCGCTAGTATGACGACACGGTCTGCCAGCGAGACAATTTCCTCGAACTCGGATGACACCAGCGCCACCCCCACCCCCTCTTCAGCGAACGCCCGAATCGCGTTCAGAATCTCGGACTTCGCACCGACATCAACCCCTCTCGTCGGCTCATCAATGAGTAGTACAGTTGGCGGGTAGTAGCGCCATCGCGCGAACAGCGCCTTCTGCTGATTACCGCCAGACAGATTCACGACAGGCTCGCGGATGCGTTTCACATCCAACCTGAGTGGTGTGGACGCTTGGCTGGAAAGCTCTCGCATGCGATTTTCTGAAATCACGCCCCACTTCGCGCTGCGGGCCATACCGGCCAGCGCGATGTTCTCCATGGAAGTCATCCCCAGGACGAGACCTTGTCCCTTCCTGTCTTCGGGAACGAGCGCAAGACCGAGGGTTCTAGCTTCACGAGGCGAACGAGGCCATGGAACCGCTTTACCATTGATCCACAGCCGACCAGTCGATCCAGTTTCGAGTCCTGCCAACGCCCGCAATAGCGTCGACCTGCCTGAGCCAACGAGCCCGCCTATACCCAATACCTCACCATGCCGGATCGAAACTGAAACGTCCGAAATGGCCCCCGGCACACTCACGTCCTCGGCGGTAAGAATGTCGTGGGAACGTTGTGGTACATCGCGCCGAAGACGTGCCTGATAAACGTCCTCGACCGGCTCCCCCAGCATTGCATCTACCAGCGATGACTTGCTCCAAGCGCTCCGCGTATCCGACCTAATCATCTCGCCATTACGAAAAACAGTGATGTCATCAGCGATGTCGAGAACCTCCTCGAGATTATGCGAGACGAGAATCAACGTCTTTCCGGCTGCCTTCAACTCCCGCATCATCCCGAACAGTGCCGCTCTTTCATGAGGTGCGAGAGACGCCGTCGGTTCGTCGAAAAGAACGATCCGTGCGTCTGCTTCCAATGCACGCATGATCTCAATCATCTGCTGTGTGGCAACCGAAAGCGACGAGGCCAAGATGTCCGGTTGGATCTGCACTCCAAACCGTTCGCACCATTGCCGAAACCGGACGCGCATGGCGCGCTCGCTCAAAACGCCTTGATATGAGAGTGTCTGCCCCAGGAACACGTTCGCTACGGCTGACAATTGGGGCACAATTGTCAGCTCCTGGTAGATGGCTGCGATGCCCACAGCCTTTGCTTTTCTCGGGCTACCTAGCACGACCGCTTCACCATCGACGAAGATTTTTCCGCTACTCGCCGCGGTCCTGCCTGCCAGGATACCCAACATCGTCGACTTACCCGCTCCATTCTGACCAACGAGCGCATGGATCGTTGCCGGTTCGACTAAAAAGTTAAGGGGTTTGAGCGCCTGAATGGAGCCAAACGATTTCGACACGGCGACGCATTCGATGGCGGGGTGCGACGTATCTGATCTACTCACGAAGCCTCCTCAATCGCACGGACTTTTCTGTCCAAGTCCTTCGAGGGGGAACGATCCAGCGGCCGAATCATGGTGACTCCGGCTGATAAGACGAGACGTTTGCATTTGTCACAATCCCAACAGATCCAGGTGCTTGTCCCGGTATCAGCGCGTGACCATCATTGAGGAAAACACGCGCCACCTTTTTGCCTGCGCGCGCATCAAGGATTGCCTGAACCGCAGTTTCAGCAGCCGTGCGGCGGTAAAATCCGGTTGTGGCCTGAATGGAACCTTGGCTCAGCGCGTTCACGGACCACTTCGTACCGCCCGCCTCGTAGACGCGTATCTTTCCCGTTTTCCCCGCTGACTGAATCGCAGGAACAGCACCCTTTGACATGTTGGTGTAAGCACCAATTATTACGGTGATGTCCGGGTGCGCCTGTAGCATCGCCTGAGTTTTGGCGAGATTGTCGGCCGGCGAGTAGTCAGTCCGATACTTCGCAACGACCTTGAACTGCGGGTTTTCCTTCGTTACTTCGTCAAGCGCCTTGTCGAAGCTGACTGTAATGGGATGGAGATTTGGTCCGGTTAGCACCCCTACCCTCTGCGGTTCTCGCCCATCATTTATGGCTCGCATCATTACGGCCTTAAACGCATCGGGTGTCTCGTTGCCACCCACATAGGTCAGGGTCCCCGGCGCCCAAAGCGCCTCGCCTTCGTTTGAAGATCGTCCACACGCCGCACCGGTTGCGAGCGCAACCAGAACGTTAGCTTGCGGTGCTGTCTTTGCCACGGTGTCACAAAGCTGAGATCCCTCAACGGGTACGACGAGCCATGCGTTATAGCCAGCCAGCAAGGCGTTTTGCATCTGATTGAGCTGCGTCGCCACGTCGAAGTGAGCGTCGAAGACCGACACTGCAAATCCATATTGTTTAGCCTTTTCGCGCGCCCCCTCAATCGTTGACTGTACAGCGCTATTGCTCGCTGTTTCAATAAAGACGGCGAGCTTTACCGGTTTCGAGTTGTCGACGACTACCGGCTTTTCCAGTCCGACATCGACATTCACGGTGGCAGCGCGCGTCGATAACGGTTCGATTGCTAGCAGGGCGCACACAGCGACGGTTAGCGATTGCATCACCAGCGGTGCCAGCGTCAGACTTCTGCTGAGGGGAGTGGTAGATAATTTCACTTGATGTCTCCATTTTGTATTCGAATTCGTGACCTTGTCGACTGGTCAACCCGCTAAAGCACGGACCACAAGCGACGTATCCCAATAGAAAGGTGTGAGCTCGAGAATCTTTCGGTTCCGAATAACGAAGTGCTGAAGAAGTGGCCAGTCGATCGCAACGCCACTATGTTTCGCCACCGCATGAACGTGTGAGCGGCTGAAGATGTTTTCATCGATCGTGTAGAAGACTGGATCGACAACTTCAAGACGAGACCATTGCTCACCAAACGACTTCATCCAGGCTTCGAAACCCGCGTGCCCGCGCCACACACCTCCGTACGGGAGCGACGAAGGTTGACGAATCACGCACTCCGGATCGAGTGTCCTCGCGATAGGCGTGAAATCGTCACCGTTTCCCGCGAGATACTTTGTTTCGGCCTCGTAGAATTCCATCAACGTGGAGAATTCGTCAGATTCATCCGATATCATATCTTTCATATTAATAGTAGTACCAATTAATACCATGAAAACACCGTTATGCTTCCGGACCTCACCGCGTCTCGCTTCTACTGCGCGAGATATCCCCCGTCGATTGCCAATTCTGTTCCGGTTATGTAACTAGCCTCATCGGACGCCAAAAAAAGGACGCCGTTAGCTATCTCGATGGGGTCCGCCTGACGTTTCATTGGATGCGCGCTCACCAGATCCGACAGATATCGCCCTCCGTCTTCGCTCAGTGATGCTGCCTGAACTGACATCCGCGTGCGCGTTGTTCCTGGGAGTACCGAGTTGAAGCGGATTCCGTGCTGTGCGTAAGATACACCCCCACATCGCGCGAGCATAGCGGCTGACGCTTTTGTACAGTGGTAAAGGGGAATGTCACCGTTTCCCGCCACTGCGTAGGTCGATGCGACGTTAACGATGCTCCCCGTTCGCCCCGTTGCGAGCATGCGTGACACCACGTGCTTGGTGCAAAGGAGTGGGCCTAGTACGTTGACATCAAAGACATGCCGATATTCGTCAACTGAAATTTCATGGAGAGCCGACGAGGAGCCGGTTACGGCCGCGTTATTGACAAGTATGTCAACAGGCCCGATATCTCGCTCTACCTGTCCGACTGCGCGACTGACCTGGGCATCGTTTGAGACATCGACAACATAAAATCTAGCTGTGCCAGCCTGTACACTGATAGCTTTGTCCTGCTGGGAATCCCTTTCATGACTGATATCGAACAACGCGACACTCGCACCCTCTCGCAAGAATACTTTCACGATCGCATCACCGATCCCGCCAGATGCGCCCGTCACAATGGCCCTCTTATTATTTAGCCTTCCACCCATGTCTATCCTCCGCTCCAAAGTTACATCGAGTGCTTATCCAGTATTACTTTAAAAATTCGAACGGCATGCCCATTGAACGAGTTACCTGCTCATTTACGATGATTTTTCCCGATGCCTTTCGTTGAAGGATCTTTTCTTTGCTCTGTTTCCACAGCCGATACCAACCATTGAACACCAGCGCCGGTTCGCAGTGCGGCTCGTATCAAGAAACAGCATCCTACAACCGGCGTCTTCACAGGCTTTCAGTCGCGCTCCGGGGTGTGAGGCAAGCAACTGAATTGCATCTCGGGCAATGGTCGAGAATACACATGCATATCCTTCGACGGCTACCTTTTTCAACGTTTGCGCGTCACTCTCAATCTGTAGCCCAATCGGCGCTGCAATCGCTAATTCGTTTACCACACGCAGATCGCCCTGACGGGGTGTTTGCCCGCGCAGGATACCCTCAAAGATCGCAATTATTGCGCACCGCAGTACCTTCACCCTGATCAGATCACCTCTTGATGCAGCAATCGGGGCATTCAGTAGTTCCGACTCGACCACCCAGTGCTCGAGGTCCTCGACTGTATTCAGACGTTCGATATCGCGATGACCACGCTCACCAAGCGTCGAGGCTAGATCGAGGCACAGCCGGTCTGCCGTGAATCGAAACTTCAGATCGTCGGCAACTAACGTCATCGAAACCTCAGATAAAACAATGCCTAGTTAGACGGGACGGAATGCGGTGAGGCAGCTACCCGACCAGTCGCGCCATTTGGTCTAGTCATGCCATCGGACCTTCTCAGACAGGTCCAATCCTGTTCGCGCGATCTCCAACGCGGTAGCCAGGTGCACAGTGCCTCACGCGGCTGTCCGGCCACCGCCGACCGGGAGCGCAGCCCGCTGTCGTTCACGCCACGCCGAATATGGAACCATCTTAGTAGGTTCCACTGCTGAGTGCAAGGGTTGCGGGATCGGGTTCATCCCTGAGTCGCAAGTTTCCGACCCACGGGAATTCGGCGCTCGCAAGCAGACCCAGTTCCCGACTAGGCTAGAGCAACACCGACGTCGAAAACCAGATTCAACCGCCCTCCACCACTCTCTGCTCTTTCGCTGCCCGAGGGCGCTATGAACCACGGCGGGAAATAAATTCGCTCTTTCGCTTTTTGCCGAGGCCCTCCGGCGCCATAGTGGCGAGGCAAGCGGTCGGTACGGCATGTGTCACGACCTGGGCATTACGCCGGCATGCGGCGCAGGCCAAAACCCGCTTAGCGCGCGGCTGGCTTCGCAACTGCCGCGTTCGCCGAAGCCACCGTCGTCATGTTGATGATGCGTCGCACGGTCGCCGCCGGCGTCAGAATGTGCACCGGCTTCGAAGCGCCCAGCAGGAACGGACCGACCGTCACGCCTTCGCCGCCAATCACTTTCAAGAGGTTGTAGGCAATGTTGGCCGCTTCCACGTTCGGCATGACCAGCAGGTTTGCTTCGCCCGTGAGCGTCGTGCCGGGGAACGACTGCTTGCGAATGATCTCCGAAAGCGCCGCGTCGCCGTGCATTTCGCCGTCCACTTCGAGTTGCGGCGCACGTGCCGCGATCAGCTCGCGCGCGGCCTGCATGCGCTGCGACGTCGACGAACGCACGCTGCCGAAGTTCGACGATGAAAGCAGCGCGACCTTCGGCGTGATGCCGAACTTCTCGATCTCGCGCGAAGCCAGGATCGTCATGTCGGCGAGCCGTGCGGCGCTCGGCACTTCGTTCACGTAGGTGTCGCAAATGAAGATGTTGCGGCCCGGCAGCATCAGCAGGTTCATCGTCGCGTAGTTCTCGGCTTCCTTCGCCTTGCCGAACACCTGCTCCACGAACTACAGGTGATAGTCGAAGCTGTTGAGCAGGCCGCAGATCATGCCGTCGGCATCGCCGAGACATCGCGATGGCTTCAACGAGCTTGTCCGGGTCGGTTTCGTCGAGTTCGATGTCGAACACGTCGATGCCGGCAATCTTCTTGAAGCGGCAGCCTTTGCCTTCCATCACCGGCTTGGCGGCGAGCGGACCGATATTGCCGAGGCCGAGCACGGCGGTGCCGTTCGTGACGACGCCCACGAGATTCGCGCGTGAGGTGTATTTCTGCGCATCGAGCTGTTCTTCGTGGATCGCCATGCACGCTGCTGCGACGCCAGGCGAGTACGCGAGCGAAAGATCGAGCTGATTGGACAGCGGTTTGGTCGGCGTGACCGAGATCTTGCCGGGCTTCGGATTCTAGTGATAAGCGAGTGCGATTTGCTTCAGTTGTTCATCCATGGATACCTCTGCTTATTTGATATGTTGTCCTACTGTCCTGTAACACGCGAGTCCAATTGCATCAGGAATCGGCGCAAACGGCATTCAAGTCAACGTGGTGTTCGTCACCCATGCCATGGCGCGGAGCCGCTATCCTTCATGGGCAGCATGATACGGGTGGCCTCTCTAACGCTTCTTGTCCACGCCCGGCGAGCTGCCTATTGCTGTGGAACTTGGACCGGAATATGAATGAGGTTATTGCATGTCGCGTGACGGCCAAACAGGCGCCGATTCCCTGCGTACGGCATGCTGAGTAGTGCAAGTAACGGCCGAGCTTAAGAACCGCCGAAGCAGTGCCCCACCTTTGGCTTGCGTAAAATTCCGGCGCCCGTAGCTGGTTCCAACGTGCGCTAGTGTCCGTGCGAGGGCCGCCGACCTGATACGTCGGGAGCCCTCAAGTCGCTGACACTATGTTCAATACAATTAGTGTGACGAATATAAAATTTCAATCACTGTATTTAGGTAAGGTTACATACAAGCTGGTTCGACGCTGGTCGGTGCGATTTGCCCGCCCGCCCTTCGGACGCGGAGCAAAGCAATGGCCCGTTGTCACGTGTTGAAACATCCAGTCAACGCCAAATTTTCTTAGACAGGACACCTGGATCCCGTTCTTCATGGGAATCTCACCGCGTCGTCTGGCAGCCAACCGCGGGGCGGTTCGAACGGATCCCACATCCATGCCTTTCAGCCGCCTCGTTGCCGCTTCGACCAACGTTGTTTGCACCTACACTCGGGTTGTCTCGTCAGATATAAAGCTCCCGACCTCGTCTATCGCCAGTACAATGAGCATATCGTGCTTTTCCGGCTGAAGTTGCTGCCAGAGCTCAAAGGATCGATGTAAATCCGTCTTCCGCCAGTGGTGATCCAGCCGGCTGCGTCATTTGCCAGGCCCCCGAGCGGGGTCCTGGCAAGTATCGGCAACGGAAAGCGCGTCCACGACGACCAGCCTCGAGCATGCGAAAGCATGAAAGCCTTCAGAATTTCGTTCAGCCTCCCCTTCCCGATGAGCCGTCCGCTAGCAGACAACACTCCCGCAAACAACAACCACGGAATGTCGACGGAGAGAATTTGTACGCGTAAGCGAGACATGATCATCAGTTGATGGGTGCCTTTTCGTGGAGAAGGCCAGCTGATTTGAGATCGTGCCAAAGAGCCTCAGGTACAGTCGCATTTGCCACCTGAACATTCTGTTTCATTTGCTCAACGTTGCCACCACCCGGGATGACGGACACGATCTGCCGATGCATCAGAGGGAAGTGAAACGCAGCCTCAATCAATCGAACACCGTGGCGCTCGCAGTGCGTCTGGATGTTACGGACGCGATTTAGAATTTCCGGCGGAGCCTTGGAATAATTGTAGTAGGCGCCCTCTACTGGGCCGGTCGCGAGAATGCCGGAATTGTAAGGCCCCCCGATCACGACGCCAATACCGCGCTCTTCGCAAAACGGCAGGAAATTGTCGAGTGCGGACTGCTCCAGGAGTGTATAGCGCCCCGGCACGAGAAACACATCGAAATCGCCGCGCTCCGCGATAGCCTGACTACACTCTACGTCGTTCTGGCCGCTGCCAATGGCCGTGGTCACTCCTTCGTCGCGTAGTTTGACCATTGCCCTGTAACCACCCTCCTTGAAGAAGATTTTCGCCATCTGCTCGAAAGCCTCTTTCGATCCATGTGTAAAAACATCTAGGTCATGCACCATGAGAATGTCAAAGCGATCAACACCCATACGCTCGAAGGAATCTTCAACCGATCGCATTACTCCATCATAGGTATAGTCGTAGATCACCTTTCGGTTGGGAACCTCCATCCAGAAACCGATGCCATCGCGCTGAGCTGCGGGAGTGCGCCGCAATAGGCGTCCAACCTTACCGCCCAAGACGTAGTCGTCGCGGTTCTTGTTTCTCAGAAATCGATTGATCCGCGTTTCAGCGAGACCCAAACCATACATTGGTGCAGTATCAAAATACCGAATACCGCTTCGCCAGGCAACATCGAGAATTGACTGCGCCTCGTCCTCATCGATCGCGGTGTAGAGGTTACCCAGCGGACCGGTCCCAAGACCGAGTTCGGTGAACGCAATCCCGCTATTTCCCTGGCGTTGCCACTTCCGTGTGCGCATAAATGCTCCTTCATTATCCATAATAGACGGCTTCATAACGACTACCCGGCGCATTTGATGGCGTTCACACAGATCTGGTTGCAACCGAGTTTTACAAAAACGCTGTAAAGATCGGGGATGCATTCGAAATTGATTCGGATGCAATGGAACTGATTTAGTCGAGTATGCATGCACTCGATAAGTTGGAAACTGGTTGACTGCTGTGTTCGGTGCGGCGCTCGGCGACCACTGGCTCGATACCGCCCTTGCCCAAAACTTGGCGACGGCGGCGGCAATCGCCGCCGCAATCGACGTAGACTACAATCGGTCTACGCTGTGGATGGCCGCACGGACTGCGAATCGGTGAAATTGCATCAATCAGCGGTGGCGACCGGATCGCATGGTTGACAATCTCACCATCTTTATTTCATAGGAATGCTTAATATATCAAACAAATATACTTTTAAATATTTCCTTAACAGATCCGGAACAGTTTTATGAAACTTTCTCTACCAAGCGCTTATTCGGCTGTCCATCCGCCGTCAACCACCAACGAGCTGCCCGTCACCATGGCCGATGCATCGCTGGCGAGATACAGCACTGCTCCCATCACGTCCTCCTGCGTCGCCACGCGGCCAAGCTTGATACGGGACAGCACATCCCGCCGAAAGTCATCGGACGCCAGGAAGCCTCGGGTCATCGGCGTTTCGATAAACGTCGGGCAGATCGCATTCGCCCGAATCCCGTAAGGCCCTAGCTCGACGCCCATAGCTTTGGTCAAGCCCTGAATCGCATGCTTCGAACTACAGTAGACCGTCCGAAGCGGCGCACCGACATGCCCCATCTGCGACGACATGTTGATAATCGACCCGGTTCGCCCGGCCCGTATCAGCGCAGCCGCGACGTACTGCGCGACAAAAAAAGCGCTGCGTACATTCAGCTCCATGACTGCATCGTAGTCGTCCACGGTCACATCGATAAACGGCGCAGGCCGGTTCGTACCAGCATTGTTTACCAGAATATCGAACGGTTCGCCATCACCAACAATGGCGTCCAAGGTGCGAGAAAGATTCGGTAAATCTGTGACGTCCAACCGAGCCGCACTAGCCCGACCACCGCGCTTTCGTAACGCATCGGCGACCAGCTCTGCCTCCTCCACCGAGCGCGACACCAGTGTCACATGCGCGCCGTATTCGCAGAGCGCGGACGCTGCCGCTACCCCGATACCTCGGCTACCACCCGTGACGAGCGCACGCTTGTTTTCAAGAGAAATGTCCGGCGTTCGCGGCAATTCCAGAGCCGGCTGCATATGATGATTAGACATCTGATGATTCACCCTTTTTCTTTGGCGCAGTATGTACGACCTCGTAATTGGTTGCGAAATCGTCCGGCGGTTCGGGTCCCCAGACATAGCTGCGGTACCGTCCCTGCTTCAAAAGCGGCGCAGGCGAGAATGCTCTCGATGCCCATTTCCTCGCAGATCTGAATGGATTGATCGAGCGAGATCATGTAGCGTGCGCGCATCTCGTCGTCGTATCCCTCCATCTTCCCGCTCGGCGCCCAGCCTGTCAGCGAATCCAGATGCCGGACATAGACCCCGTGGCCCTCAGCATAGCTCCGGAGATCCCTTGCGCTTTGCCCTCGCGCAACCTCGTCGAGATAGGTGATGGGCGAAATCGCCACGCTGGAAAATCCCCCCGCCACCGCGGCGTCTACGTGATCGAGCAATCGCAAATGCCTGATCGGCGCAGGCCAAAACACGAAGTCTATATTCGAATCCATGAAGCTTTCCCCTCTTACTATCGGAGGCGCGCTCAAACGCGCCCCAATCTGTCAGTGGCAATGCGGTGGTGCTAAGCGTTGGTCACTACGCTACAGTCATCGTCCCGCGACACCCGCATAAGGAACGTCCTGGTGGCCATATCGACGAACGCGCAGATTGGCCTGTTCCCCGTGCGCGACCATGCCCTCGATAGCGCAGAGGCGCGAACAGTAGCTGCCGATCAAGGCGCTCGCCTCGTCGGTGAGGACTTTCTGGTACGTGCACGTCTTGATGAACTTGCCGACCCACAGCCCGCCGGTATAAAGGGCTGCGCGACCCGTCGGCAACGTGTGGTTCGTACCGGTCACCTTGTCTCCGAAGGCTACGTTTGTCCTTGGCCCGAGAAAGAGCGCGCCATAGTTCTTCATGTGCTTGAGGAAATAATCCGGATCTCTGGTCATCACCTGTACATGCTCGGAAGCGATGCGATCCGCCTCGCTCACCATCTCTTCGACCGTATCGACGACGATCACCGCCCCGTAGTCTCGCCAGGACACGCCGGCCGTGTTGGCCGTCGCCAAAACCTTGAGCAGTCGCTCGACTTCGGCAATGGTCTCCTGAGCCAGCTTGAGCGAATTCGTCAGCAGGATCGCCGGCGTATTGAAGCCATGCTCGGCCTGGCCCAGCAGGTCGGTCGCGCACATTTCCGCGTCGACGCTGTCGTCGGCAATGACGAGCGTCTCAGAAGGACCGGCGATCAAATCGATACCGATACGCCCGAACAACTGGCGCTTGGCTTCGGCAACGAAAGCATTGCCGGGGCCAACCACCATCGCCACTGGGTCGATCGATTCAGTACCGAGCGCCATGGCAGCAATCGCCTGCACGCCGCCGAAGGTATAAATCTCATCTGCGCCACCCAAATGCATCGCTGCGACCACGGCCGGATTCGGCTCACCCTGTACCGGCGGCGATGCAGCCAGAATGCGCGACACGCCGGCGACTTTCGCCGTCACCACGCCCATATGCGCGGACGCAACCAGCGGGAATTTTCCACCCGGCACATAGCACGCGACGCTATCTACCGGCATGTTCTTGTGCCCGAGCACCACACCCCGCAGCGTTTCCGTCTCGACATCGCGGATGGCCTCGCGCTGCACCTGAGCGAAGTTGCGGACCTGCGACTGTGCGAACTTGATGTCCTCGAGCTGACCCGGCGAAAGTCGCCGGACACAAGCGGCGACCTCGTCGTCGCTGAGACGGAAGGACTCTGGAGACCATTTGTCGAACTGCTCCGAGAACGCGCGCACGGCGGCATCGCCGCGCTTCGACACGTCCGACAGAATTCCGGTCACTACGTCGCGTACTTTCGCTTCGTCTTTCGCGGCGCTACGGCCATGTTTCAGAAATTGAATTGCCATCGCTTTTCCCGTCCGGTTGCAATTGGATCTGTACACAATCTGATGTCGTATAAAGATCGTTGTACAGAATTTATCATCAGCGGACTATGCAAACCTCATGCAAATGCTAGCGACTTTCCCTATCGAAAATCCGGCGCAGACAGCATGAAAAAACGGTATCCAGCAGGAGCCAATCATGTCCATTAAATCCACTGACCAGGAGTCTGCCCATCGCGTACGGCTCGGCGATATCGCCATGAAACTTGGGCTGTCGATATCAACTGTCTCGCGGGCCTTGAGCGGGCACACGGCCATCAGCGAGACAACGCGACGGGCGGTACAAGCCACCGCGGCAGATATGGGCTTCCGTTTACCGTCGATTGGCAGAAAACCTCGCAAGCCGGCAACCGGGTTGATCGGTGTTGTCGTGGGCGCACTGCACAACAGTTTCATGACGCAGTTGCTGACAAGCCTGCACGACGAACTTCAGTCCGTCGGCTATCAAATGACACTGGTGATCGATCCAATGAACGATGCGAGAAACCTGTTCGCCTTTCGTCCGCTCATCGAGGGTTATCTGGATGGTCTGATTTTCGCAACGGCAACGCTGGATTCGACCGTCGTCCCAGAAATGCATCGACGCGGTATCCCGCTGGTCCTCGTCGTGCGAAAAGTCGACAACCTCAATGTTGACATTGTCGAAATCGATAATGCGCGTGCAGGTGCGATGGCCGTCGAGCATCTGTTTGCGCTCGGGCATCGCCATATCGGCGTGGTTATGGGACCAGAAAATACATCGACAAGCCGGGATCGCCTGGAAGGCATTCGACGCTGGTTATCGGAGACAGGAACTTCGAGCGCGTCGATCCACGTGCGCTGGGGTGATTACACGACCGACTCGGGTTATGCCCATGCACTCTCGATGCTCGACTCACCATCGCCGGTTACCGGCATCATTGCTGGCAACGACACTATCGCGCTCGGAGTACTAGATGCGGCCAAAAAACGAAAGGCCAGCGTGCCCGATCAATTGTCGGTCGTCGGCTTCGACGATGTGCCACTCGCTGCTTCAACTTTGATCGGGCTAACGTCCATTCGTCAGCCGGTGGAGATGATGGCGAGCATTGCCGCTCGCAGGTTGATCGCGCGTATTCAGCATGGCGGGACTGTATCGCCTGGCCATGACATTCTGCCGATCACGCTGGTCGACAGAGGATCGACCGCGCCGGCGCAGGAAGCAAGCAGGTAGCGGTACGCCTCACGTACCACCGCAACCGGCGCCGATTTACGACCGGCAGTTCGTCCAGGGAATCAACGAAAGAACTGACGCACGCTCACGTTACTGCTCATCGAGGAATTCGATCACCGCCGCGTTCAACGGAGCCGCGCACTCCTCCGGCAACCAGTGGCCGCAATCGGGCAGCACCATCCCGGTCACATGGTCCGCATAGTTGCTCACGACCTGCTTCTCGTATTCGCCCATGCCGCCGTTTCCGCCACCGCCAATCGCCAGCATCGGGATTTCGATCTTCTGCCTGGCGAGTTCCTTGTTGTCGATCACGCCCTGGTTCAGCACGCGGTAATACTCGAACGCAGCATGCAGGCTCTGTGGCTTCGCGTAGGACTTCCCATAAAGATCCAGCAGTTGCGGCGTGAAGACGGCCATGTTGGTCGCGTGCACCTTGATGAAGTGCTCGAAAAAGAAGCGCTCCTTACCGGTGATCAGTTTTTCTGCGAGCTGGTTATCGGCATCGAAGAAGCTGAAATGCCAGACCAGCGATTCACCCTTCGGCGTGAAGGCCGGGAATTTGTAGATGCTATCGTCGGGAATCGGCGCTTCCATGTAGACCGCCCGACGGATGTTGCCCTGGTGCTGGACCAACATCGGATAGGTGTTCCAGATACCGATGTCGTGAGCCACCAGATCGAATTTCTGGCCACCACTGAACTGCTCGGCCAGCTGATAGAGCAGCGGCGCGACATCGATGGCGCGATACGAGGTTGGCACCGCGGATTGGCCGAGGCCCGGCAGATCCACCGCCACCACCGTGTGATCCCTGGCCAGTTCCGGCATCAGTTGGTGCCATTCGTACCACGACTGGCCGAAGCCATGCACGAGATAAACCAGCGGCCCGCTGCCGCCCTTGACATAGTGCAGGCGCACGCCATCGATCGTCTTGTATTCGCTGGAAAATCCGGCTGGCACCGGGAATTCGTCTGCCGCGAACGTCGGCGTCGAGAGCAGCGCGACGGACGAGTAGAAAATGGATAACAACAGCTTCTTAAACATGAAAATTTCTCCAATTATTAACCAAACAACACACAGTACCTACAGCACAATCACAGTCTTTCCGGCAACCTGATTCGATTCCGCGTACGCATGCGCTTGCGCTTGCGCTTGCGCTTGCGACAGATCGTCGAATGCGAACGCCCCGGCAATCTTCGCCAGGGGGAAATCCTCGATAGGTTGATAAGGACGGCCGATGTGCTCGCTCGACACATACGAGACCGACACGCCATTGCGTAGATCGCCATACACGTCAAAGCGCTCGATCTCTCGCCCGCCCAGCAGGCCGAGAATCGCGATGCGCCCGATCGGACGGTCTGCCTGGATGGTGTCGCGCAGCATCGCGGCCCCGACGATTTCGATGGCCGCGTTCACTCCATCGTGCGGCGCATTCCCCAGCACTTCATGCAGCCGGCCATCGTCAGTCAGGCATTTGTCCGCACCTTTCTCCAGCAACAAGGCGCGTTTTTGAGGGTTACGCGTCGTCGCGAGCACCTGTAAACCAGCCATTTGGCATATGTACCAGCTCGTCGATCTCCTGCAAACGCAGTACCTCCGGCCAGCCGGCTTCTTTGACGACATAAGCCTTCAAATAGAGACTCGACTAGAAGTGAGCGTGTCGTGAACCCGGCTTGAAACCGTGCGTACGGGCGAACCAGGCGATAACGAATCCGATGGCCAGCAATCCCACCAGCACCGGCGGGAACGACGATGCACCCCAACCATCGAGCAGGACGCCGCCCACCAGGCCACCGCCAGCGATAGCACCGTTCCAGGCCGTCACGTTCATCGACAGGGCCACGTCGGCGCCATCGCCGGCGGTATCGGCCAATGCGGTTTGCAACAGCGTCGCCGCACCGCCGAACGTCAGTCCCCATACAGCCACGCCGACATAGATGGCGGCCGGCATATGCTCGAACCAGACGAAAAGCAGGGACACGACGGCAAAGACGGCCAAACTGGTCAGCACCGAGGCGCGCAGATGATGTTCGACCAGACGGCCCACGAGGAGGATGGCGACCAACGCGGCCAGGCCGAAAATCAGCAGCACAAGGTCCACATGCGCAGCCAGACCTGCCTGCGCTACGAACGGCGAAACGTAGGTGTAGAGGATGTTGTGTGCCAGCATCCATGCGATCACAACACCGAGCACAGGGCGCACACCGGCGGTGTTCAACACCTTCAGCAAAGGCAGACGTTCATGGCTGGCTTGCCCCGGATAATCCAGCACCTTGGCTAATACCCACCCGATCAGTACGAGCGTCAACGCCGACATGATCACGAATGCGCTGCGCCAGCCCATCGCGGTTCCGAGTAAGGTTCCGAGTGGCACGCCCAGCGATAGCGCGATCGGGGTCCCGACCATTGCCACCGCCAGGGCCCGGCCCTGCTGACGCGCCGGCACCATGCGCCGCGCGTAACCGGCGAGCAGGCTCCAGGCAAGCCCCGCCGACACGCCAGCCAAGAACCGGGCCGCGAGCGTCAGCCAATAGTTAGACGACAGTGCCGTGATCGAATTGAAGACGAAGAAACCCGCGATGCTCAGCAGCAACACATTGCGCCGCCGCCAGCCTTGCGTGGCGATAGTCAGCGGAATGGCCGCCAGCACCGAACCCAACGCATAGGCCGTCACTGCCTGCCCGGCTAGGGAAGTCGATACCTGCAACCCCGCCGCCATCTGCGGCAACAGCCCTGCCGGCAGCGTCTCCGTTATGATGCAAATGAATCCAGTCATGGCCAGCGCCAGAAGCGCGGCCAGCGGTAGTCGGTCGGCCATGGGACGCGCCGCGGTACAAGTCGTTTTCGTCACGGTGTTATTTCTCGATGAAGGAAGCTTCATGAGTCTGCCGATCCACCAGTAGACTCACATAAGTATCATTCGGTACATATTTAGGCGAAAGCCTTCCGCTGCCTGCGCATAACGGGGCCTCTGAAACTATCGGGTTATCAATCCGGACCGCTCTAGTAGAGCCACAACCTTTTATCTATATATGTATCTTTCGGTACAATACTCGCGACACGACGATCTTGTCAACGATTTATGTATCGATTAGTATTTTAGTGATGAACATTCAATGGGGTTCGGCATGGCGACAATGGGACGTCCGCGTACCTTCGACCGCGACAAGGCGGTCGAGCAAGCGATGTACATCTTCTGGCAGAACGGCTATGAATCGACTTCGTTGAGCCAATTGAAGGCAGGGATCGCCAGCGGCATTTCTGCGCCGAGTTTCTATGCGGCCTTCGGCTCCAAGGAAGCTCTGTTCCAGGAATGCGTGCAACGTTATCTGTCCACTTATGCCCAAGTGACGGAATGCCTGTGGAATACCACGCTCACACCGCGCGACGCGATCGAAATCGCACTACGCAATTCAGCCAAGATGCAGTGCGAACGCGGGCATCCGAAGGGCTGCATGGTTGGTTTGGGCGTCATGAGTGCGCCCTCTGAGGAACATGTAACGGTCATCGAACCTCTGACGCGTTCGCGTGCACGCACGCGCGCCGGCTTCACCGCCTGCCTGCAGCGAGGCGTCGACAGCGGCGAGTTGCGAGCCGACACCGACGTCCGCGCGCTGTCAACCGTATTCGATGCGTTTCTGTTGGGGCTGCCCACGCTGGCACGGGACGGGGTGCGTCACAACGTTCTGGAGACTGCCATCACTCATATCATGTCGGCATGGGATGCCGCCGCCGCGAATCGTCATACTTGAAACCGCGCGAGTGCATCTCCGCGACCTAGGTCAGCCGGATCTGGTGCAAATAGGTAAGCCGATTGAGAAGGATACAATAAGTAGGATATCTTATCAAACTGAGGGAACGGCATTCCATACAGCGGGCGCTGCGGCATCCACGACGCCGAGCTTCGCGAAATCGAACTGACCCTCACGGATGCGATGCGTCAACTCGATGCCTGAAATGGTGGTCGCGGCGCTTCCTTAACCGTTTGAAGCCGAGCATCACGTTCGTTCTTGACTTGATGTGGCGATGGTCCTGCTTTATCAGGTTGTTCAGATATTTCGATGACCGGATCCCCGTGTCTTCAGGCAGCAGACCATCGACCTTCATCTCGCGCACCGCTCGGTGCGCGGCAGCATAGCCATCGAGCGTGATGGCCTCTGGCGGCTGGCCCTGACGCTTGATGGCCTTGCTGAAAAATGCTTTGGCCGCACCCTGAGCATGAAGTCCACCGTCTGGCCAGCTCGATCGACGGCCCGGTACGGTATGCCCACCTGCTTCGAAACTTCAGGTAGGTCTCGTCGACACGCCACGAGCGACCCGCAAGTGTAGCAAAGCGGTTCCAGCGTTTGACGAACTCGGGTGAATAACGCCTCACCCAGCGCAGAATCGTCGTGTGAGCCAGCGACAATCCTCGTTTAGCCATCATCTCGAGCAGATCGCGAAGGCTGAGCTTGTAGCGCAGGTACCAGCGAACGCACAGAATGATGATCTCCCGATCAAAATGGCATCCAACGAACGAACAACTCCTCCAGACTCTTCAGCTTACTCATCGCGGGCCATCAGTTCGTTTTGCTCCGGCAACATTAACCGATTCCCCAGCCCGCGCCGCCGGTTCAAATTTTCCGCGAAAACGTGAGGCACAACTGCGCTATTTGGATAAGTCTGCAATGCTCGACGGGCGAACACTGTCTCGCTATACTAACGATGAAAAACGTCAGTCAATAACACGAACTTCCTCGAGCACTTCGTCCTTGTAGCCGGGTTCCACGGGCTCCTGATAACTCACGGAAAAAGAGAACGCCCTCACGCCATCGTCCGTTGTCGGCCAGATACTGTGCGGGACCTTGGGCGGGATATAGATGAGGTCGCCAGGTTTGACCCGTCTGGCCTCCTGCTCGATCTGCACGACCGCCTCGCCAACGAGAATGTAGTAAAACTCGTGCGTGTCATGCGAGTGAGGCGTCGCCTTCGTATGTGGCGCGATCGTCCACTCCTCTATCGCTTCGAGATACGTTCCGCGTGTCTGCTCGAACAGTGAAAATTTCGGGAAGAGTCCCCAGACCTTCACGTTGTCATGCATCGAAACGGGCGCCACAGTGCTTGTCGATCGAATGTCCATTACGTCGCTTCCTTGATTTGAGGTTAATGAATCCTGGTGTTCATTCGGCGGTCCATCCGCCGTCGACCATCAGCGAACTGCCTGTCACCATGGCCGATGCATCACTCGCGAGTACAGCACCGCGCCCGTCACGTCTTCCAGCGTCGCTACACGCCCGAGCTTGATGCGGGACAGCACGTCCTGCCTGAAGCCATCCGATGCAAGAAAATCCCGCGTCATCGGCGTTTCGATGAACGTCGGGCAAATCGCGTTCACGCGAATGCCGTGATGCCCGAGTTCGACGGCCATCGCCTTGGTCAAGCCCTGAATGGCATGTTTGGAACTGCAGTAGACCGTCCTCATCGGCGCACCCACATGGCCCATCTGCGATGACATGTTGATGATCGAGCCGGTACGTCTCGTCCGGATCAACTCCGCTGCCACGAACTGGGCCACAAAAAAGGCGCTGCGCACGTTCAAACCCATCACCGCGTCGAAGTCGTCCACGGTCACGTCCACGAATGGGGCGGGCCGATTCGTTCCTGCGTTGTTCACCAGAATGTCGAACGGCTCGCCGTCGCCGACTATTGCTTGCAAGGCATGCGGCAGATTCGCCAGATCCGTCACATCCAGCTTTGCTGCACGGGCCCGCCCGCCACGCTTGCGCAATGCGTCGGCGACAACTTCGGTTTCATCCAGCGATCGCGCAACCAAGTTAACGTCCGCGCCGTATTCGCAGAGCGATGAAGCTGCGGCGACGCCGATTCCCCGGCTCGCACCCGTTACGAGTGCGCGCTTGTGTCCAAGGGAAAAATCCGGCGCACTCGGCAGTATCGAGGCCTGGTGCATGGGCTGAGGTGAATCCATGGAGAATATCTTCCTTCAATTCAATCGATTTTTCCGGCATCAATCGTTGCCGCCCCCGCTTCGCGGGCAACCTCGTAATTGGTCGCGAAATCGTGAGGCGGTTCGGGACCCCAGACATAGAACGAATCCTCACCGGGATGATTGGCGGCGGGCCAATCGAGATCGGCGGGAATGTAGTCGATATCGAACGAGTACTCTGCATAACTGCCCCACGGATCACGCACGTAGTAGAAGTAGTTCGATCCCAACACATGCCGGCCGACGCCCCAACCGCGCGTATAGCCGTTCCGTCTCATCTGCTCGGCGCCCAGGCCTACCTCGTGCACGCTCCCGACGTCCCACGACAGGTGATGCACACCCGGCCCGTCTGCTTTGACAAACGCCGCGAGGTGATGGTCGCTTCCATACGCTCCGTGCAAAAACGCAATGTCGGTTTCGGACCGGTCGGACAATCGCAGCCCCAACACGCCAACGTAGAAATCCAACGCTTTCTGCACGTCCGCGGTGAAGAACAACACGTGCGACAAATAGCGCGGATACACCTTGGGTGCAGTACTTCTGCTCGGGGCTGCGCCCTTTCCAGCAGGTATTCTTTTACCCTCGGTTGCGCGCGTTTTGGCGTCAGGCGACGATTTGTCCGCTACCACTATCTGCACCTGCACGCCATCGGGGTCCGTCAGCCAAAGCCCCCCGGTTCCCGTAATCGCCGACGCGCACTCATGCGGCGCATTGCCCGATAGATGAAGCGAGGCAGCTTTCTCCTGAATGGCGGTGTAATCGGTTTCATAGGCGCCGTATCGAACATAGAGAAGTTGCTTCTTCGCGCCGGCAAGCAACGTTAGCCACACATGCGGATGCTCACGAGTGCCTATATTCAAAGGCGCATCAGTGGTCTGCTGATCGCACCGCAACCCGAACGCCTCGAAGAAGCGCTTCGCCTCGGCCAGATCGGGGACAGTCATCACAACGCGGTCGATGGAATGCACCGACCCCAGCCGGTCCGCGCGAGCAGTCAAAAGACCCGATTCCCGCGATGCAAGGTTTTCCATATGGCACCCGTCTCAGGCCGCTTTCCTCGACGAGGCCTCTTCAACGATCGTATTGCTCAACACGCCGAGCCCTTCGATCTCCACTTCGACCACATCGCCGGGCTTCATATACAAACGCGGATTACGTGCGTGGCCGACGCCGGACGGCGTGCCCGTAACGATGACATCACCGGGTTCGAGCGTGATTGCCTGACTGATTGTTTCAATGAGCGACGGCACATCGAAGACCATATCGTCGAGCATGGCGCGCTGCATCACCGTACCGTTGAGCCGCGTCTCCAGCGCACGCCCCCGGCCGCCATCCGGGAACTCGTCCGCGGTGACGAACCATGGTCCGAACGCACCCGTGCCATCGAAGTTCTTCCCAACCGTCCACTGCGGTGTCTTGAACTGGAATTCCCGAACCGTCACATCGTTGAAGATCGAATACCCGGCCACATGATCGTATGCATCCGACGCGGCGATATGACTGCCACCTTTTCCGATAATTGCTGCAAGCTCTCCCTCGAAATCCAGAGAGTCGCTGATCGCGGGTCTCACGATTTCGCTGCCGTGCGCGGTGATGCTGGTTCCAACGCGGAAGAACAGTGTCGGGTAATCGGGCTGCTTAAAACCGGACTCCGCCGAGTGATCGTGATAATTGAGCCCCACGCAGATGATCTTTCTGCTCGCGGATATCGGCGGGAGACAGGTTACGTCCTGCATGTCCAGACGTTCGCCGGCGCTTGCCAGCACATCGAAAGCGTTCGACATGGCCTCGGGATTCCGAATCATCTCGTCCAGCGTCGTCGGAAACCGCGCGTCGCTCGCGGGCAGACCGCGCCAATCTCCATCGACACAGACAGCGAGCCCTTCACCATCCTCATTGCTATAACGGACAAATTTCATGTTTGATAATCCAAAAGTTGTTCTGACAGAGCGCAGATAGCGGCCCCACATTCCTTCACTTCACGATGCTCATCTTTCGCCGGTCGATCGTCGCTGTTACCGCCACCAGGATCACGATGCCGTACACCAGATCCTGGCTCGTGGGTGGCAGTCCCACGACCACCGAACCGACGCGCAGGAAAGCCGCGGAAATACCGCCGATCACGCTCGCCCCCACGCCGCCAATGCCGCCCGAAATCGACGTGCCGCCCAGCACTACGCCGACGATGGCGGGCAGCAGCATCGTCTGGGCAAGCGTGGGAGAACTGAACAGGGTCTGCGAAACATAAAGGACACCAGCCAGCGAAGCGCACATGGAGCAGATGGCGAACACGATGACTCGTACCTTCAGCGCATCGATACCCGACATGGACGCCGCCCGCTCCGCCGTGCCTATCGCGTAGACGTGCCTTCCCAAACGAAAGTACCGGAGCGTCAGGGAAAGACAGAGCCAGACGATGGCAACCAGATACACGCAAGCGGGTACACCGAATAGCGACCCAGTAAGCACGTCGATAATCCAGAGATCACCGTCCACCGGAAGTGCTGTGGCCTTGGTCACGAACAGCGCCAGGCCTGACAGCAGTCCCAACGTGCCGAGGCTGATGGCAAACGATGGAACCTGGTACTTCGCATGGGTATATCCTTGCGCGCCGCCCACCAGCCCCGCCAGGGCGACGGCTAACGGGACAGCCCATGAGCCGAGGTGCGGCGCGGCCAGACTGACCACCACGCCTGAGATGCTGGCCATCGCGGCGGCAGACAGGTCGATGCCACCCAGGATGATCGGCAACGTGCTGCCCAGAACAAGCAGCAACAGGGGCGCGGCATCGATAGAAAATGACGCAAGCGAGCCTGGAGACAATGTCCCGGGCGAGATAGTGCCCACGACCATGAGCATGATCACAAGGACGATGGCGGGAGCGAAACGCCTCGCCATCTGCCTGACGTGACCATATCTGCGCTCGTGGACACCGCGCAAGGTTGCATCGCTATTCGCGATCGGAAGCTCATTGAGTCTCATACCATTGCCCTCACAATCTGCTCTTCTGTCGGCCTCTTTCGACTGATGTCCCTGAAGACTTCAGAGAATTGCCCGTCTTTCATCACTGCAACTGTGTCGCTGAGGAGTAGCACTTCATCCAGCGTATCTGCGATGAACACAATCGAAAGTCCTTCTCCGGCGAGATGCCGCATGGTTTCAAACAGATCGGCCCGGGCTCCGGGGTCCAGACCGCGCGTCGGGTGGTCGAGCAGCAGGAGCTTCAGGTTTTTACCCATGAGCCACTTTCCAAGGACGGCTTTTTGCTGATTGCCGCCGCTCAACTTCGAGATGTCCTCGTGAAGGGACGGCGTCTTGACTTTCAACCGTTTGGCCCAGTCGCCGGCGACCGCGTGTTCCTTTGATCTGTTGGCAATGAAGCCGCCGAATCCGAAGTCGAACCCGAAACTGAGCGTCATGTTCTCCAGCACGGACATACCCGCGAGCATCCCCTCCTTCTTGCGCTCCGCCGGCAGATATCCGACGCCGCGGTGCACGGCGTCCGCAGGGGTGACGGGACGAAAAGGCTTGCCGTCGAGAACGACTTGACCGTCGGTCACTTCGTCGATACCGAACAAACCGCGGCAGAGCACTTCGGCGCCCGAGCGCTGCACACCGATCAGTCCGAGTATTTCTCCCTCGTTGACGGTGATGGAGAAAGGCCCGGCATCTTTGTTGAACCGGGCACGATCGAGCACGAGCCTCGGCTTGGACGACCGGGAAGCCTCGCCCTCGCGTGTGACCGTGCTGCGCTGCTTACCGACCATCAACTCATAGAGTTCGTCCGCATCGACCTGGCCGCGCTCGCGCTCGGCGACGCGGCGCCCGTCGCTCATTACGTACACCCGGTCCGACAGCGCCAGCACCTCGTCCATCCGATGACTGATAAATACGATCGACGCTCGCGAACGAATGCGGTTGATCTGCTTGAAGAGATCGTCGATCTCTCTGGAGGTCAGCATGGACGTGGGTTCGTCGAACATGATGACCAGGTCTTCTTCGATCAGCTCCTCCAGCGCAAGCACCTTGGCCAGCTCCACCATCTGGCGCTGCCCGAACGAGAGCTTTTCCACCAGCGTCTCGGGACGAATATCGAGCTCGATCTTGTCCAGTTGCCGGCGCGCTGCATCAAGCAGCTCCCGCCATCTGTACCAGCCCCTGCGGACATACGGCGCCGACTTGTCGATGAAGATGTTTTCGGCGACCGTCAGATTGGGAATGAGCGATTGCTCCTGATGCACCAGTCCAACGCCGCTCCTTGCAGCATCGACCGTGGACCTGAACGAGACCGCCTGCCCCCTGAGGACCATGTTTCCCGTATCGGGGCGCTGAACGCCCGCCAACGTCTTCATCAGCGTCGACTTGCCCGAGCCGTTCTGGCCGATCAGGCCCACGACTTCGTTGTGGCGCAAGCTCACGCTCACGTCGTCGAGTGCCGTGACGGGCCCGAACCGCTTGCTCAAGTTCCTGACTTCGTAGACTGCGTTCGTCATTTCGCAACCCTCAACTTTTCTCGCAAGCTCCACGAGCCCCCAATGACTGCGAGGATGATCGTGGCGCCTTCTACGACCTGCGTGATCAATGGGTCAACACCGATCTGAAGCAGGCCATTCTGAATAACATTGAGAATGAGCACGCCCGTCAGCGATTGGAGAATGCCGCCTTTGCCGCCGCTCAGAAGCGTGCCGCCGATGACGGCGCCGCTGATCGACGGAAAGAGCAGACCTTCGCCCGCCTGCGAACTACCCACTCCAAGCTGTGCTGCAAGCAGTACGCCGCATACGCCGGATAGCGCACCCGAGATTGCGAAGACGGCGATCTTCATCCGGTCAACGTGCAGCCCGCCCAGCCTGCACAGGTTTTCGTCGCCGCCGATGCCGTAGCTCACGCGTCCGATCGTGGTCCGCTTCTCGATCACCAGCCCCGCCAGGACAATGAAAATCGCGCAATAGACGATTCCACACAGGCCGAGGTGCTTGTCCAGTGCGATGGACAGGAACGCCGCGTCCTTGATCTGCGGCTGCATCGACGGAAACAACATCGTTGCCAGGCCGCGGGCGGCAAACCAGGTGCCAAGGGTCACGATCAGCGAAGGCACTTTTACTTTTGCATACACGATCCCGTTGAACAGCCCGACGGCCAGACCGCTTCCCACCGCCAATATCAGCGCCGCGCCCAGGCTGTCGTGAGCATTGACCGAGTTGGCGACGAAGAGACCCGTCAGGATGCAGGACAACGAGACAATGCCCTCGATAGACAGGTCGATGGAGCCCTGGACGATGACGAACGTGAGCCCCACGACGGCAATACAGGGAATGGCGCTCGACTCGACGATCGCAATGAAATTCGCAACGCTGGCGAAATTGCTGCCCGTCAGGCTGAAGAACACGACGAGCGCCACGAGTGCGACTAGCGGCCCAGCATTGCGAACCGAAAAAGTGATTTTGGGGAACATGATTCTTCCTGCTCAGCGGTCAACTCGAAAAACCACGTGTCTACTTCGACGGCGAATCCGTGATGGGCCCGGACGAATAGGCCCACATGTCGCTTTTCAGCTTCTGATAAGTGAACTTGGCGGGATCGAACTTCTGATCGAGAAACTGATCGACGTTCGCTTTCGTGACCAGCGTCTGCTTGAGGTAGAAATTCCGCTGTGCGTGAGTCAGCTTCGACAGGTCGATGTCGCCCGTCGCCACGCCATAGGCTAGCGCCGTCGATACCGCGCCGAGCGCCGCACCGTCGACTTTCATCGTCGACACGATCTCGCCGGATTTGATGAGCTGCAGGACATCGGACTGACCGTCGCTGCCCGTCACCGGCACTTTCCCGGCAAGGCCCTTTTCGCGAAGCGCAGCCAGCGCGCCGAGTGCCATGAGGTCGTTCTCCGAGAAGATGCCCTTTACCTGATCGCCGTACTTGGCGAGCTGGCCGCGCACGATGGTCTGCGCTTTCGTTTGCCCCCAATCGGCGTACTGGTTATCGAGGATCGTCATCCCCGGGCACTCCTTGACCGCGCGCTGAAAGCCCGCGAAGCGCTGTTTCGTGGGCGGATTGTCGGCGACACCCTGTAGCACCAGCACACCACCTTTACCTCCGATTGCTTTGCACAGCGCCATGCCGTTTTGATATCCGGAATCCACCCCGTCGAACGAAATGTGCGCTATCCAGCTCTGCGAGTCCGTATCCCACGGATGAATGTTCTCCGGTCTGTTCCAGAACGTAATTACCTTCGCGTCCGCCCGGCTGGCCCGGTCGACGATCGCTTTGGTGAACGCGTTGGAGACGGGGTCCATCATGGCCACGCAGTCCTTGCATCCTGCCGAGAAGATCGCACCATAGTCCTGCAAGAACTTCTGCCCCTGGAACTCGCTGACGAGAACGGTCAGTTTGGTATTGACGGAATCCGCGACTGCCTTCGCGCCCTGCACCTGTGCATTGCAGTATTCGCTCGACTCGGTCGCAATGCCGTAATAGATGCCAGGTACTTTCGCGGCGAGCGCGGGAAATTGCGCGAGGCCCGTCACTGCCAACGCGACGTAGAGCAAGCGCTTGATCAACTTGTGGTGATGCTGCTTCAACGATGACAGGCTGGTCTTCATTTAATGTCTCCTTGATGTAAATCTGGTTGTTTTGTTCAGGAAGCCTTCGTGTTTTCGTCCCTTCGGCCTAGCAGACGTTTCTGGCCGATGCGCAAGACTGCGACGCTGTCCGCGAACGCAGGGCGATCGAAATGACAAGTGGAATGCAACCGCAGATGGCCAGCGCCGCACCGATCCATACGGCGCTGACCAACCGGAAGCCCGACGCTATGGACACACCCGCCAGCCACGCGCCCAATCCGTTGGCGACGTTGAAGGCCGAATGATTCAGCGCCGACGCAAGAGTCTGCGCGCGCCCAGCCACGTCCATGAGACGCGCTTGCACCGCGGGAACAATGGCAAGAAATCCGCCTATTGCGAATATATTAACGATTGCTACTAGTAAACGACTGCTTGTTACCGAGAAGGCGGCTAGCGCTGCTGCACCAAAGATCAGCGAGCACGCTATCGTGATGTCGGTAGACCAGTCTGCGAGCCGGCCGCCGATCAGCGAACCAACGGTCATTCCCACGCCCAACAGCGCGAGACACCACGGAACGGCAAACGACGATACGCGAGTGACGCCGGTCAGGATGGGCGTGAGGTAAGTGTAGAACGCGAACATGCCGCCAAATCCCACCGCAATGATGCTCAGCGTGAGCCATACCTGCACGTTGCGGAATGCCGTCAGCTCGCCCTTGACGCTGGAAGTATCCGGCTGCGATCGCGGAACGACGAGCAGGATCGCGATGCATGTCGCTAGCGCAACGGCTGCGACGAGCACATACACGATGCGCCATCCCAGCAGTTGACTGACCCAGTTAACCAGCGGCACACCGACGATGTTCGCGACAGTCAAACCCAGCATGACGTGCGCGATCGCGCGGCCGCGACGCTCGCGCGGAACCATCCCCGCCGCAACCAGCGAAGCGACTCCAAAATAGGCACCATGCGGAAAGCCGGCAACCAGCCGCGCGCCAAGCAGCGAACGATATCCGGGAGCAACCGCGCTCAGCAAATTGCCCGCGGCGTACGCGAACATCAGCATGACAAGCAGCGTGCGCCGCTCGACGCGAGGGAACAGTATGGTGAGAACTGGCGATCCGACGACCACGCCGAAAGCGTAAGCGCTCACGATCGTTCCCGCTGTGGAGAGCGATACGGCCATCGTGTTTGCGACGGCCGGAACGATCGTCATCGAAGCGAATTCACCGACACCGATCGCAAGCGCCCCGAGCGCCAACGATGCTTCGGCAAGCGTATAGGCCGATCGGATGGTTCGGGCTGAAGCGGTCATTGCAACGTCTCCGACTGGCTCACTGAGCCGATATGAGTCAACGGCTTCCCCGCACTTCCCGCGAAGAAGCAAGGAAGTGGACGATGCTTGCGATGCCGGCGCGAGCCACCGCCAGCCCTTCCCCGGTGTTCTCGAGCAAACCACGGTCAACGAGTGCCGCCAGTTCGCGGTCGTCCGGCAGATTCAATGCGCCGACCTGAGCAAGGAGACATGCGTTCACCGCGGTGCCGGGAGCAATTCGGGCCCCTTCGATCGCCTCGATGAGCTCGCGGCACGCGGCGCTGTTGTCGGAATGATTTCCTGAATCTGACGGCACCCTCGTCACAGTCGCCTCCGAACGGTGAGCTGACGCAATGGTAAAAATATATTATCTTAATTGAAATACATTAACTAGGGAAAACCCCATCACCCACGCGGCTCAGAGGACATGATGTACAATCGTACAAACAAATATATTATTAGCGTGTTTGGCACGAGTGACACGGCGGCCAGCTCGTTCACACATATGGATCACTTCGATGGCTACCAAAAAGACCCAATCAGAGACTGTCGTTGACGGATTGAGGGCGGACATTCTCAGTTGCCGACTTGCGCCGGGCACGCGAATGCGTATCAATGACTTCTGCGAGCGCTTTGAAGTGAGCCTGCCAGCCGTGCGGGAAGCGTTATCCAAGCTTTCTGCTCAAGGCCTGGTAATCTCGGAGCCGCAGCGCGGTTATCGCGTCGCTCCCGTTTCGTTGGAAGACCTAGAAGATCTGACCGAAACACGAATCGAGCTCGAAACGCTTTGTCTCGCGAGGTCGATCGCGCGGGGCAACATCGATTGGGAGACGCGGGTGGTTGCCGCCATGCACAGACTGGGGCGGACCGCGTACCGCGCGGCGGATGATCCCTCGCGGCTAAACGACGCCTGGGCCGAGGCTCACTACTCGCTGCATGAATCTCTGGTATCCGCCTGCGGAAGCGAACGCCTGCTACGCGTGCGCTCCCAGATGTATGAGCAGGGCGAACGCTATCGTCGATTGTCTGTTCCGCTCTACAAGCATGATCGCGATGTGCACTCGGAACACACAGCTATCGCGGCGGCAGCGCTGGAGCGGGAGACAGACAAGGCCACCGCCCTTATGGCAGATCATCTGCGCATGACTGCCAGTATTCTCGTCGACGGACTAAAGGAACTGCTGAACAACGCTGCGATCGGCAAAGATGCCGCGACTATTAGCTGACAATATGCGGTCAACCAGCGAACAGAGTGGACCCGCACAGGTCGAACCCGGCCAGCTCCATCGCGCTACGCATAGACAACGCGCTTTTCCGCCCCGCTTCCGTAGGGCTCAAGGTAGCGGCTACGTCGGAGAACACTTCCGCGCCCGCCCGCGTCAGTCCCCCCTTCTCCCTGAGTACCTCGAGGATGGCCGTGATCGGCAGTTCTCCTTCACCAGCGAAGCGCCGGAAACGCAGCGTGTCTTCCATCATGGTCGGCGCCTGCAGCTTGTAGAGCGCATCGCTGATCTGCAAGGTTGTGATCTTGCCCGGCAGCAAGGAACGCAACAACGCAAAGTCCGGATTGCCGCGGCTGAAGTGCCAGGTATCGAGCACTATGCCGGTATTGGGCGCATCCACCGCGTCGAGAATCGCGAGCGTAGCCTGCAGGTCCGGCACCCCGAGGAACGGCATCGGTTCGAGGTCGACCCAGATGCCGAGATCGCCCGCCAGCCGGCACAGGTCGGCAAAGCCCTTGACCACTACATCGTGCGGAACCGTGCCGGCCTCGAAAGCGGCGCAGGCGAGAATACTTTCGATGCCCATCTCCTTGCAGATCTGGATGGATTGATCCAGCGAGATCATGTAGCGGGCGCGCATCTCGTCGTCGTAGCCCTCCATCTTCCCGCTCGGCGCCCAGCCCGTCAGCGAGTCCAGATGCCGGACAGGCACCCCGTTGCCCTCGGCATAGTCGCGAAGATCGCGCGCGCTTTGACCATGCGCGACTTCGTCGAGATAGGTGATGGGCGAAATCGCCACGCTGGAAAATCCACCCGCCACCGCCGCGGCGACGTGATCGCGGAATCGCAAATGCCGGATCGGTGCAGGCCAAAACACGAAATCTATATTCGGACTCATGGATCTTTACTCTCTTGCTGTTCGCGGGCGCATGCGAATGCGCCCCGATCTGACAACGACAATTCAATGATGTCGACCGTTCGTCATCACGGCAGCGTCATCGCCCTGCGACACCTGCATAAGGGACATTTTGGTGGCCATAGCGACGTACGCGCAGATTTGCCTGCTCCCCATGCGCGACCATGCCTTCGATAGCGCAGAGACGCGAGCAATAGCTGCCGACCAACGCACTTGCGTCGTCGGTAAGAACCTTCTGATACGTGCAGGTCTTGATGAACTTGCCGACCCACAGCCCACCGGTATAACGCGCCGCGCGCCCCGTCGGCAAAGTGTGATTCGTACCGATCACCTTGTCGCCAAAGGCAACGTTCGTTCGCGGCCCGAGGAACAGCGCCCCGTAGTTCTTCATATACTTGAGGAAATAATCCGGATCCCGCGTCATGACCTGCACGTGCTCGGAAGCGATGCGATCGGCCTCGCTGACCATCTCGTCGACCGTGTCGACGACGATCACCGCCCCGTAGTCCCGCCAGGACACACCGGCCGTGTTGGCCGTGGGCAGTATCTTGAGCAGTCGCTCGACTTCGGCGATCGTCTCCTGAGCGAGTTTGAGCGAGTTCGTCAGCAGAATCGCCGGCGTGTTGAAGCCATGCTCGGCCTGGCCCAGCAGGTCGGTCGCACACATTTCCGCATCGACACTGTCATCAGCAATGACGAGCGTCTCCGAAGGACCGGCGATCAGATCAATACCGATACGCCCGAACAACTGCCGCTTGGCTTCGGCAACGAAAGCATTGCCAGGCCCAACCACCATCGCCACGGAATCAATCGATTCGGTACCGAGCGCCATGGCAGCAATCGCCTGCACGCCACCGAAGGTATAGATCTCATCAGCACCGCCCAGATGCATCGCTGCGACCACGGCCGGATTCGGCTCACCCTGGACCGGCGGCGACGCAGCCAGAATGCGCGACACGCCGGCGACTTTTGCCGTCACCACGCCCATATGTGCGGACGCAACGAGCGGGAATTTCCCACCCGGCACATAGCACGCGACGCTATCGACCGGCATGTTCTTGTGTCCGAGCACCACGCCGGGCAGAGTCTCCGTCTCGACGTCGCGGATAGCCTCACGCTGCACCTGGGCGAAGTTGCGGACCTGCGACTGCGCGAATTTGATGTCCTCGAGCTGCCCCGGCGAAAGTCGCCGGACACAGGCTGCGATCTCGTCGTCGCTGAGACGGAAGGACTCCGGCGACCATTTGTCGAACTGCTCCGAGAACGCGCGCACGGCAGCATCGCCGCGCTTCGATACGTCCGTCAGAATTCCGGTCACCACGTCGCGCACTTTCGCGGCATCCTCCGCAGCACTTTCGGCACTGCGGCCATGTTTCAGAAACTGAATTGCCATCGTTTTTCCCATCCGGTTGTGATTAGATCTCTACACAGGCTTATGTTGCATAAAGATCGATGTGCAAAATTTATCATCGACTGGCTATGCAAATCTCACGCAAATGCTAGCGACTTTCCCTATCGGAAATCAGGCGCGGACAGCATGAAAAAACAGGGCAGGCAAGGAGAAGATCATGTCGATTGAATCTACGGGTACGGAGTCCGCGCATCGGGTACGGCTGGGCGATATCGCCATGAAATTGGGGCTGTCGATATCTACTGTCTCGCGGGCCTTGAGCGGACACACGGCCATCAGCGAGACAACACGACGGGCCGTGCAAACCGCAGCGGCGGAAATGGGCTTCCGCATGCCGTCGGTTGGCAGAAAACCTCGCAAATCAGCAACCCGATTGATCGGTGTTGTCGTGGGTGCACTGCACAACAGTTTCATAACCCAGTTGCTCACCAGCTTGCACGACGAACTTCAGTCAGTCGGCTACCAGATGACGCTGGTGATCGATCCAATGAACAATGCAAGAAACCTAGTCGCATTTCGTCCTCTCATCGAGGGTTATCTCGATGGCCTGATCTTCGCAACCGCAACGCTGGATTCGACCGTGGTTCCAGAAATGCATCGACGCGGTATTCCGCTGGTCCTCGTCGTGCGTAAAGTCGACAACCTCAATGTGGACATCGTCGAAATCGACAATGTATATGCAGGTGCGATGGCCATCGAGCATCTGTTTAGGCTCGGGCACCGCCATATCGGTGTGATTATGGGGCCGGAGAATACATCGACAAGCCGGGATCGTCTGGAAGGCATTCAACGCTGGTTGTCAGAAGCCGGAACTTCAAGCATGTCGATCCACGTGCGCTGGGGCGATTACACGACCGAATCGGGTTACGCCCATACCCTCTCGATGCTCGACGCGCCCTCACCGGTCACCGCCATCATTGCCGGCAACGACACTATAGCGATCGGGGTATTGGATGCAGCCAAAAAACGGAAGACCAGCGTGCCCGATCAATTGTCGGTCGTCGGCTTCGACGATATGCCGCTCGCTGCCTCGACATTGATCGGGTTGACGTCCATCCGTCAACCGGTCGAAATGATGGCGAGCATTGCCGCGCGCAGGTTGATCGCGCGAATTCAACACGGCGGGACGGTATCACCTAGGCATGACATTTTGCCGATCACGCTGGTCGACAGACGGTCGACCGCGCCGGCGCCAGAAGCAAACGGATAGCGGTACGCCTCGCGTACCGCTGCGGCCAACGCAGGTTCAGGTGCTGATTGCACTAGCAAAACGCTGGGGAGCCAGCAGATCTTCGCCTTACTGCTTGTCGAGGAAATCGGTCACTGCCGCGTTCAACGGTGCCGCGCACTCCTCCGGCAGCCAGTGGCCGCAATCAGGCAGCACCATCCCGGTGACGTGATCCGCATAGCTGCTCACGACCCGCTTCTCGTATTCGCCCATGCCGCCATTCCTGCCGCCGCCAATCGCAAGCATCGGCATTTCGATCTTCTGCTTCGCGAGTTCCTTGTTGTCGATCACGCCCTGGTTCAGCACACGGTAGTACTCGAACGCGGAATGCAGGGTCTGCGGCTTCGCATAGGACTTACCGTAGAGATCCAGCAGTCGCGGCGTGAAGACCGCCTTGTTGGTCGCATGCGTCGCGCAATGACGTCCTTGAGCTGGCTGGCCTGCAGCAGCCTGCGGTTGGCTGCGCGTCGTAGCCCCGGTCGGCCATCAGCCGGGCACCAGTGTTGCCGCGGTCCAGCACGTTGTCGGCGACCGCTGCAACTTCCGGCAAGTTTCACGGTATGCCGTGAGCAGTTGTCGACAACCGCTTCGACTATCGCCGTAGGGATGCGCCTGACCTTCCTGCAGGCCGGCATCTCCGCGATCGCATTCGGTCGGGCACCCGTCAAGCATGAGCCCGTCGTTGAAACCCGACGGCTCATGTAATTCCCGGCGGGTTAGTTGAGGTCGTACTTGCCTAGGTCGAGAGGATCGAGAACGTTGCGAGATTGCGGCCGGATCAGCACGGTCACCAAGCACCTCTCAAGACATCACGCGCCAGCCATTCGACTCGAACGGAGTGAAGCCTAAGCCTCCGCCAATACGCTGCGCCGCGTGACCGCCAACGTCACAGAGAGGCTGATCGAAGATGGAGGTCATTACGCGCTGAAAGAGCGGCCAGCCGAATTTAACGAAGCTGTGCGCGAGTTGATTTCCCAGGCTGCCACGACACCTCGACACGCTATATCGAAGAATTGAATAAGGCTCATCGAGCCGGCTTTATGGACACCGCCCGACGAGCCCCCGATACTCGATTTTACCCCGGCGATCACAACACAGCCCGGCTAGAGAATACGGAGACGTTTGTGCATAACGATATAAGGGTGAACGTAGAACAGTTCATCGACTCACAGCCCCTTTCGGCATTCCAGAAGCGCATCCTGGTCTTGTGCTTCTTCGTCGTCGCGGTCGATGGCTTCGACACCTCGGGCATCGGCTTTCTCGGTCCCGCGATCCGAGTAGAGTGGCAAGTGGCGGCCGCAGCGCTTGCTTCTCTGTTCGGTGCAGGACTGCTTGGCTTGACCGCAGGTGCGCTGTTGTTCGGTCCGTTTGCCGATCGTTACGGGCGCAAGCGAATTCTGCTCGTGTCCATCTCTCTGTTCGGCATCGCGAGCCTGGCAGCGGCCGCGTCCCCCAGTCTTACCACTCTGGTTATCGCGCGCTTTTTGACAGGCGTGGGACTCGGCGGCGCCATGCCGAATGCAATCACGCTGGCGCGTGAGTACTCGCCGACATCACGCGCATCGAGTCTCGTCACGCTCATGTTCTGCGGCTTCACAATCGGCGGCGCACTCGGCGGCCTCGTCAGTGCGCAATTCGTGGGCGTGATCGGCTGGCGTGGTGTGCTGGCGATAGGCGGCATCGCCCCGCTTCTACTCGTGCCGGTACTCGCTGCGATGTTGCCGGAATCCCTCGGATTCCGGCTGCTGCGGGGAACTCGAAAAGATTGCGAAGTCGCAACGTCCATCACGGACCGCATTCGCGCGCCTAACACGGCCAAAGTCTCACTGTACGCCGACGCGAAGCCGCCCGGTCAAAAGTCCTCGGTTCGCGAACTGTTCGCACCCAGGAAAGCGCCCGTCACGTTGCTGCTGTGGACGACTTTCTTCATGATCCTGTTGATCGTCTATCTACTGACCAGTTGGTTGCCGGTGCTGCTCGCGGCTGCAGGTGTGTCGCTCAAGCAGGCATCGTTGATGACGATGATGTATCAGGTCGGCGCGACGGTCGGTGGAATCTGGCTGGGCCGACGCATGGATCGTTCCGACCCGCAACGTGTGCTCGCATTGGCTTTCCTGGTCGCGACGGCCCTGATCCTGCTCTGCGCCTTGTCGGAGGGGTCGAAGGTCATCATCGTCGGAACGGTCCTCGGAATAGGCTTTTGCATCGGCGGTGGCACGATCGGCGGCTACGTGCTATCGGGTAGTTACTATCCGACCAGCAGCCGGGCGACGGGCGTGGCATGGTCCAACGCCGCAGGGCGCGTCGGCGCGGTGCTGGGCTCCGTTGCGGGAGGTGCATTGATCGGCTTCGGCGCGAGCTTCGAAACGTTCCTTCTCCTGCTCGCTGTCCCGGGCGTAATTGCCACGTTATCCATGTTTGGTCTCGAACGAGTGCGCCGCGAACACGTGCCGGCGGATCCGTTCGACGCCCGCTCCGCCGAAACCGAGTGAGCCCGACCGTCAGAAGTCGACGCATTCAGGATAGTGGCGCCGTTTCGAGAAACAGGTCCGCGACGACCGAGCGTAACCACCGATGCCCCGCATCATGATGGTTGCGTGAATGCCAGTGCTGTTTCACTGCATAAGCGGAAAGATCGAAAGGAAACGCGAACGAACGGATCGATTTCTCCCTGAGCATTAATGAAGCAAGCCGGGATGGGATCATCGCAACGAGATCGGTGCGCGCGACGATTTCTGCAACACCAAGATAGCTGGGCACTTCAAGCATGACTCTCCGATCGAGCCGCTTTTCGCGCAGAACCCGATTGAGGATGGAGTGTCCCGTTCCGGACGGCGTGACCGCGATATGTCCTTCCGCCAGAAATTCACTGACGCTGGGCTGATCGTTTAGTCGGGGATGATCGGCGGCAATGATGCCGATATACGTTTCCTCCATGAGTTTCTGCTGATAGAACCCGTCATTGAGCTGCGGCATGAATCCGATGGCTAGCTCCACCTCACCGGATTCCAGCATGCCTACCGTTTCGTCGGCGATGTGAGTGATCGTCAGCTTCACTTCCGGTGCGATTGATCGCAACCGATTGAGCCAGCGAGGTAGCAATACGTTTTGAGCGACGTCTGTCAAGGCGACGCGAAAGTTTCGCACGGCCCGTTGCGGATCGAACAGTGTCTGGTATTTGGACACGGTCTCGAAGGTGGCCAGCAGTTCCAGTACTTGTTCGTAGAGGTCGATGGCAAAGGGAGTCGGTTCCATCCCATGAGCGAAGCGCACGAACAGCGGATCGTGATAGTGCTCACGCAGTTTTGCCAGATTGAATGAAACCGTCGGCTGCGACAAACCGAGATTGACCGCGGCCTGCGAGACGCTGCCAGCTTTGTAGGTCTCCGCGAACACGGTGAGCAGCTTGACGTCGAGTTCTGCCATTTTTCTAACCCATCGAAAAGTGTCAACGCGCACTCGGTGGATATGTTCATGCTGCGAGCGGTTCTCGAGTGCGTAGATGAGGTTACCACCTGAGCCTGCCTGATCGCAGGCATCGGAATGATGTTTTTTATTGGAAGGAAACCTTATGAAAACGAGCTCTCCAGTCGCACTGGTCACAGGCGGCAGACGTGGTATCGGCAGAGGCATCGTCTGGAGTCTTGCGGAAGAAGGATTCGATATCGTCATCAACGATCTGTGCGATGACGACGCCATGCGCGAGACGATCGCCGGCGTCGAAGCCAGAGGACGCAAATGGGCGATCGCGATCGGAGACATTGCCGCGCTGGACGAACAGGACGACCTCGTGGAACGCGCATGGTCGGCCTTCGGGTGCATCGACACGCTCGTCAATAACGCCGGCGTTTCGGTGCTGTCGCGCGGCGATCTGCTCGATGTTTCGGTCGAAAGCTATGACCGTAATCTGGATATCAATCTTCGTGGACCGTTCTTTCTGACTCAGCGGATGGTCCGCAGGATGATGAGTGTCCCCGCGCCCGAACACTATCGCTCCATCGTCTGCATCTCATCGACGAGTGCGGAAACCGTCAGCGTCAACCGCGGCGAGTACTGCATCTCCAAAGCGGGCGTCTCGATGATGGTCAGGCTATTCGCCACGCGTCTGGCTGCGCACGGCATCGCGGTGCATGAAATTCGGCCTGGCATCATTCGTACCGACATGACAGCGGTCTCGGCGGCGAACTTCGATGAACGCATTCGCGACGGACTCACGCCGATTCGTCGATGGGGCGCGCCCGATGATATCGGCAGCGCGGTTGCTGCGCTCGCCATCGGCACGTTTGCCTTTTCTACCGGAAGTGCCTTCGAACTCGACGGCGGCATGCATATAAACCGTTTTTAGTCGCGAGTGCAGCGCGCTACTCGACACTCTGGAGGTTTCAAGTGAAGCGGACCATTGTTCTGATACACGGCGCATGGCACTGGGGCGGCTGCTTCCAGAAGGTCGCCACGTTGCTTGCCGCTCAGGGACATCCCGTGCTTTCCCCCGATCTCAAGTCGCACGGACTGGATCCGGCGAGCTACGAGCAGGTCACGGATATGGCCGACTACACGGCAGCCGTTAGCGAATTGATGGAAAACGCAACGGAACCCGTCATCTTGCTCGGACACAGCATGGGCGGCATGGCGCTGACTTATCTCGGCGAGAAGTATCCGCAAAAGATCGGCAAGCTCATTTACCTGACGGCTTTCATGACGCCTCCCGGCAAGTCGGCGAACGATTATCTACTTTCCGACGGGTACAGAAACGATCCCTCCGTTGCGAAGCTTTTCGATGTCGTGACGCCATCGGCGGACGGCAAGGGTGTCGCGTTGAATGTCGACGACATCGCCACGATGCGGTCATCGTTCTACGGCGATTGCAGTGACCGGGACGTCGCCGTAGCCGCAGCCAACGTCGTGCCAACGACCTCCGCCGTGCCGTATCTCGCCCTTTCAGAAACGACGCCGGAAAGATTCGGCTCGATTCCTCGCGTGTTCATTGAATGCACGCAGGACTTGGCTCTCCCCATCGGTCAGCAACGGTGCATGCAGGCCGACGTGCCCGGCGCGAAGATCGTCACGATGGAGACCAGCCACTCGCCGTTTTTCTCTCAGCCTGAACTTCTCGCGGAAATCATCCGCAAAGAAGCCGACTAAGGCTCGCCGGAATGCGCGACTCGATACCTGAATGACGATATGAATCGGAGAACACGATATGACGTTCGATAGTGAAATTTCCCCTGACCATCTCCCCGGCGGATTCCGGCATGACACCGCGTACGTGGCAGATGTGAAGCTGCACTGTGTGACGGGCGGCCAGCCGGTCGGCACGGCGCCGCTCATGCTGCTCATCCATGGCTTCCCGCAGAACTGGTGGGAATGGAATCGCTTGCTTCGTCCGCTCGGCGAAAATTTCACCTTGATCGTGCCGGATCTGCGAGGAGTAGGCTTCTCCGACAAGACGGACTCCGGCTATACGAAGACGCAGCTTGCAGCCGATCTGTTCGGTGTCGTCCAGAGCTTCGGCGACGACCCGCCGCATGTCGTGGGTCATGATATCGGCGCGATGGTCGCTTACGCCTATGCATGGCAGTTTCCCACGCGCTCACTGACCGTCCTCGACGCTTCCATTCCCGGCGTCGGCGATTGGGACGAGATCGCAGCGAGTCCGCTGCTATTCCATTTCTCCTTTCACCAGAAGCCCTTTCTTCCCGAGGCCCTGATTTGTGGAGGCCGCGAGCATATCTACATCAGCTCGTTCATCAACGATCGAATCGACAATGCGGCGGCGATAACGGCACGCGATATGGAAGAGTATGTCCGCGCCTATTCGCATCCCGGCGCGTTTCGGGCGGCAATGGAGATGTATCGCCAGTTCCCGCAGGATGTCATCGAGAATCGCAACGCACCACGCTTGCCGGATTCCGTTCCTGTTCTCGCGCTGGGCGGCGACCGCCGTTGGGGACCGCACATCGTCGGCCGGATGAGCGCGGTGGCCGACAATGTGCGCGGTGGTTCGCTGCCCCGATGCGGGCACTTTCTCGCTGAAGAACAGCCTGAACTGCTCGTCGCCGCATTACGGGAGTTCTGCGATCACTGAATGACCGAGGGCGTCGCCGGCCGCGACGTCCGCGCCGCCTCGACCACGGCGAGTGTCGCCGCAAGGGTCCGGGCGGCGTCGTGTCCGCCGATTACGGGCCGAGCGTCGCCCTTCACGACATCGACGAAATGACGTAACTGCGCCGCGTACACGTTTTCTTCGACGATGCAGAGGCGCGTATCGTGAATCGGCTGGTCCCGGCCTTTCTTTCCGCGATACGACCACAACGCCAGATCCGGCAGCGTGAGCGCGCCGTCTGTACCGGCAAAAAAGTGCGTGGGTACGGGGCGATAATCGAAAAGCGCCCGGTCTTCGCCCGCTGTGGTGTCCCAGTTCCACGGCGTCGAAGCCGTGTCGGACAGACTGACATTGGCGAGCGCGCCGCTTGCGAGTGTCAGCGTGCACGCCGCCGAATCTTCGACATCGTGTCCGCGAATCGCGTTCGACGTCACCGCCTGCACCGAGACGATTTCGCCGCACAGATGCCGAAGCAGGTCGATCTCATGGATCAGATTGATGAGAACCGGCCCCCCGCCGGGCTGCCGCCGCCAGGGCACTTCGAAGTAGGCGTCGGGCTTGTACATCAGACACATGATGTTCGCCAGAACCAGTTTGCCGATTCTGCCGCCTTCGATCGCCTCCTTCACCGCGCGCACCCTCGGATTATGCCGGCGATGATGTCCGACCAGCATCGCGACGCCCGCCCCGGCAGCTGCATCGGCGAGCCTGCGGGCGGCGTCGAGATCGTCGGCGATGGGCTTTTCCATCAACAATGGCAACTTTCGCGCGATGCACGCCAGCCCCACGTCGAGATGCGTGTGATTCGGCGTGCACACGATGGCGGCATCGACATCGAGGCGCGCGAGCGCCTCGCGATAATCGCGGTAGTACGGCACGTTCAGCGCGTCCGCGTACGGGGCCGCCTCGGGCGAAGGATCGGCAATCGCGGCGAGGCTGCACGCGTCGTTGTGAGCGATTTCGTGTACGTGACGCTTGCCGATCACGCCTGCGCCGATCACGGCAATATTGATTCGTTCGGTCATTCAACTCCCCTTTGTTAGCAATTGCCGCGCGAGAAACGGAGCGAGTTCGCGCAACACCTCTTCGTGCGATTTTTCCTGCAACAGATGATGCCGCCAATGCCGCATCCGCTGACGTCGTCCGGGCGTTGTCACGTTAGCAAGGGCGGTCGAGTTAAGATGACCAGATGACAAAGACCAAATCGCTCTATCACGGCTCGCCAGTTCCCTGCGGCGGTCATGAGCTGCGCGGTGCGTTGGTACTCCCGGTTTCAGTTGAGCCTGCGCGACATCGAAGAATTGCTGTTCGAGCGTGGCGTCGTGGTCAGTTATGAAACGATCCGGCGTTGGTGCGATAAATTCGGCGCGGGCTTTGCGCATCGCGTTAAGGTTTCTCGTCACAAACCTGGCGCGACATGGCACCTCGACGAGGTGTTCCTGACGCCGCGCGGCGAACCCTGGCTGCTGGGGCGTGCGGTCGACCGACACGGCGTCGAACTCGATATTCTCTTCCAGAAGCGCCGCGACAAGACCGCGGCGAAACGGTTCTTCAAGCGCGTTCTTGCGTCCTGTGCCGAAGCACCGCGCAAGATTGTGACCGACCAACTACGCAGCTATCCGGTTGCGAAAGCCAAACTCGCCGAGTTGACGAACGTCAAGCATGTCTTTGACAAAGCCAGCGCCCGGGTCAACAACCGCGCAGATAATAGTCATCAACCCACGCGGGAACGCGAGCGTCGGATGCGTGGTTTCCTCGTCCTTCACCGCACCCAAGCGTTCCTGTCGAGCTTCGGCCCGATCCGGCAGCACTTCTCGCTCAAAAGGCATTTGCTACGCGCGTCGCTTTATCGCAACCGGCTCGCCGCGCGCTTTGTCACATGGCGTCACTTCACTGAGCCCACCCGAGGTTCATCCGCTTTCTGAGAGCAGGGCTACCTCTCCGCCATTGCGTCGCGAAGAAGTCAACGTGACAGCGCCCTTATAGGGTCTCACCATTCCAGTCGAATGATGCAGGCAAGCCAAAAAAAGCCACGGCTATCGGCATGGCGTGATTCATCATGTTTCGTCCGTGATGAACATGGAGTCCGCGGCGACGCGCCGCCCCAAGCAGCGCGGTCATGGAAGGCTCCATGATTACGTCTGCAACGGTTGCATGCGGAGGTAGTGCTTCGACAGAGAAAGGCAAGGGATCGTCGGCATTGAGACCAACGGGGGACGCATTAATGGCGATATCGACTTCCCCCATCGAAGGCGAACCGGTTGTCACGCGCGCGTTGGATACAGCGGCAATGGAACGCGCCAAATCACGCGCGCGGCGTTCATCAACATCATTGACAGTGAGGCTGGCGATTTTTTCCATTGCGAGCGTCCATCCAATGCACCCGCCCACGCCGCCGCAGCCATGCAGATAGACGTTGGCACCATCCAGGCTAACGCCATCCGCCCGCAAGCCCGCGAGAAAACCGGCACCATCGACATTGTCGCCCTCCCAGGCACCGTCGGCGCGTCGGCGAAGAAGATTCAGGGAACCGACGCGCCGCGCACGCTCCGTCAAAACGTCGGCGTGATTCATCGCAGCGACCTTGTGCGGCATGGTGAAGATCGCTCCGTCGACATTTTCGGTGAGCTTCAAGCCTTTCATAACCGTATCGAAGTTTGAAGCGGACACGTCCGCAGGCAGCATTAGCGCGTTCACGCCATACCGCCGCATGAGCGTGCTCCAGACCACCGGCGCGCGAACATGTGCGATGGGTGAGCCCAAGATGTAAAAGAGACGCGTCAGCGCATCAACGGGTGCGTCAAGCAATCGCTTTTCGTCTGCCAACTTCGAACTTTCGACCATTATCTACTCCTTGGCGCGGCCGCGTTCCACGACCGCAGTAGTATGTTTTTATCTAGACGGTGCATTTCGCAGCAACGGCGTCATCCTGTCGCTACGGCGACAGCCCAGGTATCCGGCGACGATTGCAATACCAATTGGTATAGTCAAGAACATAAAGAGTTCACCGAAACTCCAATTGAGGCTCAGCAGGATCGCACCTGCTTGAGCCCCAGATACGGCTCCGAAGCGCCCTATACCTGTCATCCAGCTTGTCCCGGTGGCTCTCATCTCCGTCGGATAGTAGCTTGCGGCCATAGCGGTCCATCCGGTATTGGTGGAGTTCGTGCAGTAGCCGAGCAGGAAAACCATTGTCATCAAACCAAACAGCGCGAAGGAAATCTTTGCCAGAATGACCGCGAGGACCCCTGCGATGAAAAGAGTCCCCATCATGACCCTGTGCGCCTTGAAGCGGTCCATCTCCCACCCAATGACGATATTCCCGAGGGTGCCGCCTACCTGCATCATGGCCGCGACGCGCGCCGCTTCGCTGAGCGAAAAGTGATTACCCTTCAGCATGATTGGTAGCCAGCTATTGAGAAAATAGACTGTCATCAGGTTCATGAAAAGACCAACCCAAAGCGCTAGCGTTACCCTCGTATGAGGCTTGCTCACAATGAGCCGGATTGCGCCCTGCCCTACGTGAGCATGCTCGGTTGTAACAAACGTGGTCGATGAGTCTGCCACAGACGGATCGATCTGGCTGAGGACCCGCATCAGCGCGTCGCGTCCGCCTTGCCTCACCGCCAGGAATTTTGCGGACTCAGGAAGCATGATCGCCAGGACAATGGCAAAAACGATCGGGACAATGCCGCCGACCACAAGTACCGACTGCCAGCCGTGCCGAGCGATGAGATAAGTCGACAGAAAACCTCCACCGGCAGCGCCCAGCGTGAAGCCGCAATAGATCACGGTCACCATAATCGAGCGGTACTTTCTCGGGGCATACTCAGACGCAAGAGTCGCCGCGTTCGGCTGCGCCGCGCCTAGTCCAAGTCCGGTCAAAAAGCGCATCACCGAGAGCGCGGCGACGTTCGGCGACCAGGCAGATAGCAGGCTCATCACACCAAAGAAAAAAACTGCGCCGATCACGATTTTCCGCCTGCCGAAGCGGTCGGCCAGTGGTCCTCCGGTCAAGGCTCCAATCGCCAGGCCGAAGAGCCCCATGGTCAGGACGGGACCTAGTGCGACATGACCGAGTTTCCAATCATCAATGATCGCCGGGGCGATAAAGCCCATTGCAACGACGTCGAACCCATCGAGTATCAATACAGTCAATCCAAGCAGCAGGACTCTCCAATGGAACGCGCCGAAAGCGCGTGTTTCGAGAAACTCCTGAATCTTCAGTTGTTTGACAGCAGACATCCGAGTCTCCGTAATTATTCCAAGGTTCGATTGGGCTCAAAGCGATCCCTTTCATGCCCCCAACCGTTCTAAGTAGCGCCTCCCTACTGCTTTGAACCGCGCATCGGTGCGCAAATCAATCTTTTGCCCGGTCTGCGCGGCTTCCGTCACGGCAAAAGTCACCCACGATGACCGCGTCGATGCGATCTTCCTCCAGCAGTTCCCGATAGTCCCTATGAAGCGGCACGCCCTGGGAAGCGGCGTGAGCCGAAGCCTCGGGCGATGGATCAACATTGGCCGCGAGCCTGCACTGATCGTTATTTGCGATCTCACGGATGTGGCGCTTGCCGATGACTCCCGCACTGACTACCGCAACGTTGATCTGCGGCATGCGATTCGCCCTCCCATAAATGTCCATGCATGGAAACATGTTTCTACATATGACCAACTGGATTGTAGAAATCACGCTAATCGAAAGTCAACGATTTTCGTCACGAAGTTTCCATGCTGGAACAAACACGGGTTTATCCTGAAGCCATGAAAAATTAGGCTTGACTCTATCGGCGGAAGAACCCACTATGCGAACATATTCCCATACATGAACTCGGAGATTTTAATGAATGATTTGATGCTTGAGCGCCTGGCCATTCGCGAGGCGATTGAAAACTGGGCCGTCTGGCGCGATGCCGGAGACTGGGATCGCTTCGCAAAGCTTTGGCACCCGGAGGGTGTGATGATGGCAACCTGGTTTCAGGGCACGGGCGCCGAGTTCATAGGCGTGACGCAAGAGGGGTGGAAGCGCGGGGTGAGCATTCTGCATTTTCTTGGCGGGACGTCGATTGAGCTCGCTGGCGCCCGGGCAATTGCGCAGACCAAAATGACAATTTCACAGCGAGGAGACGTAGAAGGTCACCTCTGCGATGTCGTCTGCACCGGCCGCTTCTATGACTTCTACGAAAAAGTTGATGGTGCGTGGCTGCTGCGCTTGCGTCAGCCGATCTACGAAAAGGACCGCCTGGATCCGGTTGAAACCGGGGTGAAGCTGGATCTCGATACCGAAATACTTTGCCGCTTTCCCGAAGGCTATCGCCATCTAGCTTATATCCAGACGAAGATCGGCTACGCCGTCAAACGTGACATGCCTGGACTCACCGGCTCCGCCGTCGAAGCGCTGTATGAGCGCGGCCGCGCGTGGCTCGAAACGGGACGTCTGTAATGGGTGGTCAGCTCGACACTTTCACGTACAACGCGCTCCCGGCTCGCGTCATTATGGGCGCGGGAAAGCGTGCGGAAGTGGCCGCCGAAGTCGGAAGGGTGAACTGTGCACGTCCCTTGATCGTCACGACGCGCGATCAGGCTGCGCTCGGCGAAGACATCGCGCGACGGCTCGACGCTCAACAAGTCAGCCGCTTCGCCGATGCCACGATGCACACACCCTGGCCTGTGACTCAGCAAGCGCTCGAGGTCGTGCAAGGCTCGCGGATCGATTGCGTGATTGCAATCGGCGGGGGTTCGTCCATCGGCCTCTCGAAGGCGATCGCATTGCGTACTGGTTTGCCGCAAATAGTGCTACCGACAACCTACGCCGGTTCCGAAGTCACGCCGATCATTGGTGAGACCCGTGATGGGCAAAAGTCCACTCAGCGCACGCTGGACGTACTGCCCGAAGTCGTCATCTACGATGTCGAGCTGACGCTGAGCCTGCCCGTCACCCTGAGCAGCGCGAGCGGTCTCAACGCCATCGCGCATGCAGTCGAAGCCCTGTACGCGGTGGACGCGAATCCGATTACCTCGTTAATGGCAGAAGAAGGCATCGCGGCACTGGCAGAGTCGTTGCCGCACATCGTGCAGGCACCCGAGTCAATCGAGGCGCGACGCCTCGCTCAATACGGCGCATGGCTTTGCGGGACGTGTCTCGGAACCGTCGGAATGGGCTTGCATCACAAGATCTGCCACGTCCTCGGCGGAACGTTCGACCTCGCGCATGCGCCGACGCATGCGGTCATGATTTCCCATGTCGCCGCCTATAACGCCTCTTCCGCGCCATCCTCAATGGCCCGAATCGCACGCGCGCTGAAGGCACGCGACGCATGGACCGGCCTTTACGATCTAGCCACCAATCTTGATTTGCCCGTTTCCCTCGAGGCTCTCGGCATGCCCGAGACGGGAATCGATCTTGCCGTGGAGTTGATCATGCAGAACACTTACTCGAACCCGCGAGCGCCCGACGTTCCCGCGCTCGTCAACATGCTTCGGCGGGCATGGAAAGGGTTGCCGCCCCAGCCGATGGAATGAGGATGTCCCCAATGCGAAACTTCAACGAAGACAACATCACACAGGCCGTGCTCGATAGACTGATTGGCTGCACGGACCCGCGCACGCGCAAGATCAGCGAGGCACTCGTGCGTCATCTGCATGCTTTCGTGAAAGAGATAGAACCGACGGAAGCGGAATGGTCCCGCGCCATTGCGTTCCTCACCGACACTGGACACATGTGCTCGGACACGCGGCAGGAGTTCATCCTGTTGTCGGACACGCTTGGTGTCTCCATGCTTGTCGATGCGATCAATCATCGCTTCGATGGTGACGCGACACAAACCACCGTGCTTGGCCCGTTTTACGTGGAAGAAGCCGCCGATCTTCAGTCAGGCGCAAATATCTCGCGCGAGCCCAAGGGAATACCACTAATCGTCGAAGGCACGGTTGAAGATGCACACGGCAAGGGAATCGCAAACGCGATGATCGAGACGTGGCACGCCGACGGGAGCGGCCAGTATGACGTCCAGCGCGTCACCGGCAAGTCGGCGTTGGACCTGCGCGCGCGCTTTCGCACTGATGCAAACGGCCGCTTCTGGTATCGATCCGTCGTGCCGGCCGCCTACCCGATTCCTGACGATGGCCCAGTCGGCAAGATGCTCGACGCACAGGGACGTCATCCGTTTCGCCCTGCGCACGTACACTTCAAGTTGAGTGCGCCGGGTTACGAGACCATCGTGACGCATGTCTTCATCGACGACGCCCCCTATCTGGATTCGGATGTCGTGTTCGGCGTGAAAGATGCCCTCATAACGAAGCTTCTGAAGATAGATGGGCACGTCAGCCCCGGTGGCCACGAAGTCGACCCGAACACAATGCTGCTCACGTACCGATTCGTGCTTCCCAGTCAATCGTAGATCTTCCGGAGAGACTCATGCACAGACTTTCTCTTCATCACCTGACGATGCTCGATGCGCATCCTCTTCAACTCGCCGATGCCGCCATTGCCGGCGGATTCGATTATTACGGGTTGCGCGTCGTCGCGCCGACGAGCGCCGACACGATCGTCGACGTAGCACACAATCCCGCTCTCATTCGTGAACTCGCGGCAAGAACTGAAGCGACCGGTGTGGGGCTGCTCGATATCGAAGCGATCTGGTTGCAAGCCGGCACACGCATCGACGAATTGCTTCCGGCCCTCGAGGCGGGTCATCGTCTGGGCGCGAGGCATGCGCTTGCAGTCGGCTACGACAACGATCAGGCTCGCCTCTTCGACAACTTCTGCGCCCTGTGCGAAGCCGCCGCTCGCTTTGACATGACAGTTGGCCTTGAATTGATCACCTACTGCCCGATTGGCACGCTAGACCGCGCGCTCTCGCTGATCGGCGAAAGCTGCCAGTCCAACGCGAGAATACTGATTGACACACTGCAAGTATTTCGCTCCGGCGCCACCGTCGACGATATCGCCGCTGTCGAACAGCGCCTCGTCGAATATATACAGATCAGCGACGGCCCACGGATATCGCCAGCTTCGGTCGACGAACGGCGGACCGAAGCGCGTACCGCACGTCGTCTGCCCGGCGAAGGCGAGCTTCCATTGCGCGAACTGCTGACCAGACTGCCCGCCAATCTGACGCTTGCCGTCGAAGCTCCGACCCTCGAATTGCGAGGTCAACCTTTCGATCGGCAGGCGCGCACGATCATGGAACGGATGCGACGCTTTCTCGCCTGAAAGCGTCATCCTCCAAAGTACTGACGCTGAATTCTCGCCGCCGACGCCGTCAGAATCGCAACAGCGCGCTCACCGATTTCGCTCGAATAACGTACCGCGGGGATCGCAAGATTCAGCGAACCAAGCGGAAAGGCACTCGCCGACAGAATTGGCACACCAATCCCTACGATGCCCGGCGTGAATTCTTCCATTGAAGTCGCGAAGCCTTTCTTGCGCACATCCTCGAGCGTCGCAATCAAGGCTTTCTTCGTAGATATGGTGTTTTTCGTGAAGCGCTCGAATGTCACCGATCGCATGTACTCCTCGCGCATCACGTCGGGAAGGTAAGCGAGTATTGCCTTACCTCCAGACACCGCATAAAGCGGCGCCAGATCACCGAGCCGCATGTGAGATTGGAGTCGTTGTTGACTGATGACGGTGGCAACGACTTCTACCTCATCGCCTTTAAGCTGGTTGAGCGCGCATGACTCCGCAGTCTGTTGCGTGATGTCACGCAAAACGGGTTCCGCACATGCGATCAGGCTTCGCATCTGGTTCGACTGCTGCGCGAGCTTGACGATTGTGTCTCCGAGCCGGTAGCCCTTGGTTTCGGCCACGAAACGAAGATAGCCGCGGTCCGTGAGGTTCCGGATGAGCTTCGTTAAGCTACTTTTTGGAATATTGAGCGCCTCGGCTATCTCTGCATGTGACATCTCACGGCCCCACTGAGCAAGAAGCTCCAGAACATCAAGCGTCCGGTCAGCCGACTTTACGGTACTTGTCGTCCCAATTTCGTTTGCGCGCATAACATAGGATCTAAGTTTCTGTATGGGAACATACTATCTGATGTGGTCCAAATGTCAAGTTGCCCATCCCGACGCATTGCATGCGTGGCGTCAGACAAGGGTCGAAAAACCTCTTGTTCCCATAAAGGAACTGGTTCACAATGAGATTTCATACTCGAGATGACGACAACGCGTCGATCATCTCAACGCATACTCATGAGGAGCACATGGAAAAAGTCGCGCAAAGTTTTGGAGGCAGCACCTTCTCATTCATGTGGCAAGATACTGCGCTCGCCGCCATGCGGAAGATGCAAGCGATCGGCCTGAACGATTTCGACGCCCTGGTCGTCCCCGGACATCTTTGGCCCGATGAACTCTCCGCTAACGACAGGTCGAGCCTGGCCAGCACCCTGAGAAGCGAAGGCCTTCGCATCGAATCGCTCAATCTTCCGGCGCTCGACCTGAATCTGGTCAGTCGTGTCGAGGCGTTCCGGCGCTATTCGGTTGAGGTCTACACCAGCACGATGCAACTTGCCTCAGATCTCGGCGCTGGTGCCGTCGTTGTGGTCCCGGGCAGGGTGTCGTCGCTGTTCCCTCCGTCCAGCACGGATTCGGAGCTTCTGCTTCGCGACAGCCTGGAGCAGCTTCTTCGCGTCGCAGAGCGACTCGATCAAAAGATCTTCCTGGAGCTTCATCCGCAAACGCCCATCCCGACTACTGGCGCAATGCTTGCCTTCATCGACGGACTGCCTCATGAAAGGCTTCTGATTGCCTACGACGTCTCGAACGCGGAATTCGTTGGAGAAGATCAGCCCGACGCGATCAGGCGATCGGCCAATCGCATCGGGCAACTCCATCTTTCTGATGGCACACGAAGCCAGTGGCGTCATGACCGTATCGGCCTTGGAACGGTGCGCTTCCATGAAATCCTGAGTGCGGTGAAAGAAACGGGAGTTTCCGCAACCCCCATCCTCGAAATCATTTCCTCGTCACCACTGGAAGATTTGAACGCGTCGGCCGATGCGCTCAAGCGCAGCGCGATCGATTACCCGAATTAACGGAGTTTTCTGCCATGCGTTTTTCTCAAGATGCTGTTCAATTGCCGCCGTCATTCGAGCATCGGTCCGCAATCGTGAACGATGTCAATCTGCACTATGTGATCGGTGGCAAGGCGCTGGGTTCCGCGTCACTGATGCTCCTCATACACGGTTTCCCGCAAAACTGGTGGTGCTGGAATAGCGTCATCGCCGAACTGGGAGAGCGATATACCGTCGTAGCGCCGGACCTCAAGGGCGTTGGCCTGTCGGACAAGCCCGCGTCCGGATATACGAAGCGCGAGATGGCCGCCGATCTCCACGCTCTCGTCGAGAGCCTGCATGGAGCACCCGCGCATATTGTCGGTCACGATATCGGCGGGATGATTGCCTACGCTTACGCAAGCCGCTATGACGCGCGTTCACTCACAATCATCGATGTGACCATTCCCGGTATCGGTGATTGGGATCAGGTGATCGCGGATCCGCATGTCTGGCATTTCGCCTTTCATCAAAAGCGTGATCTGCCTGAAGCCTTGATCGTCGGTGGACGGGAGCATGTGTACATCAGCTCGTTTATCGATCAGCAAACATTCCGTCGAGGTTCTATCTCGCTTCCGGACATCAACGAGTATGTCGAGGCGTACAAGCACCCGGGTGCATTTCGATGCGCCATGGAGATGTACCGCCAGTTCCCTCAGGACGCAATTGACAACCGCAGTGCAGGACGACTTCCCGAAAAACTCCCGGTGCTCGCCATTGGCGGCGAAAAGCGCTGGGCCGGCCGCGTCGGCGAACGCCTTGCCACGGTGTCATCGAACGTGACAAGCGTATCGATTCCAGACGCCGCCCACTTCGTCGCCGAAGAGCAGCCAGAGCGCTTCATCGAGGCGATGATCAAGTTTTGCCGCTGAGTACACACAAACAAACAATGGAGACATTTTCGTGGAATCCGAATCTAAAATCGACATCAAGACGTTCCTGGACGATCGCCCGTTAAGTCTCTTCCAGGTTCGCGTCGTTCTGTTGGGCTTGCTGGTGCTGATGCTGGATGGAATGGATACCACTGCCGTGGGGTTCGTTGCGCCGGCTCTTGTCGCCGACTGGAAGATCGCGCGCGTCGCACTATCGCCGGTTTTCATGAGCGGGCTTTTCGGTCTTGCTATCGGCGCTCTCACGGCTGGCCCGATTGGCGACCGGCTCGGCAGGAAGGTGGTCGTCGTCTCATCGGTTTTTCTGTTCGGCTTCTTCAGTCTCGCCTCGTCCTTCGCGAACGATCTGTGGACCCTGACGCTACTGCGGTTTCTGACGGGACTCGGTCTGGGCGCCTCCATGCCCAACACTGCAACGCTGGTCTCGGAGTACGCACCCGCAAGGCACCGCAATTTTCTGATCACGTTCGTGTATGCAGGCTTCGCGATCGGCGGCGCGATCGGCGGCGTTGCCAGCAACGTCCTCATCGAACTATCCGGTTGGCGCGCCGTTATGTTCGCTGGCGGCGTGCTGCCGCTCGCACTCGGCATCCTGATGATCTTCGCGCTGCCGGAGTCCATTCGATTTCTCGCGACACGTCATGACAAGAGGTTGGCGGTTCAACGCATCATGCAGAAGCTCGCGCCGGGTGTCCTGCGTGCCGGCACGGTCGTCCACGTATCGGACGGCATTGCGGATAACGGGAGCGGCAAGGTGGCGATCATCGTCGGGCGCGGGTATATCGTCGGAACCCTGAGTCTTTGGATAGGCGTGTTCGCGACGCTCTTTACGCTCTACCTCATCAATAGCTGGCTCCCGCTGATGATCAAGGACGCAGGCATGAGCCTGAGCGACGCCTCGTTGATCGCGACGTTTGGCCAGGCCGGCGGCGCACTGGGTTCGCTGGCAGTCGGCTGGTGCATGGACCGTTATTCGCCGCACAAGGTGCTAGGTGCAACACATGTAGCCGCCGGCCTGTGCGCGCTGTGCATCGCAGCCACCGAGCGCACGTTCATCACTACGAGTGTGCTCGTATGCGCGATGGGATATTGCATGAACAGCCTGAATGTCGGCTATGTCGCCCTGGCCGCGCGCTTTTATCCCACTTCGGTGCGCGCGACGGGTACGAGCTGGGAACAGGGTATAGGTAGGTTCGGCGCAATCAGCGGCGCGGCTATGGGCGGCGTTCTGCTTGCGACCAGCTGGAGCTTCAATGCCGTGTTTGCCGCACTTTGCGTTCCGATGGCGATCGGCACGGTCGCCATTTCCATCAAGAGCATCTTCGCGGCCGATGTCCCTTCTGCCGACATGCAGGCGTCAAGCATCGAAGATGCCGCCACTTTCGCAAGAGAATGAAGATGACCCACGAAAACATTCCATTTCGCTCTTATCGTCTGCGCGATGGACGACTAGCCTATCGTCGCAGCACCGCGGCCGGCGCGAAACAAGCCGTGCTGCTTCTGCATGGCTGGCCGCAAACGTCCTGGGCGTGGCGGCGTGTCATACCCCTGCTGAGTCAGCAGTTCGATGTCATCGCGCCCGACCTCCCCGGCTTCGGCGATTCCTCGAAACCCGAGTCCGGCTTCGACAAGAAGACCATCGCGCGCAAGGTTCATGAACTGGTCGAAGGCCTCGGTATAGAGAAGGTGGCGATAGTCGGTCACGATTTGGGCGGTCACGTCGCGTATGCGTACGCCGCCCAGTGGCCGGAAGCGGTCAGCCACTTCGTCTTTGTCGAAAGCAGTCTTCCCGCATTCGGACAGGAAGAAGCGATGGACGTATCGCGCGGCGGAAGCTGGCACTTCGGCTTCAACATGGCCGGTGACATATCGGAATCGCTCGTTGAAGGTCGCGAGTTTCTCTTCGTGAACCACTTCGTGCGCCGTGAGACCGTTGGCGTATTCGACCCCGATTCGATCAGCAACGACGACGTGGAAGTCTACGCTCGAGCCCTCGCCCGGCCGGGCGCACTGCGTTGCTCCTTCAGTTACTACAGAACCTTGCCGCTCGACCGGCAGGACAACGTCATCTGGGGCAAGACGCCACTTTCGATGCCCGCGTTGAGTATCGGCGCGCAATGGGGTTATGGTCCGGCCTCCGCTCAAACGCTTAGACGCGTCGCGGCGAATGTCTCGGAGATCGTCCTTGACGACTGTGGTCACTATGTTCCAGAAGAGCGGCCCGTCGAATTCGCCGGAGCGTTGAGCGAATTCATATCAAATGGAAACTGCGTAGCGTGAATCGAAACAAATCACCGGCTTCTGGAGGTACGTCCGGTTGAGGCGGCGCATGCCATGCCGGACTTCCTGAAGGCCGAGATGCTAGATTTACTTCCACTGCAAGGAGTTGTGTCGAGCACCACTCCTTGCATATCGACCTCATCTGCCCGACGTCCGCAGGTTAACTCACGTCAGCGTTTCGGTTCCACTCGTTGCTTTGTACCTCATCGTGATTTGCCTGCAACACCGTGAGCGCGGCCATATTGATGATTCGACGAACCGTCGAACTGGACGTCACTATGTTGATGGGTGCATTGACACCGAGCAGGAACGGCCCCACAGCGACATTACTTCCTGCCCCCGTCTTAAGCAGGTTATACGCAATATTTCCTGAATCGACGTTCGGACAGACCAGCAGATTGGCGGCGCCCTTTAGTCGCGACGTGGGTAAAACACGCTGACGCAGCGCTTCATCCAGCGCGCAATCTCCGTGCATTTCACCGTCGATCTCGATGTCGGGTGCCTTTTGGCTGACGAGTGCGAGTACTTTGCGCATTTTCTCGCCCGACGCAGAACTGCCCGAGCCAAAGTTCGAACGCGATAACAACGCAACTTTTGGCGACAGATTCAACCATGCCATTTGCGCTGCGGCCGCAATCGTGAACTCTGCAATCTGTTCAGCAGTGGGGTTGTCGTTGACGTGTGTGTCGACGAGTGCCAGCGTGCGCTTGTCGAGCAGCAGGATATTCATGGCCGCATAAGTTTGTGCGTCGTGTTTCCTGCCGATCACTTCGTCGATGAAGCGAAGATGCTTGTGATAAGCACCGACAGTACCGCAGATCATCCCGTCCGCGTCGCCCAGTCGTACCATCATGGCGCCGATCAGCGTCAGGCGGCGGCGCATTTCAACACGCGCCATTTCCTTCGTAATCCCATCGCGGCACCGCAGTTCCCAATACGTCGTCCAGTATTGGTGAAAGCGTTCGTCGTTTTCTGGATTCGTGACCTCGACGTTCTCGCCCAGCTTCAGCCGCAGCCCAAATTTCTCTATTCTCGATAGCAACACTTCGGGCCGGCCGACAAGAATCGGCCGCGCCAGCTTCTCGTCGACGATCACCTGAACCGCCCTCAGAACACGCTCCTCCTCGCCCTCCGTGAAGACGATGCGCGAGTTTCCACCCTCGCGCACGAATTGCTTAGCGGCGGCGAACAACGGTTTCATAAACGCGCCGGAGTGATAGACGAACTGCTGAAGCTGATCCGCGTAAGCATCGAAATCGGCAATCGGGCGCGTAGCCACGCCATCCTCCATCGCGGCCTTTGCGACGGCGGGTGCGATGCGAACGATAAGCCGGGAATCGAACGGCTTTGGAATCAGATATTGCGGCCCGAAGGAAAGATCGTACGCACCATATGCGGCGGCGACGGAGTCGTTCAGTTCCTCTTGCGCGAGACCGGCGATCGCGTGAACGGCGGCCACTTCCATGTTCCGCGTGATGGTGGTCGCGCCAACGTCCAGCGCACCGCGGAACACATATGGAAAGCACAGCACATTGTTGACCTGATTCGGATAGTCCGAACGGCCCGTCGCGATGACCACGTCGTCACGGGCCTCCCGCGCTTTCTCCGGAAAGATCTCCGGAGTCGGATTGGCGAGCGCGAGAATCAGTGGACGCGGCCCCATCTGCTTCACCATTTCCGCCGTCAGCACGCCACCCACCGAAAGCCCAAGGAACACGTCGGCACCTTCGATGACATCGGACAGCACCCGCGCCGAAGTGACCTGTGCAAAGCGCGCCTTGTCGGGGTCCATCGCTGCCGTGCGTCCTTGATAGACCACACCTTCGATGTCGGTCGCCCAGACGTTTTCGCGCGGCAGTCCGAGATCGACCATCAGTTCGAGACACGCGAGCGCCGCGGCACCCGCGCCTGAAGTGACGACCTTCACCTTCGAGATGTCCTTGCCCACCACTTTTAGACCGTTGAGAAACGCGGCGGACACGGTGATCGCAGTACCGTGCTGGTCGTCATGGAAAACTGGGATCTTCATCCGGTCGCGTAGCTTTTGCTCGACGATAAAGCAATCGGGCGCCTTGATGTCCTCCAGATTGATCCCGCCAAATGTCGCCTCGAGGCTCGCGATGATATCCACGAGCTTGTTGGGATCGGTCTCCGTAATTTCGATGTCGAAGACGTCAATGCCCGCGAACTTCTTGAACAGAACAGCCTTGCCTTCCATCACCGGCTTGGACGCAAGCGCACCGATATTGCCGAGACCCAGCACCGCCGAGCCGTTCGTGATCACGCCGACCAGGTTTCCTCGGCTTGTGTAACGGAACGCCTTGCGCGGGTCCGCCACGATTTCCTCGCATGCGACCGCCACGCCGGGCGTATAGGCGAGTGCGAGATCGCGCTGCGTGACGAGCGGTTTGCTTGCGCTCACGGATATCTTCCCCGGCGTAGGAAACTCGTGATACTGCAGGGCTGCCTCGCGTTCGGTCCTGTCCATATGTGCCGTGCTCCTATGTGTACGCCGGGCTCATCCCGGCTGATCATCATTGGACACATTCTAGGAACGAGGCATTCGGGGTTTATTTTGTTTTATTATCGGGGCATCACCTTTTTGTTATGTCTGGATTCCCACTATGGTGTCATTCACCACAGAGGAAGTGATAAGGCGCCTCAGCGCACGCCTGAAAATGCGCCATCTCATGTTGTTGCTGCAGATACGGCAACATGGTTCTCTTACACGCGTAGCCGAACACATGGCGAGCAGTCAGCCGGCCATCACGAATGCCCTCGCTGAACTGGAAGACATGTTCGGGGGCTCGTTGTTCGAGCGTTCCTCGCGCGGCATGATTCCGACAGCGCTCGGCACAACCGTCCTCTCGCGCGCTGAGTCGATGCTGCACGATCTCGACCACCTCGCATCCGATGTCGGTGCGCTGATCTCCGGTCACGCGACGCGGTTTCACATTGGCGTGATTTCCTTCATTTCAGGAAAGATTCTGGCGTCGGCAATCCGTCATACGCAGTCGCAGATTTCGCATCGGCTCACTTTTTCCATACACGAAGGCACGAGCGAAGCGCTAATGTCTCAGTTGCGCGACCATACTCTCGACATTGTGATCGGACGGGCATCGTCGAGCGTCGACCTCGACAATCTGCATTTCGATGTACTTCATCAGCAAAAACCCCGTCTGATTGCTTGCCGACGCCTCGCCGCCAGACTCTCACGCAGCGGAATGAACTGGCGAAAACTCGCCGAACTCGACTGGATTCTCGGCGCATCGCAAACCCCGATGCGCGACCAGATATCCGATCTGTTCCTGCACGCCGGCGTTACACCGCCCTTTCCTGTTGTCGAAAGCCTTTCGCCGCGGCTGATCGGCGAGACGGTCGCGTTGAACGAGAACGCCGTCTCCATTATGCCGGCAGACGTTGCTGAAGAACTCGTACGAATCGCGGGCGTGGCGATTGTCCCCTATGCGTTCGACTGGACATTGCCACCCGTTACGCTGTTCACCCGCCCGGGCATTCCGCGCGAGATAGACAGGATTTTCGCCGCATCATTGCGTGCGCAATATCAGACCAAGGTAGTGAACGAACCAGCGTCGCTCGGGTAGCGTTGGTCGCGAGGCCCTGCTTGAGAAACGTGACCAGTTTCTATGGCGCCCGCATGATCGTATGCTTGCGCCCACCGCATGAAATTCGGCAAGCTATGCGAGTACGCTGCGGGGGCTGGGCGCCGAAGGACGACTTACCGCCCCATGCCGGCTATGCGGTCGTCGTTCGCAACGGCATTCCCATCAAACAATATCAACTATTTGGGTAACGTCCACTTGCCACCTATCTGGAACGCGTGCGCCACCGCCGTCATCCTGCTAGCACCGCTGACAAACGGCACCACAGGCAAGTACTCGGCGTGGCCGAGCTTCTCACGACAGGTTGCTAGAATGCTTCTTGATCAAATCGCGTATCGCGCTGCCACTAAGGAGCATTAAATGCTGGATCTGGACGACCTGCGTCTCATACGTGCCGTGGGCGTCTCTCGCTCACTGGCCTCAGCGGCGCAGTTGCTGAACCTCACCCCCCCTGCGGTCACGATTCGTTTGCAGCGGATGGAGGAACGACTACGTATCCGGCTCGCCGTGCGGAAGGCCAAGGGCATTTCACTCACTGAGGAAGGACAGCGCCTACACCAGGAGGCCGTTGAAATTCTTGAACGAGTCGAAGCGTTGCCGGTACATATCTCCGGAGAGCACGGCGAGGTAACGGGCTCTCTGCGCGTCGTCGCTCCGTTCGGATTCGGGCGAACCTATGTCTCGCAGATCGTACGCAAACTCCACCAGTCGCATCCCCGGCTTGAAGTGTCGCTCCACCTGTCAGAAAGTCCATTGGCCAACGCCGCCAGTGCGGACGTGGTGATACATATTGGCGAACTCAAGTCCTCATCCTGGGTTGGCTATCCGCTCGCACCCAATGATCGGCTTCTGTGTGCAAGCCCCGCATACGCGAAGAGCATCAAGGGACTGAATCAACCAGCAGACCTCGTCAACTATCACTGTATTTGCTTGCGGGAAAACGATGAAGACCTGCCCCGCTGGCGCTTTTCCCTGAAGAGCGACCCAAAGCGGACCACAGTCCTACGCGTGTCCGGCAGGTTGTCCGCAAACGACGGGACAGTGATTACCGATTGGGCATTGGCCGGGCTCGGCATTGTCGAGCGTTCCGAGTGGGATGTCGCCCGCTTACTCGCGACCGGAAAACTCGTCCGGTTGCTGCCGGACTGGAACCTACCCCCTGCTCCGGTGACAGCGCTGCTGCCCTCACGAACAGGGATGTCCATCAGACAGCGTATCTTTCTGGAGACCGCGAGGGCCTCCCTTAACCCGGTTCCATGGAGACGCCGCGGATAATTCCCATGGATTTAACTGTGCTTAATTCCGGATTATACGTTCGTTAAACACCGGAGAAACGACTGCGCATATAGTTGTCACACAGGCCCCACTATGAGACAGCAACGTGAGCATTGACACCCTGAACACTCCCGCAGCCCTGATTGATGTGGCACGCATGCGCCACAACATTGACCGCATGCAATCGCAACTCGACAAGCTCGGAGTCAGATTTCGCCCCCACGTCAAAACGACAAAGTGCAAGCAGGTCGTAGACGCACAAGTCGCAGCCGGTGCCTGCGGTATCACGGTTTCGACGCTCAAGGAAGCCGAGCAGTTTTTTGCGAACGGCGTTCGCGACATCGTCTACGCGGTCGGCATCGTGCCGACGAAACTCCCGCAAGCGCTTGCGCTGCGCCAGCAAGGCTGTGACCTCAAGATTGTCGTCGATAGCCTTCAGGCAGCTCGCGCGGTTGCCGATTTTGGGCGCGAACATGATGAGCGCTTCGAAGTCTGGGTGGAAATTGATGTCGACGGACATCGGTCAGGCATACAGCCCGATGATGATCTGCTCGTCGAGGTGGGCCGGACGCTGGTCGAGGGCGGCATGACTCTCGGTGGGGTCCTCGCACACGCTGGCTCAAGCTACGAGTACAACACCCGTGCCGCACTCGTGCAGATTGCTGAGCAAGAGCGCAGCCGAGCAGTGCGCGCGGCAAAACGCCTTCGTGCCGCAGGCCTACCCTGCCCCGTCGTCAGTATCGGCTCTACGCCGACCGCACTCTCCGCGGAGCATCTTGAGGGTGTCACTGAGGTTCGTGCTGGCGTTTACGTGATGTTCGACCTCGTCATGCACAACGTCGGCGTTTGTGATCTCGAGAATATCGCACTTTCTGTGTTGACGACTGTCATAGGCCACCAGGCGGACAAGGGCTGGGCCATCGTCGATGCAGGCTGGATGGCACTGAGCCGGGACCGCGGCACGCAAAAACAGGCCCACGATTTCGGCTACGGGCAGGTTTGCACTGAGGATGGGCGAGTGCTCGGCGACTATCTCGTCAGCGGAGCAAACCAGGAGCACGGCATCGTTGCCCGTGTCTCCAGCCCCGACACCAATATCACGGAGACGTTGCCGATTGGCACACGGCTGCGCATCTTGCCTAACCATGCCTGCGCCACCGGCGCGCAGCATCCGGAATATCAGGCGGTGAATACTGACGGTTCGACCGAAGCCTGGCCGCGTTTCTACGGCTGGTAAACAATCGAACAAGTATCGGATGCCCTCGTTGTCGGCATTCGATACTACTTCGCGTCGTTACAGGCGGTCGCCCAAGAAACACCCAATTATTGCGCCACCCGTTTCCCTGGATTCGCGCAATTCGAGACATCTTTCCTCCTTGAGCGTCTGCATCAATGCTTTTCTCTGGTCCGTTTTTAGAGCCTGCGCCGTCGTCACCACGCTGACCGCGAATCGAGTCCACAGCCGATGGCTCAATTGACTCCACCGCCGCGTCGTTCTTTGACAGCGAGAACTGCTATGTCGAAATGCTAACGAACAGCATTGCATCAACGTTCAAGCACAGTGCCGCGAAATAGTGCCCTCCCGAGTCCAGACATCCGTCTGGTACCTGCAAACAGCGAGTACCTGGTTTCGTCTGGCTCGCTTCATACAGGATTACGAAATGTCCACTGAATCTCAGACTCCGACGATTACTTGTTCGAACGCGCCTGACATGTCGCCTCCCGCTGGTCACTACTCGCACGTTTGCGTCGCAAACGGCTTCGTCTTCGTCTCCGGACAATTGCCCATTAATGCGACAGGAAAGCCCTTGAGCGACGAGCCTTTTGAAGCGCAAGTAGACCAGGTCCTCCGCAATGTGGACGCTTGCCTAAACGCGGCTGGTACTACTCGCGATCGGTTGGTTCAGGTCCGGGTGTTCGTTTCGGACATTGAACATTGGCCGGCTTTCAACAATCTCTACGCGGAATGGATCGGCACCCATAGGCCAGCACGAGCCGTTGCACAATCGAATGCCCTCCATTACGGCGCCGCAGTCGAAGTGGAAGGTGTCGCCTTGGCCACTCCGGCCTGAAAACCGAGAGAGGAGACGCCATCATGAAAAGACTAAAACTCGCCCATTGGATTATGTTCGGTATGGTACTGGGTGTCCTTGTCGGATACGCCTGCAACCGGTATGCGGGAAACGAAGCAACCGCAAAAAACATCGCCGCCGACTTTAGCGTGGTGACGGGCATCTTTCTTCGACTGGTCAAAATGATTATCGCCCCACTAGTCTTCGCTACGCTCGTCTCTGGCATTTCGAGCATGGATGGCGGCAAGTCAATTGGTCGCATCGGCGCGAAAACGATCGGATGGTTCGTGGTCGCGTCGCTGTTTTCTCTCATCATTGGCCTACTGTTCGTCAACATCGCGCAACCGGGCGCACATCTAAATCTGCCGTTACCTGCGGCGGATGCTTCGGCCCACCTGCAAACGAACGCGCTGAACTTCAAGGACTTTCTGACCCACATGTTCCCAAGCAGCGTTATCGAAGCAATGGCAAGCAACCAGATTATGCAGATCCTGGTATTCTCGCTGTTCTTCGGCATGGCACTTGGCAAAGTTCCCGGCCTTCCCGGTGAGTTCCTGAAGCGCTCGATTGACGGTCTCATGGACGTCATGCTTCGCGCGACGAATGCTGTCATGCTGTTCGCACCCGTCGGCGTTTTCGCCGCAATCGCGGGTGCGGTTACCTCACAAGGCCTGGGAATCATCTTAACGTACGGCAAGCTCATCGGATGGTTCTACATTGCCCTATTCACTCTGTGGGGCGCGCTATATTTCGCGGGCCGCGCAGCCCTTGGGTGCCGCATGGGTCAACTGTTCAAGAGCATCCGCGAACCGATGATCATTGCCTTCTCCACTGCAAGCAGCGAAGCCGCCTATCCGAAGCTGACCGAAGTTCTGCAGGAATTTGGCGTCCGCAAGCGTCTCGTCGGCTTCGTTCTGCCGCTCGGCTATTCGTTCAACCTGGACGGCTCCATGGTCTACCAGGCGTTCGCGGCCATCTTCATTGCGCAGGCGTTTGGCGTACATATGCCCATCGGCATCCAGATAACGATGCTTCTCATCCTCATGGTGAGCAGCAAGGGCATGGCTGCCGTACCACGCGGCTCGCTGGTGGTCGTGGCCGCAATTCTCCCGATGTTCCACTTGCCAGAAGCTGGACTACTGCTCGTTATGGGCATCGACCAGATTCTGGATATGGGGCGCACGGCGACCAACGTGCTGGGCAACAGTATCGCCACGGCCGTCGTTGCAAAATGGGAAGGCGAACTTGCTCCCGCTGGCACCCCCGACAACGAAGAGGCCGCCATCGGCGCCAGCCCCACTGAGCAGACGCCGCCGTCCACCGGATACAGTGCCGTGCGCTCATCCTGACCCCAGACGCCAACTTCCCACATCTAAAACCAGACGCACTGCCACACCGTGCTGGTCAATCGCCTTCTCGAAGTAGCGGCGCGCGGCGGCCTTTTCACGATCGGCGCGCAGCAGGAAATCGACTGTGCTGCCCTGCATGTGGCTTATTGCGCCACAGCCGTCGATTGTCATATATGAGTATCTGCATTTAACGAAACCACCGGGACGAACCATATGAAACTCGACGAAAGTGTAAAAGCAGCCGGACTGACGCCGACCGCTGAACTACTGCAGGACGCCGTGCAACGTGCGCTGGCTTATGTTCAGTCTGTGCATGACAGGCCTGTGAACATTTCTACCCAGGCATTGCAAGGCCTGAATGAATTCCGGCACTCGCTGCCACACGCCGGGCTGGATGCACATGAAGTCTTGCGCCGCCTCGACGAGGCTGGGTCACCAGCTACCGTCCCGACAACGGGCGGACGGTACTTCGGTTTGGTGATCGGCGGCGCGATGCCCGCAACCATCGCTGCGAACTGGCTCGCGACTGCCTGGGATCAAAACGCGTGTTTTCGGTGGACTTCGCCGATCGCGGCAACGCTCGAGGAAGTTGCCCTACGCTGGATCGGCGATCTGTTTGGCCTGCCGGACGACATTGGAGGAGCCTTCGTTACAGGTGCCTCGATGGCGAACTTTGCGGCGCTGGCAGCAGCGCGCCACGCTCTGCTATCCCGCCTGGGCTGGGACGTGGAGGTGAAGGGACTCTACGGCGCTCCGGAACTCCGTGTAGTTGTCAGTGAAGAGGCGCACGTTACCGTTTCCAAGGCGTTGTCGATGTTAGGGCTCGGACGCGAGCGAGTCATCGTAGTGCCAACAGATCAACAGGGCCGGATGCGAGTCAGCGAGCTTCCGGAACTCGATGAGCAAACGATCGTGTGCATCCAGGCAGGCAACGTGAATACCGGCGATTTCGATCCGGCGCGCGAGATATGCCGACTTGCGAGGAAAGCCGGGGCGTGGGTCCATGTTGATGGTGCATTCGGTCTATGGGCGCTTGCAAACCGTGATTTCGACACCCTGACGGATGGCGTGGCCGAAGCCGACTCTTGGGCGACGGATGGGCATAAATGGCTCAACGTACCGTATGACAATGGCATCGTTCTGGTGCGCAGATCTGCCACTCTGCGTGCGGCAATGTCGTTGAATGCCGCGTACCTGGCAGAGGGCGACGCGACTGACCGGGAACCGTCGCACTATACTCCGGAATCCTCAAGACGAGCGCGTGGTGTGGATATCTGGGCCGCACTTCTTAACCTGGGCAGGGACGGCGTTGCGGGGCTAGTCGAACGCACTTGCCGCTATGCCAGAATTTTCGCCCAAGGTCTCGAGACCAGCGGCTTTGAAGTCCTGAATCATGTCGCACTCAACCAGGTGCTCGTCTCATTTGGTACCCCGGAGATGACGCGTGCGGTGATTAGCCGTCTTCAGGCCGATGGGATTTGCTGGTGTGGCGGCACAGTATGGCAGGGCCGCGTCGCCATGCGAATCAGCGTCTCCAGTTGGGCCACCACTGACGCCGATGTGCAGACGAGCCTGCGGGCAATGATTCGTGCCGCGGAGGCATGTGCGCCGTGACGCGTTCTACGGATAAGTGGGCTTTTTCATGACCAGCGGCATTACCGCGTGGGACGGGGAACCACTGTAGAGCCTCGTTCGTGCTCGTGCAGATGAGCTTTGCAAATCTTCATTGACTTTTCTGGACTGCGCGGTTTATAAATCGACAATGCCTAACATGAACACCATCGCCGACCGGCAGCGAGGACGTCCCCGCGAGTTCGACCTCGACCACACTATCGAGCGTGCAATGCAGGTCTTCTGGACGCGGGGCTATCAAGCCACGTCTCTGCCGGACCTTATGCAAGCGACCGGGCTCTCCCGAGGGAGTCTGTACGCAGCCTTTGGCGACAAACACGGCCTTTTCTTGCTCGCCCTCGATCACTACATCGTTCAGGCGCTCAGGCGCCTCGACGATGAGCTTGCCTCAGGGCAGAAAGCCCTGGCGGGGCTAAAGGCGTGTATGGACGGCTATGTCGCGCGTACCAATGGTGCTGCCGGCAAGCGCGGCTGCCTGGTTGTGGCAACAGCTATGGAATTGGCGGCGCATGATCAGGAGGTTTCGAACCGGATCGCTTATTTTTTTAAGGCAATGGAGGTCCGGTTGGTCAAAGCCTTGAAGCGCGCCCAGAAAGAGGGCGATCTGGTCAGGAAGGTGAACCCTGCGGCGGCGGCTCACGTGCTCGTTTGCTTTCTCGAAGGACTCCGTGTCGTTCGCAAGACGGGAATCGAACCTGACAGGGCAAAGGATGCCGTGCAGACACTCATTAGCAGCCTGGCAGCTTGACTGCTGCTGACGTTGGGGTGCGACGCGTTTCCGCGCATCTATTTCTGGACTGATTGGTTTATTTATCAATGGAAGCTCGATGGCTCGAATTGCCCCCTACGCCTTGCTTCAATCATTTTTCGCGATTGGCGCTGGCGTCGCCTTGAGGCATGAATCCATTACTCCTACGCTGATTTTAGGCGCCATTATCTGCGTTTTGGGAGTCGCGCTCAGCCAGTGGCCGATCTCCACCCGGCTCCGCACTGGAGACGGGCGCAGTGAATCGCTCGCGACGGCGCCACACATTGTTACCGCAAACTGAAGGAACAAATAGTCATGGCGAAATTCGTTCTAGTTCATGGTGCTTTTCAGGGCGGCTGGGTGTACGCAAGAGTCGCCCGCAAGCTTCGAGAGGCGGGACATGATGTCTACACTCCCACGCTGACCGGCCTCGGAGAACGCTCCCACCTGGCTGACCGGGCGATCAACCTGGACACGCACATTCAGGACGTTGTCAACGTCTTCAAGTACGAGGACATCACCGACGCAATCTTGTGCGGTCACTCGTATGGCGGCCTGGTCATAACTGGCGTAGCGCATGAAATCGGGGAGCGCATCCGCACGCTTTTCTATCTCGACGCCTATGCGCCAGCCGATAGGCAGTCACTTGTCGATATTACTGGCGCCGAGACCGCGCTGGCTTTCCTTGCGCAGGCGGGCCAATCCGACGGAATGATTCCGCCTATTCCAGCAGCCTTGTTTAATGTGAATGAAGCAGACGCCGCCTGGGTCGACAGGATGTCGGGGCCGCAGCCGCTGGCCACGTTCGTTCAAGGCGTTCGGGCAGGAGTGGATTCGGCACCCGTTGCTAAGCGCACCTATGTATTCGCGAGCGATAACGGAGGAGATTGGTTTGTCGAGACGTATGCCCGATTGAAGAACGCCCCCCGATGGAAGGTCCACGATATTCCGTGTGGACACTCCATCATGCTGGATCGTCCAGAGGACCTGGCTGCGCTACTTCTGGCAGAAGCGACGCACTGAGGTCTCTGTTCAGATTGCCTCCCTCTTGTAGCGGGAGAACGGCATAAAGCAGCGATGGCGTCGAAAAACCATTTGCGCAGCTCCGGGGGAAAACGACTGAATGCACGAAAGTCAAAGATTCCCCCTGCCGGCGCGTCGAACATCTCGCTGGCGCCCTGAACCGAGTGGCTGCGTAGTAGGGCCCAACGCCTTAAGGACGGCTCTATCGCCGGCTAAATATGAACCTGACACCCGCATCAATCAGTCAGCTTTCCGGATCGCCACACACGGAAGAGTCAACCCGCTATATGTTGCTTACCGGTGCCAGTCGCGGCATCGGACATGCGACCGTAAAACTGTTCCAGAAGCACAGCTGGAAGGTTTTCACTGTTTCGCGGCAGCCCTTCTCCGAAGACTGCAAGTGGCCGGCCGCGCGGGACTCGCATATCCAGGCAGACCTTGCCGATCTGCATTCCGTCGAGGAGATTGCCAAAGAGGTGCGGCGGCGACTTCCGCACGGCAAACTGCACGCGCTCGTTAACAATGCAGGAATCTCACCGAAAGGCAAGAACCGAACGCGACTTGGCGTCCTCAAGAGCGACATCCACACGTGGTCGACCGTCCTCAACGTTAATCTCATCTCCAACGCCTTGCTCGCCAAGGCTCTTTTTCCTGAACTTGCACGTGCTAAGGGCGCAATTGTCAACGTCACCTCTATTGCCGGTTTCAAGGTTCATCCATTTGCAGGTACCGCTTATGCGGCGTCCAAAGCAGCACTTTTCGCCCTGACGCGGGAGATGGCTCACGAATTTGGGCCGGACGGCATACGTGTCAATGCGATTGCTCCCGGCGAGATTGATACCTCAATTCTGTCACCAGGTACCGAAGAGATAGTCAACAATGAGATTCCGCTTCATCGTCTGGGCGACCCTCGTGAGGTGGCCGAGACGATCCACTTCCTTTGTGGGGCTGCTTCGTCGTACATCACCGGCACCGAGATTCACATCAACGGAGGTCAGCACGTCTGATTTTCCGGACAACTGTACCGTCGCCTTTACACAATCGGACAAGAGCATGTGCATGCTGTGGCGTGCGCTGACGTGACCAGAGGGAGGTAATCGGTGGCGGCCGAAACAGGCAAACGCCTAACCTCGCGTCAAAACAGCGAGCTGGTTAGCGGGCGTGGCAAATGTCATCGCCCGCATGCACATGCATAAGAACCCCACCCATGCGTTCAAATGAGTAAACGACGCGTCCTCGAGATTTTGCAGGGTCGGCCCATAGGCCACATAACATCGAGTTCAATAGTGCAGTCGCTTCAGAACCTTCACAATTCCAAGCGAGAGTGCCGTTCTCGACGTAGGTGCCTCCTTCATCATGGGGTCAGCGCCGTTTCACCGGACGCGCATTCTAGCGCCCCCGCGCTAATGCGACACGACCGGTACAGGTGTCGTGCTTGCTGAAAACCAATGCACTCACAGAACCGGGTCCTGGCGATGAGCTTGAGGTGAAGGCCATGCCGACAGCGCAATATCAGCCAGCCGCTTCAATATTGCCCTGCAAGCCCCGTCACAGGCTTGCGCCGACATGCCTTGCACAACCGCCCCGTAAAAGCGGGCGAGAGCTTCGGTGTCGGTCTCAGTGGCAAGCTCACCCTCGGCGACGGCACGGTCGAAGCGTGCCTTGACGGCCTGGAACCAAACATCCCGCCGCTCGGCGACCGTCTGGGCGATGGACTCGCTCTTTTCGGCATGTTGAAGAACAGCATTCGAAATCATGCAGCCGCGTGGCCTTCCCGGGTCGGTAAATCGTGCCGCGGCGTCGTGCAAGTAGAACGCTATCGCATCGTAGGCCGGCATCTTTCCTTGCAGCGCTTCCAGCCACTGCTTGTTCTCACGCTCGCTGATATGGTCGACCGCCTGTCTGTAAAGCTCCTCCTTCGAGCCGAACGTTGCGTAGAGGGACGGCGGCGGAATACCCATGGCCTGGGTCAGGTCGGCTATCGAGGTTCCCTCATATCCATGCTCCCAGAATAGCCGCGCGGCGACATCAAGCCCCACATCGCGCTCCAGCAACCTCGGTCTGCCACGTTTTCGGGTGGGTTGGCTCATTTTGTATCGATTACTATAAAAAACATTGACAGCGTATTTACAGGATTATTAATATAACGATCACTATTCAATTCAGTCAAAAAGGAGTGGTTGATGTCTGGAAAACTTTCAAGCAAGGCGGCCATCATAACGGGAAGCTCGCGTGGTATAGGCCGTGCTGTGGCACTGGCTTTTGCGAGAGAAGGAGCCGCACTCATCGGCGTCCACTACGGCAGCAACGCGGATGCTGCTCACGCCACCGTCCGCGAGATCGAGGCCCTCGGATCAAAAGCCGTCGCCATCAAAGCGGACTTGAGTCGCGGGAAGGAAGCAACGGACAGTATCTGGGAGCAGTTCAAGGCAGCCGCGATTGCTGCCACGGGCGAGCCTCGGCTTGACATTCTAGTCAACAACGCTGGCGTGGCACCGGCGATTCCCTTGTCTCAGACCAGTGAGGCCGCCTTCGATGAGATCCTGACGGTCAACTTTAAGGCGCCGTTCTTTCTGATCCAGGCTGTTTCCGATCACATCCGCGACAATGGACGAATTATCAACGTGTCGACGGGCTTTACGCGTGTCGCCGCTCCGACGCATCCCGCGTACGCCGCATCGAAAGGTGCCATTGAGACCCTCACGTTGGCGCTTGCCCCTGAGTTCGGCCGTCGCGGCATCACGGTTAATACGGTCATGCCAGGTGTGACGGACACTGACATGAATGCGGCGTGGTTAACCGTACCAGAGGCGCGTGCCGGCGCGGAGGCCATGTCGGTATTCTCGCGCGTGGGTCGACCTGACGACGTGGCTGACGTCATCACCTTCCTGGCCTCGAGTGAGGCACGCTGGACTACGGGACAGGTGATCGACGCGACGGGCGGCGCCCGCCTCTGACCATTGCGCCCTCTAAATATCAAAGGTTACGCCAGCGTATAAAGGGTGGCGGACGTATCCGTTATGAACCGCTCTCGAGAGTGATTCATCGGGCTTTGTCACGTTGCCGATCACCGGACGAATCGTGTGCAGGCGAAACAATCGCTCAGAAAACAGCAGACGGATTTTGGGTGAGACCGGTGAAAAGCCGCCAGGCTTCGAACCGGGTCGCTAGCTGCTTTCGATAAAGCGAAGCGCGCAGCAGATGACGCTTAAGCGCGAAGTGTTGCCGGATCGGACCGAAACACGACAGGAACGCCTGCGTGCGTCCAGGCAGGCAGAAACCACGCATACGTCGCTCGCGTTCACGCGTGGGTTGATGGCTGTTTTCTGCACGGTTGTTGACGCGGGCAGCGGCCTTGACGAACACATGCTTCACGTTCGCCAGTTCCGGGATTTCGGCCTTTGCTGCGGGGTAACTGCGCAACTGGTCAGTGACGATCTTCTTCGGCACCTCGGGACAGGCCGCCAGTACACGTTTGAAGAAACGTTTCGCGGCGGCCTTGTCGCGCCGCTTCTGTAGCAGGATGTCGAGCTCGATGCCGTGCTGGTCGACGGCACGCCACAGCACATAAGGTTCACCGCGCAATGACACGAACACCTCATCGAGATGCCAAGTGCTGCCCAGCTGGCGACGGGCAGCCTTCGCACGATGCGCGAAACCAGCCCCAAACTTGTCTATCCATCGCCGGATCGATTCATGGCTGACGACCACGCCACGCTCGAACAGCAGCTCCTCGATATCGCGCAGACTGAGCTGGAACCTGAAATACCAGCGTACCGCGCAACTGATGACCGTCGCGGGGAAGCGATGGCCGTGGTAGAGCGATTTCGTCTTTTTCATCACGATATGTTACGCGACCAGCTCAGCAACGTGACAATGCCGTGCGGAGGAATGTACCGGCCGCGGACTCGCGACTAAGTCTCCCGCTGGTCGACTGTACTCGGAGGATGCGCGGCCAAGTTACTCAAGCGCTCCGCTAGTTCCTTCGTTCTAGCTTTTAACAGGGTAGCCAGGCCGCCCTCGTTAAGGATTGACAGTCTATCTCGTGAAAGTACAAGCGATATCACGCCGAGCGGGCCTATCGTTGGCAGATAAATCGGCGCAGCGATTCCCAAGGTACCGCTATCAAGCTCTCCGATTGAAATATAAAAGCCTACCTGGCGAATTTTCGCAAAATGGGCTTTGACAGTGGGCCAGTCATGACCAATAGCGTCCAGGTCCGGATTGGCCTGGTTGCGCTCATAGATTCTCTTCAACCTTGCCGATGGAAGAAATGCGAGCATGACCTTGCCAGCCGCACCGCGAAACAACGGGATCGTTCTCCCCCGCCCGATAACTGTTGGAGGCTGTTCTGCGTGCCCCGGCTCGTGATGGATATGGATAATCTCATCGTTGTACATACGGCACAGGATCGAATCACACGCAGTCTCCGTCGATAAGCCGGTCATTACCGCTCGCGCTTCGCGCAATACAGGATCTGACTCCCGAATCTTGTAATCAAGCATGATTATCCGCGCGCCAAGTGTGTATCGCCCGGAATAATTCGCAAGAAATCCAGCCGCAGTCAATTCTCGCATATACCGAAATGCAGTGGGGCGCGAAACGCCCAAACGCTCAGAAACCTCTTCGGCAGTCAACAAAGTAACCTGATCGGAATAGAGATCAAGTACATCTATCATACGGCCGAATTTACTCATAAAGATATTGGGTTTGATTATTGTGCGCCTGGGTGTACCAGCGATCCTCCCGACGGGTCGGTAACCGCACCGGAATTAATCGCGCCATTTTAACAGGTTCCTTTCCCGGCAAGCCCGGACACGGACCAAGGAGCGCTGCACCACCACATGATCCAGCCAGGTCACGCGGACGTCAATAAAAAGATCAATTTTTGATACTACGAGTGCAACGCGGGCGTCCGCGATTGTGGGCTCCATGCCCGATCCAAATCCTGACGCACTATAGAAGCGGATCCATTTCGCCAAAAAGCGCGGGATACCACGCGATTGCCGGTCGTTCTCCACTGGCGGAGGCTTGAAGGGCAATGGGTCGTGGATGAGGGTTCTTACGTATACGTTTAATAGTATCTATATTTGATACTTACGACGCCGCCTAGCGCCGCGCCGCAGGATGGCTTTGCCCCATCCACCGGGCCCCTTAAGGAGACAACGTTGAATACCCCTATGAAGCGTGGCACCCCACACGAGCGCCCGACGCCCCTGCTGAGGCTGGTGACGCAGCGAATCATCCCCTTCCTGCTGCTCTGCTGGCTAATGGCGTTCATCGACCGGGTGAATATCGGCTTCGCGCAGCTGCAAATAAAACAGGATCTTGGATTTGGAGATGCAGTCTACGGGCTTGGTGCTGGCATATTTTTTATTGGTTATGTGCTTTTTGAAGTTCCAAGCAACATCTACCTCGAAAGAATCGGCGCCCGCAAGACGTTTTCGAGAATAATGATCTGCTGGGGAGCAACGTCGGCGTTGACTATGCTAATCAGAACGCCCGAGCATTTTTACATCATGCGCTTCTTGCTCGGCGCTTTTGAAGCGGGCTTCTTCCCCGGACTTGTTTATTATCTTTCGCGTTGGTTCCCGGAAACTTATCGGGCGCGCGTCATTTCATGGTTTTATGTTACCGCGGCATTTTCCGGCATCATTGGCGGGCTAATGTCCGGAGCTATCATTCATTTCCTCAACGACCTGCACGGTTTGCGCGGGTGGCAGTGGATGTTCATGATAGAGGGCATTCCATGCATTATTCTCGGCATTATTTCGATATTTTACCTCGACGACTCGGCAGATAATGCAAAGTGGCTGACTGCTGAGCAAAAAGTTGAGCTCAAGGCACTATTAAGTCGGCCCTGAACAATTCGCTTAGTCGGCCACTCAACTCATGCTGTTGGCACGGCGGCGACGATATGGTTTAGCAAGGCGATGAGGACGAGGGCGTAAAAAAGCTTCAGCTTCCTGAGGATCATCC
>NZ_JAYMRZ010000018.1:0-187494 GCF_038900715.1 Paraburkholderia phymatum | reverse complement strand
GGCGACAATTACCCGACGACAATTACGATGGAGGCGCGACAACTATGAATTAGCCATCGACAACTACACCCGTTGACCGGCCAAAATAGTTGTCGCTGACCGGCCGTGCTGCTTGACGCTGTCTAGGATTCCCACGACGTCCCCCCGAGGCCCCAACGGGTATGGCGAGCGATTTACCCCCTCACTATAGAAAGAAGAGCCCGCCAGAAAATAATCGACACCATCGTAAGAAGACCCCGAGATCCCATTAGAACCCTTGGGGCACGGGACGCGCCAAAAGTCGACACTTACGAAAAGAGAGCGGGCGGCGAATTAGTACGTCCGTAAGAAAGAGAAGCGGCGAAACATCACTATCGACGAATCATGTTGATAGTTTGAGAATAAGTCACCACTGGTGAAGAGAAGCCTCGGGACGAGTTGGTCGACCCCTTCGGAGAAGACCAGCCCGTGGATGACCCTACGGGGCCCTTTTGTATTTAGGTCGTACGTAAGAAGAGACCGGCAGCAAGCCACCACGGCGAATTAGTCGCCACGTACGAAAGAACGGCGTCCCCGTACCGCATTTAATCTACCGGTGAGACGAAGCAGGTCCCCTCAGGTCCTGTAAATGCCGACCGGACTCCGCAGCACCCCCGCAGCTTTCCGCAGCACCACGTTTTAGCCTTTCCGGCCACCTCAGGCCACTACCCCCTTAGCCAAACCCCGCCAGCCCCGTTTTAGGTCCCATACGGAAGCCGCAAGGCTGACTCCTCGCGGAGCTTGGCATCGCCGCATCAATCAGACACCTAGGACTCCCAGTCAGGGATCCTACCGTTATTTTTAACCCAAGACCTACCCATGACCGCACCTAAGAAACCCGAAGACCGCCTGATCGCCTATCCCACCACGCGTGCCAAGCAGGGCATGAAGACCAAAGCACGTGAGACAGCCCGCGCCGCCGGTCTGAAGTCGTTCTACTGGAAGTGCCCCAAGCACGGCATGACGCCCTTTAGCACCGCAGGTAGCGGCACGTGCAGACGCTGTATCGCAGAGGCCCAGCGAGCCGCAAAGCTGCGCACGAAGGCCGCGAAGACAGAGATCACCACCAACGAATGATTGACCAATGAGACCGAGTATGAAAATGACGAAGAAAGCAGCCGCAGCCGCAGCACGTGAGCGCGGCGAAGACCGATTCACGGCTACCTGCAAGAAGCACGGCGAGACCGAACACTATGCGAGCAAAGGGCAATGCGTAGCATGCACGGCAGAAGCGCATGCCTGTAGGACGCAGCGTCTCCAAAGCGACCCCGAGGCACGAGAGGCACACAACGCTTACGTTCGAAGCCTCCGCATCACTAGTGGTAACTATAGAGGACAGCGACGCGAGGCCACAGCAGCATGGAAGTGGATGGAGACGACCGGAGGCACCATGCCCGCAAACTACGCCACCGAGCGCGAAGAGATGCGCAAGATATACGCAGAGTGCCCCGAGGGGCATCAAGTCGATCACCGTACCCCAGCGGTCGCGAAGGACTTTCACGGCACCCACGTAGCCAGCGGACTTCATACCCTCATCAATTTGGCCCCGGTCCCGCAGCGCCTCAACAGAATGAAGGCGAGCTACTTCGACCCTGACAACTTCCGCGACCAGAGACCCGCCAACGCGTTCCCCGGGGGCGCTTGTGATCCCGAGTTGACCGAGCAGGAATGGTCTCTCGTCCAGTTGTTGGTCTGCCGGTACGGCATGGACCGAGCCGAGGCCGTGCGTACGCTGCAGACCCAGATTGCAGAGCAGCGACAAGCCGCAGCCTGAGCCTGAGACTGAGACCCACCAAACCGCCACCTTTGGCACACCCTTGTACCGGCAATTGCCTATTCTCACCTACCCAAAAACGAAAGGAACAAACATGACCAAAGCCTTGTCAGATAAGGCTCGGAAGCCACATGAGTGGACCGAAATCGACCTCCAAAATTTGCAAATCGAGTGGAAAAATCCCGATTTTGTCGAGTTCTCTATCCCCCTCAAGAAACTCCTTGTGTGCCCCCAGGTATTCCAGGTGCGTGACCTGCACACCAAGTCGAAAAACGGAGTCACGAATAACGACCACGTGATGAAGTTGGCAGAGCGTCTCGACAAGGAAGGCGAACTGGACCGCGTGGATGTACTGCCGATCAGCGCAAACCGCTTCGTCGTCATCGACGGTACGCACCGGAGGGCCGCCTACGCCCGACGACTCCGCGAGCAAATTCCGGTGCGAGTCTGGACAGGCACACTCTCGCAAGCCCGGGTCGCCGCAGGGCGCAAGGAGAACTCCAAGAAGAAGCTCGAATGGACGCACCAAGAGAAGTCACAGTACCTGTATCAACTCATTCTCGTGCGACCAGTACACGACGCCACCGGCAAGCAGTGGACGCACGAAGAGTGCGCCGAAGCTTCCGACCGCTCGCCACGCCTTGCGCGGAGCATGGAGAGATTCATTCGACGCTGCAAGGACGAGGGCACGCCGGTACCTGAGAAGTGGAGCGGCGGCGCGTGGGCGCGGGACGAGGAGGAGCACGAAAGTGCCGAGGAGCGTTTGGCCCGCCAGTTTGTCGAGAAAATGCTCGCCGCTTTCGGCCCCCTGAGTTCCCGCGCGAAAGCCCGGGCGTTTGGAATCGCGGTCGGACGCTACACCGAGCAAGCGGAGGAGGTCGCACGGGCACTGGTCGAGGACCGTGGTCTACAGGAGGCGCTAGTCGGCGACATCGACGAGATGATTGCGGAGCGAGCCGAGGAGCACCTGGAGATCTTCCAGACCCACGCCGCCGAGCGCCAGTACCTGTCGGCGATGTTCGCAGCCGTGGGAGCGGGGTTCTAGCCGCCTAGCGGTGCCGTAGCTTTCCCCAACCAACCCGCCAGGTCACCGAGCGAATGTCCAGTCCCGTACTTGCTTGACTGGCTCTCTTTTCCCCAGCCCTGTATCTGTTCGACGACATCCTGAGGCGCTGCAGCCGCCCTGAGGAGGTCTCGCATCCCGTGGCGCATGCTGTGGCACGTTCGGTCGATACCGCGAGCGCGGAGCCAACCATTGAGCGCAGCACTGGCGGCGGTCGCGTTGCAGCCCGTCTCGTTGGTATAGCGTGGGAACAGGTACGCACTGCCCTTGGACAGACCGAGCGCCCGTTCAATCGCCTGGAGACCCCGAGGCGTCAGCGGGACCTTGCGGTCACTATGCGCGGTCTTGATCGAGCGCGAGTCGTGCTCCTGGATGTGGACATATGGCACCGAGGCCCGAGGGTGGCAGTCGGCGGCGCGGAGACCAACAATCTCAGCCAGCCGCGCCCCGGTCTCAGCCAACAGTACCGGTATGCAGCGGAGGTCGTCGGTCTGATCGAGCGCACCCACGGCCCCGAATAAGGCGTGGTAGTGATCGACCGAAAACGAGTCCCGCTTCGTGGCTCCCTTTGCACCCTTGGGGAACTCGATGGCCCCCGCCCATACGTTCGTAATGCCTAGTTCGTGTTCGCGGATCGAGCGGGCGAACGCTGCTCTTAGCGTGGTTATGTAGCGCTCTATCGTGGTTGTCGCTATCGCCTTACCCGTGGGTGAATGGTCGCCCGCCAGCAAATGGTCTACAAACTTGCGAACGTCCGCACGCCTGTACTTGCTCAATGCCTTGTCGCCTATCAGCTTGATCAGATATTCGAAGGGTATCTTTGCTGACTTGGCCGATTGATGATCGTCGGTGCGAAGCTCGACGTATTCCCGCATGCAATCCGAGGCCAGATGCTCCAGACGCCCTTGGTAAGCCTGAAGGGCGGCGCGGTGGGTCGGCGACAGGTGGCGGTCTAATTCCTGCGGAGTGGCTGAATCAGCCTCCCTAAGATGCTCGGGGAGGTTGGCGTCCAAAAGGTCTTCGAAAGCCCACCTTGCGCCCTCATGGGAGTCCTGCGGGGCTGCGGGGTCAATGCCGTACGTCGCGAGCAGTCGCCGAGCCTCTTCAATAGAGCCTTGGCGGGTGGGATTGCGGAGTTCAGCCCACATGCGGTCTTGTTCGGCAACGTGCTTGGCGATGAGACGCGCCGCTACCCTGAGGTCCCGAGTCTTGAGACCTATTGTGATCTCGGTCTTACCGACCCTCTCAACCAGATCGAGCGGCACTCTGCGCTTCGTCCAGAAAGGGCCTGTCTTGGACCGTTCCCAGAGATGCTTGATGCGGGCAGACATGATCGGAGAAAGATAAACGATGGCCATGGTGTGGTCGCCTGTAGGTACACTTTGTGGTACGTTTCAGGGACCGCCAGAGACCTGAGAGCCTTGTCCAGCAAGGCGGAGACCAGTTTTATAGGGTATGTCCTGGTCCCCCCGACAGGAATCGAACCTGTATCTAGCGCTTAGGAGGCACTCGTTCTATCCATTGAACTACGGGGAGGAGCCGCCGACGAGCGCAGAGTATAACGCACGACGGAGCGGTTCGGAGACTGGCCGGGGCGTCCGCCGATCAGCGCCGCATCGGCGCGATATCGACGCCCGTCGCCCCGCTCAGAACTCGACGACTGCGAATTCCGCCTTGCCGACGTCGCACAGCGGGCAGCGCCAATCATCCGGGATGTCGGCAAAGCGCGTACCGGCTGCAATGCCTTCTTCGGGCAAACCTTCTTCCTCGTTGTAGATCCAGCCGCAAATCAGGCAGACCCAGCTCTTATATTCGATCACTTCACTCACGACACACACTCTTCATCGATTCAACGCAATATCCGCACAGCTCTGCCCCTTTATTGGGCCTCCGGCGGCGACTCGCAATATTACCGGAATTCGCCGGAAGGCTTGAGCCTCCCGATCCGTTTATCGTTCTAAATCAACGCGAAGGCGCACGCGGCGGACGATCCGGGATCGCGTGCGAAGCGGTGCGAATGACTATGCTTCGATAGCGGCGCCGCGTTGCACGGCGGGCGCCCGTCGGCGCGCCTTGCGTCTCTCGATTCACTTTCAACAAGGAGGAAAAACGATGCTGAACAACAGATGGCTGGCCGGCGCAGCGTGCGCGGGCATGCTGGTCGTGTCGGGCGTGGCGCATGCTGCAGGCGTCTCCTTCGTCGAGCCGAAGGACGGCGCGACCGTGAACAATCCCGTCCACGTGAAATTTGCCGTCGACGGCATGAAGGTCGCGCCCGCCGGCACGATGACGGAGGGCACAGGGCACCACCATCTGATCGTCGACGGCCAGCCGCTGCCGAAGGGCGAGGTCATTCCCGCCAACGACAAGTCGGTCCATTTCGGCAAGGGCCAGACGGAAACGGAAATCACGCTGCCGCCGGGCGAGCACACGCTGACGCTCGATTTCGGCGACGGCGCGCATCGTTCGTACGGTCCGGAGATGAGCAAGACCATCACGATTCACGTGAAGTAAGCGTCGGCGCGAATGCAGCGTTCGCATTCGCGACGCGGGCCTGGGGCTGGCGCTCGCGATCTGCCGCTGCTTTCGCGCCTTTTCAGCGTTTCACGCTTCTCGAGCCTTTAGCGCCTTTCGCTCCTTCCAGCGAAACGCGGGCTTCGCGGTCCTTGCATTGCCGCAGCCGACGCCCATGTCATTCGTCCTATGCCATCGTGCCGGGCCGTATCGCGTCAGTGTCCGCGCCATCGACCGGTACAATGAGCGCTTCCGACTCATCGCTGGTTTCTTCATTTTTCCATGTCGCTTTACACCATTACGGGCGCGCAACTGGCGTTCGGCCACGTCGCGCTGCTCGATCACGCGGATTTCTCACTCGAAGCCGGCGAGCGCGTCGGGCTGATCGGCCGTAACGGCGCGGGCAAGTCGTCGCTGCTGAAGATCGTCGCCGAGCTGGCCAGGCCGGACGACGGCCTGATCACGCGCCAGCAAGATCTCGTGACGGTCTATGTGCCGCAGGAACCGGAGTTCGACGCCGATGTATCGGTGTTCGACACGGTCGCGGCGGGCCTCACGCACGCGAGCGCACTGCTCGACGAATACAACGCGGTCGCGCACGAACTCGCGGAAACGCAGGAAGGCGCGCAGCACGACGCGCTGCTCGCGCGGATGAACGCGCTGCAGTCGTCATTGGATGCAACGGACGCGTGGAACTGGCGCACGCGCGTCGCCACGACGCTCGCGCAGATCGGTCTCGACGGCGACGCGCGCGTCGGCGCGCTGTCGGGCGGCATGCAAAAGCGCGTCGCGCTGGCCCGCGCGCTCGTCGTGCAGCCGGATGTGCTGCTGCTCGACGAACCGACCAATCACCTGGATTTCGACGGCATTCGCTGGCTCGAAGAACTGCTCATCGCGCAGCGCGCGGGCCTGCTGTTCATCACGCACGACCGCGCGTTTCTCGATCGCGTCGCGACGCGCATCGTCGAGCTGGATCGCGGGCGTTTGCTGTCGTATCCGGGCAATTTCTCCGCGTATCAGACGCGCAAGGCGCAGCAGCTCGAAGTCGAGCGGGTCGAAAACGAGAAATTCGATAAGCTGCTTGCCCAGGAAGAAGTGTGGATACGCAAGGGCGTGGAGGCGCGGCGCACGCGAAGCGTCGGCCGCATCGCGCGGCTCGTGCAGATGCGCAAGGACCAGGCGGAGCGCCGCAACGTGCAGGGCAACGTGAAGCTCGACGTCGGGCAGGGCGAAAAGTCCGGCAAGATCGTCGCCGAACTCACGGACGTGACGAAGCGCTACGGCGCGCGCACGGTGGTCGACCGCTTCTCGACGACGGTCATGCGCGGCGACAAGATCGGCTTCGTCGGTCCGAACGGCGCGGGCAAGACGACGCTGCTGAAGCTGATTCTCGGCGAACTGCAGCCTGAAGAAGGCAAGGTGCGCGTCGGCACGAACCTGCAGGTCGCGTACTTCGACCAGATGCGCGCGCAGCTCGACCCCGAAAAGAGTCTCGCCGATACGATCAGCCCGGGTAGCGACTGGGTCGAGATCAACGGCCAGAAAAAGCATGTGATGAGCTATCTGGGCGACTTCCTGTTCGCGCCGGAACGCGCGCGTTCGCCGGTGAAGTCGCTGTCGGGCGGCGAGCGCAACCGGCTGCTGCTCGCGCGTCTCTTCGCGCGTCCCGCGAACGTGCTGGTGCTCGACGAGCCGACCAACGACCTCGACATCCCGACACTTGAATTGCTCGAAGAACTGCTGACCGACTACGAAGGCACCGTGCTGCTGGTCAGTCACGACCGCGCGTTTCTGGACAACGTCGTGACGTCGGTGATCGCGTCGGAAGGCGAGGGCAGGTGGCGCGAATACGTCGGCGGCTTCACCGACTGGCAGATCCAGAGCGAGCGTTCCGGGCGGATCGCGCAGCAGGACGCGCCCAAGGAGCCGCCGAAGGAGGCCGCGCCGAAGGAAAGCGCGGCGGGCCGCAACGCGCAGCGCACGGTGAAGCTTTCGTTCAAGGAACAACGCGAGCTGGAAGCCTTGCCCGACCGGATCGCGGCGCTCGAAGCGGAACAGAAGACGATTGCCGCGCAAATCGAGGATGGCTCGATCTTCGTGAAGGACGCACAGGAAGGCGCGCGGCTGACGGAGCGCTACGCGGCGATCGAAGACGAACTGCTTGTCGCGATCGAAAGATGGGATGAGCTGGAGAGCAAGGGGAAGTAAGGCGTGCGCGTGGAGCAGACGTTACGGCGTCTGCTCGCGAATTTCCGCGATCTTCTGTTTTAAAGCGGGAAGACTTCGGGTGATCGTTTGCCAGACTACTCCCGAATCAACCGAGAAATACCCGTGAGAAATGCGGTTACGCATCGCATACATCGCTCCCCATGGAATACTCGCGTGCTGGGTTGCGAAATCTGGATGATTGAGTTCGATGTTATGCGCAGCTTCGCCGATCACCTCAAGATTGCGAATCGCTGCATCCAGTACCAGGCGTTCGTCGCGGAAGCGCTCTTCAGACATTCCCTGCGTATAACGCTCGATCCACGTGATCGCTTCCAGCATGTGATCCAGATAATCTCGGAGTCGCAGTTCGCTCTTCTTCACACTGGCACCGCCTCGTTGATGACCTCGGCACGAAATGACTCCGGCAGCGCCAACGGCGTAAGAACATCGACCGCCACGCCCAGTAAAGCCTCGAGTCGGAGCTGGATTTGAGCGATATCGAGCAGCGTCGTCTCTGGCGTCGGATCGACTAGCAGATCCAGATCGCTGTCATCGCTATCTTCGCCCGTGGCTGCCGAGCCGAACACGCGTGCGTTGCGGGCGTGATGGTCCGCAACGATGTTTCGGATCGCAGCTCGATGCTCGCGCATGGCTTCTGAAGGTTTCACGTCGACACCCCGTAAAGGTAGCTGGTTGGCACGAATATACCCAATATGTTGTCCTTGCGCCTAATGCTATAGATTCCTGCCAACCGTCCTATACCCTCTGTCTAAATTGCCCCGCGCATCGAAATCAGTAAAATACCCGCGAACCTGCTTCCCACGGTCGTTCCAGCATATCGTCCGCAATCGGGCACGATGGAAAATCGCGGAAAGCAGAAAGGCACACCAACCCGCTGCTGCTCGCAAGTCGCGCAGCGCACACACTCCGTTGTTTCGTTTCGCTTTTTTTGAAAACTCAACGCATTGTCCACGCACATGTCCACAAGACATGTGGACAACGATGAACCGACGGACCCGAACGAGCCATGTCAACGAAAAAGCCTAACGCCGCGTATAGCGAAGCATCGATCAAGGTGCTCAAGGGCCTGGAGCCGGTCAAGCAGCGGCCCGGCATGTACACGCGCACCGAAAACCCGCTGCACATCATTCAGGAAGTCATCGACAACGCGTCCGACGAAGCGCTCGGCGGCTTCGGCCGTCAGATCACCGTCACGCTGCACGCCGACCATGCCGTGTCCGTCGAAGACGACGGCCGCGGCATTCCGTTCGGCATGCATCCGGAAGAAGGCGTGCCCGTCGTCGAGATCGTTTTCACGCGCCTGCACGCCGGCGGCAAGTTCGACAAGGCCGCAGGCGGCGCCTATACGTTCTCGGGCGGTCTGCACGGCGTCGGCGTGTCGGTGACGAACGCGCTGTCCACGCGCCTCGACGTCACCGTGTGGCGCGACGGCAAGGTCGCCGAACTCACCTTCTCGCACGGCGATGTCGTCAAGCAGCTGCAGGTGCGCACCGCGGCGAAAACCGACAAGAAGTCCGGCACGCGCGTGACCGCGTGGGCCGATCCGAAATACTTCGACTCGCCTAACTTGCCGCTCGGCGAACTGCAACGCCTGCTGCGCTCGAAAGCCGTGCTGCTGCCGGGCGTCGAAGTCATCCTCGTCAACGAGAAAACGGGCGAGCGCCAAAGCTGGAAATACGAAGACGGCCTGCGCGGCTATCTGATGGAAGGCATGGCGGGCAGCGACCTGCTGATCCCGCTCTTCGAAGGCGAGCGCTACGCGGAAAGCTCGCGCTCGAACGAAGAGACGTTCGCGGAGGGCGAGGGCGCGGCATGGGTTGTCGCGTGGAGCGAAGAAGGGCCGCTCACGCGCGAGTCCTACGTCAATCTGATTCCGACGCCGGCGGGCGGCACGCACGAAGCCGGTCTGCGCGACGGCCTCTTCCAGGCCGTGAAGAGCTTTGTCGAGTTGCACAACCTGCAGCCGAAAGGCGTGAAGCTGCTCGCGGAAGACGTGTTCGCGCGCGTGTCGTTCGTGCTCTCGGCCAAGGTGCTCGACCCGCAGTTCCAGGGGCAAATCAAGGAACGCCTGAATAGCCGCGACGCCGTGAAGCTGGTGTCGTCGTTCGCGCGTCCCGCGCTCGAACTGTGGCTGAACCAGCACGTCGAGCACGGCAAGAAGCTCGCCGATCTCGTCATCAAGCAGGCGCAGGCGCGCACGCGCGCGGGCCAGAAAGTCGAGAAGCGCAAGAGTTCGGGCGTCGCCGTGCTGCCGGGCAAGCTGACCGATTGCGAATCGACGGAAATCGGCCGCAACGAATTGTTCCTCGTCGAGGGCGACTCGGCAGGCGGCTCCGCGAAGATGGGCCGCGACAAGGAATATCAGGCCATTCTGCCGCTGCGCGGCAAGGTGCTGAACACCTGGGAAACCGAGCGCGATCGTCTGTTCGCCAACAACGAAGTGCACGACATTTCTGTGGCGATCGGTGTCGATCCGCACAATCCGGACGACACCGTCGATCTGTCCAATCTGCGTTACGGCAAGATCTGCATCTTGTCCGATGCAGACGTCGACGGTTCGCATATTCAGGTGCTGCTGCTCACATTGTTCTTCAAGCATTTCCCGCAACTGATCGAGCGCGGCCACGTACACGTCGCGCGTCCGCCGCTGTTCCGCGTCGATGCGCCCGCGCGCGGCAAGAAGCCGGCGCAGAAGCTGTACGCGCTCGACGAAGGCGAACTCGAAGCGATTCTCGACAAGCTGCGCAAGGACGGCGTGCGCGAATCGCAATGGACGATCAGCCGCTTCAAGGGCCTCGGCGAAATGAGCGCCGAGCAGCTATGGGACACGACGATGAACCCGGACACGCGGCGCCTGTCGCCCGTTGCGCTCGGTGAACTCGACTTCGACGCGACCGTCGCGCGCATGACGATGCTGATGGGCAAGGGCGAAGCGGCGTCGCGCCGTAGCTGGCTCGAAGAGAAGGGCAACCAGGTCGAAGCGGATATCTGAGCGCCGCTGCGCTTCGTGCCAGCAAATGCATGTGAAGCACGGAGCGCGCGCCGCCGAACAAGGACACGGAATCTAGATGGACGACAACACTCCCGATCTTTTTGCCGAGCCGGCAGCGCCCGAGGGCGATGTCCTGACGCTGGGCAACTACGCGGAACGCGCGTATCTCGACTATGCGGTGAGCGTGGTGAAGGGCCGCGCGCTGCCCGACGTCAGCGATGGCCAGAAGCCGGTTCAGCGCCGCATTCTGTACGCGATGAACGAGATGGGCCTCGGCGACAACGCGAAGCCCGTCAAGTCGGCGCGCGTCGTCGGCGACGTGCTGGGCAAGTATCACCCGCACGGCGACCAGTCGGCATACGACGCGCTCGTGCGTCTCGCGCAGGACTTCTCGATGCGCTATCCGCTGATCGACGGCCAGGGCAACTTCGGCTCGCGCGATGGCGACGGCGCGGCGGCGATGCGTTACACGGAAGCGCGTCTCACGCCGATCGCGAAACTGCTGCTCGATGAGATCGACCAGGGCACCGTCGATTTCATGCCGAACTACGACGGCTCGTTCGAAGAGCCGAAGCTGTTGCCCGCGCGTTTGCCGTTCGTGTTGCTGAACGGCGCGTCGGGCATCGCGGTCGGTCTCGCGACGGAAATCCCGTCGCACAATCTGCGCGAAGTCGCGGCGGCCGCCGTCGCGATGATCCGCCATCCGAAGATCACGCACGCCGAGCTGATGCAGCACGTGCCGGGTCCGGATTTCCCGGGCGGCGGCCAGATCATTTCGAGCGAAGCGGAAATCTCGCAGGCGTATGAGACGGGCCGCGGCAGTCTGAAGGTCCGCGCGCGCTGGAAGATCGAAGATCTTGCACGCGGCCAATGGCAACTCGTCATCACTGAGCTGCCTCCGAACACGTCCGGCCAGAAGGTGCTCGAAGAGATCGAGGAACAGACGAATCCGAAGATCAAGCTCGGCAAGAAGTCGCTGACACCCGAACAGTTGCAGACGAAACAGACGCTTCTGGGCCTGCTTGATGCCGTGCGCGACGAGTCGGGCAAGGATGCGCCCGTGCGTCTCGTGTTCGAGCCGAAGTCGCGCACGATCGATCAGACGGAGTTCGTCAACACGCTGCTCGCGCACACGAGCCTCGAATCGAACGCGACGCTGAACCTCGTGATGGTCGGCGCGGATGGCCGTCCGCGTCAGAAGGGCATCGCCGGGATGCTGCACGAGTGGGTCGGCTTCCGCTTCACGACGGTCACGCGCCGTTCGCAGCATCGTCTGGGCAAGGTCAACGACCGGATTCACATCCTCGAAGGCCGGATGATCATCTTTTTGAATATCGACGAAGTCATCCGCATCATCCGCGAATCCGAGGAGCCGAAGGCGGCGCTGATCGAAGCGTTCGGTCTGTCCGATCGTCAGGCCGAAGACATCCTTGAAATCCGGCTGCGTCAGTTGGCGCGCCTGGAGAAGATCAAGATCGAGAAGGAACTGTCCGAGTTGCGCGACGAAAAGGCGAAGCTCGAAGAGCTGCTCGGCAGCGAACCGGCGATGAAGCGCCTGCTCATCAAGGAAATCGAAGCGGACGCGAAGCAATACGGTGACGATCGCCGCACGCTGATCCAGCAGGAAAAGCGCGCGACGTTCGAAGCGCGCGTCGTCGACGAGCCGGTGACGGTCGTCGTGTCGCAGAAGGGCTGGGTGCGCGCGCTGAAGGGTCATGGGCTCGACCCCGCCGGCTTCACGTTCAAGGCGGGCGACGGCCTCTACGCCGCGTTCCAGTGCCGCACGCCCGACATGCTGATCGCGTGGGGCAGCAAGGGCCGCGTGTACTCGGTGGCCGTGGCGCAGTTGCCGGGCGGACGCGGCGACGGCGTTCCCGTCACGTCGCTGATCGAACTCGAATCGGGCACGCACCTGATGCATTACTTCGCGGCGTCGGCGGACCAGGCGTTGCTGCTGGCGTCGTCGAATGGCTTCGGCTTTATCGCGAAGGTCGGCGACATGGTGAGCCGCGTGAAGGCGGGCAAGGCGTTCATGACGATCGACGAGGGCGCGACGCCGCTCGTGCCGATGCCGATGCTGCCCGACGCGACGCAGGTCGCGTGTCTGTCGGGCGGCGGGCGTCTGCTGGTGTTCGGCCTCGACGAGATGAAGACGCTGTCCGGTGGCGGACGCGGCGTGACGCTGGTGGCGCTCGATCCGAACGAAGTGCTGACGCAGGCGCTCGCGATCAACGATGCGGGCGTCGTGCTGCAAGGCATCTACCGCAACAAGCCTTCCGAGGAACAGCTGTCGGGCAAGGCGCTCGCGCCGCATGTCGGCAAGCGCGCGCGCAAGGGACGCGCGCCGGATACGAAGCTGAAGGTGACGTCGCTGCGTCCGGTGCTGGGCGAATAAGGAGTAAGCCGTGTGAGCGCGGGAATGTGCAGGCTGCATTCGCCGCGCACGGCACGATCGTCTGGCCGTACTATCTTCGCTGCGGCGCGCGTCATTGCAGTGTGCTTTGCCGCGCGACGCGACGAAAACCGTGAGCGGGGTCTCTCACGGCGCAATACAAAAAGAAATCAGCGCGGAGAATGAACTGCGCATAACGTCGCGGGTCGAACGCGGTCGTTGGCTCATGTCGGAGCCGACACGTTATCGACCAGGACATAACGGCAGCGCGCCATCATCGGGAAAGGAAAACAAATATGAACAAGGCGATCGAAGTCGCGCTCTTTCTGCATTTGCTGGGCGTCGCCGTGTGGATCGGCGGCATGGTGTTCGCGCATTTCTGCTTGCGCCCGGCGCTCGAAGATCTCTCGCCGCAATTGCGCCTGCCGTTGTGGGAATCGGTGTTCGGCCGCTTCTTCAACTGGGTGGGCGTGTCCGTGCTGGTCATTCTGCTGTCGGGCGGTTTTCTGCTGATTCAGTTCGGCGGCGGTCACGCCACCTGGCAACTGCACGCGATGGCCGGCCTCGGCATCATCATGATGCTGATCTTCGGGCATATCCGTTTTGCGGTGTTTCCGCGCATCCGCCGCGCGGTGCAGGCGCAGAAGTGGCCCGACGGCGCGCGCGCGGTGGCGACCGTGCGGCGGCTCGTCATCGTGAACCTGGTGCTCGGCATCGTGACGATCGGCGTGGCGGTGCTGTCGCGCGGTTTCTGATGATCGCGTCCGTGCCGTCGTAGCGCTCGAACGTTTCAGCCAGAAGCGCCGGCCATGTCGCCTATGCAACGACGACATGGCCGGCGCTTCTTGCATTGGCGATGAAGCGCCGCGTCAGGCCACGTGCCCGATATACAGCCACACGCCGCATACGACGGCGACCGTTCCGTACACTGCATACACGGGCAGCTTCAGTTTCGCGAAGCACAGGCCCGAGAACAACGCCGTCACGAGATAGGACGGTTCGAGCGGCACATGGCGCACGATGCGCAGCACGGCGACGGCGAGAAATGCCGTCGTTACCGCGCGCAGCACGCGCATCCCATGCTCGAAGCGCGGGTTCGTCTTCAGTCGATGCAGATGACGCTGCGCGAGCACGACGAGGCAACCCGACGGCACGAAGAGCGCAATCGTCGCGATCAACGCGCCGTGCCATCCTTCGACCAGATAGCCGAAGAACGGCACGACGTTCAGGAGCGGTCCCGGCGACAACGGCGACAGCGAGAACGCGAGCGTGAATTCATTGTCCGTGACGCCGATCGTAGGCGTGACCAGCAGCGTCTTCAGCACGGGCAGCGCGGAGAAGCCGCCGCCGAACAGCGTCAGTCCCGCGCCCGCGAGACGCGGCCATAGCAGCGCGAGTTCGTAGCGATGCGGCAAGGGCAGCGCGAACATCAGCAGCAGCACGCCCAAACCGGTCAGGAGACGCCAGTCGCCCGCGCTCAGCGTCGTCGCGAGGCGCTCGCCGCGTGCGCCGCTGCGCAGCCATCCCGACATGAACGCCACGCCCAGCAGGCCGATGTAGGCAGCGGGCGTATGCGCGCCGACGAGCGCGATGCACCCGAGCACGGCCGCCGTCCATTCGAGCCGTCCGCGCACGAGCGCACGCGTCTGCTTGTACCAGGTCACGCCGATCAACGTCGCAAGCACGACGCTGAAGTGATCGAGCAACGTCTGCGACGCGACCTCGCGCACGATCGGCGTGCGGTAGAAGATCGCGAATGCCGTCATCAGCATGAAGAAGGGCAGAACGCTCGCGAGGCCCGCGACCCATGCGCCCGCGCGTCCGCGCAGCACATGGCCGAGCTGGACCGCGACATTGCAGCCGACGGGCCCCGGCACCATCCACGCGAGCGCGACGATATCGGAGAACGCGAGGTGCGTCAGGCGCTCTTCGCGCTCGACGTAGTGGTTCTCCAACTGCGCCATCAGCGCGAGTCCGCCCCACGATAGCGCGGACAATCCGAACACGACGCGAAAGAGCGTCCAGAGCGGCTCGCGCTCGTTGCTTCGTGCAGCTTCGTCTGCGGTTGGCGCGCTTAGCGCCGACATGTGCCGGGCTGGCCGCATGCGAACACCTGTCGGGTTGGTTTCTGATGCGGCGCACGTTGTCGATGGCCGCGACGGCGCGCCGATGTCATGCGCGTTCGTGCGAAACCGCCCGATACGCGCCGGTAACGTTCATGTCCTGCCCGTATGTGTTGCGTGTATGTGCCTGTATGACGCCGGATGGGCTGACGGGAACGAAGCCGCGTCGATGCGGCGTTGCTCTTCAGGCCGACTCGTCGCTCGTGCTCGAAGCGTCGCTGGTGCTGTCGGCGTCGCTGCTGTGCGCGACCCGCATGCCGTGCGTGCCGCACACGCCGAAGCGTTCGAGCAGCGCGGGGATGCCCTCGACGGGCACGGGCCGCGAAAACAGAAAGCCCTGCGCCTCGATATGTCCGAGTGCAGCGAGCCACGCGATCTGCTCTTCCGTCTCCGTGCCTTCGACCACCACCGTGAGGCCGAGCGAACGCGCGAGATTGACGATGGCCGACACCATCACGCAGACGCTGCGGTCGCCGGGAATGGCCTGCACGAACGAGCGGTCGACCTTCAGCGTGTCGACCGAGAAGCGGTTCAGATACGACAGCGACGAATAGCCGGTGCCGAAGTCGTCGAGCGCGATACGCACGCCGAGCCGCTTCAACGCGAAGATTTTTTCGGAGACGAGATCGGGATACTCCATCATCGCCGTCTCGGTGATTTCGAGTTCGAGGCGGCGCGCGCTGATGCCCGATTCCTCGATGGCCTGCGAAATCGTTTCGTACAGATCGCCGCGCCAGAACTGCACGGCCGAAATGTTCACGGCCAGCGACAGCGTGTCGTAGCCCTGCTGCTGCCACTGCGCGAGCTGTCGGCATGCGGTGCGGATCACGAAATCGCCGATGGGCACGATGAGGCCCGTCGACTCGGCGACGGGAATGAACTCGTTCGCGGGAATCAGACCGTGCTGCGGATGGTTCCAGCGCACGAGCGCTTCGAAGCCGGTGATGCAGCGGCGCGCCAGATCGATTTTCGGCTGATACGCGAGGAACAGCTGCTGGTCGGCGAGCGCGACGCGCAGTTGCTGCTCCCACTTCATCAGATGGTCCGCGCGATGCGACAGATGCGGCGAGTAGAACTGATAGCAGTTCTTGCCCGCGTCCTTCGCGCTGTACATCGCGAGGTCGGCCTTCTTCAGCAGATCGATTTCGCTTTCGTTCGCCACCGAGTAGAGCGCGATGCCGATGCTCGCGTGCAGCACGAACGAACTGCCGCGCACTTCGAAAGGCTTCGCGAACACGTCGGAGATCACTTCCGCGAGCATCACCGAGCGCTTCTCGACATCGTCACCCTTGAGCACGACGACGAACTCGTCGCCGCCGATGCGCGAGAGGGCGCCCGCATCGGCGACGGCATCGGCGAGACGCGCGGCCGTCATCTGCAGCACGATGTCGCCCGCGTTGTGGCCGAGCGTGTCGTTGACGGTCTTGAAGTTGTCGAGGTCGATGAAGAGGATTGCCAGGCGGCCGACGTTCATCGGCTGCGCCACGTCGTGACGCAGGCTTTGCAGCGTCGAGTAGCGGTTGCGCAGGCCCGTGAGCAGATCGAACTCGACGAGATGCGTCATCTCGCGCTCGCGTCCGAGCAGCTTGCCGATCAGACCCGTGGCGACCGCGAAGAAGCCGAGCATCGCGAGCGAAATGAAGCTCGCCATCAGCAGATAAACGTTGCGCGTGTGGTTGTAGTCGGCGAACTCTTCGGCTTGCGACAGACCGACCAGCACGCCGAGCGGATAGCCGTCGATATGCCGGTACGACACGATGCGCGTGACGTTGTCGATCGAATCGACGTAGGTGCCCGACACGTGCTCCGAAGTCGGATAGACGCCCGTCGCCGTGAACACGCCCGGCGAGCTTTCGGAATTGCCCGTGCGGCGCGCGAGTACGGCGCCGCTGTCGGAGATCACGGCGATCACGCCGTCGCGCCCGATGGCCGCGTTGTTGTAGAAGTCGGTCGTGAAATAGCTCGGGTCTTCCGACACGACCACGACACCCGCGAACGTGCCGTCGGGATGATTCAGGCGGCGCGTCATCTGCAAGGTCCAATGGCCCGATACGCGGCCGAGCACCGGCTTGCTGATGAAGAGCTGATCGTCGTTCTCGTGCTCGTGAACCTTGAAGTGCTCGCGGTCGGAGAGATCGATCGGCTTCGGATTGGTTTCCGAAGTGTTCGCGATGAGCTTGCCGCGCTCGTCGATCAGCGACACCTGTACGAGCGTTTCGCTTTGCACGACGCCTTTTTCGACCGTGCTCGTGAGATCGAAACGGCCCGGCGATTTTTCGAATTCGTATTTGACGAAGCGCGTGATCTGATCGACCTGGTGAATGGCCTTCACCGTATGCTGTTCGAGCGCCGCCGACAAAATAGCAGCCGACGCCATCGCCTCGCGATACGTCGTGTCCTTCTCAACCGACAGGCGCGCGAAGATCACCGTCCACAGCAGCACGAGCACCAGCACGCCGAGCGCGGGAATCGCGAGCAGCGCACGCCGGCGCGTACCGGCCGGATCGAGACGGTGCCTGACGTCGCGCGCGGAAGAGAGGCGGAACTGATTCATCGGATAGACCGTGACCCTGTGCGTTGCGGCTGTGCTTGCGTTTCGGTGCTTGCGTTGCGAACGACTGCGCGAATGTTAAAACCGGCTGCATCGAATGGGTTGATATGCCGCAACTGCTGCGGGAAGCAGGGCGTGGTGGCGAGCCAGACCACCCGGTTGGTCAACGGTTACGTTTTTGATATTACTGAATGGCCAATAATTAAGAAAGGCCTCGCGCATCGGGTATACGCTGGGCTCGGTGGGCATGCGAACGAATCATGCGCGCATTGCCTCTGCTGGCCTGACAGGCGCGCCGGGCGGGCGTTTGAAAGATTGAGTCGAAAGCGTCCGGTGTTTCAGGAATCGCGTGAATGGATCGGCAACAGCCATTATGGCAACGAGGCCATTCATGCTGCCTGCATGAATGGCCTCGAGTGTGTGCAATTGGCTTTTTTGTATCGGTGTTTGTGCTTTTCTATCACACCGATTTTTAGAAAATTCAGATGACGCGCGAATGTCAATTCCGGCAACAACGCGAACGGTTGTAGCGCGAACGGTTACTGCGTTTATGGCAGCCTGAAAGTGCCGTCGACGATCGTCACCGATGCGCCGCCAATCCACGTCTTCCCTGCCGCGTCGTCGTAGCGAACGTAGACATCGCCCGCGCGGCCTAGCGCCGTGCCCTGGCGCACCGTGTATTGCGCACCGGGCCGGCGGTTCTGCTGCGTGAGCAATCCTGCCAGCGCGGCGTTTGCGCTGCCCGTCACAGGGTCTTCCCCAATGCCGAGGCCGCCGCCCATCATCAGGCAGCGCACCTCGAAGGTCGCGGGGCCATTCGTATCGTGCGGGCCGTACGCCGCGATGCCGTGCGCGCCGACCGTCTTCGCGACACGCTCGAACAGTGTGGCATCCGGATCGAGCGCGAGACACGCATCGGCAGAATTCATACGGACGACGAGCCATTGCGGGCCGTTATCGACACCGTAGGGCTGCGCCGTGTAATCGATTGCATCGCTGCGCAACGCTCGGGCGAGCGCCGGGTATTCGCTTTCGGCGAGCGGCGTCACGCGTGCGGGCGGCGCGGCGAAAGCCCACACGTTGCGTTGGCTATCTTCTTCCGTCAATTCGATCAGGCCCGCAGCGCATTGCTGGACCATACGTCCCGGTTGCATCGGCCGATTGCCGGCCTCGCGCCACGCGTGCGCAGTGCCGAGCGTCGGATGGCCGGCGAACGGCAGCTCGCCGCGCGTCGTGAAGATGCGCACGCGATAATCCGCCGACGGGTCGGTCGGCTTTAACAGGAAGGTCGTTTCCGACAGATTCGTCCAGCGCGCGATCGCTTGCATCTGTTCGGCGTCGAGTCCGTCCGCATCGAAAACCACGGCAAGCGGATTGCCTTTGAACGGCGCCGACGTGAACACGTCGACTTGTTTGAAGCGAACGGTTTTCTCTTGCATCGTTTGTTTCCTGTTCGGTGTTCTGCATGGTTGCGTGTTGTGCCGGCACAACTTCAACTGGGCGGCCAGCGCGACAGTGACGCCACAAAAAAACACGCCGTCGATGACGCGTTCACGTCATCGACGGCGTGCCGGCGTCGAAGCTGCGATGAAGGCGCTCGCAACGAGCGCCCATACATGCGATACGCGCCGCTTATTGCACCTCGGCGATCAGCTCGATCTCGACACACGCGCCGAGCGGGATCTGCGCGACGCCGAATGCCGAGCGCGCATGCTTGCCGCGCTCGCCGAACACATCGGCGATCAGCTCCGATGCGCCGTTCGTCACGATGTGCTGCTCGGTGAAATCGAGCGTCGAATTGACGAGGCTCATCAACTTGACGATGCGCGTCACGCGGTTCAGATCGCCGACGTGCGCGTGCAGCGTCGCGAGCAGATCGATTGCGATCGAGCGCGCCGCGGCCTTGCCTTCTTCGGTCTTCAGCGTGTCGCCGAGCTTGCCCGCCCACACCTTGCCGTCCTTCTTCGCGATGTGTCCGGACAGATACACCGTGTTGCCGCTTTGCGCGCTCATCACGTAAGCGGCGGCGGGTGCGCCTGCTACGGGCAGTTCGATGCCCAGTTCCTTCAGCTTGTCATACACATTCGATTGAGCCATGACGTGTCCTTGTCGGTGAATGGAAAGAGTCGTTCGCGATGCGCTTACACGCGCGCGCGAATCAGTTCAGCGAGACGCGCAATGCCCTCGTCGATCTTCGCGGGCGGCACGGTCACGAACGACAGGCGCAACGTGTTCTGCTGCGCGTCGTTCGCGAAGAACGGACCGCCCGGCACGAACGCGACGTTTTGCGCGACGGCTTCTTCGAGCAGCTTCATCGAGTCGATATGCTTCGGCAGCGACACCCAGATGAACATGCCGCCTTCCGGACGGTTCCACGTGACGCCTTCGGGCATGTAGCGCTCGAGCGAACCGAGCATCGCCTCGCACTGGTCGCGATACAGCGCGCGAATTTTCGGCACGTGCGTATCGAGGAAGCCGTCCTTCACGACTTCATGCACGATGCGCTGCGTGAAGCTGGGCGTGTGCAGGTCGGTGGCCTGCTTGGCCTGCACGAGCTTGAAGTGCAGTTCTTCGGGCGCAATGATGTAGCCGATGCGCAGACCCGGCGCGAGCACCTTCGAGAACGAGCCGAGATGCACGATGTGATCGGGCGCCATCGACAGCATCGTCGGCAGCGGTTCGCCCTTGTAGTCGAGCGCGCCATACGGATCGTCTTCGATGACGGGGAAGGGCGCCGATTTCGCGAACTCCGCGAGCGCGCGGCGGCGCTCGACGGGCAGGCGTCGTCCCGTCGGATTCTGGAAGTTCGGCTGCGCGTAGAGAAGGCGCGCGCCCTTCGTCAGTTCCGGCGTGAGACCTTCGGGGATCAGGCCGTTGGCGTCGGTGGGCACCTGCACGTAGCGCGGCTCGTACATCGAGAACGATTGCAGCGCGCCGAGGTACGTCGGCGTTTCGACGAGCACGGGGCTTTCCGGGCACACCAGCACCTTGCCGAGCAGATCGAGCGCCTGTTGCGAGCCCGTCGTGATCAGCACCTGCGACGGACGGATTTGCGCGCCGTTCACCGAGTAGCGTCGCGCGACCCATTCGCGCAGCGGCATGTAGCCTTCCGTCGCGCTGTACTGAAGCGCGGCGGCGGGCGAATCGCGCAGGATGCGGTCGGAGGCCGCGCGCATTTCCTCGGCCGGGAACGTAGCCGGCGAAGGCAGACCGCCCGCGAACGAAATGACCTCGGGCCGCTCGGTGACCTTCAGGATTTCGCGGATCGCCGAGCTGGTCAGCTTGCGAGCGCGTTCGGATAATTGCCAGGTCGGGGCATTGAGGTCGCTTTGATTCATGGGTCTCCTCGTCGGTATGGCTTGAACAGGTGGTCGGTCAAAAAAGCGATTATCGCGCGAACTCGTCAGACGGCGCGAACGGGCCGTGCGGCCGTGCGCACGGCAGTCTTGCGGCCGAGCATCACGGTGGCGATCACGGCGGCGGCGAAGATCCACGTGATGGGCGCGACGTCCTCGCCGAAGAAGAGGGCCGAAAACGCCATCGTGAAGAAGATCTGCAGCAGCTGAACCTGGCCGACGCGCGCGATGCCGCCCATCGCGAGGCCCGCGTACCACGCGAAAAAGCCGATGAACTGCGAGAACAGCGTCACGTAGCCGAACGCGAGCCACGTCTTCAACGCGACGGGGCCGGGATGCGTGACGTGCTGCTCCCAGCCGAGCCACGCAACGGGAATCAGCAGGAACGGCGCGGACACGGCGAGCGCCCAGCAGATCACCTGCCAGCCGCCCATCTGCCGCGCGAGCCGCGCGCCTTCCGCGTAGCCGAGCGCGCCGATGCCGACGGCGATGAGCATCAGCAGGTCGCCCGCCTGGAATGCGCCGCCGCCCGCCTGCAACGCGAACGCGACGGCGATCGCGCTACCCGCGACGGCGCTCGCCCAGAACGCCTTCGACGGCCGCTCGTGCGACAGCCACGCCGCGTAGATCGCGACGCACAGCGGCTGCAAGCCGTTGACGACGGCGCCATGCGACGCGGGCACGCTCTTCATCGCCCACGCCGAGAACACGGGAAACGCGATGATCACGCCGAGCGACACGACAGCGAGGGCCTTGAGCTGCGGCCAGGTCGGCAGCTTTTCACGGCGGATCGCGAGCAGCACGGCAGCGGGAACGGAAGCGGCGAGCGCGCGCCCCAGGCCGTTCAGCAGCGGGCTGAATTCGGCGACGACGATGCGGGTCATCGGCAGTGTCAGGCTGAAGATCATCACGCCGATCAGGCCGAGCAACATGCCTTGGGTTTCGCGCTTCATTGTTTCCGTCTCTCCATGCGTGTGGTTATTTGAGAGTGCGCAGGCCGCTCGGGGTTTCGATTTCGGCGACGAGGGAGGGCGCGCCGTCCGTGCTTTCGAGCGCGATCAGTTGCTCCGCGCCGAGCCACTGCAGTTGCTGCGCGACGAGATCCGCGCGCGGATGCCAGCCCTTCAGCGACTTGAGCAGCAGGCCCGTTTCCGGCAGCACCGTCGACGGATGGCGCGGCGTGTCCCATTGAATCAACGACGGCACGATGCCGTCGCCCGCGCCTTGCCATGCGGGGAACGCGCCGTCGTCGGCGACGGTGAGGCTCCACGTCAAATCGCCGCGCGTCATCGGCACGACAGTAGGGATGCGCTGCGGATACTGCTGTTGCCACAGCGCGAGATGCTTCGGCCGCTCGACGCGCGCGACCCAGTGCGACAGATACGGACCGTCGGCGAGCCGCGCGTGCGTCGCGGGATCGTCGAGCGCGAACAGGCGTGGCCGCGCGTTCGCGGTGTCCTGAGCATCGGGATCGATCGCGATGACTTCCAGATACGCGCCGCCCCACAGGTTGAGCAGCCGGTTGTGCGTGCGCATCGACGGATGCGCGCCGCCGCCCGACGGCGCGATGCCGAGCGTATCGGCGACGTATTGCGTGCCTTCGTCGAGCGTGCGGGCGGAAACAACGAGATGGTCGAGTTGTAGCGTGTGTGCGGTCATGGCTGCAAGGGGACGGTCGGTCGGCTGGGAGCCGCTACGGCAGGCAACTGTCTGCCGGATGCCGGGCCACCAGGGTTAATTGTAAGAATAACCGTTCGGCGCGGCCGGACCATGCGCAGTGCGGCAAGGCCGGTATCGGCGGGCTTTGCGCCGCCGTCCGATAAAGCGGGCAATGGGAAAACAGCAGCAGCGTCGAATCAAATGTACCGGCAGTGACCGGCACAGTAACGGTACAATCGGCTCGATACTGTTCGGTACAGTTGTCCGGTCACATCGCCGACCGTTCGACCGCGCATGCCGTTCAGCGGCTGCGGCCTGTTGCGCTCGTTCCGCGACGGCCGCCAGGCCTGTTTTCCGTTGCCGTTTCCGACGTTGCCCTTGCAGCGCATAGCTGGAGTCCGCCATGTCCGTCCCGCTCGACCTGATTCCCGCCCCCCACGACGCGTCGGCGCTCACGCTCGTCGATCAGCTCGTCCAGTGGGCGCGCCGCCGCATCGAAGAGCGCGTGTTCCGCCCCGGCATGCGCATGCCGTCGATCCGCAAGCTCGCGCTCGACAAGGGCGTGTCGCGCTTCACGGTCGTCGAGGCGTACGAGCGGCTCGTCGCGCAGGGCTATCTGGATTCGCGGCGCGGCTCCGGCTTCTACGTGCGCGAGCGGCTTGCGGGCCCGGTGCCCGTCGAGCGCCGTCTTTCGTCCAATGCCGCGGCCGATGCGGCGCCCGCGCCGAGCACGATCGACGTCGTCTGGCTGCTGCGCAACATGCTGCACACGTCGACGCGTCCCGAGCGCGGACCGGGCCTCGGCTATCTGCCGTCGCGCTGGCTCGACGGCGAGCTGATCACGGGCGCGCTGCGCACGCTCGGCCGGCAAAGCGGCGCGCAGATGCTCGGCTTCGGCACGCCGCAAGGCTTCTTGCCGCTGCGCCAGCAGTTGCAGACGCGGCTCGAAGAGCTGGAGATCGGTGCGTCGCCGGAACAGATCGTGCTCGTGTCCGGCATCACGCAGGCGATCGACCTGATCGCGCGGCTCTACGTGCAGCCGGGCGATACCGTGATCGTAGGCGATCCGGCGTGGTTCCAGATGTTCGGGCGCTTCGCGTCGCAGGGCGCGCGTCTCGTCGGCATGCCGTACACGCCGGACGGCCCCGATCTCGACGCGCTCGAAACGCTCGTGCAGACCTGGCGCCCGAAAATGCTCGTGATCAACTCGGTGCTGCAAAATCCGACGGGCACGTCGCTGACGGCGGCGCAGGCGTTCCGCATCTTGCGGCTTGCGGAGGAATACGACTTCATCGTCGTCGAGGACGACATCTACGGCGACCTGTGTCCGCCGGGCTTCGCGGCGACACGCCTCGCGAGCCTCGACCAGCTGCGGCGCGTGATTTACCTTGGCAGCTTCTCGAAGACGCTCGCGGCGAATCTGCGGGTCGGCTTCATGGCGTCGTCGCTGGACGTGGCGAAGGCCGTCACGGACCAGAAAATGCTCGTCGGCATGACGACGCCCGAACTGAACGAGCGCGTTCTGTACAAGATCCTGACGGAAGGGCACTACCGGCGGCACGTCGAGCGGCTGCGCGCGCGGCTCGACGGCGTGCGCGACAAATCCGTGCGGATGCTCGAAAAGACGGGGCTGCGCCTGTTTCTGACACCTGCGGCGGGCATGTTCGTGTGGGCGGATACGGGCGTCGACGCCGATGCGCTCGCGGCCGCCGGCCACGAGGAAGGCTTCTTGCTGACACCGGGAAGCCTGTTCTCGCCGCAGCAGTCGCCGACCACGTGGATGCGCTTCAACGTCGCGAATTGCGGCGATCCGGCGCTGCCGGCGTTTTTGTGCGGCTATCTGGACAGCGTCGCGCGCCGCGCTTCATGACATGAAGCCTCTTGAATCGGCGGCGCGCGACCCCATCTGAGCGCGCAACGTCCGTGTCGCGCGCCGCCGGCACGGGCATCGTCTGCTTCGAATCAACCTGCAACAGAAAGGGAAAACGACCATGGCACAAGAAACCATGAGCTTCCAGGCAGAAGTGAAACAGCTTCTGCACCTGATGATTCACTCGCTGTACAGCAACAAGGAAATCTTCCTGCGCGAACTGATTTCGAACGCATCGGACGCGGCGGACAAGCTGCGCTTCGAAGCGATCGCGAACAACGCGCTGTACGAAAACGATCCGAACCTGCGCATCCGCGTGTCGTTCGACAAGGCGGCGCGCACGGTCAGCATCGACGACAACGGCATCGGCATGAGCCGCGACGAAACGATCTCGCATCTCGGCACGATCGCGCGTTCCGGCACGAAGGAATTCTTCGGCAAGCTGTCGGGCGACCAGCAGAAGGATGCGGCGCTGATCGGCCAGTTCGGCGTCGGTTTCTATTCGGGCTTCATCGTCGCGGACAAGATCACCGTGGAGACACGCCGCGCCGGCCTGCCGGTCTCGGAAGGCGTGCGCTGGGTGAGCGCGGGCGAGGGCGATTTCGCGGTGGAAACGATCGAGCGCGCGCAACGCGGCACGACGATCACGCTTCATCTGCGCGCCGACGAAGACGAACTGCTGTCCACGTACAAGCTCAAGTCGATCATCCAGAAGTACTCGGATCACGTCGCGCTGCCCATCCTGATGCAGAAGGAAGAGTGGGACGCCGAGAAGAGTGAGATGGTCGCGAAGGACGAAGACGAGACCGTCAACCAGGCGAGCGCGCTGTGGACGCGCGTGAAGAACGACATCACCGACGAGCAGTACAAGCAGTTCTATCAACACCTGTCGCACGATCACCAGGACCCGCTGACGTGGACGCACAACCGCGTCGAAGGCCGCAGCGAGTACACGCAGCTGCTGTATGTGCCGGCGCATGCGCCGTTCGATATGTGGAACCGCGATCATCGCGGCGGCCTCAAGCTGTATGTGAAGCGCGTCTTCATCATGGACGACGCCGAGCAATTGCTGCCCTCGTATCTGCGTTTCGTGAAGGGCGTCGTCGATTCGAGCGACTTGCCGCTGAACGTGTCGCGTGAATTGCTGCAGGAAAGCCGCGACGTGAAGGCGATCCGCGAAGGCGTGACCAAGCGCGCGCTGTCGATGCTCGACGAGCTGGCGAATTCGGAAGAAGCCGCCGGCAAGGAAAAGTACGCGACGTTCTGGAAGGAATTCGGTCAGGTGCTGAAAGAAGGCATCGGCGAGGACTTCTCGAACAAGGAGCGCATCGCGAAGCTCGCGCGCTTTGCATCGACGCATAACGACTCGTCGGAGCAGAGCGTGTCGCTGACGGATTACGTCGCGCGGATGAAGCCCGAGCAGACGAAGATCTACTACGTGACGGCGGATACGTATCAGGCCGCGAAGAACAGCCCGCATCTCGAAGTGTTCCGCAAGAAGGGCGTCGAAGTGCTGTTGCTGACGGATCGCGTCGACGAATGGATGCTGTCGTTCCTGCAGGACTTCGACGGCAAGCCGCTGCAAAGCGTCGCGCGCGGCGACCTCGATCTCGGCCAGCTGAACGACGAGGAAAAGCAGGCGCAGGAGAAGGTCGGCGAAGAGCTGAAGCCGCTCGTCGAGCGCATGAAGGAGACGCTCAAGGACAAGGCGAAGGACGTGCGTCTGACGTTCCGCCTGACCGATTCGCCGTCGTGCCTCGTCGCCGACGAAGGCGAGATGAGCGGCTACCTGCAGCGCATGCTGAAGGCTGCGGGCCAGAACGCGCCGGCGATGCACCCGATTCTCGAGGTGAATCCGGAACATGCGCTGGTGAAGAACCTCAGCGCCGACAACGCGAATTTCGACGACTGGTGCCATCTGCTGTTCGATCAGGCGTTGCTGGCCGAAGGCGGCTCGCTCGAAGACCCGGCGAGCTTCGTGAAGCGCACGAATGCGCTGTTGCTGGCGCGCTGATGCGCGTTCCCCGATAAGGGGCGAAGAGAGGAAATGCGCTGCTTCGGCAGCGCATTTTTTTTGCGTGCGCCGTATGCGCGGCGATGTGCGCTTAGCGCTGTGGCGACGCGCTATTCAGCTTGCGCACCTGAGCAAGCACCGACCCCGCGAGTTCCTTCGCTTCGGCGCATGCATGCGCATCGCCGAGCACGTGCGCGGCGATCTTGCCGATGGCCGCGCTCGTGTGCTTCGTCGTGTGACGCTGCGCGAGCGCGGAGGCGGCGAGTTCCTTCTCGATCTTCGATGCGGCCGAGCGCTTGAGCACGATCGCGGCGAGATGCGCGACGCGGTCCGACGTGGCTTTGTCCTGAGCGGTCAATTGAAGCTCCCTGGTGATGGATAAAAGGCCGTGCATGAGTGCGCGGCGCTCGCCGGTTATCTTCATCGATCGGCGGGCGGTTTGAACGGCGAACGGTCCGAACCGCGTGGCGGAACGGTCGGTGAATTCATGCGGACATGGCGTCTCGAAGGCCTGCTTTTTCTGGCGACCCTATAATGCCGGCCATGTCTATTCGTTTCGATGCTGCCGACGCCCATTGGCGCGTCGCGCCCCTTCCAGGTTTGTCGACCGATCAAAAAGACTGGCTCACGCGCGGCGGTTCGCTGACGGCGCACTTGCGCACGCTCGGCGCGGTGGTCGTGCGCGTGACGCGCGAAGCCGTCGATCTGCCTTATGAAGACGAGTACGCCGCACTCGGCATCGCGCCGCGCACGCCTGTGTGGGTGCGCGAAGTGGCGTTGTCGGTGGACGGCACGCCGTTCGTCGCCGCGCACAGCATTGTGCCGCTCACCGCGAGCACGGGCGTCTGGCAGGCGATGCGGCGTCTGCGCACGCGGCCGCTCGCGGAGCTGTTGTATAGCGACAGCAGCGTGTCGCGTTCGTCGCTGGTGAGCCGGCGCGTGACGGCGCGGCATCCGCTGCATCGGCTCGCGTCGAAACAAACAGGCGACGCGCGCGTGCATGCGCTCGTCGCGCGGCGTTCGGTGTTCGAGCGCTATGGCGAGCCGCTGATGGTCACCGAATGCATGCTGCCCGCGCTGTGGGTAAAGCTCGCGATGCGCGACGATGGGCGCGCATTCGGGCAGATCGCGCAGCCCGTGCCGCGCGATCATGGCCAGGCGCTCGATCACACGGCATCGCGCGCCGACGTGAACGCAAAACGCGTCGATAAGCGTGCCGACAGGCGTGTCGACAAACGCGATGAGGCACGCTGATGCTGCGCGGCTTTCCTCCCGTCGTCGCCGAAAGCACGCATACGCTGATACTCGGCAGCTTTCCTGGCGAAGCGTCGCTCGCGGCGACGCAGTACTACGCGCATCCGCGCAATCAGTTCTGGCGTTTGCTCAGCGCAGTGATCGGCGAACCGCTGCCCGAACTCGATTACCCGACTCGCCTCGAACACCTGTTGAAGCACGGCGTCGGCGTGTGGGACGTGCTGGCCGCCTGCACGCGCGAAGGCAGTCTCGATGCCGCGATCCGCAACGCGACGCCCAACGACTTCGCATCGCTGCGCGAGTACGCGCCGAAGCTCGCGAAAGTCTGCTTCAACGGCAAGACGGCGGGCCGCTTTGCGACCGTGATCGGCGCTGCCGGCTACGAAACCCTCGTGCTGCCGTCGTCGAGCCCAGCGAATGCTATGCTCTCGTTCGACCAAAAATTGCGCCTGTGGCGCGACATCCTTACATGACGAAACTGATCAAGCGCGCTTCGGCCGAGGCGCGTGCTTTCCGCAACAAAGAATCCGCAGTCTCGAAGCAAAGAATCTCGCGCGCGAAAACGCGTGCCGCGCGTGACGAAGACGACTTCGCCGGCGTCGCGAAGGCCTCGATGATCGAAGCGCCGCGCAAGCCGCGCTTTGCGCCCGTCACGTTCTCGGAAGAGGGCGGCGTGCGCTATCTGCACTTCGGCACGGAATGGGTGCAGGGCGCGATGCGTCTGTCGAAGCCCGATCACATCGAACTCGAATACGCGCAGCAGATGATGGCCTGGCTGCTGTTTCTCGAAACGCCCCAGCGCATCGTGCAGCTCGGACTCGGCACCGGCTCGCTGACGAAGTTCGCGCACCGCTTCCTGAAGCGCGCGCAGGTCGAAGCCGTCGAACTGAATCCCGCTGTCGTGATCGCGGCGCGCACGATGTTCGGCCTGCCCGCCGACGACGCGCGTCTCAGCGTGCGCGAGACGGACGCATGGGAGTTCGTCAACGACCGCGCGAACCACGGCACGGTCGGCGCATTGCAGATCGATCTGTACGATGCGACGGCGCGCGGCCCGGTGCTCGACAGCGTCGCGTTCTATCGCGCGGCGCGCGCGTGTCTGGCGCAAGCGGGCATCGTCACCGTGAATCTGTTCGGCGATCATCCGAGCTTCGTGCGCAACATGAAGCGGCTGAACGAAGCCTTCGACGGACGCGTCGTCGCGTTGCCGGAAGTGCACGACGGCAACCGCATCGCGATTGGGTTCTCTGGGCCCGCTATCGACGTGCCGTTCACGCAGTTGCAGGCGCGCGCGAAGCTGCTCGAAGCGCAGCTCGCGTTGCCGGCGCGCAAGTGGGTCAAGGGCTTGCAGGAATCGACGGGCCAGAACGGCACGTTCGCGGTCTGACGCGCTCCGGCATTCGAACGGAAAGGAACGCAACAAGCGACGCCAAAGCGAACGGCGTAGGCCCCGCACTGGTGCAACGCCTGCGCGCAACCGCCGTGCCATCGACGGCACGGCGGCATCAAGGCGGCTATGCAATGCGGCTCTGGCTCAACGGCACCCAAATCGACGGGAGATAAAGCCGCCCGTCCAACGAAGCGGCAGAAGTTTCCGCTTTAGTCTGCCGCCCCACATTCCCCGACGATTCTCTATTGACAACACCGTTGCGTTTAGGGTCAGCCCTGCTTGACCGGTCGTTCGCCACTCCGATACTCTTTCGATGCTTTCGGGGAGCCTGAGCTGTTACCCACAGCCGGGTCCATCTGCCCGCCAAACACGGGCCACAATTCAATAAAAGGAAAGAGGAGACGTCATGGCTCACGACGCCGCCGCCAACAAGGCCAGCAAGCACTGGCTCTGGCTGTTGCTGCTGCCCTGGATCGCGATGATCTGGGTGCCGTCATACAACAAGGTCGAACCGCAACTGTTCGACTTCCCGTTCTTCTACTGGTATCAGCTGCTGTGGGTGCTGATCAGCGCCGTGATCACCGCGCTGGTGTACTTCAAGACGAAGACCCGCTCGAAGGGAGGCGCACGATGAATGCAATCGCAACCTTCGTCTTCGTTCTGTTCTTCATCGGCGTCACGATTCTCGGCTTCGTCGCGGCCCACTGGCGGCGCGGCGACCTCGCGCACCTGGAAGAGTGGGGCCTCGGCGGCCGGCGCTTCGGCACGGTCGTCACGTGGTTCCTGCTGGGTGGCGACCTTTACACCGCGTACACGTTCATCGCCGTGCCGGCGCTCGTGTTCGGCGCGGGCGCGACGGGTTTCTTCGCGCTTCCCTATACGATCCTGATCTATCCGTTCGCGTTCGTCGTGTTCCCGAAGCTGTGGAGCATCGCGAAGCGTCATGGCTATGTCACGTCCGCCGACTTCGTCAACGCGCGCTACGGCAGCCGCATGCTGGCGCTCGTCGTCGCCGTGACGGGCATCGTCGCGACGATGCCGTACATCGCGCTGCAACTGGTCGGCATCGAAGTGGTGATCGGCGCGCTCGGCTTCGATACGACGGGCTTCGTCGGCGATCTGCCGCTGATCATCGCGTTCGCGATCCTGGCCGCCTACACGTACACGTCGGGCCTGCGCGCGCCGGCGATGATCGCCGTCGTCAAGGACGTGCTGATCTACATCACGATCGGCGCCGCGATCATCGTGATTCCGCCGCAACTCGGCGGCTTCGGCCACATCTTCAGTGCGGTGCCGCCCGCCAAGCTGCTGCTGAAGGCGCCGGACGTGTCGAGCCTCAACGGCTATAGCGCATACGCGACACTGGCAGTGGGATCGGCGCTCGCGCTCTTCCTGTATCCGCACTCGGTGACGGCGATTCTGTCGTCGTCGTCGGGCAATACGATCCGCCGCAACATGGCGATGCTGCCCGCATACTCGCTCGTGCTCGGCCTGCTCGCGCTTCTCGGCTTCATGGCGCTCGCAGCGGGCGTGAAGGACATGCCGGAGTTCGCGCCGTACTTCAAGGCCTTCGGTCCGAACTTCGCGGTGCCGGCGCTGTTCCTGCACTTCTTCCCGTCGTGGTTCGTCGGCGTCGCATTCGCGGCGATCGGCATCGGCGCGCTGGTGCCTGCCGCGATCATGTCGATTGCAGCGGCGAACCTGTACACGCGCAACATCCACAAGGAGTTCGTCAACCGCAACATGACGCACGAGCAGGAAACGAACATCGCGAAGCTGGTCTCGCTGATCGTGAAGGTGGGCGCCGTCGCGTTCATTCTCGGCCTGCCGCTCACGTATGCGATCCAGCTGCAGCTGCTCGGCGGCATCTGGATCATCCAGACGCTGCCCGCGATCGTGCTCGGTCTCTACACGCGCGTGCTCGACTATCGCGGTCTGCTGCTCGGCTGGGCGGCGGGCATTGCCGTCGGCACGTGGATGGCGATCTCGCTGAAGCTCGCGGGCTCGATCTACACGATCCACATCGGCGGTCTGGCGATTCCGGGTTATGCGGCTGTCTGGTCGCTGATCGTCAACCTCGTGGTGTCGATCGTTGTCAGCATTGCCGTGCGTGCAGCGGGCATGAAGCACGCTGAAGACCGCACGCGGCCGGAAGATTATCTGGACCATCCCGTCGAAAGCTGATCGCGCCGTTTGCGCGGTCCGCATCACACGAAGCCCGCAGCCGATGCTGCGGGCTTTTTCGTTCGCGCGGGGCGGCCCGGCGGTTTCCTGCCGACGCTGCTCACATCGTTTATGCTCGTTTGGTGGCTTCGATCCGACGAGAGATAACCGATGGCTCTAGCCGACCCGCATTCGAATCCGTCACGCAAGCGCAGCGACAAGCCGCCCGTCTCGAGCGACGCCGTCACTGCGCGCCTCGCGCCGCGCCGCACGCGCATCGGACGGATCGCGCGCGCGATCACGTCGCCGTACTATCGCTACCGGCACGCGAAGTTCTTCCATAGCCTGCGCGTGGGTCTCGCGATGCTCGTGTCGATTCTCGCGACGACGGGCATCGACATTCCGCATGGCATCTGGTCGTCGGTGACGCTGCTGGTGGTGATCGGCGGGTTGCAGCATCACGGCAATATCCGCAAGAAGGCGGCGGAGCGCGCGGCGGGCACGCTGCTCGGCGCGGCGCTCGGGCTCGCGCTGATCCTGCAGCAGAACCTGTTCGACTCGCTGCCGCTCACGTATGTGCTGATGTCGGTGATTGCCGCCGTCTGCGCGTGGTTCGCGATCGGCACGGCAGGTTACGTCGCGCTGCTGACGGCAATCACGATGTGCATCGTCGCGGGCCACGGCGACAACATGATCGACACCGGTCTGTGGCGCACGCTGAACGTGCTGATCGGCATCGTGATCGCGCTCGCGTTTTCGTTCGCGCTGCCGCTGCACGCAACCTATTCGTGGCGCTATCTGCTCGCCGACAACCTGCGCGAGTGCGCGCGCCTCTACACGCGAATGATGACGGGCGTGCCCATCGGCAGCGACGAGCAGGTGGCCGCGTTCATCCGCATGGGCAAGCGTCTCGTGCAACTGCGCTCGCTGATGCCGTCGGTGGCGAAGGAAATCGACTTGCCGATTGCGCGGCTCGACGACATCCAGCGTCTGCATCGCTCGATGCTGAGCGCGCTGGAGATGCTGTCGACGGGCACGCTCGCGCACGCGGAAATACGCGAAGCGTTTGCGCGCGAGTGCGGCGACGAGACGAACGCGGTGCGCCTGACGCTGCTTGCGAGCGCGCGTGCATTGCGTTTCGCGGGCGCGACGCAGTTCGGGATGCCGGAGGCGGTTTCAGCGGAGACGCTGGCTTGCCCGCCTGCCGAAGCGACGGCGACGGCGACGGTACAAAGCGTCGAGAATATGACGGGTGCGCAGGCTTCGCGCAAAGAAATGGCCCCTGAATTGCAGGGGCCATATTGGCTCGCGCAGCGCTTCGCGGAACAGGCCGAGCACATGCGCGCGTTGCTCGCTGCTGCCGAGCCGAACTGGAATATCGAAGGCGGGGACCGCGAGCATGCCGCGCGCTGATCCGCTTACCGGCTCGATATTCGGCGTCGGGATCAGCTCGGGTGCTTGTCGCCTTCGTGCGGGTTCGTGACCATCCACATCACGCCGAATTTGTCGATGGCCATACCGAAGCCGGTGCTCCAGAACGTTGCCTGCCACGGCATCACGACGTTGCCGCCTTCCGAAATCGCCTTGAACGTCTTTTCGCCTTGCGACGGATCGTCGACGGTGATCGACAGGCTGTAGCCCGAGTGCGTCACGGGCGTTCCGTCGCAATTGCCATCCGACGCCATCAGTTCCGTCGAACCGATTTTGATCGTCGAATGCATGATCTTTTCTTCGGTGCCGGGGCGGATCGGCTGCTCGGGGCTCGGCGGCGCATCCTTGAAGCGCATCTGGAACAGCACTTGCGCGCCGAGCTTTTCACCATAGAACTTCAGCGCTTCTTCACAGCGGCCATTGAAAAACAGATAGGGTTGGACTTGCATCGATGTCTCCACTCAATTGACATGTCGTTCCATGCGAACGCGCAGCGACGCATTCGTGTCAACGATTGTAGTCGTCGCGGGAGCGTCGAATGTGAAACTGTGTTGACCGAAGCAATGCGCGCGGCGGGCTGACAGTGTGAGAAGAACTCGCAAGACGGCGTGCGGAAAAAGCGCATAAAAAAACGCGCGCAGCCTTGCGGGCCGCGCGCGCTTTTGTTGCGCAGTGAAAGGAGGCGACGCCGATCAGCGCAGCGCGTCGATCACCTTTTCGAGCTTGATCGCGTCCGCGGCAAACACGCGGATGCCTTCCGACAGCTTTTCGGTCGCCATCGCGTCTTCGTTGACGAGGAAGCGGAACGACGGCTCGTCCGTCGGCACGCGCGCGATTTCGGCGTTCTTGCTGGCTTCCGGCGACAGCTTGCGCTCGACCTTGTCGGTGCTGTCGTGCAGCTTTTGCAGCAGATCAGGGCTGATCGTCAGCAGATCGCAGCCGGCCAGTTCGGTGATCTGGCTCGTCGTGCGGAAGCTCGCGCCCATCACTTCCGTCGGGTAGCCGAACTTCTTGTAGTAGGCATAGATGCGGCGCACCGACTGCACGCCCGGATCGTTCGCGCCGCCGTCACGCGCTTCGTCCCAGTTGCTGCCGGCGCTCTTCTTGTACCAGTCGTAGATGCGGCCGACGAACGGCGAGATCAGCTGCGCGCCCGCTTCCGCGCACGCGACGGCTTGCGGCAGCGAGAACAGCAGCGTCATGTTGCACTTGACGCCTTCCTTCTGCAGCACCTCGGCCGCGCGGATGCCTTCCCATGTGGACGCGAGCTTGATCAGCACGCGCTCGCGGCCGATGCCTTGCGCTTCGTACATCTTGATGAGTTCATGCGCCTTGTCGATCGACGCTTTCGTGTCGAACGACAGTCGTGCGTCGACTTCCGTCGATACGCGGCCCGGGACGATCTTCAGGATTTCGGTGCCGAAGGCGATCAACAGGTGGTCGATGATTGCGCTGACGGGCTTCGACGCGTGGTCGCGCACCGTCTTTTCGAGCAGCGGCTTGTATTCGTCCTTCTGCACGGCCTTCAGGACCAGCGACGGGTTCGTCGTCGCGTCCTGCGGCTTGTATTGCGCGAGTTGCTGGAAGTCGCCGGTATCCGCGACGACCTTGGTGTATTGCTTGAGTTGATCGAGTGCAGTAGTCATGTCGAGCCTTCGCTTCGGGGCGCACGCGCGCCATGGTCCAGGGAAATGATGACGCCGCGCGAGGCCGCCGGCAGCCCGCAAACGGCCACGCATGAGCGTCACCGGCAGTGTCCACGCCGCAAGCCGGAAATGTTACCGTGGAACGCCGCCCGATACTTCTATTCTATGGCGGATTGGGTGATGCTGGTTTGACAGGTACGCCCGCCCGTCCGTTCGCGCCACGGCCCTAGGTGCTTTCCGCCTTTGGAGCCGGCTGTCGCCTGGCCATGCGGTCTTGCATGCGCGCCCAGCGGACGCGCGCCATCATGCGCGCCGCGCGTTCAGCACGAATTGCGTGACGAGGCCCGCGACGAGCCCCCAGAACGCCGAACCGATCGACAGCAGCGTGAGCCCCGAGGCCGTCACCATGAACGTGACGAGCGCGGCTTCACGCTGCCTTGCGTCCTGCATCGCGTTCGTGAGCCCGCTCATGATCGAGCCGAACAGCGCGAGCGCCGCGACGGACACCACGAGCGCTTTCGGCAGCGAGCCGAAGAGGGCCGCGATCGTCGCGCCGAAGATCCCCGCGATCAGATAGAACATGCCACACCAGACGGCCGCCATATAGCGCTTCGAGCGGTCTTCGTGCGCTTCGCGGCCCGTGCAGATCGCAGCCGTGATCGCGGCGAGATTCACGCCGTGCGAGCCGAACGGCGCGAGCAACAGCGACGCGACGCCCGTCGTCGCGATCAGCGGCGCGGACGGCGTCGGGTAGCCATCGGCGCGCAGCACGGCGATGCCGGGCACGTTCTGCGAGGCCATCGCCACGACGAAAAGCGGAATGCCGATGCTGACGATCGCCGACAGCGAGAACGCGGGCACAGTCAGTACGGGCACGGCGAACGCGACGCGGAAAGCGCTGAAGTCGAGCAGGCCGAGCGCGCCTGCAACGGCCGTGCCGACCACGAGCGTCGCGGGAATCGCATAGCGCGGCGCGAAACGTTTGATCGCGAGGTAGGTGAAGAACATCGCGAGCACGAGCGCCGTCTGGAATTGCGCGGCGCGAAAAATCTCGATGCCGATCTCGAACAGGATGCCCGCCAGCAGCGCCGCCGCGATGCCCGCCGGAATCTTTTTCATCAGCGTATCGAACCAGCCCGTGAGGCCCACGACCGTCAGCAGCAGCGCGCAGACAATGAATGCGCCGATCGCTTCGGGATACGCGACATGCGGCAGCGACGACACGAGCAGCGCCGCGCCCGGCGTCGACCACGCGATCACGATGGGCGCGCGAAAGCGCAGCGACAGTCCGATCGTGCACAGCGCCATGCCCATCGACAGCGCCAAGATCCACGAGGAAATCTGCGCATCGGTCAGATGCGCGGCGCGGCCTGCCTGGAACATCAGCACGAGCGAGCTCGTGTAGCCCGTCATCATCGCGACGAAGCCGGCGACGAGCGCGGACAGCGACGTGTCGGTGAATGGCCTGAGCGGGGCGCGCGTGGCCGTGGAGAAATCGGGGGAAGAAGGGGTGGTCATCCTGCGTGTCTCTTATCGTGCGTTATGGTGGTGCGTTATGGTGGTGCGTTATGGCGGTGCGTTATGGCGGTGCGTTATGGCGGTGCGTTATGGCGGTGCGTTATGGCGGTGCGTTGTGGTGGTGTGTTGTGCGAGGTGCATCAATGGGCGATGCGTTGTTGCAGCGCCGTTGACGCGCGGCGCGCCAACGAAGCGCGAGCGGGCGCGCTGCGTCCGCTATCGTCGCCCCGAGTTCGGACGTCGAAGACGGGTGGAGCTTACTTGCTTAGCACGCGCATCGCGGTTTCGAGCCCGGCGAGCGTGAGCGGGTACATCCGGTGGCCGAGCACCTCGCGGATCACCGAAACCGATTGCCGATACTCCCACAAGCCTTCGGGCTCGGGATTGAGCCACGCGTGATGCGGGAAATGATCGGCGATCCGGCGCAGCCACACGGCGCCTGCTTCGGCGTTGTTGTACTCGACCGAGCCGCCCGGCTGCAGCACTTCGTACGGGCTCATCGTCGCGTCGCCGACGAAGATCAGTTTGTAGTCGGGCGTGAACTTGTGCAGCATGTCCCACGTCGCGAGCCGCTCGACATGCCGGCGGCGGTTGTTCTTCCACAGGAAGTCGTAGACGCAGTTGTGGAAGTAGTAGAACTCGAGGTGCTTGAACTCGGCCTTCGCGGCCGAGAACAGTTCTTCCGTGCGCTTGATGTGATCGTCCATCGATCCGCCGACGTCGAGCAGCATCAGCACCTTCACGTTGTTATGCCGCTCGGGGACCATCTTCAGGTCGAGCCAGCCGGCGTTCGCGGCCGTGCTGCGGATCGTGTCGGGCAAGTCGAGCTCTTCGGCGGCGCCTTCGCGCGCGAAGCGCCGCAGCCGGCGCAGCGCGACCTTGATGTTGCGCGTGCCGATCTCGACCTGATCGTCGTAATCGCGATACGCGCGCTGGTCCCACACCTTGACGGCCGTCCGGTTGCCCGACGAGTCGCCGCCGATGCGAATGCCCTCCGGGTTGTAGCCGCCGTTGCCGAACGGCGACGTGCCGCCCGTGCCGATCCATTTGCTGCCGCCTTCGTGACGGCCTTTCTGTTCGTCGAACAGTTCTTTCAGGCGCTCCATCAGCTTGTCGAGGCCGCCCATCTTTTCGATCTGCGCCTTTTCTTCGGCGCTCAGGTCGCGTTGCAGCTTCTTCTTCAGCCAGTCGAGAGGGACGTCGAATGCGAGATCGGATTTCTGCGCGACGCCGTTGAAGTACGCGCCGAACGCCTGATCGAACTTGTCGAAATACTGTTCGTCCTTCACGAGCGTCATGCGCGCGAGGTAGTAGAACTCGTCCAGCGACGGCTGGATCACGCTTTCCTTCAGCGCTTCGAGCAGCGTCAGGTACTCCTTCACGGAGACGGGCAGCTTCGCGGCGCGCAGCGTGTAGAAAAAGTCGATCAGCATGCCGTCGTCTCCGGGGCTTTCCGCGTGGATGCCTTCTATCAGCGGTCAATCAGCGGTTGTTGCGGTTCATGAACACGAGCCGCTCGAAGAGGCTCACGTCCTGCTCGTTCTTCAGCAGCGCGCCGTGCAGCGGCGGCACGATCTGCTTCTGGTCCTTCGAGCGCAGCGCTTCGGGCGGAATGTCTTCCGCGAGCAGCAGCTTCAGCCAGTCGAGCAGCTCCGACGTGGACGGTTTCTTTTTCAGGCCCGACACGTTGCGCAATTCGAAGAAGCTTTCCATCGCGGCACGCAGCAGGTCCTGCTTGATGCCGGGATAGTGGACTTCGACGATCTGCTGCATCGTTGAGGGATCGGGGAACTTGATGTAGTGGAAGAAGCAGCGGCGCAGAAACGCGTCGGGCAGTTCCTTCTCGTTGTTCGACGTGATGATGACGAGCGGCCGGTGCTTCGCCTTCACGAGCTCGTGCGTCTCGTACACGTAGAACTCCATGCGGTCGAGCTCGCGCAGCAGATCGTTCGGGAACTCGATGTCGGCCTTGTCGATTTCGTCGATCAGCAACACGGACTGCTGGTCCGAGTCGAACGCTTGCCACAGCACGCCCTTGACGATGTAGTTGCTGATGTCCTTCACGCGCTCGTCGCCGAGCTGCGAATCGCGCAGACGCGAAACCGCGTCGTATTCGTACAGGCCCTGTTGCGCTTTTGTCGTGGACTTGATGTGCCACTGCAGAAGCGGCATGCCGAGAGCCGCCGCGACTTCCTCAGCGAGCATGGTCTTGCCCGTGCCCGGCTCGCCCTTGATGAGCAGCGGGCGCTTGAGCGTCATCGCGGCGTTGACCGCGAGCTTGAGATCGTCGGTGGCGACGTATTGCGATGAGCCTTCGAAACGCATGACTGGACGCCCGTTCGGGAAAAATTCCAGTATAAGTCAGAAGCCCTGTTGTGCTGAATCGCGCTCCAGTATGGTGTCAGCCGCGTCGCACGGTGCGCGGAACGCGTGTCCGGATGCTCGGGCGATGCGGTGTAAGGTGTCGTGCGGTGTCGTGCGGTGTCATGTGCGGTTCGCCTCAGTGCCCGAAAAAGCGGCAGATGTGTGGTCGAGGCGCGCGTGAACTGGCGATCGAACCCTGTCGCGCAGCCTGCGTGAGCAGCCTGTTCGGCCTGCGGCAATGTGCCGCGCCCCGACGAACGTCGAATGCGCTAAGACGCCTGAGGCGTGCGCTGCGCGCCGCTCGCTGCGGCGCTTGGGCGGCAAAGGGCGCGGGCTCCCGTCCGGTGGACGCCCGGCGCGGCGTCGCGGTACAATTGGGCCGATTTTTTTGGCCTGCGTGGCAACCCGACAAGTAAAACGGCGCAGGTCGTCGCCTTTTCGGGCGCCCGTTTCCCCTCAAGCCAGGTTAGAAGAGCTATGAACAAATTCGTCGGCAAACATGTCGTGATCGCAGCGATGTCGGTGCTCGCGGGCTTAGCGTCAACTGTGCAGGCAGCGGATATCGTCGGCAATGCCAAGGCGGGCCAGGGCAAGGTCGCGATGTGTATCGGCTGTCACGGTATTCCTGACTATCGAACGGCGTACCCCGAGGTGTATCGGGTGCCGATGCTGGGCGGCCAGAACCAGACCTACCTCGAGAACGCGCTGCACGCGTACAAGAAGGGCGATCGCCATTTCGAAACGATGCACGCTGTCGCGACGTCGCTGTCCGATCAGGACATCGCCGACATCGCCGCGTACTACGCGTCGCAGACTTCCTCTTCGAAGAACAATCCCGACAAGTGATCGTCGTCCCGACCAGGGCGGCTCATTTGCTCGTCCGGTTCGCGGGTCGCAATCAGATTGCATGGGACGGTAGCAAGCGCAAAAGCGCCCCCGTCGACACAGGAGAATTCATGAAGAAGCACCCACACGCACTTCATACGGTGGTCAAGGCGGCTTGCGCGACGCTCGCGCTGGCCGGTTTCGTCGTCGCTTCGAATGCGGCGCACGCGGCGGATGCCGGCAACGGCAAGGTGCTCGCGGAGAGCCACAACTGCGCGGCCTGCCACGGCCCGAACCTGAACAAGCCGGTGAGCCCCGAATATCCGAAGCTCGCGGGCCAGCATGCCGACTACATCTACTGGGCGCTGCGCCAGTATCAGATGGGCACCGGCAATCCGCATCTCGGCCGCAACAACGCGATCATGCAGGCGCAGGTGCAAAGTCTCTCGCAGGGCGACATGAAGGACCTCGCGGCCTACATCGAATCGCTGAATGGCGATCTCGTGCAGAAGAAGTAATCGGCACGCAATCTGCTGACGGCTCACGACAAAGCAAACACCCCGCATGCGCGGGGTGTTTGCTTTGGTGCGACGGACGTCGCGCGTGACGTGACGAGACTCGGCGCGTGCGCGTCAGGCGCTCAATCGCGCGACGCGCGGCGCTCGATACGTTGCAGATAGGCGTCCGTATCGGGCGGCGTGTTCGTGCGCTGCGCTTCCCAGATCGTTTCGCCGAGGCATTCCATGATCGCGTGCTGCGCGTCGTGCGTCGAGCCGAGGCGCGCGGCGAGGCGGTCGTGTGCCGCGCGGATGCCGGGCGGCTGATCGATCGACAACTGCTCGCTGATGGCCAGATGCATCGACAGATGCAGGAACGGATTGGTCTGTCCGCGCTCGGGCGAATAGTCCTGTGCCGATGCGGCGTCGGGGTCGGCCAGCTCGGCGTGATATTCGGGGTGCTCGACGATCCAGTCGGCGGCGATGGCTTCGAGCGGCGTCAGGATCTCACCCGCGCGCTGCTTGCGCCAGGTGTCGGTGAAAAAACGGCGGACTTCGTCGCGGCTGGGATTGAACATCGATGGACTTCGGGCGGTAAGGGCGAGTGGAGCCGGATGCGGCGAGGCGCGCATGGCAGACCGTCGACGACGGACCACACACGCGAACGCTCATTTTACGCCGCGACCGTGCTGCCCGCTGACGGACGGCTCGGGGAGGCAGGGCTGGGCTGGGCGGGGCACGGTTGCGGGTGAAATACGCTCGCTGCGAAACGCGAAACGCGAAACGCGAAACGCGAAACGCGAAACGCGAAACGCGAAACGCGAAACGCGAAACGCGAAACGCGAAACGCGAAACGCGAAACACGAAACACGAAACACGAAACACGAAACACGAAACACGAAACGCGAAAGCTCAAAGATCGGGCGGCGGCGTCTTCTGCTTGAACTCGCACAGCGGCTCGATCACGCAGTGCCAGCATTCGGGCCGGCGCGCCTTGCACACGTAGCGCCCGTGCAGAATCAGCCAATGATGCGCGTCGTGTCTGAACTCGGCCGGTGTGAACTTTTCCAGCGCCAGTTCGACGGCGCGCACGTCCTTGCCGGGCGCAAGCCCCGTTCGATTGGCAACCCGAAAGATGTGCGTATCGACGGCGATCGTCGCATGGCCGAACGCCGTATTCAGAATGACGTTCGCCGTCTTGCGGCCGACGCCCGGCAGGCTCTCCAGCGCGTCGCGGTCCTCGGGCACTTCGCCGCCGTACTGATCGAGCAGGATGCGGCACGTCGCGATCACGTTCTTCGCTTTCGTGCGATAGAGGCCGATCGTCTTGATGTAATCGGCGACACCTTCCTCGCCCAGGTCGAGCACTTTCTGCGGCGTATTCGCGACGGGAAACATCCGGCGCATCGCCTTGTTCACCGATACGTCCGTTGCTTGCGCGGACAACATTACGGCAATCAGCAACTCGAACGGCGTCGAGTACTCGAGCTCCGTCGTCGGATGCGGATTGAGGCTCTGAAGCGTCTCGTAGATCGCGCGTCGTTTGTTCGCATTCATTCGGCGAGGTCAGGGCTTGTCAGGTTGATCGTTGTCTGGCTTGGGTGCCGATTCGGCGTCGTCGCGCGCAATGCCGAGCCGCCGACGACGCGCTTCAGCTTCATCGATCTGCGCCTGTGTGTCGGCGCTCACGTTCGTCGTGTTCTGCGGCCCCAAGCCTTGCGCCGCGTTTTCTTCCTTCTTCTTGCGCGCGCGTTCGAGCGCGGCCTGGATGATCGCGCGTTTTTTCGCTTCGGCGTCGTTGGCGGGAGCGCTTGCGGGTGTTGGCGCGGCAACGCCTTCCGTCGTTGCAGCCGGTGCTTCTGTTGGGCGCGAGCCAACGGTCGGCCCCGGCGGTTCGGCGGCGGCCGCTGCACTCGACGCGCGCCTTGCCGCTGCGCGCGCTTCGGCCGCATCGCGTTCGGCGGCGAGGCGCGCCTGGCGACGGTCGTGGCGCGCGCGTGCCGCGTCGGCCTCTTGCTGCGTCCACGCGTCCCAGCCCGTCTTGTCGCCCGTGACGGGAATCATCGCGATGCAATCGACGGGGCAGGGCGGCACGCACAGGTCGCAGCCCGTGCACAGTTCGGCGACCATCGTGTGCATCTGCTTCGGCGCGCCGACGATGGCATCGACGGGACAGGCCTGCGTGCACAGCGTGCAGCCGATGCACAGGTTCTCGTCGATGAATGCGACAGGGCGCGCTCGCTCGACGCCGTTCTCGGGATTGATGGGGATCACCGGCTTGCCGAGCAATGCGGCAAGCCGCGCGACGCCTTCGGCGCCGCCTGGCGGACACTGGTTGTAGTTCGCTTTGCCGTCCGCGATCGCTTCGGCGTAGGCGCGGCAGTCCGGATAGCTGCACTTCGTGCACTGCGTCTGCGGCAATAAATCTTCGATGCGGTCGGCGAGTGTTTGGGATTGTGTCACGGTCAAGACGTGGGACTTCGTGGGGCTTGCTGTCACAGATTGCTCGCGTTGCTGTCACGCGCGCCCCGATGGGTGCGACTTCAACGGTGCGACAAATTCAGTTCAGAAACTCGCGCTGAAATTCAAACACTGCGACAGCATAGATCGTGCGCGAACCGCATTAATGTTCTCAATAATGTTCTCAAAATTGAGAGCGTTGCGGCGAGAGCAATCGGCAATCGGTCAAAAGCACATTATCGCCGATTTCCCCAGTTGTTATTACTGAAGCATGTGCCATAATCAAAACGCTTTTCAGTATGACCGCAGGAGGGTGTTCCACCAACCAGCCCGCGCAGCGCCGCCGTTGCAAGGCCATGCAAGAGGACGGCGGGCGATCCGGATAACGCGGCTCACAAAGCACATGCCACCATGAATCAGCCGAAAATCAAAAGAGATCCTGAAGGCACCCGTCGCCGCATTCTGCTCGCGGCGGCCGAAGAGTTTGCGAATGGTGGGTTGTTCGGCGCGCGCGTCGATCAGATTGCCCGCCGCGCGGAGACCAATGAACGCATGCTGTACTACTACTTCGGTAGCAAGGAGCAGCTATTCACGGCGGTCCTCGAGCACGCATTCAGCGCGCTCACGGAAGCAGAGCGCACATTGGATCTCGCAGGCGTTGCGCCTGTCGAAGCCGTGACGCGTCTCGCGCATTTCGTGTGGGACTACTATCGCGACCATCCGGAATTGCTGAGGCTCGTGAACAACGAGAATCTGCACGAGGCGCGTTATATGCAGAAGTCCACGCGCATCCGTGAAATGATTTCGCCGATCGTCGCCACGCTGGGCTCGATTCTTGAACGCGGACAGCGCGCGGGGCTCTTTCGCACCAACGTCGATCCGCTGCGTTTTTACGTGACGCTCTCGGGCATGGGCTACTACATCGTGTCAAACCGCTTCACGCTCGAAGCGACGCTCGGCCGCGACTTCAGCTCCGCCGGCGAGCGCAGCGAAGTCATGCAGATGAATACCGAGATCCTGCTCGCGTATCTGATGCGGCGTTAAGTTTTCGTCCCAACGAAAAAAACGGCCTCGTGAGAGGCCGTTTTGCTATCTGCCAGCATTGCGCCAATCGGCGCATTGCTGGTGACTCGTCGCGTCAGGCTTCGACGTGCTCTTCCGTCTTGCGCGCGCTCCTCGCGCTGTGTTCGAGGATGAAGTCGCGCAGTTGCGGATAGATGATCGTGCGCCAGCGGCGGCCCGAGAAAATGCCATAGTGTCCGCACTTTTCCGCCGTGAAATGGCGGCGGCTCTTCTCGGGAATGCCTGTGCACAAATCGTGCGCGGCGCGCGTCTGGCCGTCGCCGGAGATGTCGTCGAGCTCGCCTTCAATCGTGAATAGAGCCGTCTTCTTGATGTCCTGCGGACGCACGGGTTCGCCGTCCACGACCCATGTGCCCTCCGCAAGACGGAACTCCTGGAACACGACTCTGATCGTCTGCAGATAGTACTCGGCGGCCATATCGAGCACCGCGTTGTATTCGTCATAAAAAGTGCGGTGTGCTTCGGCATCTTCTTCGTCGCCGCGCAGAAGGCTTTGATAGAAGTCCCAGTGCGACGCCGCGTGGCGTTCCGGATTCATCGCGACAAAGCCGGTGTGCTGCAGAAAGCCCGGGTACACCTTGCGGCCGAAGCCGGGATAGTTCGAAGGCACGTTATAGATCACGTTGTTTTCGAACCATTCATACGAATGCTGGGTCGCGAGCGAATTGACGGACGTGGGGCTCTTGCGAGCGTCGATCGGGCCGCCCATCATCGTCATCGTGCGCGGCGTGTCTTCGCCGCGGCTCGCCATCAGCGAGATGGCGGCGAGCACGGGCACCGTCGGCTGGCACACGGAGATCACGTGCAGGTTCTTCGCGCCGATGTGGCGGACGAATTCCTGGATGTACGCGATGTAAGTGTCCAGATCGAACGAGCCGTCTTCGAGCGGCACCATGCGCGCGTCGATCCAGTCCGTGATGTACACCTTGTGGTCCTGCAGAAGCGTGCGCACGGTGTCGCGCAGCAGCGTCGAATGGTGGCCCGACAGCGGCGCGCACACCAGCACGACGGGCTCTTCCTTCAGTTGCGTGACGGCGTCGCTGTCGTCGGAATAGCGCTTGAAGCGCAGCAGGCGGCAGAACGGCTTTTCGACGATCGTCTGCTCGACGATCGGAATGTTGCGGCCGTCCTTGACGATCTGATGCAGGTTGAACTCTGGCTTTTCGTAATCCTTCCCGAGGCGGTACAGCAGCTCGTAGCCGGCGGACAGGCGCGTGGCGCCTGGCACGTAGGCGAACGGACTGGCCGGATTCGCAAACGATTTCGAAGCAGCCTGAGCCCAGGCGGTAAGCGGGCTGAGGAGTGCCCGCTGGAATTCGTGAAATTGGTAGAGCATGGGGGCTCCGGCGTTAAGCGGTTCGCGCCCGGCAGCGTGTTTTGGAGCGCGGCGACGAGGCGGGCCGTTTTTGGTTACGTTGGAATTTGTTAGTGGCGAATGGCGACGATTATCGGCCGTCTGCTTGATTCGATGATATAGAAGGCATACGATTTGTGCAATGCAACAACAGTTCGTTAGCGCACGCTTCGCATGTCATATCCACGTCATCGTCAAAGCGCGTGTTTTCTTTAGACGACAGGTGACGATTGCATACCAGCATCTGGCGTGCCAGCCGGCGGTTCCCGGCCTTGTCCGTCGTGGGGCGGCTGGCCCGCCGCGCTTGCCATGCCTTGTTCGTGCTTCATCAGGTTCAGCCCTGTATGAACGAGGGCCACATGGGAAAACCCTTGTGGAAAATTACCGACAAGCCGTCCGGAAATGGGATCGTATTCCTCGGCGAGCAGCCCGACATCGTTGGCGAGCGCCAGCAGCCGCTCGTACATCTCGCGCGCTTGCGCGACACGCCCCTGTAGCGCGAGGTTGTCGACCATCCAGAAACTGCACGCGAGAAACGTCCCTTCGCCGGGCGGCAGGCCGTCGTCGACTTCCGTCGTGCGGTAGCGCAGCACGAGGCCGTCGTGCAGCAGATGCTTTTCGATCGCGTCGACGGTGCCCGCGACGCGCGGGTCCGACGGCGGCAGAAAGCCGAGCAGCGGCATCAGCAGCACGCTCGCGTCGAGCGCGTCGCCGCCGTAGGTCTGCGTGAACGCGTTGAGTTCCGGATTCCAGCTCTTCGCGCAAACATCCGCGTGAATGCGCGCGCGCGTCGCGCGCCAGTCGTCGAGCGGCGCGGGCAGATCGAACGCTTCCGCCGATTTGACCGCGCGATCGAACGCGACCCACGCCATCACCTTCGAGAACGTGAATTGCTGACGTCCGCCGCGCGTTTCCCAGATGCCTTCGTCGGGTTCTTCCCAGATCGTTTCGAGGTGCTTGAGCATCGCGCACTGCACGTTCCACGCGGTTTCGTCGGCCTGCAAGCCGCCGACGCGCGCCAGATGCAGCGCGTTCATCACTTCGCCATACACGTCGAGCTGCAACTGGCCGACGGCGTTGTTGCCCACGCGCACGGGCTTCGAGCCTTCGTACCCCTGCAGCCAGTCGAGTTCGAACTCCGGCAGCCGGCGTTCGCCCGCCAGGCCGTACATGATCTGCAACTGTTCCGGCGAGCCCGCCATCACGCGGCCGAGCCACGAGCGCCATGCGCGCGCTTCGTCGTAGTAGCCGCCACGCATCATCGCGAGCAGCGTGATGGTCGCGTCGCGCAGCCAGCAGTAGCGGTAGTCCCAGTTGCGCGAGCCGCCCATCCGCTCGGGCAGCGACGTCGTCGGCGCGGCGACGATGCCGCCCGTCGGCTCGTAGGCGAGCGCCTTGAGCGTCAGCAGCGAGCGACGGATCGCGGGCGCGTATTTGCCCTCGACGGTGCCGCGCGCGGCCCATTCGAGCCAGTAGTTCTCGGTGCGGGCGAGGGCAGTATGCGGATCGTGCGCGGGCGGGACGCGCAGATGCGACGCCGAATAGGTGAGCGAGAACGGCACGCGCTCGCCTTCGGAGACGGTGAACTCGGCGACCGTCTTCATGTTCTCGCCGCGCAGATCGACGGGCGTGCGCAGCGCGACGGTGTCAGGGCCGGCGATCGCCTTGATGCCGCTGTCGCGCGTGAGGCGGCTGACCCATGGAATCGAAAAGCCGTAGTCGAAGCGCAGCACCAGTTCCATGCGCATCTTCACGGTGCCGCGCTTGCCGACGACGATGCGGATCATCTCCGACCAGCCATTGCCGGGCGGCATGAAATCGATCAGCGTCACGGCGCCATCCGGGGTCTCGAAGTCGGTTTCGAGGATCAGCGTTTCGCCGCGATAACGGCGGCGCGTCGAGCGCGCGTAACCGGGCTGGCCCGGCGTGCCGTCGCCGCCCTGGTGCTCGTCGTGGGCGCGCTGCGCCGGGGCTTTCGTGCGTTGTGCCGCGGATTTCGTGTGGGTTTTGCCGGCTTCGCTTCGGGCTGCTTGCGCGGGAGGCTTTCCGGCTTGTCTTGGGACGGGCTTTTCGTCCGGCTTCGGCTTCGCGCTTGCGTCCGATGTCGTGCAGTCCGATTCTTCTTCGTGCTGTTGCGCAGCGGCATGCGTGTCGTCGCGGGAGGCATCGGAGGAATCGGCAGCATCCGTGTCGGCGGCCGGCGCGATCAGCCAGCGGCCGTTGTCGTCGGTGCCGAGCAGGGCGGCGAAGCAGGCGCCCGAATCGAAACGCGGCCAGCAAAGCCAGTCGACGGAGCCATCGCGGGAAACCAGCGCGGCCGTATGGCCGTCGCCGATGAGTGCATAGTCTTCGATACGTGCAGGCATGATAAAGCGGTCTATAGCGGTCGGTCAGCGTGTAATAAATACGCTCCCGCACAGCGCCAGACGGTGCGCGAGCGTCGTTGTTACCTGACTCGCGCGATACGTTTTGGTTCGTACACCAGCGAGCATTTCGAGTATTGGCAATCTGCGTATTGGGTGCTTACAATCGATTCGAACATGACTTCTGACGAATCGCAGCCCACCGGCGCCCGGTGTTGCAGCATGCAGCACAGTGCCGATTTCGAGGAAATAAAGCCATGCTGAGCCCGTCGAAATCCGACTGCATCACGATTCTCTCCGCTGCGAGTGAACTGCCTGACGACTCGCTCCTGCCACTCGACTTCCGCACGCTCGGCCTTACTCGCAACGGGATGGAAACGGCCGCGGCATTTCTGATCGAACGCGCCTGCTTCAAGCGCCATAGCGAAGCCGACGGTCATTATGCCGTCGGTGGGCTGTCATTGCAGGGACGCTGGCGCCTCGACCAACTTTCGAACGGTTGACGCACGCTAGCGCCCGCCGCGCTGCCGCGAAAGACATGCGACGAGCATCCGGACCGTGCAACAGGCGGTCCGTGCGTCGACACGCGTGTCGATGCGCGCTGCGTCTGCGCTGAGATTCGTTCGACACCGCGTGCGCTTGCAGCGCCGCAGGCGTTCGCCTCGCGCAAGCTCGCCATGCGTGAAGAATCGAAGCAAAGCAAAGCAAACCAAGGCACTCCGCGTGGGCGCCCGCCCGCACGCTTCAGAAGTGCATTGTGCCGCCGACGCCGAACAGCCCGATCAGGCCGATGATGATCAGATACAGCGCGACGATGTAGTTGAGCAGACGCGGGACGATCAGGATCAGAATGCCGGCGATCAGCGCGACGAGCGGGCCAAGGGTGACATGGATGTTCATGGCGACTCCTTTGTTGGACTTGACTGCTGTGAGCGACAACCTGCGCGCGCCCGCGTGACTGTGCGATCGCGAGCAACGCTTCTATACTTGCCCCAACTACAACATCGACGACCAGCCCCCGCCACGAGGGCGCGCAGCGCGACGGCCGCCGTCGCCATGCAGCCGTCACGATAACGGCACGATATCGGCACGCTTCGATCGAGCCGCGCGGCAGACCAGCGACACGCACAATCCGAATAACCCGTCTCGCCAGGAGGTCGTCATGCAGCGTCGTACACGAGGAGTAGCGTGTGCCGTGCCACAGTCTTTCAATTGCCCGGTTTCCCTACGTTCGGCCGGCTCTCGCTCCCGTCCCGCAGTACGTTCGATGATAAGAGGATTGACACTCATGGTATCGATTGCCTCGCTTGCCTCGTTTTCCTCGCTTGCCGGTACGCAGGCCTTCGCGCAAGGCACGGCCGCCGCGCCCGCCGACGGCGTCTACGATCTGATCGTCGGCACCTATACGGGGCCGAAGAGCGAGGGCATCTACGTCTACCGCTTCGATACGAAATCGGGCGACGCGACGCAGGTATCGTCGATCAAGACCGACAACCCGTCGTATGTGATCGCGACGCGCGATGGCCGCCATGTCTATTCCGTCAACGAGCAGCCTGGCGACAACGGGCCCGCGACGCAGCGCGGCGGCATCAGCGCGTTCGCCTTCGATGCGAAGAGCGGACAGCTGACGTTCCTGAACCGCGTATCGTCGGATGGCAACGATCCGTGCTATCTGAGCATTTCGCCCGACGGTAAATATCTGACAACTGCCAACTATTCCGTTGCCGCGAACCCAGGCGGCAGCTTCGCCGTGTTTCCGCTGCAGGCGGACGGCCAGGTCGGCGCATCCGTGCTGACCGTGCACCACGAGGGCGGCGGTCCCGTGAAGGGGCGCCAGGACAACGCGCACGTGCATTCGACCGTGTTCTCGCCCGACGGCAAGTATCTGTTCGCGCAGGATCTCGGTACCGACAAGCTCTATTCGTACCGCTACACGCCCGACGGCAGCCGCGGCCTGTTCGGCCCGACCGAGCGGCGCTATACCGACGTGAAGGCCGGCTCCGGTCCGCGGCACCTCGTGTTCGGCGCGGACGGCAAATATGCGTATCTGACGAGCGAGCTGGCCGCAACCGTCACCGTGTTCCGTTACGACGACGGCAAGCTCACGCAGCTGCAAGTCGTGCCGATGACCAGGCCCGGCTTCAAGGGGCAGGTCGCAGCGGCAGCGATCCATCTGTCGCCGGACGGGCGCTTTCTTTACGCGAGCAACCGGGGCGACGCGAACGAAATCGTCATCTACGCTGTCGATCCCGGTAACGGCCATATCCGCGAGGCAGGCCGTCAGTCGACGCTCGGCAAGGCGCCGCGCGAGTTCTCTATCGATCCGACGGGGCAATGGCTGATCGCGGGCAACCAGAACAGCGACACGGCCTACGTGTTCCGCCGCGATCAGCAAAGCGGCTTGCTGGAAGCGAATCCGAAACGGATCGATCTCGGATCGCCGGTCGACTTCAAATGGGTGTCGCCGTCCTGATTGCCGTGACCTCAGCGATCCGGACGAGTTTGCCGGCATGTCGCCGGTTGTGATCGGCTGTGATCGGTTGTGCTGCCGGCTGGCACGTACAACAACGGAACGCACGATGAGAACGACGCTAACCAGGAGAAGACCGAGGTCGAGGACAAAGACAACGACGAGGGCGAGGGCTGCGCTCATCGCAGCGGGCGCGATGTGGGGCGCGTCCAGCGGGTTCTTCAGCGCGCCTGCATTCGCGGAGGCGAACTGCAGCTATTCGACGGAATGGCTCGCGGGCGCCTGCCGGCGCATCGAGCGCGTCGCGAAACAGGGCACGTGGGATCTCTACGTGACGGGCTATGGCTGGCACATCAACGGCTATACGGAAGAGGAGCGCAAGTCGCTCAATTCCCGGTCGTGGGGCGGCGGCGCGGGCAAGCACTTCACCGACGAAAACGGCAACGAGGACATCCTGTTCGCGTTCGTGTTCCTCGATTCGCACGAGAACCCGGAGCCGATCGGCGGCTGGGCGAGACAGTGGTACACGAAGCCCGTGGCGGGCGGGCTGTCGCTCGGCGGCGGCTATTTCGCGGGCTTCACGGCGCGCGAAGACGTCGCGCATTACCTCCCGGTTCCGCTCGTGTTGCCCGTGGGCTCGATCCGCTATCGCAAGGCGTCCGTGATGGGGACGTTCATTCCGGGCATCCCCGGCGTCAACAAGGGCGATGTCGCGTTCTTCTGGGGCCGCTACGAGTTCTGATGGCGCGCTTGCGATTGCCGGGGATGCGGCCCGTCGACCGAAGGCGGCTTACTCGGCAGGCCCCGGCGCGAGCACTTCGCGGCTGCCGTTGATGCCCATCGCCGACACGAGTCCCGCCGTTTCCATCTGCTCGACGAGGCGCGCCGCGCGGTTATAGCCGATGCGCAACTGCCGCTGCACCGCCGAAATCGACGCGCGCCGCGTGCGCACGACGAACGCGACGGCTTCGTCGTAGAGCGGATCGGCTTCTGCATCCGGCGTCTCGCCGAACAGGTCCTGACCCGCGCCGCCGCCGTCCGTTGCCGGGCCGTCGAGAATGCCCTCGACGTATTCCGGCTCGCCGAACTGCTTCAGATGCTCGACGATGCGATGCACTTCCTCGTCGGCGACGAACGCGCCGTGCACGCGCTGCGGGTAGCCGGTGCCGGGCGGCAGGAACAGCATGTCGCCCTGGCCGAGCAGCGACTCGGCGCCCATCTGGTCGAGAATCGTGCGCGAGTCGATCTTCGACGACACCTGGAACGCGACGCGCGTCGGAATGTTCGCCTTGATGAGGCCGGTGATCACGTCGACGGAAGGGCGCTGCGTCGCGAGAATCAGATGGATGCCCGCCGCGCGCGCCTTTTGCGCGAGACGCGCGATCAGCTCTTCGATCTTCTTGCCCGCAACCATCATCAGGTCGGCCAGCTCGTCGATCACGACGACGATCAGCGGCAGCGGCGACAGCGGCTCGGGCGCGTCGGGCGTCAGCGAGAACGGGTTGCCGATTTTCTTCTCTTTTGCCTCGGCGTCGCGGATCTTCTGGTTGAAGCCTTGCAGATTGCGCACGCCGACGGCCGACATCAGCCGGTAGCGCTTCTCCATTTCACCGACACACCAGTTGAGCGCGTTGGCGGCGAGCTTCATGTCGGTGACGACAGGCGCGAGCAGATGCGGAATGCCTTCGTACACGGAAAGCTCCAGCATCTTCGGGTCGATCATGATGAGGCGCACGTCTTCGGGCGTCGCCTTGTACAGCAGCGAGACGATCATCGCGTTGATCGCGACGGACTTGCCCGAGCCCGTCGTGCCCGCGACCAGCATGTGCGGCGCCTTCGCGAGATCGGTGACGACGGGGTGCCCCGTGATGTCCTTGCCCATCGCGAGCGTCAGATTCGACGCGGACTTCTGATAGACGTCGGCTTGCAGGATTTCGGAGAGACGGATCGTCTGCCGCTTTGCGTTCGGCAGTTCGAGACCCATGCAGGTCTTGCCGGGAATCGTCTCGACGACGCGGATCGACGTGAGTCCGAGGCCACGCGACAAATCCTTCATCAGCCCGACGATCTGGCTGCCGCGCACGCCGAGCGCCGGCTCGACCTCGAAGCGCGTGATGACGGGGCCCGCCGATGCGCCGACGACCGTCACGGGTACCTTGAATTCCTGCAGGCGCTGCTCGATCAGCGCGCTCGTTTCGGCGAGCCCTTCTTCGCTGACGGGCTCGGCGTCGGCCGATGCGGGCGCGAGCAGATCGAGGCCCGGCAGTTCGATGTGCGAGGCCGACGGCGCGTGGAACTCGAACGCGGGACCGCTGTGGCCGCGCACGGCAGGGCGGGGCGCGGGAGCTTGCGGCGCGTCTTCGGCGTCGGCGTCGGGCATCTGGATCGGTGCCGGCGCTTCGCCGTGCGCGGGCGCCGCTTGCGCGAGGCTGTCGGCGGCGTGCTGGACAGGCGCTTGCGTCGGTGCGACGGATGCCGCGCCGGGGAAGCGGACGATGTTCGACGATACGTGCGCTGCGGGCTCTGTTCCGTGGTCAGACTGTTCGATATCGGACGCGTTGCCGACGACGGCGAGCGGGGCGATCGGATGCAGCGGCGTGACAGGAGCGTCGTACTCCGACGCGTTCGATACGGCCGCGCGGTCATGGCTGGAAGCTGTGCGCAGCAACGTGACGGATTGCGTGATCGCATCCCATGGCGCGAGCCTGGAGGCGGCGGCTTCGTGCGCCTGCGCGTGATCGGGTTGCTGACCTGCTGTTTCCGTCGCGGATTCGGCTTCTTCGTCGGCAGTGTGTGAATGAGCCGCAGCCGGATGCTCGCTTTGCTGGTCGAGCTGGTTCGATGCCGATTCGTCGCCGGTCGCCGGTGTTGATTCGGCGGAGGGCGTTGTCGTTGCTGTATGCGCCGCGTCAGCTGGCTCGTGATCGACGCGGGCTGCCGGGATTTCGTTCGCTGCGGACGATAACGGCGTTGGCCTCGCCGGTTCGGTGGCCGGCTCTGACGTTCGATTTTGTGTCGCGACGTGCGCAGCGCTCACGTGCGGTTGCGGCTCGTCTCCGGGTGGCGCCGATTCGGGCGCCGCAGTGTGCGGCTGTCGGGTGTCGGCGACCACGTTCGCCGGCGCGTGCGGCGCCTCGGTGCGCGTTGCAGCGTCTTCGTTCGTTTCTTCCAAAGATGCCGCAGCCGCTGCCGTATGCGCGACGGGCTCTATCGCGTGTGAAGCGTCCGGGCTTTGCTCGGCCGTCGAATCGCTTGCATCCGCCGATAGGGGAGGGGGCGCGTCTACCTTTTCGGTTTCGTGAGCGGTCAAGCTCGCCGCTTCGGCTGCAACATTCGCTGCGCTCGCTCGCGGCTCATCTTCGGATGCGGCACCTTGCACGATAGCGGTAGCTCTCGTGGCATTGGCGACAGCAGACGGCTGCGTGTGCGCAACCGCGTCGGCTGCATCGGAGTGCGGCGCGAACGTTGACGCATCGCCGGCATGACGGGTGCCGATGGCCGCTTCGAGTGCCGACACGGCCTGATCGACGGCGGTGACAGCGGTGACAGCCGCGACGTTAGCGGCCATGCCGCTGCCCGCGACGCCAGCCGCTGCATGCATGCCCGTCTGCGGAACGGAAGCCACGGGAGTCATCGGCGCTACGGGCGCTACGGGAGCCATCGGCGCGGCAACCGCCGGCGTCCGCGCGGCAGCAGCCTGATCGACGGCCGCTGCCGAAGGCAGCGTTTCGACGATCCGGGATGCGTCGCCCGCCGAGCGCCGCGCGAGACTCGCGCCCGCGAGCGTCGTCCAGCGCGCGGCGTTTTCCTCGATGCTTCGCAAGGTTTCCTGCACGCTCGTCGTGGGCGCGGCAGGCTGGGCAGGCGGATTCGCCCGCGTATACGCGGGCGCGCGGAACTGCGACATGTCACGGCGCGCGGTCGACAGACCAGGCGGGGTTGCAGGACGCGTCGCCTGGACTGATGAAGCAGGCCCGGTCGAAACGGACTGGCGGCTCTGCGGCCGGCCGCTCTGCGCGAGCGTGGCCGCGCGCAACGACGCCGCGCGCGCCGACGACACAGCAGGATTCACCGATACGCCGCGCGCGGCCGCCTGGGCCGCCGCCGCTTTCGACGATTGCAGCGCCGCCGTGCTGCCGAACACGGTCGGCGGCGTGGCGGCGACGCGCGGGCTTTCGATCGACGCCGGGATGCTCTCGCGCGCATGCGGGCGCTGCGCGTCGGCGCTGAGCCAGCCGGCGGGCGCCGTGGGTTCGGCAGGCGTCCACGGCGTCGGGCGATTCGGCTGACGGCCGGCGCCGGCCGCGCGGCTTCCCGCGACGCCGCCCGTCATTCCGCTTGCTATTCCGCCCGTCATGCCGCTCGCAACCGCGCTCTTCCCGCTTGCCGTCCCGCTCGCGGCCGCACTCGTTCCAGTTGCTGTCCCGCTTGCTGTCCCGCTCATCCCGCGCACACTACCCGCAGCCGCCGCACCGAACGACGATCCCGCCGATGCGCCCGAAGGCATCCCCATCGCCTCTTGCGCCGCACCCGCGCTCGCGGCACCAGTGGCCGCCGCGGCATTCGAGCCGCGCGCGGTCGAAGGCGGTCGCCATACGGTCGGCCGCGCGTAGCGCCCGTTGTTCTTCGGCGCCATCGTGTTGATGGGCGCGCTGCTATGCGCAGGCGCCGAATCGGCGGCGGCGCGGTGATGGCCGCGCGGCTCGTCGTCGCGCGCGCGCTTCGACAGGCCGAGCCCGAACGCGTCGTTCGCCCACGCGACGACCGACGACCACCTGAATCCGATCAGCCACGGCAGCGCGAGCCCGAGCAGGCCGAGCATCACGAGCGGCGTCGCGATGCGCCCCATCAGGCGCGTGAGCCCCGAGGCCAGCGCGTGACCGAACGCATCGAGCCCCTGCGCGCCGATCAGCGACGCCTCCAGCGTGCAGCTCGCGACCAGCACGCAGACAAAGCCGAGCCACAGCCTGATCGTGCCCGGACCGCGCAGCCCCGCGCCGCCCGGCAGCACGGACTTCACGAGACGCCACACGAGGGGAAGAAACCAGACGGCGGAAGCGCCGAACCAGCCGAAAACTACCGTTTGCATGCTAGACATCAACGAATGACGGGCGCGCGCTCGCGCAACCCGTCGAGTTTAATCGGACGAAGCATTGTGCTTCGAAGGCCGGTGTCGCGTGCGGCGCGCGGGCATCGGCGCGCGATGCAGCGGCAACGCACGAGCGGGCGCCCCGACACGTATCGGGGGCACGCATCGCGCGAAGTGCGGACGCTCGCCGGCCGCGCCGTCATTGGCCGCGCCGCGCGAACACGAGTGTGTCGCCGTTGTCGAGGATCAGTTGAAGTTGCTGCGGCTTGCGCATGTCGACGCCCGAGTGCTCGACATGTGCGAGCGCATCGAGATACGCGGCTTCGATCTTGCCGCCCGGCGTCGCGCACGCCATGCGCGTACCCGCGAGCGGGCCGAAGCTGAGCTTGCCGTCCTTCAGCATGTAGGTGCCCGTATAGCGGTTGCAGCCCGAGAAGCCGCTTGCGCGGCGCTGGCCGCTTTCCGTCGACAGCACGAGCGTGACCGGTTCGCCGCTCGCGCCGCCCGGCACCTCGCGCGTGCCGCCGCCGGAGACCTTCCAGCCGCTCAGTTGCCAGTCGGTGTTGTCGAGCAGCTGCGTGGCCGCCGGGTTGAAAGGATCGGGCGGCGCGGCTTCCACGTCGGGATGCTTCGGCATCGCGCAGGCGGCGAGCAGCGCGGCCATCGATACGGCGGCGAGCAGCGCCCGTGAAGTCGTCGCGTTGCCCGCGCGGCGCAGGAACGATGCCCACGATGCGGCGTCCGGTGCATTCGACGATGCGCCGGATGTTGCGTTCGAGCTAGCGTCGCGTGGCGTGGCGGACGTGGGCTGCATGTCGTCGTTCCTCTCTAAACTGGCGAAGGCGTAAGGGTATCGCACTACGCTTGCCGCACGCGAGCGCAAACGCGCGCGGCGAAACGCACAGGCGCGCCTGGGCGCGGCATAGGCGAAATGCTCGGCGGCGCGGATGCGCCCCATGCACGATGCATCGCTTCGGCCGTTGCAATTCGCCGGCTCGAAGGGCGGCCTGCGGACGGTTTATCGGCATGCGAGGCGCGCAGGCGCAGGGGCCGCGCATGTTAACATCGCCGCAGTCATTCATTCCACCCGCGTTTCGTAAAAATTCCCTGGAGTTTCCATGCAGATAGGCCAACGCATCGGCACACCGCTTTCGACTTCCGCCACGCGCGTCATGCTGCTCGGCGCGGGCGAACTGGGCAAGGAAGTGATCATCGCGCTGCAACGGCTCGGCGTCGAAGTGATTGCGGTCGATCGTTACCCGAACGCGCCGGGCCATCAGGTCGCGCACCGCGCGCACGTGATCGACATGACCGATGCGAAGGCTTTGCGCGCGCTCGTCGAGCAGGAGCGCCCGCATCTGATCGTGCCGGAAATCGAGGCCATCGCCACCGACGCGCTCGCCGCGATCGAAACCGATGGCGTAGCCGAAGTGATCCCGACGGCGCGCGCGACGCAGTTGACGATGAACCGCGAAGGCATCCGCCGTCTTGCCGCCGAGGAACTCGGCCTGCCGACTTCGCCGTATGCGTTCGCCGATTCGCTGGAAGAACTGAAGGCGGGTATCGCGAAGGTCGGCTATCCGTGTGTCGTGAAGCCGGTGATGTCGTCGTCGGGCAAGGGGCAGTCGGTGCTCAGGAGCGACGCCGACGTCGAAGCGGCATGGCAGTACGCAATGGCAGGCGGGCGCGTGAATTACGGGCGCGTGATCGTCGAAGGCTTTATCGACTTCGAGTACGAGATCACGCAGCTGACCGTGCGCGCAATCGACCCCGCCACGCAACAGACCTCGACGTACTTCTGCGATCCCATCGGCCACGTGCAGGTGGCGGGCGATTACGTCGAATCGTGGCAGCCGCAGCCGATGAGCCCGCTCGCGCTCGAACGCTCGCGCGAAGTCGCGCACAAGGTGACGGCGGCGCTCGGCGGCCGGGGCCTGTTCGGCGTGGAACTTTTCGTGCGCGGCGATGACGTATGGTTTTCGGAAGTGAGTCCGCGCCCGCACGACACAGGGCTCGTGACGCTCGCGTCGCAGCGACTGTCCGAGTTCGAGTTGCACGCGCGCGCGATTCTCGGTCTGCCCGTCGATACGTCGCTGCGCGCGCCGGGCGCATCGGCCGTGATCTACGGCGGGCTCGACGAAGCGGGCATCGCGTTCGAAGGCGTCGCTCAGGCGCTCGCCGTGCCGGATGCGGATCTGCGCCTGTTCGGCAAGCCGGAGAGCTTTGCCAAGCGCCGCATGGGTGTGGCGCTCGCGACGGGGCAGGACATCGGCGAAGCGCGGCAGCGCGCGAAGCAGGCAGCGACGGCTGTGAAGCCGGTGTCGGCGAAGTAGTCGGTGCGTAGATGCGGCGCAGGTGAGGAGCAACGCGTGAAAGCGAAACGCGCAGGTGGTGTGCAACGCGGCGGACTCGTGCGGCGTGCCGCGCTGCTCGCATCGGCCGTCGTGTTGATGGCGACGCTTGGCGGCTGCGGTCTTGCTGCCGCGCCGTGCCGGATTGCATCGGCGGGGCTGAAGATCGTGCCCGTGGTCGGTCATGCCGCCGCCGCGCCGACGGACGCATGCGCCGACGTGATCGATCCTTGAACCGCGCTTGAGCAGCGCTTGAGCAGCGCTTGAAGCGCGCTCGTCAGCGGCCGGCCGCGCAATGGTGGTCGTGGGAATGGCAGTGTCGATGCGTCATCCAGAAACGAGGCTTTCGATGAGCTTGAGGCGGTATGCGTTGATGGGCGTGCTGACGATCGCCGCCGTGTCCGGTGCGGCCGGCGCTGCAGACTTGATGCCGCTGCCGGACATCAGGACCACGCATCGCGTGACGCAGAAATACACGTGCGCGACGGGCCGCATTCTGCATGTCACGTATCTGAACACGAGCAACGGACAGAGCTTCGCGATCCTGCCCGTCAAGGGCAAGCAGATGCTGTTCGTCAACGTGCTGTCGGGCTCGGGCGCGAAGTATCAGGCGGCGAGCTATACGTGGTGGACGAAAGGCCCGCAGGCCACGCTGTACGACGCGATGCTCGGAGAGAATGCGCCGCCGATGCTGTCCGATTGCGTGACGATCGTGCGCTGATGTTCCGCTAATGCGTTGCTGATGCCTGGCTGATGCCTGGCTGATGCCGCTCGGTGCAGTTACGCCCGCGCCGGGCCGGACCCTCGTTCTTCTATCCCGTCCCTCGCGCCTCACGCGCGCTCGCCGGTCGATCGCGGCCACAGCGGCCTGGTCCACGCACCGTGGACGCACGCCGACACGATTTCCCCACCCGGAGTAAGCTGTTTGCCACGCACAAGCCGCGCCTCTTCCTGATGCCGTTGCGCGGCTGTCATCGTTTTCGATCATCCTTGTCCGCGCGCCGCGACGGTGGCGTGGTCTGCGTTCGTTCGTCAAGCGAGACTCTCCATGAAAGCATCGGATCTGTTCGTCAAATCGCTGGAAGCGGAAGGCGTCGAGTACGTGTTCGGCATTCCCGGCGAAGAAAATCTCGATCTCCTCGAATCGCTGCGCCGCTCCCGGATCAAGCTCGTCCTCACCCGCCACGAACAGGCGGCCGGTTTCATGGCCGCGACCTATGGCCGCCTCACGGGCCGCACGGGCGTCTGCCTGTCGACGCTCGGTCCGGGCGCGACCAACTTCGTGACGGCGGCCGCGTATGCGCAGCTAGGCGGCATGCCGATGCTGATGGTCACGGGCCAGAAGCCGATCAAGTCGAGCAAGCAGGGCCACTTCCAGATCGTCGATGTCGTGCGGATGATGGAGCCGCTCACCAAGTACACGCGGCAGATCGTGTCGATCGGCAATATTCCCGCGTCGGTGCGCGAGGCGTTCCGTCAGGCCGAAGAAGAGCGCCCGGGCGCCACGCATCTCGAACTGCCCGAGGACGTCGCGCACGAAGAGGGCGACGGCAAGCCGATTCCGAAGAGCTACAGCCGCCGGCCCGTCGCCGAAGAGAAAGCCGTCGAGCGCGCGGTGAAGGCCATCGCCGACGCGAAGCATCCGATCCTGATGATCGGCGCGGGCGGCAACCGCAAGACCACGCGCAAGATGCTGCGCGAATTCGTCGACCAGATCGGCGTTCCGTTCTTCACGACGCAGATGGGCAAGGGCGTGATCGACGAATCGCATCCGCTGTGGCTCGGCAACGCGACGCTGTCGGACGGCGACTTCGTGCACCGCGCGATCGATCACGCGGACTGCATCATCAACGTCGGCCACGACGTGATCGAAAAGCCGCCGTTCTTCATGCGCGGCGCCGACGCGGGCGAGAAGACGGTGATTCACGTCAACTTTCTCGGCGCGGAAGTGGACCCCGTGTACTTCCCGCAGATCGAAGTGGTCGGCGATATCGCCAATGCCGTGTGGCAAATGAAGGAGGCGTTGCAGGGCAAGGGCGAGCATTGGGACTTCGCGCGCTTCAAGGAGATCAAGGAACATTTCGAGGCGCATCTCGTGAAGGGCCAGCAAGACGACCGCTTCCCGATGTACCCGGTGCGCATCGTGAACGACGTGTACGAGACGACGCCCGTCGACGGCATCATCTGTCTCGACAACGGCATGTACAAGATCTGGTTCGCGCGCTACTACCGCGCGCACGAGCCGAACTCGCTGCTGCTCGACAATGCGCTCGCGTCGATGGGCGCGGGGCTGCCGTCCGCGATCGCGACGAAGATCGTGCTGCCCGAGCGCAAGGTGATGGCCGTGTGCGGCGACGGCGGCTTCATGATGAATTCGCAGGAACTCGAGACGGCCGTGCGCCTGAAGCTCGATCTCGTCGTGCTGATCCTGCGCGACGACGCGTTCGGCATGATCCGCTGGAAGCAGGAGAACATGAATTTCCCCGACTACGGGATGACGCTCAAGAACCCCGATTTCGTCGATTACGCGAAGAGCTATGGCGCGCAAGGACACCGGATCGCGTCGGCGGCCGAGTTCGCGCCGCTCGTGCGCGAATGCTTCGCGACGCCGGGTGTGCATGTGATCGACGTGCCCATCGACTACTCGGACAACGAGCGCGTGCTCAATCGCGAGATCAAGCGGCTGTCGGCGCAGCTTTGACATGTCGCCGCATTTTCCCGGCGCGCGGTGCGGCGGATGCGGAACGGCCGTTGCTGCGCTCCTTTGATCGGATCAAGGAGAACGTGTCATGTTGCAGAAGAGTTACCCGTACTACCTCGCGAACGTCGCGGTGGCCGCGAACACCGATCTCGAAGTCACCGACAAGTTCAGCGGCGAAGTCGCGACGCGCGTCGCGCTCGCCGATGCGGCCGCGATCGACAAGGCCATCGGCCTCGCCGTCGCCGCGATGCCGGAGCTGCGCGCGTTTCCGCCGTTCAAGCGCCAGGCGGTGCTCGAACATTGCGTGAAGCGCTTTCGAGAGCGCTTCGACGAACTGGCGATGGCGCTGTGCATCGAGGCAGGCAAGCCGATCAACGATTCGCGCGGCGAAGTCACGCGCCTGATCGATACGTTCAAGGTCGCGGCGGAGGAATCGGTGCGCATCGACGGCGAGATCGTCAACCTCGAAATCTCGCAGCGCGCGAAGGGCTATCACGCGTATGTGAAGCGCGTGCCCATCGGGCCGTGCTCGTTCATCTCGCCGTTCAACTTTCCGCTGAACCTGGCCGCGCACAAGGTCGCACCCGCTCTGGCCGCCGGCGTGCCGTTCGTGCTGAAGCCGGCGAGCCGCACGCCGATCGGCGCGCTGATCATCGGCGAAGTGCTCGCGGAAACCGATCTGCCGAAGGGCGCGTTCTCGATCCTGCCCGCGCATCGCGACGGCGCCGATCTCTTCACCACCGATGAGCGCTTCAAGCTGCTGTCGTTCACGGGCTCGCCCGCCGTCGGCTGGGACCTGAAGGCGAAGGCGGGCAAGAAGAAGGTGATCCTGGAACTGGGCGGCAACGCGGCCGCGATCGTCGATGGCGATCAGCGCGACAAGCTCGATTACGTCGTCGATCGGCTCGCGTTCGGCGCGTTCTATCAGTCGGGGCAAAGCTGCATCGGCGTGCAGCGGATTCTTGCGCACGCATCGCTGTACGACGCGCTGCGCGAGAAGCTGATCGCGAAGACCAAGTCGCTCAAGATGGGCGATCCGAAGGACGAAAAGACCTTCGTCGGGCCGATGATCTCCGAGTCGGAATCGCGGCGGCTCGCGGGCTGGATGGACGGCGCGGTGAAGGCGGGCGCGAAGATCGTCGCGGGCGGCAAGGTGGACGGCGCGATGTTCGAGGCGACGCTGCTCGAAAACGTCGGACTCGACACCGATCTGTACCGGAAGGAAGCGTTCGGGCCCGTCGCGATCCTCGAAAAGTTCGACGATTTCAAAAGCGCGCTTGCGACCGTCAACGACAGCGACTTCGGATTGCAGGCCGGCGTCTTCACCGATTCGCTCGCGCATGCGCATCAGGCGTGGGACGAACTGGAAGTGGGCGGCGTGGTCATCAACGATGTGCCGTCGTTCCGCGTCGACAACATGCCGTATGGCGGCGTGAAGGACTCGGGACTCGGACGCGAGGGCATCCGCTACGCGATCGAGGACATGACGGAGCTGCGCCTGATGGTGATGCGCGAGACGTGGTGAAAGCGGTGGAAGGGCAGCGGCGCAAGCTGCTGGTGGCTGCCTTCGGCAGCTATGGGTTGCTGCGGGCTGCTACGGGCCGCCGCTGGACGGCTGCCGCGTCACGCAGCTGTCAGCGTGCTGTCACCGGATTGACGCGCTCGACGTCTACGCTGCCCGCGTCGGAAGGCGGTCCGCCCCGCTGGATGGGCGGGGCAGGCTGCGGCGCCAACCTATCCGGGGCGGCGCGGCCCGCATGGCATGAAAACAGCCCGGAAGCCGAAGTGCTACAATACCGCCCTTTCCGGCGGATGTTTCCGCCGGCCGGAGCCGGCCGCATGCTTGCCGATACCTGGTACCTGGTGATACCAGGGCGGGTCTCGTGATGGACGCCGTGGCTCCGCCTTCATCCTGATGCCCTCCGCGGCCCCGGCCGCTGCAGAAGAAGCTGCAAGAGAGTTTGAGCGGACGCCCGGGCGCCCGCCTTTGGCAACGCGCAAGCGGTTCCGCCCAAGCGCATTTTTAGCGAAAGCCACCATGTCCGACACAGCAACCACGCCCAGCACCGTGACCTTCGACCAGTTCGGTCTTCACGCCGACATCCTCAAAGCCATCGCGGAACAGGGATACACGACGCCGACGCCGATCCAGGCCGCGGCGATCCCCGTCGTGCTGGGCGGCCGGGACGTGATGGGCGCCGCGCAGACGGGCACGGGCAAGACGGCGGGCTTCTCGCTGCCTATCATCCAGCGTCTGCTGCCGCTCGCGAACACGAGCGCATCGCCGGCCCGTCACCCCGTTCGCGCGCTGATCCTCACGCCGACGCGCGAACTCGCCGACCAGGTCGCCGCGAACGTGCAGTCGTACGCGAAGCACACGGCGCTGCGCAGCGCCGTCGTGTTCGGTGGCGTCGACATGAACCCGCAATCGGCGGAGCTGCGGCGCGGCGTCGAAATCCTGATCGCGACGCCGGGACGCCTGCTCGACCATGTGCAGCAAAAGACGGCCAATCTCGGCCAGGTGCAGATGCTCGTGCTCGACGAGGCCGACCGCATGCTCGACATGGGCTTTCTGCCCGACCTGCAGCGCATCCTGAACCTGCTGCCGAGCGAGCGTCAGACGCTGCTCTTCTCGGCAACTTTTTCGCCGGAAATCAAGAAGCTCGCGTCTACTTATCTGCGCAACCCGCAGACGATCGAAGTCGCGCGCAGCAACTCGACGGCGACCAACGTCACGCAGATCGTCTTCGAAGTGGCCGAAGGCGACAAGACGGGCGCTGTCGTGAAACTGATCCGCGAACGCAGCCTCAAGCAGGTGATCGTGTTCTGCAACAGCAAGATCGGCGCGAGCCGTCTCGCGCGCCAGCTGGAGCGCGACGGCGTGGTCGCGACGGCGATTCACGGCGACCGCTCGCAAAGCGAACGGATGCAGGCGCTCGACGCGTTCAAGCGCGGCGAAATCGAAGCGCTGGTGGCGACGGATGTGGCGGCGCGCGGTCTCGATATCGCCGAACTGCCTGCCGTGATCAACTTCGATCTGCCGTTCAACGCGGAAGACTACGTGCACCGGATCGGCCGGACGGGCCGCGCCGGCGCATCGGGCGATGCGCTGTCGCTGTTCAGCCCGAACGAGCGCAAGCAGCTCGCCGACATCGAGAAGCTGATCAAGCGTCCGCTGGACGTGCAGCGTCTCGCCGTCGATACGCCCGTGCGCCATCATCACGACGAGCGCGGCTCGCGGCGCGACCGCGACGACCGCGGCGGCCGCCGTCGCACGGGCGCGCACGAGCGTCCGTCGCATGGGGCGCATCATCGCCAGCAGCCCGTCGACGATTTCTTCTTCAAGCCATACGAGCCGTCGCCTTCGGCCGTGTCGGCTTCCGCGAAGCGCGAAGAAGCGCCGGCCGCGCCGCAGAAGCCCGCTTCGAAGCAGCCGCTCGCCGCGCTGCTGGGCGGTTTCGGCATGCCGCGCAAGACGACTTCTTCGAACTGATATCGCTTGAACGCCAACGGCGGCACGCCGGGCGGCGGGACTAGCTGAAAACGGCGCCATTGCTGGCGCCGTTTTCATTCCTCTTCAAGTTCTCTTCATTCTATTCATCGCACCGCGAGGGACGTTCAGCGTTTCACGCGCTCGGACCACGCCTCGATCGCTTCGGCGTAAAACGCTTCTCGCGACAACGCAGCCGTCCCGCTCAGCCTCAATCCCAGATGCAACGCTGCGTCGTTGAGCGCGACGAGCGGCCGGCTTGCGTCGAGCGCGAGCGCTCCCGTCTGCTTGCTGAGCTTTTCTCCATCGGCATTCGTGACGACGGGCACGTGAAGATAAGAGGGCGTCGGCACGCCTAGGCACTGTTGCAGATAAATCTGACGCGCCGTCGAGTCGAGCAGATCCGCGCCACGCACGACATGCGTGATGCGCTGATCAGCGTCGTCGACGACGACAGCGAGCTGATACGCCCATTGATCGTCCGCCCGGCGCAAGACGAAATCGCCGACTTCCGTTGCGAGATTCTGCGTCTGCGGGCCTTGCCAGCGATCGTCGAACGTCACGATGGCGGCATCGCCGTCGGGCACGCGCAAGCGCCACGCGCGCGCCGGCTTCCCGTTCAGGCCGTTGCGGCAGGTGCCGGGATAGGCGAGCGTCGTATGGCGCGCGTGCGCATGCACGAGCGAATCGGCGATCTCCTTGCGCGTGCAGCCGCACGGATAAACGAGCCCCGTCGATTGCAGGCGTTCGAGTGCCTGCCGATAAAGCGGCATGCGCCAGCTTTGCCAGACGGGCGGCTCGTCGGCGACCATGCCGAAGCGCGCAAGTGTTTCGAGAATATCTTCTGCTGCGCCGGGGACGGTGCGCGGGCCGTCGATGTCTTCGATCCGCACGAGCCACGTACCGCGATGCGCGCGCGCGTCGAGCCAGCTTGCGAGCGCGCTGACCAGCGAACCGAAATGCAGCGGGCCGGTCGGCGACGGGGCGAAACGTCCGCGATAGGCTGTCATGCCGCGAACGTCAGCATCGAACCGTCACAGCGTGTGCGTGCGGGTTACGCCGCGCGCGCCGCGCTGGCGTGTTGCGCCTGCGGATGACAGGCGGCGCAGGTCTTGCCCGGCACGTAGTACGGCGACTTCTGATCTTCCGGCGCGACGACCGCGCGGCAGCCGAAGCACTGCACGGTGGCCGTCGGCTGCAGATTCGGATCGAGCGAGGTGCGATAGTCGAACACGAAGCACTCGCCGTTGTAGTGCGCGCCGCCCACTTCCTCGAAGTACTTCAGAATGCCGCCTTCCAGCTGGTAGACGTTTTCGATGCCGACATCCTTCATGTGGATCGCCGCCTTCTCGCAGCGAATGCCGCCCGTGCAGAACGACACGACCGTCTTGCCTTCGAGGTCCGCGCGGTTCTGCTCGATCACTTCCGGAAACTCGCTGAACTTCGTGATGCGGTAATCGAGCGCGTTGTCGAACGTGCCGACATCGATTTCGAACGCATTGCGCGTGTCGAGCATCACGACGGGGCGGCCTGCGTCGTCGTGGCCGCGGTCGAGCCACGCTTTGAGCGTGCGCGCATCGACGGCGGGCGCGCGGCCCAGTTCCGGCTTGATGGCCGGCTTCTTCATCGTGATGATTTCGCGCTTGAGCTTGACGAGCATCCGGCGGAACGGCTGCGTCTCCGACAGGCTTTCCTTGAACTGAAGCTCGGCGAATTTGCCCTCGAACAGAGGATCGTGACGGATGTAGTCGATGAACTCAGGCACTTGCGCGATTTCACCGGCGATAAACAGGTTGATGCCTTCTGGCGCGAGCAGGATCGTGCCGCGCAAGCCGAGTTCGTTGCAGCGCGCGGTGACGAGCGGCCGCCATTCGACCGTCTTGTCGAGCGTCGAGAACTGGTAGGCCGAGAGATTCAGGATATTCATGCTGGTCCAGCGATAAAGCGCCGTGCCCCGGCGCGCGTCGATGGCGGGCGCAGCACGTGTACGGCAGGGAATGGGTGCGAGTCCGTATTATCCCTCATCCTGCGGATCGCTTCGCAATCCGCCGGGCGGCATATTGACTTGCGCGCGAATAGCCCGAATGGCCGACCCACATGCGCGCGGATCGCCGCCCTGAAAGACCCGCGCGCGAGCCCGCCTGGCCGGACGGCCAACGGTCTGGTTCGGGGCTGTTTTGCCGAAATTTTTCGGGAGGGCGGGGTTACAATGTCGCCCATGTCAGATCCCCGCTTCGTCCATCTCCGCGTTCACTCCGAATTCTCGATTGCCGATGGCATCGTGCGCCTCGACGACGTCGTCGTCGCCGCTGCCAAAGACGGTCAGGGCGCGCTCGCGCTCACCGATCTCGGCAACGCATTCGGTCTCGTCCGTTTTTACAAGGAAGCCCGTGACAAAGGGGTCAAACCCATTGCGGGCTGCGATGTCTGGATCACGAATCCCGACGACCGCGACAAGCCTTCGCGTCTTCTGCTGCTGGTCAAGAACAAGACCGGCTATCTGAACCTGTGCGAACTGCTGTCGAAGGCTTGGCTCACGAACCAGTATCGCGGACGCGCGGAAGTCGAGGCAGCGTGGCTCGAAAGCGGCCTCGCCGACGGACTGCTTGCGCTGTCGGGCGCGCAGCACGGCGACGTGGGCATCGCGCTCGCGGCGGGCAACGAGGAAGCCGCAAAGCGCAATGCGTCGCGTTGGGCGAAGGTCTTTCCGAACGCGTTCTACATCGAACTGCAACGCAGCGGGCAGCCGGGCGCCGAGACTTACGTGCAGCAGGCGGTCGCACTGGCCGCTTCGCTCAAGCTGCCTGTTGTCGCGACGCATCCGCTGCAGTACATGACGGCCGACGACTTCACCGCGCACGAAGCGCGCGTGTGCATTTCCGAGGGCGACATGCTCGCGAATCCGCGTCGCCAGAAGCGCTTCACGACCGACCAGTACTTCCGCACGCAAGAGGAAATGGCCGCGATGTTCGCGGACATTCCGTCCGCGCTCGCGAACACCGTCGAAATCGCCAAGCGCTGCAACCTCACGCTCGAGCTCGGCAAGCCGAAGCTGCCGCTGTTCCCGACACCGGATGGCATGTCGCTCGACGACTATCTGGTGCAGCTGTCGAAGGAAGGGCTGGAGAAGCGTCTCGAACAGTTGTATCCCGATCAGGCCGAACGCGACGCGCAGCGCGAGACTTACTACGCGCGCCTCGACTTCGAATGCGGCACGATCATCAAGATGGGCTTCCCCGGCTACTTCCTGATCGTCGCGGACTTCATCAACTGGGCGAAGAACAACGGCGTGCCTGTCGGGCCGGGCCGCGGCTCGGGCGCGGGCTCGCTCGTCGCCTACGCGCTCGGCATTACCGACCTCGATCCGCTGCGCTACAACCTGCTGTTCGAACGTTTTCTGAATCCGGAGCGGGTGTCGATGCCCGACTTCGATATCGACTTCTGCCAGCACGGCCGCGATCGTGTGATCCAGTACGTGAAGGAGAAGTACGGCGCCGATGCCGTGTCGCAGATCGCGACGTTCGGCACGATGGCCGCGAAGGCGGCCGTGCGCGACATCGGGCGCGTGCTCGATCTCGGCTACATGTTCACGGACGGCGTCGCGAAGCTGATTCCGTTCAAGCCCGGCAAGCATGTGACCATCGCCGACGCGATGAAGGAAGAGCCGCTGCTTCAGGAGCGCTTCGACAACGAAGACGAAGTGCATCAGTTGCTCGAGCTCGCGCAGCGCGTGGAAGGCCTGACGCGTAACGTCGGCATGCACGCGGGCGGCGTGCTGATCGCGCCCGGCAAGCTGACCGACTTCTGTCCGCTCTATACGCAGGGCGACGAAAGCGGCGTCGTGAGCCAGTACGACAAGGACGACGTCGAAGCCGTCGGCCTCGTGAAGTTCGACTTTCTGGGCCTGACCACGCTGACCATTCTTGACTGGGCCGAGCGCTATATCCGCCGCCTCGATCCGTCGAAGGAGAACTGGTCGCTCTCGCAAGTGCCGCTCGACGACCCCGCGTCGTTCGCGATCCTCAAGAAAGCGAACACCGTCGCCGTGTTCCAGCTGGAAAGCCGCGGCATGCAGGGCATGTTGAAGGACGCGCAGCCCGACCGCTTCGAGGACATCATCGCGCTGGTCGCGTTGTACCGTCCGGGACCGATGGATCTGATCCCGAGCTTCTGCGCGCGCAAGCACGGCCGCGAAACCGTGGAGTATCCGGACCCGCGCGTCGAGCCTGTCCTGAAAGAGACCTACGGCATCATGGTCTACCAGGAGCAGGTGATGCAGATGGCGCAGATCATCGGCGGCTATTCGCTGGGCGGCGCCGACCTGCTGCGCCGCGCGATGGGCAAGAAGAAGCCCGAGGAAATGGCGAAGCATCGCGAGATCTTCGCCGAGGGCGCCGCGACGAACGGCCTCACGCGCGAGAAGTCGGACGAGATCTTCGACCTGATGGAGAAGTTCGCGGGCTACGGCTTCAACAAGTCGCACGCGGCCGCGTACGCGCTGCTCGCGTACTACACCGCGTGGCTCAAGGCGCACCATCCCGCCGAATTCATGGCGGCCAACATGTCGCTCGCGATGGACGACACGGACAAGGTCAAGATCCTGTTCGAAGACTGCCTCGCGAACAAGATGGCCGTGCTGCCGCCGGACATCAATCTGTCCGCGTATCGCTTCGAGCCGGTCGCTGAAAGCGACGGCAAGCGCTCGCGCACGATCCGCTATGGCCTAGGGGCGATCAAGGGCAGCGGCCAGAACGCAATCGAAGAAATCCTGCGCGCGCGCGAAGACGGTCCGTTCGTCGATCTCTTCGATTTCTGCAACCGTATCGATCGCCGCATCGTCAACCGTCGCACGATCGAGGCGCTGATTCGCGCGGGCGCATTCGATTCGCTGCATCTGAATCGCGCGCAACTGCTTGCGTCGGTGTCGCTCGCGATGGAAGCCGCGGATCAGGCGAGCGCCAACGCGATGCAGGCGGGACTGTTCGACATGGGCGATGCGCCGTCGCAAGGCCATGAGCTCGTCGACGAACCGGTGTGGCCGGACAAGCGCCGCCTGCAGGAAGAAAAGACGGCGCTCGGCTTCTATCTGTCGGGCCATCTGTTCGATGCCTACAAGGACGAAGTGCGGCGCTTCGTGCGGCAGAAGATCGGCGAGTTGAAGGAAGGGCGCGACAAGCTGGTGGCGGGCGTCATCGTTTCGCTGCGCACGCAGATGACCCAGCGCGGCAAGATGCTGATCGCGCTGCTCGACGACGGCACGGGCCAGTGCGAAGTGACCGTCTTCAACGAGCAGTTCGAGGCGCACAAGCAGCTCTTCAAGGAAGACGAGCTGCTCGTCGTGCAGGGCCAGGCGCGCAACGACGCGTTCACGGGCGGCATCCGCTTCACTGTCGATACGCCGATGGATCTCGGCCGCGCGCGCACGCGCTATGCGCAGGCGGTGAAGGTGCGGATGAACGGCAACGCGGACGCCCACGCGCTGCGGCGTGTGCTCGAAGCACATTGCGCGAAGCCGGAAGATGCCGAAAGCGCTGCGCCGGCTGCCGCGTCGAGTCGCGGCGGTCGTGGCGGTCAGTATGGGCAGAACGGCCAGAGCGGGGACATGGGCCGTGGGCAGCGCCCATCCGCGCCGATGCCTAACGGTCTCGCGGTGCAGATCGTCTATCGCAGCGACAACGCGGAAGGCGAGGTGCGGCTCGGCGACGCGTGGCGCGTGAAGCCGACGGACGAATTGCTCGCCGCGTTGCGCAACGAGTTTTCGGGCAGCGCGATCGAGATCGTGTACTGAGTGATCGACTGATTCAATGAGAGGCCCGCTCGCGCGAGCGGGCCTCAGTTTCGTTCAGCGCCCTGAAGCGTCCTCGCGGCCCAGTTGCGCGAGCTTCACGAACCGGTAGTACACGGTTTCCGCATTGAACATCGCGATCATGAAGCCGGCGCGCCCGTCGAGAAACCCGCGCCGCAGCAGGTACGTCCGCACGAATGCCCACGCGCCTCTTGCGACGGCCTTGCCGAAGCCGCCCCGTTGGCCGGCCGCGTGACGCTGCTGCGCGCCCAGCGTCGAATACGCGTCGAGCTTGCGCAACACCGTCTCGAAGTCTTCGTATGAGTGATGCATCAGCTTGCCTTCGAGGCGCTTCGCGGGCGTGTCGAACACGAGCCGCTCATGCACGAGATCGTCGGAAAAGCGCGCGGCGCCGCGTTTGAAGAGGCGCGGAATCCAGTCCGGATACCAGCCGCTGTGACGCACCCAGTGACCGCAAAACGCCGACAGCCGGTCGATCGCGTAGACATCCGCGACGGGCGCGGCGAGCGCGCTCGCAATTGAGACGGCCAGTTCGGGCGTCACGATTTCGTCCGCGTCGATCGACAGGACCCACGTCGTGTCGAGCGCGTCGACGGCGCGGTTTTTCTGCGGGCCGAAACCCGGCCAGTCGGCGTGCGTGAGTACGCGGGCGCGATGCGCGCGGGCGATCTCGACGGTGCCGTCGGTGCTGCCGCTGTCGACGACGACGATTTCGTCGGCGAACGCGACGGCCCGCAGACATTCGTCGAGCCTGCGCGCGGCATTCTTCGTGATGATGGCGACGCCGAGCGTGGGTTGTGTCATGCGAGTCGAAAGCGGGAGAAAAGGCGGACGGCGCGCGCTGTGCTGCTGAAGCGCCGCCGAGAGCCCAGCGAAGGTTGCGCAAGTATACACAGCACCGCGCACATCACAGCGCACAGCACGGCGCACAGCACTGCGCGCACCACGGCCCGCGCTACTGAAAGGGCCAACCCGGCCAACAGGCACGACAAGCCGGGCCAATCCGCCGATGCGGGCCTTGACCGCCATTCGGCCGACCCGGGATAGCAATCCGGACGGTTTACAATGTCGCATTTGCAAATCCGCCCGAGGGCGGTTCATGGACGCGCCGGGACGCCGCGAAGCGCGTCCGCATTTCCAGAGGATCTCTTGAGCGCCAAGCCAACGTTAAGCAAGCCCATCGGCTCGGGTGAAGTATCGTCGTCAGTCGTCGTGCTGCGCCGTCTGTGGCCGCATGTGAAGCCGCTCATCTGGACCGTCATCGCCGCCATCGCGACGATGGGCGCCGTCGCCGCCACCGAGGCCGGCATTCCCGCGCTGCTCAAGCCGCTGCTCGACCATGGCTTCGGCTCGCACGGCAGCGACAGCGCGAAATGGTACGTGCCGCTCGCCGTGATCGGCCTCGCGCTCGTGCGCGGCGTCGCGCAGTACGCGTCGGGCTATCTGCTGTCGTATGTATCGAACCGCATTCTGCTCGACCTGCGGCTCACGATGTTCAACCGGATGATCCACGGCAGCGTCGCGTTCTTTCAGCGCGAGACGGCGAGCACGGTGATCAACGCGATCGTCTTCGAGGTGAACCAGATCCTGAACGTGTTGACGGGCGTGATGGTCACGCTGGTGCGCGATTCGCTGACGGTCGTGTTCCTGCTCGGCTATCTGTTCTATCTGAACTGGCGCCTGACGCTGATCGTCGCCGTGCTGCTGCCGGGCATCGGCTGGCTGGTCGGCAAGATCAACCGGCGGCTGCGGCGGCTGAACCGCGAGCACCAGACGCTCACGAACGAGCTGTCGTACATCGTCGAGGAGACGGTGGGCGGCTACAAGGTCGTCAAGGTCCACAACGGCGAGCAATACGAAATCGACCGCTTCACGCAGATGAGCAAGCGCCTGCGTGGATACTCGATGCGCATGACGGTGTCGGGCGGTCTCGCGCAGCCGCTCACGCAGTTCCTCGCGTCGATCGCGCTCGCAGTTGTCATCACAATCGCCGTCGTGCAGTCGTCGCACGATCAGACGACGGTCGGCGGCTTCGTCGCGTTCGTCACGTCGATGCTGCTGATCATTTCGCCCCTCAAGCACCTGATGGACGTGAACCAGCCGCTGCAACGCGGCATGACGGCAGCCGAGCTGATTTTCGGGCTGATCGACGAGCCGTCCGAGCCGGAGGGTGGCGGGCGCAAGCTGGAGCGCGCGACGGGCGAGGTCGAATTCCGCGACGTGTCGTTCATGTACGGCGCGAGCGGCCCGATGCAGCGGCAGACGCTCGATACCGTGTCGTTCAAGGTCGCGCCGGGCGAGATGGTCGCGCTGGCGGGCCCGTCGGGCAGCGGCAAGACGACGCTCGTGAACCTGCTGCCGCGCTTCTTCGATCCGAGCGGCGGCGAGGTTCTCGTCGACGGCGTCGCGCTGCCCGAGTACGGCATTCACGAGCTGCGCAGCCAGATCGCGATGGTGAGCCAGGATGTCGTACTCTTCAACGACACGATCGCGAACAACGTCGCGTATGGCCAGCCGGCCGACGCCGAGCGCGTGAAAGCGGCGTTGCACGCGGCCAATCTGTGGGACACGGTGGCCGCGATGCCGAACGGCATCGACACGCTGATCGGCGATAACGGCATGATGCTGTCGGGCGGCCAGCGTCAGCGGCTCGCGATCGCGCGCGCCGTCTACAAGGACGCGCCCATCCTGATTCTCGACGAAGCCACGTCCGCGCTCGATTCCGAATCCGAGCGCCACGTGCAGGCCGCGCTCGAAACGCTGATGAAGGGCCGCACGACGCTCGTGATCGCGCACCGCCTGTCGACCATCGAGCGCGCGGACCGCATTCTGGTGCTCGACGCGGGGCGCATCGTCGAGCGCGGCAGCCATCGCGAACTGCTCGCGCAAAACGGGCTGTACGCGCATTTGCATCGGATACAGTTTCAGCAGCATGCGGCGTGAGTGGATGCGCGCGCGCATCGCTGACCGCGCGGCGCGGCGGATCGGCCCGTCCGCGCCCGTTGCCGCCAATGTGCCGCATTTGCGCGGCGCATGTGGCCATCATGCCCGTTCGATCGACGCTCCGGCAAAGCCCCTTCAATGCTAAAAATCGGAATCTCCGCCAACGCGCTCAAGTACAGCGGCGGCCTCGAACGCTATGCGATGGACCTCGTGCGCGGATTCGCAGGCATCGGCATCGAGCCCGCGTTCTTCGCGCGGCGCTTCGACATGACGGTGCCGGAGAGCGGGCTCGTCGAGCGTCATCGAATCCCCGTGTCGTGGCTGCCGGGCAAATGGCGCGACGTGTGGTTTTCGGCCCGTCTGCGACGCGCGCGCCGCGCCGCGCGCGTCGACGTGCTGATCGGCTGCAACCGCGTTGACTCGTCGGATATCGCGATCTGCGGCGGCACGCACATCGGCTTTCTGCGCGCGACGCGCCGCCCGACGAAGCGTTCGGACCGGCGGCAGATCGAACTCGAAAAGCGCCAGTACGAACGCTCGGCGGTGATCGTCGCGCATTCCGATCTGATGCGCGACGAGCTGATCGAGCTGTACGGCGTCGACGAAGCGAAGATCGAAGTGCTCTATCCGCCCGTCGACGGAGCGCGCTTCACGCCCGTCGACCCCGCGACGCGCGCCGCCCTGCGCAAGCGCTACGGCTTTGCCGACGACGAAATCGTGCTGCTGTTTCCGTCGAGCAGCCATCAGCGCAAGGGCTTGCCGCTGATCGAAGCCGCGCTGCGCGACATCGATCCGCGCGTGGTCGTCGCCGTCGCGGGCCGGCCGCTCGACAGGCCGGCGGAGCGCATCCGCCATATCGGCTACGTGCGTGAAATCGAAGACTGCTACCGTGCCGCGGACTTCACGATCCTCGCATCCGAATATGAGCCTTTCGGACTGGTCGGCGTCGAGTCGGTGATGTGCGGCACGCCCGTTATCTTCCCGTCGACGATCGGCTGCTGTTCGGCGATTGCCGGGCAGGCGAAGTTCGTTTTTGCGCACGGCGACGTGGCCGCGTTGCGGGCGGCGATCGAGCGCGCAGTGAAGACGTCATCGGCCAAAGCGCATGCCGCCGCCGGCCCGCGCGCGCCTGCCGGCTCCGTGCTCTACGACACGGGCGTGGCGGCTCACGTTGCGACGCTTTTGAAGCTGGCGCAGCGCGTGAGCCGCGCCCGCTAGCCGTTTGCGGGACTGGGATTGGAGGGCCACATGGTAAAATCAGGCGCTTCTGATGCAGATTATTCGTCGAACGATCGCGTATTTCGGGTGACGGGCAACGGAAGTCATTGCGCGCTTTTTTTGCGATAAGTTGCGCTCACGTATCAGCGGGCATCAGAGATGACACCGTCGGAAATGTTTTGTATGAGAGAAGTGCGGCCTGCTGTCACTGAGGTGAGGAGCAGACGGGAATCGCTGGAGAGGGCCAACGCGGCGATCACCCAATGAGCCGACTGTCCGGACGTATCCGAATCTTTGCGCGCGCCGTTCCGCGGCTCGCGCTCAAGCCATTGCGCCGCAGGCCCGCCGCACCGGCGCGCATCCTGATTGCCCACCATCTGCTGCTTGGCGATACGCTGCTGCTGACGCCGTTGCTGGCGAAGCTGCGCGCGCAGTATCCGCAGGCGGACATCGTGCTTGCGTGCCCGAAGCCGATTGTGCCGCTGTATGCCGCGCGGCCGTTCGACGTCACGGCGTTGCCGTTCGATCCGCGCGATCTGTCGACGGTGCAGCGCGTGTTGCGCTCGGGCCCGTACGATCTGGGCATCGTCGCCGGCGACAACCGGCACAGCTGGCTCGCGCTCGGCGCGGGCTGTCGCTGGATCGTTGCGCATGCAGCCGATGTGCCCGCATGGAAGAACTGGCCCGTCAACGAACACATTCCGTATCCGTCCAAGCCCGCCGCGTGGGCCGACCTTGCGACGGAGCTGGTGGACGGCGAGCCGCCGCGCCACTACCGGACGCAGGATTGGCCGGCGCCCGCCGCTGCCGCCGTGTTGGACGATCGGCTGACGCAACGGCCGTATGTCGTGCTGCATCCGGGCGCGAGCACGGCCGTCAAGCGCTGGCCGGACGCGCGCTGGCGCGAAGTCGCGCAATACGTTGCCGGCCTCGGATACATGCCCGTATGGAGCGGCGGCCCCGGCGAAACCGATCTGATTCGCCGCATCGATCCCGATCCCGAGCACCCGAATCTGGCGGGACGGCTCGGGCTCGGTGAACTGTGGCATCTGTTCGCCGGCGCGCGTGCGGTGGTGTGTCCCGATACGGGCGTTGCGCATCTGGGGCGTCTCGTCGGCGTGCCGACGATCGCGCTCTTCGGTCCCGGCAATGCGCTGATTCACGGCGCCGGCCAATACTGGAGCGACGTACCGTTCGTGCCCGTCACGATCGCCGATATGCCGTGCCGTGACGAGCCGTTTATTTTTCGCCGCGAGGTGCCGTGGGTCCGCCGTTGCGACCGCAACGCCGAGACTTGCGTCGACTGGCGCGGCGATCACGCTGCGTGCATGGGTCGCCTGACGGTCGATTCCGTCTGCCGGGCGTTGAGCGATGCACTGGGAGTCTCATGAAAAACTTGGCGGCGCGCGGAGAGCGCGTGCTTTGGGTTGCCTGCCCGATCATCCTGTTTGCGGTCATGTTCGGACACATGACCGCGATCGTCTATAACGGTCTCGCGCTGCTGGCCATCGGCACGCTATGCGCCGCGTGCGCACCGGACACGCCGTCGCTGCGCCGCTGGCCGCTCGTGCTGCCGATCTGCGCGTGGGCGGCATGGGCGCTGGCTGCCGCCGTCGTGTGGTCGCGCGCGCAGCCCGTCAGCGTGCATCAGTGGTTCGACGAGATTCTCTATCCGTTGGTCGCCTTTCTCGGCTTCTGGGTCGTCGGCAGCCGCACGCAGCGGCCGACGTCCTTCGTCGCCGTCACGTGGATCGCCGCCGCGTTGCTGGCGCTCACGAGCATCGTGAACTGGGGCCATCTGCAGCCGCCCACGGCCGATACGTTCCTGCTTCACTACTACAACCGCGTCGGCCACACGAGCACGCTGGCCGTCTTCGCGATGCCGCTCTTCTCCGGCGTGATGCTGCGCGCGCGCTGGCGGGCAGTCGGCATGACAGGGCTCATCCTGTGCCTGTTCGTCGGGCTCGCCACGCTCAACCGCTTTTTCTGGCCCGCTGCGGCGATCACGCTGCTGGTCGCGCTGTTTCCGTTCTATCGCAAGCGCATGCTGATCGCGGGCGTTGTGTGCGTCATCGCAGCCGCCGCGGCGCTCGGAAGCCTCGAACTCAGCGCGCGGCTGCGCTACGGCGACGCGGCGCCGCGTCCGGCGCAAGGCGACTTCCACATCGGCGGACATCAGATTTATCTGCCGCCCGCGCTGGTCGGCATCGGCGACACGGTGTCGAACGACACGCGTCCCAAGCTGTGGGCGTTCTACGAGCGTGTGGGCACGGAGCATACGTGGACGGGCATCGGTTTCGGCAAGCCGCTTCCGGGCATCGCCTATCGGAACCAGATGCCCGCGAGCCTGCTCACGCTCGAGCCTCAGGCGCTGACACATGCGCACAATCTGTTCATCAACACGTGGTTGCAGACGGGGATCATCGGCCTCGCGCTGCAATCCGTGCTGCTGCTCGCGCTCGTCGCGCGCTTCTGGAATGTGCGTCACGTCGAGCCGCTCGTCAGCGCAGCGGGCATCGCGCTCGTCGCAGGGATGCTCGCGAAGAACCTGACGGACGACTTCATGTGGCAAACGACGATTCTCGCTTTCTGGTCTTTCTCCGGTCTGCTGCTGGGCATCGGCGAGCGCAGCCGCGAAACGCGCAAGGTGATGTCATGACGCTCCGCCACGAATCCCGCAAACCGGTTGCCGCCAACCATGCGCCAGAGCCGGCTGCCGACGGCGCGCCGTTGCGCATCCTGTTCCACATCAACGACTTCGGCAAAGGTGGTACGGAAACGTCGTTGCTCGCGTGGCTCAATGCGTTGGACCGACGGCATTTCGCGCCGGCCGTCTCGGTTGCATATCCGACCGACGATCTCGCGTTCTGGCAGGCCCATTCGATTCCCGCCGATGTCCCCGTCTACGTGCTGGCGGAGCCGGGCTGGATGCACGGCACGCATCTGATCGCGCGCAAGCGCAAGTTGAAGGGCGCGAAGAAGCTCTATCACAAGCTGTTGACGTATGGCGTCGTCAGGCCGCTGGCCGCGCGCCGCTTCACGCGCATCGCGCGAAGCTTCGACATCGTGTGCGACTACGATTTTTCGCTGCGCCATCTGGCTGGCCGCTGCGACGTGCCCGTGGTCGGCGTGAGCCATTTCAGTCTTGCAACCCGCATCGGCAACCGCGGCGCGCGCTTTCTCGCGCGACGCATGAACCAGTACCGGCGCTATGCCGCCGTCGCGATGATCACGCCCGCGATGGCGCGCGAAGCCGAGTCGCTCTTCGGCAGCGACCGGCTCAACCTGGTCGAGTTGCCCAACGTGATCGACATTGCGCGAATCCGGCGCGACGCGACGGCAAGCGTCGACTATCCGGCGAATCCGTACATCGTGTCGGTGGCAAGGCTCGACGAGGGGCAAAAGGATACCTCGACGCTGTTGCGCGCGTTCGCCGAAGTCTGCCGACGCGCCGCGACGCCGCTCGACCTCGTGCTGATCGGCGAAGGCCGCGACCGCGCGAAGCTGGAGCAGCTTGCGGCCGAGCTGGGCATCGGCGCGCGCGTGCAGTTCCTGGGCTTTCGCGCGAATCCGTTCCCGTACATACGGCGCGCCGAGATGCTGGTCCTGAGCAGCCGCTACGAAGGCTGCCCGATGGTGCTGGGCGAAGCGATGGCGATCGGCACACCCGTCGTTTCCGCCGATTGTCCGACGGGGCCGCGCGATCTGTTGGACGGCGGCGACGCGGGCCTGCTCGTGCCGCCAGGCGATGCCGGCGCGATGGCGGCGGCGATCGAGCGTCTGCTGACGGACAGCGCGGCACGCCGGGTGCAGATCGAAAACGCCAACAGGAAGGTGGCGTCCCTTGCGCCGGAAAACGCAAGCCGACGCATGCTGCAACTCGTGCGGCGGCTTCGCGGGATGAAGTAAAGGTCGACGCGATGAGCGGCTGACGCTGCGATCGTGTCACGCTGGGTGCGTGCGTGCGAACGTGCATGCGCATGCGCCTATGCGATGCATGCGGTCATTGCGCTCTCTCCGGTGACAGGCGCCTCGCTGCTACGCGCGCCAGACGCTAGACGCCGCTCGTCACCAGCGATAGCACCGACAGATCCGGGTGCGTTCCTTCGACGATGCTCTTGCCGACGTGCACGGCTTCATACGTCGCATCGTCGAGCGTCTTGAACGACTCCTCGCCATCCGCGTGAAACGGCACCGTGTGGCCGGGCAGTTTCGGGTCCGCGCCGGGGTGGCACACGTAGCCGATGTACGTGTAGCGCTCGCTGCCATCCTTCGGGGACGGCGCGACGTGAATCTCGAAGCCTTCGTATTCGACCGTCTGCCAACGCAGGGTTACGGCGTCGTCGGACATGATTGCCTCCGTGCAAGGCGGGCGCGTCGATTGGCCTGTGGGTAACGGGCGAGACTGACGCTGCGCCGCGTGTCATGCGCCGCGGTGCGCGGCGCGGTGATGTCGAATGGTTCAGCGCGAATGGCGCGGCATGATGTTCGGCGACAGTGCGATCAATGCCGATGCCGCATGCGTTCCCACCAGCGATGTCCGTCGAAGCGGCCCAACATCCTGTCGCGAGGGGGGTGATCGCGCCGCCACTGATGCGATAGCAGCGTCGCGATGACGGCCAGCACGACGATGCCGACCACGATGCTTACCATTGATTCAGCCATGGCAGGCCTCCGTCTATTGCAACTGCATACAGAAAGTCTAGTTGATTTGTTAGAACAGGGCGGCCGATGCCCTGTCCACGCTTTCCTCGACGCCGTCCCCGATCAATCTTTGTAACGCCTACACGGAACCGATTGAAATTCAGTATCGCTCGTCGATGCGACGCGCATCGGCGGAACGGTTTTCATCGTCGGAAACGAGCGCTTCGAGGCCGAAAAGCCACGCGACGCCGAACGCGAAAATGCCGGCCGCCGAGCGCTTCGGCAGCGTCGGGGTGTTGCCGGGAGGTGCCCCGCGAAGCCTGTCGTAGCAGGCTTCTGGCAAGGGTTCCGGGTCGTCGGTGTACTCGAATTGTTCTGTGTGCATGTCGCCTCCGCGTGTGGTGTCAGTGCTTGGAGCAATTACTGTGCCACGGGAGGGGTAGGTGGGGACGGGCGATGGGGTTACATCAGCACGATGTCGTATTGCTCTTGGCTCAAATTCGACTCGACCTGCAACGACACCGGCTTGCCGATGAAATCGATCAGCATCGCCAGATGCTGGGATTCTTCCTCGAGGAACAGATCGATGACCTGCTGCGACGCCACCACGCGAAACTCGCGCGGATTGAACTGGCGCGACTCGCGCAGGATTTCGCGAAGCACGTCGTAGCAGACGGTGCGCGCCGTCTTCACCTGGCCCTTGCCCTGGCAGACAGGACAAGGCTCGCACAGCACGTGCGCGAGCGATTCGCGCGTGCGTTTTCTCGTCATCTCGACGAGCCCGAGTTGCGAGAACCCGTTGACCGTCACGCGCGTGCGGTCGCGCGCGAGCGCCTTCTTCAGTTCGTTGAGCACCTGGTCGCGATGCTCGGCGTTTTCCATATCGATGAAGTCGATGATGATCACGCCGCCCAGGTTGCGCAGCCGCAGTTGACGCGCGATCGTATGCGCCGCTTCGAGGTTGGTCTTGAAGATCGTATCGTCGAAATTGCGCGCGCCGACGTAGCCGCCCGTATTGACGTCGATGGTCGTCATCGCTTCCGTCTGGTCGATCACGAGATAGCCGCCCGACTTCAGATCGACGCGCCGCGACAGTGCTCGCTGGATTTCCGTTTCGATGTTGTAGAGATCGAAAAGCGGGCGCTCGCCGGTGTAGTGATGCAGCTTCGACGACACGGCAGGCGTGAACTCCGCTGCGAACTCCGAGAGCATCTGATACGTCTCGCGCGAGTCCACCTGAATGCGCGTGGTCTCGTCGTTGACGAAGTCGCGCAGCACGCGCTGCGCGAGATTCAGGTCCTGATAGAGCAGGCTCGTGGCCGGCATGCGCTGCGCCTGCGAGAGTATCGTCGCCCACGTCTTGCGCAGATACGCGACATCGGCGGCCAGCTCTTCGCTCGTCGCGTCTTCGGCGATGGTGCGCACGATGTAGCCGCCTTTCTCGTCGACGGGCAGCACCGATGTGAGCCGCGCGCGCACGGCCTCGCGCTCCGCTTCGCTTTCGATCTTCTGCGAGATGCCGATATGCGGCTCCTGCGGCAGATAGACGAGCGTGCGCCCCGCGATGCTCACCTGCGTGGAAAGCCGCGCGCCCTTGGTGCCGATCGGGTCCTTGACGACCTGGACCATCAACGTCTGCCCTTCGAAGACGATCTTCTCGATGGGCTGATGCGGCGCCGGTTGTTGCGTTTCGCCCGCAAGCCGTGGATGCCAGATATCGGCGACATGCAGGAACGCGGCACGCTCCAGACCGATGTCGATGAACGCCGACTGCATGCCCGGCAGCACGCGCACGACCTTGCCGAGATAGACGTTGCCGACTCGCCCGCGCGACAGCGTGCGTTCGACATGAAGCTCCTGCACTGCGCCCTGCTGGACCAACGCGACGCGCGTCTCCTGTGGCGTGACGTTAATCAGGATTTCTTCGTTCATGGTGTTGTTAGAAGTCGATGCGGGCCGCGCGCAGAAGGGCAGCGGTTTCAAACAATGGCAAACCCATGATACCTGAATAGGACCCGTCGATATGCTCGATGAACTCCGCTGCGCGCCCCTGAATGCCATACGCGCCTGCCTTGCCGAGCGGCTCGCCGCTCGCCGCGTAGCGCCGCAACGCATCGCTTTGCACCGCAGCAAATCGCACGCGCGATACCGACAGCGCGGGCTTCAGCAATTCGCCCTGTGCATCGACCACGGCAACGGATGTCAGCACCTCATGATCGCGGCCGGCGAGACGCGTGAGCATCGCGACGGCATCGTCGGCATCGACGGGCTTGCCGAGAATCGCGTCGTCGATCGTGACGGTTGTATCGGCAACGAGGACGGGCGCGTTCGCATGGCCTCCCGCCACCAGCCGCGCGCGCGCCGCCTGCGCCTTCGCGATGCACACGCGCATCACGTAGTCGTGCGCGCGCTCGCCGGGCAGTTCGGCTTCGAGCGCTTCGGCATCTTCATCGGGACGCGGCAGCAGCAGTTCGAAGCGCACGCCGAGTTGGGTCAGCAGTTCCTGACGGCGCGGGCTTTGCGACGCGAGATAGACGAACGGCCAGGCAGCAGCGGACGAAGTGGACATGGATCGGTATTCAACGGAAAGAGAAGGGTGCAGCTTCGGCAACCCGAAGCGGACGACAGGTGGTGAGCGTACCAGACGAGGCGGGCGCCGCGCACCTGGCCGTTCGGCCAGGTTGTGCCCGGTGATGCGCGGCCGGAAGATGGCCGGCATGTTCAGACCCGAGGTTCAGGCCCGATGATACGGATGATTCTGCGTGATGGTCCACGCGCGATACAACTGTTCGGCAAGCAGCACGCGGACCATCGCGTGCGGCAGCGTGAGGCTCGACACGCGCAGCATCATGTCGGCGCGCGCCTTCAGTTCGGGGTCGAGCCCGTCGGCGCCGCCGATCAGAAACGCGACGTCGCGTCCGTCCTGCTGCCAGGAGGGAAGCGCGTTCGCGAGCTGCATCGTGGTCCAGTCCTTGCCGCGTTCGTCGAGCGCGACGATGCGCGCGTTCTTCGGCAGCGCGGCTTCGATCTTCTGCCGCTCGGCAGCCATCACGCTCTCGGCGGAGCGTCCCGACGAGCGTTGCTCGGGCTTGATCTCACGCAGTTCGATGCGCAGTTCGGGCGGCATCCGCTTCGCGTATTCGTCGAAGCCGGTCGCGATCCAGTCGGGCATCTTGTGGCCGACCGCGAGGATATGCAGTTTCATCGTCGGGATTGCGCCGGGTCAGATGAGTGCGCAGCCGAGGGCGTGGCCCACGGCTCGAACGGCGCCAGCGCCGCGCTCACGAGCGGCGGCGTGCGGACGCCTTGCGTGCGGGGCGCGCGACGGGCGCTTCTTCTTCGTCTTCATCGTCGATCGGTTCGGACGGACGGGCGCCGCCGAACGGGTTCGGCGTGGACAGCTTCACGCGCACCGGCTTGTCGCCCCAGATCTCTTCGAGGTTGTAGTACTGGCGCAGCGCCGGTTGCAGGATGTGCACGACGGCATCGCCGCAATCCACGAGCACCCATTCGCCGATGTCTTCGCCTTCCGTGCTGACGATGTCGCCGCCCGCTTCCTTCACTTTTTCGCGCACGCTGGAGGCGAGGGCCTTGGTCTGCCGGTTCGACGTGCCGCTCGCGACGATCACGCGGTCGAACAGTTCGGTCAGGTGGCTGGTGTTGAACACCCGAATGTCTTGCGCCTTCACGTCTTCGAGACCGTCGACGATTGCGCGTTGCAGCTTGCGTATATCCATGGTTTACCGGTGGTACAGATGATGTTGAACAATATAGTCCCACACCGCGGTGGGGACATGACTCTGCGCGGACAGGGCAGTGCCGTTCCCGGCGCCTGCCGTGCCGTCCGCGTGGTTTTCGAGCGATGCACGCAGGAGCGCGCGGATGTCGGTCGCCGACACATCGAATGCCAGCGACGTGTCGATCAGCAGATGGCCGGACGGCGTCGCTTGCAGAACGTCCGCATCCGCGGCGCGCTGCGCGATCGTCGCGGCGACGGCGGGCGGCACGGCTGTCACGTCGAAGCCGGGGCGCGTCGCGGCGGCGATATGCGCGTAGTCGAAGAGGCGCTGCCAGTCGTGCCACGTATCGAGCCGCACCAGCTGATCCGCGCCGATCAGCAGCGCAATCGACGCATCGGTGCCTTCGCGTTCCCGCCAGCGCTGCAGCGTATCGATGGTATACGTGGGGCCGTCGTGCTGGATCTCATCCGTCGCGACGCTGACGGTCACGCCCGGCAGCGTCAGCGTCGAAGCGGCGGCGCGTGTCATCGCGAGCCGATGTTCGGCCGCCGACACGTCCGCCTTCTGCCAGGGCTGCCCAGCCGGCATCAGCACGAGTTCGGTCAGCTTCAGCACGTCGGCGAAACGTCGCGCGAGCGCGAGATGGGCGTCGTGGATCGGATCGAACGTGCCGCCGAGTATCCCGATGCGGCGGCGCAGCGCCCCTCGCGAGGCGGCGTGTTGAGCGGTCGAATTCAGTTGCGGTTCCTTTGCCTGTCGGTTGGAGCGGGCGACGTACGGGTAACGAAGCGGCGGCGCCCGTCAGACCCACTCGCGGGCCACGAGAAAATCGCTGTACAGGCGCGCTTCCGGCGTGCCCGGCTCGGGCTGCCAGTTGTAGCGCCAGTTCACGACGGGCGGCATCGACATCAGGATCGACTCCGTGCGGCCACCGCTTTGCAGGCCGAACAGCGTGCCACGGTCGAACACGAGGTTAAATTCGACGTAGCGGCCGCGCCGGTAAGCCTGAAAATCGCGCTCGGCTTCGCCGTATGCAATGTCGCGGCGTTTTTCGATGATCGGCATATACGCGTCCAGGAACGCGTCGCCGACGCTCTTCACCATCGCGAACGACTGCTCGAAGCCGGGCTCCGCGTAGTCGTCGAAGAAAATCCCGCCGATGCCGCGCGGCTCGTTGCGATGCTTCAGGAAGAAGTAGTCGTCGCACCAGCGCTTGAAGCGCGGGTACAGGTCGTCGCCGTATGGTTGCAGCGCGTCGCGGCATACGCGGTGAAAATGCCGTGCGTCTTCCTCGAAGCCGTAATAGGGCGTGAGGTCCATGCCGCCGCCGAACCAGAACACGGGCGCTTCCCCTGCCTTCGTGGCAACGAGCAGCCGCACGTTCATGTGTACCGTCGGGCAGTACGGGTTGCGCGGATGCAGCACCATCGAGACGCCCATCGCTTCGAAACCGCGTCCCGTCAACTGCGGACGCAGTGCGCTGGCCGAGCCCGGCAGCGCATCGCCTTGCACGTCCGAAAAGCCGATGCCCGCCCGCTCGAAGAACTGGCCGCCTTCGAGGATGCGCGTGCAGCCGCCGCCGCGCAGCTTGTCGCCGGGCGCGCGCTGCCAGCTGTCGGTGGCGAGCGGCGTGCCGTCGAACGCGCCGAGCGTGTCGGCGATCTTCGTCTGCAAACCTTGCATCCAGGCCCGGACGACGTGGGCATCGTTGGCGTCGTGAATCGAATCGGTCATATGGTTGGGGCGCGGCACGTCGAAACGCTGGCGCAGTCGAAGTTCAATGGGACTTCATTGGGCCTATATCGGGCTTTGGTCAGGCCCTGGTCGGGCCCTGCTCAGGCCGTCAGCGGCGGGTGCGCCGGCTGTCGCCGGGGCGGGCGGAACACAGCCCGTGGTTGCTTACAAATGCCGCTGCCAGCGTCAAGTGTAGCGCCGGCGCGGCTCGACGACCCGGAAAGGGCCAGAAGCGGCCCGAAGCGAGCCCAAAATCGAACCCGGACCGAACCGAACCCGAACCCGGACCGAACGGCCCCGCAAGGCCGCGCTGAGGCGAGTTCGCCGCGCCCGCGTAGCGTGCGCCTGCCGGGACAGGCAGGCTCAGTTGTGCTTCCGGTTGGCCGCGCGATAACCGATGTCGCGGCGATATTGCATGCCGTCGAACGAGATGTGATTGATCGCTTCGTACGCGACCGACTGCGCGCTGCGCACCGAATCCGCGAGACCCACGACGCACAGCACGCGCCCGCCCGATGTCGTCAGCTTGCCGTCCGCGAGCGTCGTGCCCGCGTGGAACGTGACGGCGTCGGCGGTTTCCGGCGGAATGCCGCTGATGAAATCGCCCTTGCGCGGCGCGTCCGGATAGTTGTGCGCAGCCAGCACGACGCCCAGCGCCGTGCGGCGGTCCCATTCGAGGTCCACCGTATCGAGCGTGCCCGCGATCGCCGCTTCGACGACCTTCGAGAAGTCGCCCTTCAGGCGCGACATGATCGGCTGCGTTTCCGGGTCGCCCATCCGGCAGTTGAATTCGAGCGTCTTCGGGTTGCCTTGCGCGTCGATCATCAGGCCGGCGTACAGGAAGCCCGTGAAGCGGATGCCTTCCTGTTCCATGCCGCGCACGGTCGGCAGAATGATTTCGCGCATCACGCGCGCGTGCATTTGCGGCGTGACGATGGGCGCGGGCGAGTACGCGCCCATGCCGCCCGTGTTCGGGCCCTGATCGCCGTCGAGCAGACGCTTGTGATCCTGGCTCGATGCGAGCGGCAACACATGCTTGCCGTCGACCATGACAATGAAGCTCGCTTCCTCGCCGGCGAGGAACTCTTCGATGACGACGCGCGCGCCCGCATCGCCGAGCTTGTTGTCCGACAGCATCATGTCGACGGCGGCGTGCGCTTCTTCCAGCGTCTGCGCGACGACCACGCCCTTGCCGGCCGCGAGGCCGTCGGCCTTGATGACGATGGGCGCGCCCTTGGCGTCGATGTATTCGTGCGCGGCCGCCACGTCCGAGAAGGTTTCGTATTCGGCGGTCGGAATCGCATGGCGCTTCATGAACGCCTTCGCGAAGTCCTTCGAGCTTTCGAGCTGCGCCGCCTCGCGCGTCGGGCCGAAAATTTTCAGGCCGCGCGAGCGGAAGATGTTGACGATGCCCGCCGCGAGCGGCTGCTCCGGACCGACCAGCGTGAACGCGATCTGCTCCTGCTCGACGAAGTCGGCGAGCGCGTTCGGGTCGGTGATGCCGACGTTGCGCAGACGGTCGTCCTGCGCGGTGCCGCCGTTGCCGGGCGCGACATAGACGAGCTGGACGCGCGGCGATTGCGCGAGCTTCCATGCGAGCGCATGTTCGCGACCGCCGGAACCGACGACGAGTAACTTCATGTGATTCCCCGAATACTAAAAACCGTGAACGGCCCGCGCGGCGGCGCGAGCCGTGGATATCTGCCTCTACCTTCGCACAACGCGAACGCCACGCCTGTGATGCAGGCAACTGAGCGGGACAATGTGGCGGAAATCGCCTGGATGCCGTGCGGCCCGTGCGCGCGTCGTGTCGCACCGGTGCAACGCGAGTGGAGCGGGGAGCGCGGCAACGGCCCGGACATGGGCGGCGCGCTCACCGTCGGCCTCACTCGTCGGCGATTGCCGCGTTTGTATAGACTTCCTGCACGTCGTCCAGGTTTTCCAGCGCGTCGAGCAGCTTCTGCATCTTGACGGCGTCGTCGCCCGTGAATTCGACTTCCGTCTGCGGCTTCATCGTCACTTCCGCGAGTTCCGCCTTGAAGCCCGCGGCTTCGAGCGTGCTCTTCACCTTCGGGAAATCGTTCGGCGGGCAGATCACTTCGATGCTGCCGTCGTCGTTCGTGACGACGTCGTCGGCGCCCGCTTCGAGCGCGGCTTCCATCAGCTTGTCTTCGGGCGTGCCGGGCGCGAACAGGAACTGGCCGACGTGATCGAACATGAACGACACCGAGCCGTCCGTGCCCATGTTGCCGCCGAACTTCGAGAACGCGTGGCGCACTTCCGCGACGGTGCGCGTGCGGTTGTCCGTCATCGTGTCGACGATGATGGCCGCGCCGCCGATGCCGTAGCCTTCATAGCGGATTTCCTCGTAGCTCGCGCCGTCGACGCCGCCCACGCCGCGCTGGATCGCGCGGTTGACGTTGTCCTTCGGCATGTTGGCGTCGTACGCCTTGTCGACGGCGAGCCGCAGACGCGGGTTCGAGTCGATGTCGCCGCCGCCCATGCGCGCCGCGACCTGGATTTCCTTGATGAGCCGCGTCCAGATCTTGCCTTTCTTGGCATCGGCCGCTGCTTTCTTATGCTTGATGTTGGCCCATTTCGAATGACCCGCCATACGTTTCTCCGTCGCGCGCGCCAGCGGGGCGCACGCATAGTGCAATAGTCGTTGCGATTTCGGGCGGCGGTGCGCATTCGCGCTCGCGCCTCGATGTCAGTCTGGTCGCACCCTGGAACGCGCCAGAATGGCGCCGTGAAAGCGTCGCGGGATCGACGGAAGCGGCCAAAGCGCCGCAGTTGGCGTCGTCAGTACAGTAGCCGGTGAAGGCGCAAACCGGGGTAGGAATGCCGCAAAGCGATGCCAGCAGGGTGAGCTGCCCGTTCAACGGACAGAGCGCGATTTTATCACGCCGGGGGGCGGCTTCTGTAGGGGAAGGATGCGGATTCGCTCGGGGCGGCACGAGCACGTCCTTGCCGTGCCGCCCCGAGCGGCCTGTCTGTCGACGCGCTGCCAGCCGGGTTCTTCAGCCGATTTCTCTAGCCCATCTGGTCAGCGGCTGTTGTCAGCCGCCTTGTCGGTGGCTTTCGTCAGTTCTTTGTGCCGAACAGCCGGTCGCCTGCGTCGCCGAGACCGGGAATGATGTACGCATGCTCGTTCAGGTGCGAATCGAGCGACGCGACGTACAGCTTCACATCCGGATGCGCGTTCTGGAACACCTCGACGCCTTCCGGTGCGGCGACGAGCGCGAGGAACGAGATGTTCTCGCCCGCGACACCGCGGCGCTTCAGCACGTCGATCGCGTGCACGGCCGAATAGCCCGTCGCGACCATCGGATCGCACAGGATGAAGATGCGGTCTTCGAGATCGGGCAGGCGCACCAGATACTCGACGGGACGGTGAGCGTCGTCGCGATACACGCCGATATGGCCGACGCGCGCCGACGGGATCAGCTCGAGCAGCCCGTCCGACATGCCGACGCCCGCGCGCAGCACGGGCACGATCGCGAGCTTCTTGCCGGCGATCACGGGCGCGTCGATGTCGACGAGCGGCGTGCTCACGCGTCGGGTCGTCATCGGCAGGTTGCGGGTGATTTCATAGCCCATCAGCAGCGTGATCTCGCGCAGCAGCTCGCGGAACGTCCGCGTGGACGTGTCGCGGTCGCGCATGTGCGACAGCTTGTGCTGGATCAGCGGGTGATCGAGGATGAAAAGATTGGGAAAACGGCTGTCCTGAGTCATGACGTGGCGCCTCGCGGCGGTAAGTGGGCTGTGCTGTCGATGGAGAGCGGCGCGGCGTTTCGCGGCCCCGTTTTGCAGCCCGTCTCGGGAAGTGAGGGGCGACGGAGGGCGGCGGACGCGTGCGCCATGGCTGCGAGTTTACCGGAAGGGTGGCGGAAAGAGACTGGAGATTGTGGAAAGGAATCGAAGCGGGACCGAAGCGGGACCGGAGCTGGACCGGGGCGACCTCCGGCAGCGACGCGTCGATTCTTCTAGAATCGGGGGACAGTTGACCGACCGCGAGCGCGACGCGTCGATACGCATTGCGCGCATCACATAAGGAAAAAGCACATGGATCTGGGAATCGCAGGCAAGACTGCGCTGGTTTGCGCAGCGAGCAAGGGACTGGGACGCGGCTGCGCCGAGGCGCTGGCGGCGGAGGGTGTGAACGTGACGATCGTCGCGCGCACGGCGCAAACGCTCGACGCGACGGCGGCCGATATCCGCGCGAAGACGGGCGTCGACGTGAAGGCCGTGGCCTGCGACATCACCACGCCCGAAGGCCGCGCCGCGGCGCTCGCCGCGTGTCCTCAGCCGGACATCCTCGTCAACAACGCGGGCGGTCCGCCGCCCGGCGACTTCCGCAACTTCACGCACGACGACTGGATTCGCGCGCTCGAAGGGAACATGCTCACGCCGATCGAGCTGATCCGCGCGACCATCGACGGGATGATCTCGCGCGGCTTCGGCCGCGTCGTCAACATCACGAGCTCGTCGGTGAAGGCGCCCATCGACGTGCTCGGCCTGTCGAACGGCGCGCGTTCGGGCCTGACGGGCTTCGTCGCGGGCGTCGCGCGCAAGGTCGCGCCGCACGGCGTGACGATCAACAACCTGCTGCCGGGGCTGTTCGATACGGACCGCATCGCCGTGACGTTCGACGCGCAGGCGAAGTCGCAGAACATTTCCGTCGACGAAGCGCGCGAGCAGCGCATGGCGACGATTCCCGCGCGCCGCTTCGGCACGCCCGACGAATTCGGCCGTGCGTGTGCGTTCCTGTGCAGCGTGCATGCGGGCTATATCACGGGACAGAACTGGCTGCTCGACGGCGGCGCTTATCCCGGCACGTTCTGAGCGTGCCGCGCGCGCTTTCGCAATGGCAACGACGACGAAGACAACGCCCATAACGAACATAACGACAACGCAAGAGGAGCAATGACATGGCAACACGCGTCGCGCTGATCGCGCACGATCACAAGAAGGACGACATCGTCAGGCTGGCGGGCGAATACGTCGACACGCTCGCGCGCTGCGAGCTGATCGCCACGGGCACGACGGGCTCGCGCATCGCCGATGCGCATGGGCTGAAGGTCGAGCGGATGCTGTCCGGCCCCAACGGCGGCGATCTGCAGATCGGCGCGCAACTCGCTGAAGGACGGGTCGACGTGGTGATCTTCCTGCGCGACCCGATGACGCCGCAGCCGCACGAACCGGACATCAACGCGCTGGTGCGCGCGTGCGATGTGCACAACGTGCCGTGCGCGACGAACATCTCGACCGCGCGGATGATCCTCGACGATCTGACACTGCGTTTTTCGCAGCAGGTCTGACGGCGTCGTCCGCGTTCATTCAGGCAGGCATCACGAACGAATCTGGAGAGAAGATGGTCAAGGCAATTCGATTCGACAAGACGGGCGGCCCCGAAGTGATGAAGTGGGTCGACGTCGAGGTGGGCGAGCCGGGCAACGGCGAAATCCGCATCAGGCAGCATGCGGTCGGCCTCAACTATATCGACGTGTATTTCCGCACGGGCCTGTATCCGTTGCCGCTGCCGGGCGGGCTCGGCATGGAGGCGGCGGGCGAGGTGCTCGCCGTCGGCGCGGGCGTGACGGACCTGAAGGCCGGCGATCGCGTCGCGTATGTCGCGCGGCCGCCGGGCGCGTATGCGCAGGAGCGCGTGCTGTCCGCCGCGCAGGTCGTGAAGCTGCCGGATGCGATCAGTTATGAAGACGCGGCGTCGGTGATGCTGCAAGGGCTGACGGCGCAATACCTGTTGCGCCGCACGTATCCGGTGAAGGCAGGCGACACGATCCTGATCCAGGCCGCTGCGGGCGGCGTCGGCCTGCTCGTGTGCCAGTGGGCGAAGGCGCTGGGCGCGACGGTGATCGGCACGGTCGGTTCCGACGAGAAGGCGGCCATCGCGAAGGCCCACGGCTGCGATCATCCCATCGTCTATACGCGCGAGAACTTCACGAAGCGCGTGCGCGAGATCACGAACGGCGCGGGCGTGCCCGTCGTGTACGACTCGATCGGCAAGGACACGTTTACGGCTTCGCTCGATTGCCTCGCGCCGCTCGGCATGTTCGTGAGCTTCGGCAATGCGTCGGGCCCGCTGCCGCCGATCGATTCGTCGGAATTCGCGGGGCGCGGCTCGCTGTTCTTCACGCGGCCCACGCTCTTCACATACATCGGCAAGCGCAGCGATTACGACGCGATGGCGGGCGAACTGTTCGACGTGATCGCGTCGGGCAAGGTCAAGACGAGCATCAACCAGCGCTACGCGCTCGCCGATGTGGGCAAGGCGCATGAGGATCTGGAAGCGCGCAGGACGACGGGGTCGACGGTTTTGCTGCCGTAGGGGCTGCTTGGTCGAAAAGAAGGCCGCTTCACGTATCGCGTGAAGCGGCCTTTTTCGTTTACCCGGGCAATGACACGACATAGCCGCCCGTATAAGGGGCGGCTTTGTCGATTATGAGCGCGGTGATTCTTGCGGTCTTACTCTTCGGCCGGCGTGAACTTCACGAATGGCTTCAGGCCGGGATTCGACAGCGCGAGCAGATTGAGCGTCGCACCGCCGAACCGCCGAGCGAATTCATCATCGAAAGCGTTGTTGTAGTCCGCCGCCGGTAGCTCCAGTGGGAATTGACGTTGTGTGACCGCAAGTACCGCATCGACCTCAAGCGTGTAGGAAACGAGTGCTTGCTTGTCTTCCGACCACATGATTACCACGCACTTCTTGTCCGGATGATTCGCCATCAATAGCCCCTGCATTCCTGATAGTTCATAAACGCGCGCTGCGAGCAAGCGTCCATGAAACGCTGTCCTCCCATCGCGCTCCGATATGCCGTGCATTCGTCGATGTCGCGCTCATATTGCGCAAAGCACCTGGCCTCTTGCTCTTCACTGACGCCGCGTGCCGCAATGTCTTGCGCATCATCGCTTACGCCGTCTTCGCTGTATTCAAACGGCTGCTCATCCCCGAGCAGTGTTGATGTGACGTCGTCAGCATTGTCGTCGTTGCCAACGCTCGTATTCAACGCGGCACGCGCGGCCTTCAACTGCGACTCTACAGTAGACGGATCGTATGGCCCTCTCAGGACCGGCTCGCCGTCCCATATCAAAAGTCCCGGCCCCGCGTCCCGGAAGGCGGCCCACGTCGTGCTGCCACTGTTGCCGGATGCGCCGCCGCCCGACGCTGACGGTCCGTGCAGCGGCACGGGCATTGGCCGGTACGTTTGAGGAAGCGAGCGCCAGTCGCGGTTGATGACGGGCACAAGCATTTCGTTGCGGACGGCTTGCTTGAGGGCACGCTCGATGCCGGCATTATCGGTCGGCAGATTCCAATGGGCGACGTTCAGATGTTGGCTGAGGAACGAGCCGATCGCGTCGATGTCGGCGCGTATCGTTCGCCTGAAATCATAGTTGGGCCGGAAATACCGTTCGAAGGCGGATTTGTCGTCCTCGATCTGGCGCTCACGCTCCCTGCGAGTATCGCCGTCGGTGAAGGGGTCCCAGAACCCACCGGAGGAACTGTAGAACTCGCTGGCAAGCACAAGCATGCATTGCCAGGTTCCGATATTCAGCGGGACATTAAGGCTGTTGTAGCTCATAGGCAAGATCCATAGGTTTGCCGGATTGCGGGCTAGATGCGTTGTCCGTCGAGCGTAAGAGAAAAGCCAGCGCTTCGGCGTCGCCGCGTGGCAATACGGCTTGTGATTTGCGTTGACGGTCCCTCCGATGCACTGTGCTCACGGGCATGGCGAGAGGGCTAAACATCGTACGCAAGGGGCTCGCGACCGACTGTCATGTTTTGTCAATCTCGACGCAACTGACCGAAATCGGCACCCCCACGCCTCCGATTTGCCGCGCAATTTCCGTTTACGCCATTTTTATACCCCTCACCCAACCTTTGACCAGCCCTTTACGCCGATCGGCATAACGTTGCGGGCATCCATCGCCCTACATTTGGAGAACATGAAATGGATGTGCTGTACGTCGGGGGCATCGCGCTTTTCGCTGCGCTGACCTTTGGATTGATCGCCGGATGCGAGCGGCTCACACGCTATAGCCGCGGTCAGGGAGCGCGCTCATGATCTGGATCCTCTGGCTATCGGGGGCGGCGACCGCGCTGCTCTTCGTTTATCTCGTCTATGCGCTGCTGCGCGCGGAGGACATTGAATGAACTTCAACAATGTTCTGCAGCCGGCGATCTTCATCGTCGTGCTGCTCGCGCTGGCCGTGCCCGTCTCGCGCTATCTGACGCGCGTGATGGACGGCACGTCGCGCGTCGTCAAACTGGGCGGACCGCTCGAGCGTCTGCTGTATCGCGTCGCGGGCGTCGATCCGACGCATGAAATGGGCTGGAAGCAGTACGCGATCGCGACGATCGCGTTCAACGTATTGGGCCTCGTGTTCCTGTACGTGCTGCTGCGCGTGCAGGGCTGGCTGCCCGGCAACCCGCAGCAGTTCGGCGCGATGACCGTCGACGGCGCATTCAACACGGCCGTCAGCTTCGTCACGAACACGAACTGGCAGGACTACTCGCCGGAGCAGACGGTCGGCTATCTGGCGCAGATGCTCGGCCTCACCGTGCAGAACTTCCTGTCGGCGGCGACGGGCATCGTCGTCGTGATCGCGCTGGTGCGCGGCTTCGCGCGTCATACCGCGCAGACCATCGGCAACTTCTGGGTCGACATCACGCGCGTGACGCTCTACGTGCTGCTGCCGATGGCCGCGATCGTCGCGGCGCTGCTGATGAGCCAGGGCGTGATCCAGAACTTCGAGTCTTATCAGGAAGTGCCGACGCTGCAAACCACCACGTACCAGGCGCCGAAGACGGACGCGCAAGGCAACGCGGTGAAGGACGCGAAGGGCAACCCCGTGATGGTCGATACGCCCGTCAAGTCGCAGACCATCGCGATGGGCCCCGTCGCCACGCAGGAAGCGATCAAGATGCTCGGCACGAACGGCGGCGGCTTTTTCAACGGCAACTCGGCGCATCCGTACGAGAACCCGACGCCGTTCTCTAACTTCGTCGAAATCTTCTCGATCCTGATCATTCCCGCCGCGCTGTGTCTCGTGTTCGGCCGCATGATCGGCGACGGCAAGCAGGGCATCGCCGTGCTTGCGGTGATGACGATCGCGTTCGCCGTGTGCATCGCGGGCGAGATCGGCGCGGAGCAAAGCGGCAATCCGCTCTTCACGACGCTGCACGTCGATCAGTCCGCGAGCGCGCTGCAAGCGGGCGGCAACATGGAAGGCAAGGAAACGCGCTTTGGCATCGCGCAGTCGGGCATCTTCACGGTCGCGACGACGGCGGCTTCGTGCGGCGCCGTCGCCAACACGCACGACTCGCTGACGCCGCTCGGCGGCCTCGTGCCGATGCTCCTGATGCAACTCGGCGAAGTGATCTTCGGCGGCGTGGGCTCGGGTCTGTACGGGATGCTCGTGTTCGCGATGCTGGCGGTGTTCGTCGCGGGACTGATGATCGGCCGCACGCCTGAATACGTCGGCAAGAAGATCGAAGCGTACGAGATGAAGATGGTGTCGATCGTCGTGCTGCTGACGCCGCTGCTGGTGCTCGTCGCGACGTCGATTGCCGTGCTCACCGATGCGGGCAAGGCGGGCATCCTGAATCCGGGCGCGCATGGCTTCTCCGAAATTCTCTATGCGTTCAGCTCGGCGGCCAACAACAACGGCAGCGCATTCGCGGGCCTCACCGTGAGCACGCCGTTCTACAACTGGCTCACGGCGATTGCGATGTGGTTCGGCCGCTTCGGCACGCTCGTTCCCGTGCTCGCGATCGCAGGCTCGCTCGCCGCGAAGAAGCGCATCGCGGTGACGGGCGGCACGCTGCCGACGCACGGCCCGCTCTTCGTCGTGCTGCTGCTCGGCACGGTGCTGCTGGTCGGCGCGCTGACCTACGTGCCCGCACTCGCGCTCGGTCCCGGCGTCGAGCATCTGATGATGATCGCGGGCCATTGACGAACTGTCTGTGCCACGTAAGAGACGCACAAAACAGGCGAAGCAATTAGAGGAAGAAATGACTGACCATTCCGCTACGCGGTCCATGTTCGATCCGGCGCTCGTGCGCCCGGCGATCGTGGACTCCTTCAAGAAACTCAAACCGCACACGCAGTTCCGCAATCCGGTGATGTTCTGCGTGTATGTCGGCAGCATCCTGACGACGATCCTCTGGATCGCCGCGCTGATGGGCCAGGCCGAGGCGCCCGCGGGCTTCATTCTCGCGGTGTCGCTGTGGCTGTGGTTCACGGTGCTGTTCGCGAACTTCGCCGAAGCGCTCGCCGAAGGGCGCTCGAAAGCGCAGGCGGCCTCGCTGCGCAGCGCGAAGAAAGACGTGATGGCGAAGAAGCTCAACGAGCCGCATCCGAAGTCGCCGATCCGCATCATGACGGCGTCCGATCTGCGCCGTGGCGATGTCGTGCTCGTCGAGACGGGCGACACGATTCCCGCCGACGGCGAAGTGATCGAAGGCGTCGCGTCTGTCGACGAATCGGCGATCACGGGTGAATCCGCGCCCGTGATCCGCGAGTCGGGCGGCGACTTCTCGTCGGTGACGGGCGGCACGCGCGTGCTGTCGGACTGGATCGTCGTGCGCGTGACGGCCAATCCTGGCGAAGCGTTTCTCGACCGCATGATCGCGATGGTCGAAGGGGCGAAGCGTCAGAAGACGCCGAACGAAATCGCGCTGACCATTCTGCTCGTCGCGCTGACCATCGTGCTGCTGCTCGCCACGGCGACGCTCTTGCCGTTCTCGATGTTCTCCGTCGAAGCGGCGAAAGCGGGCCATGTCGTGACGATCACGGCGCTCGTCGCGCTGCTCGTCTGCCTGATTCCGACTACGATCGGCGGGTTGCTGTCTGCGATCGGCGTGGCGGGCATGAGCCGCATGATGCAGGCGAACGTGATCGCGACGTCGGGCCGCGCGGTCGAAGCCGCAGGCGACGTCGACGTGTTGCTGCTCGACAAGACGGGCACGATCACGCTCGGCAACCGCCAGGCGTCGGCGTTCATTCCCGCATCGGGCGTGACGGAAGAAGCGCTCGCCGATGCCGCGCAACTGTCGTCGCTGTCGGACGAAACGCCGGAAGGCCGCAGCATCGTCGTGCTCGCGAAGCAGCGCTTCAATATCCGCCAGCGCGACATGGCGACGCTGCATCCCATCTTTCTCGCGTTCAGCGCGCAGACGCGCATGAGCGGCGTCGATTTGCCCAGCCGCGAAATCCGCAAGGGCGCCGCCGATGCCGTGAAGCATTACGTCGAAGCGCACGGCGGCCGCTTCCCGGCCGATGTGTCGAACGCGGTGACAGAAGTCGCGCGTCGCGGCAGCACGCCGCTGGTTGTCGCAGAGAAGGGCGAGGGTGGTGCGCGCGTGCTCGGCGTGATCGAGCTGAAGGATGTCGTGAAGGGCGGTATCAAGGAGCGTTTCGCCGAGCTGCGCAAGATGGGCATCAAGACGGTGATGGTGACGGGCGACAACCGGCTGACGGCCGCGGCGATCGCAGCGGAAGCGGGCGTCGACGATTTCCTCGCGGAAGCGACGCCGGAGACCAAGCTCGCGACGATCCGCGCGCATCAGGGCGAAGGCCGGCTCGTCGCGATGACGGGCGACGGCACTAACGACGCCCCGGCGCTTGCGCAAGCCGATGTGGCCGTCGCGATGAACACGGGCACGCAGGCCGCGAAGGAAGCGGGCAACATGGTCGACCTCGATTCGAATCCGACCAAGCTGATCGAGATCGTCGAGATCGGCAAGCAGATGCTGATGACGCGCGGCTCGCTCACGACGTTCTCGATTGCGAACGACGTCGCGAAGTACTTCGCGATCATCCCCGCGGCATTCGCGACGACGTACCCGGCACTGAACGCGCTGAACGTGATGCATCTGGCAACGCCGACGTCCGCGATCATGTCCGCGGTGATCTTCAACGCGCTGATCATCGTGCTGCTGATTCCGCTCGCGCTCAAGGGCGTGAAGTACCGGCCGCTCGGCGCGGCGATCCTGTTGCGCCGCAATCTGCTGGTCTATGGCTTGGGCGGCATCATCGTGCCGTTCTTCGGGATCAAGCTGATCGACATGGTGCTGGCCGCGTTCGGCTGGGTCTGATGCGCGCGACGATAGACAGATAAAGGAAGCTGAATCATGAAATCGCTTTTTCGTCCGATGCTCGTGATCTTCACCGTGCTGACGGCGCTCACGGGTCTCGCGTATCCCGCCGTGATGACGGCGTTCGGCCAGGCCGTCTTTCACGACAAGGCCAACGGCAGTCTGATCGAGCATAACGGCAAGGTCGTCGGCTCGCGGCTGATCGGCCAGCAGTTCGACGCGCCGCAGTACTTCTGGGGCCGCCTGTCGGCGACGACGCCGATGCCGTACAACGCGCAAGGTTCGAGCGGCTCGAACCTCGGCCCGATCAACCCGGCGCTCGCCGATGAAGCCAAAGGGCGCCTCGATGCATTGAAGGCGGCCGGTCACATGTCCGCCGGCACGGCCGTTCCTGTCGATCTGGTGACGTCGTCGGGCAGTGGACTCGACCCCGAGATTTCGCCTGCGGCGGCCGCATATCAGGTCGAGCGCGTGGCGGCGGCGCGCAAGATGAACGCGAACGATGTTGCGGCGCTTGTTGACCGCTATACGCGCGGTCGGCAGTTTGGTTTGTTCGGTGAGGCGCGGGTGAATGTGCTCGAGTTGAACCTCGCGCTTGATGAGGCGCAGCACGGGTGATTGAGTGTGGGGTGTTGTTTTGCCCTTATCGCGGGCATCCGCGATGCGCCTCGCGGCGCGGGCGTTGCCCCTGTGCGGGGCGGCACCTACTTTTCTTTGCCGCCGCAAAGAAAAGTAGGCAAAAGAAAGCGGGCTAACACCGCCAGTGCTCTGTATTACCCACGGGCTCTCAACGTCCCCGTGTTTAGTGCGGCAGTGTGCTGGCTTGTGTTCATTGCCAACGCTCTAGCTAAACGCCTCACCCGCTTCATGCACGCGTGGCACGGCTAAGGGCATCGGCTGTTTCAGCGCCGCACGTCGGTAGTGAATGAGGTTGCTGTGTCGTACAGGAAGCCGCCCGCACTTGTAGCCGCATCGCGTAGCGAGGGTGTCCTGTGCGGTGCGAATGCCTACACACAGTTTGCCGCAAAGGGGCGGGGGAATCTTCGATGTCGCGGGCTGCAACGCGGGTGCATGAGGCAGGTGAGGCATCGAATAAATGCGTGGGCAACGCGCACGAGATAGCATGCTGTCGCATGAAGTATGGGGACGTTGAGAGCCCGTGGGTAATCGTCAAGCACTGGCGGTGTGAGCCCGCTTTCTTTGCTTACTTTCTTTGCGGCGGCAAAGAAAGTGAGTGCCGCCCCGCACAGGGGCAACGCCTGCGCCGCGAGGCGCTAAAGCGGATGCCAGCGGCACGTTAAAAAGACCAACGCGTCGCAGACAAAAAACAATCGCCGTCGCAGACAGAAAAAACGTGCCACCATACCCGCACGGAAGTGCAAACAAATACACGATGCCATGTCCCGCCCCGACCCCGACGAACTCCTCGACAAACTCCAGCGCGAAGAAGAAAAACGCCAGCGCGGCAAGCTGAAGATTTTCTTCGGCGCGTCGGCGGGCGTCGGCAAGACCTACGCGATGCTGCTCGCCGCGCGACGCCGCAAGGAAGAAGGCGTCGATGTCGTCGTCGGCATCGCGGAGACGCATGGCCGCGGCGAAACTGCGGCGCTGCTCGAAGGCCTCGACGTCCTGCCGCTCGCCCGCATCGAATACCGCAACAGGCTGCTAGCCGAGTTCGACCTCGATGCCGCGCTCGAACGCAAGCCGCAGCTCATCCTCGTCGACGAGCTCGCGCATTCGAACCGGGCCGCGCCAGGCGTCCAGGGCGCGCGCCACACGAAGCGCTGGCAGGACGTGTACGAACTGCTCGACGCGGGCATCGACGTCTATACGACGGTCAACGTTCAGCACCTCGAAAGCCTCAACGACGTGGTCGGCCAGATCACGGGCATCCGTGTGTGGGAGACGGTGCCCGACCGCGTGTTCGATCGCGCGGACGAAGTGACGCTCGTCGATTTGCCCGCCGAAGAACTGCTCGACCGCATGCGCGACGGCAAGGTCTACATGCCGCAGCAGGCCGAGCGCGCGGTGCGCAATTTTTTTCGCAAGGGCAACCTGATCGCGCTGCGCGAACTGGCGCTGCGGCGCACGGCGGATCGCGTCGATGCGCAGATGCGCGAGTATCGCGCGGACCGTTCGATCCAGCGCATCTGGCAGGCGCGCGAACGTCTGCTGGTGTGCGTCGGGCCCGGCCCCGAAGCGCCGCTGCTGGTGCGCGCGGCTGCGCGTCTCGCGGCGAGCCTGAAGGCCGACTGGATCGCCGTCTATGTCGAGACGCCGAAGCTGCAGCGCCTGCCGGACGCGCACCGCAAACGCACGCTCGACGCGCTCAAGCTCGCCGCCGAACTCGGCGCGGAAACGGCGACGCTCGCGGGCGCGGACGCCGTCTCGACGCTGATCGGCTACGCGCGCGTGCGCAACGTGTCGAAGCTGGTCGCGGGCGGCTCGGCGGCGATGGGCGTCGCGCGCTGGCTGCGCCGGCCGTTCGGCGAGCACCTCGCGGAACGCGCAAGCGATCTCGACCTCACGCTGATCCGCGCGAGCAGCGATGAAGCGGAACGGACGCAGGGTTTGACGCGCGACCGCCGCGCCGACCAGGAAGTACGCGCATGGCGCGAAGCGTTGAGCGTCGCGCGCAACCGCCATTCGCCGCCGCGCAGCTACGCGTGGGCGCTCGCGATCTGCGCGGGCGTGACGCTGGTCGCGAGCCAGCTGATCGATCGCATCGACCTCGCGAATCTCGTGATGCTGTACCTGCTCGGCGTGATCTTCACGGCGGTGAAGCTCGGCCGCGGACCGGGCGTGATGCTGTCGTTCCTCTCCGTCGCGGCGTTCGATTTCTTTTTCGTACCGCCGCGCATGTCGTTCTCCGTCAGCGACACGCAATACCTGCTGACGTTCTTCGGCATGCTGCTGACCTCGCTCGTGATCGGCCATCTGACATCGACGTTGCGGCGCGAAGCAAGCGTCGCGCGCCGTCGCGAGCAGCGCACGAGCGCGATGTACGCGATGGCGCGCGAACTGGCGGCCGCGCTGACGACGGAGCAGATCGTCGGCATCGGCAGCCGGCACGTGAGCGAGGTGTTCCGCGCGCGCGTCGCGGTGCTGTTGCCCGATAGCGCAGATCAGGTGAAGCAGAAGATCGACGATCCCGACGTGAGCATCATGCTCGATGCCGCTTCGCTCGACGTCGACGTCGGCCAATGGGTCTACGACCAGCAGAAGCCGGCGGGCCACGGCACCGATACGCTGCCCGCCGCGAAGGCGCTCTATCTGCCGCTGCGCGCGCCGATGCGCACGCGCGGCGTGCTCGCCGTCGCGACGCAGGACGAGCGCGAGCTCGACGTGCCCGAGCAGCAGCGCATGCTCGACGCGTTCGCCGCGCAGATCGCGCTCGCGCTCGAGCGCGTGCATTACGTCGATATCGCGCGCGATGCGCTCGTCAGCATGGAGTCGGAGCGGCTGCGCAACTCGCTGCTGTCGGCGATATCGCACGATCTGCGCACGCCGCTCACGGCCATCGTCGGCTTTTCGTCGATGCTCGCCGCGCAGCGCGAGGCGTCTGCCGATGGCGCGAATGCGGCGCAAGGCGAGCTCGTCGACGCGATCCACGAAGAAGCGCTGCGCATGACGGGCATCGTCACGAACCTGCTCGACATGGCGCGTCTGCAGGCGGGCGGCCTGAAGCTGAACCGGCAATGGTCGCTGCTCGAAGAGACGGTCGGCTCGGCGCTGCGCGACTGCAAGCGCACGCTCGCGCGGCATCCCGTGCAGGTTGCGTTGCCCGCCGATCTTCCACTGCTGCAAATCGACGCCGTGCTGATGGAGCGCCTCTTCGCGAACCTGTTCGAAAACGCGGCGAAGTATGTGCCACCCGATACGCCGCTCGTGATCGGCGCGCAGCGCATCGACGAGAACGGCAAGCCGTTCGTGCGCGTGACCGTCGACGATATGGGCCCCGGTCTGCCGCCCGGCATGGAAACGCGCATCTTCGAGAAATTCACGCGCGGCGAGAAGGAATCGGCGAAGCCGGGCATCGGCCTAGGGCTCGCGATCTGCCGTGCAATCGCCGAGGCGCATGGGGGTAGAATCGGCGCGGCCAACCGCGTCGCCGCCGATGGACGCGTCGAGGGCGCGCGCTTCTGGTTCACGCTGCCCGTCGAGACGCCGCCGCCCGGACCCGACGATGCGGCATCCGCGCTGCCGGAGCCTGACGAAGCCGCTGATTCTACCGAAGCCGCCGATGCCCCCGATACCACCGATTCCGCGCCCCGTGCAACGCCAGCGTCTGACACGCAAAAAGCGACGGAATCGCCGGAACCGCATAATCGACAGCAAGCCGACACGCATCCGCATACCCATTCATGAGTGACCTGAGCATCACCGTCGTACTGATCGAGGACGAGCAGCAGATCCGCCGCTTCGTGCGCGCGTCGCTGGAAGGCGAGGGCATCGTCGTGCACGACGCGCCGACGGGCAAGCAGGGGCTGATCGAAGCAGCCACGCGCAAGCCCGATCTCGTGATCGTCGATCTTGGCCTGCCCGACACCGACGGCCTCGACGTGATCCGCGAACTGCGCGGCTGGAGCGAGTTGCCCGTGATCGTGCTGTCGGCGCGCACCCAGGAAAGCGAGAAGGTGGCCGCGCTCGACGCGGGCGCCGATGACTATCTGACCAAGCCGTTCGGCGTCTCCGAACTGCTCGCGCGGATTCGCGCGCATCTGCGCCGGCGCAACCAGGGCGGCGCGAACGAAACGCCACAGGTGCATTTCGGCGGCGTGACCGTCGATCTCGCGCTGCGCCAGGTCTCGCGCGACGGCGAGCCCGTGCATCTGACGCCGCTCGAATACCGGCTGCTCGCGACGCTCGTGCGCCACGCGGGCCGCGTGCTCACGCACCGGCAACTGCTGCGCGACGTGTGGGGGCCGTCGCATGTCGAGAGCCATCACTATCTGCGCATCTACATGGCGCATCTGCGGCAGAAACTCGAACGCGATCCCGCGCAGCCCGAGCACATCGTGACGGAGACGGGCGTCGGCTACCGGCTCGTGGGCGTCGTCTGAGGCGGCTGCATCGCCATATCCGCCGGCGTATGGCAGACGGAGAAATGGCGCCCATCTTGATATAATTGCGCCCAGCAAGGACGACCTTGCTGCATCCGCTTTCAACGGGGACGGCCCCACTCACACTGGGCGTTCGTCTCGTGTCCTGGATTCTTCTCTTTATCGCCGGTCTGCTGGAAGTTGCGTGGGCGGCCGGTCTCAAGTCATCCGAAGGTTTCACCCGTTTCTGGCCGTCGGTGTTCACCGTCGTGACGGCGCTCGGCAGCTTCGTGCTGCTGGCGATGGCCATGCGCCAATTGCCGCTCGGCACCGCTTACGCCGTCTGGACGGGCATCGGCGCCGTCGGCGCATTCATTTTCGGCATCGTGATGATGGGCGAGGCCGTGACGGCCGCGCGGGTCGGCAGCGCGGTGCTGATCGTCGTCGGGCTGATTGGACTCAAACTGTCGTCGGGGCACTGAGCGCCGGCCTTTCGGCGCGCCGCCGGTCATCGGCCTGTCGCCGGAGCGTCGTCCACCCGTCGCTCGCCCTTCGTTGGCACACCCGTTCAAAAAAGTGCCGCAAAGATGCCACAAATGCCCGCAAAGCCCATGCGGCCGTCGAATTGACGTGGCTATAATGAGACGGAAATCATCCTGAAATTGCTCCGCGCGGCCTTGATGCGCGGATCCGGCGGCTTCGGCACGGCGGAGCCCCCTGGCTTCCTGATCCCGAGCGCAGGCCGCCGGAACTGACGGCACGCGACGCGCGCCTCGGAGGCGGCCATGCTTGAACCTCTTTCGCTTGCGGCGGGCTTGTCGTGGGGCAGCGGCTTGCGTCTGTACCTGACCGTGCTGATCGCGGGCGTTTTCGGACGCACCGGCATCATCCATCTGCCCGATACGCTGTCCGTGCTGCAGTCGCCGTTGGTGATCGGCGCGGCGGCCGTCTTGACCCTCGCTGAATTTCTCGCCGACAAGATCCCCGCGTTCGACTCGTTGTGGGACGCGATCCACACGTTCATCCGCATTCCGGCGGGCGCCGTGCTGGCCGTCGGCGCGCTCGGCCACGCCGATCCGTCGCTGATGACGATCGCCGCGCTGGCGGGCGGCACGCTCGCGGGCGCGTCGCATCTGACGAAGGCGGGCACGCGCGCGCTGATCAACCTGTCGCCGGAGCCGGTGTCGAATGTCGTCACGTCAGCGGCCGAGGACGGGCTCGTGTTCGGCGGCCTGTTGCTCGCGCTGTTTGTCCCCGTGCTGTTCCTCGTGCTGCTCGTGGGCTTTCTGGTGCTCGCGAGTTGGGCGCTGCCGCGTCTGTGGCGCGGCGTGCAGGGCGGCTTTCGCGGCATGGCGACGCATATGGTGTCGCGACTCGCGAGGAGCCGACACGATTGAGCGAAGCCGAACGCGTCACCACTCAGGCTCCCCCCGAGCTTCCGCCTGAACGCCCGAAGCGGCCTGCATCCGCGCACCGGCTGTCGCTGGGCCATCTGCTGCATCAGTCGTTGCGCATGACGGCGCGCGACTGGCGCGCGGGCGAGCTGACGATGCTGCTGTTCGCGCTGGTGCTGGCCGTCGCGGCGCTGTCGAGCGTCGGCTTTCTCGCGGACCGTCTGCATCAAGGGCTCGAACGCGACGCGCGGCGCATGATCGCCGCCGATTTCGTGGTCCGCGCCGATCATCCCGTCGATGCGCAATTCGCGCAGCAGGCCAGGACGCTCGGCCTCGAAACGGCGACCACGGCAATCTTCCCCAGCATGGTCAACTCGACGGCGGCGCAGCCCGTCTCGCGGCTCGCGGCGGTGAAGGCCGTGTCGCCGGGTTATCCGCTGCGCGGCGCGTTGCGGATCGCGCTCGCACCCGGCGCGCCCGACCGCGAAGTGCGCGGCATTCCCCCGCCCGGCGACGTATGGGTCGATCAGCAACTGCTCGACGCGCTGAAGCTGCATATCGGCGACAAGGTCAAGGTGGGCGGACGCGACTTCACGATCGGCGCGCTGATCACGCGCGAACTGGACCGCGGCTTCGCGTTCGTCAATTTTTCGCCGCGCCTGATGATGCGCGCCGACGATCTCGCGTCGACGGGACTGCTCGGCTACGGCAGCCGCGTCACGTACCGGCTGCTGGTGGCGGGCGGCGACAAGCCCGTCGCGTCGTTTGCGACGTGGGCGCACGAGCGCGTCGACAACGGCAAGATGCGCGGCGTCGCGCTGGAGTCGCTGCAAGACGGCCAGCCGCAGGTGCGCGAGACGCTCGATCGCGCGAGCCACTTCCTCACGCTCGTGTCGCTGCTGACGGCGCTGCTCGCCGCCGTCGCGATCGCGATGGCCGCGCATCGCTACATGCGGCGGCATCTCGACAGCTGCGCGGCGATGCGCTGCCTCGGCGCGAGCCAGCGGACCTTGCGCGCGCTGTTCGTGTTCGAATTCGCCGGACTCGGTTTGCTCGGCGGCATCGCGGGCGTCGTGCTCGGCTTCGGCGGGCATCTCGCGCTCTTCTGGTGGCTCGGCAGCCTGATCGACGTGACGCTGCCGTATCCGACTATCTGGCCCGCGCTCGAAGGCATCGCGGCCGGGCTCGTGCTGCTGATCGGCTTTGCGCTGCCGCCGCTGTTGCCGCTCACGCATGTGCCGCCCGTGCGCGTGCTGCGCCGCGAGTGGGGCGAAGAAGGTCGCACCGCGTGGGCCGCGTACGCGCTCGGCATCGCGCTGTTCGCGGGCCTGCTGATTCTCGCGGCGGGCGAGCTGAAGCTCGGCGGCATCGTCGCGGGCGGTTTCGCGGGCGGCCTCCTGGTGTTCGCGCTGATCGCGCGCGCCGCATTGTGGAGCCTGTCGCGCATCGTGCGCAGCGAGCGCTTTCATATCGGCATCGGCTGGCGCTATGCGCTCGCGTCGCTGGAGCGGCGCGCGAACGCGAGCGCGCTGCAGATCACGGCGCTCGCGATCGGCCTGATGTGCCTGCTGCTGATTGCGATGACGCGCAACGACCTGATCGAAGGCTGGCATCGCTCGACGCCGCCCGATGCGCCGAACGAGTTCATCATCGACATCCAGCCCGACCAGCGCGATGCGATCACGCAGTATCTGGGCGCGCATGGCTTTGCGGGCATCGAACTGGCGCCGATGGTGCGCGGCCGTCTGGTCGCGATCGACAACAAGCCCGTCAACCCGAACGACTACAAGAGCGAGGACGCGCGGCGTCTCGTCGATCGCGAGTTCAACCTGTCGTACACGACGCAGCTGCCCGACGACAACCGGATCGTGTCGGGCGAGTGGTACGGCGATGCGTCGAAACCGCAGATATCGATCGAGCAGGGACTCGCGAAGCTGCTCAACGTGAAGGTCGGCGACACGATGCGCTTCGACGTGACGGGCCTGCAAATCGAGGCGCCCGTGACGAGCGTGCGCAAGCTCGACTGGGGTTCGTTCAAGGTCAACTTTTTCGTGGTGATGCCGCCCGCAGCGTTGAAGGACTATCCCGCGACGTTCATCACGAGCTTCCATGTGCCGCCCGAGCAGCACAGGGTGATCGACGGGCTGGTCGGCCAGTATCCGAATCTCACCGCGATCGATACGGCGCCGATTCTCGCGCAGGTGCAGCGCGTGATCGGCCAGGTGATCGGCGCGGTGCAGTTCCTGTTCGCGTTTACGCTGGTTGCGGGCGTGCTCGTGCTGTACGCAGCGCTGGCGGGCACGCGCGACGAGCGTATGCGAGAATCGGCGCTGCTGCGCGCGCTCGGCGCATCGCACCGGCAGGTGCGGGCGGTGCAGATCGCGGAGTTCGTCGTGGTCGGCGCGCTGTCGGGCCTGATGGCCGCGCTCGGCTCGCAACTGATCGGTTTCATTCTCGCGACGCGTGTGTTCGATTTCACGATCGAATTCAATCCGTGGCTGCTGCCGACGGGCATCGCGGCGGGCGTCGCGTGCGCGGCCGTCGGAGGGTGGATCAGCTTGCGTCATGTGCTGATGCGGCCCGCGCTGCAATCGCTGCGCGACGCGTGAGAAACGTGTCAGAAGCGCGCGTCCTTTGATGCATCGGCGCGAACGCGCGATGCCTTTGTGTTCCTCTTGAATGTGTAGTTGCCCGTATGACTGATCCGATTGACGAAGCACCGTCGCAGCCGACGGCCTTCGAACTCGTGGGCGGCGAGGCGCGCGTGCGCGAACTCGTCGACCGTTTCTACGACCTGATGGACCTCGAAGCCGATTTCGCCGGCATTCGCAAGCTGCATCCGCCGACGCTCGAAGGCTCGCGCGACAAGCTGTTCTGGTTCCTGTGCGGCTGGCTCGGCGGCCCCGATCTCTACATCAGCCGCTTTGGCCATCCGCGTCTGCGCGCGCGGCATCTGCCGTTCCAGATCGCATCGAGCGAGCGGGACCAGTGGCTGCGCTGCATGGCGTGGGCGATGGAAGACGTCGGCCTGCCCGAGCCGCTGCGCGAGCGTCTGCTGCATTCGTTCTTCGATACGGCCGACTGGATGCGCAATCATCCGGGCTGACGCGTCGCGCGTCGTTAAAGCGTCGCGTCGAAACGGCCGGTACAGTTCCGCCGCGCGCGCTCCGATGTGAACGCGGCGGACATTGGCGATCCCGGCATAATGTCCGGCACGAACAAAGAATCAGGAGACACCCGATGACGACCCGCGCACTCTTTCGCGACGACGCCTATCTGACCCACTGCGACGCGTCCATTACCGCGATCGACGAACAGGGCATCCATCTCGACCAGACGGTGTTCTATCCGCTCGGCGGCGGCCAGGCGGGCGACGCGGGCGTACTGACGCTCGCCGACGGCACGCGCATCGAGATCGCCGACACGCGCAAGGCGGCATTCGAAGGCGCGACGCCCGACGACGCCGTCCACGTTCCCGCGCCCGGCCAGGAAGCGCTGCTCGCGCAGCTTGCCGTCGGACAGCAGGTGACGGCGCGGATCGACTGGGAGCGCCGCTATCGGCACATGCGCCTGCACACGGCGAGTCACCTGATGTGCGCGGTGCTGCCGTATCCCGTCGACGGTTGCAGCATCACGTCTGCCTACGCTCGCCTCGACTTCGCGACCGTCGAGCCGATCGGACGCGAGCAGGTGGAAGCGCGGCTCGCGGAACTGGTGGGCGGCGCGCACGACGTCGCGACGCAGTGGATCACCGACGACGAAATGACCGCGCGCCCCGAACTCGTGCGCACGATGAGCGTGAAGCCGCCGATGGGGTTGGGGCGCGTGCGGCTGCTGCGCATCGAAGGTGTCGATCTGCAGCCGTGCGGCGGCACGCATGTGCGCAATACGCGGGAGATCGGCGCGCTGCGCGTCGCGAAGCTGGAGAAGAAGAGCGCGCGCACGCGACGGCTGGTGCTGGAGTTCGCGTGAGCGCGCGAATCGACGCAGCCGCCGGGTCGACGCAAGGCGACTACGCGTCGCTCGACGCGCGTGCGCGCGACGTGCTCGACTGCTGGTTCGGCGCGCCCGGCTCGGATGAATACGGCACCGACCGCAAGTGCTGGTTCAAGCGCAGCGACGCGTTCGACGCGATGCTGCGCGAGCGCTTCGGCGCGCTGATCGAAGCGGCGCTCGCGCATGAACTCGACGCGTGGCTCGCTACGCCGCTCGGCTCGCTCGCGCTCGTGATCGTGCTCGATCAGTTCACGCGCAACTGTCATCGGCATACGGCGCGCATGTATGACGGCGATGCGCAGGCGGTCGGCATCGCGCGCCGAATGGTCGAAGAGGGCAGCGACCTGTTGCTGCCGACCGTCTATCACCGCGCCTTCGCGTACATTCCGTTCGAGCACGACGAAACGCTGGAAAGCCAGCGCGAAGGCGTGCGCCTGTACGCGCTGCTCGAAACGCAGGGGCTGGACCCATCGTATGCGCGCTCGGCCGTGCGGCATGCGAAGATCGTCGAGCGCTTCGGGCGATTTCCGCATCGCAATGCGCTGCTCGGCCGTCCTTCCACCGAAGAAGAAATCGCGTTCTTGCGCGAGCCGGGGTCGTCGTTCTGAGCGGTATGAGTAGACGCCCGGCCAGCGACCGGTAAAGTCGCTCAGAACCGGTAGGCAGGATTCTTCGGAGCGAAAGTCGACGCATCGAACGCCTTCGGCGTCACGCTTTCCAGCACGATTTTCTCGAACAGCTGCCCGTCGTTGTCGTATGCCTCGACCGTACGGAAGTAAGGCCAGCGCAGATCGAGTCCGAGCGTCTTCTTCTTCGCGTAGAACCCCGACGCGCCGTTCTTGACCTCGTAGGTGAGCGCGATCACGCGCACGCCGTCGATCGTTCGCACTTCGATGCTCTGCGGACGCAGCGCGCCGGCATCCGCATATTTTGTCGCTTCGTCGACGAACTGTGTCGCGATGAACTCAGTGCCGAGATCCCGCACGGAATGATTCGACTGCGCTCGCGCGAGCGAGCCGTCGATCGACGTCCAGATGGGCATGATGTTCAACATGCCGCCGAGATGCCCATACATCGCATCGCTGCGCTTCGTCTCGTCGTAGATCGCTTCCTGTCCCGCGTGCGGGCCGTCGGGCAGCCACGTCATATAGATGCGCAGCGGTTCGCGCGTCATCCTCACGAGCATGTGATCGGGCCGCGTCGTCCATTCACCCTTGATGCGCTCCTGACGACGCATCGTGAACTCATACGACGGATAGCCGTTCGGTCCTTCCTTCACATAGCGCGGCACCGTCTGCGGATCGAGCGCCTGGAATAGCGCGACCAGTTGCGCGTCGTCGAGCTTCGCGATCGCTCCCGTTTGCGCGGCTTGGCGCAGCCAGCGCACCTGCTGCTCGACAGCGAGCTTGCCCACGAGCGCGGGCGCGACGTCGGCCGTTCGCGCGTCCGTGAGTTGCGCCAGCGCCGGATGGACGGCGCTCGAAGCAATCGCGGCCAGCGCCGCGTACATCAGCCATCGTTTCGCGCGCTGTGAGCGTCGACCGTCCGCGCGGCGAATCCGTTGGCCAGACACAGTGTCATGCACGATGTGTTCTCCATCGCGACTGTCTTCACGCAGTCGCGGCTGTTTGCAAAGCCCCTAGTCTCATCGATCTTTGATCAATATGCTGTAGGGATATTTCGGATATCAAAGGAAAAGATAGGATTTAAGACTATTCGTATATCAGATGGCCGCAGAGGTTCTGTATCGTTCGCCGCCTAAAGAATTCGGATTCCAAAATTGTCCGCAATAACCACTACCGCGATACAGATAGATCGGCTCTGCAAGTCATATCGGCTCGACAGCGTGCAGGTCGTCGGGCTTGCCGATGTCTCCGTCCGGATCGCATCGAATGCGCTCACTGTGCTGAGCGGACCGTCGGGCAGCGGCAAGACCACGCTGCTCAACATGATGGGTTGCATCGACCGGCCCGACAGCGGGCGCGTCGTGATCGACGGGCAGGACACGAGCGAGCTCGCCGACGATGCGCTGTCGGACTTCCGCGCGCGCCAGATCGGCTACGTGTTCCAGAACTTCAATCTGCTGCCCGTGCTGTCCGCGTATGAAAACGTCGAATATCCGCTGCTGATGGCGCGTCTTGCGGCGCGCGAGCGGGCGCGGCGCGTCGCGGAACTGCTGGACGCCGTCGGGCTCGCGGACAAGGCACAGCGGCGGCCTGGTCAGTTGTCGGGCGGCGAGCGTCAGCGTGTTGCGATTGCGCGCGCGCTCGCCGCCGAGCCGACGCTCGTGCTCGCCGACGAACCGACTGCGAATCTCGACAGCCACACAGGCGCGGCGATCATCGACCTGATGCGCCAGATGCAGCGGCAGCGCCGCGTATCGTTCGTGGTGTCGTCGCATGATCCGCAGGTCCAGGCGGCCGCCGACGAACTCGTGCAGATCCGCGATGGCCGCATCGTGCATCACGAACGCGCGCTGCGCGCAATCGGGGGTGTCGCGGTATGAAGCAGGCACTGACCCTCGCGCTGCGTAATCTGCAGCGCAACGGCCGCCGCTCGGTCACGACGTTGCTCGCGATCGTCGTCGGCGTGTGCGCGATTCTGCTGTTCGGCGGCTTCAGCAAGGACATCACGCTCGGCATGCAGACGGACATCGTCCGGCACAGCGGTCATCTGCAGGTGCAGCGGCGCGGCTATTTCGCGTATGGCATCGGCAACCCGACGGCCTATGGCATCCGCGATTACGCGAAGGTGATCGACGTATTGCGCAACGACCCCATGCTGCGCCCGATGGCGCTCGTCGTCACGCCGACGCTGCAACTGGGCGGCGTCGCGGGCAACTTCGATGCGGGCGTGTCGCGCACCGTGTACGCGGAGGGCACGGTTCCCGCCGATCAGACGCGCATGGAAGCGTGGAACGACTACGGGTTTCCGCTCGATCGCGAAGCGTCGCCGCTGCAAGGCACGGCCGACGATGCCGCCGTCATCGGCGAAGGGCTCGCGCGCGTGCTGCAACTTTGCGCGCCGCTGCACGTGAAGGATTGCGCGATGCCGCAGGCGCTGCTCGACGACCGCAAGCAGCGCGAGACGGACGCCGCGCCCGCCGACGTGCTCGCGCTCGCGGCGGCCGAAGCGTCGAGCGCGACGAAGGCGCCGGCGGTGGCCCGCATCGACATGCTCGCGACGAGCGTGCACGGCGCGCCGAACGTCGGCGGCTTTACGGTGGTGAAGGGCGAGCAGCAGGGCGTGAAGGAGCTGGACGACATCTATCTCGCGCTGCATCTGGCGGGCGCGCAGCGCCTCGTCTACGGCGCGGACGAGCCGCGCGTGACGGCAATCGAAGTGCAGCTGAAGCACACGGGCCAATTGCCCGCCGCGCAGCGCCGCATCGAACAGCTGCTCGCCGCGCAGTTTCCCGATCAGCCGATGGAAGTGCTCGACTTCGCGACCCTCAATCCGTTCTACGGACAGACGAACTCGATGTTCGACGTGATCTTCGGCTTCGTGTTCGTGCTGATCAGCGCAATCGTGCTGTTCGTCATCACGAACACGATGAGCACGGTGGTCGTCGAGCGCACCGTCGAAATCGGCACGCTGCGCGCAATGGGCAATCGCCGCAGCGACATCCAGCGGCTTTTCGTCTGCGAAGGGCTGCTGCTCGGCGTGTTCGGCACGGCGGCGGGCGTCGCCGTTGCGCTGCTGCTCGCGGCCTTGATTAATCGCAGCGGTCTCACGTGGACGCCGCCCGCGCGCGTCGACTCGATCGCGCTGACCGTGCGCGTGTGGGGCGAATGGCGGCCGATCGCGCTGACGTTCGCGACGCTCGCGTGTGTGGCGGTGCTGTCCGCATGGTGGCCCGCGCGGCGCGCGGCGCGGCTGTCGATCGTCGATGCGCTGCGCCATGTCTGAGTTGTTGTTCTTGTCGTTGCCCTTGTTCTGTTCTGTCGGGAGTGGGTTCGTGCGTCGTCTGTTATTTGCCGGGTTGTTGTCCGGTGTGCTGATTTCGGGGGCGTTTGCCCAGGCCGCGCCGGATGCGCAGCGGATGCTCGCGGCAAGCGACGCGATCCGTTCGCCGTCCAGCCCCTTCGTGCTGAATGCCGCGCTGACGGAATACCGCGCGGGCAAGCAGGTGGATTCGAATGCGCTGTCGATCTGGTCGAAACCCGATGACGGCGGCGGGACGTACCGCACGCTGGTGCGCTTCGAGGCGCCCGCGCGCGACACCGGCAAGCTGATGCTGAAGAACGGCAACGACCTGTGGTTCTACGATCCCGCAAGCCAGGCGAGCGTGCGCATTTCGCCCGATCAGCGGCTGCTCGGCCAGGAATCGAATGGCGATGTCGTCACGACCAATTTCGCGCACGACTACACGGCGACGCTCAAGGGTACGGAAGACGTGATGGACGGCGACCGGCAGACGCGCCGCTGCAACTCGCTTTCGCTGACGGGCAACGTGCCGGGCCTGACGTACAGGCGCATCGACATGTGGCTCGATGCGCAATCCAGCCGGCCCGTGAAGGCGAAGTTCTATTCGGAAAGCGGCCGGCTGCTGAAGACGGCGTTCTATCGCAGCTATGCGCCGCAGCTCGGCGCCGAGCGGCCGACCGAGATCGTCATCATCGACGGGCTCGATTCGAGCTGGGTGACGGTGCTGCGTTTCTCGAACTACGCGTGGCACGAGATTCCCGATGCGTGGCTGCAGCGCGATTACGTGCCGCGCTTCAAGCCGCAATGAGCCTGACGGGTTCACGAGGGCTGACGTCGATTGCGCTCGCTTCGCTTGTTGCGTTCGCTTCGTGGCTGCCGGATGTGGCCTTGGCGGCTGCGGCGGGAGACGACGGCGAAGCGGCCGCCTCCAATGACGTCGTTGATGACGCGCAGGTTTTGCCCGCCACGCCCGCCGATGCGGCCAACCCAGCGGACACAACGAACACAACGAACGCATCGGCCGCCGCCGATGCCGCCGCACTGAGTCTCGCCGACGCCGTGCCGGTTGCCTCTGCGCCATCGCCTGCCATACATCCGTGGAAGTTCTTCGTGCAGGACGCCGTGCGCGAGAGCGGCTATCGCGATGCGCCGTCGTCGCTGCGCAATCAGCTGTCGTTCGATCTGCTGTATCAGCAGGCCATCGTGCCTTCGGTGAGCGTGAACTTCTCCGCGCGTTTCGATCGCTTCGATCCGCTGTCGCGATCGGCGGCGCCGCACCGGAGCGAAAGCACGATCCGCGAGGCGTTCGCGTCATGGAACGTGACGCCACTGACGGGCGTCGACGCGGGGCGCATCAACGAGCGCCTCGGCGCGGCCGTCGGCTACAACCCGACCGATTTCTTCAAGGCGGGCGCCGTCGACCTCGACGTATCGCCGGACCCGGAAAGCCGCCGCACGAACCGCCTCGGCACGGTCGGCGTGCGCGCACAGCATCTGTGGGACGGCGGCTCGGCGCAATTTCTCTTTTCTCCACGGCTCGCGAGCTACAGCGCACCCGGCAATCCGTTTGCGTCGTCGGATCTGCAGCGCACGAACGGCGTGAACCGGTGGCTCTTCGTCGGCAGCCAGCGCGTGTCGGCGTCGGTGCAGCCGCAACTGCTCGTGTATGGCGAGCAGGGGCAAGCGCCGCAGGTGGGCCTGAACCTGAGCGTCGTGCCGGCTAATTCGGTAGTCGCATACGCGGAATGGACGGGCGGGCGCCGTGCATCGCTGATCGGCCGTTCGACGGGCGTCGACGATCGCGCGTTTCGCACGAGCTCGACCATCGGCGCGACGTGGACGACGCCGCTCGATCTGTCGATCACGGCCGAGTTGCAGAGCAACGGCGCGGGCGCGACGCCTTCGCAATGGCGCGCGTTGCAGTCGAACGATCCGCGCGCGTGGGGCAGCGCGGTGCAAACGGGCGTCGCCTCACAGGATCTGCCGACGCGTCACGGCGCGTTCGTGATGGCGATCTGGCGCAACGTCGGCATTCGCCGGCTCGATTTGTCCGCGTTCGTGCAGGCCGATCAGGGCGGCGGCCGTCAGGCCTGGCTGGAACTGCGGCGCCACTACGACCGCTTCGACGTCGCATTGCAGTTGCAGCGCCAGGGCGGCCCATCGTGGAACCGCTACGGCGCGATGCCCGAATCGCGCAGCGTGCAGATGCTCGCGACGTTCTACGAATAAATAAAAGCGTACGCGCGCGGCGTGCCGGCGCGGCGAACACAACTCAAGAACCACACTCAACAGGACAGGAATACTGATCATGCGCGATATCGCGATAGTAGGCATGGCATGCCGTTTCCCGGCGGGGCTCGACGATCTCGACGCGTTGCTGGCGGCGCTCCGCCAGCGCACGGTGACGGCCGGCCCGGTGCCCGCCGACCGCTGGGACGCGGCACGCTACTACGCCGCTGACGAAAGCGCCAAGGGCAAGGCCTATGTCGACAAGGCCAACTTCCTGAAGCAGGACATTCGCGCGATCGACGCGGGCTTCTTCGATCTGCCGCCGCGCGTCGCCGAAAATCTCGATCCGATGCAGCGCCTGTTGCTCGAACTGATCTGGGAGGCGTTCGAGAACGCGGGCCTCGATCTGACCGCGCATGCGGGCAAGAGAGTTGGCGTGTATGTCGGCGGCTTCATGCTCGATCACATGATCACGCTGATGCAGCCGGCCAACCGCGCGCGCCACAACGCGAATACGGCGGCGGGCATGATGATGACGATGCTGTCCAACCGGCTTTCGCATGCATTCGATCTGCGCGGGCCGAGCCTGTCGATCGACACCGCGTGCTCGTCGTCGCTGGTTGCGTTCAGCTATGCGTGCCGCGACATCTGGAACGGCGACTGCGAGATGGCCGTGGTCGGCGGCGCCAACGTGATGACGCGTCCCGAGTACCCGATCGGCATGTGCAAGGGGCAGTTCCTGTCGCGCGACGGCCAGTGCAAATCGTTCGATGCGCGCGGCGACGGTTATGGCCGCGGCGAAGGCGGCGGTGTCGTCGTGCTGAAAACGCTGGAGCGCGCGCTCGCCGACGGCGACACGATACTCGCGACGGTCGCGGGCGCGGGCGTCAATTCCGATGGCCGCACGCCGGGCATCTCGATGCCGAGCGCCGACGCGCAAAGCGCGCTGATCCGCGAGGTGTGCGAGCGCTTTGCGATCGACGTGTCGAAGGTTCGCTATGTCGAATGCCACGGCACGGGGACGGCGGTGGGCGACCCGATCGAGGCCGAGTCGATCGGCTCCGTGTACGGCGCGGGTCGCGTGGGCGACGAGCGCGTCGTGCTCGGGTCGATCAAGAGCAACATCGGGCATCTGGAGGCGGGCGCGGGCATCGCGGGCATCATCAAGGCCGTGCTGTCGCTGATGCATCGCGAGGCGTTCCCGCTCGGCAATCTGCAAACGCCGCATCCCGGCATCGACTTCGAGAAGCTCGGCGTGCGTCTCGCCGATGCGCCGATCAGGCTCGCGCATGAAGGCGAGCCAGACGGCGAGCCGTTCCTCGTCGCGGTCAATTCGTTCGGCTATGGCGGCACGAATGCGCACGTGGTGCTGCGCTCGGCGTCGAACTTCGACGGAGCGCGTAACGCGCGCGCGCATGCCGACGCGACTCGTCGTCCGGCGGGCTTTCCGTCGATGCTGCCGCTCTCCGCGCGTCACCCGGAAGCGCTCAAGGCGCTGGCGCGACGCTATCGCGCGCTGCTCGCGCAGCCGGAGACGAAGCTCGACGACCTGCTGTATTCCGCCGCGCTGCGCCGCGCGCATCTCAGCGAGCGCGCCGTCGTGCTGGGCGCCGACCGCGCGACGCTCGGCGCCGCGCTCGACGCGCTCGCGCAGGGCGAAAAGAGCGAATGCGTCGTGACGGGCCAGCAGGCGCCGCAAGGCAACGCGCTGCCCGTGTGGGTGTTCACGGGCATGGGCCCGCAATGGTGGGCGATGGGCCAGCAGCTCTATCGCGAGGACGCCGTGTATCGAGCGGCCGTCGACGAGGCGGACGGCATCTTCCAGCGTATCGCCGGCTTCTCGGTTCTCGTCGAGATGCTGAAGGACGAGCGCGAATCGCAGATCACGCGCACCGTGTATGCGCAGCCTGCCAACTTCCTCGTGCAGTGGGGCATCGTCGCGATGCTGCGCGCGGCGGGCGTGACGCCGGGCGCGGTGGTGGGCCACAGCGTCGGCGAGGTGACGGCGGCCGCCGTTAGCGGCGCGCTCAGTCTCGATGACGCGCTGCGCGTCGCTTACGAGCGCAGCCGCCTGCAGGCGCGCACGGCGGGCACGGGCAGCATGCTCGCCGTGGGCGTCGGGCCGCAGGCGCTGACGGACACGCTGAAGCAATACGAAGGCCGCATCGAAATCGCCGCCGTCAACGGGCCGAACACGATCACGCTCGCGGGCGAAACAGCGGCGATCAGGCAACTCGCGGCGGACCTGTCGCAGCGCGAGATCTTCAACCGCGTGCTCAACGTCGAGGTGCCGTATCACAGCTATCTGATGGAGCCGATTCTCGGCGAGCTGACGCAGCGGCTTCAATCGATCGTCGCGCGCGAGCCGTCGATTCCCGTCGTGTCGACCGTCACCGGCAAGCGCTTCGAAGGTCCGGCGTTCGGCGCCGGCTACTGGGCGAGGAACGTGCGCGAGCCCGTCTCGTTCATGCAGGCCGTGCAGGGCCTGCTCGACGAAGGCTTTGTCACGTTCGTCGAAGTGGGACCGCACCCGGTGCTGTCGTCGGCGCTGCGCGATTGCGCGAAAGTGCGCGTGAACGAAATCCGCCTCGTCGAAACGCTGCGCCGTAACGAAACGAGCCACGAGCCCGAATGCGCGCGCGTGCATCGCGCCGTCGCGCAGATCTTCGCGAGCGGGGCCACGATCGACTGGACGCCGCTCAACGGCAACGGCCGCCTCACCGCGCTGCCGAACTATCCGTGGCAGCGCGAGCGCCTGTGGCTCGAATCCGATCGGGCCGCGTATCAGCGCGTCGGCCCGACCGACCGGCCGCTGCTCGGCAACGAGCACTATCCCGCGCATGATGTCTGGATTAACGATCTGGAGCATCAGAACCTCGCGTGGCTGAAGGACCACGTCGTATCCGGCACGCCGATCATGCCGGCGGCCGGCTACATCGAGACGCTGCTCGAAGCGGCTGCCACGCTGCATCCCGACGCGCCCGGCTGGACGGTCTCCGACGTCGCGATTCACGCGCCGCTCGTCATGGCGGGCGATCGCGCGATCGATTACGTGTGCGCATATGAGCGCGGCACGCGCGGTGTCGCGATCCGCAGCATCGAAGGCGGCAGGATCGGCGAGGGCACGCTGCATCTGACGGGCACGGTCGCGGCATTGAAGGCCGCCGATGCCACGCGTGTCGATATCGAGGCGCTGAAGGCTACGCTCGATCGCCCCGTCGATGCGCAAGCCTTCTATCGCGAACTCTCGCGCATGGGGCTGCAATACGGTCCCGCGTTCCAGTCGATCCGCTCGCTGCACAAGGCGGCGTCCGGCGGCCGTGTGCTCGTGCGCATCGAATGTCCGGAGGATCTGCCGCGCGACGGCTACCGCGCGCATCCGTCGATGCTCGATGCGTGCTTCCAGGCGCTGGTCGGCATTCTCGACGACAGCGATTCGACCTGGTTGCCGACAGGCTTCGGCGAGATGCGCGTGCTCGCGCCGTCGCTGCCGATGGCGTACTGGTGCGAGGCCGTGCGCGTGAACGCGACGCCTCGGCACGTCGACGCCGATCTCACCATTGCCGACGACAGCGGCCGCGTGCTGGCCGTGATTCGCGGGATGCGCGTGACGGCGTCGTCGGCGAAGCTCGAACGCACGGATGCATGGGGCGATCCCGTGAAGCTGCAGATGCTGCGCTACGAATGGTCGGACGGCGCGCGCCTGCCGGAGCCGAAGCGGCTGGGCCACTGGCTGATCGTCGAGGACGATGCGGCAAGGCAGACGGCCGACACGATCGCGGCCGGCTTCGAAGCGTTCGGCGTGCCGATGTGCGCGCGTCTGAACGTTGCGGCGTACGTCGAGATGCGCAACGGCCAGCGCGCGTTGCGTGCCGATGCGAACGCTGCGATCGGCGCCGCGCTCGACGAAGCGGGCCCGTTCGATGGCGCGGTTTTCCTGCACGGTCTGAATGCGTGCAGCGAGAGCGACGATCCGACGGCGACGGCCGCACTGCTGCTGATGCATGCCGTTACGAAGCATCTGGCCGCATCGCCCGCGCCGCAGCGTCCGCGCGCTTACGTGGTCACGCGCGCGGCGTTCGACACGACACAGCAAGGCGCGCACGTCGAACCGGCGCAGACAGCGCTCAATGGCTTTGCGCGCGTCGCGTTCAACGAGATCGAAGGCATGCGTTTTTCGAGCATCGATCTGTCGGCGGCGGCGAGCGCGGACGATATCGATGCCGCGATCCTCGAATTGCTGTGCGATGCGCCCGAAGACGAAGTCGCGATCCGTCGCGGGCAGCGCCTGTTCAGCCGGCTGACGGCGAATCCGTGGCTCACGCAGCCGCTCGTCGAGACGGTCGCGCCCGACGGTGGCCGCAGGTTGCTCGTGCGCGCGCTGGGTGAGCGCCAGGACGACGACGCGAACGCGGGCAGCGTGAAGCTGATCGAAGTGACGCACGAGCCGCTTGCCGATGAAGGCCTCGAACTGAAAATCGAAGCGCTGGCGCTGACGAGCCGCGCGCTGCGCGCGTCGACGGGCGACCGGTTCGACGACGATTTCGTCGACGTAGTGGCGACGGTGAGCGGCATCGGTTCGAACGTGACGGATCTGCGCGAAGGGCAGCGCGTGTACGGACTCGCGCCCGCCGATTTCGCGACGCATATCCGCGGTCCACGCGCCGCGTTCCATCTGACGCCGTTGTCGGATCATGCGACGCCCGCGTCGGTGCTGATTGCCGCCAGCCGTGCAGCCGTGGCGACGCGTGTCGTCGAACAGGCCGATCTCGGCGCGCATTCGCATGCGCTCGTGCTGGCCGACGAAAGAGGCGTCGCGGTCGCGGCGGCGCTGCGCGCGCAAGGCGTCGACGTGACGCTGGTCGCGGCTGACCCGGCGGCTGCGCAGGAAGGCGTGCTCGCCGCGACGCACGACGCGATCGAGCGCGCGTGCGCCGAACGCACGCAAGGCCGTGGCTTCGATGCGATCGCCGCGCCGCTGTGCGACTGGGCCGAGCGATTCGGCTGGCGCGCACTGGCGGCGGGCGGCGTGCTGATCGACACGGCCGCGCGCGCCCGTCCCGTGACGATGCCGCGCGCTTCGTCGTCGGTCGTGCGCGCGGATCTGACCGTGCTGACGCAGCGTGCCGGACGATTTGCATCTGCATTGCAGCGCGCCGTCGCGCGCGCCGAACGCGGCGAGCTTGCGAGAACCGACAGCCTGTCGGTGTCGCTCACCGATCTCGCGACGCGCAAGCTCGCGCTGCCGGACAGCGAGGTTTCGCTGATCGTGCGCTTCGACGATGCCGCGACACCATTGCCCGTTCAAGTACACGAGACCGTCGCGTTCGATCCCGACGCGACATATCTGGTGACGGGCGGACTCGGCGGCTTCGGTCAGAAAACGGCGCGCTGGCTCGTCGATCATGGCGCGCGTCATCTCGTGCTCGCGTCGCGCAGCGGCGCCGATACGGCGGAGCGACGCGCGTTCGTCGACGACCTCGCAGCGCGCGGCGTGCAGGTGCTCTGCGTGCCGTGCGACGTGTCCGACGCCGCGCAGATGCGCGATCTGTTCGGCGTCATTGCGCGTGCGGGGAAGCCGCTGCGCGGCGTGTTCCATTCGGCCGCCGTCATCGTCGACGAACCGATCGTCGAGCTGAGCCCGCAGAACCTCGTCGCCGTGATGCGCAGCAAGGCCGAAAGCGCGCGCCTGCTGCACGAACTCACGCGCGGCATGCAGCTCGATCATTTCGTGCTGTTCTCGTCGATCGCGAATCTGGTCGGCAACAGCCGGCAGGCGAGCTATGCGAGCGCGAACGGCTACCTCGACGGGCTTGCGTGGCATCGTCATTCGCTCGGCCTGCCTGCGACCAGCATCAACTGGGGGGCGATTGCCGACGTCGGCGTCGTCACGCGCGACGAAAAGCTCGAGCAGTTCATGCGCTACATGGGGCTGCGCGGGATGGAATCGGCGGAAGCGCTCGGCTGGCTTGAGCGCGCGATGCGCCGCGGCGTGCCGCAACTCGGCGTGACGCTGATCACGAACTGGGCCGACTGGGGCCGTTACGAAACCTTGGGCAGCCAGTCGCCGCGTTTCGCGGAACTGATCGCTGCCGACACGAACCGCGATGCCGGCGCGCGCGACGTGCTGAAGGCAGAGCTTGCCGCGCTGCCCGGCTCCGAGCGCTTCACGGTGCTCGCGGGACTGGTCGCGTCGCTGATCGCCGACGAACTCGAAACGTCTGCGGAAGGCATTCCGATCGACCGGCCGATTCTCGACCTCGGCGTCGATTCGCTGATGGCCACCGAAATCCAGCTGGTGCTCGATCGCGATCTGGGCATCAGCGTATCGGTGCTCGAGATTCTCGACGACCTGACGATCCGCGCGATCGTCGACAAGACGCTTGCGTCGTTCGGCTGGGGCGATGCGGATGAAGCCGCGCCTGCGCTGGCGGAGAAGTCGGCATGAGCGGGCGGCTTCGCAACACGATCGGCGACAGCCGGCACATGGAGGAGACACATCGATGACGACTGGATCGCATATCGAGCGGCTGCGCGCGCGGCTGCTCGGCAAGACGGGTGCGCCGCGCGCGGACGCCGATGCGGACGCGCCGCCCGCCGTGGACAGGCGCGTGACCGTCAAGCCGGAGCACTACGACTTCGCACACTTTCCGGAGATGCGCGAGTACGCGAACACGCGCTGGTACTACGACAACCAGGGCTTCGAATGGAACATGTTCCGCGAGCACGTGGGCGTGACGAGTGCCGAAGTCGAGATCGACGGGCGGCGCATGATCAACTTTTCGTCGTACAACTATCTCGATCTTGCGGGCGATCCGCGCGTGAAAGAGGCCGCGAAAAAAGCCATCGACGACTACGGCACGTCGACGGGGTCGGGGCGCATCATCGTCGGCGAGATACCGCTCTTCGGCGAGTTCGAGCGCGAGCTTGCCGATGTGCTCGGCGTCGAGGCCGCCGTGATGGGCGTGAGCGGCTGGGGCACGAATGCGGGCGCGATCGGCTATCTCGCGCGCAAGCAGGACCTGATCCTGTATGACGAGCTGGTGCACAACAGCATGCTGACGGGCGCGAAGATCAGCGGCGCGCGGCGTTTTGCGTTTCCCCACAACGACTGCGGCGCGCTGGATCGTTTGCTGAGCGAGCATCGCGGACAGTACGAGCGCGTGCTGATTCTCACGGAAGGCGTGTTCAGCATGGACGGCGACATCCCCGACGTGCCACGGCTCATCGACATCAAGCGGCGTCACAAGGCGCTGCTGATGGTCGACGAAGCGCATTCGATGGGCGTGATCGGTCCGCGAGGCCTCGGTGTCGTCGATCACTTCGGCTTGAACGGCGCGGATATCGACATTCACTTCTCGACGCTGTCGAAGTCGTTTGCGACGATAGGCGGCTACGTGGCAGGGCGCAAAGAGCTGGTGACGATGCTCAAGCACTACGCGCCGGGCATCGGCCTTTACATCGCGTCGCCGAACCCGGCCAACGCGGCTGCTGCGCTCGAGGCGCTGCGCATCATGCGCGCCGAGCCCGAGCGCGCGCGCAACGTGGTCGCGATCGCCGACTATTTCCGCGAGCGCGCGCAGGCGGCGGGCCTCGACATCGGGCCGAGCCATGCTTCCGCCGTCGTGCCCGTGATGATCGCGGAGTCGGAGACGGCGTTATGGCTCGCGGCGCGCCTTTTCGACAACGGCGTGTTCGCGTTTCCGATGATTTTTCCCGTGGTGCCGCGCGACGCCGCGCGTCTGCGATTCTTCCTCAACACGGCGCACACGCGCGAGCACGTCGACAGGACGATCGCGTTGCTCGCGCAACTCAAGGCCAGCGCGCCGCCTGCGAAGGGGCTCTTTTGAAGCAGATCCGTTTCGATACGTTCGGACCGCCCGCGCTGGTGGCGCGCTGCCACGAAATGGCCGATCCCGGTCCGCCGGCCGCGTGGGAAGTGGTTGTCGACATCGATGCCTGCACGATTACGCCCGCCGATCTCGCGCGGCTCGCGGGGCGCTATGGCGAGCTGCCGACGCTGCCCGCGACGCTCGGACTCGAAGGCGTGGGACGTGTGACGGCGTGCGGCGCGTCGGTGAAGACGCTGTCCGTCGGCGACCGCGTGATCGTCGTCGGCAACGACAACTGGTGTCAGCGCAGGCGTTTGCCCGCCGCGATGCTCCACAAGGTGCCCGCGCATCTCGACGTGCTGCAGCTCGCGGCGCTGAAAGTGAGCGCATGTACGGCGCTCGAACTGGTGCGGCGCGCGGCGCCCCTCGCGCGCGGCGACTGGATCGTGCAGACGGCGCCGCTATCGAGCGTCGGACGCGCGGTGATGCAGATCGCGCGGCACGACGGCTTGCGCACGCTCAACGTCGTGCGGCGTCCCGAGGCCGTCGCCGAGGTGCTTGCGGCAGGCGGCGACGCCGCGGTCGAAGACGGTCCGCCGCTCGCCGACGCCGTGCGCCGCGCGACGGACGGCGCGCCGCTTTCGATCGCGCTCGATGCGGTGGGCGGCGACGGCGTGGCGCGGCTCGCCGCGCTGCTCGCGCGCGGCGGCACGCTCGTCAACTATGGGATGCTGTCCGGACAGCCGATGCGCATCGACTGCGAGCACGCGATTTTCGGCGGCATCACGGTCAAGGGTTTCTGGCTGACGCAGCGGCTTTCGCGCATGTCGCTCGCGCAACGCGACGCACTGATCGGCGAGGCCGTCGATCTGCTCGAACGCGGCGTGTTGCAGACGCAGGTGTCGGCCACTTTCGCGCTCGATGCGATCGGCGAAGCGTTGCGGCATGCCGATCAGCCGGGACGGCGCGGCAAGGTGTTCTTGCTGCCGAACGGCCCGTTGCCAGGGCCTTTATGCGCGCCGTCATCCGGCGAGACAGCTATGGGCAACGCACGCATTCGGTCGCGGCAAGGCGCGGACGAAAGCACGCTCGCAGTGGGTTGACTGCACGCTGATCGGGCGAGCGGCGGCGGTCAACGCGAGCGGGCCGGAAGAAAAGAAATCAGCGGCCCGCGCTCACATCGAGCAGCGCGCCGTTCACATACGACGCCGCATCGCTCAACAGCCAGACGATCGCCTCGGCGACTTCCTCGGCCGTGCCCGGACGGCCCAGCGGCGTTTGCGCACCGAGCACGGCGGCGCGATCGGGGCGCCCGCCGCTCGCGTGGATGTCGGTGTCGATCAGGCCAGGGCGCACCGCATTCACGCGCACGCCTTGCGGGCCGAGTTCCTTCGCGAGGCCGATCGTCATCGTATCGACGGCGCCTTTCGAGCCCGCGTAATCGACGTACTCGTTCGGCGACCCGAGCCGCGACGCCGCCGACGACACATTGACGATCGCGCCGCCATGTCCGCCGCGATCCTTCGCCATGCGCCGCGCCGCTTCGCGCGCGCACAGATACGCGCCATACACGTTGACGTCGAACATGCGCTTCAGGCGCGCGGCGTCCATGTCGGCGAGCGGCATCGAAGGCGCGACTATGCCCGCGTTGTTCACGAGCGCATCGACGCGGCCATACGCGCTTTCGAGCGCATCGAACATCGCGACGACCTGCGCTTCGTCGGCGACATCGCCCGCGATCACACGCGCGTGGCCGCCCGCGCGCCCGACTTCGGCGGCGGCTTCTTTGGCGGCGGCTTCGTTGGCCGCGTAGTTGATGCCGACCGACCAGCCGCGCGCGCCGAGCAGGCGCGCCGTCGCGCGGCCGATGCCGCGGCTCGCACCCGTGATCAGAACCACTTTCATCGTGTGTGCCTCATCTGTGCGTGATGTGTGCCCGATGTGTCCTGCCGACGAGAAAGCACCGCGCGCCGCGCGTCAGATGCGCTCGCGCCGGTCCGCCCACTTGTCGCGCGCGGGCGGCTGATAGCGCTGCAGCTTGGCGATCAGCGCGGCGGGGTCGTTGTCTATTTGCAGGATGTCGAAGTAGGTCTGACGCATGAAGCCTTCCTGCACCGTGTGCTCCAGCAGCGAAATCAGCGGATCGTAGAAGCCGTCGATGTTCAGCACGGCCACCGCCTTCTGGTGATAGCCGAGCTGCGCCCACGTGTAGACCTCGAACAGCTCTTCGAGCGTGCCCGCGCCGCCAGGCAGCGCGACGAACGCGTCCGACAGGTCGGCCATCATCTTCTTGCGCTGATGCATGTCGGGCACGACGTGCAGTTCCGACAGGCCGTCATGGCCGACTTCCTTGTTGACCAGTAGCTCGGGAATCACGCCGATTGCGCGGCCGCCCGCGGCCATCACTTCATCGGCGATCACGCCCATCAGGCCGACCTTGCCGCCGCCGTAGACGAGCGACAGGTTCGCGTCGACGAGCGCGCGGCCGAACGCCTTCGCGGCGTCGCGATACAGCGGTTTGGCTCCGTCCGACGAGCCGCAATACACACAGACTGCCTTCATCTTCAACTTTCCTTTGATTCGTTGCGAGGTTCGCGCGGCGGCAGATAGTCGTAGAACTCGCGCTGCGGATGCTTGCCCGACACCAGATCGTCGAACAGCTCGCGCGAGCGGCCGCGCAGATACGGCGCCATCAACGACACGATCTGCACGCTCACCTGATGCAGCTCGGCGCGGATCGCCTCCTGCTCGTTGTACTTGCGCGGGTTCATCACGAACTGATACGACAGCCAGTACGTCGCGATCACGCCGATGTTGGTCGCGATCACCTTGATCTCGTCGGGCGTCGCGACCATTTCGCCGTCGGCGACGAGCTGCTCGCAGAACTGGCTCGCGAAGCGCACCTTGTGGCTGATGATCTGCTTGAAGTGCGTTTCCAGCGTGCGGTTGCGCGCGAGCAGATCGTTCAGGTCGCGATACAGGAAGCGGTAGCGCCACGTGAAATCGACCATGTACTGCAGATACGACCACATCTCGTCGATGGTCGCGCGATGGTCTTCCGGAAAACGCAGACGCTTTTCGATCTCCTGCTCGAACTGGCTGAAGATGCTGTTAATGATGTCGTCCTTGTTGCGGAAGTGGTAGTACAGGTTGCCTGGACTGATCTCCATTTCCTCGGCGATCGTCGTCGTCGTGACGTTCGGCTCGCCGATCTCGTTGAAGAGCTTCAACGATAGTTCGAGAATCCGTTCGCGCGTGCGGCGGGGAGGTTTGGCTTCCATATCGTCCGGCCCTGGTTAACGGGCGTCCGCGATGCCTCGTGCTACGGCATGCTCTTCCGCCCAGTCTGGTTGGCTGTTTTTGAGACTATCGAACGATTATAAACCGACCGTTCTATACCCAGAACGCGCGCTTCTGTATGGCGCGGATGCGGCGGCATGAATGGGCTTGCAGGGACTCGGAGCGTGTGCGCTCGCGTCTTGCGCGCGGCGGCTGGCGCCCCGATTCGAATCACCCGCCGAGCCACCCGCCGACCCAGTGGACGACGAGCGGCCCGACGATCAGCGCCCAGGTCATCACGCACATGAAGAGCGCGACCATCACGGCCGCGCTGCCGAGATCCTTTGCGCGCCGCGACAGTTCGTGGCGTTCGAGCGAGATGCGGTCGATGGCCGCCTCGACGCTCGAATTGAGCAGCTCGACGATCAGCACGAGGAACACGGAGCCGAGCAGCAGCACGCGCGACACGGGCTCGACGGGAACGACGATGCCGCACGGCACAAGAATGGCCGCAAGGGTCAGCTCCTGGCGAAATGCGCTTTCCTCGCGGATCGCGACGCGAAAGCCCGCGAACGAGTTCTTCATCGCGTGCCATGCGCGCGTGATGCCGCGATTGCCTTTGTATGGATTGAACGGCAGCGGCGCGAGGGGATCGTCGGGGCCGAGCGGCTCGTGCGGATCATGCGGTTCCGCGCGCGTGTCGCCGTGGACACCGGCGCCGGCTTCGGCTTCGATGTCGGTCTCGATCAGCGTGTCCTCTTCGGATGGCGCGGAATCGCGCGGTATCGACTTGCGCGTCGTGGATGACATGGGAGATGGCTTGCGTGCTGGACCGGGTTGAGTATGTCCAGCATAGCGCGACTGCGGCGCGCCGTCGTCATGCCGTGCGTTCACATCGCCGAAAGGCTCGCGGTCCGGCTCGACGGCCGGACCGCCTTCAGACGCGATGGTTTCTGCGTCGCGCAGCGATTCCTGCGGGGCGCGCAATGCGTTCGATTGTCTCGTTTGCATGGGCGTGGCGGGAAGTGAGGGCGCTCGCGCGTCGGGCCGTGCGCTTCGGATACACGCTTCGGATACGCGTTATGCGGCGGCGTTTTCCTCGCTGTAGGCGGCGCGCGGCAACGGCTTCAGATGCGCGGCGAACTGTTCGGAGGCGGCCGTCCACGAGAAGCGCTCGGCCCACTCGCGCGCACGGCTGCGGTCGATCTTCAGCGCTTCGAGACACGCTTCGCGCAGGTCTTCGTGCATCGCGCCCGCGCCGCCGTCGCCGAGCACGTCGATGGGGCCCGTCACGGGATACGCGGCGACGGGCGTGCCGCACGCGAGCGCTTCGAGCAGTACGAGGCCGAACGTGTCGGTGCGGCTCGGGAACACGAATACGTCGGCGGCTGCGTAGACCTTCGCGAGCTCGGCTTGCGTCAGCACGCCGAGATAGTTGACGGCGGGGTAGCGCGACTTGAGTTCGGCGAGCGCCGGGCCTTCGCCCGCGACCCACTTCGAGCCGGGCAGATCGAGCTTCAGGAACGCTTCGACGTTCTTCTCGACGGCGACGCGTCCGACGTACAGAAAGATCGGCCGTGCCGTGTTCAGCACCTTCGAGTCCATCATGTGGAAGATGTCGAGATCGACGCCGCGCGTCCACAGCACGACGTTCGTGAAGCCGTATTTTTCGAGGTCCGCCTTCACGACGGGCGTCGGCGCCATCACGGATAGCGACGGCTTGTGGAACCAGTGCAGGAAGCGATACGTCCACGCAAGCGGAATGCCGAAGCGCGCCTGCACGTACTCGGGAAAGCGCGTGTGATACGCGGTCGTGAACGGCAGCTTGTGCTCGATCGCATAAGCGCGCGCGGCGAGTCCGAGCGGGCCTTCCGTCGCGATGTGCAGCGCGTCCGGCTGGAATGCGTCGATGCGCTCGCGCAGATGGCGCTTCGGCAGCAGCGACAGGCGGATCTCGGGGTACGTCGGGCACGGAATCGTCTTGAACTCGAGCGGCGTCAGCAGATCGACCTTGTGGCCGATCTCCGTCAACTCGCGCGTCGTGTTCTTCAGCGTGCGGACGACGCCGTTGACCTGCGGCTCCCACGCATCGGTGACGATCATGATCTTCATGCAGTTGGCCCTCTCGTAGTGGTGGTTGTGTGCGGTCATGCCGTCGCGCGGGCCTTCGACGCGGTCGCTTGCGGCGAGCGGATCACGGTCCAGTAGATCACCTTCAGTTCGCCCTCGTATGTCTCGACGAGCGCCGACAGGCTCTCGACCCAGTCGCCGTCGTTGCAGTACAGCACGCCGTCGATCTCGCGGATCTCGGCCTTGTGGATGTGCCCGCAGACGACGCCATCGCAGCCGCGGCGGCGCGCTTCGTCGGTCATCACGCGCTCGAACGACGAGATGAAGTTGACGGCGTTCTTCACCTGATGCTTCAGGTACTGCGACAGCGACCAGTACTGGAAGCCGAGCTTGCTGCGGATGCGGTTGAACCAGCGGTTCAGCACGAGGATCAGCGTATAGAGCGTGTCGCCGAGATACGCGAGCCACTTCGCGTGCTGGATCACGCCGTCGAACAGATCGCCGTGCACGATCCACAGCCGCTTGCCCGTGAGCGTCGTGTGGAACGCTTCGCCGCGCACGTGGATGTCGCCGAAAGCGAGATCGCAGAACTGGCGCGCCCCTTCGTCGTGATTGCCGGGGATGTAGACGACCTGCGTGCCCTTGCGCGCCTTGCGCAGCACCTTCTGCACGACGTCGTTGTGCGCCTGCGGCCAGTACCAGCCCTTCTTCAGTTGCCAGCCGTCGATGATGTCGCCGACGAGGTACAGATACTCCGATTCGTTGTGCCGCAGGAAATCGAGCAGGTACGGCGCCTGGCATCCGCCCGAACCGAGGTGAATGTCGGAGAGCCAGATCGTGCGATAGCGATGCGAGTTCTCGTGATCGTCATCGTGATGGCTTTCGTTGGGCGACGGCGGCGTCGGCAGATGCGGAATCGGCGGCAGGGTTGCCGAAGGAGAGCGGGGGCCGAAAGCGACGGGATCGACGCTCGGGCCAGTCTGGCGGAAGAGGGAAGTCGCGGACGTGTTGTTGTCCATGGCTCACGCGTCGAGTTGCAGTACCCGCATTCCGCCATCGCCGCATGACGGAGCCGTGACATTCACGAGAAGTTCTTATTACGTATCGCGGGGTGTCGGCTCGATGCAACGCAACATGCCTTGCGCGGATGCTGCGGGTGCGCGATCGGGCTTCGGGAAAGCCCTGGCCGTCTGTGTCTTGTGCTGATGTAAGCGATTGCATATCCTCTGAAACGTTTCAATCTCTGCGCACGATCGAGAACACGAGACCAGCCGGGCGACGAACCGGACATCGAAAAAGGGGCTGACGAAACATGGGCGAATCCGAGCGGCTTTTGCCGACACTGCGCGACGTGGCCAATGCCGCCGAAGTCTCGGTGGGCACGGCGTCGAAGGTGTTGTCGGGCGTGCCGGGCGTGAGCGAAGCGCGCGCGCAGCGCGTGTGGGACGCGGCGCGCCGGCTCGGCTATCGCCGCAACGGCATCGCCGCCGACTTGCGGCGCGGCAGGCCCAGTTCGATCGGCTTCGTGCTCCCCGATCTCACCAATCAGTTTTTCGTCGACATTGCGCGCGCGCTGGAAAACCGCGCGCTGGAGCACGGCTACCGCCTGATCATGGCCCACGCCGACGAGGACCCTGAGCGCGAAATGGAGCGTATCCGCTTCGTGATGTCGCGCCAGGTGGCGGGCATGATCATCATTCCGTGCCGCGGCTACGAACACGCGATCGAAGAAGTGCGCGAGTGCAATGTGCCCCTCGTGATGGCCGACCGCGTCGACGATTCCTTTCCCGCCGATACCGTGACGACGGACAGCCACGCCGCGTCGTTCGCCGGCACCGAGCATCTGATCGGGCTCGGCCACAAGCGCATCGCGTTTCTCCTCAACACGCTCGAACTCGTGAACTCGCGCGAGCGCGCGGACGGCTATATCGCCGCGATGAAGCGCGCGGGACTCGGCGCTCATATACGCGTCGTCGAATGCGGAATGACGGCGGCGGAGATCCACGCATCGACGCTCGAAGTGCTGTCGAATGCCGTGCGCCCGACGGCGCTCTTCGCGGGCGGCAACGTGACGACGCTCGGCGCGTTGCGCGCGATCCGCGACGCCGATCTGCGCCTGCCCGAAGACATCTCGCTGCTGTCGTTCGACGACGCGCCGTGGATGTCGGTGCTGCGTCCGTATCTGAGCTCGATCCGTCAGCCGGTCGAGGCGATCGGCCATGCAATCTGGCAGCTGATGCTCAAGCTGCTGAACGGCGAGCGCAATGCGCCCGTGCATCTGAGCTTCAAGGCCGAGCTGCTGGTGCGCGAGAGCACGGCGCCCGTGCCCGTCGAACAGTCGGAGTTCGAGGAGACCCGAACAAATTAAAACGTTTCAATCGCGGTAGAGCAGGCAGAAGCAGTAGTAACAGCAGCAGAGCAGCGGAGCAGATGCAGGAGAAAGAGACGCACGAACCGCGCATCACGTAATGCGCAACGACAGCAACTACCTTGCATGGGACCGGAGCGAGGCGCGAAAGCGCCGGGCTCCGGATCGACAGGAGACACAAAGATGAACCGCAATCGCCGTCTGATTACTGGCGCGCTGTTATCGGCGCCTTTCGCCGGGATGTTGATGAAAGCCGGCTATGTGCACGCGCAGGGCAAGAAGTACCGCTTCGGGTTTTCGCAGGTGACGACCGTCGAGCCGTGGCGCGTCCAGTTCAACAAGGACATGAAGGCCGAGGCGGCGAAGCATCCGAACGTCGAGCTCGTCATCGCCGATGCGAACGACCGCACCGACAAGCAGAACGCCGACATGGAGAACTTCATCGCGCAGAAGATGGATGTGATCTTCATCTCGCCGAAGGAGTCGGCGGGGCTCACGGGCGTCGTCGAGAAGGCGTTCAAGGCGGGCATTCCCGTGTTCGTGCTCGACCGCGAGGTGAACGGCGACCAGTACACGCAGTTCGTCGGCGGCGACAACGTGCTGATCGGCAAGGGCGTGGGCGAGTTCATCGTGAAGACGCAGGGCGGCGCGGGCAAGGCGAAGGGCAATATCGTCGAGGTGTGGGGCGGCTTCGGCACGCAGGCTTCGCACGACCGGCACGACGGCATGATGTCGTTCGTCGGCAAGGAGTCGGGGCTGAAGATCGTCGGGCAGCGCGTCGATTGCGACTGGAAGCAGGACAAGGCCTACGATTACATGAAGACGGTGCTGCGCGTGAATCCGCAGGTCGATCTCGTGTTCGCTCATAACGATCCGATGGCGTATGGCGCGTATCTCGCCGCGAAGGACGCGGGGGTCGAAAAGAAGATCAAGTTCGTCGGCGCGGACGGGCTGCCGAACGAAGGCGCGGTATGGGTCGAAAAGGGCATTCTGACGGCGACGTTCGTCTATCCGACGCCGGGCGGCGAAGCGCTGCGCCAGGCGCTGAAGATGCTCGGCGGCGAAAAGATTCCGAAGAAGGTGATCATGCCGACGCAAGGCATCTTCGCCGACAACGCCAAGCAGTTCGTCGCGAGCTGAGTCGACGCATTGAGCCGACGTAAATGAGTCGGCGTAAAGCGCGCGCAACGGCGGCCACGAACGTTGCGCGTGCTTCATACGCCACTTTGCATACCACTTCACATCACCCACGAAGAAGCAGCGGATGGAATCCATGACGCCGACCGCAACCAGTCTCGATCCACCTCTCGCGCAGGAGCGCGCGCCCGCGAGCGCGACGCCGCTCGTTGCCGCGACGCGCATTTCGATCGCGTTCAACGGCAGCCCTGCGCTCACCGACGTCGATTTCGACATCATGCCGGGCGAAGTGCATGCGCTCGTCGGCGAGAACGGCGCGGGCAAGTCGAGCCTGATGAAGATACTGGGCGGCCTGTATCTGCCCGATGCTGGCTCCATCGAAGTAGCCGGCGCACCCACCGATTTTAGAACCACGGCCGATGCGATGGATGCCGGCATCGCGATCATCCACCAGGAGCTGAATCTGGTGGACAGTCTTTCCGTCGTCGACAACCTCTTTCTCGGCAAGGAAATCACGACGCGCTTCGGCTTTCCCGATCATCGCGCGATGCGGGCCAAAGCGCGCGACGTGCTCGCGCAACTGCAATTCAGGCCGTCGCCGGATGCGCTCGTCGGCGCGTTGCGGATCGGCGAAAAGCAGTTGATCGAGATCGCGAAGGCGCTGCTCGCCGACGCGCGCGTGCTCATCATGGATGAGCCGACCTCCGCACTCTCCGACACCGAAACGCATGCGCTCGCGGTGCTCGTGCGCGCGTTGCGCGAGCGCGGCATGGGCATCGTGCTGATCAGCCATCGCCTGCACGAAGTGTTCGATCTCGCCGATCGCGTGACTGTGCTGCGCGACGGCCGCCATATCGCGACGCTGCCGATGAGCCGCGTCGAATCGGCGGAACAGCTGGTGTCGATGATGATCGGCAAGAACTTCGTCGCGCCGCATCGCGAGTCCGGCGAAGTGCGCGCGGCCGCCGACACGATGGTCGCCGTGCGCGATCTCACGCTCTTTGGCGAACATCGACCCGTCGTCGACGGCGTGTCGTTCGAAGTGCGGCGCGGCGAGGTGTTCGGTTTGTCGGGCCTGCTCGGCGCGGGCAAGACGGAAATTCTCGAATCGCTGTATGGCGTGTCGTCGTATCGCGTATCGGGCGCAATCGAGATCGGACCGGCTAAGCGCGTGTTCAGAACGCCGGCGGAAGCCGTCGACGCGGGCGTTGCGTTCGTCACCGAAGATCGCAAGAAGGATGGGCTGATCGTCGATCAGTCGGTCGAGGCGAACTTCATGCTGCCGAGTCTCGCGCACATCGAAGGCTTTCCGTTCTACCGGCCTCGCGCGATCGCGCGACGCGTGGCCGCGCAGGCGAAAGCGTCGAACGTGAAGCACGGCGGCGCGTCGTCGCCCGTCGCGACGCTTTCGGGCGGCAATCAGCAGAAGCTCATCATCGGCAAGTGGCTGATGACGCAGCCCGCGATTCTGCTGCTCGACGAGCCGACGCGCGGCGTCGACGTGGCCGCGAAGGCCGAAATCTATAGCCAGATCCTGCAGGCGGCGCGCAGCGGATTGACGGTAGTGGTCGCGAGTTCGGAGATCGACGAACTGATGCTGATGTGCGACCGCATCCTCGTGCTGTGCGAAGGGCGCGCGCGAGGCGTGCTCGAACGCGAAGCGTTTTCCGCCGATGAACTCGTGAAGCTGGCATCGCCATGATGCCGATGGAGCCCCGAACATGCTGAAGACCAACGAACATCCGATGAATGCAATGCCCGATACGCGGCAGCAGCGTCTGCGCGCGTGGCTGACGAACGTGAAGTACTACCTGGGGCTGATCGTGCTGCTTGCGCTAGGCGCGCTGACGTCGCCGCATGCGGCGGACGGCAGCAATATTTTTCTGTCGTCGGCGAATTTCTCCGATGTGTTTCGTCAGGTGGCGAACGTCGGCGTGATGTCGGTGGGCATGACGCTCGTGATCATCACGGCGGGCATCGATCTGTCCGTCGGCTCGGTGATGGGCTTCGGCAGCGTGCTCACCGCGATCCTGCTCACGACGCCCGGCAGCAACGCGGCTTCGTGGACGTCGCTCGCACTCGATGCCGCGAGCGTGTTCGCCGTCGTCTATATGGCGAGCGGCATGTTCGCGCGGCGCATGCGTGCGGGTGTCAGTGCTCATGCGGGTGCTCATGTCCATGGGTCGCGAGGCGAGCGGCATCGCGCCGTTCGCGCGGGTGTCGCTGCGCTCGTCGCGCTGCTCGCATGCGGCTACGCGTGGCATCAACTGCCGCAGAAGGCGTCGCTGCTGACGGTGCTCTGGATGGTGCCGCTCGCGGGCCTCGCGATCGGCGCGATCAATGGCTTCATCATCACGCGCGGACGCATGCAGCCGTTCATCGTGACGCTCGCGGCGATGGTCGGCGTGATGGGCGTCGCGCGGCTCGTCGCCGGGCAGGATACGGCCGTCTATTCGATCTACAGCGGCAGCAACGCGACCACCGACATCGAAAATCTGCGCGCGTTGCTGTTCGGCATCGTGCCCGTGCCTGCGCTCTTTTTCATCGTGATCGCGCTGATCGCGGACTTCGTGCTCAATCGCACGGTGTTCGGCAAGTACCTGTATGCGATCGGCGGCAACGAGAAGTGCGCGCGCATTTCGGGACTCAAGGTCGATCGCCACAAGATCGCCGCGTATGCGATCTCGGGCATGCTCGCGGCGCTGGTCGGCGTGCTGTACGCGGCGCAGTACCGGCAGGGAAAGGCGGATGCGGGTGTCGGCTGGGAACTCGATGCGATCGCGGCCGTGGTGATCGGCGGAACGAGCCTGATGGGCGGTATCGGACGGATCGCGGGGACGGTGGCGGGCGTGCTGATCTTCGGCTTTCTCGGCAACATCCTGCTGCTCAACAACATCGACAGCAATACGCAGCTGGTGCTGAAGGGGCTCATCATCGTCGTCGCGGTGTTCCTGCAGCAGACGCGGATGAATCCGCAAACGATGCTCGCGCGGCTGCGCGGCCGGCGCGTGGTGATGAATGCGCCGGGGCGCGAGGAGAAGGCGCGGCCGTGAGGGTTGACCGCGCAGCGCTTGCATGCGTGCGCGGCTCGGCGTGTGCATCAGCGTGAGATGGCGCGGTTGTCGTGAACGCCGCGCTTGAGCGATGCGAATGTAAGCGTGTGCATCAACGCAAGGCGGTCGCGAACGCCGCGCCTGCGTGACACGAACGTAGGCGTGCGTTAAAGCGAGAGGACGGGCAGTGGAGATGTTTTGTGATCGCTGCCCGGCGCGTCAGCGCGGCAACGAAACGATCCGCGTGCCGGCCAGCCGGTCGTGCAGGAACTGCCGGCTAGCGCCGATCCGGCCGATGGCCGCATACAGGACGAACCACACGGCGACGACGATCAACGTCTGCGGCACGGCGAGCCCGAGCAGCGGATGCAGCGCGAGCGGCGGCAAGAACCACAGCCACGCGAACACATAGCGCACGACGGCGCGCGCAACCGACAGGCGCCCGCCATCCCTCGCGCCGACGACGCGCAGCCGCCACGTCTTCATCGGCAGCGTCTGCCCGCCGTGCGTCCAGAACCAGACGAAGTACGCGCCGACCACCAGAGCGACCCACGCCGCGAGCCAGTTGTGATGCACGAGCCCGTTGCGTTGCTGCGTGAGCGTGCTGAACAGATAGCCCGCGAAGAACACCACGCCGAACAGCAGCACGCCTTCGTACATCAGCGTCGCGAGACGCCGGCGCACGGTGGGCGCGGCGAGTTCGGAGGTTTCGGGCGTGGGCGGCAGGGCTGCGGAGTCGACGGAAGTGGACACGGGCGGGGCCTCGGTTGCCGTTGATGAGCCCGCGACGCGGGCTCGCGGAAGTTTATGAGCCGTTGAAGATCGACGGCGCGTCGGAAGGCGAAACGGGCGTCGGCGTCGCCGGAGCGAAGCTGCCGGCTGCGGGAGCGGCAGGCGCGCCCGGCGCGGGCGCCATGCCTGCCGCCGCGCCCGCCGATGCACCCGCCGCCGGCGGCACGGGCACGCTCGCGAGCTTGTCCTTGCCGTTCACGAGGCGGTTGATGTCCTTGATCTCGGACTTGCCCGAAGGCGGCGCGCTGACGACAGTGGGACGGCGCTTGTGCTCGCTCGCGGCGAGCTTCTGCTTCTGCTCTTCGGAGAGCTGCTGATACGCCTTCCACGCATTCTGACGCGCTTCGCGCGGCAGCTCCTTCGACACCTGATAGTTCTCACGCGCGACACGCCGCTGTTCGGGCGTCATGCGCACCCATTCCGACATCCGTTCGTGGAGCCGCTTCTGCGCTTCGGGTGTCATCTTCGGGTAGCGCGACGCGATTTTCAGCCACTTGTGCTTGCGCTCTTCGCTGAAGCTGTCCCACTGCGACGCGAACGGCGCGAGCGCCGCGTGCTCGGAGCTGGTCAGCTTCGCCCAGGCGAGAGGGCTGCTCGACGTCGGCAGGGCAGGCAGTTCGACGGTCAGCGCCGGGGCGGGCGCCGGTTTCGCAGGCGCGCCGGCGGCGGCAGGCGCCGCAGCCGGCGTGGGTGTCGGGTAGAAGCGCGGATAGGTGGCGGCGAATGACACCAGGGCCGCGATCACGCATCCGGACACAACGGCGAGGCCGCGCTTGTAACTCACCCGTCAAGTCTCCGCCGTCAGTGGTTGCGCGTCAGGTACGCGTTGAACCCGTGATCGAGATAGGCATTGAGCGGCAGGTCGTCGCTCAGCATGGCGGCGTCGATATCGGCGAGCTCGGCCGTGCGCTGGTGGTCTTCCCACCACGCGATGCCCGCGAGGCCGATGACGAGCGCCAGCACCGGCCACGCGAGCGCGAGCTTGCGCAGGCGCGGCAGGCGGCGCGATGCTTCCCGTTGCGGCATGCCCGCAAGCGTGCCTGCGCCGACGAAGACAGGCACGAAGGCGGGCGCATGCACGGCTTCGGGCTTCTTGCGAGCGAGCGCGGCACTGCGCGCGGCGGCGAGCCGGTCGGTGGTGGCGGTCGGAATGCGGGCAGCGTTTTCGTCGAGCGCACGGCGAAGCTGCCGCGCAAACTCGAGTTCTTTTATTTCGAGAGCGGAGCTCATAGCGTGATTCCTTTGGCCTTGAGCGCGTGCGCCAGCGTGTGCGTGGCTCGCGAGCAGTGGGTTTTCACACTGCCTTCCGAGCAGCCCATCGCGGCAGCAGTCTCAGCGACATCCATATCTTCCCAGTAACGCATCAGAAACGCCTCCCGTTGACGTGCCGGTAATTTTTGGATTTCGTCGTCGATCAACTGCAGCACCTGCTCGCGCTCGAGCTGCTGCTCGCTGCTTTCCGCGCCCGTTGCGCCGTCCTGGCTTTCGAACGTCTCCAGTGGGTCGAAGTCCTCGTCGTCAGCATTGCCTAACGACGAGAACAGCGTCACCCAGGTGTTGCGCACTTTTTGCCGACGGAAATAGTCGTGCGTCGCATTCTGGAGAATACGCTGAAATAAAAGCGGCAGCTCAGCGGCAGGGCGGTCGCCGTATTTTTCGGCGAGCTTGATCATCGCGTCCTGCACGATGTCGAGCGACGCGTCATCGTCCCGCACGGCGTAGACCGTCTGCTTGAACGCGCGCCTTTCGACGCCCGCCAGAAAATCGGCGAGTTCCTTGTCTGATGCCATCCGTTGGGGGTCGGCGCAGCGAGTGTGCGCGGAATCGGTCGAAAAATGTCGTAAAACTCGCGGATGCTAACAAACTTTCGCGCGAATCGGGAAAAAACGCGGCAACCGTGCGGCTTGCATCCAGCCTTCGGTCGAGCTTTGTCCACGGTTCATGCAGTTTGGGCAAAGCGGTCAGAAGTGGACGACGGAAGGGCAGCCGCCGTCAATCATGGAAATATTTGCTTGACCACCGGACGCATCGTAGATATCGTCTACGGTTCGCAACATAAGTGACTTGTCTCATTTGAGTCGAGCCCAAGAAGCTCGCCTGTCAAACTGGACGCGCCGCTTGAACCCGAGCCACAAGCCCGGCAGAGAGCACCCGATCAATTTTTTGCCGAAAATTCGAAAGGTGAACGATGAATATGCCCAGCGCGGAATTCTCCACGTCGGATACCACACCCCCTCACGAAGCTGACTCGATCGGCGCCACCGTGCTCATGAAGGCACTGGCCGACGAAGACGTCGAGTTTGTCTGGGGCTATCCCGGCGGCTCGGTACTCTACATCTACGACGAGCTGTACAAGCAGGACAAGTTCCAGCACATCCTCGTGCGCCATGAGCAGGCCGCGGTTCACGCCGCCGACGCCTACTCGCGCTCGACCGGCAAGGTCGGCGTGTGCCTCGTGACCTCCGGCCCCGGCGTCACCAATGCGGTGACGGGCATCGCGACGGCCTATATGGACTCGATCCCGATGGTGATCATCAGCGGCCAGGTGCCGACTGCCGCGATCGGCCAGGATGCGTTTCAGGAGTGCGACACGGTCGGCATCACGCGTCCCTGCGTGAAGCACAACTTCCTCGTGAAGGACGTGCGCGATCTCGCCGCCACCGTCAAGAAAGCGTTCTATATCGCCCGTACCGGCCGGCCCGGCCCCGTGCTGATCGACATTCCGAAGGACGTGTCGAAGGCGCCTTGCCAGTACGAGCCGTTGAAGAGCGTGTCGCTGCGCTCGTACAACCCCGTCACGAAGGGCCACTCGGGCCAGATCCGCAAGGCCGTCGCGCTGTTGCTGTCGGCGAAGCGCCCGTACATCTACACGGGCGGCGGCATCATTCTCGCGGACGCATCGCGCGAGCTGAACCAGTTCGCCGATCTGCTCGGCTATCCCGTCACGAATACGCTGATGGGCCTCGGCGGCTATCGCGCCGCGGACAAGAAATTTCTCGGCATGCTCGGCATGCACGGCACGTACGAAGCCAACATGGCGATGCAGCACTGCGACGTGCTGATCGCGATCGGCGCGCGCTTCGACGACCGCGTGATCGGCGACCCCGCTCACTTCGCGTCGCGTCCGCGCAAGATCATTCACATCGACATTGACCCTTCGTCGATCTCGAAGCGCGTGAAGGTCGACATCCCGATCGTCGGCGACGTGAAGGAAGTGCTGAAGGAACTGATCGAGCAGTTGCAGACGGCCGAGCATGGCCCTGACACGGAAGCGCTCGCCGCGTGGTGGAAGGACATCGAAGGCTGGCGCTCGAAAGACTGCCTGAAGTACGACCGCGCAAGCGAGATCATCAAGCCACAATACGTGGTCGAAAAGCTGTGGGAGCTGACGGACGGCAACGCGTTCGTGTGCTCGGACGTGGGCCAGCATCAGATGTGGGCCGCGCAGTTCTACCGCTTCAACAAGCCGCGCCGCTGGATCAACTCGGGCGGCCTCGGCACGATGGGCTTCGGCCTGCCCGCGGCGATGGGCGTCAAGATGGCGCATCCGGACGACGACGTCGTCTGCATCACGGGCGAAGGCTCGATCCAGATGTGCATCCAGGAGCTGTCGACCTGCAAGCAGTACGACACGCCCGTCAAGATCATTTCGCTGAACAACCGCTATCTGGGCATGGTGCGCCAGTGGCAGCAGATCGAATACAGCAAGCGCTATTCGCATTCGTACATGGATGCGCTGCCCGATTTCGTTAAGCTCGCCGAGGCGTACGGGCACGTCGGCATGCGCATCGAAAAGACTGCGGATGTCGAGCCGGCGCTGAAGGAAGCGCTGCGCCTGAAAGATCGCACGGTGTTTCTCGACTTCCAGACCGATCCGACCGAAAACGTCTGGCCGATGGTTCAGGCCGGCAAGGGCATCACGGAGATGCTCCTCGGGTCGGAAGATCTATAACGAGCGCGTTTGTGCGCCGGCTTCGTCATGCGCGTCTTCACAAAAGGCGAGAGCGGATGGAGCGGCGCCAGATCGCATAAGGGCATGCATCGCCTGCATCGACATCTGGAAGAAGCGAACATGAGACACATCATTTCCGTCCTGCTGGAAAACGAACCGGGCGCGCTGTCGCGCGTGGTCGGCCTGTTCTCCGCACGCGGCTACAACATCGAAACCTTGACGGTGGCACCGACGGAAGACCGCTCGCTGTCGCGCATGACCATCGTTTCCATTGGCTCGGACGACGTGATCGAACAGATCACGAAGCATCTGAACCGCCTGATCGAGGTGGTGAAAGTGGTCGACCTGACCGAGGGCGCCCACATCGAGCGCGAGCTGATGCTGATCAAGGTAAGGGCGGTCGGCAAGGAACGTGAGGAGATGAAGCGGATGTCGGATATTTTCCGCGGCCGCATCATCGACGTCACCGAAAAGACCTATACGATCGAGCTGACGGGCGCGAGCGAGAAGCTCGACGCGTTCATCGAAGGGCTCGACGCCACCGCGATTCTCGAAACGGTCCGCACGGGCGGTTCGGGCATCGGACGCGGCGAGCGTATCCTGAAGGTTTGATGACGAGCCACAGAAGCCGGTTCGATCCGGGCCCGGCGTCGCGTCATCCGTCGGGCCCAGGCAACACACACACGCAGCTTTGAATTTTTCTGAATTTCGCCAAGGAACAGACATGAAAGTTTTCTACGACAAGGACGCCGACCTCTCCCTCATCAAAGGCAAGCAGGTCACCATCATCGGCTATGGCTCGCAAGGCCATGCTCACGCGCTGAACCTGAAGGAAAGCGGCGTGAACGTCACGGTGGGTCTGCGCAAGGGCGGCGCATCGTGGAGCAAGGCTGAGAACGCTGGCCTCGCGGTGAAGGAAGTGGCGGAAGCCGTGAAGGGCGCGGACGTCGTGATGATGCTGCTGCCCGACGAGCAGATCGCCGAGGTGTACGCGAAGGAAGTCGCCGCGAACATCAAGCAGGGCGCGGCGCTCGCGTTCGCGCACGGCTTCAACGTGCATTACGGCCAGGTGATCCCGCGCGCGGATCTCGACGTCATCATGATCGCGCCGAAGGCGCCGGGCCACACGGTGCGCAACACGTACCAGAACGGCGGCGGCGTGCCGCACCTGATCGCCGTCGCGCAGGACAAGTCGGGCGCGGCGCGCGATATCGCGCTGTCGTATGCAGCGGCGAACGGCGGCGGCCGTGCCGGCATCATCGAAACGAACTTCCGCGAAGAGACGGAAACCGACCTGTTCGGCGAGCAAGCCGTGCTGTGCGGCGGCACCGTCGACCTGATCAAGGCCGGCTTCGAAACGCTGGTCGAAGCGGGCTACGCGCCGGAAATGGCGTACTTCGAGTGCCTGCACGAACTGAAGCTGATCGTCGATCTGATCTACGAAGGCGGCATCGCGAACATGAACTACTCGATCTCGAACAACGCCGAATATGGCGAGTACGTGACGGGTCCGCGCATCATCACGGAAGATACGAAGAAGGTGATGAAGGAAGTCCTGAAGGACATCCAGACGGGCGAGTACGCGAAGAGCTTCATCATCGAAAACCGCGCGGGCGCGCCGACGCTGCAGTCGCGTCGCCGCATCACGGCCGAGCACCAGATCGAGCAGGTCGGCTCGAAGCTGCGCGCGATGATGCCGTGGATCGCGAAGAACAAGCTGGTCGATCAGTCGAAGAACTAATCTGCCTGTTTTTCGCACTCCGGCGCACGAAATGCGCCGGAAGCGTCAAAAAGCCGTCCAGGTGTGCTGAACCCTGGACGGCTTTTGCTATCCTACGGTTTTCCAAAAGACTGAACCCACCTATGAATTACCCCCATCCGATCATCGCGCGCGAAGGCTGGCCGTTCATCGCCGTCGCGGTCGTCGTTGCGTTGTTGATCCATTTCGTCGCAGGGTTCGGCATTGCCTGGATTTTCTGGCTGTTGGTCATCTTCGTCGTGCAGTTTTTCCGCGATCCCGCCCGCCCCATTCCGACCCAGGCGAACGCGGTGCTGTGCCCGGCCGATGGCCGCATCGTCGCCGTCGAAACCGCGCACGATCCGTATGCGAACCGCGAAGCGCTGAAGATCAGCGTGTTCATGAACGTGTTCAACGTTCACTCGCAGCGTTCGCCCGTCGATGGCGCGATCTCGAAGGTCGAGTACTTTCCGGGCGCGTATCTGAATGCCGCTGTCGATAAAGCCTCGACGGAAAACGAACGTAACGCGATTGTCATCGAAACCGCGAGCGGCGCGACTGTGACGTCGGTGCAGATCGCCGGCCTGATCGCGCGGCGCATTCTCTGCTACGTGCGGGCGGGCGAGCCGCTGACGCGCGGCCAGCGCTATGGCTTCATCCGCTTCGGTTCGCGCGTCGACGTGTATCTGCCGATGGGCAGCCGTCCGCGTGTGTCGATCGGCGAGAAGGTGTCCGCGTCGTCCACGATTCTGGCTGAGCTATAAGCGGCACAGGGAGAGTTCGATGGCCGCATTCAAACCGCGTCGTCCTCGCAGCAGCGGTGCGCCGCAGCCGCGTCCGTTCCGGCGCAACAAGCCGCCCGTCGTCGCGGAATCCGCCGTGATCGACAGCCGGCGCGCCGCGCGCCAGCAATTTCTGCGCAAGCGCGGCATCTATCTGCTGCCGAACGCGTTCACGACGGCTGCGCTCTTCTGCGGCTTCTTCGCTGTCGTGCAGGCAATGAACGTGCGCTTCGAAGTCGCGGCAATCGCGATTTTCGTCGCGATGGTGCTCGACGGCATGGACGGCCGCGTCGCGCGCATGACGCATACCCAAAGCGCATTCGGCGAGCAGTTCGACAGCCTGTCGGACATGGTGTCGTTCGGCGTCGCGCCGGCGCTCGTGATGTACGAGTGGATTCTCAAGGACCTCGGCCGCTGGGGCTGGCTTGCGGCGTTCGTCTACTGCTCGGGCGCGGCGCTGCGTCTCGCGCGCTTCAACACGAACATCGGCGTCGTCGACAAGCGCTTCTTCCAGGGCATGCCGAGCCCGGCCGCGGCGGCGCTGATCGCGGGCTTCGTGTGGCTCGCCACCGACAACCGCGTGCCGCTCAAGCTCGTGTGGCTGCCGTGGGTCGCGTTCGCGCTGACCATCTACGCGGGCGTCACGATGGTGTCGAACGCGCCGTTCTACAGCGGCAAGGCGCTCGACGTGCGCCATCGCGTGCCGTTCGCGGCGATCCTGCTGGTGGTGGTCGCGTTCGTGCTGGTGTCGTCCGATCCGCCGCTGATGCTGTTCGGCCTGTTCGTGCTGTACGGCTTTTCGGGCTACGTGTTCTGGGCATATCGCGCGATGCGCGGAATGGGCAATCCAGCGCGCTCGTCGCAGCGTCCGAACTGACGGCGCTCACACGCGGCGTAATGAAACGGAAACGGAACGGCAGCCTGCGGGCTGCCGTTTTTTCTTGCCGCTCCGTGCCGCCAGTTCGTCTTGCCCGTTTGTGCCGCCGACTCACTTTCGAAAGGTCGCCGATTCACCCGCGCGATGTTGCCGATTCACCTTCGCAATGCGATTGTGTGGATCGCTGGGCGCTGGCAAATCCGCTGGCAAATGCTATGGCCGCCCTGGTTAGCGTCAATTGCGCGTTTTCGGGATTGCCGCTATAGTCGCTGGCATGGCACTTTCCAAGTTCCCCTTCCTGTCTCTTCAAGCCGGCAAGCTACTACGCTCGCTAGCTCTAGCGCGCCTGCCGCGCTGATCGTTTTCGCCCTCCGTTTGCCTCGTTCGTTGTTTAGCGTCGCCTGCGGTGGTGGCGCAAACACTCGAATTCCGTTTTCCTGATTCAAACCAACCGAATCCCCCTGGAGACCTGAGATGGCAGACAAGCTCATCATTTTCGACACGACGTTGCGCGACGGCGAGCAATCGCCCGGTGCGTCGATGACGAAGGAAGAAAAAATCCGCATCGCGAAGCAACTGGAGCGGATGAAAGTCGACGTGATCGAGGCGGGCTTTGCCGCCAGCTCGAACGGCGATTTCGACGCGATCCACACGATCGCCGGCATGGTCAAGGACAGCACGGTCTGCTCGCTCGCGCGCGCGAACGACAAGGACATCCAGCGTGCCGCCGATGCGCTCAAGCCCGCCGATCACTTCCGCATCCACACGTTCATCGCGACGTCCGCGCTGCACATGGAGAAGAAGCTGCGCATGTCGCCCGAGCAGGTGCTCGAGCAGGCGAAGCTGGCCGTGCGTTTCGCGCGCAAGTTCACGAACGACGTGGAGTTCTCGCCGGAAGACGGCAGCCGCTCGGACATGGACTTCCTGTGCCGCGTGCTTGAAGCCGTGATCGCGGAAGGCGCGACGACGATCAACATCGCCGATACCGTCGGCTACGGCGTGCCGGAGCTGTACGGCAATCTCGTGAAGACGCTGCGCGAGCGCATTCCGAACTCCGACAAAGCGATCTTCTCGGTGCACTGTCACAACGACCTCGGCATGGCCGTCGCGAACTCGCTGGCGGGCGTGCAGATCGGCGGCGCGCGTCAGGTGGAGTGCACGGTCAACGGTCTCGGCGAGCGCGCGGGCAATACGTCGCTCGAAGAAATCGTGATGGCCGTGAAGACCCGCAAGGACTACTTCGGCCTCGACCTCGGCATCGACACGACGCAGATCGTGCCGGCGTCGAAGCTCGTCTCGCAGATCACGGGTTTTGTCGTGCAGCCGAACAAGGCCGTGGTCGGCGCCAACGCGTTTGCGCACGCGTCGGGCATCCACCAGGACGGCGTGCTGAAGGCGCGCGATACGTACGAAATCATGCGTGCCGAAGACGTGGGCTGGACGGCGAACAAGATCGTGCTCGGCAAGTTGTCGGGGCGCAATGCGTTCAAGCAGCGTCTGCAGGAACTCGGCATCACGCTCGACAGCGAAGGCGAACTGAACCTCGCATTCCAGCGCTTCAAGGAACTGGCGGACCGCAAGGCCGAAATCTTCGACGAGGACATCATCGCGATCGTCGCAGAAGAATCGGCGGAAGCGCAGGAGAAGGAGCATTACAAGTTCGTGTCGCTGTCGCAGCATTCGGAGACGGGCGAGCGGCCGCATGCGCGGATCGTGTTCTCAGTCGCAGGCAAGGAAGTGGTCGGCGAGGCGAACGGCAACGGTCCCGTCGACGCGACGCTGAACGCGATCGAAACCGAGGTGGGCAGCGGTTCGGAACTGCTGCTGTACTCCGTCAACGCGATCACGACGGGCACGCAGGCGCAAGGTGAAGTGACCGTGCGTCTGTCGAAGGCCGGGCGCATCGTGAACGGCGTGGGTACCGACCCGGATATCGTCGCTGCATCGGCGAAGGCGTATATCTCGGCGCTCAACCGTTTATACGCGGGCCACGACAAGCTGAATCCGCAGCGCGCGGAAATCTGACGCCGCGTTCATTACGTTCGGTTGCATCGAAAAACCCCGCTGCGGCGGGGTTTTTATCGGCTGCGCGTTCCATGAAAAAGCCGCCTCGATGGGCGGCTTTTTTCGTTACTGGCGCTGACGGGCGGCGGCTTCAGAAGAAGCTGCGTCGATCCGGATCGTGCAGCGGATCGGGCGTCTTCTGCGTCAGGCGCAGGATGCCCTGGTCGTCGAAATAGAAGCTGTACATCATGTACCAGACGTTGTCCTCCTGATAGCGATACGTCCACACCTCGCGCTTCATCAGCGGGAAATAGTTCGTTTCGACGGGACGCCCGAAGTTGACCAGCACGTCATCGCGTGTCCATTTGCCGATTTCCGCGCGATAGAACTCGTTCGGCTGCAGCACCTGACGCACGTTCACGATCTTGCCGGACGCATCGACGTCGGCGGCCGTCGTCGTTTCGCCCATCGGCTGCGTCGGCCACATCAGGCGCTTGCCGCCGTTCGGCAGATCGTAAACTTCGCGCGGCGGCCCGAGGCGGGCGACGATCGTCGACGCGTCCGCGCCCTCCTGATAGTTCTGCCAGGGCTGCGCGCAGCCCGCGAGCGTGACGACGCCCGCGCAAACGAGGACAGCCAGCGCGCCGCGCGCCGTGCGCAAGCCTGGCATCGTCGGCGCGACGGATGAAAGGCGGTTGAACATGACACCTCCGATGGCGTTCGATAGTTGATTATTGTTGTGCCGTCGACGGGAGCCGGCCCTCAGGCGCTTTGTCCCGTCCCATGCAAGATCATTTCGGACCCGATATTTTGACACGCGTCGGACCAAAAGATTTTCGGACCGTGCGCTGGGCGAGACGCATATTCGCTTGCTCGTGGGCGGCGCGGCGTCCTATGATCCGCGCTTCGATCGACAGATGAGACGCGCTGATGAAAACAAAATCGACGAAAGCGGCAGTGGCGGCGATGACGCTGGCAATGGGTGCAATCGGAGCAATCGCGGCGATCGCAGTGTGGCCGGCAGCGAGCGCGTATGCGCAGAACGCGCCGTCGCGAGTGCCGATCCGTATCGCGATGATCGAAGGCATGTCCGGTCCGTTTGCGAACGCGGGCGCGGCCGTCGAGCGCAATTTGCGTTTCGGTGTCGAGACGGTCAACGCGCGCGGCGGCGTGAAGCTCGCGGACGGCGCGCATCCTCTCGAACTCGTCGTGCTCGACAGCAAGGGCAGCGCGGAAGAAGCGCTCGTGCAACTGCGCGCGGCCGCCGACAGGCACATCGGCTTTATCGCGCAAGGCAACAGCTCGGCGGTGGCGGCGGCGCTGCTCGCCGCGATCGACAAGCAGAATACGCGCGAGCCGGACAATCGCGAACTGTTCCTCAACTATTCCGCCGACGATCCGGCGCTCACGAACGCGAACTGCAGCTTCTGGCACTTTCGCTTCGACGCGCACGCGGGCATGCGGATGGACGCGCTCGCCGATGTGATCCAGCGCGACAAGTCGGTGAAGAAGGTCTATCTGCTGAATCAGGACTACAGCTTCGGGCATGACGTGAGCACGCTGGCGCGCGCGGCGCTTGCGTCGAAGCGGCCGGATGTCGCCCTGGTCGGCGACGAGTTTCATCCGATCGGCCGCGTGAAGGATTTCGCGCCGTACATCGCGAAGATTCGCGCGAGCGGCGCCGACGCCGTGATCACGGGTAACTGGGGCAACGATCTGACGCTGCTCGTCAAGGCGGCGCGCGAACAGAGCGTCGACACGAAGTTCTACACGTTCTATGGCAACAGCCTCGGCGCGCCGGCCGCGCTCGGCGATGCGGGCGTGAAGCGCGTGGTCGCCGTCGCCGACTGGCACCCGAACGCGGGCGGCGCGGCATCGGATGCGTGGTATGCGTCGTTCCGTCAGCGTTTCCCGGCTGCGCAGGACGACTACCCGGTGCTGCGCATGCCGCTGATGATCGAAATGCTGGCGGCGGCGATGAACCGGGCGGCCAGCGCGCAGCCCGACAAGGTCGCGAAGGCGCTGGAAGGCATGAAATACGACAACGGCTTCCATCCGTCGTGGATGCGCGCCGACGATCATCAACTGATCCAGCCCCTTTACGTGATGGAGATGGACAAGGCGGGCACGCCGGGTGTCCAGTTCGACAACGAGGGCTCGCATTACGGCTTCCGGACGGTGCTGGCATTGCCGCCCGAGCGCACCGTGCCGGCCACGACTTGCCGGATGAAGCGGCCGTGAGCCATGAATCGGCTTGCATGAGCCGTGAATGGGCGTTGCATGAGCCGCGAATGACCCTCGAGGCGCCCCCAAAAACCGACCGCAAAACGGCGCTCGGCCCCGGGCCCGAAGTACGCCCCGAGACGGCGGGCTTCGCCGGATGATCCTGCTGTGATACAATACGCGACTCGTTTCGTTGTAACCCCACGGCACGGCCCTTCTTCCGTGACCGCCTGTTTGATTCAAAGGAAATCAACATGTCCGTAGCTGAAATCAAGAAATCCGACGTCGTCGCGCAATTCGCACGTGGCACAAACGACACCGGCTCCCCCGAAGTTCAGGTCGCGCTGCTCACGACGCGCATCAACGAACTGACGGTTCACTTCAAGGCCCACACGAAGGATCATCACAGCCGCCGCGGTCTGCTGCGCATGGTGAGCCGTCGTCGCAAGCTGCTCGACTACCTGAAGGGCAAGGACGCTGACCGTTACCGCGCTCTGATCGAGAAGCTGGGTCTGCGTAAGTAATCGGACGCATCGGACTTTCTGTCAGCAAGATGCCTGTGTCAGTTCCGCTGATGCAGGCATTTTGTTTTTCGACGGTACGCTTCGTGTGAGGTTTGCCGCCGAATCACCCGTCTGGCGCGCTGGTTGCGTCGCGGGCAAAACGAAACAAAGCCGGGCTCGAGGGTAGGGCGCTGTGTCATTCCAGCGGTTCGCGTGCAAGTGAGCGCATCCACGCGATTCTCTGGAATGGCATAACACTCCTCTACCCGAAAGGCTTCGGTCCTGACGGTGCCGTGCGCTGTATTGCGCGGCATGACCAAAAGATCAAGGAGGACAAATGTCTATGTTTAACAAGGTCGTCAAAGAGTTCAAGTGGGGCCAGCACACCGTTCGCATGGAAACGGGTGAGATCGCTCGCCAGGCGGGCGGTGCCGTGCTCGTCGACATCGAAGACACCGTCGTGCTGGCGACCGTCGTCGGCGCGAAGACGGCGAAGCCGGGCCAGGACTTCTTCCCGCTGACCGTCGACTACATCGAAAAGACCTACTCAGCGGGCAAGATTCCGGGCGGCTTCTTCCGCCGCGAAGGCCGTCCGTCGGAAGGCGAAACGCTGATTTCGCGCCTGATCGACCGGCCGCTGCGTCCGCTGTTCCCGGAAGGCTTCTACAACGAAGTGCAGGTCGTCGTGCACGTGATGTCGATCAACCCTGAAGTCCCCGCCGACATCCCCGCGCTGATCGGCGCGTCGGCTGCGCTCGCCGTGTCGGGCCTGCCGTTCAACGGTCCCGTCGGTGCTGCGCGCGTCGCGTACGTCAATAACGAATACGTGCTGAACCCGACGCGTACGCAAAGCAAGGAATCGCGCCTCGATCTGGTCGTCGCCGGTACGGAGCGCGCGGTGCTGATGGTCGAATCCGAAGCGGATCAACTGCCGGAAGACGTGATGCTGGGCGCCGTCGTGTTCGGTCACGAGCAGATGCAAACGGCCATCGACGCGATTCACGAACTCGTTCGCGAAGGCGGCAAGCCTGAGTGGGACTGGCAGCCGGCGCCGAAGAACGAAGTGCTGATCTCGCGCGTCAATGAGATCGCTTACGCCGATCTGGCCGCGGCCTATCAGACGCGCGACAAGCAGGCTCGCTCGACCCGCCTGAAGGAAATCTACGCAGCGACGCAGGTCAAGCTGGAAGAAGAAGCAGCAGCGGCGGGCACCGTGGCAGCCGACAAGGCAGCCGTCGGCAACGTGCTGTTCGACATCGAAGCGAAGATCGTCCGTTCGCAGATCCTGAACGGCGAGCCGCGTATCGACGGCCGCGACACGCGCACCGTTCGCCCGATCGAAATCCGCACGGGTGTGCTGCCGCGCACGCACGGTTCGGCGCTGTTCACGCGTGGCGAGACGCAGGCGCTCGTCGTCGCGACGCTCGGCACGAAGGGCGATGAGCAGATCATCGACGCGCTCGAAGGCGAGTACCGCGATCGCTTCATGCTCCACTACAACATGCCGCCGTTCGCGACGGGCGAAACGGGCCGCGTCGGCTCGCCGAAGCGTCGTGAAATCGGCCACGGCCGTCTCGCGAAGCGCGCGCTGATCGCGTGCCTGCCGACCGCGGACGAATTCGGCTACTCGATCCGCGTCGTGTCGGAAATCACCGAGTCGAACGGTTCGTCGTCGATGGCATCGGTGTGCGGCGGCTGCCTCGCACTGATGGACGCCGGCGTGCCGATGAAGGCGCACGTCGCGGGCATCGCGATGGGCCTGATCCTCGAAGGCAACAAGTTTGCTGTGCTGACGGACATCCTCGGCGACGAAGATCACCTCGGCGACATGGACTTCAAGGTGGCGGGCACGGCTGACGGCGTGACGGCACTGCAGATGGACATCAAGATCCAGGGCATCACGAAGGAAATCATGCAGGTCGCGCTCGCGCAAGCGAAGGAAGGCCGCATGCATATCCTCGGCAAGATGACGGCGGCTGTTTCGGGTGCGAACACGCAACTGTCCGAATTCGCACCGCGCATGATCACCATCAAGATCAATCCGGAAAAGATCCGCGACGTGATCGGCAAGGGCGGTTCGGTGATCCGTGCGCTGACGGAAGAAACGGGCACGACGATCGACATCTCGGACGACGGCGTCGTCACGATCGCGAGCACGAGCAGCGAAGGCATGGCCGAAGCGAAGAAGCGCATCGAGAACATCACGGCCGAAGTCGAAGTGGGCCAGATCTACGAGGGCACGGTGCTCAAGCTGCTGGACTTCGGCGCGATCGTGAACCTGCTGCCGGGCAAGGATGGTCTGCTGCACATTTCCGAAATCGCCAACGAGCGCATCAAGGACATCAACGACTACCTGAAGGAAGGCCAGCAAGTGAAGGTCAAGGTCATCCAGACGGACGAAAAGGGTCGTGTGCGTCTGTCGGCGAAGGCGCTGCTGAATGAAGCGGCGCAGACGGAACCGACGCCGCAGCAGTAACGCAGTGAAAGCAGGACGGCCGGTAGCGCAAGAGCGCGCCGGCCGTTTTTCATGTAGGGTGGATTGCAGTGCGAACCGGTTTTCGCGGCCGGTTTGCAGCGCTATCCAGACCTTGGGAGAGACGACGATGAACGCAATCGAAATCACCGAATTCGGTGCGCCGGAAGTCTTGAAGCTCGCCGAGCGACCGATGCCAGAGCCGAAAGCGGGTGAAGTGCTGATCAAAGTGTCCGCGTCGGGCGTGAATCGTCCGGACGTGTTCCAGCGCAAGGGCGGCTATGCGCCGCCGCCTGGCGCGTCGGATCTGCCAGGGCTGGAAGTGGCGGGCGAAATCGTCGGCGGAAATATCGACGAGAAACGCAATCCGTTCGGTCTCAAGATCGGCGATCGCGTGTGCGCGCTGATGGCGGGCGGCGGTTACGCGGAATACGCGACCGTGCCGCTGCTGCAGTGCCTGCCCGTGCCGAAGGGTTTCTCCGATGTCGAAGCGGCGGCTTTGCCCGAGACCTTCTTCACCGTCTGGAGCAATGTTTTTGACCGTGCGTTGCTCGGCAAAGGCGAAGGCGGCGAGAACGAAACGTTCCTCGTGCAGGGCGGCTCGAGCGGCATCGGCGTGACGGCGATCCAGATCGCGCATGCACTCGGCTTTCGTGTGTTCGCGACGGCCGGCACGGACGAAAAGTGCCGTGCATGCGAGGCGCTTGGCGCGGAACGTGCGATCAACTACAAGACGGAAGATTTCGTCGAAGTGATCAAGTCGCTCACGAATGACCGCGGCGTCGACGTGATCCTCGACATGGTGGCGGGCAGCTACGTGCCGCGCGAACTGAAGGCGCTCGCCGACGGCGGCCGTCTCGTGATCATCGCGCTGCTCGGCGGCGCGAAGGCCGAAGTGAACCTGAACGACATTCTTCGCCGTCGTCTGACGGTGACGGGCTCGACGCTGCGTCCGCGTCCCGTCGAATTCAAGGCGAAGATCGCCGCGCAACTGAAGGAGCGCGTGTGGCCGCATCTCGAAGACGGCACGATCAAGCCAGTGATCTACAAGGTGTTCCCCGCTGCTCAAGCGGCGCAGGCGCACGAGCTGATGGAAAGCAGCCTGCACGTCGGCAAGATCGTGCTGAATTGGGGCGCGGGTGCTTGACAGCGCCCATTTAATTGAGTTTGACCCGGTCTGTCAGCACACAGTAAAATCGTGTGTTTTGCGCGTTCTGCATGAATTTTGCAGGCGGACCGCGGGCACCAGAGAGCTGGGGACGCTGACGAAGCGGAGGCGTCCAGGACCCGCACCACGATAAAACGAGCGAGACGATGGCGAAACAACGAGCAAAACTGGTAGTCGGTAACTGGAAGATGCACGGTCGGCTTGCCGACAACCGCGTGCTGCTGCAAGCGGTATCACACGGCGCGAACGATCTTCCGGACGATGTGCGAGTCGGCGTATGCGTGCCGTGTCCCTATCTGACGCAAGCGCAGTCGCTGCTGGAAGGCGGCCGCGTCGCGTGGGGCGTGCAGGATGTGTCCGCGCACACGCAGGGCGCCTACACCGGCGAGGTCGCGGCCGAAATGGCTGCTGAATTTGGCACATCGTTCGCGATCGTTGGACACTCCGAGCGTCGTGCGTATCACCGCGAAAGCGCCGAGACGGTCGCTGTCAAAGCGCAACGCGCGCTCGAAGCAGGCTTGACGCCGATCGTCTGCGTCGGCGAAACGCTCGAAGAGCGCGAGTCGGGCAAGACGGAGCAGATCGTAGGCGCGCAACTCGATGCGGTGCTCGCGAAGCTGTCGGTGGAAGATTCGGCTCGCATCGTCGTTGCATATGAGCCCGTGTGGGCCATCGGCACCGGCAAGAGCGCGACGGCGCAACAGGCGCAGGATGTTCATGCGTTCCTTCGCGCGCGTCTCGTGGCGAAGGGCGAAGATGTCGGTAGCGTGTCGCTGCTGTACGGCGGCAGCGTGAAACCGGAGAACGCGGAAGAGCTGTTCAGCCAGCCGGATATCGACGGCGGTCTGATCGGCGGCGCATCGCTGAAAGACAAGGATTTCCTGGCAATCTGCAGTGCAGCCGTCGCGGCGACCGCCGCGCGCTGACACGACAAGACAGAGTGCCCGGGCGAGGATGACCCATTGCGCGCAGCATCTGTTGTTGCGCGATTAAATAAAGACTCAGGTGAGTGTGATGCTGTATTTGAAAACGTTGATCATTGTCGTGCAGTTGCTGTCGGCGCTTGGCGTCATCGGCCTCGTGCTGTTGCAACACGGCAAGGGCGCGGACATGGGCGCGGCCTTCGGCAGTGGCGCATCGGGCAGTCTCTTCGGCGCGACGGGCTCTGCTAATTTTCTGTCACGTACGACTGCGATACTGGCGGCAGTGTTCTTCGCCACCACGTTGGCACTGACGTACATCGGCGCGTATCATTCGAAACCTTCGGCAGGCGTGCTCGGTAGCGCTCCGGCATCGGCTCCTGTGGCTGCCTCGGTCGCTCCTGCTGCGTCCGCACCGGCTAATGCATCGGCTGCAGTCGCTGCATCTGCAGCTTCTGCGCCAGGCCAAGATGTGCCGAAATAAATTTTCGAAGAAAACGCGTTTGTGCGTTGAACAAACTGCTTAAGCGGGTTACAATTCAACTCTTGAAGCGATTCGCGGGTTTTACAAGTTGTTATCCCGGATTGCAGACAGTGCCGACGTGGTGAAATTGGTAGACACGCTATCTTGAGGGGGTAGTGGCGAAAGCTGTGCGAGTTCGAGTCTCGCCGTCGGCACCAATGTTATCTAATGCCAGCCGCTTGCTTCAGCTTCGGCTGGCATTTTCACTTCCAGGGTGGTGTTTGCTGTGGGCTTTCGACATCAAGCATCCCGAAGTGTTTCGCGTCAGGGGTTGTTCAAACTAGTCTGCGTCTCCTGACGTCACTCAGAACCAACCGATTGAGGATAGCTTTGAACCTCGCAGCCTATTTCCCCGTATTGTTGTTCCTCCTCGTGGGCACCGGTTTAGGCGTAGCACTGGTCAGTATCGGCAAGATCCTCGGTCCGAATCGGCCGGATACCGAAAAGAACGCACCGTACGAGTGCGGCTTCGAAGCATTCGAAGATGCGCGCATGAAATTCGATGTGCGCTACTACCTGGTTGCCATTCTCTTCATCATTTTCGACCTTGAAACGGCGTTCCTGTTTCCGTGGGGAGTCGCCCTGCGCGATATCGGCTGGCCCGGCTTCATCTCGATGATGATTTTTCTGCTCGAATTCCTGTTGGGCTTCGCCTATATCTGGAAGAAAGGTGGCCTTGATTGGGAATGACGGGTTAATCGCCGGTTTGCATGGGTGGCGATGGCTCGCCGCCCGTCTGGAGTGGAAAGCAAATGAGTATCGAAGGGGTCTTGAAGGAAGGGTTTGTCACCACCACGGCTGACAAGCTGATCAACTGGACGCGTACCGGTTCACTGTGGCCGATGACGTTCGGTCTCGCGTGTTGTGCTGTCGAGATGATGCATGCGGGCGCCGCCCGTTATGACCTCGACCGTTTCGGTGTAGTGTTTCGTCCGAGTCCGCGTCAGTCGGATGTGATGATCGTCGCCGGCACGCTGTGCAACAAGATGGCGCCTGCGCTGCGCAAGGTCTACGACCAGATGGCCGAGCCGCGCTGGGTGATCTCGATGGGTTCGTGCGCGAACGGCGGTGGCTACTATCACTACTCGTATTCGGTGGTGCGTGGCTGCGACCGTATCGTCCCCGTCGATGTGTATGTGCCGGGCTGCCCGCCCACGGCTGAAGCGCTGGTGTACGGCGTGATCCAGTTGCAGGCGAAGATCCGCCGCACCAATACCATCGCCCGTCAATAAGGCCAGAGCCTCCCCCACAATATGGCAAGCAAACTCGAGACCCTCAAAGCGAACCTCGAGGCGGCCCTTGGCGGCCGCCTGACGAGCATCACCGAATCTGTCGGTGAGCTGACCATCGTCGTGAAAGCGGGCGATTACCTCGAAGTGGCAAAGCGTCTGCGCGATGACGCGACGCTGCACTTCGAGCAACTGATCGACCTGTGTGGTGTCGACTATCAAACTTACGGTGAAGGCGCTTACGAAGGTCCGCGTTTTGCCGCCGTCCTGCATCTGCTGTCCATCTCGAACAACTGGCGTCTGCGCGTGCGCGTGTTCGCGCCGAACGACGATGTGCCTCTCGTTCCGTCGGTCGTCGAGATCTGGAATTCGGCCAACTGGTACGAGCGCGAAGCATTCGACCTGTACGGCATCGTCTTCGAGGGTCATCCTGACCTGCGCCGCATCCTGACCGATTACGGTTTCATCGGTCATCCGTTCCGCAAGGATTTCCCGGTTTCCGGCTACGTCGAAATGCGCTACGACCCGGAAGAGAAGCGCGTCGTCTATCAGCCGGTGACGATCGAGCCTCGGGAAATCACGCCGCGCGTGATCCGCGAGGATCACTATGGCGGCCTGAAACACTAAGAGAACGTCATGGCAGAGATCAAGAACTACACGCTCAACTTCGGTCCGCAGCACCCGGCAGCGCACGGCGTGCTGCGCCTCGTGCTCGAACTCGACGGCGAAGTGATCCAGCGCGCCGATCCGCACATCGGCCTCCTGCACCGCGCGACGGAAAAGCTCGCGGAGAACAAGACGTTCATCCAGTCGGTGCCGTACATGGACCGTCTCGACTACGTGTCGATGATGGTCAACGAGCACGGCTATGTGCTCGCGATCGAAAAGCTGCTCGGCATCGACGTTCCCATTCGCGCAAAGTACATCCGCGTGCTGTTCGACGAAGTCACGCGCGTGCTGAACCACCTGATGTGGATCGGCGCGCACGCGCTCGACGTCGGCGCGATGGCGGTGTTCCTCTACGCGTTCCGCGAGCGCGAAGACCTGATGGACGTGTATGAGGCGGTGTCCGGCGCACGGATGCACGCTGCGTACTATCGTCCGGGCGGTGTCTATCGCGATCTGCCGGACGCGATGCCGCAATACAAGGCATCGAAGATTCGCAATGCAAAGGCATTGTCGAAGCTGAACGAGAACCGCCAGGGCTCGCTGCTCGACTTCATCGAAGACTTCTTCAACCGCTTCCCGAAGTACGTCGACGAGTACGAAACGCTGCTCACCGACAACCGCATCTGGAAGCAGCGTCTGGTGGGCATCGGTGTCGTGACGCCGGAGCGCGCGTTGCAGCTGGGCCTGACGGGCGCGATGCTGCGCGGCTCGGGCATCGAGTGGGATCTGCGCAAGAAGCAGCCGTACGAAGTGTATGACCAGATGGACTTCGACATCCCCGTCGGCGTGAACGGCGATTGCTACGACCGCTATCTGGTGCGCGTCGAAGAAATGCGTCAATCCACGCGCATCGTGAAACAGTGCATTGAATGGCTGCGCAAGAATCCCGGCCCTGTGATGACGGACAATCACAAGGTCGCGCCGCCGTCGCGCGTCGGCATGAAGTCGAACATGGAAGAGCTGATTCACCACTTCAAGCTCTTCACGGAAGGCTTCCACGTGCCGGAAGGCGAAGCGTACGCGGCCGTCGAGCATCCGAAGGGCGAGTTCGGCATCTATCTGGTGTCGGATGGCGCGAACAAGCCGTATCGCCTGAAGATTCGCGCGCCGGGCTATGCGCACCTGTCCGCGCTCGACGAAATGGCGCGCGGTCACATGATCGCCGACGCCGTGACGATCATCGGCACGCAAGACATCGTGTTCGGTGAAGTCGATCGCTAGGCGAATTCACTAGCGGTATTCATCAAGGCGCGCGCTCACGTAGCCGATAACGCATGACAAGCGGGGCGCGCGTCAAGCAAAGGAACGCCGGGTCTGTCGCAACAAGCAGTGCGCGACAGGTTTTCGTTCGGTAGGAATTGAAAGAGTCGTGTCTGAAAATGATCTCAGCTGAAGGCCTGAAAGAAATCGATCGTGCGATCACGAAGTACCCCGCCGATCAGAAACCGTCCGCCGTGATGGCGGCGCTGGCCGTCGGTCAGCAGGAACATGGCTGGCTGTCGCCCGAACTGATGGAGTTCGTCGCGGACTATCTCGGCATGCCGGCCGTCGCCGTGCAGGAGGTCGCGACCTTCTACACGATGTTCGAGACGTCGCCTGTCGGCAAACACAAGATCACGCTCTGCACGAACCTGCCGTGCCAGCTCGGTCCCGATGGCGGTTCGGACAGCGCCGCCGAATATCTGAAGCAGAAGCTCGGCATCGACTTCGGCGAAACCACCCCGGACGGCAAGTTCACCCTGAAAGAGGGCGAGTGCATGGGTTCGTGCGGTGACGCTCCCGTGCTGCTCGTGAACAACCATCGGATGTGCAGCTTCATGAGCCGCGAGAAGATCGACCAGCTGCTCGAGGAACTTTCGAAATGACGTCTTTGCACGATCGTCACATCAAACCGCTGATTCTCGCCGGCCTGAACGGCGACAACTGGCATCTTCAAGACTACGTGGCGCGCGGTGGTTACAAGCAGCTGCGCCGTATCCTCGAAGAGAAGATTCCGCCGGAGCAGGTGATCGCCGACGTGAAGGCGTCGGGTCTGCGCGGCCGAGGTGGTGCGGGCTTCCCGACGGGCCTGAAGTGGAGCTTCATGCCGCGCCAGTTTCCGGGGCAGAAGTATCTCGTCTGCAACTCTGACGAAGGCGAGCCCGGCACGTTCAAGGACCGCGACATCCTGCGCTGGAATCCGCATTCGCTGATCGAAGGCATGGCCATCGGCGCATACGCGATGGGCATCACGGTCGGCTACAACTACATCCACGGCGAAATCTTCGAAGTCTATAAGCGCTTCGAAGAGGCGCTGGAGGAAGCGCGCGCAGCCGGCTTCCTCGGCGACAACATCATGGGCTCGGGCTTCTCGTTCCAGCTGCATGCGCACCACGGATACGGCGCCTACATCTGCGGCGAAGAAACCGCGCTGCTCGAATCGCTGGAAGGCAAGAAGGGCCAGCCGCGCTTCAAGCCGCCGTTCCCGGCGAGCTTCGGCGTGTACGGCAAGCCGACCACGATCAACAACACCGAAACGTTCGCAGCCGTGCCGTTCCTGCTGGAAGTCGGTCCGCAGGCTTACCTCGAAATGGGCAAGCCGAACAACGGCGGCACGAAGATCTTCTCGGTGTCGGGTGACGTCGAGCGTCCGGGCAACTACGAAATTCCGCTCGGCACGCCGTTCTCGACGCTGATGGAACTCGCAGGCGGCATGCGCGGCGGCAAGAAGATCAAGGCCGTGATTCCCGGCGGTTCGTCGGCGCCCGTGATTCCGGGCGACATCATGATGCAAACCGACATGGACTACGATTCGATCGCGAAGGCGGGTTCGATGCTTGGTTCGGGTGCCGTCATCGTGATGGACGAGACGCGCTGCATGGTGCGCTCGCTGTTGCGCCTGTCGTACTTCTATTACGAAGAATCGTGTGGTCAGTGCACGCCGTGCCGCGAAGGCACGGGCTGGCTGTATCGCGTCGTGCATCGCATCGAACACGGCCTCGGCCGCCAGGAAGATCTGGATCTGCTGAACTCGGTCGCCGAGAACATCATGGGCCGCACGATCTGCGCGCTCGGCGATGCAGCCGCCATGCCCGTGCGCGGCATGCTCAAGCACTACTGGGACGAATTCGAGTATCACGTCGCCAACAAGCGTTGCCTCGTCGGCGGTCATGCGGGCGCAGCGGCGGCATCGGAAACGGTCGCTGCATAACGCCAGAGTAAAGCCAGAGGCAAGCGCGGGAGCCGCCGCTTCGCGCAAAAGCGCAGCGGCGAGCGGGCGAACGATTGAGCGGTAACAGGTTAAGGAAGATTGACCATCATGGTTGAACTTGAAATAGACGGCAAGAAAGTAGAGGTGGCCGAAGGCAGCATGATCATTCAGGCTGCGCATAAGGTCGATACCTACATCCCTCACTTCTGCTATCACAAGAAGCTGTCGATTGCGGCCAACTGCCGGATGTGTCTCGTCGATGTCGAGAAGATGCCGAAGGCTGTGCCTGCATGCGCGACGCCGGTGTCGGCGGGCATGATCGTGCGCACGAAGTCGGAAAAGGCGGTGAAGGGTCAGCAATCGGTGATGGAGTTCCTGCTGATCAATCACCCGCTCGATTGCCCGATCTGCGATCAGGGCGGCGAGTGTCAGCTGCAGGATCTGGCCGTCGGTTACGGCAAGTCGTCGTCGCGTTATAGCGAAGAGAAGCGCGTCGTGTTCCACAAGAACGTCGGCCCGCTGATCTCGATGGAAGAAATGACGCGCTGCATTCACTGCACGCGCTGCGTCCGTTTCGGCGAAGAGATCGCCGGCGTGATGGAGCTCGGCATGCTGGGCCGCGGCGAGCACTCGGAAATTACGTCGTTCGTCGGCAAGACGGTCGACTCCGAACTGTCGGGCAACATGATCGACCTGTGCCCGGTCGGCGCGCTGACCAGCAAGCCGTTCCGCTACAGCGCGCGTACGTGGGAACTGTCGCGCCGCAAGTCGGTGAGCCCGCACGATTCCGTCGGCGCGAACCTCGTGGTGCAGGTGAAGAACAACCGCGTGATGCGTGTGCTGCCGTTCGAAAACGAAGCGATCAACGAGTGCTGGATCTCGGACAAGGACCGTTTCTCGTACGAAGGCCTGAACAGCCCGGAACGTCTGACGCGCCCGATGCTCAAGCAAGGCGGCCAGTGGATCGAAACGGACTGGCAGACGGCACTCGAATACGTCGTCAAGGGCCTGAAGGGCATCAAGGCGGATCACGGCGCGGACGCGTTTGCCGCGCTCGGCAGTGCGCATAGCACGGTCGAAGAACTGTTCCTGCTGAAGAAAATCGCGGAAGCGGTCGGTACGCCGAACGTCGATTTCCGTCTGCGTCAGACGGACTTCACGGCGGACGCAAACGGCACGCCGTGGCTGGGTACGGCTATCGCCAATCTGTCGATCCTCGATTCGGCATTGGTGATCGGCTCGTCGCTGCGCCGCGACCACCCGCTGTTTGCCGCGCGTCTGCGCCAGGCAGCGAAGGGCGGCGCGAAGATCACGCTGCTGCAAGCCACCCGCGACGACGCGCTGATCCCGCAAGCTACGCGCATTGCCGCGGCACCGTCCGCATGGCTCGGCGAACTGGCCGGCATCGCTGCCGCCGTGTCGGAAGTGAAGGGCGTTGCGCTGCCGAAAGCGTTCGCAGGCACGCAGGCGTCGGATGTCGCGAAGCAGACGGCGGCATCGCTTACCACGGGCGAGCTTCGCGTCGTGCTGCTCGGCAACGGTGCGGTCCAGCATCCGGAATTCGCGCGCATTCACGCAGCGGCTCAATGGATCGCTGATGCCACGGGCGCATCGCTCGGCTTCCTGACGGAAGCGGCGAACACGGTCGGCGCGCATCTCGTCGGCGCATTGCCGGGCGAGGGCGGTCTGAACGCTCGCGAAGTCTTCGAGCAGCCGCGCAAGGGTTATCTGCTGCTGAACCTCGAACCGGAATTCGACACGGCCAATCCGGCGCAAGCGCTCGCCGCGCTGAACCAGGCGGAAATGGTCGTCGTGATGTCGCCGTTCCAGACGGGCGCCGAATACGCGGACGTCCTGCTGCCGATCGCGCCGTTCACGGAAACCGCCGGCACGTTCATCAACGCGGAAGGCACGGTGCAGATGTTCAACGGCGTCGTGCGTCCGCTGGGCGATACGCGTCCCGCATGGAAGGTTCTGCGCGTGCTGGGCAGCCTGCTCGGCGTGCCGGGCTTCGAATACGACACGGCCGAAGAAGTGCGCGTCGCCGCGTTGGGCGATGGCGATCTGACGCCGCGCCTGTCGAACAGGACGACGACGGCCGTCGCGCGCAGCAGCGTGGCGAAGGCGGCGGATGGCACGTTCGAGCGCATCGCCGATGTGCCGATCTATCACGCCGATCCGCTCGTGCGCCGCGCAGAGTCGTTGCAACTGACGGCGGCCGCGCGCGCCGCGCACACGATCGGCTTGCCGGCCGCGCTGTTCGACAAGCTGGGTTTGAAGGAAGGCGACGCGGTGCGCGTTCGTCAGGGCGATCGCTCGGTGCAGGTTCCGGCCGTGCGTGATGCGAATCTTGCGGAGACGGTCGTCCGCGTATCGGCGGCTACGCCTGCCGGTGCAGCGCTGGGCAGCCTGTTCGGTGAACTGGTGGTGGAGAAGGCGTAAATGACCTTGTTCGATACGATCAACGCGGGCGGTAGCCAGCTTCTCGGCGTGGCCTGGCCTACGGTGTGGGCACTCGTGCGCATCCTCGTGGTGTCCGTCGCGATCCTGCTGTGCGTGGCTTACCTGATCCTGTGGGAACGTAAGCTGATCGGCTGGATGCACGTGCGTCTCGGCCCGAACCGCGTCGGCCCGGCGGGTCTCCTGCAGCCGATCGCCGACGTGCTGAAGCTGCTCCTCAAGGAAGTCATTCAGCCGACGCAAGCGAGCCGCTGGATCTACCTGATCGCGCCGATCATGGTGGTGGTCCCGGCGTTCGCGGTGTGGGCGGTGATTCCGTTCCAGTCGGGCGCCGTGCTCGGCGACATCAACGCGGGGCTGCTGTACGCGATCTCGATTTCGTCGATGGGCGTGTATGGCGTGATTCTCGCGGGCTGGGCGTCGAACTCGAAGTACGCGTTCCTCGGCGCAATGCGCGCGGCGGCACAGATGGTGTCGTACGAAATCTCGATGGGCTTCGCACTCGTCGTCGTGATGATGACGGCTGGCACGATGAACCTCTCGGACATCGTCGGATCGCAGATGCGCGGCATCTTCGCGAGCCATGGCGTGACGTTCCTGTCGTGGAACTGGCTGCCGCTGCTGCCCGCGTTCGTCGTGTACTTCATCTCGGGCATCGCCGAAACGAACCGTCACCCGTTCGACGTGGTGGAAGGCGAGTCGGAAATCGTCGCAGGTCACATGATCGATTATTCGGGCATGGCGTTCGCGCTGTTCTTCCTCGCCGAGTACATCAACATGATCGTGATCTCGGCGCTGGCTTCCGTCCTGTTCCTGGGCGGCTGGAGTGCGCCGTTCGGGTTCCTGTCGTTTATCCCCGGCATCTTCTGGCTGGTCCTGAAAGTATTCTTCCTGTTGTCGGTATTCATCTGGGCGCGTGCGACGTTCCCGCGCTACCGCTATGACCAGATCATGCGTCTGGGCTGGAAGGTGTTCCTGCCGGTTACCGTGATCTGGGTGATCGTGGTCGGCCTCTGGATCATGTCGCCGTTGAATATCTGGAATTAAGGAGGCGGACGAACCATGACCGCAATCCAAAACTTCTTCAAGACCTTCTTTCTGACCGAACTGCTGAAAGGCCTCGCGCTGACGGGACGCTATACGTTCCAGCGCAAGATCACGGTGCAGTTCCCGGAAGAGAAGACCCCGATCTCGCCGCGTTTCCGCGGGCTGCACGCACTGCGCCGGTATGAAAACGGCGAAGAGCGCTGCATCGCATGCAAGCTGTGCGAAGCGGTGTGCCCGGCGCTCGCGATCACGATCGAATCGGAAACGCGCGCGGACAACACACGCCGCACGACGCGCTATGACATCGACCTGACCAAGTGCATCTTCTGCGGTTTCTGCGAGGAGAGCTGCCCGGTCGATTCGATCGTCGAGACGCACATCCTCGAATATCACGGCGAAAAGCGGGGCGACCTGTACTTCACGAAGGACATGCTGCTGGCAGTCGGCGACCGTTACGAAACGGAAATCGCTGCGAACAAGGCAGCCGACGCACCCTATCGTTGATTTGGGTTGATATAGCAGTTCGACGCCGCACGGCTTACCAGGCACAAAACCGTGCGGCGCTGCCAGACCGCTTGGGTGCCGCGTCAGAGAAAGCGATGTATCAGAAGACGCGCGCCGAAGCACCAAGCCTGACGATGGCCTAACGATGAATCGGTAATCATGGAATTCACGACCGTACTGTTCTACATCTTCGCGTTACTCCTGACGGTGTCAGGGCTGAAGGTGATCACTTCGCGCAACCCGGTGGCATCCGCGTTGTTCCTCGTGCTCGCGTTCTTCAACGCGGCCGCGATCTGGATGCTGCTGCAGGCGGAATTCCTCGCGATCCTGCTGGTGCTGGTGTACGTCGGCGCGGTGATGGTGCTGTTCCTGTTCGTCGTGATGATGCTGGACATCAATCTCGACGTGCTGCGGCGCGACTTCAAACGCTTCGTGCCGATGGCGGCGGTGGTGGGCGCCATTATCGTGGTCGAAACGGCGCTGATCCTGTGGCACGGCTACGGCGCGACGGTTCAACCCGTGCGTGACACGACGGCTGCCGTCGCGGGCGCCGCCGACTGGTCGAACACGCGCCTGATCGGCAAGGTCATCTACACGGATTACATCTTCGCGTTCGAAGTGGCCGGCCTCGTGCTGCTGGTCGCGATCATCGCGGCGATGGCGCTGACCGCGCGCCACGGCAAGGACAGCAAGCGCCAGCGCGTGTCGGAGCAGGTGAAGGTGCGCCGCGAAGACCGCGTGCGCGTGGTCAAGATGGCGGCAGAGAAGGAACGTCTGGCTGAACCTGAAGCCATCACCGGCGACGCTGGCGCCGGCAAGAACAGCTGACGCAGAGGAGAGAAACATGTTGTCACTTGCCCATTACCTCGTGCTCGGCGCGATCCTGTTCGCGATCAGCGTCGTCGGCATATTCCTGAACCGTCGCAACGTCATCATCATCCTGATGGCGATCGAACTGATGCTGCTGGCCGTCAACACGAATTTCGTCGCGTTCTCGCATTACCTCGGCGACGTGCATGGCCAGATCTTCGTGTTCTTCGTGCTGACCGTTGCGGCAGCCGAAGCGGCGATCGGCCTCGCAATTCTGGTGACCCTGTTCCGTAGCCTCGACACGATCAACGTCGAGGATCTCGATCAGCTCAAAGGTTAATTTCAGGCACAGGCTCTTATGTCAACGACACTCAATGAAAACCTGTTGCTGGCGGTTGCGCTCGCACCGCTGGCCGGCTCGCTGATCGCAGGGCTGTTCGGCAAGACGGTCGGGCGTGCGGGTGCGCACTCGGTCACGATCCTCGGCGTCGCGATTTCGTTTGTTCTTTCGTGCATCGTTTTCCTCGACGTGCTGAATGGCGCGAGCTTCAACGCGACCGTGTACGAATGGATGACGGTCGGCAAGGTGAAGTTCGAAATCGGCTTCCTCGTCGACACGCTGACGGCCATGATGATGTGCGTCGTGACCTTCGTGTCGCTGATGGTGCACATCTACACGATCGGCTACATGGCCGACGAAGAGACGGGCTACGAGCGTTTCTTCTCGTACATCTCGCTGTTCACGTTCTCGATGCTGATGCTCGTGATGAGCAACAACTTCCTGCAGCTGTTCTTCGGCTGGGAAGCAGTGGGTCTCGTGTCGTACCTGCTGATCGGCTTTTACTTCAAGCGTGAAAGCGCGATCTACGCGAACATGAAGGCGTTCATCGTCAACCGCGTGGGTGACTTCGGCTTCCTTCTGGGCATCGGTCTGATCCTCGCGTACGGCGGCTCGATGAACTACGGCGAAGTGTTCGCGAAGAGCCACGAACTGGCTTCGCTGACGTTCCCGGGCACCGACTGGGGCCTGCTGACGGTCGCGTGCATCTGCCTCTTCATCGGCGCAATGGGTAAGTCGGCGCAGTTCCCGCTGCACGTGTGGCTGCCGGACTCGATGGAAGGCCCGACGCCGATCTCCGCGCTGATTCACGCGGCAACGATGGTGACGGCAGGTATCTTCATGGTGACGCGCATGTCGCCGCTGTTCGAGCTGTCGGATTCGGCGCTGTCGTTCATCACGGTGATCGGCGCGATCACGGCGCTGTTCATGGGCTTCCTGGGCATCGTGCAGAACGACATCAAGCGTGTCGTCGCTTACTCGACGCTGTCGCAGCTCGGCTACATGACGGTTGCGCTCGGCGTGTCGGCGTATCCCGTCGCCGTGTTCCACCTGATGACGCACGCGTTCTTCAAGGCGCTGCTGTTCCTTGGTGCGGGCTCGGTCATCATCGGCATGCACCACGACCAGGACATGCGCAACATGGGCGGCCTGCGCAAGTACATGCCGATCACGTGGATCACGTCGCTCGTCGGTTCGCTCGCGCTGATCGGCACGCCGTTCTTCTCGGGCTTCTATTCGAAGGACTCGATCATCGATGCGGTCAAGCTGTCGCATCTGCCGGGTTCGGGCTTCGCGTACTTCGCGGTAGTCGCAAGCGTGTTCGTGACGGCGCTGTACTCGTTCCGCATGTACTTCATGGTGTTCCACGGCGAAGAGCGCTTCCGCGGTCCGAAGCATCCTGACTCGCCGTTGGGCGCCGAAGCTGCTGCGCACGGCCATGGCGATCACGGTCACGGTCACGACGACCACGCTCACGAGCCGCACGAAACGCCGTGGGTGGTGTGGGTGCCGCTGGTCCTGCTCGCGATTCCGTCGATCGTGATCGGCGCGATCGGCATCGGCCCGATGCTGTACGGCGATTTCTTCCAGCACGGCGTGGCGTTCGAGAAGGTCATCTTCATCAGTGAAAACCATCCGGCGCTGCACGAGATGGCGGAAGAATTCCAGGGCTGGGCGTCGATGGGCCTGCACGCCGCGTCGGGCGTGCCGGTGTGGCTGGCGCTCGCGGGTGTCGTGGTGGCGTGGTTCCTGTACCTGCAGCGCCCGGACTTGCCCGCTACGCTGCGCCGCGCGTTCGGTCCCATCTACACGCTGCTGGATAACAAGTACTACATGGACAAAATCAACGAAGTCGTGTTCGCACGCGGCGCCGTGGCAATCGGCCGTGGCCTGTGGAAGGAAGGCGATGTCGTTGTCATTGACGGCATTGTCAACGGAAGCGCGCGCTTTATCGGCTGGTTCGCGAGCGTGATCCGTTTCCTGCAATCGGGTTACATCTACCATTACGCGTTTGCCATGATCATCGGCATGCTGGGGCTCTTGACCCTGTTTGTAACGCTCGGCGGCAAATAAGAACAGGCTGGAGACACTTCACATGCACACGACGTTTCCGATTCTAAGTATCGCGATCTGGATGCCGATTATTTTCGGCCTGGTGGTTCTGGCCATCGGTTCGGATCGAAACCCCGGTCCTGCGCGCTGGATTTCGCTGATCGGTTCTGTCCTGAGTTTCATCGTGACGATTCCGCTGATCACGGACTTCGACACGAGCACGGCCGCATTGCAGTTCGAAGAGAAGGCCGGCTGGATCGATCGCTTCAATATCACGTACCACCTCGGCATCGACGGTATCGCGATGTGGTTCGTCGTGCTGACGGCGCTGATCACGGTGATCGTCGTGATCAGCGCGTGGGAAGTGATCACGAAGAACGTCGCGCAGTACATGGCCGCGTTCCTGATCCTGTCGGGCATCATGGTCGGCGTGTTCTGCGCGGCGGACGGCCTGCTGTTCTACGTGTTCTTCGAAGCGACGCTGATCCCGATGTACATCATCATCGGCGTGTGGGGCGGGATGAACCGCGTGTACGCGGCATTCAAGTTCTTCCTCTACACGCTGATGGGCTCGCTGCTGATGCTGGTCGGCCTGCTGTATCTGTACACGCAGACGGGCACGTTCGATCTGGCGACGTGGCAAGCCGCGAAGCTGTCGATGACGCCGCAGGTGCTGCTCTTCATCGCGTTCTTCCTCGCGTTCGCCGTCAAGGTGCCGATGTGGCCCGTCCACACCTGGCTGCCTGACGCGCACGTGGAAGCGCCGACGGGCGGCTCGGTCGTGCTGGCCGCGATCATGCTGAAGCTGGGCGCGTACGGTTTCCTGCGCTTCTCGCTGCCCATCGCGCCGGATGCGAGCCATTTCCTCGCACCCGTCGTGATCACGCTGTCGTTGATCGCCGTGATCTACATCGGCTTCGTCGCGATGGTCCAGGCCGACATGAAGAAGCTGGTCGCGTATTCGTCGATCGCTCACATGGGCTTCGTCACACTCGGCTTCTTCATCTTCAACCAGCTCGGTACGGAAGGCGCGATCGTGCAGATGATCTCGCACGGCTTCGTGTCGGGCGCGATGTTCCTTTGCATCGGCGTGCTGTACGACCGCATGCACTCGCGCCAGATCGCCGATTACGGTGGCGTCGTCAACACGATGCCGAAGTTCGCCGCGCTCGTGATGCTGTTCTCGATGGCGAACTGCGGCCTGCCGGGCACCTCCGGTTTTGTCGGCGAGTTCATGGTGATTCTGGCCGCTGTCCAGTACAACTTCTGGATCGCGTTCGGCGCGGCCGTGACGCTGATTCTCGGCGCCGCCTATACGTTGTGGATGTACAAGCGCGTGTACTTCGGCGCGGTGGTGAACGACCACGTGAAGAGCCTCGTCGACATCAACCGTCGCGAGTTCTTCATGCTGGCGGTGCTCGCCGCGTTGACGCTGTACATGGGCATCTATCCGAAGCCCTTTACCGAAGTGATGCACGTGTCGGTGGAAAACCTCCTCTCCCACGTCGCGCAGTCGAAGCTGCCGCTACCGCAGTAATGCCGAGCGGAGGAATTTAAAAGATCATGCAAAACGCTCCTATGACCGCCTTGTTGCCTGACGCGCTGGTGATGGCCGCCATCGTCGTCGCGTGGCTCAACGACACGTTTGCCGGGCCCGAGAGCCGCAAAACGACGTATTTCATCGCGCTCGTTTCGTCGGTGGTGGCCGGCATCTGGTTTGCCATCGAAGCCTTAGCGCCGGGTGCCGGGCCGCAGTACTTCTTCTCGCGCATGTACGTGGTGGACCCGTTCGCCAGCGTGATGAAGGCGGTCGTGTCGCTTGGCTACGCGCTGACGATCATCTACTCGCGCAAGTACCTGGAAGACCGCGGCCTGTACGAGGGCAACTTCTTCCTGCTCGGCATGTTCTCGCTGCTGGGTCAGCTGATCATGATCTCGGGCAACAATTTCCTGACGCTGTACCTCGGTCTGGAATTGATGTCGCTGTCGCTGTACGCGGTGATCGCGCTGCGCCGCGACGCCGCTCCGTCGAACGAAGCCGCGATGAAGTACTACGTGCTGGGCGCGCTGGCTTCGGGCTTCCTGCTGTACGGCATCTCGATGCTTTACGGCGCGACGGGCTCGCTCGAACTGAACGAAGTGCTGAAGGCCGTCGCATCGGGCCGCATCAACGACGTCGTGCTGCTGTTCGGCGTGATCTTCATCGTTGCGGGTGTCGCGTTCAAGATGGGCGCCGTGCCGTTCCACATGTGGGTGCCTGACGTCTATCAGGGCGCACCGACTGCGATGACGCTGATCGTCGGCGGTGGCCCGAAGGTCGCGGCATTCGCGTGGGGCCTGCGCTTCCTGGTGATGGGTCTGCTGCCGCTCGCCGTCGACTGGCAGGAGATGCTGGTCATTCTCGCCGCGCTGTCGCTGATCGTCGGCAACATCACAGGTATCGTCCAGCGCAACGTCAAGCGCATGCTGGCTTACTCGGCGATCTCGAACATGGGCTTCGTGCTGCTCGGCCTGCTGGCCGGCGTGGTCGACGGCAAGACGGGTTCGGCCGCGAGCGCATACGGCTCGGCGATGTTCTACAGCATCATCTATCTGCTGACGACCCTCGGCTCGTTCGGTGTCGTGATGCTGCTTGCGCGCCGCGAGTTCGAAGCCGAAACGCTCGAAGACTTCAAGGGCCTCAACCAGCGTAGCCCCATCTTTGCGTTCGTGATGATGGTGATGATGTTCTCGCTCGCCGGCATTCCGCCGACGGTCGGCTTCTACGCGAAGCTCGCGGTTCTCGAAGCGACGATGAACGCGGGTCTCACGTGGCTCGCGGTGCTCGCCGTGATCACGTCGCTGTTCGGCGCGTTCTACTATCTGCGCATCGTCAAGCTGATGTACTTCGACGACCCCGTCGACACGGCGCCGCTCGCGGGCGACGCCTGCAAGCGCACGCTGCTGGCACTGAACGGCGTCGCCGTGCTGGTGCTCGGCATCGTTCCCGGTCCGCTGATGTCGATCTGCCTGAACGCGATTTCGCATACGCTGCCGCTGTAATGTCGGCAGCGGGGTGGTTCATCGTGCTGTTGGCGCTCGCGGGCGCCAACTTGCCGTTTCTGAATCAACGCCTGTTCGGTGTCGTGCCTTTGAAGGGCGCGAAGAAAAGCGCGTGGATCAGGATCGGCGAACTGATCGTGCTGTATTTCATTGTCGGCGCGCTCGGCTTCCTGCTCGAAGCGCGCGCCGGCAACCGCTTCGAACAAGGCTGGCAGTTCTACGCGATCACGTTCAGCCTGTTCATCGTGTTCGCCTTCCCGGGCTTCACGTTTCAATATCTCGTCAAACGGCGCTGACGGTTCCAGCCGTCGCGCCTCTCTCGCCGCAAGAGGCCGCACATGGCAGAACTTCCCGATCACGACGCTGCGCTCATCGAGACCTGCATCAAAAGCGAAGTGGCTTATCAAGGGCCCTTCATGACGGTCAAGTGCGACACCGTGCGCCTGCCCGACGGCAAAACGGCGACGCGCGAATACGTCAAGCATCCCGGCGCCGTGATGGTGATCCCTCTCTTCGAGGACGGCCGCGTGCTGATGGAGAGCCAGTATCGCTACGCGATGGGCAAGGTGATGTACGAGTATCCGGCGGGCAAGCTGGACCCGGAAGAAGATTCGCTGACCTGCGCGAAGCGCGAGTTGCTCGAAGAAACGGGCTACACGGCGCGCGAGTACGTCTATCTGACGCGTATTCACCCGATCATTTCGTACTCGACGGAGTTCATCGACATCTATGTCGCGCGCGGCCTGACGGCGGGCGAGCGCAAGCTCGATGACGGCGAGTTCCTGGAAACGTTCATCGCGAAGGTGACGGATGTGTCGGAATGGATACGCACGGGCCAACTGAGCGACGTGAAGACGATCATCGGCACGTTCTGGCTCGAGAAGCTGCTGTCGGGCGACTGGCCGGCGAACGCGGCGGAGGCGGGCTGACACGCCGCCCGCTTCGGCTCGGCGGATCGTCTGTAAAACGGCAGCCCTGGCGCTGCCGTTTCCTTTTCTGACGTTCGTTGTGGCGCGGCCATTCACGCTTCGGCGCATCGTGCATCAACGCGCTAGAATCACTGATTATCGTTTTCTGCCTGCACGTCATGCCGTGCCCAATGCCGGAGCGTCGTCCGACTGCGCTTCCGCCAGCCAGCTCGAAGTGCGCAAGCAGAAACGATTTTAACGAACGACCGTTCACAAATTTTGATTTTGCGCTAAACTCGTACGCAAGCCCTGATTCCACATGAAGGTCCTCGATCTACAGTGTCCGCACGATCATCGGTTCGAAGGCTGGTTTGCTTCCACCGATGACTTCGAATCGCAGTTGTCCCGCAAGCTGGTCGAATGTCCGATTTGCGGTGCGACCGAAGTAAGCCGTTTGCCGTCGGCGCCGCGCCTGAATCTGTCGAAGGCGACGAGCGCGCCGTCCGACAAGGCTCCGGCGAACGCGAGCGAGTTGCAGGCGCACGTGATGCGCGCACTGCGCGAGGTGCTGGAAAAGACTGAGAACGTGGGCGACCGCTTTGCCGAGGAAGCGCGGCGCATTCACTACAACGAAGCGCCCGCTCGCAGCATCCGGGGCGTCACGACGCCCGAAGATGCGCGCGCCCTCGTCGAAGAAGGCATCGATGTGATGCCGCTGCCTGTACCCGCCGCGCTGAAAGAGCCGCTGCAATAGCCGTTGCTCGCAGTGCTCCTGGCGGCGACAGGCCGCGGCCAGGAGACACTGCGCATGGATCTGAACTATTCCCCCGCCGACGACGCGTTCCGCGCCGACATCCGCGCCTGGCTCGAAGCGAATCTGCCTGACGAGCTGCGCGACAAAGTCCTCAACCACAAACGTCTGAATCGCGACGATTTCGCGAACTGGCACAAGCTGCTCGGCAAGCGCGGCTGGTCGGCGCCTGCATGGCCCGCCGAATATGGCGGCCCGAACTGGAACGCGACACAGCGCCATATCTGGGACGAAGAGTGCGCGCGCGTCGGCGCGCCGACGGTGTTGCCGTTCGGCGTGTCGATGGTCGCGCCCGTGCTGATGAAGTACGGCAGCGAAGCGCAAAAGCGCCACTATCTGCCGCGCATTCTCGACGGCACCGACTGGTGGTGCCAGGGTTATTCGGAGCCGGGCTCGGGCTCGGATCTGGCGTCGCTGCGCACGCGTGCCGAGCGCGTCGGCGATCATTACGTCGTCAACGGCCAGAAGACATGGACGACGCTCGGCCAGCACGCCGACATGATGTTCTGCCTCGTGCGCACCGACAGTGGCGCGAAGAAGCAGGAGGGCATCTCGTTCCTGCTGATCGACATGAAGACGCTGGGCATCACCGTGCGTCCCATCATCACGCTCGACGAGGATCACGAAGTCAACGAAGTGTTCTTCGAGGACGTGAAGGTTCCCGTCGAGAATCTCGTCGGCGATGAGAATCGCGGTTGGACTTATGCGAAGTATCTGCTCGGCCATGAGCGTACGGGCATCGCGCGCGTCGGGCAGTCGAAGCGCGAACTCGTGTTTCTCAAGCATCTCGCGCTGAAGCACAAGAAGAACGGCAAGCCGCTTCTGCACGATCCGCTCTTTGCCGCGAAAGTCGCGAGCCTCGAAATCGAACTGATGGCGCTCGAAGTCACGGTGCAGCGCGTCGTGGCGAACGAAGCGGGCGGGCGCGGTCCGGGGCCGGAAGCGTCGATGCTGAAAATCAAGGGCACGGAAGTGCAGCAGGGACTGACGGAGCTGATGTTCGAAGCCGTCGGCCCGCTTGCCGCGCCTTTCGATGTGCCGTTCCTCGAAGGCGAACGCGCGCATAGCATCGCGGGCGACGACGATGCCGCGCCGCTCGCCGCGTACTACTTCAACTATCGCAAGACTTCGATCTACGGCGGCTCGAACGAAATTCAAAAGAACATCATCGCGCAGATGATTCTCGGACTGTGAGGAGCGGCGCATGGACTTCAATTTCACCGACGAACAACAGCAATTCGCGGACGCGCTGCGCCGCTACCTCGACAAGCACTACGGCTTCGAAGCGCGGCAGGCGATCGTGCGCTCGGAAGCGGGCGTATCGGACGAGCACTGGTCGGCGTTCACCGAGCTCGGCTTGACCGCGCTGCCCGTGCCCGAGGCTAATGGCGGCTTCGACGGCGGCACGGTCGACATGCTGGTCGTGATGCAGAAGCTAGGGCGCGCGCTAGTCGTCGAGCCGTACTGGTCGACGGCTGTCGGCATCGAAGCGCTGAAGCTGTCCGGCACGGGCGAAGGCGACGACGCCGCTGTGCTCGAACGCGCGGCGCTCGGCGAGATCAAGCTCGCCGTCGCGTTTCATGAGCCCGGCGCGCGCTACGATCTGTTCGCGATCGAAACGACAGCGACGCGTCAAGGCGACGGCTACGTGCTGAGCGGCACGAAGTCGGTCGTGCTGCACGGCGCGCAGGCCGATCATTGGATCGTGCCGGCGCGGCTCGACGGCGACGTGGCGCTATTCGTCGTCGCACGCGATGCCGCGAGCACGCGGACCACCGCGCAAGTCACCGACTATCGGACGATCGACGGCCAGCGCGCGGCGACGCTCGCGTTCAACGCAACGCCGGCACGCAAGCTGAACGGCCGGCATGCAGGCGCCGCCGCGCTCGAACACATCGCCGACTACGGCATCGTACTGTTGTGCTCGGAGGCGATCGGCGCGCTCGATGCGCTGAATCACGCGACCGTCGAATACACGAAGACGCGCCAGCAATTCGGCGTGCCTATCGCGCGGTTCCAGGCGCTGCAGCATCGGATGGTCGAGATGCTGATTCACACCGAGCAGGCGCGTTCCGCGACGTATCTCGCGGCCGTGCGCTACAGCAGCAATGATGTCGACGAGCGCCGCCGCGCGGTGTCCGCGGCGAAAGTGCGCGTGGGCCAGGCCGCGCGCTTCGTCGGCCAGCAGGCTGTGCAACTGCACGGCGGCATGGGCGTGACGAACGAAGTCGCGGCCGCGCATCTGTTCAAGCGCCTTGCGATCATCGAGACGACGCTCGGCGATGTCGATCATCATCTTGCGCGCTTTGCCGCGCTGCCGGGATTCGCGACGGCCGACGCGTGAGCGCCGCCTTCAACACATGCAACGAGGTGACAGATGGGTTTGAGCTACGAGGACATGGAGGTCGGCAAGACGTATGAAGTCGGCACGCACACGTTCACCCGCGACGAGATCATCGGCTTTGCGGAGCAGTACGATCCGCAACCGTTCCATGTCGACGATGCGGGCGCTGCCGCGTCGCCGTACGGCACGCTGATCGCGAGCGGCTGGCACACATGCTCGGTGATGATGGGCATGCTCGTGCGCAACATGCTGCAAGGCTCGACGTCGATGGGCTCGCCCGGCATCGATGACTTGCGCTGGCTCAAGCCGGTGCGCGTCGGCGACACGATCCGCATGACCAACAGCATCCTCGACAAGCGCGTGTCGGCGAGCAAGCCGGATCGCGGCATCGTGTCGACGGAATGGCAGGGCATCAATCAGAACGGCGAACTCGTGATCACGGTGCGTTCGAAGGCGATCTTCGGGCTGCGCAATCCCGGGGCGGCCGCATGACGCCCGAGTTGACGCTGAGCCACGCCGACGACGTGCGCGCGCTCATCGGCCAGCCGCCGCGCGTGAGCCAATGGGTCGAAGTCGATCAGGCGAGCGTCGACCGCTTCGCCGACGCGACGGGCGATCACCAATGGATACATGTCGATCCTGAGCGCGCAAAGCGTGAGTCGCCGTTCGGCGGACCGATCGCACATGGCTTTCTGACGCTGTCACTGATTCCTGCGCTGCTCGTCGGCACGTTCGGCTTCGAGCAGCGGATGGGCGTCAATTACGGGCTCAATCGCGTGCGCTTCACTGCGCCTGTGCCCGTGGGCTCGCAGTTGCGCGCGCGCTTAGTCGTGGCGGGCGTGACGGATGTCGAAGAGGGCGGCGTGCAGATCGTATGGAACGTGACGCTCGAACGGCAGGGCAGCGAGCGCCCCGTGTGCATCGCGGAGTTCATCACGCGACACTATTTCTAGCAAGGTCCGCAAGCGCCGTTGCGATGATCTTCAACGCCTCGCAACGGCACACTTCACCGATGCCGTCGCTCAGTGCTTCGCGTACTGCGTCGCGCCGAACAGCACTTCCTTCGCCTTTTCGTCCATCAACGGCACGCGCTCGGACGCCAGCACTTCGACGCCGCGTTGCACGGCGGGGCGCGCGGCGATCTCTTCCTGCCAGCGCTTCACGTTTGGAAACTCGTCGATCTGCAGGCCCTGGTTCTGCCACGAGCGCGTCCACGGATAGGTGGCGATATCCGCGATCGTGTAGTCGTTGCCCGCCAGATAACGCGTCTTGCCGAGCTTCGCATCCATCACGCCGTACAGGCGCTTCGCTTCGTTCGTGTAGCGGTTGATTGCGTATTCGATCGGCTGCGGCGCATACACGCGGAAGTGATGCGTCTGGCCGAGCATCGGGCCGATACCGCCCATCTGGAACATCAGCCATTGCAGCGTTTCGTAACGCGCGGCGAGATCGGAGGGGAGAAACTTGCCTGTCTTCTCGGCGAGGTAGATCAGGATCGCGCCGGACTCGAACAGTGAAAACGGCTTGCCGTCTGCGCGTTTCGGTCCGTCGCTGTCGACGATGGCAGGGATCTTGTTGTTCGGGCTGATCTCCAGAAACGCGTGCGTGAACTGATCGCCAGCGCCGATGTTGATGGGATGCGCGTTGTATTCGAGGCCTGTCTCCTCGAGCATGATGTGAATCTTGTGGCCGTTCGGGGTTGCCCAGCTGTAGACGTCGATCATCGTGGCTCCTTGGGTTTTGTTGTCTGCGACGCTGTTTTGCTTTGCCCTTATCGCTGGCATCCGCGATTGCGCCTCGCGGCGCGGGCGTTGCCCCTGTGCGGGGCGGCACTTACTTTCTTTGCCGCCGCAAAGAAAGTAAGCAAAGAAAGCGGGCTCACACCGCCAGTGCTTGACGATTACCCACGGGCTCTCAACGACCCCGTGTTTCACGCGGCAGCATGCTAGTCCATGTGCGTTGCCAGCTCGCCGATCGAACGCCTCACCCACGTCATGCACCCGCGTTGCAGCCCACCATATCGAACGTTCCCGCGCCCCTTTGCGGCAAACTGTGTGTAGGCATTCGCACCGCACAGGACACATTCGCCAAGCATGCGGCTCAAGTGCGGGCGTTGCCCTGTACGACACAGCAACCTCATTCACTACCGACATGCGGCGCTGAAGCGTTCGATACCTTTAGACGTGCCACACGCGTATGAAGTAGGTGAGGCGCTTAGCGGGAGCGCTGGCAACGAGCACAAGCCAGCACACTGGTGTGCGAAATACGGGGCCGTTGAGAGCCCGTGGGTAAACGTCAAGCGCGGGCGGTGTTAGCCCGCTTTCTTTTGCCTACTTTTCTTTGCGGCGGCAAAGAAAAGTAGGTGCCGCCCCGCACAGGGGCAACGCCCGCGCCGCGAGGCACTAAAGCGGATGCCAGCGGCACGCCTGGCAAACCCAAAACCAACCAGCGCCGCAGAGACAAAAAAAATTAGACCACAGTTCGCCTGAGGCCGCTGACGGCCTGCCAGAGTCCGATCATGAACCCGCGCCCGGAGCCTCGGTGCGAGAAGCGGACGCAGTCAAATCGCGATACTTCGCCAGTTCAACCTTCGCAATCGCATTGCGATGCACTTCATCAGGACCATCGGCGAAGCGCAGCCAACGTGCCGTCGTGTACGCATACGCGAGCGGAAAGTCGTCGCACATGCCCGCCGCGCCGTGTGCCTGCATCGCCCAGTCGATCACCTGACACGCCATGTTCGGTGCGACGACCTTGATCATCGCGATCTCGCCGCGCGCGCCCTTGTTGCCAACGGTGTCCATCATGTATGCCGTCTTCAGCGTCAGCAGGCGCGCCTGCTCGATCAGGCAGCGCGCTTCGGCGATGCGTTCCTGCGTGACCGTCTGCGCAGCGATCGGCTTGCCGAACGCGACGCGTTGCAGCGTGCGCTTGCACATCAGTTCGAGCGCGCGTTCCGCAAGTCCGATCAGGCGCATGCAATGATGGATGCGCCCCGGCCCGAGACGCCCCTGTGCGATTTCGAAACCGCGTCCTTCGCCCAGCAGCATGTTGGCGGCAGGCACGCGGACGTTGTCGAGCGTGATCTCCATGTGGCCGTGCGGCGCGTCGTCGTAGCCGAACACCGTCAGCGGACGATGCACGGTGATGCCCGTCGCGTCGGCGGGCACGAGAATCATCGACTGCTGCTGATGACGCGGCGCGTCGGGATCGGTCTTGCCCATCACGATGAAGAGCTTGCAGCGCGGATCGCCCGCGCCCGACGACCACCACTTGTGCCCGTTGATCACATACGTATCGCCGTCGCGCACGATGCTCGTCTGAATGTTGGTCGCATCCGATGACGCGACTTCCGGCTCCGTCATCAGGAACGCCGAGCGAATCTGGCCTTGCAGCAGCGGTTCCAGCCACTCGCGCTTGTTCTCGTCGCTGCCGTAGCGCTCGACGGTCTCCATGTTGCCGGTGTCGGGCGCGCTGCAATTGAACACTTCGGGCGCCCACGGCACGCGGCCCATGATCTCGCACAGCGGCGCGTACTCGAGATTCGTGAGACCGGCGCCGCGCTCGGAGTCGGGCAGGAAGAGATTCCACAGGCCCGCATCGCGCGCGCTTTGCTTGAGGCTTTCGATCAGCTCGGTCGGCACCCACGCGTTGCCTGCTTCGCGATTGCGCGCGACTTCGGCGGCAAAGGCCTGCTCGTTCGGGTAAATGTACTCGTCGAAGAAAGCGAGCAGCTTCTCGCGCAATGCCTGGACCTTCGGGGTGTAGTCGAAATTCATCTTGCCCTCGTGGATGACGTTGAATCCGCTCTACAGACTGACTGAATGACAGCGGCGACGTTCAATCAGCGCACTTTCTGCGCGTAGCGCCATGCGAGTTCGGCCATCGGCCGCGCGCGGCGTCCCGCGTCGAGCGCCTGCTCGCTCGCCGCCGTGCCGTCGACCACGCGCTTCATGATCCCTTGCAGGATCGCCGCGATGCGGAACATGTTGTACGCGAGATAGAAGTTCCAGTCGCCGCGAATCGTGAAGCCCGTGCGCTCGCAGTAACGTTGCACGTACTGTGCCTCGTCGGGTATGCCGAGCGCAGCCCAGTCGAGCCCCGCGATGCCGCGAAACTGTGCGGGATCGACGTGCCACGCCATGCAGTGATACGCGAAGTCGGCGAGGGGATCGCCCAATGTCGACAGCTCCCAGTCGAGCACGGCGAGTACGCGCGGCTTGTGCGGATGAAAGATCAGATTGTCGAGCCGGTAATCGCCATGCACGACGGACGCACGCTCGCCGGTTTCTGCAGGCATGTGCCGCGGAAGCCATTCGATCAGGCGATTCATCGCGTCGATCGGTTCCGTCTCCGATGCCAGGTACTGCTTGCTCCACCTTCCGATCTGCCGCGCGAAGTAGTTGCCCGGCTTGCCATAGCCTGCAAGACCCGCCGCCTCGACATCGACGCTGTGCAGCGCGGCGATCACGCGATTCATCTCGTCGTAGATCGCGCCGCGCTGCGCCGGCGTCATGCCGGGCAGCGACTGATCCCACAGCACGCGGCCCTGCACGAACTCCATCACGTAGAACGCGCGGCCGATCACGCTTTCGTCTTCGCACAGCGCGAGCATCTTCGCGACGGGCACGTCGGTGTCGCGCAGCGCATGCATCACGCGGTACTCGCGTTCGATCGCATGCGCGGACGGCAGCAGTTTCGCGGAAGGACCCGGCTTCGCGCGCATCACGTAAGAGCGCGCGGGCGTGATCAGCTTGAAGGTGGGATTCGACTGGCCGCCCGCGAACTGTTCGAGCGTCAGCGGCCCCGCGAAGTCTTCGATGTGCTGCGCGAGCCACGCGGAAAGCGCATCGACGTCGATGCGCTGCCGTTCGCTGACAGGCCGCGTGCCTTCGAAAGCGGAGTAGTCGGTTTGAGTCGTCGATCCGGCTGGTGTCGCGTCTTGCGGCATGTCTCCTCCATTGGACGAACGATTGGCGACTTCTAGGTGCGCTTGTATCGGACGTATTGCGCGTAAAGCATTTCCATCGTCGTGTTGCGCACGTCGCGATGCAGCGGCGACGGCGGCGAGTGATTGATGAGCCGCACGACCCAGTCGCGCGGCGCGTCGCCCACGTCGAGCGCATTGATGCAGCCCGTGGCCTGCGAGATATGGCCGAAGAACGTGCGGCCGCCCGCCGTCAATGCGTGCGACAGGATCGCGCGATTGACGCCGCCGTGCAGCACGAGCAGCGCGACGTCCCACGATGTGTCGTCGCGCAGCGCGGCCACGGCGGGCAGCACGCGGTCGAACAGCTCGCCGATCGTCTCGCCGCCGAGAAAGCGCGTATCTTCCGCCACGATCCCGTCGAACGCGCCGAGAAACGCCGCTTCGAGATCGGCAGCGGGAATCGAGCCGGGCTCTCCGCTGCGTACCTCTTCCCACGCGGGTTCGATCTCGACTTGCTGATCCTGTCGGTTCATTTGCGCGAGCACGCGCTGCGCCGTCTCGACCGTGCGAGGCAAGCCGCTGACGATCACGCGATCGAAGCGCACGTTCTGCCCGGCGAACGCGCGGCCCGCGGCGTCCGCCTGCGCGCGGCCGTTCTCGTTGAGCGGCACGCGTTCCGGGTCGATCGTGTGGCCCGACGCATCGAAGTACGTGACGTCGCCGTGCCGCATCAGATAGATGCGGCGGCGCTTCGGCAACTGATAGCCCGATTGCGTCGGCGTGTTCATTTGTAGCGGGGCGCGCGCTTTTCGAGGAACGCCGTGATGCCTTCGAGCCCGTCGCGATGATGCAGCGACGCGACGAAGCTGTCGCGCTCCGCGACGAGGTGATCGGGCAGCGACTGCATGCCCGCCGCCGCGATCAGGCCTTTGATGCGCGCCTTCGCGTTCGGCGACACCTTGCCGAGATCGTCGGCCCATGCGATCGCGGCATCGCGCACGGCGCCCGGCTTCGCGAGCCGGTTCACGACGCCAAGCTCATGAAGACGCGTCGCGCCGATCGGCTTGCCTTCGATCAGCACTTCCGTCGCGATCTGGCGCGGCAACGCGCGCGCGAGGAACCACGAGCCGCCGCCGTCGGGCGTCAGGCCGACGCGCGCATACGACATCACGAACTTCGCATCGTCGGCGGCGACGATCAGGTCGCATGCGAGCGCGAGCGAAAAGCCCGCGCCCGCCGCCGCGCCTTCGACGGCCGCGATCACCGGCTTCGACGAGGCCTGCAGCGCGGCGATCCATTCGCCGAGCAGATCGATGCTTTGCGCCTGCACGGAAGGATCTTTCGCGCGATTTTCCAGCAGGCGGTTCAGGTTGCCGCCCGCGCAGAAGAACTGGTCGGCGCCCGTGATGACGACGGCGCCGATCGACGGATCGCGCTCGGCCGTATCCATCGCTTCGATGCCGGCGGCGTACATATCCGGGTGCATCGCGTTGCGCGCGCCCGGATTCGAGAGCGTCAGCACGAGCGTCGACTCGCTTTCGGCTGGGCGGCTGGCGAGCAGTTCGGCGGCCATTATGCTTGCTCCTTTGCGTTGCCGTTGTCCGCGGCATCGGCCTGCGTCAGCGACATGCCGAGCTGCGCGCGGCGCGCGAGCCACGGCGACGGACGATAGCGCGGATCGCCGAGCACGCCGAAGATGTTGCGCAGGATCGTCAGGATGGTTTGCGCGCCGAGCGCATCGCCGAGCGCGAGCGGTCCCTTCGGATAGCCGAGGCCGAGCGTCACGGCGAGATCGATGTCCTGCGGCGACGCGATTCTGCGTTGCGCGATATCGCAGCCGATGTTGACGATGGTCGCGACGACGCGTTGCGCGACGAAGCCCGTCGAATCGCGGATCACGGTGACGGGCACGCCGTCGTGCGCGAAGAGGGCGTGCGCGGCATCGCGCGCGGCGCGTGTAGTCGCGGGCGTCGTCATCAGCGTGCGGCGTTGCGCGCCGGCGAGCGGAAACAACGTATCGATCGCGACGACGCGGCTCGCGTCCAGGCCTTCGTCGACGGCAGCCGTCGTCGCATCGAGACCGAGCGGCGTCACGACGATCAGCGAATCGGCGGCCGGCGTCGCGCCTTCGTCCACGGCGACGCCCGTCTTTGCGACGAGTTCGAGCACCGCATTGCGCGCGGCGGGCACGCGGTTGCTGACCCACACACGCTTGGGCAATTCCGTCGGTGCGGGCGCTTCGGCATCTACCTGCTGCTTGCCGTCGACATACTTGTAGAAGCCTTCGCCCGCCTTGCGCCCGATCAGGCCGCCCGCGAGCCGCGTGCCCGTGATCGGCGACGGCGTGAAGCGCGGTTCTTCGTAGAACTGGTGATAGATCGATTCCATCACGGGATGCGATACGTCGAGCGCCGTCAGGTCCAGCAACTCGAACGGCCCGAGCCGGAACCCCGCCTGCTCGCGCATGATGCGGTCGACGTCGACGAAGCTCGCGATGCCTTCGTCCGCGATCCGCAAGCCTTCCGTGTTCATGCCGCGGCCCGCGTGATTGACGATGAAGCCGGGCATGTCCTTCGCGCGCACGGGCGTGTGGCCCATGCGGCGCGACAGATCCATCAGCGCTTCGCCGGCTGCGGGATCGCTGCGCAGACCGTCGATCACTTCGACGACCTTCATCAGCGGCACCGGGTTGAAGAAGTGATAGCCGAGCACGCGCGACGGGTCCGCGCATGCGGCCGCAATCGCCGTGATCGACAGCGACGACGTGTTCGACGCGAGAATGCAGCGCTCGCTGACGATGCCTTCGAGTTCCTTGAAGAGCCCGCGCTTCACGTCGAGTTTTTCGACGATCGCTTCGACGACGAGATCGCAGTCCTTGAGTTCGTCGAGCGCATTCGCGCCCGCCACGCAGGCGAGGGCGGCGAGCGAGCGCGAGTTGTCAAGCTTGCCTTTGGCGACGAGCTTCGCGAATGTGTCCGACAGGTAATCGCGCGCGGCGCCGACCGCGGTGGAATTGGTATCGTAGAGGCGGACCTTGAGGCCCGCGAGCGCGGCGATCTGCGCGATGCCGCGGCCCATCGCACCCGTACCGACGATGCCGACGGTCTCGATGCTGTACTGGCGAGAGGTGACGGATGACATGATGTGACTCACTCCATGGTTATTTTAAAATAGTACGTTCGTTTCAGATCGATCGCATTCGTCGCCTGACGCGGCGCGCGTCGATTCCGGCGGCGCGCTGCGCGATGTGCGGAGGCGCAAGGCGCGACGAACGACAGACGACTTTCGACAACCATCCGCAGGGAGACATCGGATGATCAAGCTGCACGGTTTTGCACTGTCCAACTATTACAACAAAGTGAAGTTTGCGCTGCTCGAATTCGGCATTCCGTTCGAGGAAGTGCTTTCGATGCCGAGCCAGGATGAGGCGTTTCTTACGCATTCGCCGCTCGGCAAGGTGCCGTTCATCGAAACGGAGCATGGCAGCCTGTGCGAGTCGCAGGCGATCATCGAATATCTGGCTGCTGCCTACCCGGAAAAGGCGATGTTCTCTCCCGACCCGTGGGAGGCCGCGAAAGAACGCGAGCTGATCACGTTCGTCGACGTGCATCTCGAACTGACGGCGCGCAATCTGTATAAGCAGGCGTTCTTCGGCGGCACGATCACCGATGCCACCAAGGGCCGCACCGAGAAACTGCTGATCCATCACATAAGCGGCTTCAGACGGCTTGCGAAGTTCACGCCGTATCTGCGTGGCGACAGGTTCAGCATCGCGGACGTCGCGGGCTTTGTGAGCCTGCCGCTGGTCGGCATGGCGACGCAGGCCATTTACGGACGCGATTTTCTGCTCGATGTCGGCATCGACTGGAAGCCGTACGTGAAGGCGATCAACGCGCGGCCGGCTGCGCAGCGCGTGACGGACGATCGCAAGGCGCACGTCGACGCGCAAAGGAAGAAGTGACGACGCGGGCGCGCGGGACTGCTTCGCGCGCGATGGCGAAGAACCTCGGTTCGTTCGCGACGTCGCGCGCGCCATGTCAGAGACGCGCCAGCCGTTCGAGCGCGGTCGCGAGCGTGTCTTCTTTCTTCGCGAAGCAGAAGCGCACGACGCCCGATTCGTGCGGCTCGTGATAGAACGCCGACACGGGAATCGCCGCGACGCCGATCTCGCTCGTCAGCCATTGCGCGAACTCGGCTTCGGGCATGTCGCTGATGGCCGAATAGTCGACGCACTGGAAATACGTGCCCGTGCATGGCAGCAGCTTGAAGCGCGTGCTTTCCAGACCGGCCCGGAAGAAATCGCGCTTCTTCTGGTAGAACGCGGGCAGGTTCAGATACAGCGCCGGGTCCTGCATGTATTGCGCGAGGCCCAGTTGCATCGGCGTGTTGACGGTGAACACGTTGAACTGATGAACCTTGCGGAATTCGGCCATCAACGGCGCGGGCGCGGCGACATAGCCGACCTTCCAGCCCGTCACGTGATACGTCTTGCCGAAGCTCGACACGACGAAGCTGCGCTGCGCAAGCTCCGGATAGCGCGCGACGCTTTCGTGCGGCGCGCCGTCGTAGACCATGTGCTCGTAGACTTCGTCGGACAGGATCAGCACGTTGGTGCCGCGCACGATCTCGTCGAGCTTCTTCATGTCGTCCGCGCGCCAGACCGTGCCCGTCGGGTTGTGCGGTGTGTTGATCAGGATCATGCGCGTTTTCGGCGTGATCGCGGCGGCGAGCCTGTCGAACGGAATCGCGTAGTCGGGTGCTTCGAGCGTCACGAATACGGGTTTGCCGCCCGCGAGCTCGATCGACGGCAGATAGCTGTCGTAGGTCGGCTCGACGACGATCACTTCATCGCCCGGATGCACGGCGCACAGGATGGCCGTTAGAAGCGCCTGCGTTGCGCCTGCCGTTACCGTGATTTCCGTGGTCGCGTCGTAGCGACGGCCGTATACGCTTGAGATCTTGTCCGAGATGGCCTGGCGCAGCGGTGCGACGCCCGCCATCGGCGGATACTGGTTGTGACCTTCGCGCATCGCGTTCGACACCGCCTCGACGATGCGCGGATCGCAATCGAAATCCGGAAAGCCCTGGCCGAGATTGACCGCGTCCTTTTCGACGGCAAGCGCGCTCATCACGGTGAAGATAGTCGTGCCGACGTTCGGCAGGCGGGAGGGGAACGAAGGGGGCGTGGTCGTCATAGGCGTGATCGTCGTGTCGTGCGGTGCGTTCATTTCGCGGTCCGAATGCGGCGCCCGGTTGCCGAGGCCGCGGTCATCGATGCCGTTTGGGTCGGGTGTGATGCTCGATTGTAGGGAAAATCTGCGCGGCGCATCCGCGAGCCGGGCTCGAAGCGTATGGGCCTCGGCTGTGGGACGGCTTCAGGCCCGGCCTCAGGCCGCGACGGGCTCGCCACTGACGAGCGCGCACTCGGCGACGAACGGCGCGGGCTGCGCAATCCGGAAACCGAAATCGCGCGCGATCCGTTTCGCGAGCTTCAGCACCGCGCGATCCTTCGAAATCAGCCAGTCGGCCTGCATTGCATGCGCAAGCTCGAGGAATTTCTGATCGTCGCGGTCCTTGCATTTAGGCAACGGGCGCGTGTCTCCGGCGTTATCGGCTTGATCGGCGTTTTCAGCGGGAACGGGCGGCTCGACGAGTGTCGACAGCCGCGCGAGCCTCGCGAGCGCGTCGGCTTTGTCGATGGCGCGCTTTTCGAACTGCGGATAGTCGAGCACGTGCGTCAGTTCCGCGAGACACCGCGCGTCGATCAGCGCGCGCAACGCGCCGCGTTCGAGCGCGGCGAGAATGGGGCGCGTGTGCGGATCGTCGAACACGAGAATGTCGATCCACACGTTCGAGTCGAGCACGACAGCGGGCGTGGCTGCGAAGGCGTTCTGTTGAGGCAAGGCAGGGGTTTCGGGCATTCGTTACAATCTGGCTTTCGTCTTTGACCGCCAGGCACGGCGTGCCTGAAAGCCTCTATGATAATCGTTCTGTCGCCGGCCAAATCGCTCGACTACGACACCCCGCCGCACGTCAAGAAGCACACGATCCCCGATTTTGTCGATGACGCCGCCGAACTGATCGGCGATCTGCGCCGTCTGTCGCCGCAAGACATTGCGTCGCTGATGGACATTTCCGATCAACTCGCGCATCTGAACTTTCAGCGTTACGCCGACTGGTCGCCGAAGTTCGACGCGTCCAATTCGAAGCAGGCCGTGCTCGCATTCAACGGCGACGTGTATGAAGGCTTCGACGCGAAGTCGCTCTCCGCATCCGATCTCGACTACGCGCAGCAACATGTGCGCGTGCTGTCGGGGTTGTATGGGCTCTTGCGTCCGCTCGACCTGTTGCAGCCGTATCGGCTCGAAATGGGCACTCGCTTTGCGAATCAACGCGGCAAGGATCTGTACGCGTTCTGGGGCGAGCGCATCACGCAGGCGCTCAACCGGCAACTGGAGAAAAAGCCGGGTAATTCGCGCGTGCTGATCAATTGCGCGTCGACGGAATACTTCAAGTCCGTCAAGCCGAAGCTGCTCGCTGCGCCCGTCGTCACGCCCGTGTTCGAGGACTGGAAGGGCGGCCGCTACAAGATCATCAGCTTTCACGCGAAACGCGCGCGCGGTCTGATGGCGCGCTTCGCGGTCGAACACCGCCTCGATGCGCCGGAGCAACTCAAGGGCTTCGATGCCGAAGGCTATGCGTTCGACGCCGCGGCATCGAACGATTCCACTTACGTATTTCGCCGGCGCATCGCGGACTGACGCCGCGCCAAAAAGAGCAGGAAAGAGATCATGACGTTATCCATTACGAGCAACTTCGACGCCGGCGCGATCGAAGTCCTGTCGTGCGAACAGGCCGACAACATCCGTTTGCGCGTGCGCCCCGACAGCCACGCCGACTTTGCGCAGTGGTTCTATTTCCGTCTGACGGGCGCGCGCGGCGAGCGCTGCGTGATGACGTTCGAGAATGCCGCCGACTGCGCGTTCGCCGAAGGCTGGCGCAACTATCAGGCGTGCGCGAGCTACGACCGCGTGAACTGGTTCCGCGTGCCGACCGCGTACGACGGCCGCGTGCTCACCATCGATCACACGCCCGATTTCGACAGCATCCATTACGCGTACTTCGAGCCGTATAGCGAAGAGCGCCACTCGGAATTTCTCGGCGCCGTCCAGCAGATGCCGCATGCCGCGCTGACGGAACTCGGCAAGACCGTCGAAGGCCGGCCGATGTCGCTGCTGACGCTCGGCACGCCGACGCTGCTCGGCGACGGCACGCTGAAGCCCAAGAAAAAAATCTGGATCATCGCTCGCCAGCATCCGGGCGAGACGATGGCCGAATGGTTTGTCGAAGGGCTGGTGAAGCGGCTCGCGGGGTGGGGCGACTGGTCGGGCGACCCCGTCGCGCGCAAGCTCTACGATTACGCCGATTTCTTTATCGTGCCGAACATGAATCCCGATGGCAGCGTGCACGGCAATCTGCGCACGAATGCGGCGGGCGCGAACCTGAATCGCGAATGGATGGAGCCTGACGCGGCGCGCAGTCCCGAGGTGCTGCTCGTGCGCGACGCGATTCATGCGACCGGTTGCGATCTGTTCTTCGACATTCACGGCGACGAAGCGCTGCCGTATGTGTTCGTCGCGGGCTCCGAGATGTTGCCAGGCTTTACCGAGAGGCAACGGCAGGAACAGACGGCGTTTGTAGAGGGCTTCAAGCGCGCGAGTCCTGACTTCCAGGACAAGTACGGTTACGAAGCGAGCAAGTATCGGCAGGATGCGCTCAAGCTCGCGTCGAAGTACGTCGGCAACGAGTTCGGCTGCCTGTCGCTGACGCTGGAGATGCCGTTCAAGGACAACGCGAATCTGCCCGACGAGCGCGTCGGCTGGAACGGCGAGCGCAGCGCATCGCTCGGCGCGTCGATGTTGCAGGCGATCCTCTGGCATATGGAGGCGTTTGCCTGACGGCGGTTCGCCAGTTACGCGCATCGTTTGATGCGCGTAGTAAAGGTATGCAAAAAAGGGTATGCAAAAAAGCGAGGCCACGCGTGATGTGTGGCCTCGCTTTTTGCTGCTCGTTTGATCGGACGTTCGACGCTGCCGTTACGCAAGCGTCATTGCTTTTTCTTCGCCGCCGACTTCTTCGTGCTTGCCTTCGAGGCATTGCTCTTCGTCGCGCTGCTCTTGGCCGTCACCGCCTTGCCCGACGATTTGCTGGTCTTCTTGGTGGCCGGTTTGCTGGCTGCGCCGCCCTTCGTCGATTTTCCGCCTGACTTTTTCTTCGAGCCCTTGCCGCCGGCCGCGTGCTTGCCTTTCGCGCCGTGCGAGCCCGACGATGCTGCGCTACGCGCGTGCAACGGCGGCACGGGATCGTTCCAGCTGAACGCGAGCATCTGCGGACCGACATAGCCGCAGCGGAACTTGAGTTGCGACGGATCGCCACCGCCTTGTGGAATGCCGAGGCCTTCGACGGTCACGATGTTGTCGACCTTGACCTTCTGCTTGCCTTCGTCGAACGAATCGTTCCAGGGCGTGATGGCCGCATGCGCGCTATCAAACGAGCTGGGTGGAAACTCGACGTGATCGAAAGCCGTCGACGTGCTCGCGACGAAATCGCCATGCGCGGCGCAATCCGCAACGAGCGGATCGGCGTGCATTTCGTTGATGAATTTGTTGACGAGGTCGTTGTGCTGCCCAAGTTGATCGGCGAAGGCGGGCATAGCGCACACGAGCGACGCGCTCGCCGCCCACACCGCTAACCGGCCGACCAACCGCAGCAATCGGCGCGGTGCGTTGGTGCGTTCCATCTATCTGGGTGAAAAATGCTGTGAAATGCTGTGGAGACTTCAGGCAAATAAGATGCCCGTCGACGGGGTTGAGTTCAATCCTGGTAGAAATATTTTGCGGCGTCGTATGGAGGCAACTCGAGGAGAGATCGGTGGGCCTGTGCTGCTTGCGTGTCGGCCTGGCAGACGCGTGAGCGCGCGCGTTTCAGACATCGAAGGTTGATTGACGAAGCGCTCAGGTGCGTGGGCCGCCGAGGCGATAGCGCCGCACATCATAAGTCGTAACCCACGCGGGACGATAGACGGCGATCAACGCAGTCGACATGCCCGTGAACCACGATTCGCCCGAGGCAAGCAGGAACACGCTAAACGCATAGCCGGCCGGAATAACGGACATCGAACCATCGGCAAGCGCGATATGCGTTCCCAGTGCAACCGCCGATGCGACCGAAACGGCAATCGCAGGTGACACGAAGCCCTGCCCGAAGATGAACATGAACAGATTGCGCGGCAGCCATGCGATGCTCGCGCGCTGCAGTAGCGTCGACACGCCGACGGGCACTGCGCCGAATACAAGGAACGTAAGCGCGATGCCTTGCCACGGTGCATCGAAGACGACGGCGGCGAGGCCCGTGACGACGGCCATCGCAATCAGCGCAAGACCCCAGTCGAACAACGTGACGACAAGCGTTGCGCCGAGCAGGTGAATCACGGTGCCGTCTTCGAGCCATGCGTTAGTCGCCCACAGCACCGAGACGGCCACGATGATTGCGAGCCATACATGCTGAAGCACGGGTTCCTGCAATCGCTTGAACGGGTTCTTCCAGAACGTAAGCGCGAGCAGAGCCACAGCGGCGATCCAGCCACCGACAGCGACCCACAACGGAAGCGGCGTATAGAGGAAACCCATGTCTTCATATTACTCGTTGAAGGCCCAAAGGTGTGAGCGGATTCCGTGCCAGCAACGTTTTATGTCGATTCACGGTTGCTTCCTTTCGACCTTTACATCGCCGTCGTCGGATGCGCGGCTCTTGCGGCGCGCAGCGTAAGGCGTCGTCGCTTCGGCCGCCATCGGCAGCGCGTTGGGGTTGTCGTTGGCGGGCAACGGATAACGGAACGTGCGCGGCTTGCGCTGACGCAATGGCGCGACGTTCGACGTCACGCGCGCGGGGCGTGGGATGCGATTGTGTCCGCTGCGCAGCACTTCGAGCTGCGCGGTGAGCCAGCCGTTGTAGATGGCCACGGCGGCTGCGCGGTTCGGCGCGCCGAGTTGCTGGAAGATCGTCGCCAGATGGATTTTCACGGTGCCCTCACTGATGCCTAGTGCGCGTGCGATCATTTTATTCGTGCTGCCCATATGGACGCAGCGCATGATCTGTTCCTGTCGCGGCGAAAGGCCGCCTGCAAAGCGCGGCCGCTTCGGCGTCGTTGCGATCAGTTCGAGAGAGCGCGCTTCCGTGCGCTGACGCGCGAGCTTGCTGCCGTGCGTCGGCGCATCGAGCGACAACGCGCCGGCCGGGATGTAGTGACAGCCGAGCAGAACCATTTCGAGTGCGCGCACGATCACGCGGGGATCGGTCGTGCGCGGAATGACGCCGAGCACGCCTTTTTCGACGAGCGCGCGCACGTGGGCCGGCGATATATCGTCGACCAGCACGGCGACGGGCAAGCCCGGATGATTCGCGAGCAACGCGCGTGCGTCGGCGGGCGACATCCAGTCTTCCCAGTCGATCACGAGCAGATCCGGCTCGAGGCGCCGCAACGTGCGCTCCGCCTGTGGCCAGTCCTGCGCTTCACCGAAGCGTGCCTGTCGGTCGATTTGCCGCAGAAGCGCCTTGAGTCCTTCCCTGCGTTCGGCGTCCGAGTTGAGAACTGAAAATCGCATGCATTGCCTCCTGATCTGTCTGTCGTGGCGGCGCGTTGCACGCGACGAGATTGTCGTCGTACAGCGATGCACCATCGCAACGATGATGACAAATTCCCTCTCTCGTGACGGCCTGTCCGGATGGCATAGGACGAGTGCCATGAAAAAAGCCCCGCATTCAGCGGGGCTTGATTCGATGCAGAGAAAATTCTGAAGTGATCAGTGGAAATGCGGTTGTGCGGGCTCGGCATCTTCGGGCATTTCAGCGTGAACGATCTCGCCGAGCGGATCCGCATAAAGCGGCACGCCGCAGTCGTCACAATATTCCGGCTCGAAGCGGCCCGCGTGACGGCGAATATCGGTGATGCCCGTTTCTTTCAGCAGCGCGACGATGTCTTCGAGCGGGCCGTCGCTTGCCATTGCTTCTTGCGGTTCTTCGTCGATGCCGGGGTCGCCGTTTTCGCGGCCATACAGTGGCCACACGACGCCGTAGATGACATCGTTGCTGCCGCGGCGCGTGAAGCCGATGCGGTATTCGTCGATGCGCCGCTCGCCGAAGCCCGCGACGACCGCGCGCAATTCGTCGGGCATCGCGCCGATCGTGTCGAACAGATAGCGCACCGCCGTGCGCACGGTGTGCGGGCGCACGCGCTCGTCGGCATCGCGGCAGGCCGAGTAGTACGCATCCGGCAGCAGGCATTCGAACTCGCAGCCCGGCAGCACGACGGCCAGGTTCGCGCCGCCTTGCGTCGCCCATTGCTCGAGACACTGGCTGCGCTCGATGCGCGAGCCGTGCTCTTCTTCCTGCCAGCGGAACACGGGCGCGCCGACGGGCGCCGCGACGACGGCCAGCAGGAAGCGCGGATCGGCAAGAATGGGCGACGTTTCCGGCAACTCGCCGAAGTTGATCTTCGCGTTGCCGCCGCCGACGGCCGCCTGCGCGAGTTGCTGCGCGAGACGCCACGTTTCGACGTGGTGACGCGGCAACTGGTCGATGCTATACATGAAAGGCGCCATCGCGATGCGGGTGCCATCGGCCAGCACATGCGCCTGCAGATGCGCGCGCAGCGCGTCGGCGGCATCGCCCTTGAGCGAGCCCGACGGAATCACATAACGCGTCCACGCCAGCACGGGCGCGGCGATCAGCAGCGCTTCGTACTGGACGCCGTCGTGCTCGACGGTCAGCGATTCGCTATGCGTTTCGGCCATGTCAGCGAGGGCGCCATAGGCGTCCGGATGATTCTGCTGAAGATGGTCAAGCGCGGCGTCGAGGGTCGTCTGGTTGCCGTTGCGGACTATTTTTGCGAGCAGCGCGTCCAGCTTGGCTTCCCAGAAGCGATCCTCGGTACGGCTGCCCGACGCGAAAAGCGCGAGCGAAAGACCGACCAGCTTGTCGGCGTCGGGAGGGAGACGTTTGGCGATTCGCGAGCGCATAAATCCGGAGGTTGTGTGCAGAGAACCATATATTCTAGTCCTTTCTGCGTCGACATATTATCGATACGCATTGCTGGCAGTCGTCGGCCCGTCGCGCGGGCGTTCCACAGCCACGAGAGGGCGGGCGGCGGCGCGTTCCGTCAGCGTTGCCATCGATCAGTGCTGCTTTCTTTGGCGCTTTCCTATACTTTTTTGCAGACGTTTGGCCGTTTGCGCGTTGGTTGCCGCGGTCTGGCAGGAATGGCATCGGGGAGAGGCGCATGGTGAAATCGGATCAACTGATCGAGCGGCTCGCAGCTGTGTTCGCGCTGCTGCTGCTGGTCGGCGGCTCGCTGCTGGTGCTGGCGCCGTTCACGACGGCGCTGCTGTGGGGCGCGATTCTCAGCTACAGCTCGTGGGGGCTCTTTCGCAAATTGTCCGCGACTCTCGGCGGGCGGCGTAAATGGGCCGCGACGCTGATCGTGCTCATCATTCTGGTCGTCGTGCTGGGGCCCTTCGTCTATGCGGGCTTTGCGCTCGGCGCGCATGCGAAGGACATCACCGCGTTTGTCGAGCGTCTGATGAATTCTGGCTTGCCGGATCTGCCGGACTGGGTTGCGCGCATTCCGCTTGTCGGCTCGACCATCGAGTCCTTCTGGGAGCGCGTGACGAGCAGCAACTCGGAAATGGTCGCGCAGTTGCGCGTGCTGGCCGCGCCGGCCGGCAAGTGGATACTCGCCGCCGCCCTCGCCGTCACGCACGGTCTCGGGATGCTGGCGCTCAGCATCATCCTCACTTTCTTCTTCTATACGGGCGGCGAGGGCGCTGCCGCGTGGCTCAACGCGGGCATGCGGCGTGTTGCGGGTGAGCGCGCCGACTATCTGCTGACATTGGCGGGCAGCACGGTAAAGGGCGTGGTGTACGGCATCCTCGGGACGGCGCTGGTGCAGGGCGTGCTGGCCGGCTTCGGTTGCTGGATCGCGGGCGTGCCGGCTCCGGCGCTGTTGGGCCTCGCGACTTTCTTCCTGTCGGTGATTCCGGGCGGCCCCGTCGTGGTATGGCTGCCGGCCGCGATCTGGCTTTATCACGGCGGCGAAACCGGCTGGGCGATTTTTCTCGTGGTTTGGGGCGTGCTGGTCGTCGGCATGTCCGATAACGTCATCAAGCCTATCCTGATCGGCAAGAGCAGCGACATGCCGCTGATCCTCGTGATGCTGGGCATTCTGGGCGGCGCGTTTGCGTTTGGTTTTCTCGGTGTGTTTATCGGGCCGACGCTTCTTGCGGTGGCTTATACCGTGCTGCACGACTGGACGATTGGTTCACCCGATGCCCGCGAGCTGGCGGCAAGAACGAGCGGCCAGCCTGCCGATACGGTGGCGCAAGTGGAGAAAGCGCCGGGCACGTCGAGCAAATAGCCGCCGTTAAAAAACTTCCGTCATACCCTTGTCATTCGGCCGTGGATGGCCTAAGATTCGCCTCCTTCGTTCGGGGCGCGCACTTTGTGGCGCGACGCAGCGGGGGCCGCGGCAGAAACGGCGCGGTGGTGTAGCCGGCAGGGTTTGAAGCGATGATGCAAAAAACCTGTTGACGAACACCGGAAGGTTCTTCATAAT
>NZ_JAYMRZ010000017.1:0-228656 GCF_038900715.1 Paraburkholderia phymatum | reverse complement strand
TCGGTCCCACCCCTTCCCATCCCGAACAGGACCGTGAAACGACTCCACGCCGATGATAGTGCGGATTGCCCGTGTGAAAGTAGGTAATCGTCAGGCTCCTTACCCAGACCACAGCCCCGCCCCTCAAAAGGCGGGGCTTGGGCGTTTACGGCCCTACGTTCTTGCCTGCCTCCGGCCGGCGTGGCTGGTGCAACCCCGCCTGCGCAAAACGTGTCACCGCTGTCATAGCCCGGCGTGTGCGCCGTGGCCCGCCTCCAATAACGCCAGCACCACGATCCCGGCCGTGGCAGTCCCTCCCGAAAGATAGCTCCGTGCGGCCACCGCCACGCGCTGGCGCAGAGGGCCCGCATTCCTTTCCAAGTGCGGTCGCTTGCGCATCAGCGCGAAACGCCCTGCCCAGGAGGCGTTCGCTCAGGCTACCCGCCAGGTGCGCACACTGCGCTGCGCATCCAGCCACAGCCACAGCGCACAGCCACAGCGCACAGCGCACAGCCACAGCCACAGCCACAGCCACAACAACTACCACCTTCCCTCAATGCTTCATCTGCGGCGCGGCAACGCCAACATCACCCGCCCGCAGCGCATCGCTGATCACACTCTGGCTTCCAGTCTCACCCAGCAACGCGACGTCGCGGGCAATGACCTGCGGCAGATGCGTCCGCAGAAACTCCACCCACGTCCTCGTCTTCGCGTCGATGAACTTGCGCGACGGATACAGCGCATAAACATTCATCTTCTGCAGCGTGTATTCCGGCAGCACGCGCACGAGCGATCCTGTCCGCAGCCCGTCGATGGCCGCGTACAGCGGCAGCATCCCGATCCCCATGCCTTCGCGAATTGCCACGATCAGCGATTCGGCGATATTCACCTGCACGGGCCCGTTCACTTCCAGCACTTCGCTGCCGTTCGGGCCGTCGAGTGTCCACTCGCTGATCGGAAAGGCCGGCGTCTTGAGCAACAGACAGTCGTGATGCAGCAGATCGGCGGGCGTTTTCGGCGCCGCGTGCGCGTGAATGTAAGCGGGTGACGCGCACAAGATGCTGAACGTCGTCCCGAGCAGAAGCGATACGAGATCGGAATTGGGCAACGTCGACGCCCCCACGACAGCGACATCGGCGCTGCCTTCGAACAGATCCGGCATCTGCTGCGAAAGCGTGAGTTCGACGGCAACTTCGGGATGGATCTCGCGATATCGCGAGATCGCAGGCAGCACATAGTGCTGACCGATGCTCGCAAAGCTATGCATTCGCAGCACGCCCGACGGCCGCTCATGCGCGCCACTTGCTTCTTCTTCAGCATTATCGACATCAGCAAGAATCTGCTGACATCGTTTCAGATATCTCTCACCGGCAGTCGTCAACGCGAGGCGTCGCGTCGATCTGTTCAGCAGACGCGTCCGCAGATGCGCCTCGAGTTCTGAAACTGCGCGGGACATCGCGCCCGTCGTCGTATTGAGCGATTGAGCCGCAGCCGTGAAACTGCCCGCCTCAACGACGCGCACGAACACCCGCATGTTTTGTAACGTATCCATCAATTCTTCTTGACTGACATCAAACCGTTATTGTCCGCCTATTGCATGCCACCATTGTTGAGTGTTCTGCAATGGATGTTCCCGACGCCTCGCATTAATTCGCACAACGTGGGCTCCTACAATCGGCGCCTTCAGGGCGGGAGTGTGCATGTCCGATGCCGCGCTCCTCCGACAACAGCCAGGCGCAGTCTCAACGAATGAAGCCCCAGCATGCGATGAAGCAAGTGTCGTCCGGTACCACTCCCGGATGGCGAGCCGGCATGTTGCGGGCGATCGCTGATGCGAGCGCAGAGTGGGCGACCACCGACGGCCTCGTCTGGCTTCATCTCTTCAAAACGGTGACGGCGGCGCTGCTCGCGCTGGGTATCGCGATGCTGCTCGAATTGCAGCAGCCGCGCACGGCGATGACGACCGTGTTCGTCCTGATGCAGCCGTTCAGCGGGATGGTGCTCGCGAAGAGCTTCTATCGGATCGTCGGGACGTTCGTCGGGATGCTCGCCGCGCTGCTGCTCGGCGCGCTGTTCGCGCAACAGCCCGAGCTTTACATGCTCGGCATCACGGCCTGGGTAGGCGCCTGTGTGGCAGCGGCGGTCCGATATAGGCATTTTCGGTGGTACGGCTTCGTGCTGGCGGGTTATACCGCGGCGCTGATCGGCATTCCGACCGTCATGCAGCCGAACGGCCTGTTCCTCGCCGCGTTGACGCGCGCCGCGGAAGTGGCGATCGGCATCGTCTGCTCGGCCGCGGTGAGCGCGCTGATCGTGCCGCGCCGGTCGAGTCTGGCGCTCCAAAACGCGCTGCAACTGAGGCATCTCGATTTTACTGCCTTCGCCGTGAAGGTGCTGGATGGAGCGGTCGAGCGGGGCACGTCGGAGCGCTATTTCGCGGATCTCGTCGACGAAGTGGTGGGCTTCGAAGCGACCCGCGCGTTCGCTGCCTTCGAGGACCCCGGCATGCGCTCGCGCAGTCAGGTGCTTGCAAGGCTGAATCACGAGTTCATGGACGTCTGCGCGCGTCTGCATGCATTGCATCAGCTGAGGAAGCGTCTGCGCGACAACCAGTCGATTCTCGTCGTGCAATCGACTGCGCCGTATTTTCGCGAGCTGTCGCAATTGCTCGGCGCACGCACGGAGCGACGCTTCGATTCGTCCGATGCCGCCCGCATCGCCATCAGACTAAAGCGCTTCCAGGCGACGCTGCCGGCAAGAATGCGCGCGACGCGGCGTTCGCTGGAATCGAGCGAGCCGCAATGCCTGCCGGACTTCGACACAGCGGGAGAGTTGCTGTATCGCTTCGTCGGCGAGTTCATTCGATACATCGACACCTACGCGTCGCTCGAGACCAATCACAACCCGGCGCGCGAGCGGCCGCCCGTGCGTTACGTGAGCCGGACCAACGGGTTCGTCGTCGCGTGTACGTTCGCGCGCACGGCGGTTGTCGTCGGCGCCGTCAGCTGGTTCTGGATCGCGACGAACTGGCCGAGCGGCGGCATGGCCGTGATCGGCGCGGCCCTGACTTGCGCGCTGACGTCGTCCGCGCCGAACCCCGTCAAGCTCGCGCTGCAGATGTCCGTCGGCGCGGCGTGCGCGACGATCGCCGGCTATCTCGTCACGTGCTACGTGTATCCCGCCATCGACGGCTTCCCGCTGTTGTGCGCGATGCTTGCGCCCGTGCTCGCGGCGGGGACGTTTCTCGCGTCGCGCGCGAAAACTTCGGGCTATGGCGTCGGCTTCACGGTGTTCTTCTGCCTGCTCGCCGCGCCCGATAACGTCGTCGCGTACGCGCCCGATCTGCTGATCAACAATGGCATCGCAATCGTTGTGTCGATGCTCGCAACCGCGCTCGGCGCTGCGATCGTTTTCCCCGTGCAGATGCCGTGGCTGATCGCGCGCATCGAAGGCGACCTTCGCAGTCAGATCACGCTTGCCTGCGCGGCGCCGCTCGCGGGTCTCGCGCAGCGCTTCCAGTCGAGCACGCACGACCTGATGCACCAGCTGCGCATGCTGTTGCCCAAGCGCTCGCGACGCCACCGCTACGCGCTCAGGTGGATGCTGGTGACGCTCGAAGTCGGCCATGCCGTCATCGATCTGCGCGGCGATGCCGAGCGCGCGGCCTATGCAACGCAACTGCATACGCGCTGGAAGCCCTCGCTCGATCGCGTCACGCGCGACCTTGCGCGGCTTTTCGAACGGCCCGACAAGGCGAATGCACAACGTGCGCAAATCGCCGTGCGCGCCGCGATGCGTGTCGTGCAGCAGGTGCTCGATGCCGTCCATGCGGATCGCGAGAAGCGCCACGGCCAGCAGCGCATTCTCAGTTGCCTGCACTTCATCCGCACGACGCTGCTCGACAAGGACGCGCCATTCGATGCGCTTTAGCCGGTTCGACCCGGCGCGCCGCGATCTTGCCGCAACCTGGAAGAATGCCTTCCGTTTGGCCCTCTTAATCTGCGCGGACCCCGGCCCTATAGTTGGAACCACTGCTCCCGCAGTCACTGAATCAAATGGAGAAATTGAAATGAAAGCGCTGAAGTTGGTCCTGATTGCCTGTTCGTTGTCTGCTGCTGCCCTTGCGCATGCGCAGACGGCGCCGGCGGACGAAGGCGCGCAACAGGTTGCCCAGGCGAGCGCAACACGCGTCACGCAACCCGAGGCGCAGCGTCCCGCCACGGCACCGGCAAAGAAGGCCAATGACTGTGTCGGTCCCGTGAGCTACTGCGTGATGTACTTCGGCAGCTAACCCGGGCGGCACGGCGCAGCACCTGCAATACGGCATCAACTGGCATCAGGCGGCAACGGGACGACGCACACCCACAACAAGACGTGCACTTCGGTTGCCGCGAGCGTGACATCGGAGAGACTTTCATTCATGTACGAAGACCGGATTCGTTGTGCCGCGTTGCGCGGCAAGATCACGTCGGCGGCGCAGGCAGCGCTGCTGATTCACGATGGCATGCGCGTCGGCGCGAGCGGCTTTACGCGCGCGGGCGACGCGAAGGCCGTGCCCGTCGCGCTGGCCGAACGCGCGCGTAACGAAGGCAAGCCGCTGCGCATCACGCTGATGACGGGCGCCTCGCTCGGTCACGGCGTCGACAGCCTGTTGACGGATGCCGGCGTGCTCGCACGCCGTTTGCCGTTTCAGGTGGACAACACGTTGCGCCGCGCGATCAATCGCGGCGACGTGATGTTCGTCGACCAGCATCTGTCCGAGACCGTCGAAATGCTGCGCGCCGGCCAGCTCGGCAAGCTGGACGTCGCGATCATCGAAGCCGCTGCGATCACGGAGACGGGCGGCATCGTGCCGACCACTTCCGTCGGCAACTCGGCGAGCTTCGCGATTCTCGCGGACAAGGTCATCGTCGAAATCAATCTCGCGCAGCCGCTCGCATTCGAGGGCTTGCACGACATCTGGATTCCGGGCCGCCGACCGCATCGCGAGCCGCTGCCCATCGTGCGTCCGAGCGATCGCGTCGGCACGACCGCGATCGAGATTCCGCCCGAGAAGATCGCCGCGATCGTCATCACCGACAAGCCCGACAGCCCGTCGACCGTGCTGCCCGCCGACGAAGACACCGCGCGGATCGCCGGTCATCTGATCGAATTTCTCCAGCACGAGGTGTCGCTCGGACGCATGCCCTCTCCGCTGCCGCCGCTGCAGGCTGGCATCGGCACGATCGCAAACGCGGTGCTGGCCGGCTTCGTCGAGTCGCCGTTCGAGCCGTTCACGATCTACTCGGAAGTTCTGCAGGATTCGACCTTCGATCTGATGGATGCGGGCAAGGTCACGTTCGCATCGGGCGCGTCGATCACGTTGTCCGAGAAGCGCCAGGCGCAGGTGTTCGGCGATCTCGCGCGCTATCGCGACCGTCTCGTTCTCCGTCCGCAAGAGGTCAGCAACCATCCGGAAGTGATTCGCCGGCTCGGCCTGATTGCGCTGAACACGGCGCTCGAGTTCGACATCTACGGCAACGTGAATTCGACGCATGTCGGCGGCACGCACATGATGAACGGCATCGGCGGCTCGGGCGACTTCGCGCGCAACGCGTCGTGCGCGATCTTCGCGACGAAGTCGATTGCGAAGGACGGCGCGATTTCGAGCGTCGTGCCGATGGTCCCCCACGTCGATCACAACGAACACGACGTCGATATCGTCGTGACGGAAGTCGGTCTCGCCGATCTGCGCGGACTTGCGCCGCGCGAGCGCGCGTCGCTGATCATCGACAAGTGCGTGCATCCCCTCTATCGCGATCTGCTGCGCGACTACTATCGCGACGCGCTGCGTTTCGGCGGACAGACGCCGCACGTGTTGCGCGAAGCGTTTGCATGGCACGCGCGGTTTCAGGAAACGGGATCGATGCTGCCAGAGCAAAAGATCACGGCGTGATAGAAACGGGATCGAAGCGTCCCGGCTGAAGTTCAGTCGAAGCTTGGTTGATGCATCGGTAGAAGCTCAGTCGAAGCTCAGGCGCCGCTGCCGACCAGACGCAATCGCGTGATTTCCGACGGCGCGCCCAGACGCTTGGGCGGTCCCCAATACCCGGTGCCGCGGCTCGTGTAGACCCACAGGTTATCGAGCCGCGAAAGCCCGGCGACGAACGGCTGTTGCAGCCGCACAGCGAAATTCCACGGAAAGAACTGGCCGCCGTGCGTGTGGCCGGACAGTTGCAGCGTGAAGCCCGCGTCGGCGGCGGCTTCCGCCGAGCGCGGCTGATGCGCGAGCAGCACGCGGATCAGCACGTCGCCGGGCGCGCCTTCGAGCGCCGCGGCCGGGTCGCTCCGATGTGTTGGATCGAAATGGCCCGCCGTAAAGTCGGTGACGCCCGCGATCACCGCCTGCGCGCCGTCGTGCTCGACGACGACGTGCTCGTTGAGCAGCACGCGCAGGCCCAGACGCTGAAACTCGGCGATCCACGCATCGGCGCCCGAATAGTATTCGTGATTCCCCGTCACCAGATACGCGCCATGACGCGCGCTCAGGCGCGACAACGGACGCGTGTGCTCGGACAGCCGCTCGACGCTGCCATCGACGACATCGCCCGTCACCGCGATCAGATCGGGCTGGAGTCGATTCACCGCATCGACGATCGCGTCGACATAACCGCGCTTGATGGTCGGGCCGACGTGAATATCGCTGATCTGCACGATCGTGAAGCCATCGAGCGCGCGCGGCAGATCGTCGATCGGCACGTCGATTGTCACGACGCGCGCGCGGCGCCGTGCATTGACGAAGCCGACAGCCGTCGACAGCAGCGCGAGCAGCGGCACCGCAGCCGCGCTATCGACCTCCCATTGCGCGACGTGAATCGCTTGCGGCGCGAGCGCCCCGACGATCAGCACGACGAGCAGCATCAGCTCGCGTGCGAACGTCAGCACGAGCAGCGACGAAAAGAAGCCGAGCGGGAGCAGGCCCGCCCACGCGAGCCGGTCGCCGAGCGGTTGCCGTTCGATCGTGCGCGCGATCATGCCGAGCGGAATCAGCAGCACCGACAGCACGAGCCACAGCGCACACAGCCACTTCACGGCGTTATCGACGGGCAGTTCGGGAATGATCCGAATGCCGACGTACACATGCAGCAGAATGCCGATGGCGATGATCCGGACAAGAAACGATAGGCGGCGCATAGGTCGGAGCAGGGCGCTGGCGCAGCGCGGGACACGAGTCGCAGGAAGCACGCCGACCGCCGGAGAGCGGCAGACGGAAGGCGGCCAGTCATTCTACAAGCAGTTTCGCGCACTTGCCGAAGGCCCGGCGCCATGTTGCGGCACAGGCGGTATCAGGCGCTGTCCACGCGCTGCGATGCAGCAAGATGGACGCGACAAGTTCTTCGTCATGCCTATTAAATGGGTATTGAATTGCGGGCACGAACGGACTATTCTGAAATTGAGCGCACTGTCGTCCGCCCGCAGTCACCGCGTTCCGTTCCCGGCATTAACGAACGCGATAGATGCCCTGCGAGCGACAGCCGCGCGCTTGATCGCCATATCGGATCGAGGTGGGGGGCAAACATGAAAACGACAAAGATCATGCATCGCGAGCATCACATCGGCCACGAAGGCAGCCACGTGATGCTGCCAATGGTCGTGCTGTCGCTGATGGCGCTCGGCGTCTACTACGGCGTGCGCAGCATCGATTTTTCCGAGCTGGGCCGCACTGCGCTGTTCTATGTCGTGATGGTGTTCGTCGCGCTCGGCGTGGCGGGGCTGTTCGGCGTCGCCGCTGCGTGGCTGCGCTCGCGAGGCGACGAGGCCGAAGAGGGCTTCTGCTTTGTCGGCGCACTCGTCGGCGCGATCGTGTTCTACGTCGCGATGCTGACCAGTTGACGCCGCCTTTCGCTCGCGACGCATATCAACGCGCCGCGATCGGCGAACCTCGATTCGCACCGCTAGCGATCAAACGATCCGCGCCGATTCGTCGAACGAAAGGCGCGGGCTGCGCGGGAAAAGTTTCGAGTGGTCGCCGTAGCCGAGATTGATCAGAAAGTTCGACTTGATCGTCGTGCCGGCGAAAAACTCCGCATCCACCTTCGCCTTGTCGAAGCCCGACATCGCGCCCGTATCGAGGCCGAGCGCACGCGCGGCCATGATCAGATAGCCGCCTTGCAGCGTCGAGTTGCGAAACGCGGTGTCGGCGATCGCGGCTTCGTTGCCCGCGAACCAGCTGCGCGCGTCGGCGTGCGGAAAGAGCTTCGGCAGATGATCGTAGAACGCCATGTCCATGCCGACGATGGCCGTGACGGGCGCGGACATCGTCTTCTCGAGATTGCCTTCTGACAACGCGGGACGCAACCGCGCCTTGCCTTCGGGCGTCTTCACGAACACGAAGCGTGCCGGGCTCGAATTAGCGGACGTCGGGCCGAGCAGCACGAGCTCGACCAGTTGCTGGAGCAGAGAATCGTCGACGGGCCGCGGCTGCCAGCCGTTGTGCGTGCGGGCGGTGCGGAACAGTTGATCGAGTGCGTCGTCGGAAAGAGTCATGATGATGAGCAGTACGGTTTCTGAATGCGGATGAAAGCGCAAGCTGGACGGCAACCATGTTGCATGGGACGGGAGTAAGTGCTCTGCATGGGCCCGGAGTAAGTGCTAAAGCACTAACTCCGGCCGACACCTGACGCGTCTCAGCGGCACGTCGGATAATAACCCTGTTCCCTTGAAAGAGAGGCTTCGCGAGCGCTGGCTCGCGATCGCAATACGATGTCCGCCGATTTGTTCGACGATTTGCCGATGCCCGATGTCATGTGGCTACCCGACTGGCTCGCGCCCGATGCCGCCGCGCAGTTGCTCGCGCGCATCGTCGCGGAAGTGGCCTGGCAGCAGGATTCGATGTTCACGCCCGCGGGCCGCGTGCCGTTGCCGCGCCTGACCGCGTGGCAAGGCGAGCGGGATGCCGTCTACGTGTACTCGGGCATTCGCAACGTGCCGCAGCCGTGGACGCCCGCCGTCGCGGATCTGAGATCGGCCGTCGAGGCAACCTGCGATGCGCCGTTCAACAGCGTGCTGCTCAACCGCTATCGCAGCGGCGCGGACAGCATGGGCTGGCACGCGGACCGCGAGCCGGAACTCGGCAAGGAGCCCGTGATCGCGTCGGTGAGTCTCGGCACGGTGCGCCGGTTCGATCTGCAGCACAACAGGACGGGCGTCGTGCAGTCATATCAGTTGAAGGGCGGCAGCCTGCTCGTGATGCGCGGAAGGACGCAGGCCGAATGGCGGCATCGCGTGCCGAAAGAGCCGAAGGTGCAGGGCGAGCGCGTGAACCTGACGTTCCGCTTCGTCACGCCTGGGAAATAGCCCCGTCGGATTGCTACACGCGCATTAAAAATTAAAAGAATTTATGCGCATAAGGAACCGGTTTCAGCCGGCGGATTCGATGCGGCGATGAATGATCGGCGCGAGCCGGTCGAACGGCAACGTGCTCGCCGCGATGGCGGCCACATCCGGATACTGCTCGCGGACGATATCGGTCAGCACCTGTCCCGGCGGCGCTTCGACGAATACCGTCGCGCCCATTTCCACCATCACCGTCAACGCGTCGAACCAGCGGACCGTGTAGCGCATGTTGGTCGCCAGATCGTCGCGGATGGCGTCGGCCGTATGCAGCGCGCGGCCGCCGCGATTGCCGACGTAGAGACTCGAAGGCGCGCGAAACGGCACGCTGCGCGCATAGTCGGCGAGCGCGTCGGCGGCTGCGGCGAGCAGTTCGCAATGCGACGGCACGCTGACGACAAGCCGCGTCGCCTTGCGCGCGCCGGCCGCGAGCGCGTGCTCGATGAACGCATCCAGCGCACGGTCCGATCCCGCGACGACGATCTGGCGCGGCGCATTCACGTTGCCGACGTACACGCGCTCATTCGAGTCACGCGCTTGCGAATCGGCGAGCCGTTCGACTTCGTGCTCGGTCATCCCCGCAATCGCCGCGAGTCCGTAGCCGCTGGGGTAGGCGGTTTCCATCAGTTCGGCGCGCTTGCGGACCATCAGCAGCGCATCGGCGAACGCAACCGAGCCGCAGCTCACAGCCGCCGCATACGCGCCCACCGACAAGCCCGCGCTGATCTCCGGCGCGAGTCCTTCGGCGTCGAGCGCGCGCTGCATCGCGACGCCTGCGATCAGCAAGCCGGTCTGCACGGCGACGGTCGATTCGAGCGCCGTCGGCGTATCGAGCGTGAGCACATCGACGCCGAGCGCTTGCGATGCCTCATCGAGTGTCGATCGAATCGCGGCATGGTCGCCGAGACGATGCAAAAAGCCTTCGGATTGCGCGCCCTGGCCGGGAAAGAAAAACGCGAGCATCAGAGACCCGCCTGCGCATGAACGCATGTCCACGGATCGGCGATGAGCCGTGGGCCGCTTGCATGCCGCGCCATCACACGCGCTTTCCCGGACGCGAATTCGACGAGCGCGACGCCGCCCGCCGGCGTTTCGAGTTGAGCGTCGATGCGGATGCCGGCGCGCATCGCATGCGCGTCGAGCGCGGCTTGCAGCCACCGCGCTTCGTCGCGTGAAAAATGATTCGGCATCCGTATCAACAGATCGAGATCGCTCGTCGAAGTGACGGTCGGCGTGAAGGTCGCGAGTTCGAAGCCGACGCTTCCTGTCGGTCCCCATGCAAATGTAGCGAGCGTCGAAGGCGGTTCGCGGCGCATCGCATCCAGCGCGACGAGCGCGGGCAATGCGCGACGATCCGCAGAAAGCGTCGAAGCCGACGGCAACGCTTCCGGCTTCACCACCGCCTCGATATCGTCGCAACGCGCCCACGTTCCATACCGCTCGTTGCGCGCCGCGCCGCGCACGCCCACCGCGACAAAACCCGGCGCCACTTGCGCCCGTCTCACGACGACAAACGGCGCGCGCGCGAACGCATCGCGGACCCACGCCGGTTCGTTGTCGAATGCTTCGAGCCGATGCAAACGCAGAATGTCATGCGCCTGCCAACGCGGATCGTCTGGAGCGGCCGCATCGTCGGGCGCAAATGGAGCAACTGCGCACACGCGCATCACGCGGCATCCCACTGCTCGGCGAGCCGCCGCCGCACTTCGATCGACGCGGCACGCGTCTGCTTCGCCGTGTCCGATTGCAGCCGCCGCGAGAGTCCGCGTTCATCGGACCGCGCGCTTTGCACCGATTTAGCCAGCACGCCGCGCACGCGCTCGATCTGCGCATCGGTCGGCGCATCGGCATCGATGCCTTCGATCAGCGTGTCGAGCAGCCCGAGCTTCGCGAACGACGCCATCGTGTACGACATCGGCGTGATCGTTTCGCCGAGCTTGTCCAGCTCTTCGACGGTGCGCCGCGTGACGCGCGCGGCCGCTTCCTTGCCCATCGCGTGCACCATCGTGCCCGGCGCGTCGAGCGCGACGATCCGGTTCGCCTGATAGCCGTGCGCGAGGAACGCGCCCGACATCGCCGGCCCGACGATCAACGCGACGACGGGATGCCCGGCATCGCGCGCGCTCGCATACGCATCGACGGCCGATGCGCACGCGAGATGAATGCCGAGCGTCTCTTCGCGATAGCCATACGCCTGGCTCTTCACATCGACGATCGCGACGATGGGGCGCTTGCGTTCCGACGACGCATCGCGTGCGATTGCTTCGCGCACTGCTTGCGCGAGCCGCCAGCCCTGTTCGAGGCCGACGACGTTGTCGGTCGCGCGCGGAAAGCGGTTGTGCGGATCGGGCACGACGGCGATGAAGCGCGCAGTCTCGGTGCCGGGAGCACTACCGAGCGCGCCGTCGCCGGACCAGACGGGCGCGGCGACGGCTGTGTCTCCCGCGAGCGCCTTGAACCAGCGCATGCCGCGCGTCAGGGTCGCGTTGTTGTTCGTTGCGCTCATCATTGCTCCTTGCGCGGCGTGGCCGCTGCGTCTGGTTCGAACACGTCACGCATCGTTTCCGGCGATACGTTCGCGGGATCGATCCGCGCAAGCCGCTCCAGATACACCGACACCTGTTCGCTGCGATGCGCGGCAGGCACGCCGCGCGCGAACGCATTGCGAATCGCCGCGCGGATCGCGTGCGCATCGTCGTCGACGAGCGCATCGGCGAGTCCCGTCGCCACGCGCTGCTCGCCGCCGATCATCTGCCACACGCCGCGCCGGTCGCTCGCATCGAGTTCTTCGATGCCCGCTTCCTGCTCGATCACTTCGGGACCGTTCATGCCGAGCCGCCCCTGTTTCGTCACGATCAGATACGAGCACAGCCCGGCCGCGAGTGACATGCCGCCGAAGCAGCCGACCATCCCCGCGATCACGCCGACGACAGGCACATGACGCCGCAGCGCGACGATCGCCGCCTGGATCTCTGCGATCACGGCGAGCCCGAGATTCGCTTCCTGCAAACGCACGCCGCCCGTTTCGAACAGCACGACAGGCCGCACGATCTTGCCGCGCTCGCAGTCGCGCAGCGCGAGTTCGAGCGCGGCCGCGATCTTGCTGCCCGATACTTCGCCGATGCTGCCGCCCTGGAACGCGGATTCGATCGCGGCGATTACGGCGGGCTCGCCGTCGATCGTGCCGCGCGCGATCACCGCACCGTCGTCGGCCTGGCAGACGATGCCCTGCAACGGCAGCCACGGCGATTCGATGCGATCGAACGGACCGAGCAGTTCGCGGAACGTGCCTTCGTCGAGCAGCGCGCGCGCCCGCTCGCGCGCGGGCAGTTCGATGAAGCTGTCGCGCAGCGTCAGCGCAGGCGAGGCGGGTGTCGTCATCGTGCTCATGCGCTTGCTCCCTGGCCGTTCGCTTCGGCCGCTTCGACTGCTTCTGCAAGACGCAGCGCGACGACGCCCGGCGTCGCGCCGAAATCGTTGATCTCGATCTGCGCGGCGCCGTCATAGCGCGTGAAGAAGCGGTCGAGCACGCTCTTCCAGATATGCCCGTAACCGTCGACGCTGGTGCGCACCGTCACCGACGCCTTCATTGCATCGGCGGGCGACAGCAGCACTTCGAGATCCCCCGAGCCGACGACGCCCACATGCGCGCGTGTCGTGATCGCGCGTTGCGCCGGATAGTCGAATGTCATCTGTTCCATCAGTTTCAGCTCCCGCTGGCCGCGCGATGGGCCAGCCTGTCGATGAATAGGGTGGCGGCGAGCAGATCGGCCGCGCCGCCGGGAGAAGCGTTGAGCGACAGCAATTCGGCGTCGAGCGCATCGAGCGCCGCGCGTCCCGCTGCCGTCGATGCGCCGCCCGCTGCGAGCACCGCGCGCGCGCCGCGTTGTCCCGTGCGCAGGCCGGCGAGGCCCGCGCGATGCAGCAGGCAGGTATCGTCGAGCGACGCCATGATCGCGAGCAGCGCGTCAAGACGCGCGTCGTTTTCGCGGATGCCCTTCGCGCGCGCCGCGCGCAACGCAGGCAGGCCGACGCCGATCACATGCGGAAAGCCGTCCTGCGCTTCCTGGCGCGCGCCGCCGACGCGATATCGCCGACGCGCGCGCTCGCCGTGGCTGTCGGCGGGCGCGGCGAAGCGATCGGGAAAGCAGGCGATCTGCGCGGCGAGTTCGCAGACGCGCGCGGCATGCGAATGCGCATGTGCGGATGCGTGCAACGGCAGCGCCGGCGAAGCAAGCGGCGCGTCTTCGTCGAACACGATGGCCGCGCCCGCAACCAGCAGGCCGACGATCCATATCGCGCCGCGATGCGCATTGCTGCCGTTGGTCGCGCGCATCATGTCCTGTTCGCCTGCGCGTCCGAGTTGCGCGAGTTCCGCGCGCAGCGTCGCGGACGGCATGCGGCCACGCGATGCGCGCGCGAGCGCCGCGAACGTCGGTTCGAGCGCGCGGGCCGAGCGCAGCATCAGCGGCAAGTCGAGATCGCGATGCGCGCCGCTGCCGCGCGTATCGACGAGCGCGGGCTTCGGTGTCAGTTGCGCTTCTTCGATCAGCGATGCGACGGCAAGGTCAGCGAGCGTCGTGTCCGACAACGCGCGGCATTGGCCGCCGAACTCTTCGACGCGCGCGCGGCGAACCGCATCCGCATCCGAACGCAAGATGGAAAGCGAGCCCATCGCGTCACCAGCTACGGAAGCGCGCCGGCGGCGCATAGAGTCCGCCGGACCACGTAACGAGATCGTCGATGCTGCGCGCCGCGAGCAGCGAGCGCTTCGCTTCGCCGCGCCGGATGCCGAGATCTTCCGGATACGCGACGATGCCGCGCCGGCGCAGCTCCGCTGTCTTTTCCGGCTTCGCGCGCAAGCCGATGGGCGTCACGCCCGCGACGGCGGCAACGGCCGCGCGGCGCTCGTCGATGCCCTCCGCCTTGTGCAGATGCGCGATGCCTTCTTCCGTGACGACGTGGCTCACGTCGTCGCCGTAGATCATTACGGGCGCGACGGGCATGCCGCTTTTCGCACCGACCGCGACGGCGTCGAGTTCGTCGACGAAGGTTGGCTCGCCGCCTTTCTTGTACGTTTCGGCTAGTTGCACGACGAGCTTCTTGCCTCGCGACACGGGGCCCTCGTCCTTCAGCAGCTTGAGCCACGCTTCGCTCGAATGACGCCGGCCGCGCGGATCGTGTCCCATGTTCGGCGCGCCGCCGAAGCCCGCGAGACGCCCGCGCGTGACCGTCGACGAATTCGCGTCGCCGTCGATCTGCAACGTCGAGCCGATGAAGAGATCCACGCCGTATTGCCCCGCGAGCTGGCACAGCACGCGATTCGAGCGCAGCGTGCCGTCGTTGCCCGTGAAGAACACATCGGGGCGCGCTTCGATATACGCCTCCATGCCGACTTCGCTGCCGAAGCAATGCACGCTGTCGACCCAGCCCGACTCGATCGCGGGAATCAACGTGGGGTGCGGATTGAGCGTCCAGTTGCGGCAGATTTTGCCCTTGAGGCCGAGCGATTCGCCATAAGTGGGCAGCAGCAGTTCGATCGCGGCCGTGTCGAAGCCGATGCCATGATTCAGCGACGAAATCCCATACGGCTCGTAGATGCCCTTGATGACCATCATCGCGGTGAGCACCTGCAAGTCGCCGATATGGCGCGGATCGCGCGTGAAGAGCGGCTCGACGGCGAACGGGCGGTCCGCCTGCACGACCACGTCGACCCACGACGCGGGAATATCGACGCGCGGCAATTCATCGACGATCTCGTTGACCTGCACGATCACGATGCCATGCCGGAACGCAGCGGCTTCGGCGATGGTCGGCGTGTCTTCCGTATTCGGGCCGGTGTAGAGATTGCCGTGACGGTCGGCCTTTTCCGCGCACAGCAGCGCGACGTGCGGCGTGAGGTCGACGAACATGCGCGCATACAGTTCGACGTACGTATAGATCGCGCCGATTTCGAGCTGGCCGTCTTCGAGCAGTTGCGCGACGCGCAGGCTCTGCGGACCGGCGAACGAGAAATCGACCTTGTGCGCGATGTTCTTCTCGAAGAGCGTCAGATGCTCGGGCCGGCTGATGCTCGAAATCAGCAGATGCACGTCGTGCACCTTCTGCGGATCGACTTTCGCGAGCGAGCGCGACAGGAAGTCGGCCTGCTTCTGGTTGTCGCCTTCGAGCGCGACGCGATCGCCGGGGCGGATCAGCGTTTCGAGCGCATCGACGATGCGCGCGGCGGGAAGAATCCCGTCTTCGAGCCAGGGCTCGATCGCGGCGAGCCTGCGTCTTTTCTCGTCGCGCCTGGTGGTCCATGAGCGCGCGGCGGGCGCTCCCGTTGCCTGTGCCAATTCGAGCTTGGCTGACTCGACTCGTTGATTCATCGGCGCTTCAACTCCCGATAGTGGATGGAGTGCGCGCGGGCCGTCCGCGCCGTCGGCGCGGGGCTGCCTCGGCGGCTTCGGCTTGCGCGCGCTCCGTCAAGAAACGATAGACAAACTCGCCCGTGCCCAGCAGGTGCGCCGACACGAGCGCTTGAGCGGCCGCGACGTCCTTGCGCTCGACGGCCGCGAGGATCTCCGCGTGCTCGGCATCGGACGCGCCCTTGTACTCGGGCAGGCCGAACTTGAGCCGCAGATAGCGTTCGCCGCGCCGGTGCAGCGACGAGATCATCTCGGCCAGTTGCGGGCGGTTCGCGGGCGCATACAGGCAGGTGTGGAACGCCTCGTTGCGCGTGACGTAAAGGGCAGGGTCCGGCTCGCTCTCGGCCGCGCTGCACAGCGCCGCCGCTTCGGCCAGCGTCGCGGCCGTGTGATTCGGAATCGCAAGCGCGATCGCGAGGCTTTCGAGCGCCGAGCGGATCTCGTAGATCTCGCGCGCTTCGTCGGGCGTCAGACGCGCGACGGTCGCGCCCTTGTTCATCTCGACCTTGACCCAGCCTTCGCTTTCCAGCTGACGCAAGGCCTCGCGCACAGGAATCGCGCTGACCGAGAAGTGGCGCGCGATCGCGTCCTGGCGCAGCGGCGCGCCGGGCGCGAGCGTGCCGTCGATGATCGCCGCGCGCAGCGCTTCCGCGATCACGCGCGGCGTGCTGGCCCGCGGCGTGTGCGCCGTCGGCAGAAGAGGAGCGCGCGGAGCGCTCTCCAGGGGAAAACCATCGGTTGCGTCGTTCATGACATCAAATATTATATATAAAAATGAACAATTTCCAGCGGGACAAACCCGGGGTTTTCAGAAGGCACGGCGCTGACGCGCTTCCACTCGTGCATGCGGCTTCCCGCATGCAGGGGAGCCGCTGCGTCGTGACGGTCACGCAATCCAACCGTAGCACTTGGAGGAGCAGGAGCATGAATTCATCGATATCGGACCGGGCAGGAACCATCCGGCAGCGTACACCGCTCAACCGGTCGCAGATTGCCGGATTCTGGGGCGCCTGGGCCGGCTGGACGCTGGACGGAATGGACTCGTTCATCTATGCGCTGGTGCTGACGCCGGCGCTCACCGAGTTGCTGCCGCGCTCGGGCTATGCGGCAACGCCTGCGAACGTCGGTCTCGCCGGTTCGATCCTGTTTGCGCTCTTTCTTGTCGGGTGGGGGCTGTCGTTCATCTGGGGTCCGCTCGCGGACCGCTTCGGCCGCACGAAAGTGCTTGCGGGCACGATCTTCACGTTCGCGATCTTCACCGGGCTTTCGGCGACGGCGCACAACGTGTGGGAACTGGGCATCTTCCGCTTCATCGCGGGTGTCGGCATCGGAGGCGAGTGGGCGCTGGCGGGCACCTACGTCGCGGAGTCGTGGCCCGAGGACCGGCGCAAGATGGGCGCGGGCTACCTGCAGACGGGCTATTACGCGGGATTCTTTCTCGCCGCCGCGCTCAACTACACGGTCGGCGTGCATTTCGGCTGGCGCGCGATGTTCCTGACGGGCGCCGTGCCCGTGTTCGTCGCGATCATGATCCTCACGCGCGTGAAGGAGTCGGACAAATGGCAGAAGGCGGAAGCGCGCGACGTGGTGCATGTGAAGCCGATGCGCGAGATCTTCGGGCGGACCTATCGCCGCCGGACGTGGGTCGCTTGCGCGCTGCTGACCATTGCGATCATCGGCTTGTGGGCGGGCGCCGTGTATGAGCCGTCGGCCGTGATCCAGCTTGCGGCGCGCGCCGGCATGTCGAAGCCGGAAGCGATGAAGATGGCGTCGATGGCGACGGGCCTGCTGTCGATCGGCACGATTCTCGGCTGTCTCGCGCTGCCGCCGCTCGCCGAACGCATCGGCCGCAAGAAGACGCTCGCCGTCTATTTCGCGGGCATGGCCGTGTCGATCATCGGCAGCTTCGGCTGGGCGTTCTATCTGCCGAACGGGCTCGCGCCGTTCATCGCGTGGCTTTTCGTGCTCGGCTTTTTCGGCGGCAACTTCGCGCTCTTCAGCCTGTGGCTGCCGGAGCAGTTCGAGACCCGTGTGCGCGCGACGGCGTTCGCGTTCTGCACGTCGTTCGGCCGCTTCGTCGGCGCGGGCGTGAACTTCCTGCTCGGCGCGGCCGTGCTGAACATGCACACGCTTGGCGTGCCCGTCGCGCTGACGGCGGTTGCGTTCATCGTCGGCCTGTTCATCATTCCGCTGGCGCCGGAAACGAAGGGCGAAGAGTTGCCGCAGTAACGGCTTCTCTTCTTCCGGTCGGTCTGTCCGTGTCAACTGCGCCGGAAACGAAGGGCGGAGGGCCGCCGCAGTAACGGCTTCTCTTCCTTCGGTCGGTTTGTCCATGCGAACCGCGCCGGAAACGAAGGGTGAAGAGTTGCCGCAGTAACGGGTTCTCTACTTCCAATCGGCCTCTCCGTGCGAACTGCGCCGGAAACGAAGGGAGAGGATCTGCCGCAGTAGCGGGCTTTCTTTAATCGGTCGCTTTCTCCATGCAAAACGCGGCGCTCGCATGCGCCGCGTTTTGCTTTTCCGCTTTCGCTCGCGACGCTCAGCGCCGCGCGTGCCCCGGCTTCTGGATGCGCAACGCCGACAGCAGCGGCCAGCCGAGATTGACGCCCAGGCTCGCGACCACGATCAGCGCCATGCCGCCCATCTGCGGCAGGCTGAGCGCGCGGCCGTAGACGATCGCATCGACGGCGATCGCCGTCAGCGGATAGACGAACAGAAGCACGGCGATCACGGGCGTCGTGAGCTTCGGCAGCGCGCTGTAGATCAGCACGTACGAGAGCCCCGTATGCAGCACGCCCATGCCGATCAGCCAGAACCATTGCGTCGGCGCGATATGCTCGGCGCCCAGCGGCGCGATGAACGGCAGGCACACGACGCCGACGGCGCATTGCGCGAGCGTCAGCAGATGCGGGCGCAGTTCGCCGAGACTCTTCGCGATCAGCGTGACGCTCGCATACAGCACCGATCCCGCGAGCGCCTCGCCGATGCCGATCAGGTAGCTCGCATGCCCTTGCAGCGCACCCGTTGCCGCGACCCCCGACGCGAGCACGAGCCCGACGAACGCCGTCGCGATCCAGCCGAGCCGGTCGATGCCGAGCCGCTCGTTGAACAGCGCCGCGCCGATCAGCACGACCCAGAACGGCTGCACATGGAACACGACGGTCGCGACGGCGATGCTCGTGCGATGGATCGCGTCGAAGAACCAGACCCATTGCGTGACCATCAGCACGCCGGACAGTATCGCGAGCAGCACGGTGCGCCGCGTGAAATGGCGGCGTGCGAAATAGCCTTGCCACGCGCAGTACGCGGCGAGCGAAATGAAGCCGAACAGACAGCGGAAGAACACGAGCGTCAGCGCGCCGAGCCGCGCTTCCTCGACGAACACGCCGATCGTGCCCATCAACAGGCCGCCGCTCGCGAGCGTGAGCGCGCCTTGCTGGCTTCGGCTGAGCGATAGCGGCGACAGGGACGGCATGGCGAACGGCTCCTTTCTATCAACTGCTTTGAGTGGTCGAATGCGTTTGAGTATCGGTGCGTTTGCCTTCGCGTGACAAACGAATAAAATTGAGAAATTCCATAAGCCGGATTGATGAATCATGCATCCCGAGTTCGACGTCGATCTGTTGCGCACCTTCGTCGCCGTCGTCGAGGCGGGCAGCTTCACGAAGGCGGCTGTCTCCGTGCATCGCTCGCAGGCGGCCGTCAGCATGCAGATCAAGCGGCTGGAGCGCATGCTCGGCACGACGCTTTTTGCCCGCGACACGCGCAATCTTTCGCTCACGCGTCCGGGCAACACGCTGCTCGAATACGCGCGGCGCGTGATCGATCTGCACGAGGAGGCATGGTCGGCGATCGTGCGGCCCGAAGTGACGGGGCGCGTGGTGCTCGGCGCGCCGGACGATTACGTGTCGTCATTGTTGTCGCCGGTGTTGCGGCGCTTTTCGAACCTGTATCCGCATGTGGAGATCGAGATCGTCTGCGCGCAGAGCACGGCGCTCGCGCCGATGCTCGCGGACAACAAGATCGATCTCGCGTTCGTCACGCGCGACCGCAAGCTGCGCGGCGAATTCGTGCGCAGCGAGCCGATGGTATGGGTGGGCGCATCCGCCGATACGCCCGTGCTCAACGTCTCGCCGTTGCCCGTGGGCCTTTACGAGCCCGGCTGCGTCGCGCGCGCGAATACGCTGGCGGCGCTCGACCGCGCCCGCGTCCGCTATCGCGCCGCGTACAGCAGCGCGAGCCTGAGCGGCCTCGTCGCGACGGTCGATGCGGGCCTCTCGGTAATCGCGCTCGCGCGTTGCAGCGTGCCGTCGCGGCTCGCGATCCTCGGCGCCGAGCAGGGCTTGCCGACGATCGAGCCGCTCGACATCGTCGTCGCGCGCAGCGCGAAGTCGGACCGGCCGACCTGCGACTATCTCGCCGCGCAGATGGTGCAGGACCTGTCGGTGCGCGCACCGGTCCGCGAGCCGCGAGAGGCGCGTGTCAGGGCGTGAAGCGCTATTCGCGTTGTGTGTCGCTATCCGCGATTGCACGCTGCGCTTACGCCGTACGCGTGTCACGGATGTTGCCGCTCGCATCGGGTGAGGCTTTCCAGGAGCAGGCCCGCGATTTGCCACGCTGCCTTGGGTCTGACGAAAACGCGAACGCGAGCCGGGTCCGCGTGTCGAAGCGACACAATCGACGAACCCGTCAACTCGTCGGGACGGACTCGACACGCTTGCGCGACGAACGTCACGCATCGATCACATGACAGGAGGGCCACCATGAAGACACGCATTCTTTCCGCAGCGCTACTCGCGACGGGGCTGTTCGTGAGCAGCGGCGCTTTTGCGCAGCTGAACCTGCAACAGTTCGGCATCGGCGGCGGCAACTCGTCGGGCAATGGAGGCGGCAACGCGGGAGCGGCTGCTTCGTCGGGCGGCATTTCACAGCTTCTGCAGAACTACGTCGGCGCGAACCAGCAGGTGCTGAGCGGCCAGTCGAGCCTCGCATCGGCGATGGGACTGTCGAGCGCGGCGAGCCAGGCGCAGCAGGCGTCGGGCCTGTTGAGCGGCGGCACGCCTTCCGTGAGCCAGCTGTCGCAGGTCGGCAGCACGCAGCAGTCGCTGTCACAGACGCTCACGCAGGCATTCGCGAGCCAGTCGTCATCGGGATCGTCGACGCCCGTCGACAAGCAGGCGTTCTCCAATGGCCTCGCGTCGCTCGGGCAGGGCGTGAGCCAGTATTCGAGCTTGCAGTCGAGCCTCGGCAGCATCGGGCAGATGAGCCCCTCGTCGCTGCTGCAATCGGGCATGAATCCGCAGTCGGCGCAGGCGGCGTCGTATATCGCGCAGTCGGCGCCGGGGCAGTTGCAGTCGCTTGCATCGACGCTGAGCGCGGCCGTGCAGTACGCGACGAGCCACGGTATCAGCGTGCCGTCTATTGCGACTTCGGCGCTCAAGGGCTTTTGAGGTTTGCGACGTGTGGAGTTGTCGCGAGTGGATGCACCGCGCGATGACCGATCGGGTGCGAATGGGCGTAGACGTATAGGGACTTTTCGCATCGCACGCAGCAATGAAGGTACGCTTTCGATTCGATGACGCAAGACGCATCGCGCTGCGTGAGGCATGCGCTTTACGCAGCATGCTCACGATGGACAACGCGACAGACGACAACAGCACGACACGACCGCTAACGCGCCAACTCGAACAAGGAGAACCCGATGTCCAGCACACTCGATCTTGACCGCTATTTCAGGCGCATCGGCTATACGGGTCCGCAGGCCGCGACGCTCGATGTGTTGCGCGATCTGCAGCGTCTGCATCCGCTGTCGATTCCGTTCGAAAACCTCGACCCGTTGACGGGCCGGCGCGTCGATCTTGCACTGCCCGCGATCGTCGACAAGCTGATCGAACGTCGGCGCGGCGGCTATTGCTTCGAGCAGAACGGCCTGTTCGCGCGTGTGCTGATGCAGCTCGGCTTCGACGTGACGCCGATGATCGCGCGCGTGCTGTGGAATCGCGAGCCCGACGCGATCACGCCGCGCACGCATATGGTGTTGCGCGTGAGCGTCGACGATCAGCCGTGGATCGCCGACGTCGGCTTCGGCGCCGTCACGCTGACAGCGCCGTTGCGTCTTCAAACAGGCGTCGCGCAGCAGACGACGCACGAGCCGTTCCGTCTCGCCGATGCGTCGCAAGGCGCGTTCGATCTCGAAGTGCAATCGGGCGAGACGTGGCTCAAGACCTATCGCTTCGATCTGCAGCGCGCGGAGTGGATCGATTACGAAGTGTCGAACTGGTACACGTCGACGCATCCTGCGTCGTTCTTCACGACGAGTCTCGTCGTGTGCCGCGTGACGCCGGAAGGGCGGCTCACGCTGTTCAACGACCGGCTCACCGCGCGCTCGAAAGACGGCGAAGCGATCGAGCGTCACATCGAGAGCGCGCACGAACTCGAAACGTGCCTGCGCGACACGTTCCTGATCGAGCTCGGCGATATCGACGTCGCGGACATCTACAGGCGCGTGTCGACGGCGGCCCAGCCCGCCTGACATCCGGCTGACACCCGTCTGACATTCGAGCGGGCCACCAGCGATGATCGCGCGTCTCGTCATCCAGAACGTGCTGTGGATCGCCTTCATGGGCGTGCTGCTGTTCGGCGCGGCGAATACGCTCGCGTGGCCGGCCGCGTGGTGCTATCTGATCGAGCTCGGCGGCCTCGGTTTGTGGATCGGCGTGTGGCTCGCGGGTTACGACCCGGCGCTGCTCGCCGAGCGGCTCGGCTCGTTCTCGCAGCGCGGCCAGAGCGCGTGGGACAAGATCTTTCTCGTGTGCGTCGCGATCGGATGGTGCGCGTGGCTCGTGCTGATGGGACTCGACGCGCGGCGCCTTCATTGGTCGTCGATGGGCCCTTGGCTGCAGGCCGTCGGTGCGCTTGCTATTCTGGTCAGCATGGTCGCGATGCGCGCCGTGTTTCGAGCGAACAGTTTTGCGGCGCCCGTCGTGAAGATCCAGGCTGAGCGCGGTCACAAGGTCAGCGACAGCGGGCCATATGCATACGTGCGTCATCCGATGTATGCGTGGGCCATTCTGTTTCTCGCCGGCACGCCGCTGATGCTCGGCTCGTGGTGGGGCCTCGCATCCGTGCCGCTGCTCGTCGCGGCGCTCGCGTATCGCGCGGTGCTCGAAGAACGCATGCTGTGCGCACAGCTCGAAGGCTATGCGCAATACGCGGCACGCGTGCGCTATCGATTCTTGCCGCACGTCTGGTGATCGCGCTTGTGATCATCCTTGTCAGGCCGTTGCCAGTTCCGCTCGCGTGCCGCCGAAAGACAGGGTGAACCGAAGCAGCACAGCCATTGCAAACTCATCGCAAACGAGGAACGTTCATGGCCAGGAACACGATTGCGGATTACCTTGCAAAGACGCTCGCCGCAGCGGGCGTCAAACGCATCTGGGGCGTGACGGGCGACAGTCTCAACGGTTTGGCGTTCAGTCTCGATCAGGTCGGCTCCATTCGCTGGATGCACACCCGTCACGAAGAAGCGGCCGCCTTCGCCGCGGGCGCGGAAGCGGCGTCGAACGGCCAGCTTGCCGTGTGCGCGGGCAGTTGCGGCCCCGGCAACCTGCATCTGATCAACGGACTCTACGACTGCCATCGCAGCCACCAGCCGGTGCTCGCGATTGCCGCGCACATTCCGTCGACGGAAATCGGCCTCGGGTACTTTCAGGAAACACATCCGACGGAGGTCTTCAAGGAATGCAGCCACTTCGCCGAACTGGTGGTGAACGCATCGCAGTTTCCGCGCGTGCTCGAACGCGCGATGCGCACGGCGATCGAGCAACGCGGCGTCGCCGTGATCGTGCTGCCGGGCGATATCGCGTTGAGCGAAGGGCCATCGCAGGCGCCCGTGTGGAATGCGACCGCGCCGTCCGCGATCCTTCCGCCCGACAGCGAACTCGCGCGACTCGCGACGATGCTTAATGACTGCGAAGCGGTGACGATCATGTGCGGCAGCGGCGTCGCGGGCGCGCACGACGAAGTGGTGAAGCTCGCGGACACATTGGGCGCGCCCATCGTCCATGCGATGCGCGGCAAGCAGTTCATCGAATACGACAATCCGTTCGACGTCGGCATGACAGGGCTGCTCGGCTTCAGCTCCGGCTATCACGCGATGATGTCGTGCGACGTGCTGCTGCTGCTCGGCTGCGATTTTCCGTACCGGCCGTTCTATCCGCCCGATGCGAAGGTCGTGCAGATCGACTGGAAGGGCTCGCAGCTCGGGCGGCGCGCGCCGCTCGCGATGGGGCTCGTCGGCACGGTGAAGGAGACAGTCGCCGCGCTGTTGCCCAAACTGAAGCGCAAGGACGACCGCACGTTCGTCGACATGGCGACCGCGCACTACCAGGAAGCGCGCCGCGACCTCGACGAACTGGCGACGCCTTCCGACCCGGGCCGCCCGATTCATCCGCAGTATCTGACGCGGATGATCGACGAAGCCGCCGGCGACGACGCGATCTTCACCGCCGATGTCGGCACGCCGACGCTTTGGGCGGCGCGCTATCTGACGATGAACGGCAAGCGGCAACTGCACGGCTCGTTCAATCACGGGTCGATGGCGAATGCGATGCCGCAGGCGCTCGGTGCGCAGGCGGCGCATCCGGGGCGGCAGGTGATATCGCTGTCGGGCGACGGCGGCCTGTCGATGCTGCTCGGCGATCTGCTGACCGCGCGCCAGCTCGACCTGCCCATCAAGGTCGTTGTGTACAACAACAGTCTGCTCGGCTTCGTGTCGATGGAACTGAAAGCGGGCGGCTATCTCGACACGAACGTCGATCTGAGCAAGACCGATTTTGCGCAAATCGCGAAAGGTGCGGGCATTTTCTCGGTTCGCGTCGAGGATTCGGAAGAACTCGAAGGCGCGCTGCAACAGGCGTTCGCGCATCAGGGGCCGGCGCTCGTCGATGTCGTCACCGACAAGCACGAACTCGCGATGCCGCCGACCATCGAGCTTTCGCAGGCCAAGGGCTTCAGCCTCTACATGCTGCGCGCGATTCTCAACGGACGCGGCGATGAAATCGTCGAGTTGGCGAAGACTAACCTGCGATAAAACGCACAGACGCGGCGCGCAGCGCTTGCCGATGCGCGTCGCATTGCAACGCAACGACACACCATTGCAGTCTCGCGGCGAAGGTCTATAACAGAAGCAGCAGCGCGGATCTTCTCTGCGCAGCCGGCATTCGAACCACTCCATCCCGGCCTCTTCGCGCCGTGCTGCGCCGCCCGACAGACTCGGGGGCTGTCCATCAATCGCGTACACAACACATGGCACGCTGCGGCGCGGATGGCTGCTGCGCGCGGTTTCGCGCTCGCGCGAAACGATCGAAACGATGCCTGTCACGCGAGCGGTGCATGAGCGTCCGGCGGATCGCGATGGTCGACTGTCGCGTTCCGTCTGCATGGAAGGAGTTCGACATGAAGATCCTGATGGCGTTACCGATGGCGGGCGCGCTGTTGCTGGCCGTGCCTGTCGCGACAATGGCGGATGAAGTGGCGCAGAGCAGCGACGCATCGAAAGCGACGATGCAGAACAACGCGAATGCGTCGGCGCAGGCGACGACGGATATGTCATATGGCGGCTCGGTGGATACGGGCATGACGTCGTCGGGCAAGGCGTTGCCGCATTCGCGCAAGTGCTCGACGGGCGCGCAATGCGACGTCTACTTTGGCAACTGAGCGGCGATTGAGCTGCGACTGAGCTGCAAGTGAGGCGATCACCCGCTGCCTCGCTGATTTTCATCCGGGCAATGCGCAGGCCGGCGCGCGATGTTGCATGACGTGCGTGAAGCGCCGGCTGCGATTGCTTCGATCCCCTCGATTACCGCTGCGCGTATTTCGCCGCATCTTCGATGACGGCCGCCGCCTTCTGCGGACACGACTCGTATACCGAATGGCGCGCGCCCGCAATCACGGACGTGGGGCTATGCGCACGCGCGTAGTACCGGCGCTCGACGTCGGGGCCGGTGAACTTGTCGTCGGCGACGACGATGCCCCAGCCCGGTTTCGTCTTCCATGCGGCGGCTGTCAGCGGTATGGAGAATACTTGCGCGCAATTTAGCTGCCGAAGAAAACGTTGCAGTAGCTCACCGGGCCGACGCAGTTGCTGTCGCCGTTGCCCATCGCGGTGCGCGCCGGCTTGCCCGACGAGGTGCGCGTCTGCGCGACGCCGCCGACGGCGTCGTTGCCCGATTTCGCGCTGTCCTGCGCGGCGATTTTCGCTTCGGCGGCCTGGATGTCGGCGGGGTAGTCGATGTCGTCACCACGGCCCGGCTGATAGCCCGCCTGTTCGACGCGGACGAGATCGGCGCGAACCTCTGCGCGTGTGACGGGACCGTTCGACTGCGCGAAGCTCAGAGCGGGAGCGGCCATTGCGCCGGCTGCGACTGCGAGACAAACGAAGATCTTCTTCATGATGAGACTCCTTGAATGAACGGGTCGAAGTTAAATTCGGTATCCGAAGTAATAAGGTTCGGTATGAACCGCTTGGATCAGGCTAACGTCCGGCTACAAAAACGCGACTTCAACAATTGAATCGACTGTTGAATCAACTGTTGGGTACGGCTGTCTGGTCTTTGTCCTGCGATGAGTTGTGGTTCGAATCTGCTTGCTACATCGACACAAACACGGCGGCTTCGAATTTCATTCCCGGCACGCGGAAATTTTTTTGTCTCGCGGACACGACCGATCGCGAGTGCATGCAATGTAGTGAGGCGACGGCCGCCGCTCGGGGCCTACGAATGCCCGACGGGAGACCCACTATCGGTGTGTGTGCTGAACGTCCGGATGACGCACGCGCGCCGACAATGCGCGGGCGTGATGAATCAGCGCCCTGGAGATGAGCGGGCCAGGCGCAAGGTACGGCGCCGTCATTCGAAGGTATGAACCGATCGTTCGTGTCGCGCGCGAGGCACAGCGGCTCGAATTCAGCACACGCTCTCGGCGCGGGCTTGCGGCGCACGCTCGCGGTGCGCGCCTGCACTGCGCAAATCGCTAACCTGTCTAGTCAGCTGCACCAGCCTGACGCGAACCCTTCACGCACGTGCCGATACGCGTGTGCCCCTGCGAAGCCCTGTTTCTAGGGGCTTACCCGAATAATTCAATTATTTTCAGCGAATCCAGTTGCGATGATTTTTGACCTCATGCAGACTTGTCTATACATGTCCGGCACGCGGGAAGCGACTGCACCCGCTCAAACGAAAAGGAGATTCGACGTGAAGGTGAAGAAGTCAAACCGCACTACGTTGTCGAAGGCAGTGTTGGGCGCGGTTCTGAGCGCTGCGGCATTGATCGGCGCGCCTGCTCAGGCGAAGGAATGGAAGTCCGTGACGATCGCGCTGGAAGGCGGCTACGCGCCGTGGAATCTCACGTTGCCGGGTGGCAAGCTGGGCGGCTTCGAGCCCGAGCTGGTCGCGAATCTGTGCGAGCGCATCAAGCTGCAGTGCAACCTGGTTGCACAAGATTGGGACGGCATGATTCCGGGTCTGCAGGCTGGCAAGTTCGACGTGCTGATGGACGCGATCTCGATCACGCCCGAGCGCGAAAAGATCATTGCCTTCTCGCGTCCGTATGCGGCGACGCCTGCCACGTTCGCTGTCTCCGATACGAAGGTCTTGCCGAAGGCGTCGCCGTCGGCACCCGTCGTCAAGCTGACGGGCGACGCGAAGACCGACCAGCCGACCGTCGACGCATTGCGCAAGCAGTTGAAGGGCAAGACGATCGGCATCCAGTCGGGCACCGTCTACACGAAGTTCATCAACGAGGGCTTCAAGGACATCGCGACGATCCGCGTGTACAAGACCTCGCCGGAACGTGATCTCGACCTCGCGAACGGCCGCATCGACGCATCGTTCGACGACGTCACCTATTACGCCGCGAACGCCGACAAGAAGGAATCCGCGCAGATCGCGATGGCGGGTCCGAAGATCGGCGGTCCGATCTGGGGTCCGGGCGAAGGCCTCGCGTTCCGCAAGCAGGACGCCGATCTGCGGGCGAAGTTCGACACGGCCATTGCAGCGGCGCTCGCCGACGGCACCGTGAAGAAGCTCTCGGCCAAGTGGTTCAAGACCGACGTCACGCCTTGATCGACGACGGCCGCGCGTCGCTGCGCGAGCGGCGCGCGCACTTGCTGGAGCGATCCGCTTCGTCGATATGGCGAAGCGGATCTGTCAACGAAAGCACGGATGAGGAGTAGAGCATGGCTCTGATCGAGACGCTCGGCTTCGGGCAGGAAGGCTGGGGTGGCGTACTGCTGCTCGCGGCATTGATGACCGTCGCGCTGACGCTCGCGGCGCTCGCGGTCGGCGCGGTATTCGGCGCGATCGTCGCGGCCGCGAAGCTGTCGCGCTTTCGCACCGCGCGCGTGCTGGGCGATCTGTACACGACGGTGTTTCGCGGCGTGCCCGAACTGCTCGTCATCTATCTGTTCTACTTCGGCGGCTCGACGCTCGTGACGACGGTCGGCCAATGGTTCGGCGCCGAAGGCTTCGTCGGCGTGCCGCCGTTCGTGATCGGCGCGCTGGCCGTCGGCATGATCTCGGGCGCGTATCAGGCCGAGGTGTATCGCTCGGCCGTGCTCGCGGTATCGAAAGGCGAGCTCGAAGCGGCACGCTCGATCGGCATGCCGACGATGACGATGGCGCGCCGCATCCTCATTCCTCAAGTGCTGCGCTTCGCGTTGCCGGGCATCGGCAACGTGTGGCAACTGAGCCTGAAAGACTCCGCGCTGATCTCGGTGACGGGTCTCGCCGAACTGCTGCGCGCGAGCCAGATCGCAGCCGGCTCGACGCATCAGTACTTCCTGTTCTTTGTCGTGGGCGGCGCGCTGTATCTGGTGATGACGGGCATCTCGAACCGCGTCTTCAATCACGCGGAGGCACGCGTGGGCCGATCCTTCCGGCGCAACTTCGCGCGCAACTGACGACGGAGCGCCAACATGTCTTTCGATTTCGACTTTCTGTTCGACACGCTGCGCCAGTTGCTCGCCGCCGTGCCGACCACGCTGGGCCTGTTCTTTTCATCGCTGGTGCTGGGCGGTTTGCTCTCGCTCGTGATCGTCACGATGCGCGTGTCGCCGCACTGGCTGCCGAACCGCTTCGCGCGCGCGTACATTCTCGTGTTTCGCGGCTCGCCTCTGCTGATCCAGATGTTTCTCGTCTACTACGGGCTCGGCCAGTTCGGCGTGATCCGCGAGAGCTTCCTGTGGCCCGTGTTGCGCGAGCCGTATGTGTGCGCGGTGCTGTCTCTCGCGCTGTGCACGGCGGGCTATACGGCGGAGATCATTCGCGGCGGCCTGATGGCCGTGCCCGTCGGACAGATCGAAGCGGGCTATTCGATCGGCCTGTCGGGCTTTGCGCTTCTGCGCCGGATCATCGGTCCGATTGCATTGCGCCAGTGCCTGCCTGCGTATTCGACGGAGGCCGTGCTGCTCGTCAAGTCGACGGCGCTCGCGAGTCTCGTCACCGTGTGGGAAGTAACGGGCGTCGCGCAGCAGATCATCCAGCAGACGTACCGCACAACGGAAGTGTTCATCTGCGCCGCGCTGATCTATCTGTTCCTGAACTTCGTCGTCGTGCGTCTGCTCGGCTTGCTCGAACGGCGTCTGTCGCGCCATCTGCGCGCGATGCCCGTGAACGCAGCGCCGCGCGCGATGCCGCCCGCTACCGAAGCACGTCGTGCCGCACCCTGACGGCCCATTCCGGAGAATCACATGAACGCTACGGCACCCGTTGCATTGTCGGTCAAGAACATCCACAAGTCGTTCGGCGACCATCACGTATTGAAGGGCATTTCGCTGGATGCGCACGAAGGCGATGTCATTTCGATTCTCGGCGCGAGCGGCTCGGGCAAGAGCACGTTTCTGCGCTGCCTGAACCTGCTCGAAACGCCCGACGACGGCAGCGTCGCGCTCGCCGGCGAAACGCTGAAAATGAAGCGCCGCAAGGACGGCAAGATGCATCCCGACGACCGCAAGCAGGTCGATCGCATCCGCTCGCAACTCGGCATGGTGTTTCAGAACTTCAATCTGTGGTCGCACATGACGGTGCTCGAAAACCTGATCGAAGGTCCGATGCGCGTGCAGAAGCGCAGCCGCGCGGAAGCCGTCGAAGAGGCTGAAGCGCTGCTCGCGAAGGTCGGTCTTGCCGAAAAGCGCGGGCACTATCCGGCGCATCTGTCGGGTGGGCAGCAGCAGCGCGTCGCGATTGCGCGCGCGCTCGCGATGCATCCGAAGGTCATGCTGTTCGACGAGCCGACTTCCGCGCTCGATCCCGAACTGGTCGGCGAAGTGTTGCGCGTGATGCGCTCGCTCGCGGAAGAAGGGCGCACGATGCTTGTCGTCACGCACGAAATGGGCTTCGCGCGGCACGTGTCGAATCGCGTGATGTTCCTGCATCAAGGGCAGACGGAATGCGACGGCACGCCCGACGAAGTGTTCGGCGAGTTGAAGTCCGAGCGTTTCCGGCAATTCGTGTCGAGCCATCATTCGCGCACGACTAACTAGGACGAGCGCCGCGCCGGAACCTGAGACATATAAAAACAAGAGCAAACGCATACACGCGTACTCGCACGAAAAAGGCAACATCATGGCTATCACCCGTACCGACCGTCCCTTGAACTGGCGCGAACTGGCCGCGGTTGCGGCCGGTGAGCCGCTCGTGCTTTCCAATTCGGCGCGCGAACGCATCGCGGCGGCGCGCGTGCTCGTCGAGCAGATCGTCGAGCGCGGCATTCGAGCGTATGGCGTGAATACGGGCGTGGGCGCGTTGTGCGATGTGATCGTGTCGCCGTCGGAACAGCGCACGCTGTCGCGCAACATTCTGATGAGCCATGCTGTCGGTGTCGGCGCGCCGCTTGGCGTCGCGGAAACGCGCGCGATCATCGCGGCCGCCGTCAACAACTTCGCGCACGGGCACTCGGGTGTTCGACTCGAAGTCGCCGAACAGCTCGTCGCGCTGCTGGATGCCGGCTATATCCCCGAAGTGCCCGCGTTCGGCTCGGTCGGCTATCTGAGCCATATGGCCCATATCGCGCTGGTGTGCATCGGCGAAGGACATGTGCGTTGCGGCAATGAACGGATCACGGGAAGCGAGGCGCTCAGGCGTCTGAAGCGCGAGCCGCTCGTGCTCGAAGCGAAGGAAGGGCTGAGTCTCGTCAACGGCACGCCGTGCGTGACGGGCCTCGCAGCGCTCGCGCTGGCGCGCGCCGAACGCGTGCTCGACTGGACCGACGCGATCGCCGCGATGAGCTTCGAAAATCTGCGCGGACAACTCGCCGCGTTCGATGCCGATTCGCTCGCGTTGCGCGTGTCGCCGGGTTTGAATCTCGTCGGCGAACGCATGCGCAATGCGCTCGCCGATAGCGGCATTCTTGCTTCCGTGGTCGGGCAGCGCACGCAAGATCCGCTGTCGATGCGCACGATTCCACACGTTCACGGCGCGGCGCGCGACGTGCTCGACGCGACGTCCGATGTCGTGAATCGCGAACTGGCGTCGATCACCGACAACCCGATCGTTGCGGGCACGCCGGATGCGCCGCGTGTGTATTCGCAGGCGCATGCCGTGGGCGCATCGATCGCGCTCGCGATGGACAGCCTTGCGACGGCAATCGCTCAAGTCGCGGCGATGGCCGAGCGGCGCCTCGACCGGCTCGTGAATCCGCTCGTCAGCGGCTTGCCCGCATTTCTCGCGGAACCGGGCGGCACGTGCTCGGGCTTCATGATCGCGCAGTACACGGCCGCGTCGCTTGTCGCGCAGAACCGGCGGCTGGCCGCGCCCGCGAGCCTGGATGGCGGCATCACGTCGGGCTTGCAGGAGGACCATTTGTGTCACGCGACGCCTGCCGCGCTGAAGGCATTGGAGATCGTCGACAACACGGGCCGCATCGTCGCAATCGAATTGCTGGCGGCGGCGCAAGCCTACGATCTGCAATCCGTCGATGCGCCGCGCGCGCCGCACACCGACGCGTTGTGGCGCCGCGTGCGCGCGATCGTGCCGACGTATCGCGACGATCGCCCGCTCGCCGACGACATGGCGGCAGCGTTCCGGATGATCGGCGAAGCAGCGCCGCCGCTGCCGCCGAGCTCGGGCGATCTGCATTCGACGGCGACGCAAGGCAATCGCGCTGCGCTCGACGATCACGGCGGCTTTGTCGCGCGTGCCGCGAACGATCCGACGGCGATTGCGCAACAGGCGCCGCAGTCAGCCGCATGAATTTGCGGATGAGCGTGCGACGGCGCACATGGAGGATTCGGCGGCGCGCTTATCGGTGTTGCCGCAACGAGACGCGGCTGCCGCATCGAACTGATGCATTGAACTAATGCATCAAGCTCGCGAGTTCAACCCACGAGGTGATGAGAACATGACGATAAACGGGCACCTGGAGACAGAGGACAGTAGATCGGCCGTTATGCGCACGACGCCAGCCAAAGCATTGCCTGCGTATGAGCAGATCAAGCGCTACGTGATTGCGCAGATCGAAGAGGGCGTATGGAAGCCGGGCGGATTGATTCCTTCGGAAGCGGAACTGGTGAAGGAATTCGGCGTCGCGCGGATGACGGTTTCGCGTGCGCTGCGTGAGCTCACGACGGAACGCGTGCTGACGCGCGTGCAGGGTTCGGGCACCTACGTCGCGCCGCAGCGCTACGAATCGACGGTGCTCGAAATTCGCAACATCGCCGATGAAATTGCCGCGCGCGGGCACCGGCATTCGGCGCGCGTGCTCACGCTCGAATCGAGCGACGATCCGTTGGCCGTCGATGCGCTCGGGCTCGCGAAAGGCCCCATCTTTCATTCGCGCATCGTGCATTACGAAGAGGCCGAGCCGATTCAATACGAAGACCGCTACGTGAATCCGCGCGTGTTTCCCGAGTATCTGGATCAGGACTTCACGGCCGAAACGCCGAATCACTACATGGTGCGTCTTGCGCCGATCCAGCGCGCGGAGTTTCGCATCTATGCGCAGAAGCCGGATGCGCATGTGCGCCGCCATCTGATGATGGAGATCGGCGAGCCTTGTCTGATGCTGTGGCGCAGAACGTGGGTCGGCGAGCATGTCGCGACTTCGGTGCAGCTGTGGCATCCGGCGTCGCGCTTTCATCTGGCCGGGAACGTCTGAGTTTTTTTCTCCGGGCTAGCCCTGCCGCTGCGACGTATCGGGCGCAAAGCGGCAGCCCAGCCGATACCGCGAGCCCGGATGCACGAAGCGCGCGAAGGTCACCGCGACACCGCTCGTCCACGTGCGGCGCATCAGCGTGAGGCACGGCTCTTCTGTCGCGATCTGCAGCAGCTCGGCTTCGGAGCGGGTCGGCAGGCCGGCATCGACGATGTGCTCGACATCGTGCGCGGGCACGACGCTGAGCAGATATTCGGAAGGACGCGTCACCGAAAAATCCTGTTCGATGAAATCCGGCGCGATGGCGGGGTTCACGTAACGGTCTTCGAGTTGCACGGGCAAACCGTTCTCGCGATGCACGCAGATCACATGAAACACTGAAGCGCCGGGCGGCAGGCCCAACGCATTCGACACATTGACGGGCGCCACCTCGCGCTGCGTGAGCACCGTCTGATAGCTGTATTCGTGACCGCGCGAGCGGATCTCGTCGCCGATGTGCGCGATCATCAGCAGCGTCGATTGCGGCTTCGTTTCCGCGACGAATGTGCCGACGCCCGATACGCGCGTCAACAGTCCTTCATCCGTGAGTTCGCGCAGCGCGCGGTTCACCGTCATTCGCGATACGCCGAGCGAGGCGACGAGATCCAGTTCCGATGGAATGCGGTCGCCCGCGCGGCGTTCGCCCGATTGGATCGTATGGCGGATGTATTGCTTGACCTGCTCGTATCGCGCGGCGGGTTGCGCATTCTTCGCATCGGGTGCGAAAGCCGTCGCAATCTCGGCTGCTGCATTCGCAGCACGCGCATTCGGCCCGCGAGGCTTGCGCGTCTTCGCAAGCGCGCGTGCGCGGAGTTTGTCGCGGACGGCAGGGGCGGGCATCGCGGTGCCTCGTCAAAACGTGTTCATACGGGTTCGGCGCTATCGCCGCCGCGCGACCAGAATGCATTGCGGTCGAAATAGTTTTGCAGGAACTGTCGAAGGCGTGGCTGGTTCGCGTCGTGAAAGACGTCGTGCGGCTTGCCTTGCACGGCGATGCGCCCCTGATCGATAAAGACGACCTTGTCCGCGACTTGCGCCGCAAAGCCCATTTCGTGCGTGACGACGGCCATCGTCATCCCGTCGCGCGCAAGCTGCTTCATCACTTGCAGCACTTCGCCGACGAGTTCGGGATCGAGCGCGGACGTCGGCTCGTCGAACAGCATGATGTGCGGCTCCATCGCAAGCGCGCGTGCAATCGCCACGCGCTGCTGCTGGCCACCCGACAGCTTCGCCGGATAGGCATCGCCCTTGTGCGCAAGGCCGACGGTTTCGAGCATCGCGTTCGCGCGCTGCTTCGCGGCGTCGTGCGACAGATGGCGCACGCGCAGCAGCGCTTCCATCACGTTGCCGAGCGCCGTCATATGCGGCCACAGATTGAATTGCTGAAACACCATGCCGACGTTGCGGCGCACGCGATTGATCTCGCCTTGCGAAGCGCGCACGCGCTTGCCGTTGCGTTCGGCATAGCCGAGCAGTTCGCCTTCGATGCGCACATCGCCGTGGTCGTAAGTCTCCAGCGCGGCGAGGCAGCGCAGCAGCGTGCTCTTGCCCGAGCCCGACGGTCCGATGATGCAGACCACCTCCGAGCGGTTGATGTCGAGATCGACGCCGCGCAGCACTTCGACGTCGCCGAAGCGCTTGCGCAGATCGCGCACTTCGATCAGCGGCGCATTGCCCGATCGCATCGAACCGAGATTGGAGGAAGCAGGCATGTCGACGAGTGCATTCATGATGAACCTTGATTTCCGTTCACGCTTGCGATTGACGTTCAGGCCATGAAGCGGGCGATGCGCGCCTCGGCCCACATGCCCGCGCGCGACGTCAGCTCGACGAGCGCGAGATAGCACACGCACAACACGAGCAGCGTTTCGACGAACGCGAACGTCGCCGAGCCGATGCCCGTCAGCACGAACGTGAGCTCGGGCACGGTGACGATCGACAGCACGGCCGTTTCCTTGCTGAGCACGATGATCAGGTTGGTCAGCGCGGGCACGATCAGCACGAGCATTTGCGGCACCTGGATGCGCAGCACCGCTTGCCAGCGCGTGAGGCCGAGACACGACGCGGCTTCGAGATGGCCACGCGGTATCGACTGAAAGCCGGAGCGGAACGCTTCCGCGAAATAGGCGCTGCCGTAAAGGCCGAGGCCGAGCACGCCGGCCGTCAACGGTTCGAGCGTCAGCCCGATGGACGGGCCGCCGTAGTACAGCAAAAAGAGTTGCACGAGAAACGGCGTGCCGCGAAAGAGTTCGATATACACGCGCAGGATGCCGCGCACCCAGCGGCCGCAAAAGAGTTGCAGCACGGCGATCAGAAAGCCGAGCACGATGCCGATGGCGACGCCGGCGAGCCACGTGCCGAGCGTCGTCGCGAGTCCGGCGGCGATCGGTTGCAGATTGTGCGTGATGACGGTGGGATCGAATTGCTGCATCGTTCGGCCCTCAGGTCTGCGCGAGTCGTTGCTCGGCGGCGTGCGCGACGAGCGCCAGCGCGCCGCAGATCACGAAGTAGATGAGCCCCGCGGCGAGATACGCTTCGAGCGGCCGGTACGTGCTTGCCGCGATGTTCTGCGCGGTGCGCGTCAGCTCGGCCACGCCGACGACGGAGATCAGCGACGACGCCTTGATCAGCAGCACCATTTCGTTGACGAGCGAAGGCAGCGTCATCCGGAATGCTTGCGGGACCTGAATGCGCCGGAGCATATGGATGGGCGAAAGACCGAGCATGCGCGCCGCTTCGATCTGTCCCGGCGGAATGCTCATGAAGCCGCCGCGCAATATCTCCGCGATATACGACGCGGAGCACAGCGACACGGCGCTGATCGCGGCGACGATCGGCGATACGTTGATGCCGACGAAGGGCAGCAGGTAATAGACGAGCAGCAGTTGCACGAGCATCGGCACGCCGCGAAAGAAGAACACATACGCGCCGCCGAAGCGTTGCGCGAACGCATTCGACGACAGCCGCGCCGAGCACACGCCGATCGCGACGAAGAAGCCGATTGCGAGACCCGTCAGCGAAATGCCGATGGTCGCGAGCGCGGCTTGCAACAGCAGCGGAAAACCTTGAGCGAAAACGTGGGCGCTGAACATGGCCTGATACCTGCAACAAAGGACATGTGGGCGGCGCGTCGCGTGCGTGATTCGCCGCCGGCGCGCCGCGCGACTCAGGGCGTCAATAGTTGGGCGAGGGCATTGTCGTGGGCGCGTCCATCGTCACGCCGAACCACTTCTTTTGCAGCGACGCGAGGCGGCCGTCATTGTGCATCTTGACCAGCGCGGCGTTGAACGCGTCGGCGAGCGCCTTGCTGTCTGCGTCCTTGCGCAAGCAGTACGCGAAGTACACTTTTGCGCCGAACGGCGGCGTGACGACAGCGAACGTTTCGGGCCGCTGCTTCGCGACGTACGCGATATTCGTCATCGAGTTCGCGACGGCGGCGATGCGGCCCGCTGCGAGATCCGCATAGGCCTGGTTGTTGTCGACGTATTCGCGCACTTCGGGCTGCTTCGGCAATGTCGCGATGTAGGCCTTCAACTGATCGAGCTGCGCGGAGCCTTTGCCTGCGCCCACCGTCTTGCCGACGATATCCGACGACTGCTTGAGCGACGTATCGTTCGCGCGCTTGAGCAGTGCGTCGGTGGCATCGGCGACGGGCAGCGTATACGTGTAGCGCTCCATGCGCGCCTTCGTCACGGTGAGCGGTCCGCCGACCATGTCGAACTTGCCCGCTTCGAGTCCGGGCAGCACGCTCGGCCACGGCAGATCGATGAAGCGCACCTTCACGCCGAGTTCTTTGCCGACTTCGGCGAACAGGTCTTTGTTGAAGCCCGCCTGCTGGCCGTTTTCGAGGAAGTCGAACGGCGCGAACTGCATCTCCGTGCCGACGACCAGTTCGCCCGCTTTCTTGACCTTCGCTAGTTGGTCTTCCGCGTGCGCGCTCACGCTGGCCACGGACGCGGCGGCGCAGAACGCCACCATCGCGAGACGACACTTCCAGCCTGCAAAGATACCCATGAGATTCTCCCGTTGGCAAAGCGGTGTCGCGCTCGAAAGCGATAGGGCGCGAGTCATGCGGGGCAGTATATACCGCGGCTTTTGCGCGAAAAAAATATTCGCATGCTGTCAAACCCTAATGCAGCGGCTGTTCCTTCTACAGATGAATGACCGCGCGTGCAGCGCGACTTGCGATTGCGCTTTTGGCGGTATATACAACGTGAAATCGCTCGCTGATTCGAGGGCTGATCCGCGAGCCGGTTCGTGCGTCGATCTGTGTGCCGATTCGTGTGCTGCGGGCGGCATGTCGAATCGTCCGTTCAATCCATGTGATGAAGGAGCCTCGCGATGCAGCCAGTCACTCGCATTCCGATCGTCGATCTGGCCGGCGTGCGTGCCGGCGACCGAGACGCGCTCGCGCGAGCGGGCCGCGAGATACGCGACGCGTGCACGACGATCGGCTTCTTCTACATCGTCAATCATGGCGTGCCGCAAGCGGTGATCGATCGCGCGGAGCAGGCCGCGCGCACGTTCTTTGCGTTCCCCGTCGAGACGAAGCGGCGCGCGGCGGTGAATCATCGGCATCGCGGCTTCAATGCGCTCGGCGACGCGACGATGTATCAGGCGAAGCGTCCCGACTACAAGGAGTTCTTCAGCATCGGTCTGGAGTTGCCCGAGGACGATCCCGATGTGCTCGCGGGGCAGGCGTTGCGCGGGCCGAACAACTGGCCGGACTTCATGCCCGAATTGCAGCCGCTGCTGTACGGGTATTACGAGGAAGTGGGCGCATGCGGCGCCGATCTGCTGCGCGCAGTGGCCGTGGGTCTCGGCGTTGGCGAGCACTTCTTCGCATCGCGCTATACGAAGCGGATGCAGCGCACGCAGATGGTCTACTATCCGCCGCAGCCGCCGCAATCCGATGAAGACCAGTTCGGCGTCGCGCCGCATACCGACTATGGCTGCATCACGTTGCTGTGGCAGGATCGCGTCGGCGGATTGCAGGTGCGCGAGATCGCGAACGAAACGTGGATCGATGCGCCGCCCATCGAAGGCAGCTTCGTCGTGAACGTCGGCGATCTGCTGGCGCGCTGGACCAACGACCGCTTTCGTTCGACGCTGCATCGCGTGATCAACGCATCGGGCCGCGAGCGCTATTCGATCGCGACGTTCTACGATCCGACCTATACGTCGAGCGTCGATCCGCGCAATCTGGGCACGGCATCGGCGGACAGCAAATACGAGCCCGTCGCGGCAGGCGATTACATCCTGGGCCGCATCAACAGTTCGATGGGCTACCGGAAGAAGCTCGCGGCGACGCAAGGCACAACAGGTTGAGGAACCGCATGACAGGGAAAGAAACGGCAGCGCCCGAATCGACATTCGCCGCGACTTTGGCAGCGACTTTGGCAGCGACTTTGGCAGCGTTACGTGACGCATTGGGCGACGACGCGGTGCACGTCGGCGATGCGATCGGCGAGCGCCCGATGACGGACTGGACGCGTCACGAACCGATGCGGCCCGCCGCGCTGCTGTTGCCGCGCACGACGGAGCAGGTTGCGCGCGCATTGATGATCTGCAACGACGCGCGTCAGCCCGTGGTGCCGCAAGGCGGCATGACGGGTCTCGCGGGCGGCTCGATTCCACGCATCGGCGACATTGCGTTGTCGCTCGATCGTCTCGCGGGCGTCGAGGAAATCGACAGCGCGTCCGCGACGATCACGGTGCGCGCGGGCACGACGTTGCAGACGGCGCAGGAGGCAGCGGCGCAAGCGGGCTTCGAACTGGCGCTCGATCTCGGCGCGCGCGGCTCGTGTCAGATCGGCGGCAATCTCGCGACCAATGCGGGCGGCAATCGCGTGATTCAATCGGGCACGGCGCGCGACCAGGTGCTCGGGCTCGAAGTCGTGCTCGCGAACGGCGCCGTGCTCAGTTCGTTGAACAAGATGGTGAAGAACAATACGGGCTATGACCTGAAGCACTGGTTCGTCGGCTCCGAGGGCACGCTCGGCGTGATCACGCGCGCGGTGCTGAAGCTGCAGCCGCAGCGCGCGTCGCGGCATACGGCGCTCGTTGCGTTGAACGGCTACGAGCAGGCGGTCGCTCTGCTGCGCAGGCTTTCGACGCGCTTTGGCAACGACATCGGCGCATTCGAAATCATGTGGCCGGACTTCTTCGATTTCGGCGTGAAGCTGACGGGCACGCGCTCGCCGTTCGCGGGACCGCATCCGTTGTATGCGTTGATCGAGCACGCGAGCTTCGATGCCGATGACGACGGTGCACGCTTTTCGAACGCGTTGACCGATGCACTCGACGAATCAGCGATCCGCGATGCCGTGATCGCGCAGTCGGTTGCGGACACGCGCGCGCTGTGGGCGATCCGCGAATGCACGGCGGAATTTCCCGTCAAGCTGGACCCGATCAACTTCGACGTGAGCCTGCCGATCGGCGAGATCGGTGCGTTCGTCGATCGTTGTCGCGTAGCGCTCGATCGCGCGTGGCCGGGCAACGAATCGTATTTCTTCGGCCATATCGGCGATTCGAATCTGCATGTCACCGTCGACGGGTGCTCGGTGCCCGGCGTCGATCATCACGATGTGTATGCGCTCGTGTATGACATGCTCGCGCCGTTGCGCGGCTCGGTGTCGGCGGAGCATGGCATCGGGTTGCTCAAGCGCGAGTTCCTGCCCGTCTCGCGCTCGGCGGAAGAACTGGCCGCGATGAAAGCGATCAAGCATGCGCTCGATCCGAACGGTATTTTGAATCCGGGCAAGCTGTTCTAGTTTGTCAGTGCGCGCAATCATGCGGAGTGGCGACGGTCGCTTTACAAAATTGGTTGCACCCTATCGGGTGCTGGCGAGATATCGCGGCCGCGTCACGAGGCTTTGCAACGGTCATTTACAGCTGCGTTGCATCTGCGCGAATCCTTAGCGCGCGCATTGACCGATCTTTACACTCTGCACAATGCCGATGGCTACGATGGGTCTTGTTCAACTCACGGAGCTGGCATGGCGCAGGCCAAGTTAAGCAGTCTCGACGGGCAGCGGCTTTCACAGGTGGAGGTCAGTCGTGTTCTGGCTAAAACCTGAATATCTGGAGCCTCGGTGGTCGTTCCGCGTGAAGATGCATTTTCTTTACTTCGAGTTCGGTATTGAGCCATCGCGCGAGCAATATGACGAGGTTAAGGCAGCGCTGGAACTGGTGCGCACAGATTTTTTGCAATGGTCGCACCCCCGCTCATGGATGGCGAATCGGGAGATCATGCCGCGCTTGCGTGGGCTGCTGCAAGACGCCGGATGCAATGCTCCGAACATGTGGGACGATGAATGGGTCGTGCATGCCGTTCATCACGAAGTACGCTTGGGCAACCTGATCTTCGCGCCGCCCCGGGAACGGCTGGAGGAATATATTCGGCAAGTACGGAACGAACGGCAGCGCCGCGCGCACGCTCGCGCCGCCCCTGCATTGACCCAGCCCACGCAGCAGCCATCGAACGCGACTACACCGTCGCAGTTACACCTGCAACGTGTGTCGCGTGTTCCGCGAGATACGCGGTCCTGGTCTTCCGGAGAAAGCGACTTTGATGTATGGGATGCACCCGACGATCCCGTCTCAACGCCGCTCGGTGATGCGGAGTCGTTCGAATACAGCGAAGATATGTCTGTCGGCGATGCCGATCAGGAAGCTGGCGTATTTCTCACTCCGGCAGAGGAAGCAGAATGTGAAATTCAACTTAACGCGGACATGGATGAGTGTTCCGCTTGGTATGCGGCAAAGCCTTCATCATGGGGCACGTGTCGCGAGCGTGCGATGCAACGATACGCAAATTGTCTAAGGGGAAGATCAATTGACTGACTCACACAAACGTCTACCGCGATGTGTAGTGATCGCCTATGACGAACACGATCAAGCGCTGCAAGTTTGCACGATACACCGCGAACCGATCGCCCGGCGTATTGAGTCTGCTTTGGTGATGCCGTGGCCCCTTGCAGATGAAGATTTCAAGCTCGATGATGAATTCGCCCGCAAAATCGGCGGCTTGGTCTTCAACTTGTTAGCCGCTCACCAACCAGAGCTAAAGTCGTACATTAGCGTAACGCCACATCCAGACGCACTCGATCGCCCCGAGGATTCCGACGGCTAAACACGTTTCGTTTGACGATGACGATCAGAAGTTCGAAGTGTTTGCGATAAAGGATTCCGATATCGAACGGTTTAAGGCCGGAACTGTGGGAGCGGATTGGCCGTTATCCAGTATCGTCCTTGAGTTGGGCGAAGATACAGCTCGCCGCCTGGGCATTACGGCACTCAACGTTTTTGCGATCTACCACCCTATGCTGAAGCCGATGATAACGGCCAAGCTGGATATACCCGCACTCCCTGAAGATTGACGGTAGGCGAGATGAAGGATAAAAGGCCGCCCCGAATGAGGTCGGCCTTATCCGGAGCGGGACTCCCCAAGCACCCTCAATGCGCATCCAGATGCCTGACGATCGTCGGAAACACATCGAGCGCCGCGCGTTTGCCGAACACGCAGTCGATATGCCCGTAGCCGTCGATAACATGCCGTTCGTAGTGTTCGGGCCCGAACCGCTCGACCAGCATGTCGAACGTCATCTGCGTGCTGGTCGGCAGATAGCAAAGATTCTCCGAGCCATGAATGAACGCGATCGGCAGCTTCATTCCTTCGACGTTCGGCATATACACGTCGTCGCCGTTCGCATCGACCAGATGTCCCGCGCGCACCATCGCCGCGAGCTGATTGAACAGTTCGACGTCGTGAATGCCGAATAGCTCCTGCAGATTCGCGTGCAGTTGCTCGTCGAGTTGCGCGTGTTCGTACAGCAGGCCATACAGGAAAGTCGCGCGATGGCACACGGGGCTGTTGCAGGTTTCGTCGTGCTCGATGGGGAAGAACTTCAGCGCTTCGTCGAGCAGGTTGTGCGGCCACTTTTCATGCTGCGTGTAAGCCGTCATATCCTTGATGCCCAGATGCAGAAGAATCTGCGGCGTATGCAGGCCCGCCTTGATCCGCTGCAAGAGTCCCGGCACGGGATGCGCCGACACCTGCGACAGCACGGCCGAACGCACGCCCTTTAGCCCCGACATCAGCGACATCGTGAAGGCCAGCGCGCCGAGGCAATGGCCGAACACCTGGATATCGTCGACGCCCGCCAGTTCGCGCACCTTCGCGACGGCGGCGGGTATGTCGTAGCGCGCGATTTCGTCGGCGGTCGTGCGCACGGTCGCGCTCGGCAGTTCGATGCTCACGCGCAGATCGACGAGCCACACGTCGTAGCGCGCGGCGCACAGAAACTCGACGAGGTTCGTGCCGATCAGGTCCGTCGAGAAGATCCGGCTCGATACGCCCGAGCCGTGAATCAGCAGCACGGGGCCTTTGTCGCCGGCGTGATAGCGCGCGAGTCGCAGCGTCTTGCCGTCCTCGGTGTCGAAGTACGTGATGTGCGGCGCCGGCGCGCGCAGCGCGCGGCGCAGGCGCGGCGCCGCTTCGGGATTGAAGTACTGCAACGGCGCGGCGACGCCGCCGTATTCCGTGTAGAGCACGTCCGCGAAAAAGCGGCCGAATTTCAGCGTCCACGCGAGCCGCGTTTCGATATCGGGTGCATTCGTCACTTCGATCGTGCGCTGTTGCTTGAGGAAGTTTTCCGGCGTGATGATGAGCGTCGCGTGACCGATGACGGGCGCGTCGTCGGCTTCCAATTCGCGCACTTTCGCATACGCGGTATTCGTCTGCGTCCACAGTTCGAGCAGCGACGTGTGCGTGATGATCTTCTCGGCCGTCAGATAGAAGCGCTTGCCGTCGACGGTTTCGAGCGTCATCCGGTATTTCATGTTGCGCCGCTCGACATTCGTTTCGTCGACGACGAACAGATTGAAGACGCCGTCGCTGACAGTCATCGGCTGCGCCGACAGCGCGTTGCACGTGAGCGTGCCGACCATGTGCGCTTCGTGCTGCGGATTCGCGAGCATGTCTTCGAGGTCGTCGGATGCGACCGTCACCGTGAAGCTGATGTGTGTGCCTTCGGCGGGATCGTCGGCTTGTCCCTCAGGCTTCACATCGCCGACGAAGTACGTGCCGATCATCGTCTCGGTGAAGCGCAGGCCGATTTTCGGCGCGGGCGGCGGGGCCGCGTTGCCCGGCGCGTCGTAGTCGATCTGCCACCCGCGCGACGCCGCAAGCTGCGCGCAGTTGCGCTCGGCAAGCGCGGAGATCGTCAGCAGCGGATTCACGCCGAGCGAAAGCGGCATCACCGAGCCGTCCATCACATACAGCCCTTCGTGCACCGCATGGCCTTGCGTATCCGAATACACGAGGCCCGCCTGATCGACGACGCCATAGGTCGCATCGTCGGCCATCGCGCAGCCGCCCAGCGGATGCACGGTGACGATGCGGTTCTGGAACGCCTCGGTGGAAATCGGGTTGCGCACGTAGGCGCCGCCGAGCGCGCTCGTCGCGTCGATCAGCGCCTTTTCCACCGTCTCGTAGATGGGCTGCTTGCCGGCGTTCGGCCAACTGACGCGCGGACGGCCATCTTCCACTGTGATCTGTCCGCTTTCTTCGTCGTGGGCCATCACGAGCCAGGTTTGCGTGTTGCGCATCGCGCCGTGATACGGACCGCGCAGAATGCTTTCGGCGATGCGCGCTTCGTCGGCGAGGGGCGGCTCGCCTTCCGGATCGGGCATCTCGACACCTTCGACAGGCGCCGCGACGCCGAGCACGCCCATCAGCGCGGCGCCGATGGGCGCGGCGATCGACCCTTCCTCGATTACGAAGCCGTCTTTTACGTTCGCCGTGTCGCGATGGTCGATGATGCCCGTGATGCACGGGCCGACGGGCGGAATGTCGCCGGCGGGATGCGTGCCCCAGCCGACGCCGTTGATCACCTTGTCGGTGTTGAACGCGAACGCGAGCACGTCGCCGTTGCCGGTGAAGTGCCGGCCGAGCTGTTTCGACACGCTCAAGCCCGCCTGCTGCGAGCGCAACAGGATCGCCGTCGAGCCGAGCGTGCCCGCCGACAGGATCACGACGTCGGCCGTCACGAACAGTTCGGGCGCGTCGTAGAGTTCGCGCTTCAGGTCGGCGGGCTGATAGCGGACGCACCAGACGCCGCGCGCTTCGTCACGCACGACGGAATGCACGGCCGCGCCCGTGAAGATCTGCGCGCCGTGCGCGACGGCGTCGGGCAGATAGTTCATGTGCGTCGAGTTCTTCGCGCCGTGATTGCAGCCCGAGTTGCAGTCGCCGCAGCCGGTGCAGCGCTGCTGGTCGACGCCCGCCGCATTCTTGCCGTCCTTGAACGTCACCGTGATGGGCGGCCGGTAGAAGCGCTCGCTCATCCCGAGCTTTTTCGCCGACAGCGCGAGCGCGTCGAGCTTCGGCAGATCGGGATAGTCGTGGGGCACGGGCGTCGCGCCGAGCATCGTCGTTGCGCGCTCGTAGCAGACGTCGAGGTTCGCCTGGTCGGCGCGCACCGCGGCGGGCCAGCGCGGATCGTCCCACAGGCGCGCGTCGGGCTTGAGCGCGACGTTGGCGTTGATCAGCGACGTGCCGCCCAGCCCGCAACCGACCACGACATTCACGTCCGGATTCACGTGCATTTCGAGCAGCGCGAGCGGCGAGCCGATCTGCGCGAGGCTGGTGTTGTACTGGATCTGCTCGGCGCCCTGGAATGGCGTCGCGGGAAAGTCGCCGGCCATGAATTCGCGGCCGCGCTCGAGCAGGCACACGCTGCGTTTCGCGCGCGCCATGCGGCTCGCGGCGATCGCGCCGCCATAGCCCGAACCCACGACCACCACCTCGTAATGATCCTTCATCGCCGAAAGGGCGCTGGACAAGCGGTTCATTCGACCACCTCTTTTTGAGTGTGCAGCAGGGCGGGGGAGCCCCGATGAAGACGGCTCGCGCTGGTAGCTTATTTATCCTGGACGGCGTGCATCGAAATGCAAGGGGAAAACGCGCAGTCGGGTGCGCAATTGAAAATCAGGCGTGTTTTTTAAGTGCTTTCGGGTGCGTGATGCGTTCGGCGCGAATAGGCGATGGCGGGCAACGGTTGCGGGAACGGGGCGCGGGAATGCGCCTGGGAACGTGTGCGGGAGCGGCGTACTGGAGGAAACGCGGCTGCAAACCCGGTGCGGCATCAAGGCATCAAGGCGTCAAGGCATCAAGGCATCAAGGCATCAAGGCATCAAGGCTTCCAGCCATCTGCATCGACATCGCCATTTGCATCCCCATCCCCATCGCCGCCGGTCGACCCGCCGTGCGGGCCGGCCGACCGAACGTCGATTGCGAAACGCCCACCCCTCACGCAGCCACTTCGATCATTTCGTCGTCCGGGGCGGTGGCGGCTTCCGTCGCTTCCGTCGCCAGCAGGTTGAACACGACGAGGATCGCGTCGCGGTTTTCAGCGTGGATTTCAATGCCGAGCACGTCGCGCAGCCACTGGCCGATCTTCGTGTTGGAAAACTGGCTGGCGTCGTCCGTCTTCTTCATCGTGACGCCGAGCTTCACAGCGCGATAGTGATAGGAGGGCACACGATGCTGCGCGGCCACCGCGGACAGACCGCCTTTCGCTTCCGAGCACCAGCCGAGGCTGCCCGCCAGCACGATGCGCTCCGGCGAATCGAGCGACGCGATGAACTCGCGCGCCGCTTCGCGCACGCGGCGCTCGCTCAGGCCGTATTGCATCAGCACGCTTTCGACGGGGTCTTCGAGTGCATGCGCGCGCAGATCGATCTCCTGCATCATGCCTTCGTGCTCCATCGACACGTTGCGCTGATGGCTCGCGCTGCGCAGGCAATCGATCAGATAACGGCGGAAGTAAGCGCAGATTGCGTAGCTGTTGGACGGCGCGCTTTCGGGCGCCGCCTTCGATTCGACGTGTCCGGGCGCGAGGCGCAGCACCTTCGTATAGATGAACTGGTGCACCAGCTCTTCCTTGTCTTCGCCGAGCGCGTGCAGTTCGAGCGGATGATAGGTGCGCAGCGCGCGCTTCACGAGGTCGTACATCGACATCATTTCGTTATCGGTCAGCTGCGTGCGGCGGCGCCAAAGGTCGGGAAGTACGGCGTCGTCGAGAGTGCGTGCGAAAACCTGGCTCGGAACTGCGCCCATGAAGGCCTCCATCGGAAGTGGCAAGGTGCGCGGTAGGGGCGGGTGGTCCCGCCGATGGAGCCTCGACAAACAGGCGTAAAACAGGTCGTGTAGCTGAACCTTCAGAGGCTGTTGGCCGCGCTTGATTGTTGAATCGTTGAAACCAGTATGCTTTTTGCACGCGGCTCCGCCTATATGGATTAAGTCATAGCTGAAGGGTAAACCGCCGGCAAGACGGGTAAACTGTCTTAAGACTGCCGTACCGGTGCCGGTGTAAGACGTGCGTCGCCCGGGTTTTATTCCAAATCCAAAGCAAGCGGCGGCGCTTCGACGAAAAGCGGAAACACCATCGAACAGCGGGGGCCGGCGTGGCCGGACTCGACAGCAACCATGCGTGAGGAGAACCGCACGATGCGGGCCGATCCAATCCAGCGTGCGATCGACGAAGATCTCGTGCGCGTGCTGTACGCGCAAGACCCGATTGCCTTCTTCACGCACTGGTTTTCGATCGCGGTGCTGGTGGCGATCTACTGGAATGACATCCCTCATCCGCATCTTTTTGCCGCGTGCTTCATCTTCTACGGCTTTGCCAACTGCGCAAGCCTCGCGCTGTGGATGTGCAACCGCCGCTGGCCCGGCGCCGTCTCGCCGCGCACGTGGATCAACCTGCACGCTGCGCGCGGCGCGCTGCTCTATAGCGCGCCGGGGCTCGCGATCTGGTTCGCGTTCCAGAGCCCGCACACCGATCTCCCGATCCTGCACACGGTGATGCTCGTCACGCTGGCGGCGGGCGTGTTCATGTCGAACGGCTTCGACGTCGCCAACTTCGCGACGGCCATTCCTTTCCTGCTGTTGCCCGCGATCGTGCTGCACTTCGGCACGCACACGTTCGACCGCACGATTCTCGCGATCGTCCTCGCGTTCTTCTTCTGCGCGATCAACGTCTACGCGCTCAGCTACCGCAAGCTGTTCCAGCGCGTCGTGCAGGCGCGCGTCGATCAGCAGGCGCTCGCCGAATCGCTTGCCGCGCAAAAGCTCGTCGCCGAAGAGGCGAGTCTCGCGAAGACGCGCTTCTTCGCGGCCGCGAGCCACGACCTGCGCCAGCCGCTGCACGCAATCGGGCTGCTTGCGGCATCGCTGAACGATCCGGCGGCGACGTCCGTGCAGCATGCGAAGACGGCCAGCAACATCGCCAACAACGTCGAGGCGCTCAACCAGCTGTTCAACCAGGTGCTCGATCTCGCGCGGCTGGAGAGCGGCGTCACGCAGGTGATCAAGCTGCATTTCCGGCTCTCGGAACTGTTCGACCGCGTCGGCAGCCAGTACTGGCCGCAGGCGGCCGCGAAGGGCCTCGCGCTGCGCATTGCGCCGACGGACGCCGTCATCCACGACGACCCCGTGCTGCTCGAGCGCATCCTGAGCAACCTGCTGTCGAACGCGGTGCGCTACACGGAGGGCGGCGCGATCTGGATGGGCTACCGGCGCGCGGGACGGCTCGACGGCGGCTATATCGAAGTGCGCGATTCGGGCATCGGCATTCCGAAGGCCGAGCAGGAGCGCATCTTCGAGGAGTTCTATCAGGTCGCCAATCCGCACCGCGACGCGCGGCAAGGACACGGCCTCGGGCTGCCGACCGTCAAGCGGCTCGTCGAGATGCTCGGCGGGAAGCTGCAGTTGCGCTCGGCGCCGGGGCGCGGCACGGTGTTCCGCTTCGCGGTGCGCGCGGGCGATCCGGCGCGGATCGTCGCCGGTCTCAACGACTCGGGCGCGAGCGGCGCGGCGGCGCTCGGCCGTCACGTGCTGTGCATCGACGACGAGCCGGCGATTCTCGAAGGCATCCAGAACCTGCTCGGGCGCTGGGGCTGCGTGGTGCGCGGCGTGCCCGACGAGCGTCAGGCGCTTCTCGCCATCGACGAAGGCTTCCTGCCCGACGCGGTGCTCTGCGATTACCAGCTCGCGAACCACCGGACAGGCGCGCAGGCGCTCGGCGCCGTGCGTGACGCGCTGCTGCGGCGCGGCCGCGAGCGCGTCGTGACGCTGCTGATTACGGGCGATATGGCGTCGGTGGAACTGGAGGCGCTCGCGCTGCAGGGGATTCCCGTGCTGCACAAGCCCGTGACGCCGGCGCGCCTGCGCCGTACGCTGGAACTGCTGTGGCAGCAGCCGGGCGCCGACGCCGAAGCCGATGCCACTCCGACCGATGCCACCGACGCCACCGACGTCACCAATAGCGCGGAAGGCGCGGCGCCACAGCCGGTGACGTCGCGTAGCTGAGCGCGCGGCGTTTTTTCGACTGGCCGGCTGGCCGTCGTTTGTTTGGCGCTCGTTTCCTCCAGACCGGCTTAATTTCTCCGGGGCCGCGTTCGCGGCGGCCCGTTCTGCTCTTCCCCGCTTCATCCAAACGACGCATTCGCCGTTCGAACGCTGCGTGCCGCTCCCGCACTCGCCAGCTTTTTTGAGAAGTGTCTGATCGACCGGCCCCAAGCCTGGCTGCTGAAATAAGCCGATTCGCGATAACGGCGGCCGTCGAGTCACCGGCGTCGCGAGGCGATCGGCAGGCGTCGCGCCGATCGCTTCATCCGCTGCGCGCAGCGAATTTTCCCGCCAACCCTCCGCCCAGCCGATTTGCGCTGGCGCGGCTATCGAATCAACGAGGTTTCGAAGTGAACGGACATCCTTCCGACCGGCTCGTCGCCGGCGTCCTGCTCGGCGCGTTCGTGACGAGCGCTTTCGTCATCGGCATGCTGTATCTCGGCGTTCCGTCCGGCCGGCACGCGCATATGGCGATGCGGCTCGGCCTGCCCGTCGCGCTGTCGTGCGCGCTGCTTTTTCCCATGCCGCTTTTGCATCGCACGGTTCTGCGCGAGCGGCGCAGCCTGTTCGTGCTCGACGAAGACCTCAACGCGCTGCTGCTTGGCCGCGCGATCGGCGTGATCGGCGGCGTCGCGCTCGGCGTCACGCTCGCGACCGAACTGCTGTAACGCGCAACGCGCCCTCGCGGCTCCAGGCGGGGCCGCTTCCTTCCGAAAGGCGGCATCCGGTCAGCGCTTGATCAGCATCCGATGCCGCCGTCCTCTGCAACGCCCACGCTGAATCCCACCGCCGACGCGGCTTGCGCTAAAGCGTCTTTCCCGCTTCGAGCCAGCCGTTGATCACGGCAATCGCGGTCGCGCGATTGTGCACGCCGAGCGCGCGAAAAATCACGGAGAGATGAACCTTGATCGTCCCCTCGGCGACGCCGAGATCGCGCGCGATCATCTTGTTGGTCCAGCCGCGATGCACGAGACGCATGATCTCCTGCTGACGTGGCGACAGGTTTTCCAGCAGATGCTGCTGATGCGGCTGCAACGCTTCGACGCGGACGAGGGGCGCGGCTTCCGGCGTCGCGGACGCCGTCGCTTGCGCGGTGGCCGTTGCCGCGCTTGCCGTCGACGCCGGCTCCATCGTTGCCGTCGCGGCTTCGCGGTTGCCGAGCAGGCTCAGCGCTTCCATCGGCACGTAGGCGCCGCCGGAAAGCACCAGTTCGATCGCCTTGAGCATCACGCTCGCGGGCTGGCGCTTCGGCACGAAGCCGAGCGCGCCCGCCGCGAGCACGGCGCGCATCTCGTCGGGCGACTCCTCCGCGGACAGCACGACGACGGGCAGCGCGGGGTTGGCCGTCAGCAGGTTTTGCAGCGAGGAGGCGCCCGTCATGCCGGGCATATGCAGATCGACGATCGCGAGGTCGTGGTCGGCGTCGGGCTTGGCGATGGCGGCCAGCGTTTCCCACGTGTCGGCTTCGTCGAATACGGCGTCGGGATCGAGTCCGCGCAACAGACCTTTGACGCCCTGGCGGATCAGTTCATGATCGTCGGCTACGAGAAACTTCATCATGTCTCCGCTTTCGGCCCTGCCGATGTTGTACCTGGTTGTCGGTCGGGACGGGAGCAGAGGGCGCGCTCCCCGAAGTGCGCCATCCGTCCGCAAGGCTGCACCGCGCGCGAGCGCGAAACCGCCCGCCGCGTGCCGCAACCCGCTGCATTCCCTGCGGCCGCGTCAGCGACGGGCCGTCCATGCAGCAACAGCTTTTTTGCTTCCTACGCCGCGATCATATGCCTGATCGTCGGCGTGGTCATGCTCGCCGCGGGTCGCCTGCGCGGGCCTTGCGGCCCATGCGCGTGCGTCCGCCTGTCATTGTTTGCGCGGGCCGTCCGGAATGCGACGGCGCCGGCGCGTATCAGTCTGGTCTCGCTCGCGCTGCCGCTGCGGCCGTGCCGGAGAGTCCGGCCTGGTCGACGCGGTTGGCGCGCGTGGTTTTCCTTTGGTTCGTACGGCACTGCATCGGTGGCCGGACGTGCGTCCGTGTCGCGGCCTGCTACGTAGACGAGCCGGGCGGAAGGATTTTGAAGGCGAAGCGGCGGCTTTGTCGGGTGCGGCCGGCGGCAGCGAGCTATGCGCGGCAGGGCGCCCGGGTGTTCGCTGTCGCCCGAGGCGCGGCTTCGTAAATCGGGCGGATGCGACTGCGCGAAGTGCCGCGCATGCTTCGGCGCCTTTGCGCCAGCCCTTGGCGCTGAAAGCAGGGCTCCGTACATGAGGCGCGCGTGATATGTGACGGCGCATGTGACCGCGCGAAGCGCCCCGGGCATTTCGCGCCAGCCGTTCAGGCGATCGCGAAGAGCGTCGCGTTCATCAGCGCCTTGAACGCGTAGCCGACGATCATCGCGCTGCCCACGCCGCCGCACCACAGCGCGATGAACCAGAACCAGCCCGACAGGCGCGAGCGGGAGCGGGCGGGCTTAGTGGTAGTGGGCGTCGCCATGGCGCACCTTGCCGCGAAAGACCCAGTAACCCAAAGTCGTGTACGCGATGATGATCGGAATGATGACGGCCGCGCCGACGAGCGTGAACACCTGGCTCGAACGCGGAGCGGCTGCTTCCCAGAGCGTGACGCTCGACGGAATCGCATACGGCCACAGGCTCACCAGCAGCCCGGCATAGCCGAGCAGCACGAGGCCGAGCGCCAGCATGAACGGCGTGTTGTGATGCCGGTCGCGCACCGCGCGGCGCATGAAGTACACGCAGATCGCGACGAGCAACGGCACGGGCGCGAGGCGCCAGAAGAGGCCGTCGTCGAACCAGCGCTGCGCGATCGTGGGCTCCTGCAGCGGCGTCCACAGGCTCACGACGGCGATGAAGCCGAGCAGCACGATCGTCAGCGGCCACACGACGCGATGCAGCCGCCGTTGCAGATCGCCTTCCGTCTTCGCGACGAGCCAGCAGCAGCCGAGCAGCGCATAGGTGACGACGAGGCCGAGGCCCGTCAGCAGCGAGAACGGCGTGAGCCAGCCGAACGCGTTGCCGGCGAAGCTGCCGTCGACGACGGGAATGCCTTGCAGGAACGCGCCCAGCGCGATGCCCTGGAAGAACGCCGCACCCGTCGAGCCGCCGATGAACGCCAGATCCCACAGATGCTTCGTGCGATTCGCCTTCGCGCGAATCTCGAACGACACGCCGCGAAAGATCAGGCACACGAGCATGCCGACGAGAGGCAGGTAGAGCGCGGACAGCACCGTCGAATAGACGACGGGGAACACCGCGAAGAGGCCCGCGCCGCCTAGCACGAGCCACGTCTCGTTGCCGTCCCACACGGGCGCGACGGTGTTCATCATCAGGTCGCGCTCCTTTTCGTCGGGGAAGAACGGAAACACGATGCCGATGCCCAGATCGAAGCCGTCCAGCACGACGTACATGAAGAGGCCCAGTGCGATGATCGCGGCCCAGACTACGGTCACATCCATTTTTTCTCTCGCGGGTATCGAAGGGTGGTCAGGCGTCGATCATCTGGTCGACGGGCTTTGCATGGGAGTAAGTGCTCTGCATGGGGCCGGAGTAAGTGCTAAAGCTCCGACTCCGGCCGACAGCCGAAGCGCCGACTCCCGTCGACTCGGAGAGCGGGCGGCGCGCGGTGCCGCCTGGGACGGAAGGCACTTCAGGCAAGCCGTCCGGCGTATGGCCCGGCAGCGCGGGACCCGTGCGCATCAGCTTGAGCATGTAGTAGATGCCCGTGCCGAACACGAGGAAGTAGATGACGACGAACGCCATCAGCGAAATGCCGACCTGTTGTGCGGAGAGCGGCGACACGGCTTCGACCGTGCGCTTCACGCCATACACGACCCACGGCTGGCGGCCCACTTCCGTCGTGATCCAGCCTGCGAGCAGCGACATGAAGCCCGTCGGGCCCATCGCGATCGCGATGCGGTGGAACCACTTCGCGTCATACAGCTTGCCGCGCCGGCGCAGCACCCATGCGGCCGCCGCGAAGCCGATCATCGCGATGCCGAGACCCGCCATCACGCGAAAGCTCCAGAACACGATTGTCGAGTCGGGGCGATCTTCTTTCGGGAAGCTCTTCAGTCCGCGGATTTCGCCGTCCCAGCTATGCGTGAGGATCAGGCTGCCGAGATGCGGAATCGACACGGCGTATTTCGTCGTCTCGGCTTGCATGTCGGGGATGCCGAACAGGTTCAGCGCGGTGCCGCCTTTCTCGGTGTCCCACAGGCCTTCGATCGCCGCGATCTTCGCGGGCTGGTATTCGCGCGTGTTGAGTCCGTGCGCGTCGCCGACGAACGCCTGGATGGGCGCGAGAACGAGCAGCATCCACAGCGCCATCGAGAACATCTTCTTCACCGCGTTGTCGCGCCGGCCCTTCAGCAGATGCCACGCGCCGACGGCCGCGACGACGAGCGCCGTCACGATGAATGCGGCCATCGCCATGTGCGCGAGACGGTACGGGAACGACGGATTGAAGATGATCTTGAACCAGTCGACGGGTACGACGCGCTTGTCGACGATATCGAAGCCTTGCGGCGTCTGCATCCAGCTATTGGACGCGAGAATCCAGAACGTCGAGATCAGGGTGCCGATCGCGACCATCAGCGTCGCGCCGAAGTGCGCACGCGGGCTCACGCGCTGCCAGCCGAACAGCATGATGCCGAGGAAGCCCGCTTCGAGGAAGAACGCGGTCATCACTTCGTACATCAGCAGCGGGCCCGTCACGGGACCGGCGAAGGACGAGAAGCCCGACCAGTTGGTGCCGAACTCGTAGCTCATCACGACACCCGACACGACGCCCATGCCGAAGGCCACCGCGAAGATCTTCGACCAGAACAGACAAAGATCCTTGTAGTAGGCCTTGCCTGTTTGCAGCCAGCGCCATTCGAGAACGGCGATGAAGCTCGCGAGACCGATGCTGAGCGCAGGAAAGACGATGTGAAACGAGACCGTGAACGCGAACTGAATGCGCGCGAGGTCGAAGGCGGAGATTGCGGTGTTCATGTGTCCGAATCCGAAAAAAAAGCGCGGTGCGCGTCGGCGGATGCCGGGCGCACTGCGTCGTGCAGATGAGGCAAGCGTAGGGGATTGCGGACGGCTTTGCTGCGCTGCGGGCTGCGTCGATATGGCGCGGAACGGTGCGTCCGCGCGGGCGCTTTGGCGAGATAAATCCTTGATCGCGATCAGGTTTTTGTTATGTCGATCAGCGTGCGTGTTGCGCGCGCTCAAGGGGAAAGTGCGTCAATCAACCGCGTCGCAGCATCGTGTGCGTGACGGTTGCGCGACGGTTCATGGCGTCGTCGAAAAGAGAAAGGCCGCAAGTGCGGAAGTGCACTTGCGGCCCGTTGTCGCAGAAGAGAGTTTCGTGCGAGGCGTTCAGTCGTTTTTCGTCAGGAAGGATCGGACCACAGACGGCCGCCCGTCGCCCAGTTTTCGCGTTTGACATCCGTGATGATGATGTCGACGGAACCCGGTTCGACGTTCAGCGATTCGCACGTCGCCTTCGTAATCGCTTCGACGAACTGGCGCTTCTGCTCGACGGTGCGGCCTTCGAAAAGCTCGATATGAAATGTAGGCATGTCTCGTGTTCCTTGAAGTGGGTTGAAACGAAGCGTGTCGAAGTCAGTTCCTGAACGACGGATCGAGTCGATCGAGCTTGCGCAGCAGCGCGGGCCATTCGATTGCGCCTTCGATCGCGCCGCCGTCGTAAAGCTGTTCGGCCGTGCGCTCGGCGACGGCTTCCGATGGCAGCACGAGCGGCCCGCCGCCCGCCTGCGCCTGCAACTGGATCTCGCACGCCTTGATCAGCGTCGCCATCAGCACATAGGCCTCCGCGACGGTGCGGCCCGCCGTCAGCGTGCCATGGTTGCGCAACAGCATCGCGGGCTTGTCGCCGAGATCGGCGACGAGCCGCTCGCCTTCGGCGGGCGTGAACGCGAGGCCCTCGTAGTCGTGATACGCGAGATGGCCATGAAAGCGCAGCGCGTGCTGCGAGCCGGGCAACAGGCCGTCCTTTTGCAGCGACACGGCAACGCCCGCCGTGTTGTGCAGATGCATGACGCAGAACGCGTCGGCCCGCGCCGCGTGCACGGCGGCGTGCAACGCAAAGCCCGTCGCGTTAACCGGATGCTCGCTCTCGCCGACGATATTGCCGTCGATATCGATCTTCACCAGGTTCGACGCGCAGACTTCATCGAACGACAGGCCGAACGGATTGATGAGGAAATGGCCGGGCTCGTCGGGCACGCTCGCGGAGATGTGCGTATAGACGAGATCGTCCCAGCCGTTGAGCGCCGCGAGCCGATAGGCGGCAGCGAGATCGACGCGCGTGCGCCGTTCGGCTTCCGACATCGGCGACGACTGCGCGATGCGGCCCGCGGGCGTGTGTGCAAATGACATGATGTCTCCCGTCCTCATACAACAGGGTTGCTGGTGACTCGCCGCTTCAGCGCTTCGGGCGAGGCGGCGCGGGTCGTGCTTTCTAGTGCCCGATGTCCGTGCCGCGTTCGGCTGCGACGTCGAAGGGGCTTGTATTGGGCGAAATGTGCGTGTCGCGAGTATCGCGCATGAAACGGCTCACCGTCCACGTCGCCGCGACAAACGGCGCGGTCAGAACCGGCACGCCAAGAAAAGCAGCAGCCTGTTGCAGCGTCACCGACATCGACACGCCAACGAGCGCGGCCAACGCGCCGCAATCGGCCAACGCCAGCGCCGTGAGCGCGCCGTTGAATCCAGACAGGCCCGCGTCGAGCGAGCCTGCATCCACGCCGATGAACCAGTGCGCCGTCGTCGCGAGCGCTGTGCCCGCCAGAGCGAATGCGGCGCGTCGCATCGACGACATCGCGATGCCCGCGAGAATCAGCAGACCGGCCCACGCGGTCGACGCAAACGAGGTCTGCGCGATGCCCGCAAGCAATGCGCGCGCGAACGGCATCCACGCAACGGCGTCGCTCGCGTTCACGCCGACGCCAAAGCCGGCGCCAAAGCCGACGCCAAAGCCGACGCTTAAGCCGGCGCCAACACTGACGCTTGCATGCGCGAACGTCCCATGCACGAGCGGCAGCCACGCCCACGTGACGAGCAGGCAAGGGCTCGAATAGTATCCGAGGCCGCGCGAGCGCAGCAGCCGCGCCCACGGTCCGAGGAGCCACGCGGCGGCCGTCGCGGCGAGAATCGCGATGGCCATCGCCGTGGCGTCGTCAGCGATGAACGTGAACGCGGCAAGCGCCGCCAGCGCGCCGTTGAAGCCGTGCAGCCCGTCGCGCGTCTCGCCCGGATCGTAGCCGCGCAGCACCGCGCCGACGTTCGCGGCGATCGCGCCTGTCAATGCAGCGCACGCGAGGCGTGGACTGCACACGAGCCACGCGGCGAGCACGCATGCGCCCGTCGACGCATCGCGTTGCAGGACGATCTGGCCGAAGCTGCGCAGCAGCGTGCGCAGCGCAGTGAACGGCTCTTGATGGGGCGCGGCGTGCATGGCGATATCGATAGAGCGGACATGACGAAGCCGCATGAGGCGGAACTCACGCGGCCAGCGAGATTCGAAGCAGACGAACCGCGAGCATAACGAGGCGGACGGCGAATGTCATGCGCGTGCATTGATAACGGCTATTTGCGGCGCGTGTCCTGCACGCGTATGACGTCGGCCCGGTTCGCGGCCGGCGCGGCGAGAACGGAAAACGCGGCGTTCATCGCGGCGTGTTCGCGCTACGATGTCACCGATGACGATCGTTCGAAGGAGACGGATTCATGCGTGAAGTGCGATGGACCCCGGAAGAGGGCGATGGCGTCGAGCATCTCGCGTTCGACGCGCGCGCCGACGGCTTCTATGCCGAGAGCGTGCTGATCGGCGAGCGCAACGGCCATCCGTATGGCCTTTTTTACCGCGTCAAATGCGACCTGCAGTGGCGTACCGTGCATGCGTGGCTGAAAGTAACCGGCGGCCCCGAACTCGATCTGCACGGCGACGGCGAGGGCAACTGGCATGACGGTCACGGCCTCGTGCTGGCGTCGCTGGCGGGCTGCATCGATATCGACATTGCCGCGACGCCCTATACGAACACGCTGCCCATTCGCCGCCTGCAACTGACTAAGGGCGCGCGCGAGACGATTCCCGTCGCGTTCATCTCGACGCCCGATCTGCAGATCTCGCGCGTCGAGCAGGCGTATACCTGCGTCGAGCCGGGCATCGAGTATCGCTATGAAGGCATCGATACGGGCTTCGCGGCCGAGCTGAAGGTCGACGAAGACGGACTCGTGATCGACTATCCGACGATGTTCACGCGCACGTTGCCGCTCGCGTGAAGCTGCGCTTCGCGCTCGGCGGCGAGTCCGTCGATGCGCGTGAGTGTGGGCCTTACTCTGCAGTATCGTCGTCCGCTGGCAGTGCATCGCTGCCATGTCCGAGCGCGCGCTGCATCACCGTCGAATCGAGCCAGCGTCCGTGCTTGAAGCCGACCGCCTTCAACGTGCCGACGAGTTCGAATCCCGCGTCCCGATGCAGCGACAGCGAGCCGCCGCGTCCGCCGTCCGCGATGACGGCGATCATCTGACGCCACGGTCCTTGCTCGCATCGCTCGATCAGCGCGGCGAGCAGCGCGCGCCCGACGCCGCGCCCCCGGCAGCCGTCGTTGACGTAGATCGAGTCTTCGATCGTGTAGCGATAGGCGACGCGCGGCCGGTACAGCGTTGCATACGCATAGCCGACGACCTTGCCTCCGAGCACCGCGACGATATACGGCAGGCCATGGGAGAGCACGGCGGCGCGGCGCTTTTGCAGTTCGTCGACGGACGGCGGCGTTTCTTCGAACGACGCGACGCCCGTTAGCACATGATGCGCGTAGATGGGCTGGATAAAGGAAAAGTCGGCGTCCGTCGCGTCGCGGACGACGGGCGCGGCGACGGGTGATGTCTCGCTCATTGTGTCGGATGGGTGTCGTAGCTGGAAACCTCTCACTATGCCTGTGGCGCGCGCGGAAATGAAGCGCTTCAAAAATCGCCGTCGGCGGACGGTAAGGTGAGCCGTTCCAGGATGGTGAGGAAAACCAGGAGACACAGTGTTCCCGCCATCGACGCGCACCAGGACAACGCATATCGCTCGCGACGGCATGCGCGATGCGAAGAGGTGCTCTATCACCAGACGCCGCTTCCGCTGTTTCCGGCTGAGCAGCCGTCGATTAACATGCAGGCTCGTTCGCAGTCTCACATCCACTCGTCAGCGTCGCCGATACGGGCTTTGCCATGAACCTGCTGTTGCGTCTCTTCCTTACCTTGATGCTGAGCCCGCGGCGCGGCCGTCTGCATGTGCTCGACACTTGCGTGACGCCGTTTCGCGTGTGGCCGAACGATCTCGACGTGCTGCGCCATATGACCAACGGCCGCTACTTCACGATTCTCGATCTGGCGCGCGTCGATCTGATGGTGCGCTCGGGCATGTGGCCGCAACTGAGGAAGCAAGGGTGGTATCCCGTCGTCACGCTGGAGACGATGCGCTTTCACCGATCGCTGGAGCTATGGGACCGCTACGATGTGGCGACGCGCGTGATCGGCTGGGACGAGAAGCACGCGTTCATCGAGCAGTCTTTTATCCGCGATGGCGCGCAGGTCGCGTTGGGCGTGGTGCGCGCACGGTTTCTCAAGCGCAGCGGCGGCACCGTGCCGACGAACGATCTGCTGCAACTCGCGGGCGTCACGCAGGCTTCGCCCGTCCTGCCCGAATGGATCGTGCAGTGGAGCGCGGCCGAAGGCGGCATGGCGATTCCGCCCGCTGCGCGCGAGGCGTCGGCGCAGGCGTGAACAGGCGAACGTGTGCGCGCTGCGCTGCGTCGCCCATTGTTCTCATATGCAACGAAAACGCCACGGCATCCGTCATGCCGTGGCGTTACGCGTCGATGAAGAAGCACACGCTATCGAACCTCACTTCCCGCACAACAGCAGCAAGCGCTCCTGATCCGAGCAAGGACGCTTGTTGACTTTAGGCGGCGTGGGCTGCTGCTGCGCGGAGGCCGTCGGCGTGCCGGCAGCGCGGTGCGCGATGCACGCGCGCAAGTGCCGCTCGATGGGCGGATAGTATTGCCAGCCCTTCGTGAGCGGCGGCAGTTCGAGTTTCACCTGCTTCCACTTCGGATGCCCTTTCTCCTGGAGCACGTCGAAGTTGTTGCACAGCGAATCGGCGAAGCGGTTCAGATTGCTGACGGTATCGCGCAAGCCGTAATCGTAGGTGACGAGAAACGCCTTGACGGTCAGCGTCGGCACGTCTTCTTTGAGCCAGTTCGGGTAGCTGCTCTGGCGGATCGTCGCGGGGAAATACGTTTCCTTCGCGCGCGTCGTTTCGGGCGCGTTCGCGTCGAGTCGCAGGAAGCGGATCTGCGACAGCAGATCGGGGTTCATGTCGGTGAAGAGCTTCGCCGGTTGTCCCGCGACGATCACGGCCACGTCGATCTTCTTCACGACGAGCGCGGCAATCGCGTCCTCGTTGCTGAGGCTCTGCACGTTCTGCTCGGGAATCGGCTGGTTGAACATCAGCCGATAGAGCGTCGTTGCCGATTGCGCAGTGCCGCTGCCGATCGGCCCGATGCTGATCACCTTGTCCTTGATCTCGTTGATCGACTTCATCGGCGAGTCGTTGCGCACGACAAAATAGATCTCTTCGTTATAGAGCGGCATGATGAGGCGCAGCGGACGGATCGTCGTGCCGGCGTCCGCGTTGCCGGAGTTCGCCATGTCGATATAGGCCTGGTACACATCGGATTGCACGAGCGCGAGCTTGACACCTGCCTCGAAGCGCATGCGCTGCACGTTTTCCGCAGAGCCTTTCGACGGCATCACTTCGAGGTCGATGCCCGCGGGCTGCGCGACGTATTTCGCGAGGTCGGCGCCGATCTGGATGTACGTGCCCCGCTCCTGTCCCGTGACGATCTTGTAGTGCGCGGCGACGCCGGCTGCCGCCGCTGCCCCCGTCGTCCCGGCAGCGATGGCGACGGACGCGACCAATAAGCTCACCAGCGCCGTCAATCCCGTCAGTATTGTTCTGAGCATGGTCTACCTGCCTTATGTGTTGATACGCGGTATGTTCAAACGCATGCGCGCAACGGATAGCACGCATGCTCCGTTACTTCAGGCTTGCAATACGTGTGTGCTGCGTCTTCTCGATCGCGTGACGTGCTCTGCTATTTGTTCACTTGTTCGCCGATGGCGAATGCTTCCAGCCCGAATCGATGATTGCGCGCATCTCGGCGTCGACGCCGCTGGCTGCGCTCGCCGCGTTGCTGCCTGTCGCGTTCGCTGTTGCGTTCGTCACCGTATTCGTCATCGCGTTCGTCGCCGTGGAATTTGCAGTGACGCTCGTTGCCGTCGCGGTGCTTTTCGCCGCGACGGCAGGCGGCAGGGGCGGCAGCGCCGGCGTGCCGTTGGTATTCGTATTCACATTGGCATTGGCGTCGGCGTTGTTGACGTTCGTGGCGGCAGTCGCGGGCGCGGGCGCGCTGGCGAGCGGCTTCCAGCCCGTCGAAAGAATCACGCGCTCGAGCAATGACTGCGCGTCCGCGCTGCTGACGTCGATCGCGAGCGCGTGCGCCGCATGCTCGCGCACGCAGCTCCACAGCTTGTCCTTCGCGCAGTTGCTCGCGACGTTGAGCGCGGCGTCGCGCCTCTTCTCGCGGTCGCCGATTTCACTCTGGATCTGCGCTGCGTCCGCGTTGTTCGGCTCGATCGACATCGCATCGGCAAGCGCCGACTTCGCTTCCGCGAGGCTGTTGTGCGCGAGTCCGGCGTGTGCCGCGCGCAGCGCTTCGGGGAGGTCCAGGTAGTGCTTGACGACGGGTGGCTTCGGCGGCGCAACGCGTGTCGGCGTGATGTCGGCGACGGGCACGTTCACACTCGTCGCCGTCGGCGCGCCACGCGTCGATTGCGCGGCGGATTGCATCACGGATTGCGGCGTCGCTCGCGGCACGGATGGCGGCGCGGGTGGTGTATAAGGCGAAATCGACCCGCCCGCCGTGCTCGCGCTATTGGTGGATTCGTCGCTGCTCGTGTCCTGCCGGCGGTTGTCGCCGAGCAGCAGCCAGGCCGCATAGCCGAACGCCGCGACGAAGAGCAACATCACGACGCCTCTCGTGGCCATCCACCGGCCGGCCGCCTGCCATGCAGCGTGCGGCACGGCGAGGGGCGGAATCGGCATGTCGGCTGATGCGAGCGCGGGCAGTCCCGAAGGATCGGGAGCAATGGCGGGCAAATGCGACGGCGTATCGACGGCTCTCAACTGGGTTCCGGCGCGCTTGCGCTGCGCTCTGTCGAGAGGATGATCGGCGCCGCAGTACGGGCAGAAGTCGGCATGCTGATACAGCACGCCGCCGCAACGTGTGCATGGCGTTGGGAAGCCCTGGGCAGGTGTCGTTTCGGCAGACATGCTTGAACCCCAACCAGTTGTAGGCGATGCCATTTCGGCATGCTCAGGATCGAAGTTGAAGCAAACGAGCGAGTTGGCGGAACTCGATCCACATGCGCTGGGTAGCAGCCGGCCCAGTTCTTTCATCATGGGGCCGCTGTGTGTGAGCAAATATGGTTTCTTTCTCGCGGCGCGTCAATCGACGTTGCTACCTATCGCACACATCGGTCGCGGCGGCCCTTGAATTCAAGGAGAAAAACGATCATGCATCAGGGTTTATGCATAGGCAGAATTGCAACGACGCCTGTTACCTTTTGATCATAGGAAACACATCGATCAAATAAAAGGCCGGCGCGCAATGCACACCGGCCTTTATGCACAAGCACGTCATAGAGACGTTGCACGCCTTTACCCAGGCATTGGACGCCTTTTGCGCGTCTTCTTGTTCTTGTGTTTGCTAGCGTCTGATGCGTTCTTCAATGCTTGCGCAGCGGATGGTCTCTAAGCAGCCACGCAAGCGCGAACGCAAGCACGACTACACAGGCGGCGACGAGATACACGGTATGCAGCGCGCTCGCGAATGCCTGCAGGTAATCGTCGCGCAACGCAGCGGGCAAGTTGTGAATCGCAGCGGGGCCGAGCGCGTGCGGCAGTTCGGTATCGGGCGGAATCAGCGCTTGCAGGCGAGCCGCGAGACCATTCGAGAAGATCGCGCCGAATGCCGCAACGCCGACCGAGCCGCCGATCGAACGGAACAATGTGGCACCCGACGTCGCCGTGCCGAGATGCCTGAACGGCACCGCGTTCTGCACGGCAAGAATGAGCACCTGCATCACCATGCCGAGACCGCAGCCGAGCACGCCCATATACGCATACATCACATGAACGGGCGTCGAGATCTTTAGCGTGGTGAGCAGCACCATCGCGACGCCGACGAGGAACGTGCCCATGATCGGGAACATCCGGTATTTGCCGATCTTGCTGATGATGCGTCCCGTGACGATCGACATCACGAGCACGCCGCCCATCATCGGCAGCATCTGCATGCCGGCTTCGGAAGGCGTCGAGTACTTCACGACCTGCAGATACATCGGCAGAAAAGTCACCGAGCCGAACAGCGATACGCCGACGATAAAGCCGATCGCGCTCGACAGCAGAAACGTGCGGTCGCGAAAGAGTTCGAGCGGCATGATCGGCTCGACGGCGAGACGTTCTTCATAGATGAAACCGCCGATGCAGATGAACACGAGCACGAGCGTGAACCACAGTTGCGGCGAGGTCCACGGCAGCACCGTGCCGCCCTGGCTCGTGAACAGGATCAGGCAGGTGAGGGCGCCCGCGAGAAACGCCGCGCCCATGTAGTCGATCGTGTGCTTCACGTGCGCGACGCGCGGCTTGAACACGGCGCCGATCACGAGGAGTGCGGCGATGCCGAGCGGCACGTTGATGTAGAAAATCCAGCGCCACGACAGATGGTCGACGAGAAAGCCGCCCATCATCGGACCGATCACAGTCGCAAGTCCGAACACGCCGCCGAACACGCCTTGATAGCGGCCGCGCTCGGCAGGCGGAATCACGTCGCCGATCGCGGCCATCGTGATGACGAGCAGCCCGCCGCCGCCGAGTCCCTGAAGCGCGCGCAGCAGGATCAGCTCGGTCATGTTCTGCGCGAGCCCGCACAGCGCCGAGCCGATCAGGAACAGCACGATCGCCGTCTGCAAGACGATCTTGCGGCCGAACAGATCGCCGAACTTGCCGTACAGCGGCACGACGATCGTCGACGTCAACAGATAGGCGGTGACGACCCACGACAGGCTGTCCAGCCCGCCGAGGTCGCCGACGATGGTCGGCAGCGCGGTCGACACGATCGTCTGGTCGAGCGCCGCGAGCAGCATCACCAGCAGCAGCGCCGGAAACAGCACGCGCAGCGACGGGCGCCCGGTCGTGCCGGGCGCGGCGTCGGGGGCAAGGGTGTGGGTTTCCATCTCGGTTTCCAATGCTTTCAAGTTGGCTTGAAATTAATTAACACGCAGATTAATATATGCGACATCGGATCATTCGTCAATCTCACTGTCATGGCAAGGAAATCGGTATCGGGTGTGGATCAGGCGGCGCATGCGGATCATGACGGCGCCGCAGCGCCCGTTGCGGCTGCGCGCCGTCCCGGCCGTCCGTCGGGGAGCGGACGCGGCCCCGAGCAGCGCGCCCGTCTGCTGGACGCGGCGCTTGTGCTGTTCGCGCGGCAGGGCATCGTCGATACGACGCTCGGCCAGGTCGCGCGCGGGGCGGGTTTCACGCCCGCGATGATGCACTACTACTTCAAGACCCGCGATCAGTTGCTCGACGTGCTGATCGACGAGCGTTTCCTGCCGCTGCGCACGCGGCTCGCCGGCTCGTTCGAAGCGAATCCCGACGATCCCATCGCGGCGATCACGTCGCTCGCGCAGCGGCTCGTCGAAGTGGCGGGCGACTACCCGTGGTTTCCGTCGCTGTGGATTCGCGAAGTGATCAGCGAGGGCGGCCTGCTCAAGCAGCGGATGCACGAACGTTTCGGCGATGCGAACCAGCGGCGCGGCATCGCGTATATCGAGCGGTGGCAGAAGGAAGGGCGGCTGAATCCGGATCTGGAGCCGTCGCTGGTGTTTCTCTCGGTGATCGGGCTGGCGATCCTGCCGCTCGCCACGTCGGCGATGTGGCGCCACGATCCCGTGCGCCGGAAGCTGACGGCGGACGACATCGCGCGTCATGCCGTCGCGTTGCTCGCTCATGGCGTGGTGTCGAAGCCGCGCAAATGAGTTGGGTGTGAGGAGTTGGCTGTCAGTTGCATCCGGATCGCGGATCGCTTGCAGGCGAGGCGTTTTCTTCAGATGTGAGACGCTTCGCCATCGCCTGGCGCGGTTTGCCGAGCGGCACGCAATGTGCTTGATTGTCCCGTGTGTTTCGCAGGTCGACGTCCGTCATGCTGTCTTGCGCCGGCGCGGCAGTGAGCCATCTTCCGCGCGCGCATCGACAGGCTGACGACGAAGACAACGAGGAACAGGAAGAAGATCGCAATGCATCGCGGTGCCTTGCCTTCGACCGTTTCGGCCGGCTGGCCCGCTTTTCATCCCGCGCGCTTCACAGACTTCCTCTCGTTATCTGCACGCCTCCTGATGGTCACGCGAGCGCCTTGCGCGGCCGTCAAGATGGCGCGGTGCCGCCTGGACGCAGGCTCGCTGTCGTGTCTGTACTGGCGCTTTTTGAACACGGCGGGACATGCTCGAAAACGCACTGTCGCGTGCAACTCGATGCGGACAATCGAGTCCGAAGAGGGGATGTGCGCGGCGGCGAACGCGCCGGGCACGCATTGACGACTACGCGAGGCGGGAGCGGTTGGCGGACGGACAGCGCGTCCGTCGTCCGTTGGTAAGAACGACCCGACGAGCGTAGAAACGTTGAACTCTTTTCCGCTGCCGGCGCTGGCGCGGTATACAAGTACGTAACATCATGGCCACGTCAGAGTGCATAACCAGCTTTTACAGCAATAACATCAAGATGAACGGAGTATTGAGGCTCGATCAGGCCACGATCGTGCTCGTCGAAGACGACCCGCAAAACAGGGAATCGTTGAAAATTCTGCTCGAATCAGAAGGGGCCAATGTGATCGCCGTGGCGGATGCCGAAGAGGGCGTCGAAGCCGCCATTCGGGTGCTGCCCGATGCCGTCGTCTGCGATCTGGACCTGCCCGCGATGGACGGGTTCTATCTGATCCAGCGTCTGCGGGATCACGAGATTCGCGGCGATCACGCGCCTTGCGTCGCGGTGGCCGTGACGGGCCATACGGATGAAGCCTACCGGCTGCGCAGCATCGGCGAGGGATTCCAGCACTTCATGACGAAGCCCGCGCCGCCCGAAGCACTGGTGACGCTGCTGCGCGACGCGATCGGCGCGCGCGCCGCCGGCTTGACCTGACGTTCGAGCCGCGGCGCGGCCTCGTCTGACGGGGATGGGTGCGCAGTTGCTGCTTAGCTGCTGGCGGCTTGCGCGGCCTGGCATGCCGAGCACAGCCCTTTCAGCTCGATTCCATCGCCGGCGAGCCGGTAGCCCGCGTGTTCGATCTGCGCGACGAGTGCCTCGCGCAGCGCGGGCTGATGCAGTTCCGTGACATTGCCGCACTGCTGGCAGACGACGAGAATGCCGTGCTGACATTGCGTCAGGTCGTGACAGACGGCGAACGCGTTGATCGATTCGATCTTGTGCACCAGCCCCGCGGACAGCAGGAAATCGAGCGCGCGATACACCGTCGGCGGCGCGGAGCCGGGGTGGATCTGGCGCATGTCGTCGAGCAGCGAATAGGCCTTGGTTGCGCGGCCGGACGTCAGCAGCAGTTCGAGCACCTTGCGGCGGATCGGCGTGAGCTTTTCGCCGCGCTCGCGGCAATATTCTTCGGCCAGCGCGAGCGCGGCCTCTGCGGACGCCGGCGTGCCCTGCGCATGCCCGCCGTGCTCGCGATGCGGATCGTGCGCGTGCGAATGCGCGTGGTCCGCGCGAGGTTCTTCGTGCTGCGGACGATGTGCTGGATTCGATGCGCCCGCCGTTGCGGAAGCGGCGGCTGCAGCCGTTGACTTGGCGTTTTTCATCCGCTGATTATAAGGTTGAACCGCGAGGTTGAACCCCGCGCTAGAACCCGGCCCGCCGATCGCCGCCCCGCATGCGTGGCGGTCAGCGGCGCGCACGATTGAACGGCCCGCGTCAGTCGAGCTTCGCTTCGAACCCGCGCCTGACGCCCGGACGTTCGAACAGCATCTCGTACCAGCGCTTGACGTTCGGATAGTCGGCGAGATCGACCTTGTGGCGTTCGTGCCGCCACGCCCAGCCGAGAATCGCGAAGTCCGCGACGGACAACTCGCCCGCCACATATTCCGTCTTGCCCAGCCGCTTATCCAGCACCGCATAGAGTCGTCGCGTCTCCGCCGAAAAGCGCTTGAGGCCGTAGCGCCTGTCGTCCTCGGAAGCGAGCGCCGCGAAGTGATGCACCTGTCCCGGCATCGGGCCGAAGCCGCCCATCTGCCACATCAGCCATTCGAGCACGGGCACGCGCTCGCGCAGGCTCTTTGGCAGGAACTTGCCCGTCTTCTCGCCGAGGTACAGCAGGATCGCGCCCGATTCGAACACGCTGATCGGCTGGCCATCCGGTCCGTCGGGATCGACGATCGCGGGAATCTTGTTGTTCGGGCTGATCGCGAGAAAGTCGGGATCGAACTGCTCGTCCTGCGTGATGTTGATCGGCTCGACGACATACGGCAGTTCCATTTCCTCGAGCGCGACGCTGACCTTGCGGCCATTCGGCGTGCCCCATGCATAGAGCGTGATCGTCATGAGTTCAGGTCAGATCGAAGTCGACGTATTTCTTGAAGCCCGGGCGCGTCGCGAGCCGCTGATACCAGCGTTGGAGATTCGGCGTCGACGGACGCTCGACGCCCGGCAGCCCGAACCAGCGCTTCGCGTACGCGCCGAGCACGATGTCCGCGAGCGTGAAGTGATCGCCTTCGATATGAAAGCGCCCTTGCAGGTGTACATCGAGCAGCTTCCACAGCTTCGCGACGTTGTCGATGTCGGCGGCGAGCTTCGCGTTGTCGCGCCCCGCCTCCGGCGTGCGCACGATGGTCCAGAACACGGGACGCTCGGCGGGCTGAAGCGTGGACAATGACCAGTCGAGCCAGCGGTCGATGCTCGCGCGCGCTTTCGGCTCCGTGGGATACAGCAGGCTCGACGCGCCGTACTGCATCGCCAGATAGCGCAGGATCGAGTTCGATTCCCACAGCACGTAATCGCCGTCGACGAGCGTCGGAATCTTGCCCGTCGGGTTCATCGCGAGGTAGTCGGGTTCGTCGTTGCGGCCGAATTGCAGGCCCGCGTCGATGCGCTCGTAAGGCAGGACGAGTTCGTCGCACACCCACAAGACTTTCTGGACATTGACCGAGTTGGCGCGTCCCCAGATTGTAATCATCCGGTAATCCTCTTTGACTCGTCTACAGTGGCAAGCCGCGCCTCGTGCGCGGCGTTCAACCACTAACGATACACGATGCGGGTTTTTCTTTCCGGGCGCCGCCAGTTCCGCTGCACGCGTTGCGTACAATGAGCGCACCCAACATGACGAGGCATCGCATGGCCCGCATTGTCCCCGACGACTGGAAGAGCCTCGCCGCCACGGGAGCCGCCGCGCGCGAGCGCGAAACGCTGGCGCTTCTCGAAGAAGCGCTGCCGCGCGACTACACGGTCTATCACGGCGTGCACTGGACGCGCTTGCACGAAGGCTTTTCCGTGTTCGGCGAGGCCGATTTCGTGATCGTCAGCCCGTCGGGGCGCGTGATGATCGTCGAGCAGAAGACGGGCTTTTTGCGCGAGACGCCGAAAGGGCTCGTCAAGGTCTACATGCAGACCGAGCGCAACGTGGCGATCGCGCTCGCGCGCACGATCGAAGGGCTGCACCGGCGCTTCACGGCGGCCTTCGGCGCAGGCACGTATTTCATCGAAGAGCTGCTGTATTGCCCGGATCACGTCGTGAGGGATGCGGCGATTGCCGGCGTGAACCCCGCGCGCATCGTCGACGCGAATCGCAAGGACAAGCTCATCGGCGTCATTCTCGAAGCGCTGCCCGCCGACGAGCCGCGTCTCGCATGCGCATCGAAGATCCACCACTTTCTCGCCGACGAACTCGCGCTTACGCCCGACGCAAGCGCGCTCGTCGGCCAGGCGGGCACGCTCGTCACGCGGCTCGCGGGCGGGCTGGCGACCTGGGCGCGGCGGCTCGAATTCACGCCGTTCCGGCTGCGCGTGATCGGCACGGCGGGTTCCGGCAAGACGCAGCTTGCCGTGCAGGTGATGAACGACGCAGTCGCGCGCGGCGAGCGACCGCTGTATGTGTGCTTCAACCGGCCGCTCGCGGACCATATCGCGCGCGTCGCGCCGCCCGAGGCGAAGGTCGCGAACTATCACCAGCTGTGCGACTGGGTCGTGCGGGAGAGCGGCGAGGCACCCGATTTCCAGAGCAACGACGTGTTCGACAAGCTCGAAAGCGCGTTCGCCGCGACGCCGATCGACGCGCGCTGGCAGTACGACGTGCTGATCGTCGACGAGGGCCAGGATTTCCAGCAGCCGTGGGTGCCCGCGCTCGAACGGCTGCTGAAGCCGGGCGGCGCGTGGTGGTGGCTCGAAGATCCGCTGCAGAATCTGTACATGCGCGAGAGCGTCGCGCTGCCGGGCTGGACCGTGTTGCGCGAGTCGACCAACTATCGCAGCCCGCGCGACATCCTCGACTATCTGCGCAACGTGGTCGGCGCGACGGTGCCGCTTGCGGGTGCGCTCGCGACGGGCAGTCCGTTCGACGGCTCGGACATCCTGCTGTCGACCTACGACGAAGCGCAGTCGCCGGAAAGCTGCATCGACGCGACCAAGCGCGCGATCACGCAGGCACTCGCGCTCGGCTTTCGCAAGCAGGACATCGCGGTGCTGTCGTTTCGCGGACGCGAGGGCTCGGTGCTCTGGCCGCTCGATCAGCTCGGCCCGCACCGGCTGCGCAGCTTCACGGGCAAATACGATCTGTTCGGCAACCCCGCCTATCGCGACGGCGACGTGCTGCTCGACTCGATTTACCGCTTCAAGGGACAGTCGGCGCCGTGCGTGATCCTGAGCGAAGTCGATTTCGACGAGTTCGACGAGCGCAATGCGCGCAAGCTGTTCGTCGGCGCGACGCGCGCGACGATGAAGCTGATCGTCGTCGCGTCGCAGCGCGCCGCGCGGCACTTGCATCTGGGCGAAGCGAAGGATCAGGCCGCGGCGTAGTGCGCCACGGAGCGGACGCGGCCGGGCGGCTTTGTCTTTTGAAGGCTGCGAAGGCCACGAAGGCCACGAAGGCTCCGAAGGCTCCGAAGGCTGCGAAGGCGTGGAAGGCTGCGAAGGCGTGGAAGGTTTTGAAGGCGTCAAAGGCTTCCAAGCCGCCAACGCTCAACGCCACGCCGACGCGCTGATCAGCGTGCCCTTGTGCTCGAGCGCATCCCACCAGATCACGCGCAAAAGCGGCGCCTGCTTCGCGATGAAGAGCGCCTGCACCGCATCGCTTTCGATGAAATGCGTGACGCCGCAGCGCAGCGCGGCCTGCGCCTTGTGCGCGGCGGCGCCCGCCGGCGTTTCATCGTGCATGTCCGGCGTGCGCATCACCAGCTCCAGATGACCGAAGCCGTGCCGCTCCAGCCACGCGCGAGTGCGGTCCAGATCGACATGCGGCCGGCCCGTGATCACCGCGCGCACCTTCTCCAGATCGATGTCGGGCAGGATCTCGAACGGCAGCAGCGCGTCGCGTTCGTTCAGCGCGGCGGACAGGTCTTCGTCATAGCGCGACAGCGGCACGTCGGGCAGCAGGATGCCATCCAGATCGATTGCATAGGTCGCGTACTCATGGTCTTGGGCCATTTCCTCGGCGGAACCCGCCTCGACCTTCAGCCAGTCCTCGCGATAACCGTCCGTGTAGGCCTGGCGCTCCCAAGGGAAGAGCGCGAAGAAACCCGACGCGTCGTTTGCATAGTCCGGGCGAATGCGGCTGATCTCGTCGAACGCGCCCGTCAGCGTCTTGACGATCAGACCGTGCTGCTCCAGGAACGCGATGCAATCGACCAGCGTGAAACCGCGTCCCGCGATGTCTTCGCACAACAGCACCTTCGAGCCTGGCGGCGGCAGCGGCTGCGCCGAGTCCCACGTGACATGGCGCGCGCGGCGGTCGTAGCTGAGAAACGCCACGGGCACGCCGATCGCATGCGAAGCCATTAGCGCAAGTGGCGCGCCGCCCCGTAAGATGCCGACAGCGGCCGCGAAGCGCTCTTCGAGCAGGGCGGGCTGCAGCGAATCGATCCAGTGGTCGAGTTGTTCGTAGGTCAACGGTAGAACCGGCTTTTTCATGACGGCTGGCGGTTTGTGTTGAGCCGGATGGACGCGCGTCGGCGAAACGGCTTTTTTGAGATGGAGCCGATATTATGCACGCCGTGTAAAGATTCTGTGTCGTGGCATCCGACTGCGCTGTCGTTATCGTCTGACGGCGATGTCAGGCACAATGCGAGCCGCGCCCAGGAAAAAGACGCACAAGAAGACACACAACAAGACCACACGAAAGGGACCAAAAGTGCAGAAGAACAAATACGGATGGTTGCGCGCGTTCGCGCTCGTGCCCGTGCTGGCGCTCGCGTTCGTGGCGCCGGGCGCGAGCGCCGCGCCGATGACGACGACGCTCGAACTCGACGTGAAAGGCAAGATCGCGAAGACCAGCGACTCCGACCATTCCGTGTTCCATTTTTCGGAGGCACAGATTCTCGCGCTGCCGACGCATACGATTACGACTTCGACGACGTGGACGGCAAAATCGACCTTCACGGGGCCGCTGCTCGCGGATATTCTGAAGACAGTGGGCGCGTACGGCGACGAGATCGAAATCCACACGCTCGATGACTACACGTACACCGTTCCTGTGTCCGATACGAGCCGCTATGGCGTGATCGTCGCGTACAGCATGAACGGCAAGCGTCTGCAGGTCAGCGATTTCGGCCCGCTGTTTCTCATTTACCCGCGCGACCAATTCCCCGGCGAACTGGCGGGGGCGTCGGCGGACGCAAAATTCGTATGGCAGATCAAGGCACTCATCGTCAAATAGGACGGCGCCCGCTGCGCCGCGTCGTACTCGTTGTGATCTGGATCGCCGCGCTGGCGGCGCCGACTGCGGCGATCAGCTATCTGCTCTATTCGGCTCTGCTCAATCCCCGCGCGACCCAGCAGGTCACGGGCACCTACGACGGTTTCTACTGGGACGCCGCGCAGCTCCAGATCGCCTACGCGCGGCTCGAAAGCCAGCTGCTGCTGTACCAGACGGGCGTCGACAGCGACTATCGGCGGCTCACGCTGCATTTCCAGGTGCTGCAGTCGAAGCTGCGCGTGATGGCGGGCTCGACGCAGCGCCTCGCCGCGCAGGCGGAGGCCGTCCAGCGTCAGCAGGGGGAGATCGCGCGGCTGTCCGAGATGCTCGTCGCGATGCAGCCCATGCTCGACGCGCTGCCCACTTCGCCGACGCTCGCCTCGCAGATGGTCGAGCAACTGCGCCAGCATTGGAAAGAAGTGAATGACCTCGCGCTGAGCCGCCGCTACGTCGACGTGCAGGATCGCGAGGCGATGAACTCCGACTTCATCGCGAAGCGCCGGATGCTGTTCGCGGGCGGGCTCGTGCTGCTGTTGCTGTCGGCGGCGGCGACGGTGCTGCTCGTGATGAACGGACGCCGCCGCACGAACCTGATCGTGCAGCAGCGCGCCGCGCTCGACGCGGAGCATCAGGCGAGCCGAGCCGCGCGCGAAGCGAGCCTCGCGAAGGACGCGTTTCTCGGCATGATCAGCCACGAGTTGCGCACGCCGCTGCACGCGATCGTGTCGTCGATCGAGCTGCTCGGCTTCAACTTTCACACCGAGGCCGACCGCAAGGTGATCCAGCGGCTCGAGACGGCCGCGCGCCATCTCGAAGCGCAGATGAAGGACCTGACCGACTACGCGCGTCTGGGCGCCGGCAAGCTCGAGTTGCGCCATGAGCATTTCGATCCGCGCGAACTGCTGGCGTCCGTCGTCGACGAGCACGAGCCGGCCGCGCGCGCAAAGGGGCTGGCGTTCGACGGGAGCGCGAGCGGGCGCACGGGTCTCGTCGATTCCGACCCGCATCGCATCCGGCAAATCGTCAATAACCTCGTGACCAACGCGATCCGCTACACGGAACGCGGCAACGTCACGCTGCATTTCGAGCAGCACGCGGGCGCGCTCGTCATCGTCGTCACCGATACGGGACCCGGCGTGCCCGACACGCAGATTCCGCTGATTTTCAAGGAGTTCACGCAGCTCGACGCGTCGCGCACGCGGCGCTTCGAAGGTGCGGGCATGGGGCTCGCGATCGTGCAGGGGCTCGTCGCGCTGTTCAACGGGGCGATCGGCGTCGAAAGCGAAGTGGACAAGGGCACGCGCTTCACGGTGACGATTCCCGTCGCGTCGGTCGCCGCGCCTGCCGCACCGGCGGCCGCGCCGCACGAGGCGCACGCGAACGGCCGCCCGCAGGTGCTGATCGTCGACGACAACCAGCTGATTCGCGAATCGCTGTGCGAAATGCTCGAGCACATGGGATGCGACGCGGCCGCCGTCGCCAACGCCGACGACGCGCACGCGTGGCTGGCGACAAGGCGCTGCGATCTCGTGCTGCTCGATCTGCACATGCCGGACAAGGACGGCTATGCGTTCATGGCCGAGTATGCGGCGGCGGCGGGCGCGGCGGCGCGCACGCCCGTGATCGCCGTGAGCGCGTATGCGCCGGACGGACCGACGCGCCAGGACGACGCGCCGTTTTTCGACAGCCTGAGCAAGCCCGTTCACTACGAAGTGCTGCGCGACGCCGTGCAGCGCGCGCTGGCAGCGCGGCACGGGGCGTCGGTGGAAGGGTGAAGCGGGCTTCTCGATAGGGCTGGATCGCCTCGCCCGGTCCCGCAGCCCTTGCGCTTAAGCCCGGCTCAAGCGCTTCGACAGATCGGCGACGAGTATCGCCATCCGCGCGGGCTTCTCGTAGCAGGCCACATCGTAGTTGCGCACGATGTCGCTGATCTCCGATTCGCTCGCCTTGCCCGTCAGCAGTTCGCCCGTCAGCACGAAGATGGGCGCGTCCGGGTTTTCCGATGCGCGCACCGCGCGGATCGCCTCCGCCGACGTCTGCGGCCCGAACAGCCAGTCGATCACGACGCCGTCGAACACCTGCATCTGCAACGTTTCGGCGAACGCGGTGAGGCCGTAGATCGCGACGGCCGCAAAGCCGCTGCGCTCCAGGTAGTCGCGCAGGTTGTCGGCGGACGCCTGGTCGTCGTCGACGACGGCGATCAGCGGCTTGTCCGTTTCGGCGCGGCGCGGATAGATCTCGATCTTGTGGACTTCGTGTGCGTTCTGATAGAGCGCGCCGTCGTAGCGCACGACGCGCCATTGGTCGAGCTTCGACCACGCGATGAATTCCGGCCGGCTGCCCGCTTCGATCGGCGCGCCGACCCATGCGGTGCACGCGAGCTCGATCGAGCCGATGGCGAACACCGCTTCCTGCGCGGTGGCGCCGACCATGCCGGGGTCGAGCGTCTGCGCGCCGAACAGCTGCGCGGCCGGCTCGCCGAACACTTCGGCGACCTTCTTGATCTGCGAGAGCGTCCAGGGGCTGTTGCCGCGCAGCTTGCGGTGGCCCTGCGAAAAACTCAAATCGAGGATGCGGCAAAGCTCGCTGGTCTGCTGACGCTTGCCGATGCCGTGACGGCTCATCAACTCGCGCACGCGTTCGGCGACGGCGAGCGAGTCGGTTGAGGTGGCTTCGTTGGACATGCGCGAAGTTTCTGTCTGTCAGTATGAATCGTTGTTTATGACGAAGCGTCGTTTCGACGGCGCGTAGCGCGGGTCCCCCAGGCGTGCCGGATGGGCGCGCCCCCTGCGCTGGACAGCCAATGTACCGCAAAACGCGCAGCGCGCCTGGAATCGCGCCGCGCCCGCATGGCCGCGTGCCGCTCCTGGCCGTGAAAACGGCCCATTTTGTTGAGTTCGATTGCCCGCGCGGATCAGCACAGCTTCGCTCGTTGCCTGGCTCTTCTATTTTAGCGGCGAAAACGTATGCGTAACGCATTGTCTCGGGTGTCGACGGTCTTTTGCCGATCGTCCTTTACCGATGCCGATAGCGCGTGTGGCCGGCGCGCAAGAGATGGTGCGAGGTGGGTCGCTTTCTGAGCGGCATTGCGGCATCCGCGCGGGCCTGAGAAGATGCAGACCCTCGACACCGCCACGTTGCGCACTCCGCTTTCCGATGACGACGACCTATCCGCTGCACGCGAACCTGAGTCCGGCCGACGCGCCGTTTCCCGATCGAGCCGATGTCGTCATCGCGGGCGCGGGCATCATGGGTTGCGCGGCGGCGTACTACCTCGGGCGGCGCGGCGTGAAGGCCGTCGTGCTCGACAAGTCGCGCATCGCGGGCCAGCAGTCGACGCGCGCGTGGGGCTTCGTGCGCCAGCAAGGTCGCGAGGCCGCCGAAGTGCCGCTGATGATGGCGGGCATGCGCATCTGGGAACAGCTCGAACGCGAGCTGAACTTCGATCTCGAATGGAGGCAGGGCGGCTGTCTCTACGTCGCGGACAACGAAGAGGACTGGGCGTCGTTCCAGCAATGGATGGACGTCGCGAGGCAGTACGGGCTCGACACGCGCGTGCTCGAGCGCGCGCAGATCGACCAGCATGTGCGCGGCATGCACGGCCCGGCATTGGGCGGGCTGTACACGGCGAGCGACGGCCAGGCCGAGCCGCGCCGCGCGGCGGCTGCGTTTGCCGCGCGCGCGGTCGAAGCGGGCGCGCGCTTCTTCGAGGGTTGCGGCGTGATCGGCATCGAACGGGCGGCGGGCTCGGTGACGGGCGTCGTCACCGAGCGTGGCACGATCCGCACGCGGCACGTGATCTGCGCGGCGGGCGCGAGCAGCTGGCGGCTGCTGGATACGCTCGGCATCGCGTTGCCGCAACAGGCCGTGCGCGGCACGTGCATGCGCACGAACCCGTTGCCGGCCGTCACGGCGTCGACGTTCTGGGGGCACGGCCTCGGTATTCGCCAGCGCGCGAATGGCGCGATCAATCTCGCCGACGACATGCAGGTCGACGTCGACATGACGTTCGGCCATTTCCGCGCGCTGAAGTGGTTCCTGCCGGAGCTATGGACGCAGCGCGAGAAGTTCAGCTTCCATCTGAATGGCGCATTCGCGCGCGATGTGCTCGACCGTCTGCCAGGCGTCGTGCCCGCCGGCGAGCGTGTGCTGCATCCGCGCGACCCGAATCCGCAGCCGAACCGCGCGCACGCGCCGCGCGCGTTGCAGAAGCTGCGCACGCTTTTTCCTGCGTTGAAGGATGCGAGGGTGGTCGAGTCGTGGGCGGGGCTGATCGACGTGCTGCCCGATGGCATCCCCGTGCTCGACGCGCCGTCGCAGACGCCGGGTCTGCTGATCGCCACCGGCTTCTGCGGACATGGCTTCGCGATGGGTCCGATCGTCGGCCGGCTGATGGCAGAGTGGATCGACGATGGCAGGCCTTCGCTGGATTTGTCGGCGTTCCGGTTGCAGCGGTTTTTTGATGGGACGATGCAGAGGCCGAGGAGCATGTTGTGAGCGCCTGTTTTTTGATGTCTGCGACGCTGTTTGGTTTTGGTGTTTTCAGCTTGCCGCTGGCATCCGCGGTGCGCCTCGCGGCGCGGGCGTTGCCCCTGTGCGGGGCGGCACCTACTTTTCTTTGCAGCGGCAAAGAAAAGTAGGCAAAAGAAAGCCGCTCACACCGCTAATTCTCTGTATTACCCACGGGCGCTCAACGTTCCCATCTTTCGAGCGGCAGCATGCTACCTCATGCACGTTGCCAGCGCGTTGATCAAACGCCTCACCCACTTCACGCACCCGTGTTACGGCCCGCGACCTCAAATATCCCCCAGCCCCTTTGCGGCAAACTGTGTGTAGACATTCGCACCGCGCAGGAAACCCTCGCCAGGCGATGCGACGCCAAGTGTGAGCGGTGCCCTGTACGACGTTGCAACCTTGTTCACTACCGACATGCGGCGCTGAAACGTTCGATGTCTTTAGCCGTGCCACGCGCGTATGAGGCGGGTGAGGCGTCTAGGTGGAACGTTGGCAACAAACATCAGCGAGCACACTGCCGTATGAAACACGGGGACGTCGAGAGCCCGTGGGTAGAGGTCAAGCGCGGGCGGTGTTAGCCCGCTTTCTTTTGCCTACTTTTCTTTGCCGCTGCAAAGAAAAGTAGGTGCCGCCCCGCACAGGGGCAACGCTAGCGCCGCGAGGCGCATCGCGGATGCCCGCGATAAGGGCAAAGCAAAACAGCGTCGCAGACAAAAACCTATTTCGGCGCGATATCCCGCCTCACCCTCATGATGTGCTGCTCGACATAGAAAGCAGCCGCATCCGCATCCCCATCGACGATCGCCTCATAAATCAGCCGATGCTCCGACACATACAGCCGGATGCGCCCCGGATCGTGGATACCGTCGTCCTTCAACCGCTTCCATAGCGGCTGATCCATCGCCTGCGCGACCTCATCGGCGATTTTGACGAGCAGCGCGTCGCCCGTCATCACGGCCAGTTGCCGATGAAACAGACGATCGCTGTCATTCCAGAGCGCACGCTGCACGGCGTCCGACACGTCGTCGATCGAGTCCATCTGAGTGAGGTAATGCTCCGCGAGCTCGTCGCGCCGCGCATGCGCGGCCGCCCGGCGCGCGATCGCCGGTTCGAGGATCAGGCGCACGTCGAGCGCGGACGTGGGGCTGATATCGGCGTCGCCCGGCGCGCGATCGTCCGCGCGTGCCGCCGACAGGCGCTGCAACGCGTCCGCGCACACGTAGGTGCCGGAGTTGCGCCGAGTCAACACGAGCCCTTCGTTCTGCAGCGCGCCCAGCGCCTCGCGCACGGCGGGCCGGCCCACGCCGAAGCGCGAGGCGAGATCGCGTTCGGATGGCAGCCGAGCTTCAGGCGCGAACTGTCCGCTGCGAATGTCGGCGCGCATGCGCTCCGCGACCTGCTCGTAAATCTGCTTCGGGCGAAACGCGCGTTCCAGTGCAAATGAAGTCGTGGCCATAGGTGCGTAGCGAGGAATGGACGGCAAGATGATGTAAGCCGGATTTCAACCAGTTTAGCGCGACAATTGTGAAATTGGTTGATGGTCAACCAAGGCTGGTCTACATTATGATCCAATATAGCCAATCATGGAGCGAGACGACATGTTCGATATGCAGCCGGCCGGGCCCGTAACGCGAGGCGCGAACGCATCATGAAACTGAACCGCGTGATCAGCACGGTCGAAGTGCATACGGGCGGCGAGCCGTTTCGCATCGTCACGAGCGGGCTGCCGAAGATGCCCGGCAAGACCATCGTCGAGCGGCGCGCATGGCTGAAGGAACATGCCGATCATCTGCGCCGCGCGCTGATGCTGGAGCCGCGCGGCCACGCCGACATGTACGGCGGCTACCTGACGGAGCCCGTCACCGAGGGCGCTGACTTCGGCATCATCTTCGTCCACAACGAGGGCTATAGCGACCATTGCGGCCACGGCGTGATCGCGCTCGCGACGACGGCCGTCGCGCTCGGCTGGGTCGAGCGCACCGAGCCGGAAACGCGCGTAGGCATCGATGCGCCGTGCGGCTTCATCGAGGCGTTCGTCAAATGGGACGGCGATCACGCGGGCAGCGTGCGCTTCGTCAACGTGCCGTCGTTCATCTGGCAGCGCGACGTGAGCGTTCAGACGCCGAGCTTCGGCGCTGTGCGCGGCGATATCGCGTTCGGCGGCGCGTTTTATTTCTACACGTCGGGCGAGCCGTTCGGGCTCGACGTGCGCGAAGAGCAGGTGGACCGCCTGATCCAGTTCGGCGCCGAAGTGAAGCGCGCGGCCAACGATGCGTTCAAGGTCCAGCACCCGCACATTCCCGAGATCAACCACATCTACGGCACGATCGTCGATAACGCGCCGCGTCACGCGGGCTCGACGCAGGCCAACTGCTGCGTGTTCGCCGACCGAGAAGTCGATCGCTCGCCGACGGGCTCGGGCACGGCGGGACGCGTCGCGCAACTGTATCTGCGCGGCCAGTTGGGCAAGGACGAGACGCTCGTCAACGAGTCGATCATCGGCACGGTGTTTCGCGGACGCGTGCTGTCGGAGACGAAGCTCGACCGCTTCGACGCCGTGATTCCCGAGATCGAAGGCGACGCACATATTTGTGGCTTCGCGAACTGGATCGTCGATGAGCGCGATCCGCTCAATTACGGATTTCTGGTCCGCTGAAGGCGAGGCTGAACGAAGGACTGAACGCGCGACTGAGTGCGCGCTTAAGTGCGCGACTGAGCGCAGGACGGAGCGCGCGACTGAATGCAGGACTGGGCGCGCGACTGAACGCAGGACTGAACGCAGGACTGAACGCAGGACTGAACGCAGGACTGAACGCAGGACTGAACGCAGGACTGAACGCAGGACTCAGTGCAGGACTCAGTGCAGGACTGAATGCAGAACCGAGCGTCGGTTGAACACAGGACTGAACGCACGACACAACGCCGGCCCAAACACAAAACCGAACGCACGACTCAACGTACGAGGAGCACGCCCCGCCATGAGCAGCACGCCGATTTTCGACGCCGCCGAAACGGCCCGCCTGATTCCCTTTCGCGCGCTCGTCGATGCGCTGAAGACAGCCGCCGCCGATTACGCGGCGGGGCGCATCGCGAGCCCCGAGCGGTTGGTGGTGCCGCTGAACGACAACGGCATCATGCTGTCGATGCCCGCCGCCGCGCCCGATCTCGCGATCCACAAGCTCGTCAACGTGTGCCCGCGCAACGGCGAGCGCGCGCTGCCGACGATCCACGGCCAGGTCATGACGTTCAATCCCGACACGGGCAAGACGCTATTCATTCTCGACGGTCCGACGGTCACGGGACGTCGCACGGCCGCGATGACGATGCTCGGCATCGAGACGCTCTCGCGCGCCGCGCCGAAGGACTTTCTGCTGATCGGCACGGGCACGCAGGCCGCGAATCATCTGCAGGCGATCGGCGAGCTGTATCCGGAGGCGCGCGTGCGCGTGCGCGGCACGTCGGCGTCTCGCGCGCAGGCGTTCTGCGATGCGCAGCGCGGCAGCGCGCGCGATCTCCAGCCGCTCGCCGATACGGCGACGCCCGATTCAGTCGATGTCGTAATCGCGCTGACGACGAGCCGTCAGGCCGTCTATGACGAAGCGCCGCGCGCGGGGCGGCTCGTGATCGGCGTCGGCGCGTTCACGCCGCAGATGTGCGAGATCGGCGCGCGCACGCTCGCGGGCAGCGCGCTTTACGTCGACGATCTGGCGGGCGCGAAGCACGAGGCAGGCGATTTCATCCAGGCGGGCATCGACTGGTCGACGGTCACGGGCATGGCGCGCGCGCTCGAATGCGAGCCTGCGCTCGACGGGCCGATCGTGTTCAAGACCGTCGGCTGCGCGGCGTGGGATCTGGCAGCGGGACGCGTCGCGCGATCGACGCTGGACGCGGGCTGAATGTCCGAAAACGCGCTCGCGTCTGCGATCGAGGCGCGTGTTTCCGGTTTCGAGAGAGAGTGATCCGGCACGAACGAGCGTGCGTGTCGTGTCACGAAAGCATGCGTGCAAACAATCCGAAAACGTTGCACCATAGTCGTCTCGCGCAAACGCGTCCGGCATGAGCGCTGCCTGAAAGGGCGGCCCGGACGGGCTTGCGTTTCTCCCAGCAGTTCATCTTTCGCGACCGCGCTATGACGACTTCCAACGCCCCTGCCTCGCCGGACCTCCCGCTCGACATGATCATCTTCGGCGGCGCCGGCGACCTGTCAGCCCGCAAGCTGTTGCCCGCGCTCTACATGGCGCATGCGCACGGCAATCTGCCCGCCGAGACGCGCATTCTCGCGATCGGCCGCCGCGACTGGCAGCGCGAAGACTATCTGAAGTGGATGGATGAGCAGAGCCGGCCCTTCATCGAGTCGAAGGCGTTCGACTCGGCTGCATGGGACCACTTTCTGGCGCTCTTCGAGTACGTGCGCGTCGATGTCGATCAGCCCGCCGATTACGTGCGTCTCGCCGAAGCGTCGCGCAAGGATGCGCTGCGTGTGTTCTATCTGTCGACGTCGCCGGAACTGTTCACTGCGATCTGCGACAACCTCGCTTCGCACGATCTCGTCGACGACCGCGCGCGCGTCGTGCTCGAAAAGCCGCTCGGCCACGATTTCGAATCGGCGAAGGCGATCAACAACTCGGTCGGCAGGCATTTCGAAGAGCACCAGATCTATCGTATCGATCACTACCTCGGCAAGGAGACGGTGCAGAACCTGATGGTGCTGCGCTTCGGCAATGCGATCTTCGGACCGCTGTGGCAGGCGCCGTATATCCGCAGCGTGCAGATCACGGTGGCCGAGTCGGTCGGCGTGGGCACGCGCGCGGGCTTCTACGACCATACGGGCGCGATGCGCGACATGGTGCAGAACCATCTGCTTCAACTGCTGTGCATCGTCGCGATGGAGCCGCCCGTTTCACTCGATGCGGACGCCGTGCGCGACGAGAAGCTGAAGGTGCTGCGCTCGCTGCGTCCGATGACGGCGGAAGACATTACGCGCGACACGGTCCGTGGCCAGTACACTGCGGGCGCAGTAGGCGGCGAGCCCGTCAAGGGCTATCTGGAAGAAGCGAACGTGCCGCCCGACAGCCGCGCGGAAACCTTCGTCGCGTTGCGCGCGCATATCAACAACTGGCGCTGGGCGAATGTGCCGTTCTATCTGCGCACGGGGAAACGGATGGCGAAGAAGGTGTCGGAGATCGTCATCGAATTCGCGGACATGCCGTTCTCGATCATGCCGAACAGCCCATGCGGTCCGCGCAATTGCGGCAACCGTCTCGTGATCCAGCTTCAGCCTGCCGAATCGATCCAGTTGCAGATGCTCGCGAAAGAGCCGGGCAGCGGCATGCGCACCCTGCCAGTGAACCTGAATCTCGATCTGGAGCAGGCGTTCACGAGCCGTCGCGCGGAAGCGTATGAGCGTCTGCTGATCGACGTCGTGCGCGGCAGGCTCACGCACTTCATGCGCCGCGACGAACTGGAAGCGGCATGGACGTGGGTCGATCCCATCATCGAAGGCTGGAAGCGCAATGGTGACAAGCCGCGTGGCTATACGGCCGGGACGTTCGGGCCGGGGGCTTCGACGGCGATGATGGCAAGGGAGAATATGGTGTGGTCGGAGGAGACGTGATCGGGTTCGGCTTCGATTGAATCGTGAGTTGAGGAAGGCGGAGGGGGGGCTGAGTAACTGGTAGCCGTTCCAATCTCCATCGTGATCCAGATCGGACTCGACCGCCTCATAGCGCACACCGCTGCGAGGCACGTGGGCTGTCCGCCCTTCCTCGGTTCAGCCGAACGCCTGTTGCCAGTCTCGCGCGTCGAGATGACGCTCAATCTCCGAGCGAATCATCTCGCGCAATCGCCCGCGCGCACGAAACCAGCGGGACGCCCCCCGCGCCGCTTGCGTCAAAAATCGTCATATTGGTCCTTGGCGACCTGACTCCGTGCTACGTATATCCCCTTCATCGCACAACGACGTGGAGGCTGAATGCGCAGCTATAGGCGGGTGTATGTCATATAACGCGCTTCACGTGCCGCTCGATATCGGTACATGGCAGCGTGCTTGTACCCGCCAGGGAGTTCTACAGCCTTTCTGGCGCATACGTGGGCCGCTTCGCCGACTGGGACGCGCGCCGTGAGCGGGAGCGCGAAATCGAAGATGACAGGCGCACCTTCGACCGGTATTTCCGTCCCAAATACGATTTCCGGCGAACCATTGCAGCGGATATCGATGCGATCCGCTCATTCCTGAGTGACCAGTTGAACCTCGTTCATTGGGAACTGCCAACCGATAACGCGGGTATCGAGCGCGCGCTCAAACAGGCCGTCCGCGACGGAGTGCTTGTGCCCGTCATCAACCGCGGCTGGCGCTCGCATCCGATGACGTTTCGGCCGACGCCCGCGCCGCTGCGTTGGCCGTGGCAGTCAGGCGGAGGCGCGTTCGGCGGAAGTGGCGGCACAAAGTGGGCCGCCTTCGAGAATGCGGGGCCCGGTCCCCTGACATGGGAAGGCGAACCGGTCTTGACTGGTCCGTATGATCCGGCAACGTGGGAAAAGCAATTGAAAGCCGCTCGGGCTGCAATGGCTGCAAGTAGCGGCAACGATGACGGCGACCTGCCCGGCATGGTGGAAGACGTGGCCGGATCCGTGCTCGGCGGCGATTCGGATACGGAGATGGATGGCGACGGCACAACCGACATGGCTGAGAGTTTTGCGGGCGACGTCGATACGGATGACGAAGCATCGACGCCGCTCGGCGATGCTCAGCCGTTCGAGTACACGCCTGACGCGACCGGCGACGCCGAGCAGGATGCAGGGGTATTCCTCACTCCAACAGAGGAAGCGGAATGCGAAATGCAATACGAAGCTGACATGGACGAATGCAGAGCCTACGCCGCGATGGATCGATCTTCTTGGAGCATGTGCAAAGAGCGCGCAATGAACCGTTACGCAAACTGTTTAAGGGGGATGTGATGAGCAAACGCGGACCGCGATGTGTGTTGATTACGTACAACGAGGATGGGCAGCAAATCGAAACATGTACGGTCGACCGAAATGCTGTCGCCGCGCTAAAGCAGCGAGCCCTTGTCTTGCCCTGGTCGCTTGAAGACCGATCATTCGCACTTGACGATGAGTTCGCCCGGCAACTGGGCGGGGCAGCACTTCTGCTCCTGGCAATCGACCAGCCGGAACTCAAGCAATACGTCACCGTTACGCAGCAGTCTGATTCGCCGCCAACAGAGTAACGCTCCATCGTGCAGCGCAAATGCAAAAGCGACCTTTGCGAGGTCGGCGCGATTTGCCCTTTTAGTATGGGACGGCGATCCCCGTCCTGAGAGGGCCGTACGATCCGTCTACCCGGGAAGTCCAACTGAAGGTCGCGCGCACCCCCAGTTCGAAAAGCCGACGCTTGTCACGTCGGGTTCTGCCCTGACTTTCCGGCTGTCACATTTGCACCGCCCCCCTCAAAACACATCCACCCTCCCCGGAAACGTCTCCTCATACGCCGCGGCCGCATCGCCTTCAACCGGTGTTCCGCCGCGTTGCTCTCTGAACATCACCGGCGGCATGCCGAACTCTTTGCGGAACTCGCGCCCCAGATGCGACGCGTCGGAGAATCCGCAACTCGACGCGATATCCGCGACTGTGCGATCCGAACTCGTCAGCAGCCACGCGGCCGTTCTCAGCCGAACCTGCTTCGCAAACGCCTGCGGGCTCTTGCCCGTTTCCGCCTTGAACAGCCGCTCCAACTGACGCGGCGACAGATCCAGCTTGCAAGCCAGTTCCTCGAGCGGCAGCGTGCGCCCGACGTGCTGCTCCATCAGCAGGATCGCGCGCTTGACCTTCGGATGCGTCGCCGGTTCGAGTCCCGGCGGATGCGGCTGCGGCGCGTTCCCTTTCTGCATCTCGCCGACGAGCAGAATCCGCAGCGCCTTCTGGACGGTCGCCGTCTCGAAGTGCCGCAGCAGGATCGCCGCCGCGACGTCGATCGACGCGCGCCCGCCCGAGCACGTGATCCGTCGACGGTCGATCACGAACAGCCGGTCCGCGATCAGCGCGTCGGAATTGACGGAAGGAAAGCGCTCGACGAAATCCCAGTAGTGGAACCAGCTGACGCAGATCCGGTGCTCGTCGAGCACGCCCGCGCGCATCAGCGCGAACACGCCGGTGCAGATGCCGACCAGCGTCGCATTCGAGCGCGCCGCATTGCGGATGAACTGCAAGGTCTCGTCGCTTGCCTGCGGCCCCGAATGCAGCAGCCCGCCGACGACGACCACATAGTCGAACGGCTCGGCATCGGCGAATGTCTCCCATGGCGTGATCTGGATGCCGCAACTCGCGCGCACGGGCGCGAGCGACTCGCCGATCACGCTCCATGAGCAGCGCACGGGCTTGCTGTAGTCGCCTTCGTCGGCGGACAGGCGCAGCATGTCGACGAAGCCCGAAAAGGCCGTCAGCGTGAAGTTGGGCAACAGGATGATGCCGAAGCGGATGCGCTCTTTGGGCAGCGCATCGATGGAAGTCAGCGGTAGCGAATCAACGATGGTCATGGCGCTATGGCGCAGGAAAACGTCACAAGGTCCGGCAGGCTGAACAAGAGCTGACGACGAAGCAAAACGAAAACACGGCACCGACACGCGACACTACAACGCGCGCGCGTGGGGATAACCCTAGCGTCGCCGATCCGGCTTCGCGCCTCTTGTCCTTTTCCGACGCCGACTTTCGCGGATGCGAAGCGCGTGCGCCCGCAACAGGCGTGCGATCCGGCGATCCTGAACGCGCTTCGACTTGCGATTTTCCGTCGCCGAGTTGCGCAGAAACGCAGCCGGAGCGGGCGCTGGCGTCGCCATCCCACGTCGATGCCGTTTTTGTTCTATCTGCGGATTTTACGCTTTGGTGTACTGGCGTCACTTTGCAATCTTCGCGTTTCCGCCCACTCAACTGAGCAAGGTTTCCATGAACGTCAGCGTTTTCGACCTGTTCAAGATCGGCATCGGCCCATCGAGTTCGCACACCGTCGGTCCGATGATCGCCGCGTGCCGCTTCGCTTCGCATATCGAGGACGCGAATCTGCTCGCGTTCGTGCGCCGCGTGAAAGTCGAGCTGTACGGCTCGCTCGGCGCGACAGGCAAGGGCCACGGCACCGACAAGGCGGTGCTGCTCGGCCTCGAAGGCCATCTGCCCGACACCATCGACCCCGACCTGATCGAGCCGCGCCTGGCTCAAATCCGCAAGGACAAGCGCCTGTCGCTGCTCGGCAAGCACGCCATCGCCTTCGAAGAGAAGGAGCACATTGCGTTCTTCCGCCGCCTGATGACCGGCACGGGCAGCGTCGTCCATCCGAACGGCATGCGCTTCCAGGCCTTCGACGAGAACGGCCAGCTGCTCGTCGAGAAAGAGTATTACTCGGTCGGCGGCGGCTTCGTCGTGAACCGCGAAGGCGATCGCGTGAACGGCGTGCGCGCGGGCGGCGAAGTGCCGTATCCGTTCCGCACGGGCGACGACCTGATGCGCGTGTGCCGCGAAAGCGGCCTCTCCGTGGCGCAGGTGGCGTTCGCGAACGAATGCGCGTCGCGCTCGCCCGAGGACGTGCGCGAAGGGCTGCTGACCATCTGGCGCACGATGGCCGCTTGCGTCGAGCGCGGCTGCAAGATGCACGGCGAGCTGCCCGGCCCGATGAAGGTGAAGCGCCGCGCCGCCGATCTCTCCGTGCAGCTGCGCACGCGCTCCGAAGAGTCGCTGCGCGATCCGCTGTCGATGCTCGACTGGGTCAATCTGTACGCGATGGCCGTCAACGAAGAGAACGCTGCGGGCGGCCGTGTCGTCACGGCGCCGACCAACGGCGCGGCGGGCGTGATTCCCGCCGTGCTGCATTACTACGTGAAGTTCGTGCCGGGCTCGAACGAGAACGGCATCGTCGATTTCCTTCTGACGGCGGCCGCCATCGGCATCATCTACAAGGAAACGGCGTCCATTTCCGGCGCGGAAGTGGGCTGCCAGGGCGAAGTGGGTGTCGCGTGCTCGATGGCCGCGGCGGCGCTCGCGGCCGTGATGGGCGGCACGCCGACGCAAGTCGAAAACGCCGCCGAGATCGGCATGGAGCACAACCTCGGCATGACTTGCGATCCCGTCGGCGGCCTCGTGCAGATTCCGTGCATCGAGCGCAACGCAATGGGCGCGATCAAGGCGCTGAACGCTTCGCGCATGGCGCTGAAGGGCGACGGCCAGCACTACGTGACGCTCGACAACGTCATCAAGACGATGCGCGAGACGGGCGCCGACATGAAAACGAAATACAAGGAGACGTCGCGCGGTGGTCTCGCCGTGAACGTCATCGAATGCTAATGGAAACCAGCAAGGCAACGACGAAGGGGTCTGCACGATGAGCCGCTATTCGATATTCAGTCTGTTCCGCAACGGGTTGTCGTATCACGAGAACTGGGAGCGGCAGTGGAGAAGCCCGGAACCGAAGAAGGAATACGACGTCGTGATCGTCGGCGGCGGCGGGCATGGTCTTGCGACCGCGTACTACCTCGCGAAGGAACACGGCGTGAAGAACGTCGCGATTCTGGAGAAGGGCTGGATCGGCGGCGGCAATACGGCGCGCAACACGACGATCGTGCGTTCGAACTATCTGTGGGATGAATCGGCGGCGCTGTACGAGAAGGCGATGAAACTGTGGGAAGGCCTGTCGCAGGACCTCAACTACAACGTGATGTTCTCGCAACGCGGCGTGATGAACCTCGCGCACACGCTGCAGGACGTGCGCGACACTGAGCGCCGCGTGAACGCAAACCGGCTGAACGGCGTCGATGCCGAATTCCTCACGCCCGAGCAGATCAAGGAAATCGAGCCGACGATCAACCTGAACAGCCGTTATCCCGTGCTCGGCGCGTCGATCCAGCGGCGCGCAGGCGTCGCGCGTCACGATGCCGTTGCGTGGGGCTTCGCGCGCGGCGCGGACCAGGCGGGCGTCGACATCATCCAGAACTGCCAGGTCACGGGCATTCGCCGCGACGGCGGCCGCGTGACGGGCGTCGATACGGTGAAGGGCTTCATCAAGGCGAAGAAGGTCGCCGTGGTCGCAGCCGGCAATACGACGACGCTCGCCGACATGGCGGGCATCCGTCTGCCGCTCGAAAGCCATCCGTTGCAGGCGCTCGTGTCCGAGCCGATCAAGCCCGTCGTCAACTCCGTGATCATGTCGAACGCGGTTCACGCGTACATCAGCCAGTCCGACAAGGGCGATCTCGTAATCGGCGCGGGCGTCGACCAGTACACGGGCTTTGGCCAGCGCGGCAGCTTCCACATCATCGAAGGCACGCTGCAGGCGATCGTCGAAATGTTCCCGGTGTTCTCGCGCGTGCGGATGAACCGCCAGTGGGGCGGCATCGTCGACGTGTCGCCGGACGCGTGCCCGATCATCAGCAAGACGGACGTGAAGGGCCTGTATTTCAACTGCGGCTGGGGCACGGGCGGCTTCAAGGCGACGCCGGGCTCCGGCTGGGTGTTCGCGCACACGATCGCGAACGACGAGCCGCATCCGCTGAACGCGCCGTTCTCGCTGGACCGCTTCTACACCGGCCATCTGATCGACGAACACGGCGCTGCTGCCGTGGCCCACTAAACGCACTCACGAGGAGAAACGCAATGCTGATGATCGAATGCCCGTGGTGCGGGCCGCGCGCCGAATCCGAATTCTCATGTGGCGGCGAAGCCGACATCGCGCGTCCGCTCGACACCGACAAGCTCAGCGACAAGGAATGGGGCGACTACCTGTTCATGCGCAAGAACCCGCGCGGCGTGCACCGCGAGCAATGGATGCACACGCAGGGCTGCCGCCGCTGGTTCATGGCGACGCGCGACACGGTCTCGTACAACATCCAGAGCTACGACACGTTCAAGATCGGCAACACGTCTGCTGATGCACAAGGGGGCAACAAGCAATGAGCCAGAAGAACCGCCTCGGCGCCGGTGGGCGCATCAACCGCGCGATTCCGCTGACCTTCACGTTCAACGGCCGCACGTATCAGGGCTTTCAGGGCGACACGCTCGCATCGGCGCTGCTCGCGAACGGCGTGCATTTCGTCGCGCGCAGCTTCAAGTATCACCGTCCGCGCGGCATCGTCACGGCCGACGTCGCGGAACCGAATGCCGTCGTGCAACTCGAGCGCGGCGCGTACACGGTGCCGAATGCGCGCGCAACGGAGATCGAGCTGTATCAGGGACTGGTCGCGACGAGCGTGAACGCCGAGCCCAATCTCGAACACGATCGCATGGCGATCAACCAGAAGTTCTCGCGCTTCATGCCCGCGGGCTTCTACTACAAGACGTTCATGTGGCCGCAAAAATGGTGGCCGAAGTACGAAGAGAAGATTCGTGAAGCAGCGGGTCTCGGCAAGTCGCCCGAGGTGCTCGATGCCGACCGCTACGACAAGTGCTACGCGCATTGCGACGTGCTCGTGGTCGGCGGCGGGCCGACGGGTCTCGCGGCCGCACATGCGGCGGCTGTAAACGGCGCGCGTGTGATTCTCGTCGACGATCAGCGCGAGCTCGGCGGCAGCCTGCTGTCGTGCAAGACCGAGATCGACGGACGCCAGGCGATGAGCTGGGTCGAGAAGATCGAAGCGGAACTGTCGCGCATGCCGGACGTGAAGATCCTCACGCGCAGCACGGCGTTCGGCTATCAGGACCACAACCTCGTCACGGTGACGCAGCGCCTGACCGAACATCTGCCCGTGTCGATGCGCAAGGGCACGCGCGAGCTGCTGTGGAAGATCCGCGCGAAGCGCGTGATTCTCGCGACGGGCGCGCAGGAGCGTCCCATCGTTTTCGGCAACAACGATCTGCCGGGGGTGATGCTGGCGTCGGCCGTGTCGACGTATATCCAGCGCTTTGGCGTATTGCCGGGCCGTAACGCGGTCGTGTTCACGAACAACGACGCGGGCTATCAGTGCGCGCTCGACATGAAGGCGTGCGGCGCGACGGTGACGGTCGTCGATCCGCGCGCGCAGGGCAGCGGCGCATTGCAGGCGGCGGCGCGCCGTCATGGCGTGAAGATCATGAACAACGCGGCCGTGATGACGGCGCACGGCAAGCAGCGCGTGACGTCGGTCGAAGTGGTCTCGTATTCGAACGGCAAGACGGGCGCGAAGCAGGCGGATCTGCAATGCGATCTGGTCGCGATGTCGGGCGGCTTCAGCCCCGTGCTGCACCTGTTCGCGCAGTCGGGCGGCAAGGCGCACTGGAACGACACGAAGGTCTGCTTCGTGCCCGGCAAGGGCATGCAGCCGGAGACGAGCGTCGGCGCGGCGGCGGGCGAGTTCAGCCTCGCGCGCGGCTTGCGTCTGGCCGTCGATGCGGGCATCGAAGCCGTGAAGTCGATCGGTTATGCAGTGACGCGCCCGCAAGTGCCGCAGGTCGCGGAAGTCACCGAGTCGCCGATCCAGCCGCTGTGGCTCGTCGGCAGCCGCGTCGAGGCGGCGCGCGGCCCGAAGCAGTTCGTCGATTTCCAGAACGACGTGTCGGCAGCCGACATTCTGCTTGCTGCGCGCGAAGGCTTCGAATCCGTCGAGCACGTGAAGCGCTATACGGCGATGGGCTTCGGCACCGATCAGGGCAAGCTCGGCAACATCAACGGCATGGCGATTCTCGCGGATGCGCTCGGCAAGTCGATTCCCGAAACGGGCACGACGACGTTCCGCCCGAACTACACGCCCGTGAGCTTCGGCACGTTCGCGGGCCGCGAACTCGGCGATCTGCTCGACCCGATCCGCAAGACGGCCGTGCATGAATGGCACGTCGAGAACGGCGCGATGTTCGAGGACGTCGGCAACTGGAAGCGCCCCTGGTACTTCCCGTTGAAGGGCGAAGACCTGCACGCGGCCGTGAAGCGCGAGTGTCTCGCGGTGCGCAACAGCGTCGGCATTCTCGATGCGTCGACGCTCGGCAAGATCGACATTCAGGGCCCCGATGCCGCGAAGCTGCTGAACTGGGTCTACACGAATCCGTGGAGCAAGCTCGAAGTCGGCAAGTGCCGCTACGGCCTGATGCTCGACGAAAACGGCATGGTGTTCGACGACGGCGTGACCGTGCGCCTCGGCGAACAGCACTTCATGATGACCACCACGACGGGCGGCGCGGCGCGCGTGCTCACGTGGATGGAGCGGTGGCTGCAGACCGAGTGGCCCGACATGAAGGTGCGCCTCGCATCCGTCACCGATCATTGGGCGACGTTCGCGGTTGTCGGTCCGAAGAGCCGCAAGGTCGTGCAGAAGGTGTGCAGCGACATCGACTTCGCCAACGAGGCGTTCCCGTTCATGTCGTATCGCAACGGCACGGTCGCGGGCGTGAGGGCGCGCGTGATGCGCATCAGCTTCTCGGGCGAGCTTGCGTATGAAGTGAACGTGCCTGCGAACATGGGCCGCGCGGTGTGGGAAGCGCTGATGGCCGCGGGCGCCGAGTTCGACATCACGCCGTACGGCACGGAAACGATGCACGTGCTGCGCGCGGAGAAGGGCTACATCATCGTCGGCCAGGACACCGATGGATCGATCACGCCGCACGATCTCGGCATGGGCGGGCTGGTTGCGAAGTCGAAGGACTTTCTCGGACGCCGTTCGCTCACGCGCTCGGATACCGTGAAGGATGGCCGCAAGCAGTTCGTCGGCCTGCTTTCCGACGATCCGCAGTTCGTGATTCCCGAGGGCAGCCAGATCGTCGCCGGTCCGTTCCAGGGCGATACCGCGCCGATGCTCGGACACGTGACGTCGAGCTACTACAGCCCGATTCTCAACCGTTCGATCGCGCTCGCCGTGGTCAAGGGCGGACTGAACAAGATGGGCCAGAGCGTGACGATCCCGCTGTCGAGCGGCAAGCAGATCGCTGCGAAGATCGCGAGCCCGGTTTTCTACGACACGGAAGGAGTGCGTCAACATGTGGAATGAAACAAGGAATAATGCACCGGGCGCTACCTCGGCTGTCGTGCAACGGATGGCGGGCCAGCCCTGGCAGGAGTCGCCGCTCGTCGGCGTGAACGGCCTGGTGAAGAAGCAAGCGGCCGCGCCATCGACGAAATTTCATCTGCGCGAGAAGGCGTTTTGCGATCTGGTGACGCTGCGTGGCGATGCGGCCGATGCAGCGTTTCTGAGTGCTGTCGAAAGCGTGACGGGCTGCCTTCCGCCGGCAAAGCCGAATACGGTTGCGCGCGGCAACGGCTATGACGTGCTGTGGCTCGGCCCCGATGAATGGCTCGTGCGTTCGCTGCAGCCGCAGGCGCCCGTCGCCGAGGACAAGCTGGTCGAGGCGCTGCAAGGGCAGTTCGCATCGGCTGTCGATATCGGCAGCGGCTGGACCGTGCTCGAAGTAAGCGGCGAGAAAGTGCGCGACGTGATCTCGCGCGGCTGTCCGCTCGATCTGCATCCGCGTATGTTCGCGCCTGGCCAGTGCGCGCAGAGCCACTACTTCAAGGCGTCGATCGTGCTCGTGCCCGTCGCCGGCGATACGTATGAAATCGTCGTGCGCCGTAGCTTCGCCGATTACTTCGTGCGTATCATGCTCGATGCGGCTGAGCCGCTGTTGTCGTGAAGCCGTTCGAAGAACCTCTGGCGGCTTACGTGCAGCCGTTGCGCGGCTCGCATGGGGCGCGCGGCAGGGGCTGGCGCGTCTTCATCGACGAACTGGTCGTGTCGACGCGCATCGGCATTCACGCGCACGAACATCTCGCGCCGCAGCCTGTCGTGATAGACGCGAGTCTTGCGTATCGCTGCGAGCCTTCGGAAGAAGGTTCGCATGCGATGATCGACTATGAGCGCTACTGCAATCGCGTGAGCGAGTTTCTCGCGACCAAGCCGCATACGCGGATGCTCGAAACGCTCGCCGTTGAGATCGCGCAGCTTTCGTTCGACGAGTGGCCCGCGCTCGACGCGCTCACGCTTTGTTTGCACAAGCCGAAGATTCGTGAGGGTACGAAGCGGATCGGTGTCGAGCTGGACTGGACGCGCGCCGATTACGACATGCATCGCGCGGCTTCTGCGGCTGGGCGTTGAGCGAGCGTTCGAGATGTCGCGCGCGCATACGTCCGAACTGCTCAAGCGCGCGTATGCGGCCGGCGATGCGCACGCGGCTGTCGCGCTGCTCGATCAGAGTATGGCGCTTGGCCATCGGCGCATCGCGTTGATCCGTTATCTCCAGGCGCAACACCTGGACGCGCCGCTCGATGCGAGGCATCACGAGTATGTGCGGGAAGTCGCCGCGCGGATGAGCCCCGCGACGCTGGCAAGGGTGGTGGGGGAGGCGCGGGCGCGAAGGCGCCGGACACAGGAAGAAGCGGACAACTGATCAACCTGACTGGGATCGCATCGTGCGGGCTCTAAAGTCCCGCACGGTTGAACCGGCCAGCGTCGACGCCGGGACTCAAGTTCGGACTGGAGACCTCCGCCAGCGACTGATTGCCAGCATCGCGAGCCAAAACGTGAGGGCAGCGACCAGCCAGCATGCGACCACGAGACACACCAGTCCGAGTGTTTGAATGTCCTCCGGATTATCAAGCCCGTCATAGCCACTGACTGCTATCGAAAAGCGAATCAAACGGTAAAGGAATACCGGCATTTCGAACGGGAATGATGTGACGAAGCATGCGAGCAGCCAGCCACCGCCAATGGTGCAGGTGATAAACGCTGCAATAAACAACAGTCGTCTCACCTGACCTCCACTGTGCCGTATGCCCTGAATGCTGCGCCCGGTACGGGAAGCCCAGGTGGCCGTGCCCGGATATATCTCTCGAGAGCGTCGAACTCAGGCGGATAGACGACGGTGATGCATCCATGACTCAGACCAAGCGGTCCCTTTGGATGCAGTCGAAACGAACCGCGCTTGACCCCGTTGATATTGGTCGTGTCGCCCCCGTTCGGATTCCAGAGCATGAACCATTTAGAGCGATCCGTCGTGCCGATACCATGTTCGCCGGCCCAATCGTATAGCCATCCCATCATGCCACCGGAGTGGCGGTCGACGATGTAATAGGTGCCTTTAGGCAATGGGCCGACGTCGGGTATTGAAGTCGTATACGGATTGTCACGCCCTTGGCCTGAACCTGAAAACGCTTTGACCGTGCCATATCCGGAACAGTAAAGCTCCGAGGTTTCCTGATTGTTGAGAGAGAACGTACAGCGCACTGGCATTGCGTCTCCTTCCTCAGATCAGGTTCCAGGCGTCTTTGAACTTCAGATTGCCGTCGAGATACCACCATGTAATTTCCTCGTAGCGAAACTCAACAACTTCGAAATGGTTGCGGTGGATAGAGGGCTGTTCTTTGATATTGAGCACCTTAGGTGTGACCGAGGCAACCTTCACGTGGCGCAAGAGCATGTTGAAATACTCTTCCTCGCGGCCTGCATCGTTGACGCGATACCACTTGAGTTCAGTTGACTGCAAAGTCAGTCCACGCGCGAGTGCCATGTACAGCAGCGGCGAGGAGCGATCCAGCTCTTTCTCGATCGTGAGTGGGCGGTGTGACCGCCCGCCCACCAGCTTGCCGGTCACATGATCCGTGTCTACGTGCATGCCGTGCGTGAGGCTGAGGACCTCGATGCTTCCTTCGCGTCCAACGACATGACTCGACCCCCGGATCTCTGCGCCATTTTCATTTTTCAACCATAGATGCAATGGAATCGCCATAGAGCCCGTCTCCTTTTTGATTAGCAATTCGCTTGTAGCATCTGCTCCTGAATGGATCGCAAAGAAGTGTTGCAGTGGGATCGAGCTACCCCTCACGCCGCATGCAACCCCCCACGCATCAACTGCCGCACACGCGACATATCCGCCTCGACATGCCCCTGATGCTCGAACAGCTCAGCGAGCCAATCGACGAACGCCCGCACGCGCGGCGACACGCGACGTCCTTTGACAAAAGCAACGGACACAGGCATCGGCACCGGCTTCCACTGCGGCAGCACTTCGCGCAGCAGTCCCTTCTCGAGCAGCGGCTGCGCTGCGATCCGCGCGGGCTGGATCAACCCGAGCCCTTGCAAACCGCAAGTCAGATACGCGTGCTCGTCGCTGACCTTGATGAAGCCGTTCACCTTCACCGTCAACGGGCTGCCACCGACGTCGAAGTCGAAATCGACGGCGCGGCCGTTGTGAGGCGACATGCAGTTCACCGCGACATGGCCCGAAAGGTCGTCGAGACTCTCCGGCGCGCCATAGCGCTCCAGATACGCGGGACTCGCGCACGTCACATGCTCCAGCGAGCCGAGACGTCGAGCGGCCAGCCCTGAATCGGGCAACTCGCCCAACTGGATGCTGCAATCCACGGCCTCTCCGACGAGATCGACATTGCGATGGCTCACGCCGATCGCCAGATCGATGGCCGGATACCGCTCGTGAAAATCGTCGAGCGCCGGCAGGACAATCGATGTCGCCACCGCGCCCGGCATTTCGACGCGCAGCCGTCCGCTCGGGTTGTCCTGCGTCTGACGCAAGCTCGCTTCCATCTCGTCGATGTCGGCGAGGATCTGCGCGCAGCGCTCATAATATGCCGCGCCTTCCGGCGTGAGGCTCAGGCGCCGCGTCGTGCGCACCAGCAGCGCGGTGCCGAGCATTGCTTCCAGATTCTGCACAATCGTTGTCGCCGTCGCGCGAGGTAGGTCGAGCGATTGCGCGGCGCGGGTAAAGCTATTGGTATCGACGATACGCATGAAGGTACGCATCGCCTGGATACGGTCGATCACGGAACTCTCCAGTTGATTGCTGGCACACGGGACATTCCACAAAAAACCAAATCAGCAAGAAAAGCCGCGGCATGCCCCGTCCCGTCGGGAAGGCGCGCCGGTACTGCGGATGCAAGAGCGATACAACGCGGGGAGCAGGGACAGGCCGCCGTCCTGCGCGGCCCGGGTGGAAGGGGTAAAGCGGTTGGGTCCTGCTGCCCGTTACTTCCGGAGCGAGTCGAGATCGATGACGAAGCGGTACTTCACATCGCTCTTCAACATGCGCTCGTATGCTTCATTGATCTTCTGCATCGGAATCATCTCGATGTCCGAGGTGATGCCGTGCTTGCCGCAGAAGTCCAGCATTTCCTGCGTTTCGGCGATGCCGCCGATCAGCGAGCCCGCCAGCCGGCGTCGCTTCATGATCAGGTTGAACACTTGCGGCGACGGGTGATCGTGCTCCGGCGCGCCCACCAGCGTCAGCGTGCCGTCACGCTTGAGCAGGTTGATGAACGGATTCAGATCGTGCTGCGCCGCGACCGTGTTCACGATCAGATCGAAGCTGTTCGCGTGCGCATCCATCTCTGCCTGGTTCTTCGAGATCACCACTTCGTCGGCGCCGAGGCGCTTCGCGTCGTCGATCTTCGACGGCGACGTCGTGAACAGCACGACGTGCGCACCCATCGCATGCGCGAGCTTCACGCCCATGTGACCGAGGCCGCCCAGGCCGACGATGCCGACCTTCTTGCCCGGCCCCGCGCCCCAGGTGCGCAGCGGCGAATACGTCGTGATGCCCGCGCACAGAAGCGGCGCGACGCCCGCGGGATCGAGGTTCTCCGGCACGCGCAGCACGAACGATTCGTCGACGACGAGTTGCGTCGAATAACCGCCGTAAGTGACGGCCCCCGTCACGCGATCGTTGCCGTTATACGTGCCGACAAAGCCGTTCTCGCAATACTGTTCGAGGCCTTCCTGGCAGCTCGCGCAGGTACGGCACGAATCGACGAGACAGCCGACGCCGACGAGATCGCCGGCCTTGTACTTCGACACTTGCGGCCCGACTTTCGTCACGCGGCCGACGATCTCATGGCCTGGGACGACGGGGAACATCGTGTTCTTCCATTCATTGCGAGCCTGATGCAGGTCCGAATGGCAGACACCGCAAAACAGGACTTCGATATGCACATCGTGTTCGCGCAACTCGCGACGCTGGAATTCGAACGGCGCGAGTTTCGATTGCGCGTCGGTTGCGGCGTAAGCGTGGGTCGTGGTCATGAAAGCTCCAATCCTGATGATGCAATTCAGCGAGGCGCCACGCGCGTTGACAACGCGCGGCGGGCGAATCTGTCGTGCGCCGAGGCACGCGGGAGTCCGTTGGGATGTCCGTCCGATGTACGGGAAGGCGGCGGTGCGCGCTTCGCATGCCTCGTGCGAGGCGATGGACGGTGGTGTTGCGGACAGAAAGCGGGCTTTGCGACAGGGTTCCCATAGTAGGGATCGCGCGCGCCCCAGGGAATACCTGAACGTCTTGAAGGCTTGCCTATTTCTCCTGACGCCGTTCGCGGCAGGCCATTTAATGCTAGATTTCAAGCCATATTCTATGGCGCATCATGTAAGCGTCGAACGGATTTAATCATGTCGGACACAAAACTTTCAAATAGCGCGCTTGCGCAATTCACGCCGCAGCAGCGTATGGTCGAACTGTTGCGCACGCTCGCGCCGAACGAGGGCATGACGGACGCGCCGCTCGAAGGCGTCAAGTTCCTGCGCGCGAATCATCCGATGCCGCGGCGGCCCGTCATGTACGAGCCCAGCATCGTGATCGTCTGCCAGGGCAGAAAGCGCGGGTACCTGGGCGGCCACTCGTACATCTACGATGCGCAGCAATACCTCGTGCTCTCCGTGCCGCTACCGTTCGAATGCGAGACGGAAGCGAGCATCGAAGAGCCGTTCCTCGGCATTTCGATTCGCGTCGACCTGACGATGGTCGCGGAACTGCTGATGCTGCTGAACGAAACGCATGGCGCCGTCGACAGCGAGCCGCGCGGCATCTACTCGACGCCGCTCGACCAGCCGTTGAGCGATGCCGTGCTGCGTCTGCTCGAAGCGCTGGTGTCGCCGTTCGATGCGCGGATTCTCGCGCCGTCGATCGTGCGCGAAATCTGCTACCGCGTGCTGACGGGCGTGCAGGGCGACGCGATCCGCGCGGCGCTCACGCATCAGCATCACTTCGGGCGCATCGCGAAGGCGCTGCGCCGCATTCACACCGAATACGACGGCGCGCTCGACGTCGAGACGCTCGCGCGCGAGTCCGGCATGAGCCTTGCCGTGTTTCATGCGCAGTTCAAGACCGTCACGTCGACTTCGCCGATGCAGTACGTGAAGACGACGCGTCTGCATCATGCGCGCCTGCTGATGGTGCAGGATGGGCTCAACGCGAGCGCGGCGGCCGCGCGCGTTGGTTACGAAAGCGCGTCGCAGTTCAGCCGCGAGTTCAAGCGGCTGTTCGGCCTCAGTCCCGTCGACGAAGTGAAGCGCATGCGCGGCACGCTGGACCCCGCTGTTCCCGTCCCGCCGCAGCGGCCCGCCGCGCCCGTGCGCAAGTTCGGCAAGTACGTGACGACGAACTGAAGCATCGTGCCCCGCCGCGCTATGACGGCGCTATGACGTCGCTGTGGCATCGCTCTCAGGCGGCGTCGTGACAGCAGACGCAGAGCTTGTTGCCGTCGGTGTCGCGAAAGTACGCGCCGTAGTAGTTCGCGTGATACTCGGGGCGCAGTCCGGGCGGTCCCTCGCATATCGCGCCATGTGCGAGCGCCACCGCGTGCACGCGATCGACGGTGGGCCGATCGGGCGCCAGCAGCGCGACCATATGGCCGTTGCCTGCGACGGCCGGCTGCCCGTCGAACGGCCTGCCGACCAGAAAGAGCGGCCGCGCGACGCCGGGTGTCATCCATCCCGCCCACGGTCTGTCATCCTCGCGAAACTTGAGCACGAGTCCCAGTTCGCGCAATAGCGCCGAATAGAACGCATACGCGCGCTCGAAATCATTGACGCCGATGTACACGTGGGAAAGCATCGCAAGCGGCTCCTTTCAGATCGAAACCCGACACAACGTGAGAGACAGGTAACGCCGATACCAGCATGACTGCTGAACTGGCTACGCGTGCGCGCGGTGATTACGATGGTCGCGTCGTCACCCACACAATCCTCACGCGGAGCCTGACACCATGAAGCGTTTTCACATCGCGCTGGCCGTTGCGAACCTCGACGAATCGATTGCCGACTATAGCCGCCGGCTCGGCCAGCCGCCGTCGGCCGTGGTACCGGGACAGTACGCGATGTGGCGCACCGGTCTGCTCAACTTCTCGATCAACGAAAAGCCCGAAAAAGCAGGGCAGTTGCGCCATGTCGGCTTCGAGGACGACTCGGCGGAAGGCTATTCGAGCAGCGTCGACGTGAACGGGCTCGAATGGGAACTGTTTTCTGCGGCGGAGCAGGATCGCCGCATCGTCAGTGCATATGGCGTTCCAGTGCGCGATTGAAGGAGCAACTGGGCGAGCAACGGAACGAGCAACCGGATGAGCAAGCGGGCGCGCAACGCCCGCCGCTCACTTGCTGCCCGCTTCCTGCGATGCCTGCGATGTATAGTGCGCGCGCTTTTCCTCGTACATCAGCAGATCGGCGCGCTGCACGCCTTCTTCGATCCGCTCGCCGCGCTGCACCGTCGAGGCGCCCATCGAAAAGCTGATCGGCGAGCCCGGATAGAACTGGTTGTTCAGATCGACGAGCTGACGGATCGTCTCGATCATCGCCGCGCCGCCGCGCTCGTCGGTGCCGGGCAGCAGGATCGCGAACTCGTCGCCGACGATGCGCGCCGCGTTGAACGGCGTCTCCATCGCCTTCGAGAGCACTTCGCCGGCGCGGCGCAGCAGCGCATCGCCGGCGGCATGGCCCAACTGGTCGTTGACGCGCTTCAGGCCGTTGAGGTCGGCCATGATGACCGTCACCGGGAACGGACCCTTGCGCTCCAGCCGGTTCAGTTCGTCGACATAGAACGAACGGTTGCGCAGTTTCGTCAGCACGTCGTGCTTGCCGAGAAACTCCAGATACGCCTCGGCCTTCTTGCGCGCGGTGATGTCGGTCAGCGCGACGAGCACGAGGTCCCATGTGCGTTCGTGGCCCGGCAGCACCGAGAATTGCAGGTGCACGTGCACCTCGTTCGCTTCGAGCGAATAGTTGAGCACTTCGCGCTGTTGAAAGAGCTTGCCGTCCCACAGGTCGATCAGCTGCTCGCGGAAGTGCGGGCGCATGTCGTCGCGGAACACTTCGGGCAGGCGGGACAGCAGCGTTCGCTTGTCGGGCGCGGCAAACATTTCCAGCGTGTGCCGGTTCACGTCGATCACGTGAATCTCGGCCATGCAGCGCTCGACGAACTCGGGATGGACGTCGGTGAACGTGCGGAAATCGGTGATGCCGGCGGCACGCGCTTCGTCGAGCAGCCGCTTGACCGCGCTGAAATCCTCGACCCACAGCGACACGGGCGAATGCTCGAACAGTCCGCGCACGTGCTGTTCGGCGGCCGTCACGCGACGGCGCGCTTTTTCCAGCTCGGTGATGTCCTCCGTCGACACCAGCACGCGATCCCAGCGGTCCTCGTGTCCCGGCAGGATCTTGCCCTTCAGCAGGATGTCGAGCCGCCGCCCGCCGAGTGTGTAGTTGACGGTCTGGCTCGTGAAGTGCGGCTGGCTAGCCCAAAGCTGACACAGCTCTTCGAGGTGCGTCTTCAGCATGTCGTCGCGGAAGACGGTGGAAAGGCTGTCCGTCAGCGAACTGAAATCGGCGGCTTCGAACAGCGACAGCGTCTTCTGATTCACCTTGATCACGCGGATGCGGCTCGCGCATTCGGCGACGCGCCGCACGTCCTCGCCGATATGCGCGCGCAGATCGGTCACGCCCTGCTCGCGCCACGTTTCGAACAGCGCCTTCACGCCGCTGAAGTCCTCCAGCCACAGCGCGACGGGGGCGAGGTCGAACATTTCGGAGTCGTCGTCGGCTGTGCTGCGTGGGCGGGAGGAGTTGGGCATGACGGGTCCAGAATCGAAAGTCTCGCTATTCTACGGTGCCAAATTACGCTGCCCGGCAAAAAAGAGCGGGCGTGCGGCCCTGAAACGGATGAGTTCGGCCGCAAGCGGGATATCGGCAGATCGCGGCGATTCTGCAGTCGTTTTCCTCGCGGATCGATCAGACGAGAAGCGACGCGAGCGTCGGAAAATCGTCGCGGTAAAGCGTGACGAGCCGCGAGGCGGTCTGCGCGAGCCGCTTCTGTTCAACCGATAGAGCGTCGTTCACGCCGGCTTCCAGTCCGCTCACGGTGACGCCTTTGGGCGAATCGGCGTGCTCCCAGGTTTCGGCGAACGCGGTCTGCTTGCAGGGCCGCGCGAAGTCTTCGTCATGCAGCAGATTGATGCGCGGCCGCGCGAACGCCATCGCGACGATCCGCCCATGCAGACTGCTGCCGAGATACGCGCGGCTGTGCGCGATCAGCGCACAGATGTCCCAGATATTCAGCGAATCGAACACGTGGACTGATGAAGCGTGCATGCGCGCGGCGGTGCGCTCGAAGCACGACAGGTCGTCGTGCCACGGCGCAGCGCCCGCGCGAAAGAACACGACGGCGAGGCGATGCGCTTGCGCGACGCGGTCCAGTTGCGCGGCGATTTGAGCGAGCGTTGCATCGTCGCCGAAATCGGCGCTGAACTGCACGGCGAGATAGCCGCCGGGCGCCGCTGCGCGTATCCGTTCGATGGCGGGCGACGCGCGCTCGCGGATCGTATCGCCGAACAGGTCCGCCACCATGACCGCGCAATCGGGGACGAGCCGCGCTTCGATGCCGGACTGCGCGAGCCATGCCTGCGTGCGCGCGTCGCGCACGGTGACGTCGTCAGCGGTGGCGAGCTTCGCGAGCACTTCGTTGCGCAGCGCGTCGTCGCGGCCGCTCAGGCCCACGCCGCCGACGGCATGAAAGAGCACGCGCGCGGCCGAGGGCAGCGCTTCCTTCGACCACACATACGGCGCATGCGCCCGCGTGCCGAGCACGCGATGCGCCCACGTCAGGCGATCGCGATCATGCTGATGCGACGCGATGACCCGTTGCGCGTCGTCGGGTGATTGCAGCATCACGGCGGCTTCCCATGCATCGCACGTGAGGATTTCTCCGCCGACGTGGATCAGATCGGCCGCGCGTTCGTGCATCTGCATGAGCGCTTCAACGCGATGGCCGCCGTGCGCGCGCAGGTCGCGCGCCGCGAGTCCGGCGAAACGCACGTCGCGCTCGCCCAGCATGCGCGCGACGACATGGGGAAACAGCATGTCGCCCAGATTGTGCCGGTCGAACGCGCCGAAGAGTACGACGGGCGACGGCTTGTCTGCCGCGTCATTTGACTTTCGCATTGCGATGCCCTACGAATCGATTTAACCGGTCGTCGGTTTATCGGTGCAAATGATCATACGAGTCACCGGAATCTGTACGGAGGGTACACGCAATTCGCGCATTGGCCACGTGAACGCGCATCGCGTCACATACGCGAGCAGCACGCGCAATACGAGGAACACGTGTTTTCCGGCGAAGCCATTCGACGCGCTTCGCCGTTAAGCGGGCGACGATCTGTCTGCGGCGCGCCGGCATTCCGGTGTGCCTCCTCATGCCTGAAAAGAACAGGGGCAGCGTCATGTTCACTTACGTCATCGTGATGGCCATCTCGGCCTTCATTCCCTATGTCGCGACACCCGCCGCCGAAGCCGGCGTGAAGGCGATCGTCTCGCATCACGACGATACGGAATCGGGCGGCGCGGACGCGCCCGCGCAGATGCAAACGCTCGTCGCGCAAAACGGCGCGGTTGCCAATGCCGCGCCGAGGAACGAGCATTGACGAAGCGCCGCGCCGAAGCAAACTGCCACGCATTGCGTTTTGCCCATTGCGTCGAGACAAATCGAAACAAGGCGAACGAGGCAAAACGAGGTGAAACCGGCCCGCCCCGATAGCGGGCCACCGCTTCTGTTTGCCGTCGCACCGGCGCGTCTTTTCGCGGCCCGCCACGGTTCCGTCTGGCCGCGCGGACCTCTGCTGAAGAGAGTTTTGTCGCGCAGTACCATCTGCGTCGATGATCGAAACGACGTCGATGGGTGATTGCGCGCGCATCGGTGCGAAGCACGTTCGCCCATTGCTTTCCTTCGATTCACCCGCCGCATCGGCGGCGCAATGTGTCACCACCTCAATGTGTCACCACGCAAAAGGAGCGAAGTTCAATGAGCACGATCACCACTAGGGATGGCACGCAGATTTTCTACAAGGACTGGGGCTCGGGCCGTCCCGTCGTCTTCTCGCATGGCTGGCCGCTCGACGCGGACGCATGGGATGCGCAGATGCTGTTTTTGCTGCAGAAGGGCTTTCGCGTGATCGCGCACGATCGCCGTGGACATGGCCGCTCGGGTCAGCCGTCGAACGGCAACGACATGGACACATACGCCGACGATCTCGCCGCGCTGCTCGACGCACTCGACATTCAGGGCGCGACGCTCGTCGGGCATTCGACGGGCGGCGGCGAAGTCGCGCACTATATCGGCCGTCACGGCACGAAGCGTGTCGCGAAGGCGGTGCTGATCGGCGCGGTGCCGCCGATGATGTTGAAGACGCAAGCGAATCCCGGCGGCTTGCCGCTGGACGTGTTCGACGGCATCCGCAAGGGTGTCGCCGACAACCGCTCGCAATTCTACAAAGATCTCGCGATCCCGTTCTTCGGCTTCAATCGGCCGAACGCAAAGGTATCGCAAGGCACGATCGACGCGTTCTGGGCACAGGGCATGGCAGGCAGCATTCATGGCCAGTACCTGTGCATCCGCGAGTTCTCTGAAGTCGACTACACGGAAGACCTGAAGAAGATCGACGTGCCGACGCTGATCCTGCACGGCGACGACGACCAGATCGTGCCGATCGATGCAGCGGGCAGGAAGTCCGCGGAAATCGTGAAGAACGCGACGTTCAAGGTCTACGAGGGCAGTCCGCACGGCATGTGCGTGACCGAGGCGGACAAGATCAACGCCGATCTGCTCGCGTTCATCAACAGCTAAGCGCACGCGGACCGTATGCAATGGCGGCGCATCCTGTGCGGGATGCGCCGCTTCGCTTTGTTCAATCGGCACGAACTGTCGCGTGATGCAATTACGCCGGTGTTTGCGCTTCGTTGCCGACGCGATAACATCGCATCCATCGCGACTCCATGAACGGAACATGACCACCTACGTTGCGCTGTTGCGGCCGTCAATGTCGGCGGCACCGGCAAGCTGCCGATGACCGAGCTTCGCCGGCTATGCGAAGAAGCGGGCTTCATCGGCGTACGCACGTACATTGCGAGCGGCAATGTCGTGTTCGAAAGCAAGCTCGCGAGGCGCGCGGTGCAAGCGGCGCTCGAAAGCCGGCTCGAAGCCTATACGGGCAAGCCCGTGGGCGTGCTGATCCGCACGGGCAAGGAAATGGCGGACGTGCTGCACGCCAATCCGTTCAGCGACGAAGCACCGAACCGCACCGTCGCGATCTTTCTCGATGGCCCGCCGCCCGCCGATACGCTCGACCACATCGCCGGCCAGCGAAACGAAAAGGTCGTGCTCGGCAAGCAGGAAATCTATGTGCACTACGGCGAAGGGATGGCGAATTCGAAACTGAAGATTCCCGCTGCGAAAACAGGGACCGCGCGCAATATCAACACGATCGCGACGCTCGCCGAATGGGCCGCGCACTGATGGCGAGCGACGGCCAAACCCGCTGCGGCCGATACGGCTTGTTGCTACACTGCGCGTTGCCGGTACTTCGTTGCAGCACCTGTCTTGCAGCACTTCACGTTTCCTGCTCGCGCCTCGCTCATGAAACCGTCCCTGCTCGTACTGACCTCACTTCTCGACGACAATCGGGAGCGCATCGCCGCTTCGTTCGACATCCTCTATGCGCCCACACACGAAGCCCGCGCCGAATCGATCGCGAAACACGGCGCTGCGATTCGCGCGGTGCTGACGAGTGGCACCACAGGCCTGAGCGCCGATGAAATCGACCGGTTGCCGGCGCTCGAACTGGTGAGCGCATTGGGCGCAGGCTACGAGAACATCGCGACGGAGCATGCACGCTCACGCGGCATCGTGCTCACGAATGGCACGGGCGCCAACGACGATTGCGTCGCCGATCACGCGTTTGCATTGCTGCTGGCCGTCGTGCGCGATGTGCCCCAGCGCGACCGCGCGACACGCAAAGGCATCTGGCGCGATGCGTTGCCGTTGCGGCCCTCGGTGTCGGGCAAGCGGCTCGGCATCGTCGGCCTCGGGCATATCGGGGAGAAGGTGGCGCGCCGCGCGGCCGGTTTCGATATCGACGTTGCGTATCACAACCGCAAGCCGCGCGACGGCGTGAGCTTGCGCTACTTCGACAACCTGTGTGATCTCGCGCGCTGGAGCGACTATCTCGTCGTGGCGACGCCGGGCGGCGCGGGCACGCATCATTTGATCGATACGCATGTGCTCGAAGCTTTGGGGTCGAAGGGCTTTCTCATCAACGTGTCGCGCGGCAGTGTCGTCGATACGGACGCGCTTGCGCATGCATTGAACAATGGCGTCATCGCGGGAGCGGGGCTCGACGTGTACGAAGGCGAGCCGCATCCGCCGCAGTCGCTGCTGCATCTGGACAACGTCGTGCTCACGCCGCATGTGGCGGGCGCGTCGCCGGAAGCGAATGCGGCCTGTGTCGATACGTTCATCGCCAACGCCACACGTCACTTCGCGGGCCAGGACGTGCTCACGCCTATCTGACACGCACCTGACCCGCCTTCAGCTCATCGGATTGCTCACTACGCGAGGACCTCACGCATATGGCCAAACACACGGCACTGATCGAATGGAGCAGTAACGGCGGCCCGTTCACCGACAACCGCTATAGCCGCGCGCATCGCTGGACGTTCGACGGCGGCGCGGTCGTGCCCGCATCGAGTTCTCCGCACGTGGTGCGCGTGCCGTTCTCCGATCCGGCGGGTGTCGATCCCGAAGAGGCGTATGTCGCGGCATTGTCGAGTTGCCACATGCTGTGGTTTCTGTCGATTGCAGCAGGCGAGGGTTATGTCGTGACCTCGTATCGCGACGAAGCGGAAGGCACGATGGCGAAGAACGAAGCGGGCAAGGACGTGGTGACGCGCGTCGTGCTGAAACCGGCTGTTGCATTTGCAGGCGCGAAAGCGCCGAGCGACGATGCGCTTCACCATCTGCATCATCTCGCGCACGATGCGTGTTTTCTGGCGAACTCGGTAAAGACGGTGATCGACGTCGAGGGAACGTGGAGCTTCGACGCGGCGCGTTGAGCGGCCGTGCGGCTCATGATTGATTCACGACTGCGGATTCATGACTGCGCCTCGCACTGCGCGCGCAAGCAGCAAAAAAGCCGGCCCTTCATGGCAACATGAAGGCCGGCGCGAAAGGATTCTGGCCATTCCGAGGGCCATTGCCAGAACCCGAGAGAGTCTCCATTGTCCCGCGTGTCTCCTGAAGATTTGCTTAACTGCGACCCGATTCGCCCGGCACCTCTCGACAGCATTGCGTTCACCTCGCATGCGCGTTCATCGACGTGGGGAACTGCGCGCACATAAAACAGTCGTTATGTGCTGGTTGCAACTGTGACATTGTTCATCTCTGCATGGCCGGTCGATTTCGCCGCATCAGCGTCTCTTAAGGTTTCGTGGCCTAAAATCGCTATGCGTGTTATGTGCTTTACGCGGTAAGCGTGTCACTTTTAGACTCGACCCATTCAGAATTACCGACCCACACTGCACATCGCGCGCCACCGTCAGTACTTTTCTCGCTATGCGGCAATCGAATGAGGAAGAACTTCCGCACCTCATACATGGCCGTCTGACGCTGTGTCCCGCTCGCCACAGTCAATCGTGTCTTATGTAAAGGATCGTTACTCGGAGGTCGGCCGAGGCGTCCGCGCGATCCATGCCGCCAAACTTTTTTCTCCTTTGGAAACGTGCGTTTGCGCGCGGACTGCGTGCGCAGTGCGCTCAAAATCGCCAACGTGTAGTCGCGATTCGACGTTTTCAAACAGTAACAACCGCTGATGCATAACGGGTCGCGATTCCGTTAATTTTTGAGTAACCGATCGCGAACGAATTCCCGGGGACGTGATGCTGTCGGTGCATGTCGACCAATCGAGGCGGGAAAACCGATTACATCATGGACCTCAAGCTAAAGCGGCTCTATCACGTGTGCAACCCTGAACTGGCGTGCCTCGACGGCAACCTGCCGTCGGAGTTATGGCGTATTCGCTGCATCGACGTGCGCGAGAGGCAAGGCGCTGCGTTGCTTGCCAATGATCGGGCTGCTGGTTTGATCGAGTTCTCGTCGTTGACTATTCCAGATGATCTGAACGAAGTCGATGTGCTGACAAAAGCGAGCGCTGAAATCAGCTGGGTCGCCGTCGTGACGAAGGCGCACCTGAACGATCCGGAAATACGCCGGATCGTGCGCACGCGCTGCGTGAGTTTCATCACGCTGCCCGCTGCCGCCGAGCTGATCGCGCAGGCCGTCGATCGCGTGTATGAAACGTCGACGGGCGACAGCCACGCGCGCAAGAGCACGGACGACGACTCGCCCGCGATGATCGGCGCGTGCGCGGCGATGACGGATGTGCGCGCGGCGATCCGGCGCGCGTGCGAGCACGAGCGGCCCGTGATGATCGTCGGCGAATCGGGGAGCGGCAAGACGATGACGGCAACGGCGATCCATTCGGGTTCGACGCGCCGCGATGGACCGTGGGTATCGATCCATTGCGCGGCCTACGCGCCCGAGCGGCTCGCGGCCGAATTATTTGGCGACGGGGAGAGCAAGGTCGAAAGGGGCAATCAGCGATCCCGCCTGGCAATGGCGGAGGGCGGTTCACTGTATATCGACGGCATCTGCGAACTGCCGCTTGCGGCGCAACAACGTCTCGCAGATCTGCTCGACAGTGGGCCGCGCAATGTGCGCATCATCTGCTCGACACATTTCGACTTGCAACGCGCGACGGAAGAACATCGTCTGCATCCGCGCCTTGTCGCGTTGTTCGCGGGGAATACGATCACGCTGCCGGCGCTGCGCGATCGCGGCGCCGATATCCGCCTGCTCGCATCCTGGCTGCTGATGAGCTTTCGCTCAGATTCGCGTCATGGCGTGCAAGGTTTTTCCGTCTGCGCATGGGAAGCGCTCGACACGCACACGTGGCCCGGCAACGTGCAGGAACTGATCAACCGCATCCGGCACGCGATCGTCGTCGGCAGAGGCCAGTTGATCTCGGCTGCCGATCTGGGTTTCGACAAGATCGCGCAGGGCCCTTTGTTGAGGCCGGCCGACGAGACAGACGAGGTTCCCGAATGGGCCGCCGTCGAACTCGCGGTCGCACGCAATCAGGGCCGGCTCGATGCAGCCGCGACGGAGCTGCGCATTTCCAAAGTTCTGCTCTCGCGCATGCTCGCGTCGGACTACAAGCGTGTCGCGCCCACGGACGCCGTGCTGCAGGCTGACTCCGCGTAAGCCGAAGCAGAGCCGCTTGCGCACGTTGAAATGCGCTTCACCAACAGTTACACAATCCGTTCTTGTGTAGCACCTGCCGACATTTCCACGCGCTATGCTTGGTGTTATCGATGCCGCTCGCGCGTAGCGGCGTTCTTTGCTGTCACTTTCAAAAGGAATTCCTTGCTGATTTTTATGCCGCTTTTTTGCGGAATTCACCATTGTAGTTTGTCGTTATTTCGTTCACTGTGAGCCATGAAAGAGCCCTATCGCGCCGTTATCCGTTATCCGCGTAATGACTCAGGTCGTGACTTCGTCGTGGGCGACATTCACGGCTGCTTCGGGCAATTACGCGCAGAACTCGAAGCCCGCCATTTCGATCCGCAACGTGACCGGCTGTTCGCCGTCGGCGATCTCGTCGACCGGGGGCCGGAATCCGATTGCGTGCTGGAAGCCGTCGAGCGCTATCGCATCAGGTCCGTCAAGGGCAATCACGAAGATGTCATCGTGCGCTGGCATCACGGCGAAGAGCAGGCGCTCTCGCTGCTGGGCAACGGCGCGAACTGGCTGCTCGATCGCGCCGAGGACATGGACTGGGTCGATCGCATCGCCGACTATATGGCGTCGCTGCCGTATGTGATCGAAATCGAAACGGAACACGGCATCGTCGGCATCGTGCATGCGGATTCGCCCGCGTCGGACTGGGCGACGTTCGTGCGTGAAATCGAACGCGAGTCGCCCAATGGATCGATGCGTCGCAAGGCCATCTGGGCGCGCACGCGCTGGAAGACGTATAAGCCGCATCCCGAGCCTTCGCGCAACACGTTGCGAGGGCTGCTCGACAGGGCGAAGCGCAGTGTGCGCGCGCAGGCGCATCCAGTGGGGCACGTCGACAACGTGACGGCCGTGATCGTCGGCCATACGCCTGTGTCCGGCGTCACCGCGAAAGACAACGTGATCAATATCGACACGGGCGCCGTGTACGGCGGCAAGCTCACGATCATGGATCTCGCGGACGTGCCGCAGTGGGTCGAAGTTTTCGACCGTTCGTCCGTTGGTGATTCAGAGCCTGTTCGACAAGAGCCCGTTCATCGGCACCCGGCTCATGATGAGCCTGCTCATGAAGAACCCTCGCTTCATGAGCCTGAGATGTCGGAGCGTCTGATTCGACGCAACCCTGGTTTCGCGTCCGAGCCGGTAGCCGAAAAAGCTGTGGCCGAAGCAGCACCTGTGGTGGAGGAGCCGCCCGTGACGACAGAGCGCGCCGCTGCCGTGGATAGTGCTGCGACAACGGCTGCCGCGAGTCCTGTGATCGAGGAGGCGCTTGCGGACGACGCGCCACAACTCGCGCCCGAATCTCAGCCGAAACAGGAGCCGTTGACGTCGTTTGCATCGCAAGGCATGCACATCACGGTGCGCATGAGCCTGCACAGCTTCGTGAACGACGGGCGTTCGACTGCGGATACCACCGACCCGCATCGGCGGTAGCACGATGCCGTGACACCCCATCGCGTGCCGACGTGCGAGTTTGACGCCGGCCGCGATCGGCGGCGCTCAGCGTGCCGCATCCATCCCGAGACGCTTGAGCAGATCGCGGCCGCGCGCGCTGATCTGCAATGCTGCCGCGCCGCCGAGATCGCGCACTTCGACGAGTTCGTAGTGACGCAACGCGAGCACATCGGGGTCGAGCGATTCGAGACGGTGTTCGTTGCTGTTCAACAGCATGAGCGTCGCGATTTCGTGAGGGCTCAACATCGGGACACCTCCATGGTCGAGTGAGCGATCAGTCCCGCACATGCTAATCGGGCGCCGCTACAGTTTGACTACGGATGTGTTTCATGACGTTACGCCGTTACAGGTTTGACGATCGTGAAAGGACGCGGCTTGCGCATGCGCGCGCGATCATGCGCGGAATGCGCCTCGACAGGTGGCGCGCGGCTGTAACAGGCTTACGCGCGGGTAAGCCCGATACAGCAAATGGAAAGCACGCTGACGTTTGACGATACGCGAGCGAGCGATGCGGCGATGCGGAGGCTGACGATCGCGATCAGCGAACGTCGTCGACGGCGACGCGATACTCTGCCGCCTCCTCATCGACTTGCGACACGAGCGTTTCGAGCGACAGGCCCTTTGTCTCGATGCCCATCGCCCACACGGCGAGCGCCGCGACGCCGAACGACAGCGCGCCGAGCGTGAACACGCCGCCTTGTCCGAAGATCGGGAGCACGACGCCGACCGCATAGGGGCCGATCAGCGAGCCGACACGACCGATCGCCGACGCGAAGCCCGAACCCGTGGCCCGTGCGCCCGTGCCGTACAACTCCGGTGTGTACGTGTAGAGCACGGCCCACATGCCGAACAGGAAGAACTGCATCGCGAGGCCGGTGCAGATCAGCAGCGTCACGCTATCGGCGTGCAGCGCCGTCTGTCCGTACAGATAGGCCATGATGCCGCCGCCCGCGAGCGACGCGATACAGGTCGGCTTGCGGCCCCAGCGTTCGACGAGCCATGCGGCGCACAGAAAGCCGGGGACGCCGCCGAGCGAAATCAGCACCGTATAGAGCACCGATTTCGTCACGGCGAAGCCCGCCTGCTGCATCAATGCGCCAAGCCACGACGTGAGGCCGTAGAAGCCGAGCAACGCGAAGAACCACAGCGCCCAGACCATGATCGTGCGCTGGCGATACGCCGCGCTCCAGATCTCGCGAAACGCGCCGTGTTTCGAACGCGGGGCGGTATCGGCGAGCATCGACGGTGCGGGCAGCGAACGGATGCCTTTGGACTTCATCACTTTCGCTTCGATCTGTTCGAGCACGGCATCGGCTTGCGCGTCGCGTCCGCGATGTTCGAGCCAGCGCGGCGACTCGGGCACGATGCGGCGCACGATCAGCACGAAGACGGCGGGAATCGCGAGCAACGCGAATACCGTGCGCCAGCCGAATTGCGGCAGCACGACGAACGACACGCAGCCGGCCGCGATGAAGCCCAATGGCCAGAAGCCGTCCATGAGTGCGACGAGACGTCCGCGCGAAGCCGTCGGCACGAATTCGGAGAGGAGCGTCTGCGCAATCGGGAACTCCATCCCCATGCCGATGCCGAGCAGCACGCGATACACGATCAGCGCCTCGACGCTATGCGCCGTCGAGCACAGATACGACGCGACGCCCCACAGCACCATGCTCCATTGAAAGACGGGCCGGCGCCCGAAGCGATCGGCGAACAGGCCCGCGACGGCGGCGCCCAGCACCATGCCGAAGAAGCTCGCGCTGGCGACGAGCCCAGCCGTCGCGCTCGACAGGCCGAACTCGGTCTTGATCGAGCCGAGCACGAAGGTCATCGTGCCCAGATCGACGGAGTCGAAAAAGAACGCGATCGCGATGATGATGAAGATGGTGCGGTGATAGCCCGAGAAAGGCAGGCGTTCGAGACGCGCGGCGGCGCTGGCCCGTTTCGTGGATGAAGAGACGGATGAAGAAGCGTTGGTCGGCATGGCATCCTCGAATGGATGAAGGAATAGACCGGTGTTCTGTTGCTCCGGTCCGCTCCAGTAGACGCCGCCATTAATCCGTCATATAGAACAGATTCGGCATTGCAGTGGAACGTGCGCGTCATCGGCGGATGACGCACACGGCCCGTGAATGCCCGTCAATACGTTTGCGTCGCCATGCTCCGCGCGTGTGCATGCGCAACGATATGCGCGCCACGCGCCGGTGCGCCGTTCGCCACATAGTAGGGCGCGGTCGAGCGCGCGAGCGGCGCGCGTGCGCGAATGCGATCGGCGATTTTTTCGGCGAGCATGATGGTCGGCGCGTTCAGGTTGCCCGTCGTGATTCGCGGCATGATCGATGCATCGATCACACGCAATCCTTCCAGACCATGCACGCGTCCCTCGCTATCGACGACGGCCATGTCGTCGTAGCCCATCGCGCACGAACACGACGGATGGTATGCGGTCTCGGCGCGCGCGCGCACGAACGCGTCGATCTGCGCGTCGGTTTGCAGTTCCGCGCCGGGGCTCAGTTCGCGTCCGCGAAAACGGTCGAGCGCCGGTTGCGCGATGATCTCGCGCGTAATGCGGATCGCGTCGCGGAACTCGCGCCAGTCGAGCGCTTCCGCCATGTAGTTGAAGAGAATCGACGGATGTTCGCGCGGATCGCGTGAGCGCAGCTTCACGCGGCCGCGGCTCGGCGAGCGCATCGAGCCGACATGCGCCTGGAAGCCGTGCATCTTGATCGCGTTCGTGCCGTTGTAGTTGATCGCGACGGGCAGGAAGTGATACTGGATATTCGGCCACGGGTCGTCGTCGCGCGTGCGAATGAAGCCGCCCGCTTCGAAATGATTGCTCGCGCCGATGCCCGTGCCCTTCAGCATCCATTCGATGCCGATCGCGGGCTGATTGCGCAGCAGCAGCGCGGGGTAGAGCGACACGGGCTCCTTGCACTCGTACTGCATGTACATCTCGAGATGGTCCTGCAAGTTCTGGCCCACGCCGGGCAGATCGAGCACGACGGGGATGTCGAATTCGCGCAGCCACGCGCCGGGGCCGACGCCCGAGCGTTGCAGGATCTGCGGCGACGCAATCGCGCCGCTACAGAGCAGCACTTCACGGCGCGCATGCACGGTGATCTGCGCCTGACCGTCCAGATACACGACGCCTTGCGCGCGCTTGCCGCTAAACAGAATGCGATCGGTGGTTGCGTGCGTGACGATCGTGAGGTTCGCGCGCTGCTTCGCCTGATCCAGATAGCCGCGCGCGGTGCTCGCGCGGCGGCCGTTCGCTGTCACCGTGCGGTCCATCGGGCCGAAGCCTTCCTGCTGATAGCCGTTGAGATCGTCCGTGCGTGGATAGCCCGCCTGCACGCCCGCTTCGACCATCGCGTCGAAGAGGGGATTCACGCCGGGCTTGCTGGTTGTCACATGCACGGGGCCGTCGCCGCCGTGGTAATCGTTCGCGCCGATATCGCGCGTCTCCGCCTTGCGGAAATACGGCAGACAATCCAGATAGGCCCAGTTTTCAAGGCCTTTTCGTTCGGCCCAGCCGTCGTAGTCGAGCGCATTGCCGCGGATATAGCACATGCCGTTGATCAGCGACGAACCACCGAGCCCCTTGCCGCGTCCGCATTCCATGCGTCGGTTGTTCATGAACGGCTCGGGGTCCGTTTCATACGCCCAGTTGTAGCGGCGCCCCTGCAACGGATACGCGAGCGCGGCGGGCATCTGCGTGCGAAAGTCGAAGCGATAGTCGGGGCCGCCCGCTTCGAGCAGCAGCGCGGTCACGTCGCGGTCTTCCGTCAGCCGCGTCGCGAGCACGTTGCCCGCCGATCCCGCGCCGATGATGATGTAGTCGTACTCTTTCGCTGCCATGCTGCGCTCCCTCAAAACACGGGCTGATATCGGCCCAGTTCGACCTGGATGGACTTGATGCGCGTGTAGTGCTCGAGTGTCGTGATGCCGTTCTCGCGGCCCATGCCCGATTGCTTGTAGCCGCCCACGGGCATTTCGGCGGGCGACTCGCCCCACGTGTTGATCCAGCAGATGCCTGCTTCGAGCCGGTGAATCACGCGATGCGCGCGCGACAGGTTCTCGGTGACGACGCCCGCTGCGAGACCGTAGATCGTGTCGTTCGCGCGCGCGATCACGTCGTCCTCGTCGGCGAAACTCAGAATGCTCATCACAGGGCCGAAGATTTCCTCGCGCACGATCTTCATGTCGTCGCGGCAGTTCGAGAACACGGTCGGCTGCACATACTGGCCGCGCGCGTAATCGCCGTCCGTGATGCGCGCGCCGCCGATCACGAGCCGCGCGCCTTCCTGCTTGCCGCTCAAGATGTAGCCGAGCACCTTGTCCAGTTGCGCCGCGCTCGCGAGCGGCCCGAAGTTCGTCGACGGGTCCGACGGCTTGCCGATGCGAATGCGCTTCACGCGCTCGATCACGCGCGCTTCGAATGCCTGCTGCACCGATTGATGCACGAACACGCGCGTGCCGTTCGTGCAGACCTGTCCCGCGCTGAAGAAGTTGGCCGTCACGGCGATATCGGCGGCGCGGTCGAGATCGGCATCGTCGAAGACGATCAGCGGCGACTTGCCGCCGAGTTCCATCGTCACTTCCTTCAGCGACGAAGCGCCTGCCGTCGACATCACTTTCTTGCCCGTCTCGACGCCGCCCGTAAACGAAATCTTCGCGATGTCCGGATGTGCGGCCAGCATCGCGCCGACGCGTCCGTCGCCCTGCACGACGTTGAACACGCCGGGCGGCACGCCCGCTTCCAGATAGATTTCCGCGAGCTTCGACGCGGAGAGCGGCGTGACCTCGCTCGGCTTGAAGATCATCGCGTTGCCGGCTGCGAGCGCCGGCGCGGACTTCCAGCACGCGATCTGGATCGGATAGTTCCATGCGCCGATGCCCGCCGTGACGCCGAGCGGTTCGCGCCGCGTATAGACGAACGATTCGGCGCGCAGCGGAATCTGCTGGCCTTCGATGGCTGTGGCGAGGCCCGCGTAGTACTCGATGACGTCCGCGCCCGTGACGATGTCGACGGCGCGCGTTTCCGCAATCGGCTTGCCCGTGTCGCGCATTTCGAGTTCGGCGAGCTCGTCGTTGCGCTCGCGCAGCAGTTCCACTGCGCGGCGCAGGATGCGCGAGCGCTGCATCGCCGTCATCGCGGCCCATGCGCGCTGGCCTTCGCGCGCGGATTGCACGGCGCGCTCGATGTCGGCGTCGCTTGCTTGCTGAACGGTCGCGAGCGTTTCGCCCGTGGCGGGGTCGAACGTGTCGAAGGTGACGCCGCTCGTGGCGTCGACGTATTCGCCGCCGATATAGAGACGTTGCAGGCCGTAGACGGGCATCGGGTTTCTCCTTGAAATGCGGGTGTTCGTGGCGCAGCGCCGCGTGTGCGCTCTATGAGCCGTTGCGCGCGAGCAGCAGGTCGATGTAGTCGTTGGCGAGACGCAGTGCGGCTTTCGTATCGAACGGATCGCCCGACAGCGCGCCGCGCAGCCACAGCCCGTCGATCATCGCCGCGAGGCCGCTGGCGGCGCGCCGCGCGGACGTGCGCGGTAATTCTTTTGCGAACTCGGCGCACAGGTTCGAATAGAGTCGGCGCGTGTTCACGCGCTGCAAGCGGCGCAGCGCGGGCTCGTGCATGCTCTCGGTCCAGAACGCGAGCCACGTCTTCATCACGGGGCCGCTCACCTGCGATACGTCGAAATTCGCCGCGACGATCGCGCGCAAACGCGCACGGGGCTGCGGCTTCGCGGCGATGCGCCGGCGCGTTGTGGCGGCCCACAGATCGCGCAGGATATGACGCATCGTGGCTTCGAGCAGGCCGTCCTTGTCGCCGAAATAGTGGCTCACGATGCCCGTCGAAATGTTCGCGCGCTGCGCGACGGACGCGAGCGTCGTGCCCGACAGACCGGACTGGTCGATCGTGAGCAGCGTGGCGTCGATCAACTGCGCGCGACGCACTTCGCGCATTCCGACTTTGGGCATGGTGTCTCGCGAGGCTTGGCGAAAGTCGTCACTCTAGTCTTTTTTTATTGAACGTTCAATCAACAAAAACGAGGCAATCCGGCTTTGTCGGTTTGAGGAAAACGCGTGTCGCGTTTTGAACATTGGTGGACGGGGCAAAGGGACTAACCTCGAATCAGCGCTATTTGCGCATTCAGACCAACATGGAGACGAGACGATGAGCAGCAATCGCGGTGTCGTGTATCTGGGGCAGGGCAAGGTGGAAGTACGGCCGATCGATTACCCGAAAATGGTCGATCCGCGCGGACGCGCGATCGGTCACGGTGTGATCCTCAAAGTGGTATCGACGAATATTTGCGGCTCGGACCAGCACATGGTGCGCGGCCGCACAACGGCCGAAATAGGCCTTGTTTTAGGGCATGAAATCACGGGCGAAGTGATCGAAGTGGGCCGCGATGTGGAGACGCTGAAGATCGGCGATCTCGTCTCCGTGCCGTTCAACGTCGCGTGCGGCCGCTGTCAGACCTGCAAGGAACAGCATACGGGCGTGTGCCTGAACGTGAATCCGTCGCGTGCCGGCGGCGCATACGGTTACGTCGATATGGGCGGCTGGATCGGCGGGCAGGCCGAATACGTGATGGTGCCGTATGCGGACTTCAATCTGCTGAAGTTTCCCGATCGCGATCGCGCGATGGAAAAGATCCGCGACCTCACGTGTCTGTCGGACATTCTGCCGACGGGCTATCACGGCGCCGTCATGGCAGGTGTGAAGCCGGGCTCGACGGTGTATATCGCGGGCGCGGGCCCTGTCGGCATGGCGGCTGCTGCATCGGCGCGCATCCTGGGCGCGGCGTGCACGATCGTCGGCGACATGAACGAAGAGCGGCTCGCGCATGCGCGCGCAGTCGGCTTCGAGACGGTCAATCTGTCGAAGGACGCGACGCTCGGCGAACAGATCGCGCAGATTCTCGGCAAGCCCGAAGTGGATTGCGCCGTGGATTGCGTGGGCTTCGAGGCGCATGGCCACGGCACCAGCGCCTCGCGCGAAGAGGCGCCCGCAACGGTGCTCAACTCACTGATGGACATCACGAAGCCGGCGGGCGCGATCGGTATTCCGGGTTTGTACGTCACGGACGATCCGGGCGCCGTCGATGCCGCCGCGCGCAAGGGCAGCCTGAGCATCCGCTTCGGCCTTGGCTGGGCGAAGTCGCATTCGTTCCACACGGGACAGACGCCCGTGATGAAGTACAACCGCAACCTGATGCAGGCAATTCTGTGGGACCGTCTGCCGATCGCGGACATCGTCAACGTGACGGTCGTGTCGCTGGACGATGCGCCCGACGGTTATCGCAAGTTCGATGGCGGCGCGCCGCGCAAGTTCGTCATCGATCCGCATGGTTTGCTGAAAGCCGCTTAGTGCAGGTGCGTTCGTTGCGGGCGCGCTCGCCTGCAACGAGCGGGTAGCAGGTCGAAGTCTCCTCTGTCCCGTTTTGGACGATGCTGCGTTTTCCTCTACAGGAAACGCAGCTTTTTTTGCTCTGCGCGTGCCGGTTTAAATTGCCTTCGATTGCCCTCAATTGTCTTCAATCGAATTCAGAAGTCGTGTCGAATGGAAAACGTCGCGCCTCTTTCGTGTGAGTGATTGAGGTTCAAAAGCGGATTCGCTCTGAAGCTCCATTCGTCGCTGTCGGTCGATGAACCTGAAGGGCCGTTTTGAGGATCGGCAGTGAGTCCATAGTCAGGCGAACCCGGCGCCTGGCCCGTCTGAAGGCCGTCGAGCCTGGACAGGCGCTGTCCGAAGCGGAAGCGCCCGTAATCCGGCGCGATGCTGTACCGGTCATAGAGCCCGTAAGCCGCAGCGCCCATATGCAATGGGCTCGCGACGACGTATCGGTGCAACCGCCGTTGCGGCGCATAAGCCGTCGCCGGAATTTGCGGATACGAATAGAAGAGAATGGATGTAGGTTCCCTTTCGGGCAATAAACGGGCGTGATCAGTGGCGGCGGATTTAGCGAACAACGTGCCGCTGACCAGAAGAAGCAACGCCCCCGCAATACAGTTGGGGAGATTGCGGCGCGTCGCGAAGAGGACCTGATGAACAACGGAAATGATCACACTGCGGATCAACCTGGCTCGGCAGAGGCTTTGCCTGTCTAAACATTGATACTACATTTTAGTTCTTTCAATGCCTTGTGGGTTTGCGGATAACTCCAGATGTTAAACCTGATAAATCAATGCTATAGGGGTCAGGATAACACGATGAGCAAGTTCGATTCATCGGCTGAGAACAAGGCTTGTGTTCGCGGGACGGCAGACGGACGTTATGATTCGGCAAATTAACCAAAAAGGTAGTTCCCAGCAATGTCCAGCTTACGTTTGCATTTCTGGTCGATCACCGGCACCGTGATCGCGTTCGTGGTGTCACTGTGGATCAACCAGGAGGTGTTTACTCATACGTCGTTTGTGCGAGGGATCAACTGGATATTCCTTCCTTCTGGCGTACGGCTTTTGAGCACGTTGCTGGTTGGTGTCGATGGTTTTCTTGGTTTGCTGCTTGCTGGTCTTCTAACGGACTTTCTTTACTGGTTTCCGCATGACCCGGTGAGAGCGATCGCTGGTGCGATACTCGGGTCAGCGGCTCCGTATCTGGTCTACCGGTTCGCGAGGGAATACTACGGTTTGCGTGCATCGTTGACGAACCTCACACCGAAACGGCTTCTTGTGCTTGCTCTTGCGTATTCGGTCGCGAATCCGTTGTTACATCACCTGTGGTTCGCACTGACGGGTACGACGGAGAACTTCTTCGAAAGCCTGTTCAGCATGTTTGTCGGCGATCTGACGGGCGCGCTCATCATGCTGTATGCGATGAAGGGACTTCTGGCCTTGTTGCCGAAACGGCCGGGCGATTCTCGCTTCACGAATGGCATGTTTAGCATTCAAGCGGCGTTAAACAGCGCATATGACAATCAGGCGGCACGCTAGCGTCACAGGGTGACGTCGCGGGATCGAACCCGAAGGCTGCTACAGGCCGACGGCCGAATACGCCAGGCTGTAGCTGGACTTTCCATCGGTGGCGTGAGTATCCAGGATGTTTGAAGGAGGTAGAAGAGCGGCCGCTGGCGGATCAGGCTCTCACGTGGCCTTGCGGCTTCATGTATAGCGTTTTATCACCTCATGCAGCCGGTCGCAGGATGTGGCGAGGTTTCTCTCCGGTGAGGTCGCGATACCCAACAAAAGTCCCGATCTCGCCGAGGCCGGCGACGCATACCAGGGTGACAGCGGCGGGGGACCCAATCCAAACGCCAACAATGCTCTCGCAATGGAGATGTCCGACACGCCGTCGGGCAATCGCACAAGTACGGCCAAGCCGGCAGTCGTTGTCTCGAGAGCACGCTCATCGAGGCATTTGAGCAACGCGTCGCGTTGAGCGGCATAAAGGCGCTTCATCCGTCTCAGATGGCGCATGTAGTGTCCGTCGCGCATGAACTGCGCCGTCGCGAGTTGCACGGACAGCCAAGGCGCCGGAGCCAGGCACGCTGCCACCTCTGCGAACCGGGATACAAGCGGCAAGGGCGCGACAACAAATCCCAATCGCAGTGCTGGACTGATCGTTTTGCTGAAGGAGCCGACATGAATGACGCGCTGGCCACGATCGAGCGACGCGAGTGCCGGCGCGGCGCGTGCCGTCAGTTGCAGCTCGCTCAGGTAGTCGTCTTCAAGAATCCAGACGCCTTCTTTCGCAGCCCAGTCGAGAAGGCGCAGACGCCTGGCGAGCGAGAGCGTGGGACCGAGCGGTGCCTGCTGCCCGGGTGTGATGACAACCAGATCGGTATTCGGCTCATGTTGGAAGCCGTAATCGATATTGAGCCCTTCCGCATCGACCGGTATCGGCGAAAGTGACAGACCCGCGAGTTCCAACCCGTGTCGGGTGAACGGAAAACCCGGGTTCTCCACCCACGCCTTTTTGCCTTCGAGGCCCAGTACACGCAGTGTCAGTCCGAGCCCGCCGCTAAACCCGCTCGTGATGACGATCTGGGCGGGCGAGCACGTGACGCCGCGCGAAATGGCGAGATAGGCAGCGATCTCGCGCCGCAGTTCCAGTTCGCCCCGGGGATCGGGATAAATGGCTGATGCGCTGGATTCCGCGCGCAGAGCGAATGAGCGAACTCTTGTGAAAAGTCTTGCGGGTAGCGTTTCCTGTGCAGGCACGCCCATCTGGAAAATCGCCGGCCCAGCGGTGAGTTCCCGGTATGTCTCCATGAACGACCCCGGATCAGGCCGTTCTTCCACCTGAACGGGAGCGGGCGGCCGATCCGCCACTCGCGTCCCCGTCGCCCGGGAAGCAACGATAAGTTGCGCATCGGCGAGTCGGTCGTATGCCAGGCGCACCGTTCCCCGGGCAACGCCAAGTTGGGCTGCGAGGTCCACCCACGATGGCAGACGTGCTCCCGCCGCAAGCACGCCGCTCTCAATTGCAGTGCTGATTGCCTGGCGGATCTGCTCGGCCAATGGCGTCTTCGCAGACCGATCGAGTTGTATTTGCAGCGGCTTGGTCATCCGTTCATGGTACATAAAAAAATGTTCATTCCTGGTTCTTGCGGCCCAGAGTGCAGCTTCGATGCAAGGGCAATAAGGAGAAGCATCCTCATGAACATTCGATCTGTTCTCGGTGTCGCCGGCGCAGCTGTTGCCTTCATCATCTCGATGCCTGCTACTGCGCACGGGATGGGTTAAACCGTCACACCCAGTTTCGAGCATGCCATCCCCGACATTCCTGGCAAGTCATTGTCCGGCGTGGCGGTTCCCCACGCGCGGACGACGCCTGAAAGCGGTCGGGTCCATGCCGTGCATTGCGTGGAACGCCTGCGAGAAGTTGCTTCGGCTCGTGAATCCGACCATCCTCGCGACCTCAGCGACCGGACGCGTGGTCGTCGCCAGCAACTCGGCCGCTTTTCGTAGCCGCACGAGCTTCAACATGCTCATAGGCGGCTGCCCGAATGCCTTCATGAACTGGGCAGCAAACGCGGATCGGCTCATGCCGGCGATGTCGGCCAGCCGCTCCACGGTCCACGGCGATGACGCGCGCTCAAAGATTGCTTCGAGCGCGCCTGCGAGCCGCTTGTCGGCAAAGCCTGTCGCCCAGGGCAGCTCTGTTCCCCCAGCGTCGATCTGCCGCCGCATCACCATGATCAAGCACTGCTTGAGCAGTGCTTCCACCAGTGCCCGCGAGCCGAGCCCCGGCTGCGCGCATTCTGCCAGCAGCATGACGAACTGGTTCTTCAAACCCGACTGCCCGTCGAACTGCGCGATCAGCGGCCGACGCAGCGCGCTGAATGGGTCCGTGCCGTGATTCGTATCGAGCTTCAATTCACCGCATGCCGTGGCGATGCCGGCCGCGCCTTCACCCGCCAGGACTGTCGGCACCGTTTCTCGCGAAGGCCAGTCCTTGATACGTCCGTGGTTCGTTTCGGTGCTGGGCGACGGACTGCCGCTTTCGATCGCGTAAGCGATGCCAGGCGGCAACAGCACAAAACTGTGCGACGTCAGCGCGACGCGCTCGCCCGTTTGCGTCACGAGTACGCCTCTGCCTTCCATGCAGTAGTGAAGGGTTGCCGTTGCGCAGGCGTCGAAGCGGGCGCTCCAACCGTCGCGAATGTCGCACAGGGTGAAATTCGCCACGCCGATGTCCAGTGCGGCAAGGAAGCGTTCGAGGACGGGAAGCTCAAAGATAGCGTGACTAGTCATGGACGAATTAGAACCAAATCGAGACCAAATGGAACGAGCGCCTCTCTACTATAAGCATGCAGGCCAATCATTACAGGAGAACCCCATGTTCGATATGAAGCATCTTAGCCGACTCAAGAAGCTGGACGAAAACGCACCGGAAGCGATGAAAACCTTCTGGGCATTTGACAAGGCGGTCTTTGAAGAAGGCGCGTTGAGTGTGCAACAGAAGCAGCTTATTGCCGTCGCCGTCGCATTGACGACGCAGTGTCCCTACTGCATTGAACTGCACACCAAAGCCGCGCGCGACGCAGGCGCCAACGAAGCGCAACTGTCGGAGGCCGCGCTCGTGGCGGCGGCCATTCGTGCAGGCGGCGCCGTCACACACGCTACACATCTGTTCCGGGGTTAAGCGCGGTAGTCAAGCGCGGCAATGTGCAGCGGCTTGGTTGCAGCGGCTTGGTCATCCGGTCATGGTGCATAAACAATGTTCATTCCTGGTTCTTACTTGTGGCCCATAGTGCGGCCACAATACAAAGGCCATAAGGAGAAGCATTTTTATGGACATTCGGTCTGTCCTCGCTGCTGCCGGCGCAGCCGTTGCCTTCACCGTCACGATGTCCGCTGCTGGACACGGGATGGGTGAAACCGTCACAACCAACTGATCTGTGAGGCGCGAAGGGCGCACGCGCGATCTGCTGAAGAAAGGCGTAAAGGTCGAAAAGCTGGCGCTGATACAGGCATGGCCGGAAGCCGTCGGTCTGTTTGACGAACGTGAGCGTGCCGCCATTGCGTGAGCCGAGTCGGTCACGCGCATCGCGCAGACTGCACGTGCAATATTAGGATTGCGAAGCAACGATTGCAGTGTTCGAGAGCGAAAGCACTCTTGCACCTCAACTTATCCCTTCACCAGGAATCACCATGAGCAATGGAACCACCGTGAATAACGCCGTCATCGAATGCATCCTGAGCCGCAGCGCCGCCAAGTACTACGACCCTGCCGCCACCCTGAGCGACGACCAGATCCGCGAGCTCGTGCGTATCGGCACCTCTGCGCCGACATCCTTCCACTTGCAGAACTGGCGCTTCATCGCCGTGCGCACGCGTGAAGCCAAGGCACGGCTGAGCCCGATCGCCTGGAACCAGCCCGCCGTCACCGATGCTGCCGTTACCTTCATCGTCTGTGGCCAGTTGGCCGATTCCAGCGTCATACCGGAACGCCTGGCTCCGCTGGTGGAAGCGGGCGTGATGCCCGCCGCGATGGTGCCGGAGTGGGAAAACCCCGCACGCGATCTGTACAAGGACTACCCGCAGCGCCAGCGTGACGAGGCCGTACGCACCGGCACCTTCGGCGCGGCGGCGATGATCTACGCGGCGCGCTCGCTGGGCCTGGGTTCGACGCCGATGATCGGTTTCGATGCCGAAGCGGTGCACCGCGAATTCGGACTGGCCAAGGACGAAGTGCCCGTCATGCTGCTGTCCATCGGCGCGGAGCGTCCGGGAAACTGGGCGCAGAAGCCGCGCCGTCCGGTGGCCGATGTGCTGGATCTCGTATAAGTGTTCCTAAAACCCGTAACCTTAAGGATGACTGACATGCCAAGAAGTACCGCTCTAAAGCCGGACCAGGTGCCGGCCGAATCGAAGCCGACTCTCGATGCGTTCAGCAAGAACATCGGCTTCACCCCGAACATGATGGCAACGTTCGCGCAGAGCCCGATCGCGTTCAACGCATGGGCCACGCTGCTCGGCTCCCTGAGCAAGGCACTCGACGTGAAGACGCGTGACAGCATCGGCCTCGCTGTCTCCGAAGTGAATGGCTGCAACTACTGCCTGACGGTTCACAGCTTTACGGCGAAGCATATGGCCCAGCTGCCGGCCGATGAAATCATTCTCGCCCGTAAGGGCCATGCCAGCGACGCGAAGCGCGACGCCGCCGTCCAGTTCGCACGCAAGGTCATCGAGGCCCGCGGCCAGGTCACTGACGCCGATCTGAAAGCCGTCCGCGATGCCGGCTACACCGATGCGAACGTCATGGAGATTGTCGCGCTGGTGGCTATGTACTCCCTGACGAACTTTTTCAACAACGTGTTCGATCCGGAGAAGGACTTTCCCGCCGTTACGCCGGCTGGCGCGATCTGAACTCTATCGGTCGCATGGACCCTCGCCGAGGGTCCCGCGAGGTTTGATGTGATGCAGGCCTAACGGCAAAGCCCGGATGCACCGAAGAGAGATCTGGGAACACGTCCGGGCTTTTCGTATGCGCCGACAACGCTAGGGCACTTTCACATCAAATCAGCATTGCACCGTGACGGGATCGCAAGCGCGGTACTACGTCGGGATGTGTCGACGATCGGCACTGAAGCGAAACATATTTTTCTGGGTAAAGCATGAACAGGTCACAGAAGGTTGTTGTCGTCACCGGCGCGTCACAAGGCATCGGCGCTGAAGTCGTAAAGGCATTCCGAAAGGTCGATTACCGCATTGTCGCGACCTCACGTTCGATCAAGCTGTCGGACGACGAGAACGTCCTGAGCATCGCAGGTGACATCGGCGATCCGTTAACCGCCCAACGTGTCATTTCCGAAGGCGTCGCACGATTTGGCCGGATCGATACGCTGGTGAACAATGCCGGCATCTACATCGGAAAGCCATTCACCGAACACACCGCCGAAGACTACGCTGCCGTGATGAATGTGAACATGGCGGGGTTCTATCACATCACACAACTCGCGATCGCCGAGATGGAAAAGCATTCGAGTGGCCACGTGGTGAGCGTCACAGCCAGCATAGACCACGCAGCAATTAGCGGGATCTACTCGGTTCTGGCGGCACTGACGAAGGGCGGCGTCAACGCTGCCACGAAGTCACTGGCGATCGAGTACGCGAAGAAGGGCATTCGCGTGAACGCCGTCGCTCCAGGGATTATAAAGACGCCGATGCACGCGCCAGAAACTTATGAAGCATTGGGCGCTTTCCACCCTATCGGACGCGTGGGTGAAACAAGCGATATTGCCGACGCCATCCTCTTTCTCGATTCGGCGCCGTTCATCACGGGAGAGATCCTGCACGTCGACGGCGGGCAAAGTGCTGGCCGCTGAGATGCGCCGTCAGTGATCGTGTCGCGACCTGTCTTGCTGCTCAGCGGGGGCGGGGAATCACCTGGGAGGCCACCGGCGCGCGATCCACGCTGCGCGATGAAATTCCAGCTCATAGGGGAGATTCGCACCGACGAACATACGTCTGTCGACGTCGCTTCATCGTCAATTCCCTTGGCGACTCTCTCCGATGAGCAGAGTACTTTTGAAAAGGTGAATCTATGACCTGTCGAGATGAGGACAATATCGTTCGACGCGCGCTGATCGCTCTTTTGGCACCGAAGCCGTTTGCGTCGGAGGCCACTGCGAACACGTGCGTCCGCAACAAGAAGTATCGCCGGAGCGGTCGCGCGGCGACCAGGGCATTTGAGCCTGTCGTTGCCGAAGCGGTCCCCGCTCGCTTTTCAATTGTCGAGCGGCTGTCGTCGGAAACGGTGAGCGTATGCTGGAGCGACGCGACATTGGGCCATTACTCTGGACAGACATGGCGACTGGGACGGGCACGCATCGATTCGTATTGCCTGTTGACGGGCAGACGGATTCGATATGGCGACAAAGTCTTTCGACCTCTGACGCAGCAAGGCAATCTCTCTCCGGAATGCAACCGGATGATCCTTGCCTATGTCGTGAATGATGTTTGCCGCAGCGGTGTGTCGGCGCGACAGGCATTGGGCGCTGCCTAGCGTTGCTCACAACCAGACAAAAGCATAGGGTGAATTGCATTGTGTTTCCGCGCGACGATGGCTTCGGATGAGCCCGGCTATCCGGCGTGCAGATCGAATGTACGAAACAGCTCCGTCACCAGACGCTGCGCCTGCGCCTGACTGCTGATGTTCGTGAATCCCATCAACAGGCCGCGACGCCCCGGCGAGCCGTTGCGCCATGTCGTCAGCGCATGCACGGCGAAGCCTGCGACGCGCGCCCGTTTGGCGAGCGCGATGTCGTCGAGATCTTCGCGCACGTCGACCAGCAGATGCATGCCGCCGTCCTGCAGATGAACGACAAAGCCATCCGCCGCATAGGGCGCGAGCGCTTCGGCGAGCATCGCGCGCCGGCGTGCGTAGAGCGTCCGCATTCGCTTGATATGCCGGGAAAAGTGGCCTTCGGCGATAAAGTCGGCGACCACCGCCTGCATGAGTTCGGGACAACCGCCATGCACGGTCCGCCTGCACGCCAGTTCGAATTGCGGCACGAGGTTCGGCGCGACGACCACATATGACAGCCGCAGTCCAGGGAACAACACCTTGCTGAGCGTCCCGCAGTAGATCACCCGGCCGCATGCGTCCATGCTTTTCAACGCGGGCAACGGATGGCCGCGATAACGATATTCACCGTCATAGTCGTCCTCGACGATCCATGCATCGTGCGCGCCCGCCCAATCGAGAAGTTCGACGCGCCGTTGCAGCGGCAAGGCAACGCCCGTAGGGCTCTGATGCGACGGCGTCACCACAGCAAGCCTCGCATTTGCGAACTGCTTCCGCGCAAAACCGACGTCAAGGCCATGTTCGTCGACGGGCACGTTGCAGACTCGCAGACCCATGCGATCGAGCGTTTGCGCGGTCGGCGGATAGCACGGATGTTCGATCCACGCGCTCTCGCGTGACAGTCCGAGTGCATCGACGATCAAGGCCAGGCTCGCGGTGTAAGCGGGAACGATAAAGACCTGCGCGGCGTGTGCGTCGACGCCGCGCGAGCGGTGCAGATAGGCCGCCAGCGCTTCGCGCAACGGCATGTATCCCGCTGGCGGCGGCTTGTTCAGCGATCCCACCTTGCGCGCCTGCCGCGTCATCAGTCGCGCCCAGAGCTTCCTCGGAAATTCGTCGAGCGCAGGCAGGCCCATCTGGAGCGGCGCGGGATTGCCGCCTTCCATATCGATGATCGTTTCGGGCGCTGACGGGCGCTCGAATGGGCGTGCGGTGACGGGCGCCTTCTTCGCGTGAGCGGGTCTGGCGGGAGCCGTGTGCTCCGAAACGAATGTCCCCGCAGGCCCTCGGGCAACGAGGTAGCCTTCTCCGAGCAGGCGGTCGTAGGCGACCTGCACGGTGCCGCGCGCGACACCGAGCTCGGTGGCCAGCGCGCGCAACGACGACACCTTCTGGCCGGGACTCAGTTGTCCCTGTTCGATCATCGAGCGAAAGCGCGCGTAGATCTGCTCGTGAATGGGCCCCGCCGTGCGGGCCATCGGCTGGGTCATGGCCTGGTCCAAAGCAAAGAAAATGTCCCTGTCAACTATGTCACCGAATGACGACACTGAAGCCTACACCAACCTCCGTTCATCGGCATCATGACAGACGCACCGATTCTCCGACATGCCGAAACAGACGCCGATGTGATGGCATGTTTCGGCGTCATGCAGCAACTGCGTCCGCAATTGCAATCATCCGAAGAGTGGCTCGCTCATGTCGCGGTGCAACGCGCACAGGGCTACCGGCTGCTTGCAGTATGGGACGGCACCAAGCCTGTGGCGCTCGCCGGCTACCGACGCATCGACAACCTGATTCACGGCCGGTTCATCTACGTCGACGACCTGATCACGGATGAAGCGGGGCGCGGTCAAGGGCATGGCGAACGCCTGCTCGGCGAATTGCGCGCGCTTGGCCGCGCGGACAACTGCAACCGGCTCGTGCTCGACACGGCGCTCGCCAATGCACGGGCACAACGTTTCTATTTCCGGGTTGGTTTGTTGGCCCGCGGTCTTCACTTCAGCATGGATCTGCAATGAAAAGTCTCAAGTTGCTGCAACTCGATTGCAGCCCACGGCGCGAGAACTCGACGAGCCGGCATTTCGCCCATCATGTGCTGCCCGCGATGGCCGAGCGTTTCGGGCGAGACATCCAGGTCATCCGGCGCGATCTCGGCGCGGAGCCGCTGCCGCCGATCACGGCCGAGTACGCGGAGTCGCTGATTTTGCCCATTGCCGAAGCGAAGGCGCGGTTCGGCGCGGCACTCGCTCTTTCGGACCATTTGATTCAGGAGCTCGATGATGCAGACATGCTCTGGATCTCCGCGCCCGTGCACAACTTCACGGTGCCCGCCGTGCTGAAGAACTGGATCGATCTCGTGATTCGTCGTGACGTGACGTTCAAGATAACGGAGAACGGCAAGGTTGGCCTGTTGCGCGACCGGCCGACATTCGTCGCGGTGACTGCCGGCGGCGCGATGTTTCGCGAGTCTGCGTTCCAGCCGGACTTCTTCCGTCCTTATCTGAAAGCGGCGCTCGACGTGATCGGACTCAAGGACGTCACGTTCATGCACGCGACGGGCCTCGCCTCTGCGGATGAACCGTTTTCCATCGTGGAGACGAAGGCGGGGCAGTGGCTACGTGAGGCGTCTTTCGGACAAACGATCCCTTCCGCCGTTTAACCCATCGCCGCTGCAGTTCATCACGAGTGCATCGCGTAATGTGTGGAGCACGCTCGCACTTCGCGTAGTTCAAGTCGTTGTATGCCGTCGGTCAGTCGCAGGAAGAATCGATCGGCAGCAAGCCGATCGATCTGACGCGGTTATTTGGCGGGTGACACCGTGCTTGGCGTGGCCAGCGTGTTGTTAGCCCCGAAAGCGCTAGTGCCGGGTGTCGAATTATCGCTCGTGCTCTTTTGCTGGCTCGAGTTCGCCGACGCGGTGCCTGCGCCGCTGTCCGAGCTCGTGGCAGCCGGCGTGCCGTAGCCGCTCGTTGTATTGGCTGCCGGTGACACGGTGCTCGGAGTTGCCAGCGTGTTGTTGCTCTGCGCGTAAACGCTGCCCGACAGCGTGAGTGCGACGACGGCCGCGATTGACATGCTGCTTGCCTTGTTCATGACCCGTTCCTCCTCGTTTGGACTGGAAATTCCGACGCAAACGGTCCGTCTGTTTTTCTCAATGGCGCTCGTTCTGCGCCACGGGTCGTGGCGATCACATTTGCGCGGCCGTTTGCAGTGGTACACGTGAAGCGAACCACAGGTCGTCGCTCAGGGTCGTCAACGAGACACGCGAGCCGTTCCTCGAAAGAATAGACAGCGTGCGAGCGAGCCCCCGGCAACTGAGCACAAGTTTAGGAAAGCCGTCGCTGATAATTAAGCGCATTGTTCGCAAGGGTGAATTTCGGCTTTTAAAGTATTGGGCGTGACCCGGAAAGCATTAGAAAAAACGCGTCCGATCGAGTCGCACCAGCGCGGGTACGGACCAGCAGCGCATCGACGGTATCAAAGGCAGCGACCCGCGACGGCTTGATTCCAGATCTCTCTTGCCGTGCTGCAAATGCAATGGAGGCAATACAAGTCTCGTCGATACTGCTTGTCCATCGCTGCGGTTGATCAGCATCAATCCATCGAGCCTGAGACGTCCGATGATGTCCTCAATGCGCGGCGTCTCATCCATGACGCTGTCATGAGTCGCTGCACGGAAGCGTTCTCCCGTTATCGTCCGCTGGTCGGGCGCGCCTAGGGTCGAGCGGCGCGAGTACTCCGGGTACTCCGGGTACTCCAGGTACTCCGGGCCGTAAGGGCGCGGCAGCGATGAGTCGATGGAGGAGTGACATGCAAACACCATCTGCAAGAAGCGCTGTCCAGGTCATCATGCGAGAGCATCGGCAGCTTTCCGTCGTCATCGCGGGCATGCAGCGTTTCGTCGAATTGCTTGGCGCTGGCGGGAAGACGCCCGGGCTGATGGTCTTCCGGGCGATGCTGTACTACATCCGTGAGTATCCTGATCGAGTACATCATCCGAAGGAGGATCAATACCTGTTTGCGCGCCTGTGGCATCGCGCGCGAGAACTCGACAAGGTGATCGCCGAACTGGAAGCGCAGCACGTGGAGGGCGAAACGCGAATACAAAACATAGAACATGCGCTGACCCGTTATGAACTGACAGGCGAGTCCGCCTTTGCGACATTGCGCGCGATGGTGGACGAGTACGCCGCGTTTTACAGACACCATATGCGGCTCGAAGAAGAAATGATCCTTCCCGCCGCACAACGATTGCTTACGACAGAAGACTGGGTTGAACTGGATGAAGCATTCGGCGCAAACCGCGACCCGTTCGAAGGCGCAAAGCTCGACGAGGATTTCGAGCGGTTGTTTTCTCTGATCGTTCAGACAATTCCGGATGCGCAGGCATGAGCGCGAATGGAACATGCCGTGCGACGACGGTCAACGGCGCCGGCCATACGCGCGCAGGCGCATCAACTCATTGAACGGCAAGTCCCGAAGAGGGAATTCTGTACACTGAACGCATCGCCGCGATCACTTGCGCGAGACATCGATGCCACATGCGTTTTACACGGTAGGCCATTCGACTCGCCCACTGGGCGAATTCATCGAGCTGTTGACGGGCGCACAGATCGAGACAGTAGTCGATGTGCGCAGCATTCCCCGTTCTCGCACGAATCCGCAATTCAATCGTGAGACGTTGCCGGACGCGCTGAGTCGCAAGCACATGGATTACATCCACCTTGCGGGACTGGGCGGGCGGCGCAGCCGATCGAAGGGCGACGCGCCGTCACCCAATGGCTACTGGACGCATCCCGCCTTTCGCAACTATGCGGACTATGCGATGAGCGCCGCATTTCGCGACGCCTTCGCGCAGCTGCTCGAACTCGGCCATCAGCAAAGGTGCGTGATCATGTGTTCGGAAGCCGTGTGGTGGCGATGCCATCGCCGCATCATCGCGGACTACCTGCTGCAGCACGGCGAGACCGTGCTGCATATCATGAACGCCGGTCGCGTGGAGCCAGCGACGATGACACCCGGAGCGCAACCGCAGCTTGACGGAGCGCTGATCTATCCATCGCAGCCGGAACACTGAACGCTATATGCGGGCACGATTCGAAGAGAATCGAATGCGCTTGCACCGCGAAGCGGGCCATGCTGGAAAGGCAACCGAAGGATACCCGTAAGCTAGATCTCTACTCGTGCGCCCACTTCGAATACACGGTTCGCAGGCAGTCTGAAGAAAGCGGCAACATTGCCGACGTTATGCAACATCACGGCAAAAAGCCGTTCGCGCCATAGCGCCATTCCACTGCCCGGCTTTGGCACGACCGTCGCGCGGCTCAGGAACCACGTCGTCGCGGACGGCTCGAACGCAGGCCCCTCCGCTGTGCACTCCGCGAGCGCTTTCGGCAGATCGACTTCGTCCTTGAATCCGTAAGTGACGGTCGCCTGATAAAAGCCTGGGCCTAGCGGCTGCAGTTTCACGCGTTCGCTGTCGGGCACCCACGGTATCTCTTTCGTGACCACCGTCAGGAATACCATGCATTCATGCAGCACCTGATTGTGCTTCAGGTTATTGACGAGCGCATGCGGCACGGCGTCGGGGTTGGGCGTCAGGAAAATCGCCGTGCCACCGACACGCAACGGAGCCCGCGCAAGCAGCGACGTCAGATATTGTTTGAGTGGCGTCGTGCCGGCGCGCACGCGTGCTTCGGCCATCATCATTTCCCAGCCGCGCCCCCAGGTCGCCATGATCGTGAACATCACCGCGCCGATGACAAGCGGAAACCAGCCGCCCGCGACGATCTTCAACAGGTTTGCGGCGAAGAACGTCGCATCGATCACGACGAAGAAAACAGTCGCGAACACGCACAGCAGCCAGTTGTAGTGCCATGCGTAGCGGACGACAAAGAACGTCAGCAACGTGGTGATCAGCATGGTGCCCGTGACCGCGATGCCGTATGCGGCGCCAAGAGCGGTCGACGAGCCGAAGCCGACCACGGCCGCCACCACGGCGGCAAGCAGTGCCCAGTTGATGCCAGGCACGTAGATCTGGCCGATTTCCTGCTCGGATGTGTGGACCACGTTCATGCGAGGCAGAAAGGACAGCTGCATCGCCTGCTTTGTCATCGAGTAGGTGCCGGAGATCACAGCCTGCGAAGCGATGACGGTCGCTATCGTCGCAAGAACGATCATCGGGAAAATCGCCCATTGCGGGAACAGGTGATAGAAGGGGCTCTCCAGCGCGCCGGGGTGGGCAAGCAGGAGTGCTCCCTGGCCCAGATAGTTGAGCGCGAGAGCCGGAAACACGATGCCGAACCATGTGACACGAATCGGGCGTTTGCCGAAATGTCCCATGTCCGCGTAGAGCGCTTCGGCGCCTGTCAGGGACAGCACGACGGCGCCGAGCGCGATGAACGCGAGCCAGCCGTGATGCAGGCAAAAGCCGAGCCCTTGCAGCGGATTGAGCGCGATCAGAATGACGGGTGCCGCGAAAGTGTTGACGAGTCCCACGATGCCGATCACGACGAACCACAACACCATCACGGGACCGAACACCGCGCCGATGCCGCTCGTGCCATGCTTTTGCATGATGAAGAGCGCAATGAGCGCCGCCAGCGTCACGGGAATCACGAATGTCTTCAGCATCGGCGCCGCGACCTCGAGGCCTTCGACGGCGCTCAGTACGGAGATTGCCGGCGTAATCACGCTGTCTCCGAAGAAGAGCGCGGCCCCCATCACGCCGACGACGAGCAACGCGCGGCGCAGCCGTGGCCGCGACGAAACCGAAGAAGCGGCAAGCGCGAGCAGCGCCATGATGCCGCCTTCGCTGTGATTGTCCGCGCGAAGGACCAGCACCACGTACTTGAGCGAAACGACCACCATCAGCGACCAGAAGATCAGCGAGACGATGCCGACGATGTTGAATGCGTTAAGCGGTAGCCCGTTGTTTGAATCGAAGACGGTCGAAAGCGTGTACAGCGGACTCGTGCCGATGTCGCCATAGACGACGCCGAGCGCGGCAAGCGAGAGCGCCGGAAGGGCTTTGCGGTGCTCACCGGGCGCGCCGATCTGATGGGCTTCCGTTGCCGTGGGGGCGGAGTGTCCCATGCCTTCCTCCTGATTCTGTCGCGTGGCAGTGACACGGCCTCACGTGGCCGATGCCGCTGCGCACGGTCGTACGATTCATCATCGTGGGACGATGCGAAATTCGCCAGGGGCTTGCTGGTCCATGGTGCCTTTACGCGCTATGGTTTTAAAAGTATAGGAACTGCGCACAAAAAACGAGGTGCGGCTGCGGCGATGCTCCAGGTATCTCCGGACGATACGGGCGCGTCGCTCATTGGCACCGAAGGCGCAGGTCAACGTGATGCGCGGTGGTGTCGCCCGGCGGAACACATCGGGCATGCATCGGCTGCAACGTCGTCGTGCAAGGCAGCGGTTTTCCATTTTCGTGCGGGGCCGGCCGAGCCAGGTGTCCGCAGACTAGTGGCTGTTCCGAAAGGATGAGCAAGGGAGACGCATGTGTCTGTCGCTAATCCGGTCTTGAGGATTTTCGTCCTCTGCATTGCATGCGCTTGCGCGTGTCTGAGCGCGGCTCGCGCACAGGATGTCGACACCGTTCCCGGCTACCACCGCACGGACGATCGAAGCGGACAATACATCGTGCCCGGCCTGACGTGGCAAAGCGCTTCGCACCTCCATCGCGACGCCCGCTTCGACGGCAAGGTCGATGGCCATGTCTATGCCCAGCCTCTTTACTGGCGCCCGCCCGGTTCGGCGGCCGGACTGCTGATCGCCGCAACGCAGACGAACACCGTCTATGCGCTCGATGCAACAACGGGCCGTGTCGTCTGGCGTACTGTGCTCGGGCCTTCCGTGCGGCGCTCCGCATTGCCGTGCGGCAACGTCGATCCCGTTGGCGTGACGGGCACGCCGGTGATCGATCCCGCTGCGGGCAAGCTTTACGTCGACGCGCTGGTCGACCGTCACGGCGAGCCGGCGCATCTCGTGTATGGCCTGTCTTTGCGCGATGGCTCGGTGCTGCGCGGTTGGCCCGTGGACATCGCGGCCGGCCTGCGGGCACGCGGAATGTCGTTCGATTCACGCGTGCAGAGCGAGCGAGGCGCGCTGGCCATCGTCGATGGCCGGCTCTTCGTCCCGTACGGCGGCAATTTTGGCGACTGCGGCAACTATCACGGCTGGGTGGTCGGCTTGCGCCTCGACAGCCCCGGCGTGTTTGCCGGCTGGATGACGCGCGGGCCCAAGGGCGGCATCTGGGCGCCAGGAGGCATCGCCGTGGCCGACGGGGCGCTGTTCGTCGCGACGGGCAATACCAGCGGCGTCGAGACCTGGGCCGACGGCGAAGCTGTCGTTCGGCTTGCCACCGATCTGAAGCCGCCCGTGAGCGGACGCGACACGTTTGCGCCCGCCGACTGGCATCAACTCGATGATAGCGACCTCGACCTAGGCGGCGCCAATCCGATGCCGGTCGACGTCGACGGGCGGCGGCTGATCGTTGCGCTCGGAAAGGATGGCAAGGCCTACATGCTCGATCGGGACAAGCTGGGCGGCGTGGGTGGTGCGCTTGACGTGCAGCAGGTATCGAGCGCGTCGACCCGAACGGGACCGGCGTCATATCCGGCGCCGAAGGGCGTGTACATCGCGTTTCATGGCAACGGCGTCGCTTGCCCTGGCGGGCAGGGCGGAGCGGGGCTGATCGTCTTGCGGATCGTCGCGGCATCACGCGGCGGCATCAACACCGCCTGGTGTGCCCGGGTGGACGGTGCGGGGAGTCCCATTACGACGACCAGCAACGGCACCGCAGATCGCATCGTGTGGATCGCGGGCGCGGAGGGCGACAACAAACTGCACGGCTTCCGGGGAGACAATGGCCAGCCCGTGTTTGCCGGCGGTGGAAACGAAGACCGTATGCCTGGCCTGCGGCACTTCGCGACCATTCTGGCGGCAGACAGACGGCTCTATATCGCAGGCGACGACAGGATCTACGCGTTCAGCTTTGGACCGTGAGTCGCACCGACAATGAAAATCCATCGCATGGCGGGTCGAGCGGCATCGGCAGGACACGCCCGTCCCGCTCGAATCGGTCTCACGACGGTCGAAAGACCGATCGCACATGGCCACAAAACTAACAGGCGCGACATCTATGAATCAACGATCGCCGATCCGATCGGATATGGCGTCCAGGAATGAGGGTAGCCGTGATAACCCATGCCTCATCACGGCTACCTTTTGCTTTGCCTACTTGAACTTATGGTGTCCCCACAACCTTTTCGGTTGTCCCGTTCTTTCGGCTAGCCGCACGCGCCGATTTCACCGCACGCCGTGCAGAAGTCGCAGCCGTCCTTGCGGATCACCGCATTCGCGCCGCAATTGCCGCACTTGCGGCCGTGCATCGTATGCAGTGCCTGAACGCCGCGCTCTTCCGCCGATCCCTCTTCGATGGACGAGAGCGTATTGTCGGCGCTCGACGCATTTGGATTCGCCTGGCCGCGCGGCAAGCGTGCGAGCAGGCGCGACGGCACCTGATTGCCCTCGGCATCGAGAAAGCCGCGCCGGTGCAAGATCTGCTGGAGCGCATACGCGAGCGCCGCGACTTCCGAATCGTGCCAGCGCGGCGAGCGATGGCCGTCGAGCCGCTGCACTTCGCCGAGCCGCACCTGGCCGCGATCCCATGAAACCTTGCGCAAGTCCTGCAGATTGCGCGCGACAAAGCCCCCGCGAGCCGCGAGCGACAGCGACCGCATCGTTGCCGTGATCCATTGCTGCGATTCGTCGCGTTGGCCGGCTGGAATGAAGAACTCGATAGGCCGCTCGATCGTCACTTCCTCGCCGCCCACGCGCCCCGTCACTTCGATGAACGATACGGCCAGATACAGCGACTTCTTGCCCGCTGCCGTCAGGTATTCGACCTTCTCGATGATCGCGGGCAACTCGCCCTTGGGCCGATGATCGATCGCGATGCGCAGCGGGTCCAGATCGATTTCGGCGAGCGCATCGGCGGGCGTGGCCGCGGGCTCCTGCGTCACGCTCAGCACCGCGCCCAGCGTCTCGTTCGGGCGATACGTCGCGAGGCCCTTGAGCCTGCTTTTCCATGCATCGAAATAGAGGGTTTCGAACGCATCGAACGGGTAATCGGCAGGCACGTTGACCGTCTTCGAAATCGACGTGTCGATGAACGGCTGCACGGCGGCCATCATGTCCAGATGATCGCGCGCCGACATCTCCAGCGCGCTCACGAAGTACTCGGGCAGACTGCCGACATCGCCGCCCAGCTCGCGATAAAGACGGTACGCGTGATCTTCGACGGCGAACTGCTCGCGGCTGCCGTCCGCCATCACCTTCATGCGCGTGTACGTCCAAGAGAACGCGGGCTCGATGCCGTTCGATGCGTTGTCCGCGAACGCGAGACTGACGGTGCCCGTCGGCGCGATGGAGAGCAGGTGGCTGTTGCGGATGCCGTGCTTGCGGATCGACTCCTTCACGTCGTCGGGCAGGCGCGACGCGAACGTGCCTTCTTCCAGATATTGCTTCGCGTTGAAGAGCGGAAACGCACCGCGCTCGCGCGCGAGCTCGACGGATGCGCGATACGCTTCGTCGCGCATCAGCCGCGCGATGCGCACGGCGAAGTCGCGGCCTTCCTGTGAGTTGTAGCGCAAGCCCATCATCACGAGCGTATCGCCCAGGCCCGTGAAGCCCACGCCGATACGCCGCTTCGCACGCGACTCGTCGTATTGCTGCGTGAGCGGCCACAGCGTCACGTCGAGCACGTCGTCGAGAAAGCGCACATGGATGCGCGTGCGTTCGGCGAGCGCGTCCCAGTCGAACGACGGCTTGCCGCCGTGCCGCTGCGCGAACGGATCGATCACGAAGCGCGTGAGATTGAGCGGCCCGAGATTGCAGCATCCATAAGGCGGCAGCGGCTGCTCGCCACAAGGATTGGTCGCGCGGATCGTTTCGGCGGCGCGCAGATTGTTGTCCTCGTTCATCCGCGAGATGAAGACGATGCCGGGCTCCGCGATGTCGTAGGTCGAGCGCATGATGCGATCGAAGATCTCTTTCGCGCGCCGCTCGCTGTAGACCCACATGCCGTCTTCGCGCTGATGCACGTCATTGGCCGCGCGCATCGCGGGCGACGGTTCGGCGCGATGCACGAGCTGCCACATCTCGTCGTTTTCGACCGCGCGCATGAACTCGTCGCTGACGGCGACGGACACGTTGAAGTTGTTCCAGCGGCCCTTCGAATGCTTGGCTTCGATGAACTCGAGCAGATCGGGATGCGTGCAGTCGAGCACGGCCATTTGCGCGCCGCGCCGCGAGCCCGCGCTTTCGACAGTGCGGCACGACGCATCGAACACGTCGATATAGCTGCACGGACCCGATGCCGACGAACTCGTGGTTTTCACGCGCGCGCCATGCGGCCGGATCGCCGAGAAGTTATAGCCGACGCCGCCGCCGCGCCGCATCGTCTCGGCTGCCTGCAGCAACGCGACGTAAATGCCCGGCAGACCCTGCTCGTCGACGCCCTGAATGCTGTCGCCCACGGGCTGCACGAAGCAGTTGATCAGCGTCGCCGCGATGCCCGTGCCGGCCGCGCTCATAATGCGGCCCGCGCCCAGTGCGCCGTTCTTCAGGTTCTCGGCGAAGCGGGCCTCGATGACGGGACGCAACGCCTCGGGCTCGGCCATCGCGACGCCGCGCGCAACGCGTTCGTACACGTCGTCGGCCGTGCGTTCGTCGCCTTTTGCGTATTTTTCGAGCAGCACGTCGAGCGAGAATTGCTGCGGCGCGATGGAGGTGGAATCGAGCGGAGTGAGATCGTTGTCGGTGTCAGCCATGAGCAGCCTCGAAGGGCGGCGCTCCAGCGATTCGCGCGAACTGCGCGACGCCGCGCCGCGTTGAGCCTCACCATAGCGCAGCGAACGGGATGCTGCAAACGCCACGAAGCGCGAGCAGGCCGTATGCCTGCCCGAGCGCAAAGCCCCGCTGGATAGCTTGCGGCGAAAGCACGCGCTCAGGCGTGGGCGGGAAGGGTCGCGAGGCCGCTCAACACCGGATGCGCGAGCGGTGCAACCTGCTTGCGGCGCTCGCGCGTGGGCGCCGTGCCGAATGCGTCGCGATAGCTCTTGCTGAAGTGGCATGCGGACTGGAAGCCACACGCCATCGTGATGTGCATGATCGACATGTCGGTCTGCAGCAGCAGTTCGCGCGCGCGGCGCAGACGCAACGTCAGATAGTAGTGTGTCGGCGTCATGCCGAGATGCTCGCGGAAGAGCCGCTGCAATTGCCGTTGCGACATGTTCGCGAGCCGCGCGAGTTCTTCGCGCGACAACGGCTCTTCGATGTTGTTCTCCATCAGCGCGATGACTTCGAACAGCGACTTGTTCGCCGAGCCGAGCCGCGCGACCAGCGGCATCCGTTGTTGAGCGCTGTTGTCGCGCACGTGCTCGACGATGAACTGCTCGGCGATCTGCGTGACGCGCGGCGTGCCGACACGCGCGGCGATCAGGTTCAGCATCATGTCGAGCGGCGCGACGCCGCCCGTGCACGTGACGCGGTCGCGATCGATCACGAACAGTTCCTTGAGGAAGCGCGTGTCGGGAAACTCTTCCTTGAGCGCCGACATGTTCTCCCAGTGAATCGCGCACGCATAGCCCGCGAGCAGTCCCGACTTCGCGAGCGCATAGGTGCCCGTGCACAGGCTGCCCAGCGCGACGCCTGCGCGCGCGAAGCGGCGCAGCGTCGACAGATGTTCGGGCGTGGTTTCGCGCTGCACGTCGATGCCGCCGCAGACGAACACGATGTCCGGCGTGCCGACGCATTCGGCGGGGCCCGTATCGACTGAGAGACCGTTGCTTGCCGTGACCGGGCCGCCGTTCGGGCTGACGATCGACCACCTGTAGAGCGACTGACCGCTCAGATAATTGGCCATGCGCAGTACTTCGATCGCATTCGTGAAGGCGATCATCGTGAAGTTGGGCAGCGGCATGAACGCGAAGTGCGATAACGACGCGGTTCGATCTGGCGACATGATTCGGGCGTTCCTTCAGCTCGATGTTTTATTGCGGCCGGGGGTGGGGCAATTCGGCCTTCTTATTCTGAGATCGGGGGCAACAAGCATGCCATACGGCTAAACCCTGGCTACAAACGGGTTTTGCTCAATGCATGGGTCAAGCCGCACTGCCGCTGTGCATTCTCCGCACTGCGCGCGGGCTTCTCGCGCTCGCCAGCAGTGCCATCCGCACGTTTTGCCGGCGATAAAACGTTGCATTGCACCATTCAACGGGCGCTTTAAGACAACTTGAGCGCAACTCTATCGCCTCTTTAGATCCACTTCTATTCAGCGAATTGGCTGGACCAATTAGCACGGTCGATCACTTGTCCAAAACGGACCTCCATGGCGGAAAAGGTAAAGAACGCGTCTGAAATCGTAAATTGACGAATCGGGCGAAAGACAAGAATAGAGCCGTCGGTGGAGGTGGTGCAAAGCCAGTCCAGTCAAGGGATAGCGCGGAATTGGACAGCCGGCCTCGCACAACTCTTTTCGCTTTCCAGTCATCAACGGACTTCTAACGGACGCCATGTCGAACGCCAACCCTTTCTTCTCGCAGACCCTCGCCGAACGCGACGCAGCCGTGCGCAAGTCGGTGCTCAAGGAACTCGAACGCCAGCAGTCGCAGGTCGAACTGATCGCGTCGGAAAACATCGTGTCGCGCGCGGTGCTCGAAGCGCAAGGCTCGGTGCTGACGAACAAGTACGCGGAAGGTTATCCGGGCAAGCGCTACTACGGCGGTTGCGAGTTCGTCGATGAAGTGGAAGCGCTCGCGATCGACAGGATCAAGAAGCTCTTCAACGCAGGCTTCGCCAATGTGCAGCCGCATTCGGGTGCGCAGGCGAACGGCTCCGTGATGCTCGCGCTCGCGAAGCCCGGCGATACGATTCTCGGCATGTCGCTCGATGCGGGCGGCCACCTGACGCACGGCGCAAAGCCCGCGCTGTCCGGCAAATGGTTCAACGCGGTCCAGTACGGCGTGAACCGCGAGACGATGCGCATCGACTATGACCAGATCGAAAAGCTCGCGCACGAGCACAAGCCGTCGCTGATCATCGCTGGCTTCTCCGCTTATCCGCGCGTGCTCGATTTCGCGCGCTTCCGCGCGATCGCCGATAGCGTCGGCGCGAAGCTGATGGTCGACATGGCGCACATCGCGGGCGTGATCGCGGCGGGCCGTCATCCGAATCCCGTCGAGCATGCGCACGTCGTGACGTCGACCACGCACAAGACGCTGCGTGGTCCGCGCGGCGGCTTCGTCCTCACCAACGACGAAGAGATCGCGAAGAAGATCAACTCGGCTGTGTTCCCGGGTCTGCAGGGCGGTCCGCTGATGCACGTGATCGCGGGCAAGGCGGTCGCGTTCGGCGAAGCGCTCGAAGACAGCTTCAAGACGTATATCGACAACGTGCTGGCCAACGCTCGGGCGCTGGGCGAGGTGCTGAAGGAAGGCGGCGTCGATCTCGTGACGGGCGGCACCGACAACCATCTGCTGCTCGTCGATCTGCGGCCGAAGGGCTTGAAGGGCACGCAGGTCGAGCAGGCGCTGGAGCGCGCGGGCATCACCTGCAACAAGAACGGCATTCCGTTCGATACGGAAAAGCCGACGGTCACGTCGGGCATTCGCCTGGGCACGCCGGCGGGCACGACGCGCGGCTTCGGCGTCGCCGAATTCCGCGAGATCGGCCGGCTGATTCTCGAAGTGTTCGACGCGCTGCGCTCGCATCCCGATGGCGATGCCGCAACCGAGCAGCGCGTGCGCAAGGAAATCTTCGCGCTGTGCGAGCGCTTCCCGATCTACTGAGCGGTCGCAAACGCGCCGTCCCCAAACACCACAGCTACGGAGTCAAGCATGAGCAACCTGCACGAGAGCAGCATCATCATCGACGGCCTGAACATTTCGAAGTTCGAGCGCTCGGTGTTCGAGGACATGAGAAAGGGCGGCGTCACGGCCGTCAACTGCACGGTCTCCGTGTGGGAAGACTTTCAGAAGACCGTCGACAACATCGCGGAAATGAAGCAGCAGATACGCGAGTACAGCGAGATCCTGACGCTGGTGCGCACGACCGACGACATTCTGCGCGCAAAGAAAGAGAACAAGACGGGCATCATTTTCGGCTTCCAGAACTCGTATGCATTCGAGGACAACCTCGGCTATATCGAAGTGTTCAAGGAACTCGGCGTGAACGTGGTGCAGCTTTGCTACAACACGCAGAACCTCGTCGGCACCGGCTGCTATGAAGCGGACGGCGGCCTCTCGGGCTATGGCCGCGAAGTGATCCAGGAGATGAACCGCGTTGGCATTCTGGTCGATCTCTCGCACGTCGGTGCAAAGACGTCGTCGGATGCGATCGCCTGCTCGAAGAAGCCCGTCACGTACTCGCACTGCTGCCCGTCGGGTCTCAAGGATCACCCGCGCAACAAGACGGATGAGCAGTTGAGAGAGATCGCCGATGCAAACGGCTTCGTCGGCGTGACGATGTTCTCGCCGTTCCTGAAGAAAGGCCCGGATGCGACCGTCGACGATTATCTCGAAGCGATCGACTATGTGATCGACGTGATCGGCGAAGACAAGGTCGGTATCGGCACGGACTTCACGCAGGGCTATAGCACCGAATTCTTCGACTGGATCACGCATGACAAGGGCCGCTATCGTCGTCTGACGAACTTCGGCAAGGTTGTGAATCCGGAAGGCATCCGCACGATCGGCGAATTCCCGAACCTGACGGCCGCGATGGAACGCGCGGGCTGGGCCGAGTCCCGCATCAAGAAAGTGATGGGCGAGAACTGGATGCGCTTCTTCGGCGAAGTCTGGAACGTCTAAACCAAACGTACAAGACAAGGAACCCCCACGATGCAACCGCAACTGCCCATCGATGTCGATCCGAACACCGGCGTCTGGACCACCGACGCGCTGCCGATGCTGTACGTGCCGCGCCATTTCTTCACGAACAATCATACGGCCGTCGAAGAAGCGCTCGGCCGCGACGTCTACGCCGAGATTCTCTACAAGGCCGGCTACAAGTCCGCTTATCACTGGTGCGACAAGGAAGCGAAGCAGCATGGCATCACTGGCATGGCCGTGTTCGAGCATTACCTGAACCGTCTGTCGCAACGCGGCTGGGGCCTCTTCAAGATCGTCGAAGCCGATCCGTCGACGGCGCGCGCGAAGATCGAATTGCATCACTCGTCGTTCGTGCTCGCGCAGCCGGGGAAGGTTGGCAAGCTTTGCTACATGTTCGCCGGCTGGTTCGCGGGTGCAATGGATTGGGTGAACGACACCAGCGACGGCGGCAAGAACGCGCCGCGCGCGCAGTCGAAAGAAGTGCAGTGCGCAGCCGAGCATCACGATCACTGCGTATTTGAAGTGTCGCCGATTGCACGTTAACACTGCACGGCATATCAGAGCCTGAACCGAACACCGCCCGAGGTCGCTTGCGATGCGTTACCCCAATCTGTTCAAACCCTTGACGCTCAATCAGCTGACGCTGCGCAATCGCATCGTCAGTACCGCGCATGCCGAGGTCTATGCCGAACCGGGCGGTCTGCCCGGGGACCGCTATATCCGCTATTACGAGGAAAAGGCCAAGGGCGGTGTCGGCCTCGCCGTGTGCGGCGGGTCGAGCCCGGTGTCGATCGACAGTCCGCAGGGCTGGTGGAAGTCCGTCAATCTGTCGACGGACAAGATCATCGATCCGCTGTCGCGTCTCGCGGAAGCGATGCATCGGCACGGCGCGAAGATCATGATTCAGGCGACGCACATGGGCCGCCGCTCCGCGTTTCATGGCGAGCACTGGCCGCATCTGATGACGCCTTCCGGCGTGCGCGAGCCCGTGCATCGCGGCAACGCGAAGATCATCGAAGTGGAAGAGATCCGCCGCATCATCGGCGACTTCGCGGCGGCTGCGAAGCGCGTGAAGGACGCGGGCATGGACGGCATCGAGATTTCGGCCGCGCACCAGCATCTGATCGATCAGTTCTGGAGCCCGCGCACGAACTTCCGCACGGACGAATGGGGCGGCTCGCTCGAAAACCGTCTGCGCTTCGGCGTCGAAGTATTGAACGCCGTGCGCGAAGCGGTCGGCAAGGACTTCTGCGTGGGCTTGCGCATGTGCGGCGACGAGTTCCATGAAGACGGCCTCGATCACGAACAGCTGAAGGAAATCGCCCAGGCGATGGCGGAGACGGGCCTGATCGATTACATCGGCGTGATCGGCTCGGGCGCGGACACGCACAACACGCTCGCGAACTGCATGCCGCCGATGGCGCTGCCGCCCGAGCCGTTCGTGCATCTCGCGGCGGGCATCAAATCGGTTGTGAAGCTGCCCATCATGCACGCGCAAAGCATTCGCGACGCAGGGCAAGCGGAGCGTCTGCTCGCGAACGGCATGGTCGATCTCGTCGGCATGACGCGCGCGCAGATCGCCGATCCGCACATGGTCATCAAGATCCGCGATGGCCGCGAGGACGAAATCAAGCAGTGCGTCGGCGCGAACTATTGCATCGACCGTCAGTACAACGGGCTCGACGTGCTGTGCGTGCAGAACGCGGCGACTTCGCGCGAAGCGACGATGCCTCACGTGATCGAAAAGACGCGTGGGCCGCGCCGCAAGGTCGTAGTGGTCGGCGCGGGCCCGGCGGGACTCGAAGCGGCGCGCGTCGCACGCTCGCGCGGTCACGATGTCGTGCTGTTCGAGAAGAGCGATGCCGTCGGCGGCCAGATCATGCTGGCCGCGAAAGCGCCGCAACGCGAGCAGATGGCGGGCATCGTGCGCTGGTTCGACATGGAAACGAAGCGCCTGGGCGTCGACCGGCGTCTCGGAGTCGAAGCCGACGAGAAGATGATTCTCGCCGAGAAGCCCGACATCATCGTGCTCGCAACAGGCGGTTCCAGCTTCACGCATCAGGTGCCCGCATGGGGCGTCGACGAAGGTTTGGCCGTCAGTTCGTGGGACATCCTGTCGGGCAAGGTCGAGCCGAAGCAGAACGTGCTCGTGTACGACGGCGTGAGCACGCATGCGGGCGCGGGTGTCGCCGATTTCATCTCGAGCCGCGGCTCGAAGGTCGAGATCGTGACGCCGGACGTGAAAGTGGCCGACGACGTCGGCGGCACCACGTTCCCGATTTTCTACCGGCGCCTCTACGCGCAGGGCGTGATCCATACGCCGAACTACTGGCTCGATCGTGTGTACGAAGAGGACGGCAAGAAGATCGCCGTGATCCGCAACGAGTACACGGAAGAACAGGAAGAGCGCGCCGTCGATCAGGTCGTGATCGAAAACGGCAGCACGCCGAACGACGCGCTTTACTGGAAGCTCAAGCCCGAGTCAGTGAATCGCGGCCAGGTCGACGTGCAAAAACTGTTCGCCGCCGAACCGCAGCCGTCGCTCTCCGAAGAACTCGGCAACGGACGCTTCCTGCTGTTCCGTGTCGGCGATTGCATTTCGATGCACAACATTCACGGCGCGATCTATGACGCGCTGCGCCTTTGCAAGGACTTTTGACGATGAGCCCGGCGTTTCTCATTACCGCGCTGTTGTGGGTATCGGTCGCCGGCCTTGCGTTCGCGGTCGCAAAACGGGCGGCTTACTGGCGTCTCGGACGGGCAACGGCAGCCGGCGCATTCGGCTGGACCAATCTGCTGACCATCCCGAAGCGCTATTTCGTCGATCTGCATCATGTCGTGGCGCGCGATCCGTACATCGCGAAGACGCACATCGCCACGGCAGGCGGCGCGATTGCGGCATTCGCACTCGTCTTCGTCAACTACGGGCTCGCGCTGTATTCGCCGTGGCTCGACCGGCTGATCTTTCTGGCCGCGCTGATCATGCTGGTGGGCGCCGTGTTCGTATGGCGGCGCCGTCATGCGAAGGATGTGCCCGCGCGTCTGTCGCGTGGTCCGTGGAATACGCTGCCGTGGCTGCTCGGTTCGTTCGCGCTCGGTCTGCTGCTGTACACGCTGCTGCCGGCATCGGCGATGTCGGGCGGGCTCGCGATCGTCTTCGCGCTGCTGATCGCGGCGGGTGCGTTCGCGATGACATTCGGCGCGGCGCGCGGCGGTCCGATGAAGCATGCGCTCGCGGGTCTCCTGCATCTCGCGTTTCATCCGCGTCAGGAACGCTTTGCTGCGGAAGGCGAAGTGCGTAAAGAGCAGATCGTTCCGCCGACGGCACTGAAAGCGCCCGTGCTCGAACAGAACGAGTATGGCGTCGGCAAGCCCGTCGAGTTTCGCTGGAATCAGTTGCTGAGCTTCGATGCGTGCGTGCAGTGCGGCAAGTGCGAAGCGGCATGTCCGGCATTCGCGGCAGGCCAGCCGCTGAATCCGAAGAAGCTGATCCAGGATCTCGTGACGGGCATGGTCGGCGGCACGGACGCGGCCTACGCGGGCAGCCCGACGCCCGGCATCAAGGTCGGCCAGCACGGCGGCGAGCCGCAGCGCCCGATCATATCGAGCCTGATCGAAGCCGATACCGTGTGGTCTTGCACGACGTGCCGTGCTTGCGTACACGAATGCCCGATGCTGATCGAGCACGTCGATGCCATCGTCGACATGCGCCGCAACCAGACGCTCGTGCATGGCACCGTGCCGGGCAAGGGCCCCGAAGTGCTCGCGAATCTGCGCGAGACGGGCACGGCAGGCGGCTATGACAAGGCGGCGCGCTACGACTGGTCGGTCGATCTGAGTTCGCCTGTTGCGCAGCCGGGCAAGCCTGTCGATGTGCTGCTCGTTGCCGGCGAAGGCGCGTTCGACATGCGTTATCAGCGCACGCTGCGCTCGCTCGTCAAGGTGCTGAACAAGGCGGGCGTCGATTACGCGGTGCTGGGCGCGCAGGAAACGGATACGGGCGACGTTGCGCGGCGTCTCGGCGACGAGGCCACGTTCCAGCGCATGGCGAAGCAGATGATGGGCACGCTGTCCACGCTGAACTTCAAACGCATCGTCACCGCCGATCCGCACGTGATGCACAGCCTGCGCAACGAGTATCGCGCGCTCGGCGGTCGCTACGACGTGCTGCATCACACGACGTTTCTCGCGGAACTGGTCGCGAGCGGCAAGCTGTCGACGAAAGCCGTCAGTGCATTCAACGACAGGAAGATCACGTATCACGATCCGTGCTACCTGGGCCGCTACAACGGCGAGACGGAAGCGCCGCGCCAGTTGCTGAAGACGATCGGCATCAAGGTCGTCGAGATGGAGCGGCACGGCAAGCGTGGACGTTGCTGCGGCGGTGGCGGCGGTGCGCCGCTGACGGACATCCCCGGCAAGCAGCGCATTCCCGATATCCGCATCGCCGATGCGCGTGCGATCGGTGCGGAAGTGGTCGCGGTGGGCTGCCCGAACTGCACGGCGATGCTCGAAGGCGTGGTCGGTCCGCGTCCCGAAGTGCTCGATGTGGCCGAACTCGTTGCGGCAGCGCTGGAGTGAACGATGAATACAACCATCAAACGTATCGATCCGCGTCGGCCGTTCGTCATCACGTCGGCAGGACTGAAGCGCATCACGCTGGGCGCGGAGCATGTGGCGGGTGCATTGTATGACGACGCGTTGCACGCCGGCGCGCACGGTCACACGGCCGCCAAAGGGCTGCGCACGACGCAGGCGCCGCAACACACGCTGCTCGTCGTCGCACACAGCGATCGCGGCGGTCTAGACGATCACGCGCGTCAGGCGCTGGCCGCTGCCGCATTGATCGCGGACGCGGCGACGCAAGTCGCGCTGCTGGTGCTCGGCGAACTGAAGGACGACGCGGCGGCGCTCGGCGCGGACAAGGTGATCGAGCTGCCGTCGTTCGACCGCCGCGCGTTTGCGCCGGAGCGCGAAGTGCAGGCCGTGGCCGCCTGCGTCGCGCAGCTCACGCCCGCGCACATCCTGATACCCGACAACGCGACAGGCGACGGCGATCTCGGCCGTCGTTACGCGGCGCTTGCGGGCGCGAGCATCGCGACGCACGTCGTGCAGATCGACGCGAAGTCCGTGTCGACGTATGCGCAGGCGAAGAAGGCCTACGCGACGCGCGCGTTGCCCGATGTGATCCTGCTCGCAGCGGGCGCAGTCGATACGCGTCTGCCGTTCGTCGGCGCGGGCGAGCGCATCGAGATACCGGCGCTCGCGCAAACGGATACCGCATCGAATAGTGCCTACCGCGATCTCGGCATCGAGGAAATCGACGCCGCACAGGTCGCGCTCGAAGAAGCGGACTTCATCGTCTCGGCGGGCAACGGCGTCAACGACGTCGCCGCGTTCGAAAAGCTCGCGAGCACGTTCGGCGCGGCGATCGGCGCGAGCCGCGTCGCTGTCGACAACGGCATGTTCACGCGCGACAAGCAGATCGGCGCGACGGGCAAGACGGTCGAGGCGAGCGTCTATATCGCGTTCGGCATTTCGGGCGCGGTGCAGCACTTGCAGGGCATCAAGGATTGCCGCCATGTGATCGCGGTGAATCTGGACGGCAGCGCGCCCATCGTCAAGCGCGCGAACCTGACGATCATCGGCGATACGCAAGCGACCATCGCGTCGCTGATCGACGAGATCGATCGCGCACGGGCCGCGCGTTCTTCTGCCGCTGCGCCCATTACGAAGCCCATCGTCGAAGGAGTCGCGGCATGAACGGCAAGCTCGAAAAAATCGCGGTGCTCGTGTCGGTCGGCAAGCATCCTGTGAGCGGGGTCGCGCGCTATAGCCGCAACGATGCCGCCGCGCTCGAAATCGGCCGTCAACTGTCGAGCCAGCACGCCGCCCGTCTTGATGTGATGCACGCGGGCGATCCGGGTAATCCCGCACTCGAAGAGTATCTGGCGCTGGGCGCCGAGCGCGTCGAAGTGCTGACGTGCGGCGACAACGACGACGCCGTGAGCGCGCTCGCCGCTCGCCTGAAGGGCTATGACCTCGTGCTGACGGGCACGTGCGCGGAGGGCGCTTTCGACAGCGGCATGCTGCCTTACCGGCTCGCGGACGCGCTCGCGTATCCGCTCGTCGGCACGGCCGTCGACGTGACAGTGGCAGGCGGCCGCGCGACCGTGCGGCAATTCTTGCCGAAGGGCGTGCGCCGCCGCGTGGAAGTCGCGTTGCCCGCGCTCGTCGCCGTGCATCCGCTCGCGACCGTCACGCCGCGCTACGCGTACGCGCGGCTGCGCGCGGGCACGATCCAGCCGCAGCGCGCGCAAGCGGGCGCCGACGCGGAAGCCGCGCAATGGACGGTCTCGCCCGTCACGCGCAAACCGGTGCGCCTCGCGGCCGCCGAGAAGCGCTCGGGCCATGCCCGCATGCTGTCCGCGACGACGACGGAAAGTCGTGGCGGAAGCGTCGTAATTGAAGGGACTTCGGTCGAAAAAGCACAAGTGATACTCGGCTATTTGCGCGAGCATCAACTCATCGATTACTGATTTGCGCCGCACCACACGGCCTCGCACCCCGGAGCACACATGAAAGTATCGGCAGACATTCGCGCGCTGGTCGATCGGCGCAAGAAGGGTTACAGCCTCGAAGCACCGTTCTATCTGAGCGACGAAATCTTCGCGCTCGATATGGACGCGATCTTCCGCCAGCACTGGATTCAGGTCGCCGTCGAGCCGGATGTTCCGGAGCCGGGCGATTACGTCACCGTCGAGCTGGGCAACGACTCGATTCTGATCGTGCGCGACGACGACATGCAGGTGCGCGCGTTCCATAATGTGTGCCGCCATCGCGGCGCGCGCCTGTGCAACGAGGACAAGGGTTCCGTCGGCAATATCGTTTGCCCGTATCACAGCTGGACGTACAGCCTGACGGGCGACCTGATGTTCGCGGAGCACATGGGCGAGCAGTTCGACCGCTGCAAGCACAGCCTGAAGAGCGTGCATGTCGAGAACCTCGCGGGTCTGATCTTCGTGTGCCTCGCCGACAAGCCGCCCGTCGATTTTTCGGTGATGCGCGCGGCGATGGAGCCGTATCTGCTGCCGCACGATCTGCCGAACTGCAAGATCGCCGCGCAGATCGACATCATCGAAAAGGGCAACTGGAAGCTCACGATGGAGAACAACCGCGAGTGCTACCACTGCGTCGCGAACCATCCCGAGCTGACGATTTCGCTGTACGAATACGGCTTCGGCTATCAGCGCTCGCCCGCCAACGCCGAAGGCATGGATGCGTTCGAGCGCACCTGCGTCGAGCGCGCGAAGCAGTGGGAAGAACTGGATCTGCCTTCTCTGGAAATCGACCGTCTGCTGGACGTGACGGGTTTCCGCACGCAGCGCTTGCCGCTCGATCGCAGCGGCGAATCGCAGACGCTCGATGCGAAGGTTGCGTCGAAGGTGCTGCTCGGCGAATTCGAGCAGGCGGATCTGGGCGGCCTGTCGTTCTGGACGCAGCCGAATTCGTGGCATCACTTCATGAGCGATCACATCGTGACGTTCTCGGTGATTCCGCTGTCGTCGGGCGAGACGCTCGTGCGCACGAAGTGGCTCGTGCACAAGGATGCGCAAGAGGGCGTCGACTACGACGTGAAGAACCTCACGGCCGTGTGGAACGCGACCAACGACCAGGACCGCGCGCTCGTCGAGTTCTCGCAGCGCGGCGCGTCGAGCAGCGCGTATGAGCCGGGTCCGTATTCGCCGTACACGGAAGGGCTCGTCGAGAAGTTCAGCGACTGGTATGTGCAACGCCTTGCCGCGCACATCGACGATTCCGCTTCGGAACAGCGCACGATCAACATCAAGGCCGTCTAAGGCATTGAACCGGGCTTTGAAGAAAACCAACGGGATGCCTGGCGGCAAGTGGAGCAAGCAATGATGCGCGATGCAGCAACCTTCGAACCGGTCGAAAGCCGCGTGACGAAGCCCGAATTCTGGAGCGCGTTGCCGGCGCGCTGGACGAGCGATGTCGAGGAAACGCTCGTCTGCTGCCAGGTACGCCAGGAAACGCACGACGTGAAGAGCTTCTTCTTCCGTTCGCCGGAGGGCCGTGCGTTCATGTTCGAGCCGGGACAGTTCATTACGCTCGAACTCGATATCGAAGGCGAGACGATCAACCGTTGCTACACGATTTCGTCTTCGCCGACGCGGCCGCACACCATTTCGATCACCGTGAAGCGCGTGCCGGGCGGCAAGGTGTCGAACTGGCTGCACGACAACCTGCAGCAGGGCGCACGCGTGCGCGTGCTCGGACCGGCGGGCGAATTCACGTGCGCGCGGCATCCGGCGCGCAAGTATCTGTTCTTGTCGGCGGGCTCCGGCGTCACGCCGCTGATGTCGATGAGCCGTGCGCATCACGAGTTGAGCGAGGATCGCGACATCGTGTTCGTGCACAGCGCGCGCACGCCCGATGACATCATCTTCTCGCGCGAGCTCGATCTGATTGCGGCGAATCAGGCCAATTTCAGAACGTCGTTCGTCTGCGAGCGAATCGGCAACCGCACGAACTGGCCTGGCATCACCGGCTTTCTGACGCTGCCGCTGCTCAAGCTGATCGCACCGGACTTCATGGAGCGCGAGATTTTCACGTGCGGCCCTGCACCGTACATGAAGGCCGTGCGCGATCTTCTCGACGAAGCGGGCTTCGGTCGCAAGCAGTATCACGAAGAGAGCTTCTCGTTCGAGACGCTGATCGAAAGCGAGCCGGACGTCGCGGCTGAAGTGCTCGAAGCGGAAGAGAAGGCGAGTGCGAATGGACGGGACGGTGCGGCTAACGGCACGCAGACTTACTCGGTGAGCTTCTCGCGCAGCAACCGTACGATCGAGTGTGCTTCGTCACAGCATGTTCTCGATGCCGCGCGCCAGTCGGGCGTGCGTCTGCCGGCGTCGTGCACGCAGGGCATGTGCGGCACGTGCAAGGTGAAGCTCGTGTCGGGGCAGGTGGACATGAAGCACAACGGCGGCATCCGTCAGCGTGAGATCGATCAGGGGATGGTGTTGTTGTGTTGCAGCAAGCCGTTGAGTGATCTCATCGTGGACAAGTGATTTTTTTGTCTGCGACGCTGTTTGGGTTTTTTGGCCTGCCGCCGGCATCCGCTTTAGCGCCTCGCGGCGCGGGCGTTGCCCCTGTGCGGGGCGGCACCTACTTTTCTTTGCAGCGGCAAAGAAAAGTAGGCAAAAGAAAGCCGCTCACACCGCCAGTGCTTGACGATTACCCACGGGCTCTCAACGTCCCTGTGTTTCATACGGCAGTGTGCTCGCTGATGTTTGTTGCCAACGTTCCGGCTAAACGCCTCACCGCTTCATGCACGTGTGGCACGGCTAAGGGCATCGAACGTTTCAGCGCCGCATGTCGGTAGTGAATGAGGTTGCAGTGTCGTATAGGGCGTCGCCCCCACATGTGACCGCATTCATAGTGAGGGTGTCGTGTGTGGTGCGATTGCCTACACACAGTTTGCCGCAAAGGGGCTGGGGATATTCGATGTCGCGGGCCGCAATGCAGGCGCATGAAGCAGGTGAGGCGCTTAAGTAGTGCGGTGGCAACGAGTATGGGCTGGCTTGCTGCCGGTTGAAGGATGGGGACGTTGAGAGCCCGTGGGTAATACAGAGCATTGGCGGTGTGAGCGGCTTTCTTTTGCCTACTTTTCTTTGCCGCTGCAAAGAAAAGTAGGTGCCGCCCCGCACAGGGGCAACGCTCGCGCCGCGAGGCGCAACGCGGATGCCAGCGGCAAGCCACAAAAACCAAACAGCGTCGCAGACAAAAAACCAAAAACAAGTCGCATAGAGACAAATAAACGTCGCAAAGCCGACCACCTCATGCATTCTGGTTGGCGATTCTAAAAGCTATACCGCGCGTGCGGGCACAAGGAGATCGACCATGAAGCACCTGAAGAAACTGATGTTGTGCGGGGCGCTGATCGCAACGATGAGCGCGATCGGAACGGCAGCCGCCGACACCAAGCCGACGATCAAGATCGGTTACGTCGAAGGCTGGGACGACAGCGTTGCAACATCGAACGTTGCCGCGCAGATCATCGAGAAGCGCCTGGGTTATCCCGTACAGCTCGTGCCCGTCGCAGCCGGCATCATGTGGCAGGGCGTCGCGCGCGGCGACCTCGACGCGACGCTGTCCGCGTGGCTACCCATCACGCACGGCGCGTACTGGGATCAGTTCAAGGGCAAGGTGCAGGACCTGGGCGCCAACTATACGGATGCGAAGATCGGCCTGATCGTGCCCGCCGACGTACCGGAGAAGAGCATCTCCGATCTCGAAGCGCATAAGGCGGATTTCGGCGGCCGTATCGTCGGCATCGACGCGGGCGCGGGCGTGATGAAGAAAACATCGGATGCGATCAAGGCCTACAACCTCGATTACCAGCTGATGCCGAGCTCGGGCAGTGCAATGACCGCGGAACTCGCGCGCTCGATGAATGCCAATAAGCCTGTGATCGTCACGGGGTGGATTCCGCACTGGATGTTTGCAAAGTGGAAGCTGAAGTTCCTCGAAGACCCGAAGAAGGTGTATGGCGAAGCCGAGCATGTCGATAGCGTCGTCAATCCGGGCCTCGATACGAAGGCTCCCCAAGTGGTCGCGTTTCTGAAGAAATTTCAATGGAAGCCGGGCGAAATCGACAGCGTGATGCTGGCGACGGAGAACGGCGCCAAGCCTGCCGATGCAGCCGGATCGTGGATCGCCGCACACGGCGACCGCGTGAGCAGCTGGCTGGGCGGAGCACAATGACCGTCCTTCTCTAACGCGTTCTGACGAGCGTTTTACGGTGATGCGGATGCGCTGCGCGCGCATTCGCATCGCCGATGTTTTATCCGGTTGATTGTGTTCCAGCCAGCGCGCAGGTCCTCTAATGGGAGACTCTGGATGGATCAGACAGGACTGCGCACGCGCAGTATCGAAGGCGCAGCAGACGGCGCCGCGCATGAAGGCCACTCGCTGCAACGCGGCCTCACATGGAAAGACGCGTTCTGGGTGACGAGCGGTGTGCCGGGCGGCGTGCTGTTCACGATCGGCGGCGTATCGGCGACAATAGGTCAGCCGGCATGGGCCATCTGGGTCGCGGCGATCCTGATGGGCCTCATTCAGAGCGCCACTTACGCCGAAATTTCAGGGCTTTTTCCGCACAAGTCGGGCGGCGCATCCGTGTATGGCGCGATGGCCTGGGTGCGCTACAGCAAGACCATCGCGCCTGTTTCGGTGTGGTGCAACTGGCTCGCGTGGTCGCCGATGCTGGCATTGGGCACCGGGCTCGCCGCCAATTACGCGCTGTCGAGTCTCTATGCACCCGATGCCGCGATCAACACGTGGCGTCTGACGCTGCTCGATCTCGGCTTCATCAAACAAGGGCTTTCGCTGCGCATCAACGCGACGTTCATCGTCGCGGCGATCTTTCTACTCATCACGTTCAAGCTTCAGCATAGCGGCGCATCGAAGGCCGCGAAGACGCAGCGCATTCTGGGCATCGCTTCGCTCGCGCCGTTGCTGATCGTCGGCATCGTGCCGTTCGTGACGGGCGACGTGCCCGCTGCGCATCTGTGGCCGTTGATGCCGCTCGGGCACGACGCGCAGGGCAATCTCACGGCATCGGTGTTCGGCTCGTGGAACGGCTCGGGCATCACGATGGCGTTCGGCGCGATGTTCATGGCGGGCTGGGCCGCGTACGGCTTCGAAACGGCTGTCTGCTATACGCGCGAGTTCCGCAATCCACGCACCGACACCGTGAAGGCGATCTTCTGGTCCGGCATGGCGTGCCTGCTCGTGATGACGCTCGTGCCACTCGCGTTCCAGGGCGTGCTGGGCACGAAGGGCATGCTCGATCCGAAGATCGCGGACGGCACGGGCGTGGCCGCGGCGATGGCGCATATGGTCGGCGGCGGCGCGATCGTGTTCGACGTGGTCGTGATCATGCTGATGCTGACGATCCTGCTGATCGTGATGACATCGATGATGGGCTCGTCGCGCACGCTGTATCAGGCATCCGTCGACGGCTGGTTGCCGAAGTACCTGTCGCATGTCAACGAGCACGGCGCGCCGACGCGCGCAATGTGGACCGATCTCGGCTTCAATCTGGTTCTGCTGCTGATGTCGGATTACATGACGGTGCTGTCGATCTCGAACGTCTGCTACATGATCTTCGTGTTCCTGAACCTGCAATCGGGCTGGATTCATCGGCTCGATCGCGCGGACGCGGACCGTCCGTTCCGCTGCCCGACATGGCTGCTCGCAGCGGGCGCGCTGTGCGGCTATCTGGATCTCGCGTTCATCGGCGCAGGCGCGGATCTGCAGGGCGTGGGCACGATGCGCAATGGTCTGATCGCGATGCTGCTGATCGTGCCTGTGTTCATGTTCCGCCATTACTGGCAGGATCGCGGACGTTTTCCCGCGCGCATGGCGCAGGACATGGAATGGCGGGGTGGCGTGCGGCCCGCTGGTCTGCGAGGCTTGCTGCCGTATGCCGCGCTGTTGCTCGCGGTCTTCGTCGTGTGGTTCTCGCACTACCTCGCGAAACCGTTCTTCTGATTCTCTAGCATTGATTGGCCGCCGCGTTTGCGATTGCAACGCGGCGGCCTTTGCTTTTTGGCGCGCTCTCTTCGAATGCGTTCAGCGGCCTTTAAAGCACCGTTGAAGCATCTTTAAAGCACGACAGTTCTATCGCCATTGATGAACACGCGCCGCTCGACGAACGCCTTCACGGCGCGCGCAAGCGTGATGCACTCGACGTCGCGGCCCACGGCGAGCATGCGCTCCGGGCCGTACGAGTGATCGACGCGCTGCACTTCCTGTTCGATGATGGGGCCTTCGTCGAGATCGTCGGTGACGAAGTGCGCCGTCGCGCCGATCAGCTTGACGCCGCGCGCATGCGCCTGGTGATACGGCCGCGCGCCCTTGAAGCCGGGCAGGAACGAGTGATGGATATTGATCGCGCGGCCCCCGAGCTTGCGGCTCGTTTCATCGGACAGAATCTGCATGTAGCGCGCGAGAATCATCAACTCGGCTCCCGACGATTCGAACAGGTCGAGAATCTGCGCTTCCTGTTGCGCACGCGTGTCGGCCGTGACAGGGAAATGATGGAAGGGCAGACCGTGTTGCGCGGCAAGCGGCTCGAAGTCGGGATGATTCGACGCAATGCCGACGATGTCCATCTTCAGCTCGCCCATGCGCCAGCGGAACAGCAGATCGGCGAGACAGTGTTCCAGTTTCGACACCATGATCAGCACCTTCGGCCGCGCGTCGAGATCGTGCATCGACCACGTCATGTCGAAGTCCGCGGCGATCGGGTGAAACTCGCGGCGCAACGTGTCGATCTGCAACGCCGACACGGGCGCGCGCTCGCTCGCCACGCCATGAAACACGCAGCGCACGAAAAAACGCGAGCTGATGTCGTCGTCGAATACGGTCAGCTCGTCGATATAGCAATGGTGCCGATCGAGAAAGCCGACGACGGCGGCGACCTGGCCGGCAGCGCTCGGGCACGAAAGGGTCAGCGCGAACTGTTTGGGGCGATCGGTGGCGGGCATGCGAGTCCTCTGTATTTCGATGTGGGATTCCCGCATGGCCGTGCCGGACGTCGTGCAGCGCATCGCGGCGCAGCAAGCGGGATGATCAAGTAAATCAGCCCAATTTGCGCGCGCATAGAACCGATGCGCCGTGCTCGTAGTATCGGAGCGTCAGGCGTGCGCGTGCTCGATCACATGGATCAGCTCATCGAACAGCCAGCGCCGGAAAAGCGGCACGGCGGCGGGCGCGGGACGGCTGGGCGGGCAGACGAGGTAGTAGCCGCGCTCCGTGGTGACGGGCGTCTCCAGCATGCGCACGAGCTGGCCCGACGCGACGAGTTCGTCGGTGAGAGGCGTCCATCCAAGCGCGACGCCCTGGCCCATCAGCGCGGCCTGTACGACGAGCGAATAGCTGTTGAACATCATGCCCTGGCTTTGTTCCGGCGCGGGCAGCCCGTATGCGGCGAACCATGTGTGCCACGCGAGCCAGCGTTCGGGTTCGGTGGGCTGCACATGCAGCAGCGGCAGATTCGCGAGATCTTCGGCGCACATGACGGGCCGATGCGCGTCGCGAAACGCGGGCGAGCAGACGGGTGTGACCGCTTCGGGGAAAAGGCGCGTCGACGTGCAGGGCGGCCAATGGCCGTCGCCGAACGCGATCGCGATGTCGGCGTGATCGCGGTGCGGGTCGTAGCCGAGTTGCGACGTGACGATCTTCACGTTGACGCCGGGCATCGACGTGTTCAGACGCGCGAGACGCGGCATCAGCCAGTAGGTCGCGAAACCCGCATCGGTGAGGATCGTCAACGAGCCCGTGGCGCGGCGCGCGCGGATGTCGGCGGTCGCTTCGCGGATCGTATCGAGCCCGCTGCGCACGGCCTGATAGAGCAGCGTGCCTTCCGGCGTGAGCGTCACGCCCCGATGGCCGCGCTCGAAGAGCGGCGTGCCGAGTTCTTCTTCGAGCTGCACGATGCGCTGGCTGACGGCGGGCTGCGTCGAGCCGAGTTCGCGCGCGGCGGCCGTGAAGCTCGCGAGGCGCGCGGCCGATTCAAACGCCGTGAGCGTTTGCATCGGTGGAAGGCGGTCTGGTCCCGGCATAACATTCCCTTATGGGCCGATAAGCGTGCGCCGCCTTCACAAGGATTTAATGAGCGGCAATAGTGATGTGCATGCGGCGAGTCATTACGTTGATGCATCGCCGTACAACAAAGCGCAATCCTTCGATTCTAATCCGCCCCGCCCATGAGCCTTAATACAAAGCAGAATATCCTTATCCTGATGGCCGATCAGATGACGCCGTTTGCACTGCGCGCGTATGGCAATCAGGTTTCGCTGACGCCGCGCATCGATGCGCTCGCGAATGAAGGCGTCGTATTCGACTCGGCTTATTGCGCGAGCCCGCTGTGCGCGCCCGCGCGTTTTTCAATGATGGCGGGCAAGCTGCCCGCCGCAATCGGTGCTTACGATAACGCCGCCGAATTGCCCGCGCAAACGCTGACGTTTGCACATTATCTGCGTGCAGCGGGCTACCGGACGATTCTCTCCGGCAAGATGCATTTCTGCGGTCCTGATCAGTTGCACGGATTCGAAGAGCGCCTGACGACCGATATCTATCCCGCCGATTTCGGCTGGGTGCCCGATTGGGAACACCCGGATGTGCGGCCGAGCTGGTATCACAACATGAGCTCGGTGCTCGATGCGGGCCCGTGCGTGCGCACGAACCAGCTCGATTTCGACGACGAAGTGACGTACACGGCGCGCCAGAAGCTGTATGACATCGTGCGTGAGCGCGAGGCGGGCGGCGATGCGCGGCCCTTCTGCATGGTCGCGTCGCTCACGCATCCGCACGATCCGTATGCGATCCCGCGGCAGTACTGGGACTTGTATCGCGACGAGCAGATCGACATGCCGCGCGTGACACTGACGCGTGAAGAGAGCGATCCGCATTCGAAACGTCTGCGCGATGTCTATGAGGCTGACCTGACGCCGCCGACGGAGCAGCAGATTCGCAATGCGCGGCACGCGTATTACGGCGCGCTGTCGTATGTCGACGCGCAGTTCGGCGCGATTCTCGATACGCTCAGCGCAACCGGGCTCGCCGACGACACGATCGTCATCGTCACGTCGGATCACGGCGAAATGCTCGGCGAGCGCGGGCTCTGGTACAAGATGACGTGCTTCGAAGGCGGCGTGCGCGTGCCGCTGATCGTGCATGCGCCGAAGCAGTACCGCGCGCATCGCGTGGCCGCGTCGGTGTCGCATGTCGATCTGCTGCCGACGCTCGTCGAACTGGCGACGGGCGCGCGCGCGACCGAATGGCCCGATCCCGTCGACGGACGCAGCCTGGTGCCGCATCTGCAAGACGACGGCGGGCACGACGAAGCGATAGTCGAGTACTTCGCAGAAGGCGCGATTGCACCGCTGCTGATGATCCGTCGCGGCAGGTACAAGTTCATTCATACGCCCGTCGATCCCGATCAGCTCTATGACCTCGCAGACGATCCGCACGAGCGCGTAAACCTTGCGCAAGAACCTGTGGCGGCCGAATTGATCGACGCATTTCGCCAGGAAATCGCGCAGCGCTGGGACGTGCCTGCGCTGCATCGATCGGTGCTCGCGAGCCAGCGGCGCCGGCGCTTTCATTTCGAAGCGACTACGCAAGGCGCGATTCGCTCATGGGACTGGCAGCCATTCACCGACGCGAGCCAGCGCTATATGCGCAATCACATCGAACTCGACACGCTCGAGGCAATGGCGCGTTATCCGCGCGTCGTCGCGCGTTGACGGGACTCAGCACGACCGAACACGACACACTCACTACGGGAGCCCACGATGAACAGACGCTGGAGAAGTTCGCTTGTGAAGGCCGCGCTGACGCTAGCAGCGTTCGGCGCAGCCTTGACGGGATCGTCGCATGCCGCAGAGCCGCAAACCTGCACGCAGGTCCGCATGGCCGATCCCGGCTGGACCGACATCGACGCGACGAATGCCGTGGCGGGAGTGCTGCTCAAGGCATTGGGCTATCAGCAGAACGTGTCGAATCTATCCGTTCCGATCACGTACCAGGGCTTGAAGAAAGGGCAGATCGACGTGTTTCTCGGCAACTGGATGCCGGCGCAAGGTCCGCTGGTCAAGCCGTTCGTCGACGAGCATTCGATCGACGTGCTGCACGCGAATCTGGTCAATGCGAAGTTCACGCTGGCCGTGCCGGATTATGTCGCGGCAGCGGGCGTGCATTCGTTCGCCGATCTCGTCAAGCATGCGGATCAGTTCAACGGAAAGATCTATGGGATCGAGCCGGGCGCGCCCGCCAATCAGAACATCAAGAAGATGATCGCCGACAAGGCATTCGGACTCGGCGACTGGAAGATCGTCGAATCGAGTGAAACGGGCATGCTCACGCAGGTCGAGCGCGCGGTACGCGACAAGCAGTGGATCGTATTCCTTGCATGGGAACCGCATGTGATGAACACGAAGTTCCATTTGACCTATCTGTCAGGCGGCGATGCGTACTTCGGCCCGAACTATGGCGGCGCAACGGTGAACACGGTCACGCGCGCGGGCTTCGCGGGGCAGTGCACGAATCTCGCGAAGCTCTTTCAGCAGATGACGTTCAACGTCGACATAGAAAACCAGATCATTGCGAATGTGCTGCAAAACAAGGTCGATGTGAATACGGCGGCGATGACTGCGCTGAAAGGCAACCCCGCATTGTTAAGCACGTGGCTCAAAGGCGTGACGACGACAAGCGGCGCCGATGGATTGCAGGCCGTGCAGGCACAACTTGGCATTCACTAAAGCGGCATTTTCTGCACTCGAATAGAGGCGCGCAGTTCTGCAATGGGACGCGCGCTTTTGTTTTGTCGCGCATGTCGCTGCGGGAACAAAGTGTGTCGTGTTTGGTCGAGTTGCTCGAAATATGGATTTGTACTGTGCGTTGATCGTCGTGCAATTGGCACACGACGCGGAGTTCGCTTCGCATTCCTATACCCCTATATCCTCATAGCCAGGCAAGAGAGAACGACACAATGAAAAAGCTGAATGCCGCAGCACTGACAGGCGTCGCGTTCGCGCTCGCCGGAGTTTCGAATGCGAGTCACGCACAAAGCAGCGTCACGTTGTATGGAATCATCGACGCGGGCATCACGTACGTGAACAACACAGGCGGCTCGCACGTCGTGAAGTTTGACGATGGCATCTCGTATGGCAACCGCTTCGGCATCAAAGGAACGGAGGATCTGGGCGGCGGCTTGCAAGCGGTATTCGTGCTTGAGAATGGCTTTCACCTCGGCAATGGTCAATTGGGCTTTGGCAGCACGATGTTCGGGCGCCAGGCTTATGTGGGACTGAAGAACCAGTGGGGCACGCTGTCGTTCGGCAATCAGCTGGATATGACGGAAGAGATGGTGTACCTGTACAACGTCTCGGCATGGGCGAGCGGCTATGCGATTCACCAGGGCGACTTCGATCGTTTCAACGGCGACCGTTTGCCCAATTCGGTGAAGTTCCTGTCGAATGAATTCGCGGGGTTCATGTTCGGCGGCATGTACTCGTTCGGCAATGTCGCGGGCAATTTCCATCAGGACAGCGCGTGGAGCGTCGGCGCGCATTATGCGAACGGCTCGTTCACAGCGGGCGCGGCCTATACGCAACTGAACAATCCGCACGGCATCTACGCGTTCGACCCGTACGCGATGATCGGCGTGCATACGTTCCTGGGCCAGCCAGTGGTCACCGTCGATCCGGCGACAGGAGCGCGAACAGATCTCTTTTCAAGCAATCCGTTTCCAGTCGACAAGCAGGGCGCTTTCGGCGTTGGCTCCAGCTATGCGATCGGCAACGTGACGCTGATGGGCAACTTCACGTACACGACGATCAAAGGGCTTGGCGTCACGTCGCATATGAAGGTAGCGGAAGGCGGCGCGGACTGGCAGGTCACGCCGGCGTTCAGCGTGATCGGCGGCTATCAGTACACGAACTTCGAAGGCCATCACTGGAACCAGGGCTCGCTCGGCGCGCATTATCTGCTGTCGAAGCGGACGGACGTGTATATCTCGGGCGACTATCTGAAGGCTTCGAATGGCGTCGATGCGGTGATCGGCTATAGCTTCACGCCATCGACAACGACGACACAAGCCGATGTGCGGATCGGCATGAGGCATTCGTTCTAAATCCATTTATTCCGCGACGGCCTTTTCTTTTAACGACCTTATAGACCGTCGCGGACGTAAGCCTGCTTCAAGGCAAAGCATTCTCCCGCGTCGTACTTACCACGCCACCCGCACTGGGACGCACGGGCCTGCGATCATCGCGCGGGCTTGCTCCGAACCTCGTGCGATACGTGCGCGAGAAATGCGACGGCGATTCGAAGCCACACGCGACACAGATCGCCGTAATCGACATATCCGTTTGCCGCAAAAGCTCTCGCGCGCGATCGAGCCGCAATTGCAGATAGAAATGCGTCGGCGTGTCCTTGAGCGACGAGCAGAAAAGCCGCTCCAACTGTCTGCGCGTAACGCCGATTTCCTGTGCGAGGTCGGCGGGCGTCAGCGGCTCTTCCATATTCTGTTCCATCACGCCGATTACCTGAATCAGCTTGCGGTTGTGCACGCCATAACGCGCGGCAATTTCCATTCGCTGATGATCGGAGCGCTGCCGTATGCGGCTCACCACGAACTGCTCGGAGATCGACGAGGCGAGCGCCGCGCCGTGGCTGCGCGCAATGAGGTCGAGCATCATGTCGATCGATGCCGTGCCGCCCGCGCACGTAATGCGCCGCTCGCCGATTTCGAATAGCTCTTCGCTCGCCTGGACGGCCGGATAGCGCTCGCGAAACGCGGAGAGCGCTTCCCAATGCAGGGTTACGCTGTCGGTCGGGCGCAGCAGGCCCGCTTCCGCCAGGATGAACGCGCCGGTGTCGATGCCGCCGAGCGTCGCGTGCGCGCGGTCCAGACGCTTGAGCCAGTCGCCGAGCGCGCGGCTGTAGCAGACAAGCGGCTCGAAACCCGCGACCACGAAGACCGTTTGCGCGTGATCGACATCGGCGAATGCACTTTCCGCGTTCAGCGAAATGCCGTTGCTCGCGGCGACGGGCGCGCCGTCAGTGCTCAGTATGTGCCAGCGATACAGGTTCTCGCGAAAGCGGTTCGCGACGCGCAAAGGCTCGATGGCCGACATGAAGCCGATGGCCGAAAAGCCCGGCAATAGCAGGAACGAAATGTCTTCGGGCATCGCTCGATCTTCTCGATGTCAGGTGAAGCGGATTCGTCGAATCCGGCGAGCGTAGCAAGTGTCGTGCTATGCGGCAAGCCGCGCCAAAAATCCGCATCGCGATTGCGCGGCGCACAAACGGGCGCCCGCCGCACGCACCGCAAGTTGCATGCTGGTTTTCCCTCATGGTCGCGCGCAAGCAAGAACGGGTCGCTAGGGGTCGATTTTGGGGGAATATGGACCTGTACCTTTGCTTCACACCAGTTGTTTTCCGGTCGTCTCACCAGCTAGAGGACACGCTGCGAATCGTGTCGAAGGGGATCGTCATGAAGTTGCGCATCAAAGTCGTTACCGCATGTATTGCCGGCCTTGTCACGGGCCTTCTCGCGACGCTCTCGCAGCCCGCGCTCGCGCAAGACCCGGCGAGTTGCCGCGCCGTCCATTTCGCCGACATCGGCTGGACGGATATCACGTCGACGACGGCGCTTGCGTCGACGGTATTCGAAGGGCTGGGTTATCAGCCCGTGACGACGGTCGCCTCCGTGCCGATTTCATTTGCCGGACTGAAGAGCAAGCAGCTCGACGTTTCGCTCGGGTACTGGTGGCCCGTGCAGGAAAAAGCAATCGCGCCGTTCATCGAGTCGAAATCGATCAACGTGTTGCAGCCGCCGAATCTGACGGGCGCGAAAGCCACGTTCGCCGTGCCGACCTATGAATACGACGCGGGACTGAAGACCTTTGCCGATATCGCAAAGCATCGCGCGGAACTCGACGGCAAGATCTACGGCATCGAGCCGGGCAGCAGCGCGAATGCCGCGATCCAGAAGATGATCGCGACCAATCAGTTCGGACTCGGCGGCTTCAAGCTGATCGAATCGAGCGAGGCGGGCATGCTCGTCACCGTCGAGCGCGCGGTGCGCGAGAAGAAGTGGGTCGTATTCCTCGGCTGGCAGCCGCATCCGATGAACATTCAGATCGACATGAAGTACCTGAGCGGCAGCGAAGGCGTATTCGGTCCCAACGACGGCGAAGCGCGCGTCTATACGCTCACGTCGCCCGACTTCCTGACGCGTTGCCCGAACGCGGGAAAGCTCGTCAGCAATCTTCGCTTTACGACGCAGATCGAAAACGTCGTGATGCAGTCGGTGATGAAAAAGGAGAAGCCTGCCGACGTCGCGAAGGCCTATCTGAAACAGAACCCGCAAGTACTCGATCAATGGCTCGCCGGCGTAAAGACGTATGACGGCAAGGACGGCTTGCCCGCCGTCAAGGCTTATCTGGGTCTTTGAGCCAACGTTTTTAAAGCTCGATTGCTAAAGCTTCGTCTTTAGAGCAAGACAAGTACTTTTCATTCCGACTCTTTCGTTCTAACAGGAATTTGCACGCATGAACCATGAAGTGATCGTGACCTGCGCCGTCACGGGCGCAGGCGACACCGTCGGCAAGCATCCCGCCATTCCCGTCACGCCGAAACAGATCGCCGATGCGGCAATCGAAGCCGCCAAAGCGGGCGCGACAGTCGCCCATTGCCATGTGCGCGATCCGAAAACGGGACGCGGCAGCCGCGATCCGAATCTGTATCGGGAAGTCGTCGACCGCATTCGCTCGGCTAACACGGACGTCATCATCAATTTGACGGCGGGCATGGGCGGCGATCTGGAGATCGGGCCCGGCGAAGATCCGATGCGCTTCGGCGCAAATACCGATCTCGTGGGCGGCCTCACGCGTCTTGCGCACGTGGAAGAACTGTTGCCGGAGATCTGCACGCTGGATTGCGGCACGCTCAATTTCGGCGACGGCGACTATATCTACGTATCGACGCCCGCTCAATTGCGTGCGGGCGCAAAGCGCATTCAGGAATTGGGTGTGAAACCCGAACTGGAGATCTTCGATACGGGCCATTTGTGGTTCGCCAGGCAATTGCTACAGGAAGGGCTGCTCGACGCGCCGCCGCTGTTCCAGTTGTGTCTCGGCATTCCGTGGGGCGCGCCCGCCGACACGACGACGATGAAAGCGATGGTCGACAACCTGCCGGACGGTGCGCAATGGGCGGGCTTCGGCATCGGGCGCATGCAGATGCCGATGGTCGCGCAAGCGATGCTGCTGGGCGGCCACGTGCGCGTCGGTCTCGAAGACAACATCTGGCTGGACAAAGGTGTTCCCGCGAGCAACGGTTCGCTCGTCACGCGCGCAGTCGAGGTCATCGAGCGATTGGGCGGCCGTGCGCTCACGCCTGCCGAAGGCCGCAAGAAGCTCGGCTTGCCCGCGCGCGGCGAACGGCTGCTCGAAAAGCGCGCCGTCGAACAGTTCGCGTGAAGTTCAGATAAGGCTTTGCACAATTACAGAGGATCGTCGGCAATGGCAGTCATCACCAACATCAAGACATTTGCAGCAATCGGCGCGGGTGTGATCGGCAGCGGTTGGGTCGCGCGTGCGCTCGCGCACGGACTCGACGTGGTGGCGTGGGACCCGGCTCCGGGCGCGGAGAAGCAGTTGCGCGACAACGTCGCGAACGCATGGCCCGCGCTCGAACGCGTCGGGCTCGCGGAGGGCGCTTCGCAGGATCGCCTGCGTTTCGTGAAGACGATCGAAGCGTGCGTCGCGGATGCCGACTTCATTCAGGAAAGCGCGCCCGAGCGCGAAGAACTGAAGCTCGCGCTGCACGAGCAGATCAGCCGCGCGGCGAAGCCCGATGCGATCATCGCGTCGTCGACGTCGGGGCTGTTGCCGACCGACTTCTATGCGCGAGCATTGCATCCCGAGCGCTGCATCGTCGGGCATCCGTTCAATCCCGTGTACCTGTTGCCGCTCGTCGAAGTGGTGGGCGGCGAGTGCACGGCGCCTTCGACCATCGATGCGGCGTCGAGCATCTATCGTTCGCTCGGCATGCGGCCGCTGCATGTGCGCAAGGAAGTGCCCGGCTTTATCGCTGATCGTTTGCTCGAAGCGCTGTGGCGCGAGGCGCTGCATCTCGTCGACGAAGGCGTCGCGACGACGGGCGAAATCGACGATGCGATCCGCTTCGGTGCGGGCATCCGCTGGTCGTTCATGGGGAGCTTCCTCACTTATACGCTTGCGGGCGGCGACGCGGGCATGCGTCATTTCATGCAGCAATTCGGGCCTGCGCTCGAATTGCCGTGGACCAAGCTCGTCGCGCCGAAGCTGACGGATGAGCTGATCGATCGTGTCGTCGACGGCACGGCGGAGCAGCTCGGTCCGCGCTCGATCAAGCAGCTCGAACGCTATCGCGACGACTGCATCACGAACGTGCTGTCCGCGATCGCCGAAGCGAAAGCGCGGCACGGCTTGCATCCCGACGAATAACGTCGCGTAATATGGCTGCACGTGCGGGGCATCGATGCGAGATTCCCCGCGCTGACGAAAAACGTTCACGCGACGGAGACAACCGCCATGCCGCGACACGCGGAATTGCCTGCATATCACGACGTCGTGCGCGCCGAATGGGTCGACTACAACGGCCATCTGCGCGACGCGTTCTATATGCTGATCTTCAGCTTCGCCACCGATGCGCTGATCGACCAGATCGGCCTCGACGACACTGTGCGCAACGCGCGCGGCCGCTCGATCTACACGCTCGAAGCGCACATCAATTACCTGCATGAAATCAAGGAAGGCGCGCAAGTGAGAGTCGAAATGCGCGTGCTCGCGCACGACGCGAAGCGCATGCACCTGTACCTCGAAATGTTCGCGGACGAGCGCGACGAACCCGTCGCGGCGGGCGAGCAGATGCTGCTGCACGTCGATACGAGCGGGCCGCGTTCTGCTGTGTTCGATAGCGATGTCGAGGTGCGCGTGCGTGCGCTCGTCGATGTGCAGGCCGCGTTGCCCGCCGCGCAATACGCTGGCCGTGTGATCGCTTTGCCCGTGCCGACCCGCAAGTAATGCGCTGGCATTCGCGGGCATAATCGGGCAACGCACAAACGGAGTGCACGTCATGCTCGAACCTGAAATCGTGGCATTCGTTGAACGGACGAAAGCGCTTTATCCGAGCGACCGCGCGGCATCGACGATCGTCGAGCAGCGGGCGATGTACGAGCGCCTCGCCGCCGCATTCACGCCGCCGTTACCCGATGGCGTGCGCACGCACGATGCGCCGTTCACGTCGCCCGATGGGCACACGTTCACGTTGCGCCTGTATGTGCCCTTCGAACGCGAGCGCTCGCCGGGCACGGTGCTTTATTTTCACGGCGGGGGATTCGTCGTCGGCTCGCTCGCGAGCCACGATCTGATCACTGCGCGCATCGCGGCGGACACGGGCCTGTGCGTCATCGCCGTCGATTACCGGCTCGCGCCCGAGCATCCCGCGCCCGCCGCTCACGACGATTGCCTGGCCGTCACGCGCGCCGCGCTCGATGGCCGCTTGCCGTTCGGTCCGCTGCCGACATCGCTGCAACTCGCGGGTGACAGCGCGGGCGCGACGCTCGCGGCGAGTGTCGCAATGCGGTTGCGCGACGACGGCGTGAAGGGCGTTCGCGGTCTCGCGCTGGTTTATCCGATGCTGGGTGTAGAACCACAATCGCCCGCGCGCGAGACGCAAGCCGATGCGCCGATGCTCACGCTCGCCGATGTGCGGCGCTACAGCGCGTTGTATTGGGGCGATCAAGCGGGCACGGAAGCGCTCAACGCGAACAGCGGCATTGACGGCATGCGCGCAAGCGTTTCGGCGCGCATTGCGTGGACGATTCCACTCGAAGCATCACGTTATGATGGATTGCCGCCGACGCTTGCAATCGGCGTCGAGCACGATCCGTTGCGCGACGATGCGCGCGTGTTCGCGGAACGCATCCGCGCGGCGGGCGGGCAGGCGCATGCACCTGTCGGCAATGGCCTTGTGCATGGCTCGTGGCGCGCGCTGGCGACCAGTCCCGGCGTGCAATGGATGCACGGCGAGGTGTGCCGTTTCCTTGCCGACCACGCAGCAGGCTAGCGGATACAACAACGGCCTGTCGCACGCGATCCTTTAGCGTGCGATGCGGCTTGTTCTGAGCAAGAACCCGTGAGTTCGATTGTTGCCTGAAACGTTGGTTATGCGGCGAGCGCGTGTTCGAGTTCTTCGGCGGCGAGTGCGTGTTCGAGCACTTCGGCCGCGATCATCGCGGATGCATTGGCGGGAGCGGGGCGCTCGGCGGGCTTGAAGACGGCGTCGCCGCGGCGGATCTTGCGGCGCGACACGGCGCAGGTGCCCGACGAGTGCGCCGAGCGGCGGCGCCAGCGCTGCTCGCCATAATGACAGCGGCCCGGCTCGACCCAGCGAATGATCAGCGTTGTGTCAGAGTGCTCGAGTATCTCGATGCGCAACCCGTTGGCGCCCATCAACGGTAAACACTCCAAGGTCGTCATGGTCGGCTCCGTAGTTGTGGTGTGTGCCGAATTTAGTCCCGCGCGCGCGTGAGAGCCATTGTGCCCGCGTAGAAACACTGTTCCCGATTCCGCAATAATCTGATGGTTGGCGTTTACGCGGACGGTAACAGGCCGCTTTGCGGGCTGTCATTGCCATTACATGCAAATCCGCAACGAACTGTTGTACCAGCGGCAGAAAAGGGCGGCATCGCCGGACAGCGTGGATGGGCGCGCGCGGCATCCATTATGATGTGCGCCTCGACGGGGCGGCGTCGCGCACGACGCGGGCACGATGCAGGTATCCCGCGTGCTCGCTGCGATGGTCCGTCCCGGGGCCGTCACCTTGGTCTTTCATCCGGGTCCGTCATCCATTCGCGCTATCTTTGAGCGGGCGGGCCACTCATGCGGGCGGCCCACGCAGTCCGCTCATTCTACGAGGTCACATGAATCAACGTCCGCCAGATGTCCCGTCCGGGGCCGACACGCCCGATCGCCGCAAGATGCAGCGCGTCGCCTCGGCCACGCTCTATGCCGCGATGGTGGTGCTGGCGATCTGGGTCATACGCGACTTCGTGCCCGCGATCGCGTGGGCTTGCGTGATCGCGATCGCGCTGTGGCCGGCGTTTCATCGGGTCGAACAGCACGACTTCTTCAAGGGGCGTACGACGCTGATCGCGACCGTGCTGACCATTGTCATTGGATTGCTGTTCCTGTTGCCCGTCGGGATCGGCATCGCGCAGGCCGCGAACGAAGCGCACGACGTGATCGAGTGGATGCGCACCGTGCACGAGAACGGCATTCCCGTGCCGGATTTCGTCCTGCATCTGCCGTTCGGCGCGGCGCAGATCGGCGCGTGGTGGGAGTCGAATCTCGCGCAGCCGCTGCGCGACTCGCCCGCGATCAAAGGCCTGCACGGCGACGCCGTCGTGACGTTCGGCCGGCATTTCGGCGCGCGCGCCGCGCATGCGTTGATGCTGTTCGGCTTCATGCTCGTCACGCTGTTCGTGATCTTTCAGGCAGGTCCGAGGCTGTCCGGCTCGCTGATGAAGGGTGTCCAGCGCGCGTTCGGCCACGAAGGGCTGCATCTCGTCGAGCGGATGGCGGCGGCCGTGCGCGGGACGGTGTCGGGACTCGTGGTCGTCGGCATCGGCGAGGGCGCGCTGCTGTTCGTCGCGTATATGTTGACGGGCGTGCCGCACGCAGCACTGCTCGGGTTCGTCACGGCGATCGCCGCGATGCTGCCGTTTTGCGCGCCCGTCGTGTTCTGCGGCGCGGCGCTGTGGCTCTTCATCATCCAGGGGACGATCGTCCCTGCAATTGCACTTGCCGTGTTCGGCTTTATCGTCGTGTTCATCGCCGAACACTTCGTGCGCCCCATGCTGATCGGCAATTCGACGCGGCTGCCGTTTCTGCTGGTGCTGTTCGGGATTCTCGGCGGCACGGAGACGTTCGGCCTGCTGGGTCTGTTCGTCGGCCCCGCACTGATGACAGTGCTGATGGTGCTGTGGACCGAGTGGATCGAGCGATGAGCCAGCGATTCGCTTCTGCGCTTTATGGCGCGTGCTTTTGCGATGCCGCTTTAGCCGGTGACTTGCTTGACCGCGTGATCGGTCCAGTCATGCGGGCCCCGAGCGGCGTAGACGCAAGGTCAGCACGCGCGAGATCGGCACCGACACTCTCGCGACTGCGAACAGCGAACCGATCGCGACGGCATCGGCGATGAGGCCAAGCGGGACGTTCAGATAGCCGTCGGTGGCTGTGTACAGGAGCGAGTCGACGACCAGCGAGATTACCGTGCCCGCGATGAAGCACAGCAGACCTTTGCGGCCCACAAGCCCGATCCACGGCAGGCGCTGCGCGATCGTCTTTGCCCAGCCGATGCGCACCATGTTCGCGGCGAGCCACGCGATCGCGAGAAAGTTCGCGGCGCGCAGCCACGACAGATTCTGCTTGAGACTGCCATCGAGCGGAGCCGCTTCGACAAACAGCTTGTACCAGGCGGCCGCGCCGACCACGGCGCACGCGAGCGCCGTCACGATCCAGCCATAGCGATGCGCGCTTGCGCGCTGATAGACGGGCTGCGTCTGCGCGATCACACCAGTCACGAATATCAACTGCCATGCGAATGGGTTGAAGTCCCATTGCGCGTCTTCGGCGACGGGCAGATGCGGCAGCATCCACGGCGCAATCGACCACAAGGCGAGGCTGCCCGCGAGCAGCAGCCACGGCTTGCTGCGTGCAAGCGGCAACACCACGGGCACGGCGAACGCGAAGAGCGCGTACATCGGCAGTACCGACGCCAGATAAGGCTGACGGCGGAACAGCAGGATGTCGCGCAGCACGGTCGTGGGCGTGTCCATCATGTCGTCGAGATCGGTCGTGGTCATGTTGGGCGCGTCGATGCTGAACGCGCTCATCACCGCGCTCGCGATGAGCATCAGGACAGCCGTGATCAGAAATGCCCTATACAGCTCGAACGAGCGCCGGAAGAAACGGTTGCGCGCGTCGGCTTCCGTGTGGCGCTTCGCGAGCGACGCATAGGCCGTCGCCGTCGCGAACCCGCCGAGGAAGACGAAGACTTCGGCTGCGTCGCACAGCGCGTACGCATGCAGCGTGGCGCGCGACAGAATGCTGCCGCCGATATGGTCGACGACGATGAAAAGAAGAACCAGTCCTCGGAAGAAGTCCAGCTCGATCAGACGGTTTCTTGATGTCTGCATGCGTGTGATGGCAAAGCGCCTCCGCGAAACGGTGCGCGGGCGGCGCGCAGCGCGGTTTCGGTGAGGCGGGAAATGGGTGGGGTGTGCTTGCGTGCGCGCGCCTGGCGCGCGTTCGCGGCATGGCCTGATGGCGCGTTTTTGCGCGTTTGCGCGGCTGTTCGTGGCGGCTCCGCTGACCTCTTTCAGCATTGGGCACCGGCCACTGAATCGCCTGCACGACCCGAAATGGACCGCCATTATCTCTCAGAGTTCCTCCTGGTTGCGGTTTTGTTGGAGAAGTGGTGGGGCGGGTTCGCAAAAATCGAGATGGGATTGGCGAAAACGGTTCGGGTATTGGCCGGAAGGATGGGGCGGGACGAGGTACGCTTGGCGCCGCTTTGAGGTTGTGTGGAGTGCAGTTCGTCAACCTGCCATAGGCTGCGAAGTCGAACGCGTTGGCGCGGGCAAAGGTTCGGGCTTTTTTCTGTCTGAGAAGTGGACGAGCGATCTGCTTGCATTGTTGGCGTCGCTATGAATGCAAGGGGTGGCTGGGCGCGTATGAAAATCACCATTATCGGCACGGGTTACGTAGGTCTCGTCACAGGCGCATGTCTTGCCGAGGTCGGCAACGACGTTTTCTGTCTGGACGTGGACCCACGCAAGATCGACATCCTGAATAACGGCGGCATGCCGATTCACGAGCCGGGTCTGCGCGAGATCATCGCGCGTTCGCGCGCGGCGGGACGCATCACGTTTTCGACGGATGTCGAGGCGAGCGTCGCGCACGGCGAGGTCCAGTTCATCGCGGTGGGCACGCCGCCCGACGAGGACGGTTCCGCCGACCTGCAATACGTGCTCGAAGCGGCGCGCAATATCGGCCGCACGATGAACAGCTTCAAGGTGATCGTCGACAAGTCGACGGTGCCAGTCGGCACCGCGCAGCGCGTGCGTGCTGTCATCGACGAAGAGCTGCACAAGCGCGGCCTCGCGGGCAGCCCGCAGCACCGCTTCTCGATCGTTTCGAACCCGGAATTCCTCAAAGAGGGCGCCGCCGTCGACGACTTCATGCGGCCCGACCGCATCGTGGTCGGCATCGACAACGACGCAGACGGCAACAAGGCACGCGAGAAGATGCGCCGTCTTTACGCGCCGTTCAACCGGAACCACGACCGCACGCTGTACATGGACGTGCGCTCGGCCGAATTCACGAAGTACGCGGCCAACGCGATGCTCGCCACGCGCATCTCGTTCATGAACGAAATGGCGAATCTGGCCGACACGGTCGGCGCGGACATCGAGGCCGTGCGCCACGGCATCGGCTCGGACCCGCGCATCGGCTATCACTTCCTGTATGCGGGCGTCGGCTACGGCGGCTCGTGCTTCCCGAAGGACGTGCAGGCGCTGATCCGCACGGGGAACGAGATGGGGCACAACCTGCGCATTCTGGAAGCCGTCGAAGAGGTGAATCACGAACAGAAGGAAGTGCTCGTGCGCAAGATCACGGCAGCGCTCGGCGACGATCTGAGCGCCCGCACGTTCGCCGTATGGGGCCTGTCGTTCAAGCCGAACACCGACGACATGCGCGAGGCGCCGAGCCGCCGCGTGATCGCGCAACTGCTCGCGCGCGGCGCGACGGTGCGCGCATACGACCCCGTTGCGACGGCGGAAGCGAAGCGCGTCTTTGCGCTCGATCTCGCCGGCGTGCCCGACCAGCAGGCACGGCTGCACTTCACGAGCACGCAGGACGAGACGCTGGCGGGCGCCGATGCCCTCGTCATCGTCACGGAATGGAAGGAATTCAAGAGCCCGGACTTCGTGCATATGAAGGCCGAACTGAAGACGCCGTTGATCTTCGACGGCCGCAACCTTTACGAACCATTTGTGGCATTCGATGCGGGGATCGAGTACCACGCAATTGGGCGGCCGCGCGTCACTTGCAGTACATAGTTAGGATCATTAAGTAACTATCTAATCAGACAAGTAAGGAGTTGATTTCTTGACTTCTGCTCCGCCACGTGTCAGTCGATCTTGAGTTGAGCAGTAAGCAAAGTCCATGTTTTCCAATGTATTGATTGTGTGTTACGCAAACATTTGTCGTTCACCTGCGGCAGAGGTGGTTTTCAAGGCATTGCATGAACGAACTTCCAGCAAACGCGTGGTCTATCGCTCGGCTGGCATTCGCGCTTTCGATGGAATGCGAATGGATGCAGTAATGGAAAGCTTGCTGATCGAGCGTGGACTACCCATTGGCAAGCACCACTCACGGCGTCTGAGCGCCGCGATGGTTCGCGACGCGGATCTCGTACTCGTCGCGGAGCGGCGTCAGATCGCGCAGATTGAAGCTCTGGAGCGTACCTCTCGTGGGAAGGTGTTTGCACTGGGCAATTGGGAAAGGGTCGATGTTAATGATCCTCATGGAAAAGCTGAATCGTCATATCGCGAGACCTTGTCATTGATTGAACGATTGGCGGCGGGTTGGATTGACCGTATATGTTGAAACGATATCTTGTTGGCCTCGTCGCCGTGCCTCTTCTGTCGGGTTGCGTGACCGCGCCGGGAAACTATATCGACACCTCGCGCCTCGAAACGCAAACGTCCGGCCAACCTGCTGAGGTGTATCCAGTGAAGATAATCGATGCGGAGGTGGTCAGCGAGCAGGCTCAGCAACGCCTGGAAGCCGAGCGTACGCAGAGCGCGGGTGTCGACCCGCTCGCAACATCGGATCACTACGTTTATCGCATTGCATCGCCGGATATTCTTGGAATTTCAGTGTGGGATCACCCGGAACTTACCACGCCGATGGCGACCACGTTCTCTTCCGGCGGTAACACGACTCAAACGCTTGCCGGTGCATTACAGCAACCATATACCACCGCGCTACCGGGTCAAGCAGATCCTTACGGGCAGACCGTCGCGGCTGATGGAACCGTCTTTATTCCATTTGCAGGCCGTTTGCACGTCGCCGGAAAGTCGGTTGGTCAGATTCGCGATCAGATAGCAGCGAGCCTGGTCCCCTTCGTCAGGAATCCGCAGGTCGATGTTCGTGTTCTTTCTTTCCGCAGCCAGAAGGTGCAAGTGACAGGACAGGTGAAAGCACCTGGGCCATTGGCCATCAGCGACGTGCCGCTTACTTTAGTCGACGCGATCACGCGCTCGGGTGGCACTGCTGCGGACGCCGATCTGCAGCGAGTCCGCCTCGTGCGAAAGAAGCGTCTCTACGTGCTCGACGCAAACAGGATGCTCGATCAAGGCGATATGACACAGGACGTCAGGCTGCAGGCAGGCGATGTCATCAATGTCCCGGACCGCATCGACAGCCGCGTGTTCGTTATGGGCGAGGTAAAAACACCGACGCCGTTACCCATGTATCGAGGGCGCATGACAATCGCCGACGCACTTACGCAGGCTGGAGGAATTCTGGATTCCGACGCAAACCCTCACCAGATTTATGTGATGCGAGGCATGAAAGAGAGGCCTACAACGCCGGAAGTATATCGCCTGGATATGACGCAGCCTGAATCTGTCATGCTGTCGACACAGTTGCAGCTTCAGTCAATGGATGTCGTCTATGTTGGAACGGCAGCATCGACCACGTTCAATCGCGTTTTGCAGCAGGTATTGCCGACATTGCAAACGCTTTTCTATCTGAAGCAGCTTACGCGCTAAGCGTTCTGATTATCGTACTGGGTTGTGGTTGAAACGAGCCAGTGCATGCTGCTGATCCGAAAAGTCGACGCACCCCGCTGACCTCCCAATCGCAATCCATTTGGATGAAGCTGTGAATAACGAAGTACGAAGGAATGGAAATTCGAATCCCGAAGCGCGCATTGATGCGGAGGAAGAGATCATTCTTGGTGATCTGGTACGTGTCATCGTCGAAGATGTCTGGTGGCTCGTCGGCATTGCGATCGTGACGATCACTTTCGTCGGACTTTACTTGCTGGTCGTAAAACCGGTCTACCGGGCGAACGCATTGATAAAAATCGAACAGGCCGACGACACGGCTCAAGCATTGACGCAGTTGAGTGGTGTCGCGAGTGCGATGGCGCCGCTTCCAACCGACGCGGAGATTGCGATCATTGAAAGCCGTGATGTAATGGGCGCTGTTGTCAAGAAGTTCAAGCTCGATTTCACTGTAGAACCGAAACTGGTTCCAGTTATCGGTCGATTTGTTTCCGGGCTCGCAAGCCCCGGGAAGCCCGCGCATGCATGGTTTGGTTTGTCTTCCTTTACGTGGGGAGGCGAAGTGGTCGACGTGGAGAAGGTCGAAGTGCCACCTGTGCTTGAGGGTAAAAGTTTGACCCTGATCGCCCGAGATGGCGGGCAATACGAATTCCGAGATCCAGATGACAATTTGTTGGTCCATGGCAAGATCGGACAGGCCGCGAGCGCTAATGGCGTCACGATTCTCGTTAAGCGACTTATCGCACGACCGGGCTCCCGATTTTCCGTTACGCGTTTGAATGACGTTGACGCGGTCGACACGTTTCAGAAGTCTGTGGATGTGGAGGAACAGGGAAAGCTGACGGGACTCGTTAACGTGTTCGTGGAAAGCGCGGACCCGAGGTTCGCAGCAGACGTAGCTAATGAGTTGGCGCAGACGTATCTCAGGGGGCACGTGCAGAGCAAGCAGATCAATGCTCAAAATATGCTGTCGTTTCTGAAGGCCGAAGAGCCTCGACTGAAGGCCGATCTGGATAAGGCAGAAATCGCGCTGGCGCAGTATCAGCGGCAAGCAGGTTCGATTAGCGCTGAAGAGGAAGCTAAGGTTTATCTCATGGGGAGCGTGGAATACGAACAGCAGATTTCGGCAATGCGTTTGCAAATGGCGGCACTTCGCCAGCGTTTTGGCGATGACCATCCGGTACTAAAAGCAGCGCGTGAACAGATTACTCAACTCGTAGCACAGCGTGACCGCTATGCAGATCGATTTCGCGGTTTGCCGGAGGCCGAAGTGCGCGCTGTGCAGTTGCAGCGTGACGCCAAGGTGGCTGCTGAGATTTACGAACTGGTGCTTACGCGCGAGCAAGAACTGTCGGTTCAAAAGGCGGGCACTGGAGGGAATGCGCAGATCATGGACATGGCACTTCGGCCCGGTACTCCGGTTAAGCCGAAAAAGCCATCGATCTTGTCTGCTGCAACCATATTGGGTCTGATTCTTGGTGTTGCGGTGATCCTTGTTCGAAGGAAGCTTTTCAAGGGAATCGAAGATCCTGAAGAGATCGAACGTCTGTTCCAGCTGCCGATTTGCGGAATGGTGCCGTTAAGCGAGCGACAGGTTCAGATTGAAGGTCGCGTCATAGACGGAAACGTGCGGCCTTATTCAGTGTTGGCACACTCCAACCCGGCGGATGTGTGCGTAGAGAGCCTCCGAAGTCTGCGTACCTCGATGCAATTCACGATGATGGATGCGCCCAATCGAATTGTCATGCTGACAGGACCGGTACCTGGTGTTGGCAAGAGTTTCCTCTCGGTCAATCTTGCTGTCCTGCTTGCGAACTCGGGCAAGAAGGTATTGGTGATCGATGCGGATATGCGCAGAGGAGTACTCCATCGCTATATGGATGGTAGGGGAGAAAGGGGGCTATCTGAACTCCTGACTGGCAGGATTGGAATCGATGAGGCAATCCGGCACACAAACTTTGACGGACTTAACTTCATTTCGTGCGGTCAGCGACCTCCGAATCCGGCGGAGTTGTTGATGTCGAAGAATTTTTCGCACTGCCTGCACGAATTTGAAACGCGTTATGACGTGATCCTTATCGATACGCCGCCAGTGCTTGCGGTGACGGACGCATCCCTCGTCGGTGAGCACGCTGGCGTGAGTTTCCTCGTGATGCGATCCGGCATGCACCGATCAGCAGAGATCGCGGATGCTATCAAGCGTCTCAAAGTGGCCGGTATTGATTTGAAAGGCGGGATTCTCAATGGGATGTCATCTTATCGACGCTACGGTTACGGTGCCGTCCATCGTTATGTGAGCACGGATACATCAACGGTTTGACCGGAAAAAGAGATGAAGATTTCGGTGCTTGTTCCGACTTATCGTCGAACGGAACGCCTTATAGGGTGTCTGCGCGCATTGAAGACACAGGAGCGCGTCTGCGATGAAGTCATAGTGGTGGTGAGGTCGGGTGATGACGCTACCCTGGTGTGTTTGGAAGATCAGAGGGTAGTGGAGGGGCTCCCTCTTAAAATCGCGATGAGTGATGCTCCGGGCCAGGTTGCGGCGCTCAATCGCGGTCTCGATGCTGTCTCTGGCGACATAATTGCGATTACCGACGACGACGCTGCGCCACGCTCCGATTGGGTGCGACGTATAGAGGCTGCATTTGAGGCTGATCCGCGCCTGGGCGCACTCGGCGGACGCGACTGGGTGCATCAGCAGGGCGGCGTGCTCTACGGCTCGCGCGGTCTCGTCGGCAAGCTGACGCCGTCGGGCAAGATCATCGGCAATCATCATCTGGGCGTGGGCGAAGCGCGCGAAGTCGATCTGCTCAAGGGCGCGAACATGAGCTACCGGCACGACGCGATTCGCCATATCCGTTTCGACGCGCGCCTGCGCGGCACGGGCGCGCAGGTCCACAACGACATGGCGTTCAGCTTGAGCGTGAAGAACGCGGGCTGGAAGCTCGTCTACGATCCGCGCGTGGCCGTCGATCATTTCCCCGCCGAGCGTTTCGACGACGATGGCCGCGACGCGCAGACGATGACGGCCGTGCGCAACGCCGCATACAACCTCCATCTGATCTTGCGCGATCATCTGCCGCCGCTGCATCGCGAAGTGGCGTGGTGGTGGTATGCGTTGATCGGCACGCGCGTCTATCCGGGCGCCGTGCATGCACTGTTTGCGTTGACGTCGACAAAGGGGCGCAAGAGGCTCGCGCGCTGGCGAGCCGTGCGCAAAGGCGCGCGCGAGGCGCGCCGCGCGCTTGCGCAAAGCGGCGGGACGGGCGCGGGTACGGGCAAGGGAGTGCACGCATGACGACCAGAGTTCACGTGCATCTTTTTTATGGCGCCGATCCGCGCTGCTATCGCAACGGCGAGAACATCGGCTGCCTGTACGGTTATCACCATGCCGAATCCGCCGAGTTCCAGCTCACCTATTCGCAGGACGCAAAGGAAAGCAAGCCGGTGCGGCTCGTGCGCCGCGCATTGAAGGCGATGCTCGGCTTCGATCTGATCCACACGCTGCGCAACAGCGACGCAATGCTGCGCTCCGATGTGATCTGGACGCATACCGAGCACGAATGGCTGTCCGTCGCGCTGATGCTTCTGATGCACGGCGGGCGCATGAAACGCGAAAGGCAGCCGCTGCTCGTCGCGCAAAGCGTGTGGCTGCTCGACAAGTGGCCAGACTATGGCCTGTTGCGCCGCCGGTTCTATCGCAAGCTGATCGATCGCGCCGATCTGCTGACAACGCACGCGCGCGACAACGCCGAGCTATGCGGCCAATACTTCGGACGGGACGCGACTCAGGTTTTCTATGGGCTAAACGTACGTGATTTCCCCGTGCAGTCGCCGGAGCAATGGCAGCCGCACATGCCGTTGCGCATCGCCGCGATTGGCAACGACCGTGACCGCGATTGGGAGACGCTGATCCGTGCTTTGGGCAACGATCCGCGCTTTACCGTGCGGCTCGCAACGCGGCGACGCATTCCGCGCTCGCTGCGCGCGCTGAACGTGAATGTCGCGCCCGCTGCGGGGCTCGCGAAGCAGCGCGAACTCTATGACTGGGCCGATGTGATCGTCGTGCCGCTGCGGCCGAATTCGCACGCGTCGGGTATTACGGTGATGCTCGAGGCGGCCGCCGTTGGCAAGCCGATGGTCGTCACGAATGTCGGCGGGTTGCAGGACTATTTTTCGGCGCGTGCCGCCGCGTATGTGCCGCCGTTCGAAGCCGATGCATTGCGCGACGCGCTAATCAGCCTGGCAGCATCGCCCGATGAAGCGCTGCAACAGGTGCAGTTGGCAGCGCGCGAACTTGCGTCACGCGATCACACGACGCAGCACTACGCGCAGCAGCACGTGCGGATCACGCGCGAGCTGTTGCGCCGCCGCGCGCAGACGGCGCAGCATGGCAACTGTTATACGGACAGACAGAATGTCGACGCCGATCTGTCGAAGCCTAAGACGAATACAAACATGAACGCGAACATCCACGGGCAGATGTCGTCAGAGAACGATGGGGGGAGGTGAGCAATGTCGTCGATTGGACGCATCGGCATCGACAATGCTCTGCGCATCGTCAAGGTTGATCGCAGCGGATGGATGCCGCCTACGCTGCTATGGATCGTAACCGGTACGCTGATCGTCACGCACCAAGGCACGGTGCTAACACTCGCGTTTCCGGTGCTGTCGATTGCGGTAGGTTTCTGGTTATACATTAGGAGTCCAGTGAAGTACGTGGGCTATGTGTGGTGGCTGTGGTTCCTTAGTCCCGAAGTGCGACGTCTCGTTGACTGGACCAATGGTGCGTACACGCCGACCAGCCCGATCCAGGTCGCACCGCTTGCCGTCACGATGATCAGCGGGCTGTCGTTGATCCGCTTCTATCCGGTGCTCGCGCAAAGACGTGGCTTGCCCGTCCTGCTCGTGCTGTCGGGGCTCGGGTATGCATTCATGGTCGGTGTTCTGTCCAGCGGGCCGCTTGCGGCGTTGTATGACCTTGCGAACTGGGTCTATCCGATCCTGATTGGCTTTCATATCCTCGCATATTCACGGCAGTATGCGGAGTACCGGGAGACAATCGTCCGAACCTTTATTGGAGGTATATTGGTAACGGGCATTTACGGCCTCATCCAGTTCTGCGTGATGCCGCCTTGGGATGTGTTTTGGATGAGGTACTCGCAGATGAACTCACTGGGCGACTCCGTCCCGTTCGGTGTGCGAGTGTTTAGCACAATGAACTCGTCGGGCCCATTCGCGTTTGCGATGATGGGCGCGCTTGTCTACGTAATGGCCGCGAACCATAGAGTGCGATGGCTTGCTGGGGCGTTCGGTTTGCTGTCGTTGAGTCTGAGTCTCGTGCGTTCTGCGTGGGGCGGCTGGGTTATCGCGATGCTGGTTCAACTGGCAAAATCAGACAACAAGATGCGAATGCGCATCGCTGTAACCGCGATGGTATTAGCGTTTTTCTTAATGCCTCTTCTTATGGTCAGCCCTATTGTCGAGAGGATGCAGGTTCGACTGCAGAGCATTGTCAATCTGCACGATGACCGGAGCTATGCGGCACGTAACGACTTCTATGAGAAGTTTGCACGCACAGCATTTTCTGACTTAACGGGCGAGGGACTAGGGGCGACGGGGACGTCCACAAAGCTCGCCAACGACGGCAGGCTTGGCGAGTATGGCAACTTCGATAGCGGCGTGATGAACATCCCGTTCGTGCTCGGCTGGCCGGGTATGCTGCTTTATGTGTCCGGGCTCATGTGGCTTTTAGAGACGGTTTCATAAAGACTGTTGAGCTCGCTGAAGGGTGTTCCAGCAGATCAGGCAACAGCCGAGTTTGAGAAACGCTTCGTGAATGTCGGCGCGACGTTCGAAGCGAATACGTAGACGGCGGAAATTGTGCAACCAGGCATGTGTACGTTCGACGACCCAACGGATCTTTCCAAGGCCACTGCCGTGGGGGTGGCCGCGTCGCGCGATGCTGGTGGGAATACTGCGCTCGTGAAGAATGCGTCGGTATTTGTCGTGGTCGTAACCCCGGTCAGCGTAGACGCGGCCGGGACGGCTCAAAGGCCGCCCACGCACGCCGCAAATCGGTACGATGGCCTCAATCAGCGGAACAAGTTGGGTGACGTCGTTACGATTGGCGCCAGTCAGGATTGCCGCGATCGGCGTTCCGTGGGCGTCGGTGGCGAGGTGGTGCTTGGATCCTGGTCGCGCTCGATCAGTGGGATTCGGGCCAGTTTTTCGCCCGCCCCAACTGCGCGAATCGACGATGAGTCGACGACCACGCGCGAGAAGTCGATCTTGTCGACCGCCCTCAACTTCGCCAGGAGCACTAGGTGCAATCGATCCCATACACCGGCTTGCTGCCAATCGCGTAGCCTGCGCCAACAACTGACGCCGGAGCCGCACCCCATCTCCGCTGGCAAATCTCGCCAGCGGATACCGGTCTTCAGCACGAACAAGATGCCGGTCAGCGCAGCCCGATCCGGTACCGGTTTGCGGCCCGGATGCTTGAAGCGCCGTGGCTTCGCTGGTGGTAGCAGTGGCTCGATCAGTGCCCACAGTTCGTCGTCGATGATTGGTTTGCCCATCTCCTCGATCCTGTTGATACGACGATCGAGGTTAACAGGTTGCGTTAAGGGTTAACAGCCCCTATGAACTCTTTTTGAAACCGTCTCTTAGTCCGATAACGATGTAGAGTTCGTTCCCAAAAGGAACGACAATGAAGAAGCGATTCAGCGAAGAACAGATTATTGGCATCCTGAAGGAGGCCGAGGCTGGCCTGAAGCCGGCAGAACTGTGCCGCAAGCACGGTATCTCGGAGGCGACCTACTACAACTGGAAGGCGAAGTTCGGCGGGATGACCGTCGCGGACGCGCAGCGCCTGAAAGAACTGGAGCAGGAGAACAACAGGCTCAAGCGCCTGTTGGCAGAGTCGATGCTCGACAATGCCGCGCTGAAGGACCTGCTGTCGCGAAAGTAGCAAGCCCGCAAGCCAAACGCGAGGCGGTCGGGATATTGATGACCGAACGCGCGATGGGTGTCACCCGGGCTTGCGGGCTGGTAGGAATTTCGCGTTCACTGTTCCGTTACGAATCGCGCCGCACCGACGACGCGGAGCTGACGGACAGGATGACGGCAATCGCCGCGCAGAAACGTCGATACGGCTACCGCCGTATTCATGTGCTGTTGCGTCGCGAAGGCTGGCTGGTTAACCATAAGCGGACGTGGCGTCTGTATAGCAAGGCAGGGTTGAGCGTGCGTAAGCGCAGACGCAAGCGCATTGCCGCCGTCGAGCGAAAACCGCTGCCGGTGCGGACAGGCCCGAACCAGAGCTGGTCGATGGATTTTGTTTCTGATGGACTGGCTTACGGCCAGCGGTTTCGCTGTCTGAATGTGGTCGACGACTACACACGGGAATGTCTGGCTATCGAGGTCGACACTTCACTGCCGGGGCTGCGCGTAAAGCACGTGTTGCAACGGTTAGGCGAGATGCGTGGATTGCCTGCATCCATCACGGTAGACAACGGCCCGGAATTCGCCGGTAAGGTGCTGGATGCATGGGCTTACGAAGCCGGCGTTATGCTGTCGTTCATCCGGCCAGGCAAGCCCGTCGAGAACGCGTACATCGAGAGCTTCAACGGACGCTTCCGCGACGAATGCCTGAATGAGCACTGGTTCGTCTCGATGCGTCATGCCAGGCGCCTGATTGAAGAATGGAGAAACGAGTACAACACCGAACGGCCTCACAGCTCGCTCGGATATCTGACGCCTGAGCAATTCGCACAGGCACATGAAGCGAAGCAGTTTCTAACCTCGGACTCTAACAGCGGTCCGGACTAATACCAGGGGCAGGTCATGTCGACTGCAATATGGACCTTGCTGCCACGCTTGCGCTTGTAGCCGTCATAGCCCGCGCGCGGACCGCTCTCGCAGGTGGACTGCATTGTCCGGCCATCCAGAATCACGGCACTGGGCTGGCCCTGCCGTCCTTGCGCCACACGGATGATCGAGCGCAAGTCGCAGACCATGTTCTCAAAGCAGCCCGCCTGCAGCCAGCGCTGGGTCTGCTGGTACACCAGCTCCCACGCAGGAAAGTTGTTGGGCATCATTCTCCATGGCGCACCAGCGCGCACGATCCAGCGCAACGCGTTAAACATTTCTCGCAGTTCGTACTTGCGCTGCGGTGCTGCTTCATCCATCAACGTCAGATACGGCGCCGCGAAGCTCCACTCTTCGTCGGACACGTCTGTCGGGTAGGGTTTGCGCTTTTCTCTTGTCATCCCTCCAGGGTACCAGGTTCTACAAAAAATTCCTAACACGGTCTAGGCTGACTCTCGCCTTAAGTGTGACTCAGTACCAGTCCTGTTCGGAACCGGGATCTCCGGCTCTTCTGAATCCGTCGTCGCGGGCATCAATTCGCAACGACGGGTCAATTCGGTCGGTGTTACCCATCTGCCGGCACATCTTCTCGACGCTCGTGCCACGCTTGAACTACATGAGCATGAATGCGATCTGCTCGTCCATGTATCTCGCCTTGTTCGCGACATGACTTCGTGTAGGCAGGCCGCCGTCACCATGCTCGACATCCTGTCACCAAACAGGACGAGACTTCAGGACAAGACTTTTGAGGTTAGGAGAGTAAGGTCAAGACGCATGCATGTCTTTCAAGAACTAATAAGCGGTCTCTCCCATAAATCCATTGATTATTGTTAACGCGATGATCTTCATATCCATCCAAAAGGTCCAATGCCGGATGTAGAAAATGTCGCATTTGATCCTTGCCTCCATCTTCTCAATTTCAGCCGTCTCTCCCCGATATCCATTGACCTGTGCCCAGCCTGTGACTCCTGGTTTGATCCGGTATCGAAACATGTAGTCCTGAACCAGGTCCTTGTAATACTCATCGTGTTCCACAGCATGAGGTCGTGGGCCGACCACAGACATTTCCCCTTTGAGAACATTGAGAAACTGCGGCAGTTCATCAAGGCTTGTACTTCGCAGAAAGCGTCCTACTCGTGTGACACGTGTATCCCCTCTGCGCGCCTGAACGACTATACCTGGCTTGTCTGCTCCATGGAACATCGTACGAAATTTATAGATGGAAAAAACCTCTCCGTTCATTCCCTTGCGATATTGTCGGAACAGAATTGGACCGGGAGATGAAATTTTCACAGCAATAGCGATTGCTAGCAGTGCAGGAAAAATGCCCAACAAGACGCAAAGTGAAAACGTGAGATCAAATATATTTTTGAGTAGGAAATCGAAAGTTTTTTCTGGAATGGCCATAAAATTCAATATCGGAACACCGCGATAATCTTCAATCAAAGGTTCCATGAGTGCGCTTCCTTCAAATAACGGAAGCATACGAATATTTATGAACTCATCCCGAAAATCTTCAAACAGATTTTCAATAAAAACCGGACCAAATGATGGATTGATGATCCATATCTCTCGCAGCTTCTTTTTCCGCATTAACTGTTTGAGTGTATGTATGTCGCGCACGGCCGGGATGTGGTTGATGGTTGTGTCGCATTGAAGAGACGGATCGAAAATCGCCTCCGGAACGAAGGCTTTCCCCGTCAGCGAAGCGATCCGGGCAAGAAGATCACCGGTCGCACCGGAAGGTGCGACAATTGCGAAGTGCGTCGGTGAGAATCGCCATGTCCGCAGCACGAAGGGCAAATAGTGGATCACGCAACGCTCAGCAACAAGCGCACATGCGGCCACTCCCGTCCACCAAAAGAACCATTGTCCTCGCAATTCCCCGCCTGGATAGGCGCGTGAGAGTAACGCCAGAGTTAATTGAGCCAACAGCCAGGCGAGGAGAACGCGCATTACGCTCCCAAGCACCGATTCATAACGGAAAGGTTGATATACCCTGGTCAACCGGAACGTGATGAATGGAAGCGTGAGTCCAATAAGACCCAAAAGACCATCGATATTTGAAAACCTTGAACTGTCATGAAAGACAATGCCATGCGAAATATAAGCGGCTCCCGAAATACACAGAAAGTCGGTAGCTTTTGAAATAGGTGTCAGCATCGCTTGTATTGGCCGATGACATTCAGAATACGCAGTTCTTTCCCGACAAAAAGGCTCATGTCTTTTCGCCAGCAGAACGCAATCGACTCCGATATTCCGTCGGTGAGATATGCCAGACCTGCCGAAACAACCGCGCAAGACATTCCCCGCTCGTTAGCCCACAGCGTCTTGCAATCTTGTCGACAGGCAGATCGCTCGATTCGAGCATCAACGCGGCCAGCTCCACGCGCGAGCGCCTCAGATGCTCAGAAGGCTTAACGGACATTTCCGCACGGAAGTGCCGCAAGTAAGACCGCTCACTCATCCCAGCTGTCTGCGCAGCAACCGTAATGGAAATCGACTTGTCGCAATTGCGCGTGATCCACTGCGCGCTTTCCTGAATCTTCTGCCTGATCGATTTGCCGTTATCGCTTGCAACCAATGCGAGCTCTGGCCGATTTGTATCGGGCAGCAACTCCAGAATACGACGTAGAATCGAAACGCCAAAATCCCGTCGGATGATTTCGAATGCCTGCCGGATTCCGCTGCGTGACATGGACGCGTGTGAAGCAGTGACATTCCCAGAGTCCAAAGCGCGCAAGTCGCTTGTAGGAGTCTGGCTGCCCGCCGTAGACCAGCGCCCCATCGCTGACAGCAACGCGTCGCCGTTACCAATTACGAAGATCTCGTCTGCTTCAACTGTCGCGTCGCGAAGCCATCCACCGGAGTGCGTATCCCGGGCGACGTCGACGACCGTTTCACTGCTAGCGACGAAGAGTGCTCGCGCTTTACCCAAAAGTTTGACCGATTGTGTCAATACATCGATGTGAGCGGAGCTGGATATACAACCGCCGTGGCGGGAAATAAAGGCGGTGCGATAGGCGGGCACATCACGCTGTGTAGCCGCGAGAACATGATTCGCTTTATCGAAGACGTCGACGATTTCTGCCACAGGCAACATCGAGAACCCGTCGGATACGAGGATTCCAATAGGGTGTACGGGGCGACTAAAACCCGGATTGGGCACGGCATGGCGTGAACTGTATGAATCAGGACAGTGAGTCATCTTCATCAATGCATTCCCTGCTGCGTGACGGCGCCGTGGCGCATGGTAACGAGGGGTGTGAGGCGAGGTTCAATACGAGCTTCAACGTACGCCATATAGAGGCGCAGAGAATACAAAGACGATTCGATACATCAAATCAGACAATTCCGATTCACCTTGCGACTGTCTCTGAGAAGAAACATTTAACGAACGCGGGTCATGTCTCTTTAGAACTAATCCGACAAACCCATTCAATCGCACGAATTGGCGCATCTCTCGTGGGCATTTCACAACGAATATCACGCTCGTGAATGCTTCAACTGGACTGCACGGATTAGCTCGGGCAGGATCTCGTCCGCTGCATGCGCTTTGAGTTATGAACGCGTGTGTGTATCGCTTCTGAAAGGTTTGTCATAATTAGCATGACGAATAAATGATCGTAGTACGCGGAAAACAACGGATCACACTTCCACCAACAAACGGAGATCATTCAATGAAAAAACAGGTCATCGCACTGGCCGCCACTGCCGCATTCACTACTCCCGTCTTTGCACAAAGCAGTGTCACGCTGTATGGCGTGATCGACGAGGGCATCAACTATACGAACAACGTCGGCGGCAACAGCGTAGTCGAGCTGCAAAGCGGCTACGCGCAAGGCAGCCGATGGGGCATGAAAGGCGCGGAGGACCTGGGTGGCGGCAACAAGGCGATCTTCCAGCTGGAAAACGGCTTTGACCTGAATAGCGGGCGGCTCGGCCAAGGCGGCCGCATGTTTGGCCGTCAGGCGTACGTTGGTCTGTCGAACGATAAGTTCGGTACGGTTACGTTCGGCCGTCAATACGATTCCGTCGTCGATTACCTTGCGCAAACGACGTCGAATGGCAACTGGTCCGGGTATCTGTTCTCGCATCCGTTCGACAACGACAACACGGACAATTCGTTCCGCGTCAATAACACGATCAAGTACGCGAGTCCCGACATCGCGGGTTTCCAGTTCGGCGGCACGTACAGCTTCAGCAACGACACGAACTTCGCCAACGACCGTCAGTACAGCTTCGGCGCGCAATACACGACGGGCGGTCTGCTGCTCGCCGCCGCGTATCTGCAGGCGAACAACGCGGGCGCGACGACGGGCGGCGCGATCGCAACCAACGACGCGAGCTTCCTCGCGCAACGCATGCGCGTGTTCGGCGCGGGCATCAACTACACGTTTGGCTCGGCGACGGTCGGCTTCGCATACACGAACTCGAACTACAAGAACCCGACGGGCAACGGCTATCTGGCCGACCCGGCCGCGATCATCGCGCCGGGCGCGACGCTGAACACGCTAAAGTTCCAGAACTTCGAACTGAACGCGAAGTATCAGATCACGCCGGCATTCTTCGTCGGCGGTGAATATGTGTACACGATGGAGAACTACGACGCATCGACGGGCGGCGTGAAGCCGAAAGTCCACTCGGTGGGCCTGATGGCGGACTACAACGTTTCGAAGCGCACGGACTTCTACGTGCAGGGTATGTACCAGAAGATCGCGGGCGACAAGACGAACTCCATCATGGACAACGCGTTCATCCTCGGCACGCAGGCTCCATCGTCGACGGCGAACCAGTTCGCGTTCCGCGCGGCGATCCGCCACAAGTTCTAAGCGTCATGTAGCAAGCGACATTCGTGTCGTGAGATTTCCACGCATTGCCCGCCGCGCTTTATTCGAAGAGCGGCGGGTTTTTTTCATGGCGCCGGGATTGCGAGCGCGCAAGCTCACACCCGAAACAAATACAAAGCCGCATACTGCAGCAGCATGATGGTCTTGCCGTCCATGATCTCGCCTTGCGCAACCATCGCCAGCGCATCGTCGATGGGCAATTCGAGCACTTCGATGTCTTCGCCCTCGTCGACGACTCCGCCGCCTCGCCCCACGCGCGCGAGCGCATCGTATTCGGCGACGAAGAAAAAGATCCTCTCCGTCACCGAGCCCGGACTCATGAACGCCTCAAAGATCTTGCGCACCGATTGCACGCGATAACCCGTTTCCTCTTCGACTTCAGCGCGAATCCTTTCTTCCGGCGATGCCTCCTCGAGCAACCCGGCGGGCGTCTCGATCAACATCCCATCATGGCCGTTGACGAACGCGGGGAAGCGGAACTGGCGCGTGAGCACGACGGTCCTGCGCCGCAGATCATAGAGAAGAAGCGTCGCGCCGTTGCCGCGGTTGTAGGTCTCGCGGTTCTGCCGCTGCCAGCTGCCGTCGGCGCGCCGATAGTCGAAGGTGGTCTTCTTCAGCACATACCAGTCGTCGGATAGCACTTGCACGTTGACGATACGCACGCGTTCAGCGGTCTGGCTCATGCGGACTCCTTTTCTCGAATGCCCGGATATTGGGCGGCGATTCCGTCAGGACGCGGCCCTGATGTACCGCGACACCGCACGGTCGAATCATGGTATCGTGCAGATTCGTGCAAAATCAAGAAAAAACGTGCATAGCCGAGCGGACGGCTATCGCTGAGGGTTATTCAGGCAAACGGATGCTGACCTCTCAACGCAAGAAACTGATCCTCGATGCGCTCAAGCGCGATGGCCAGGTGCTGGCAAAGCCGCTGAGCGCATCGTTCGGCGTATCGGAAGACACCGTGCGGCGCGACCTGCGCGAGCTTGCCGCGGAGGGCAAGTTGCAGCGCGTGCACGGCGGCGCGTTGCCGTCGTCACCGGCCGTGGCGGATCTCGCGAAGCGCCGGGCGATCGGCTCGGAGGCGAAGGCGGCGATCGGACGGGCCGCCGCGCTGATGATCGCGGCGGGGCAGATTGCGATCGTCGACGGCGGCACGACGGCGATCCAGTTGGCCCGCCATCTTCCCGTCGATCTGCGCGCGACGATCGTCACGCACAGTCCGAGCATCGTGGTGGAACTGGCTGAACACGAAGCGCTCGAAGTCGTGCTGATCGGCGGGCGGCTGTTCCGTCATTCGATGGTGACGGTGGGCGCGGCTGCCATCGAAGCGCTCAGCCACATTCGCGCCGATCTCTACTTCATGGGCGTGACGGGCGTTCATCCCGAGGCGGGTCTCAGCACGGGCGATCTGGAAGAGGCGTACATCAAGCGCGCGCTTGCCGCACACGCAGCGGAGACGGTCGTGCTGGCGTCGTCGGAGAAGCTGAACGCGGCATCCGCCTACAAGATCGCGGACATCGACGCGGCCAGTACGATCGTCGTCGAGAAGGACACGCCTCGCGAAGCGACCGCGCCCTTCGATGCGCTCGGCGTGACGATCGTGCGGGCATGAAGCGGATCGCCTTGCTCTAGCGCTTCTCGAGAAAACGTTTCAGCGCAGCGAGATCGCGCTCGACCCATTGCGCGTCGGCGGCGAATCGCGCGTCGCTCATGTCCGGCGTGCGCAGCAGCGTCAAGAGCACTTCGGCGCCGTCGCCGTTTGCGATGACGCGCATCGGCACGTAAATCTCGTCACCGTGTTCGGTCGTCACGTAGTGATCGAGCACGCCATGCGGATTGTGCGGCGTGAAGCGCACGCTGACGGGGCGGCCGTCGGCGCTTTCGAAAGTCCACTGCGAGCCTTCGCCGCGCAACGGCTTGCCGAGCCCCGATGCCCACTGCGCGAACGACAGCGGGTGCTCCATGAATGCATAGACTTCTCGCCAATCGCGCGCGATCGACACGCTGATGGTTTTCGAATCGACAGGGCCTGTCATGGGTTCGTCTCCACAAAGGGCAACGACGGTGATAACGGCGATATCAACGGCGCGCGTCTCAAGTTTCGCGCGCGTCATGCCGATATGAGATTGAGCGGTTGCCCATGATGCCTGGATGCCCGCGCGACGGGCGTCGCAGCGCGGGGCAAGCAACAAAACCGCCGTTAAACATTTCATTTGTATCAGAGTGTTCGGGCCGCCCGCTTTTCCGGCGCACGCACTCTACAATGCGGATTCATTTTAGACGGTTAATCTGGCCCTTTTGACGGAAGATCGCATCACGTTTGACGCGGCTCCGGCAGGGCATCGGCTGATTCCGGCACAGCGCCGGAAGGTTGCAGCCGCAACAAGGCGGCATGCTGCGCGACCGTTCGCAAGTGTCGGTCGACACCTGCTGGACAGGCAGAAGCGCGCATCCGGTCTTTAACGAACAATGCGGAGAGCAGATGTCGATGAGTGGACTCGGCAAGACGTGGGCCAGTTTCGCGAGCCTTGCGCTCGCGTTGATGCTGGGTGCCTGCGCGCACTTCAGTGAGCAGAATGCGAACAACAATGACGCGGCCGCGAGCAACCAGACGGCCGCCAATTCAACGCCCGCGCAACCCGCGACGCAGATGGTCGCGCAACCCGTGCCGCCCGTCATGTACAAGGTGCGGCGCGGCGATTCGCTTGTCCGCATCGCGCGCGGGCACAACGTGACGGTCGCGCAGATCGTCGCGTGGAATCATCTGAAGCCGCATGCACGATTGCGGGCCGGTCAGTCGCTGAAGGTGTCGTCGCCGGATGCCGTCAAGATGGTCGCGGTGCCAGTGACATCTTCTCCGGCTTCGAACGGATCGACGTTGAGCGTGAATACGAACGCGGGCAATGGATCGGGCGCGACGGTTGGCAGCGCGACGGGCAGCGATTCGAATGGCAGCACTGGCGCGAACAACAACGCACAGAGCACGACGGCTTCGGCCGCCGCGCCCGCGCCCAGCCCCGCCGAAGCGCGCGAAGTGAACGCCGAAGTGTCGCGTCACGCGAAGAGCGTGTCGTTGATGTGGCCGGCGCAGGGCAGCGTCGTCGAGGCTTTCCAGCCGGGCGAGACGCGCGGCATCGAAATCGGCGGCAAGCCAGGCGACCCGATCCGCGCCGCGGCCGACGGCAAGGTGATGTACGCGGGCACGGGGCTCAACGAGTATGGCAGCCTCATCATCGTCCAGCACAACAAGGACTTTCTGACGGCCTACGCGCACAATCGCAAGCTGCTCGTGAAGACGGGCGACATCGTGCGCAAGGGACAGCAGATCGCCGAGATGGGCAGCGAGAACAACTCGCGCGTGTCCGTGCTGTTCGAGTTGCGCCACGACGGCAAGCCAATCGATCCGATGCCTTTTCTGCCGCATCAACGGAGCTGATCGCGCCGTATCAACGCGCGCAAGGAGTATGAGTTTGAAGGCCCCGGCGAACGCTGTTCGCCGGGGCCTTGCTACGCTCGCGCCCGTTGCTCAGCCGATCCAGCGCATCACGGCGGCGACGATCGCCTCGGGTGCGTCTTCCTGCATCAGATGTCCGGCGTTCGGCACGGCCTGAAAACGCGCGCCGGGCACGAGACTCGCCAGATGCCGCCCGCGTTCGATGGGAATCCATCGATCGTCTTCGCCCCACAGAATCTGCGTGCGGCAGCGCGTCTGCGGATAGCGCGCTTCCACTTCATCCGTATAGCGCTGATCCATCTGCGCGATCTGACGATAAAAGGCTGGCTGCCCGATGTCCCCGAGCCAGGGCTCGACATAGGGCGCGAGTGCTTCATCGGAAATCTTTCGAGAGACCGCGCCGCGAATATATGCATCGACGATTGCCGCATGAATATACGCGGGCAGGCCAGCGAACGCCGCCGCATGCTCACGCACGTGCCTCACGAACGGCGAGCCCCAGGGCGCGACGGCAACCGGGTCGATCAGCGTCAGGCTTCGATATTCGCAGCCATCGATCAGATGCGCGCGCAGCGCCGTCGCGCCGCCGAAATCGTGCGCGACGACATCGGGCGCATCGAGCTGCCAATGCGCGAGCAGCGCGGCCAGCACGCCGTTCTGCACGCCGAGCGACACGTCCTGGCCTTCACGCATTTCCGACTGTCCATAGCCGGGCAGATCGTAGACATGGACCTTGCGTTCATGCGCGAGATGCGGCGCGATGCGATGCCATACCCACGACGAAAACGGCGTGCCGTGAATCAGAACGATCGGCGGACCATCGCCGAAGGTCCGATAGCGAACGGCCTGATCTCGGTATGTGAAGGTCTGATCGAGCGTCCATTGCTTCATCGGTGTTGAACTCCTTTTCGCGAACCGCGCGAGCGCGATCCGTTTCGATGGATCACGACGTATCACGATAGACAGCGATGGGTCACGTCCCTCCGACCGACTTGAGGATCGGCGCGACCTGTCCGTGCGCATGAAGTATCTCGGGGCTGTTCTGCAAGATCTGCCGATAGCGCGGCAGAAACAGATTGCCCGGCACGTCGTCGGAGAAAAGGCCGACCGTCGACTCCACGGCCGCGATGCGTTCGGCGGAAGTTGCTTCGTCGTTGTCGAGAATCTCGTCGACGTTGGCGATCACCGTCGATAGCGGCGTCAGCCAGCGAAAGCCCGATCCGTTGATCAACACCTGCAGGAACGCCGCGGGCGTGACAGTCCCGAACTCCTTTTCATACGACGCGCGCTCGTGATCGAGTATCGCTTTGTGCAGCACGAGCAGCGGCTTGCGAATGTCCGCAAGAAACTGAATGGCGCGTTGGTCGTTCATCGTTCGACTCCAGGGCGAGAGCTTGCAACGGCTATTACACGCGACATCGGACACGGGTGCAATCGGTATCGAGCGATCGCCCCGGCGGGCAGTCCGCACGCTCGTTTTTTTACGTGCCACTACAATCGGTTGGCCTCAGTTTTTGATTGCATTGTATGGGCCGGAGACATGAGTAACGGGTGTGCGGGGACATGGGTAACACTTTGGGCGAGTCATTCGGCCGGCGCCGCTCATGCCATGGAACCCTAGAGACACCATGAACCTGCGCCTGGAATTCGTTCAGCCCGCCTTGCAGGAAGGCGTCAACCGGCGCGAACGGTGCCGGCGATTTGGCGTCAGTCCCAAGACGGCCTACAAGTGGCTGGCCCGTCACGCGCAGGTTCGCGTCGAATCTGACGGGCGAGCACAACACGGGTCTTGGCCGATGGTCGGACGCAAAGCATGCGCCCTCGCAACGAAAGGACGTCAGCGATGCTGCCCGACCTTCTGTCTGCGCTCCAGCACGCGCGCGTACCACGTCAACGGAAAGCACATCGCGAAGTACAGCAGCGCGACCATTCCATAGATCGGAAACGGCCGGAACGCCGCATTGGTGATCATCGTGCCCGTCTTCGTGAGTTCGATGAAGCCGATGATCGACGTGAGCGCCGTGCTCTTGACCACTTGCACGAGAAAGCCGACCGTCGGCGCGACGGCGATCTTCAGCGCCTGCGGCCACACGATATAGCGCAACTGCTGGCCAAACGTCATGCCGAGGCTCGCGCCCGCGGCCCATTGCCCGCGCGGCACTGCTTCGACGCAGCCGCGCCAGATGTCCGCGAGATACGCGCTCGTGTAGAGCGTCAGCGTGACGGTCGCGGCGACCCACGGCGACACGTCGATGCCGAGCAAAGGCAAGCCGAAGAACGCGAGAAAGAGTTGCATCAGCAACGGCGTGCCCTGGAACAGCTCGACATACAGCACGACGATGCGCCGCAGCCACGGCAACGGCGACACGCGCATCGCGAGCAGCAGCAGCCCCACGATGCCGCCGCCCACGAATGCGATCAGCGACAGCAGCACCGTCCAGCGCGCGGCGAGCAGCAGATTGCGCGCGATGTCCCACAGCGTGAATTCGATCATGACGAGCGCTCCGTCGACGGCGCCGGGCGTGCGCCGCGCCACGCGAAGAGATTGCGAAAGAGGCCGCGCGGCGCATCCGTGGAGCGGACCGCGCGTCCCGCGAAGAGTCCCTTGCCGAGCCGGTTCAGCAGTTGACGCAAGACGATCGACAGCACCAGATACGTCGCGGTGATGATCACATACGCCTCGAACGAGCGGAAGTTGCGCGACTGGATGTAGTTCGCCGCGTAGGTCAGATCGGGCACCGAGATTTGCGACACGACAGCCGAGCCGAGCATCACGATCAGCACCTGGCTCAGCAACGCGGGGAACACGTTGGCGACCGCCTGCGGCAGCACGACATGGCGAAACACCTGGCGCTTCTCGAGGCCGAGCGCTTGCGCGGCCTGAACCTGTCCGTGCGGAATCGACTCGATGCCGGCGCGCACGATTTCGATTGCGTACGCACCAAGATTGACCGTCATCGCGAGTATCGCGGCTTCGATTTCGTCGATGTGGATGCCGAGGCTCGGCAGCCCGAAGAACACGAAGAACAGCTGCACGAGAAACGGTGTGTTGCGGATCAGCTCGACATACGTCGCGATCAGCGCGCGCACCCATTTCGGACCGGACGCGGCAGCCGCCGCGCCCGCAATGCCGACGATGCCGCCCAGCACCGTCGAGAGGGCCGTGAGCCCGAGCGTCACGCCGACGCCACGCACGAGCATGCCCGCATACATGTCGAAGCTGCTGAAATCGAACGTGTAACTCATCGTATGCGGCTCATCGTGACATCGGCGATCAAGTGGAATTCAACGCGAGAGGACTTCAACGCAAGGACTCAGAGATTCTCCGGCAGCGGCGCGCGCAGCCACTTCTGCGAGATCGCGTTCATCGTGCCGTCCTTGCGGGCCCGCGCGATGGTCTCGTCGACTTTCTTCAGCAGGCGCGGCTCGTTCTTGTTCAGGCCGACGTGATCGGGCGAACTGAACAGCGAGAACTTCTGCTCGGGATCGTTGGCGGGATGGCGCGCGAGTATCGTCGCGCCCACATCGTTGCCGACGACCATCAACTGTGCTTGACCAGAAAGAAACGCAGAAATAGCGCCGTTCGGATCGTCGAAGCGCTTGATGTTCGCCGACGGCGGCGCGATCTTCGTCACGCTCAGGTCCTCCAGCGTGCCGCGCGCAACCGAAATGCTCTTGCCCGCTAGATCGTTCGCGTCCTTCACCTTCAGCGACTTCGGACCGAACACGGCGAGATAGTAAGGCGCGTAGGGCTGCGAGAAGTCGATCACCTTCTCGCGCTCGGGCGTCTGGCCGACGGAGAGCAGCATGTCCGCCTTGTGATCGGCGAGATAGGCCATGCGGTTGTCGCCCGTCACGGGCACCAGCTCCACCTTCACGCCGAGCGACTTGCCGATCAGGTTCGCGACGTCGATGTCATAGCCTTGCGCCTTCATGTCGGGGCCGATCGAGCCGAACGGCGGATAGTCCTCGAACACGCCGACGCGCACCACGCCCGCCTTCGTGATCGTGTCGAGCGCATCCGCGTGCGCGAGCGGGGCGAACGCGGACAACGCGGCGCCCGTCAAGGCAAAGGCCGCGAACGCGCGGGAGAAGCGGCGGCGGGAGAGGGCGGCGAGGGTCATCGGTGCATCCTTTCGTTGAAGGTTGGGGCAGCAGGGACTACGGGTGAGGGTCACTCTAGGTTTGCCAAAATCCGCGAACAATCGAAATCTGCGCATGGGCGGCATGACGTGCGCTCATGCCGTAGGGGTTGTCCCGAAGCCGAAGCCGCATGAGCGCCGCGCATGAGGAACGGTCCGCGGAGAATTTTGGATCGCGTATGCTTGGGGATGATCGGCCGCGTGTTGTCCGTCAAAGAAGCACGCCCGATGATTTTTACTGATGCGACCCACGCCCATGCGACGACTTCCGCCCCTGAACGCCTTGCAGATCTTCGAGACAGTGGCGCGCCATCGCAGCTTCACGCGCGCGGCCGAGCACCTGTGTCTCACGCAGGGCGCCGTGAGCCGCCAGATTCTCGCGCTCGAGGACTACTACCGGTTCCCGCTCTTCAAGCGCCACGCGAAAGGCCTTACGCTGACGGCCGAAGGCGAGTTGCTGCTGCCGGCCGTCAAGGAGAGCTTTGCGCGGATCGAAGAAATATCGCTGCGCCTCACGCGCCAGCGCACCGATCTCGCGTTGAAGGTGCCGACCTGCGTGATGCGCTGGATGCTGCCCAAGATCATGCAGTTCCAGGCCGAGTATCCCGATCTTCACGTGCAGATCACGACGACGTGGCAGCACGATGTCGACTTCCAGGTCGAGCCGTTCGATGCGGCGATCGTCTATGGCACGTCGGCGGGCGCGGACGTGCAGTCGGTGCCGCTCTTCGAAGAGCGGCTGACGCCCGTGTGCGCGCCGCAGCTGTTGCAGGGCAAGCCGCTCGCGAGCGCCGCCGACCTCGCGCGCCACACGCTGCTGCATCCGACGCGCGATCATCGCGACTGGAAGATGTGGCTCGAATACGTGGACGCGCGCAATGTCGACGCGGATCACGGCCCGAGCTTCGATACGCTCGATCTCGCCACCAACGCCGCGCTGCAAGGCTTCGGTGTCGCGATCAGCGATCTCGCGCTGATCGAAGAAGACGTGGCCGCGCAGCGTCTGGTGCGTCCGTTCGATGCCGTGCTCGCGACGGGCGCGCGCTACTACTTCGTGTATCCGGACAGCGTCGCGCATCAGCAGAAGGTCAATCTGTTTCGCGACTGGATCGACCGGCACTGGGCGGGCTGAGCGGCGGCCTGCGTGCCTGCTTGCGCGTCGCGAACGCAAGAGGCCGCGTTCGCGATGCCCGGCTGCATCAAGGCACGAAAGACAGAAACAGATAGGCGGCCAGCAGCGACAGATGCACGGCTCCCTGAAGGATCGTCGTGCGCCCCGTGCCGAGCGTGAGCGTGCTGATCAGAAGCGTCAGCGCGAGCAGCACGGTGTCCCTGCCCGTGATGCCGAGCGTGAGCGGACGGTTCATCCAGATGAACACCAGCGCGACGGTCGGAATCGTCAGCCCGATGCTCGCGAGCGCCGAGCCGAGCGCGAGATTGAGGCTCGTCTGCAAACGGTTGGCCCGTGCCGCGCGCACGGCGGCAAGCGCTTCGGGCAGCAGCACGAGCGCCGCGATCACGATGCCGACCACGGCAACGGGTGCGCCCGCTTCGAGCACGGCGCGCTCGACGACGGGCGACAGCACTTTCGCGAGCAGCACGACGGCGACGAGGCACACCATCAGCAATACGCTGCTCGTCAGCGCAATGCGCGTGCTGGGCGGCGCGGCGTGCGCGTTTTCGTCGCCGGCGTCGTCGGCGAGAAAGTAGTCGCGGTGGCGCACCGTCTGCACGAACACGAAGACGCCGTACAGCACCAGCGACGATACGCCCGCGAACGCGAGTTGCGAGGCAGTGAGCGCGGGTCCGAGCGTGACGCTGATGTAGTTGGGCATCACGAGCGACAGCCCCGACAGCGACGCGAGCACGGCGAGCGCCGCACTCGCGCCGCGAATCTGGAAGCCCTGCTCGCGATGGCGCAGTCCGCCGAACAGCAGGCAGACGCCGACGATGCCGTTGCACACGAGCATCACGGCGGCGAACACGGTATCGCGCGCGAGTTCCGCTTTCTCCGGGCCGGCCGACAGCATCACCGAGACGATCAGCGCCACTTCGATCACCGTCACGGCGATAGCGAGCACGAGTGTGCCGAACGGCTCGCCGATGCGATGCGCGACCACTTCCGCGTGATGCACGCCCGCGAACACGGAGCCCCCGAGCGCGATGGCCGCGAGCGCCGCCATCAGCCCGTTGCCGGGCAGCGCATAGGCGCCGCCGAGCACGATCCACGCGAGCAGCGGGGCCGCGATCGTCCAGCGAGGCAGTACGGGCGATGTCGATGCCATGTGCGTTTCAGTCCGTTTATCGATGACCGGGTCGCGGATGCGCAGCCTCATCAGCCGCGCGTACCTGAAATTAAAGCAGTTCGGTTCGCCGCGTGTATGACAGGCCGGGTCGCGATGCGCATCGCGCAAAGAAAAACACCGCTCCTCGCGGCGAAGAGCGGTGTGTCGTGCATGATCCGGGCGCCCGCGTCGCGAGCCCCGGAGGCGTTGCGTCGAACATTATTGCCCGACGGGGCGGATCGTCAGCGCGTTCTTCACCGATGTCACGCCTGCCACGTTTTGCGCGACCTGCGTGGCCTTGTCGACTTGCGGCTGCTCCGGCACCGAGCCCTGCAGCGTCACCGCGCCGCTCTTCGCGCGGACCGTGATGTTGGAGACGCTGATGTCCTTGCTCTTCGACAGCGCAGCGCGCACCTTCTTCGCCAGCGCGCGGTCAGCCGACTTCGCTGCCTTCTGGGTCTGCTTCGCGCTGGGCTGGTTGGTCATGTCGACGTCGCTTGCCTGAGCATAGGCGTTGATCGACGCCAGAACCACGAGCGCGCCACCTACCAACTTGATTGCCTGAATCGCCTTCATACACTTTCTCCTGTTGTCATGATTTGCGATGGTGTCGCGCGTGAACGCACCCGGCGAGCGGGCCGTCATACGTGATACCTGTGCACTACCACTCCGGTACTTCGCGATGAAAACGGCTGGAAAGATGCTGCTGGTTGGATAGGCATCGGGTGGCTGCCGATCTGGAGGGCAGGCCGGAACACCGATGCGGCTGGCCGGACAGTAACGATACCTCAATTGGTTCCATGGTGAAGACTTGGGGTCATCAGGATGAGGCATCGGTACAACGGATGGGCGCCGGTCGACGTCATCTGTGCCGGATTGCGTGCATCGTGCATGGATACGGGCGGCGCGTCATCATGCTGCAAACGGCGTGGCCCAAGCGACCGACCCGGCCGGCCCGTTTGCCACCGACGAATCCTCGCATGGTCACGACAACGCTTCCTATCGTTCCTCTTAGTCGCAACGATCTACCCGTCGATACGGTTGACCTTGCGGGCTTCATGCTGGGTAAATACCTGGTCCACGATCTGCGCGAAGGGCGCGTGGCAGGGCGCATCGTCGAGACGGAGGCGTATCCCGTCGGCGATTCGACCAATCACGCGTGGCCGGGGCGGCGCGCGTATAACGGCTCGATGTTCCTCGAGCGCGGGCACGCGTATGTGCGGCTCACCTACGGCATCTACAACGTGATCAACGTGGTCAGCGAGCGCGAAGGGACGGGGGCCGCCGTGCTGATCCGCGCGCTGGAGCCCGTCGAAGGCATCGAATGGATGCAGGCGCGCCGGCCGGATGCGAAGCTGCGCGATCTCGCGCGCGGGCCCGGCAGGCTCGCGCTCGCGCTGGGCATCGATCTGGGCTTTGACGGCGCCGACCTCTGCACGGGGCGCGGCTTGTGGCTCGGCGCGATCGACGGAAAGCGCGTGCCGTTCGCGGTGACGACGCGCATCGGCATTGCGCGCGAGACGCATCGTCTGTTGCGCTTCTACGAGCCGGGCAGCCCGTTCGTCAGCGGGCCGCGCAAGCTGCTGTCAGCGGGATGACGCGCGCGGCGCGGCGCCGCGTTTCTCGAAGGCCCGTCGATGCCCCGTGTGCCGCGGCATGTGGCATGTGGAAGTCGTCACGCTCTCCACATTTCCGCGCATGTGCCGATGTGGCCCCGTCATTATTGCGGCATTCCGTCCCTTGAATCGACGGGCGGTTCGCAAGATCCGCTGAGAACTTTTGCAATCAGCGCAATTAAGTATCTCCCATATAGGGGTTTTCCCTCGGTCCACCGATGGTTACACTGAACTTACTTGCTTCACACACGGTGTGTGAAGCGGCTGATAAAACAACCATCGGAGGTCGTTACCATGAAATCGCTGATCAAGGCTGTCGCCATCGCTGCTGTTCTCGCTGCTCCCGTCGTTTCGTTCGCGCAGTCGAACCAGCCCGTCACCCGCGCACAGGTTCGCGCCGAGCTGGTCCAGCTCGAAAAGGTAGGCTATTACCCGTCCCGGGCTAACGATGCGACCTATCCGGCCGACATCGAGGCTGCCGAGGCACGCGTCCACGCCCAGAACGGCGCTGTCGCGCAAGCGCCCGCCGCCGACACGGGTTATGGCGCGGCGACCAACGGTTCGTCGCAAGCGGGCGGCGCGAAGCGCCTGAGCCCCGCGCAAAACGTCTACTTCGGCAATTAATCGTCGTGTTGTCAGGGGCCGCGAAGTGCGGCCCTGCGTGCGTGCTTTCGAAGAACAATGAAGCGCGCGTGACAAACATCGCGATGGCGACGCGGCGCGGGGTTCAGAGACCTGCGGCCGCGTCGCCGTCGACGAAAGCTTGAACCTCCGCCGCCGCAAGGTGGCTTTGCCCAACCTCGCGGATTGGGCTTTTTTTGCTGGCGCGAGCGGACGGAGTGACGCGCAGCGCATTGCGGACTGCGGGTCAAACGCCGCGTGTCAATCGCCGCGCGTCAAATGCCGCTGTCGCGACCGCTAAACGCAGAGTGCGACAGCGGAGGGCGAAAAGCGGAGGGCGAAAGCGCTTCTACGCGCCGTGAATGTAGTGCTCCAGCTGCTGAATGGTGAACTGCTGCTCGGCGATGATGTTTTTCACGAGGTCGCCGATCGACACCATGCCGATCAGATTGTCACCTTCCATGACGGGCAGGTGTCGCATGCGACGCTCGGTCATCAGCGCCATGCATTGGTCGGTGGTCTGCTCGAGCGTCACGAAGCGCACGGCGCTGCTCATGATGTCGCGCACGGCCGTCGTCTTCGACGAGCGGTCCATCAGTACGATCTTGCGGGCATAGTCGCGTTCGGTGACGATCCCCGCGATCGACCCGTGCTCCTTGACGATCAATGCGCCGATCTGTTTTTCAGCCATCAGCTTGATGGCGTTGTAGACGGAATCGGATGCCTCGATCGTATAGACGTCTTGATTCGGCTTCGATTTGAGTACTTGTGCAACGCTAGTCATGGAGCGGCTCCGTTTGCAGTGCAGCACGCCCGGCCGCGGCGCGCTGGGGTGAAGGAGGGGCACGTCAAGCGCAGATCAAGCGCAGATCAAGTATAGGCGTCGACGGCGGCTGCGGCGACGCTCGCTTCGCCTGGTTTCGTGGGGAGCGGCACGCATGTCATGCAAACGGCAACGCGTTGGATGAGTATCTTGTTCGTCCGGCCTGGTTCGTTCCATTTCGTGCGATGGCGGATGCGCCGCGGCGCCCGCGCGCACCATCGAGGAGCGCGACAGGTAGAATTCACCGTTTAGCGGTAAACTCCGCTCTGTACTTTGTTCGCCGGTTTCTTTTTAGCCCGGTTCTCATCCCCGTTAGTTCACGGGTTCATGTCCGCAATACCGCTAACGCCATGCCCATGTCTCACGAGCCGTCGCACGCAGACGGCGCCACCACCGGCGAATGCGTCGCGCTCGACGCGACGGCCACGCTGCCAACCCGCTACGGCATCTTCACGTCCTATGTGTTTCGTGTGAACGACTCGGGCGCGGAACACGTCGCGCTCGTGATGGGCGATGTCGAGAACAAACAGTCGGTGCTCACGCGCCTGCATTCGGAATGTCTGACGGGCGACGTGCTCGGCTCGTATCGCTGCGACTGCGGCGAACAACTGGATCTCGCGCTGCGCTATATCGCAGCCGAAGGTTGCGGCGTGCTGCTCTATTTGCGCGGACACGAAGGACGCGGCATCGGACTGTCGAACAAGATCCGCGCGTATGCGTTGCAGGAGCAGGGCCGCGATACCGTCGAAGCGAATCTTGACCTCGGCCTGCCCGAAGACTCGCGCGAGTACGATTCGGCGGCTGCCATTCTGCGGCTGCTGAAGGTGACGTCCGTGCGCCTGATGAGCAACAACCCGAAGAAGTTCGACACGTTGTCGAAGCACGGCATTCCCGTGTGCGAGCGGGTCGCACTGGCGATTCCGATGCGCGAAGAGAACGAGCGCTATATCCGCACGAAACAGGTGAAGTTTGGGCACTATTTCGAAGAAAACGAATAGCCGTAAATCCAGCACCGGCTAGAATCGTCCAAACGCGTCAGATATCGTAGGCAAGTCACTGAATTAAAAAGAGAATATTGCGATCTGCGATGTCGTCATTGCCGCACCTACGCTCGTCTCCACTCACCTAAACTTGCTGTCCTGGCGTAGGTTTTTTCGCCGTTGCCGAGAAAACCTACGCCGCGTATCCTTCTCTCGAAAAAACCTACGCCGAGGGAACTATGCGCTTTGATGCACGCGTCGCCGCTAGATTGCCGAGCGGCGAGCACATGACCTTTGAGGGGTTTCCGGGACTACGTCTGCAGGCTTCGACGAGCCGGAAGTCGTGGACGTATCGCTACAAGTCACCGGTTGACGGCCGAATGCGCCAAGTGAAACTTGGCGAATGGCCAGCGATGGCATTTGCAGCAGCAATCGCTGCATGGGAAACGAACCGCATCGAGCGCGACACTGGAGCCGAGCTCTCCGCACTGCGTCGAAAGAAAGAGCGGGCGGCAGCCCGTCCATCGCCGGACGATTACACCGTCAGGCAGCTCTGTCGCGACTATCTCGAAGGGTACGTGGAGGTGAACCGCAAGGCGAAGGGGGCGATAGAGGTCGCTCGCATCTTCAAGGCGATGCTGGATCCGATCGCAGATATGCGCGCTGCGACCCTCACGCGCGCCCAGGCGTTCGATTTCCTCGAATCGTATCGGGCCACGCCCATGCTCGCGTCGCGGCTTCGCATGGAGCTTGGTTGCGCCTGGCATTACGCGCTCGATGCTGGCCGCCTTCCAGAGGACACTGCGAACTGGTGGCGGGAGGTTCTGAGAGGGCGCTTGAAAAGCAAAGGGCGCAAGGTCGAGGGGAAATATACGGGGACACAGAAGCGCGTCCTCTCGGTAGATGAAATTGGCACGCTGATCCGGTGGTTACCGAACTTCAGCTTGACCGTTGCTGACGCATTGACGCTCTACCTCTGGACCGGCACAAGGGGCGGCGAAATTGTCGCCATGGAGGAAACTGAAATTGCCGAGGAGGCTGACGGCCTGTGGTGGACCGTCCCGAAGCACAAGACCAAGGGACTTCATAACGAGCGAGCAACAGACTTACGAGTGCCGCTCATCGGTCGTGCCGAAGTCGTTGTGCGTCGGCGGCTAGATCAGGCCAAGGGAACGTTCCTGTTTCCTTCGTCATCGCGTGGCACTGCGATGAACCAGACTGTGATTCAGCACGGCGTCTACTACCACCAGCCTTATTGCAAGATTGCGCCGAAACACGACCGACCTCGTCTGCCGGTTACGCACTGGTCGGCCCACGATCTTCGGCGAACGACGCGAACGCTTCTGGCAACGCTCGGTTGTCCAATTGAAATCGGGGAGGCGGTACTCGGCCATGTACAGCCAGGCGTCGTTGGAATCTATAACCGTCACACCTACGATAGGGAGCGGCGGGATTGGCTTACGCGATTGTCGCATCGCCTCGAGGAGATCGCTGCGACGTATCCTTCGAGGAAGTAGTGCGGCGGTGCCGATTATTGTGACCGGTGTTTGGAGGAGGGAGCAAATCGGATACGGGCCGCTCCTCGGCCCACGCTTCGACCTCGCGCGTGAGCCAGGCGACGCGACGACCGGATAGCATTCGGGGCTTTGGAAACTGGTTTTCGCGAACGAGCTTTTGCACACTCGTCTCTGAAAGAGCGACAGCGGCAGCAACGGCAGGAAGATCGAGATAAAGCGGTTTCATACTGGTCGGTGCGGGCATGCTGCAATCCTCTCTTGGGGGGCGCTGACCAATGAACAACGTTTTGTAATTGGGTTTTGCTCGAACGGCTCGCGATGCCGAACGCTCTGCACCCGCGAAGCATCGGGCAGCGAACGACAAGCTTTCCAGATTCGGCCCACATTGGATGCCACCAGGTCGAGCATGGGCTCAGCGCTCCATGTGGCCGGATTAGGCGGTGGACTGGCGTGTACAGGATCTGTCGGACCATTCGGAACTCGACGGGCTGCTCCACGACGATCTCGTGAAAGCAAAAGAATCGGTAGACCTGCGGGGACCGACTTCTTCCCAAGGCGAGGGGCAGAGAGGGCTTCCAGTCAAAAAGACCCGCGGTGGTCCAGACAAAGAGACGAAGCACGACCGCGAATGCAACAAATGAGCACCACTGGTAACTCACGCGCTAGGGTGTTGCGTCGACAAACACCTATCATATTAGGCCGTTCGAGAAAGACAAGGCGTTTAGTCTTCGCTACCTTCACGTTATTCCCAGATAGACGATAACAGACCGAAAAACTCTCCGTGCTCCCGTTAATCAATCACTTCGTTCGGATTCTCTGTAGCTCTCTGCGCAATCGTTCGACCGCCCAAGAAAGGACTCATGCTTTCCGTCCATTGCTTCATCACAAAAGGAATTGCTAGTCGCATAGACATTCGATGCACTCGCCAATGTACTCGATTGAGGCTGGGTCAAAATGGATCAGCGAATCGTTGCGAAAGTGCAATGCTACGGACGGTGACGCCCTGCCGGCAGCGGGAGTCATCGCGTGACGTCCCCGGCGAACTCGTCGCGGAGCTGGCGACGTATGGCAGCTGGTTTGCGTTCATACCCGCCTTCAACGCAAGTCCGGCAATTGACGCACGGGACTGTAGGCAGGCGTCAATCAACTTGCGCTTGCCCTCGGCGTCTAACTTCCTCTTGCCTGCCGCAGTCACGCCGGTCACCCGCAGCGGAATGAAATCAACCTCGTTCTCTGTCATTGGTTGCGTCCGGAACTTGCAGTTGTGGACGCAAGCCTGCGCTCGCTCAGCTTGCAATTCTAAGTGCGTTTTAATTCGCGCGTACGAGCATCGCGTCGCTCTCCAATACGTCGCCTCAAATGATTGTTCTGCAAGCGCAGCGCTCACGCTCCGTAAATCTTCTCGCAGAACGCCGCACTCGCACCCAGCCTTCGAGACAGATCTGCAGCGGCATCCAGTTGCACACGATCGAGTTCGCCCGACGCGTGCGCTGCGCTCAGCCGCGATGCAGGACCGGACAACGTCAGCGCCGCCATGAACTTGTCGCCGGCGCCGAAGATCGGTACCGCGAACGCGGCTGTGTGCACGTCGCGCGCGCCCGCGGTGAAGATCGGCAGTGCGGGCGGCCTGTCGTAGATCGGTTCGCCGAGTCCCCAGAAACGGATCACTTGACTGATGGCCGTGTCGTCGAGCGGCAGCGTCGTTCCCGCGAGCCGCGTTTCACGCAGACCTTCGGACGGCTCGGCCCGAAACAGGCAAAGCCGCTGCCCGTTGTCGGGAACGTAGTACGATGCGCTTTCTTTCGTCAGCGCGGCGAGCGCATGCAGCGCCGGTTCCACCACCGTGGACAGATGGAAGGACTGCTCGTACAGCTTGCCCAAGTACAGCACGCGATGTCCGAGCGAATAGCTGCCCGATTGCGCGCGCACCACATAGCCCATTCGCTCCAGCGAGTTCATCAATCGATAGACCGTCGTCTTGTGCATGCCGGACGCCTGCGCAAGCATCGCAAGCGACTGTGACTCGGCCCCCGGCCTGAAGCAGTCCAACAGCGAAAGCGCTTTCTCGACTGCGACGACTCCGTCGTTTCCCATTCCCGTCTCCCGTCATTCGTTTCCGCTGCATTGTACACAGTAAAACGATGGTTTATACCGTAAACGGGTAAACGCTAGTGGCTCGGCGCGCCGTCGCTAGCTATAGTGATTGCATCTGGTACACCATCGTTGTACAGAGTACAACTCACGAACTGAGATGAAATCCATGAGCACTACGTCCGCAGGTACTTCCGCCATCAATCGCAATATCGAGCGCGTGTCACCGGAACTCGTCGAGGCAGCTGCGCGCTATCAGGCCGCCATCCTCGCCGACGTCGCTGGCCGTCGCGGCACGCTGCATGGCCGGGTCAAGCCGCTGTCGCCGACGATGAAAGTCGCGGGTCCGGCCGTCACGGTCGAAGTGCGTGCTGGCGACAACCTCGCCATCCACGCCGCACTTTCGATCGCGAAGCCGGGCGACGTGATCGTCGTCGACGGCAAGGGCGATCTGTCGTGCGCGCTGATCGGGGAAATCATGGCGACCCAGGCAAAGGCGAGCGGCATAGCGGGCATCGTCATCGACGGCGCGGTGCGCGACGCGCACGAACTCGCCGGCGGCGACTACCCGATCTTCGCGGCCGGCCTGAATCCCTGCGGCCCGACCAAGAGCGTCGCGGGCCTCGTGAATGCGCCGATCTCGGCCGGCGGCACGGCCATCAACCCGGGCGATCTCATTGTCGGCGACGCGGACGGCGTGGTCGTGATTCCGCGCAACGACGTAGCGCGCATCATCGATCTCGCGCAGAAAAAGCTCGACATGGAAACGGCGCGCATCGCGGCGATTCACAAGGGCGACGTGCGTCCGGGCTGGATCGAGAAAGAACTGCGTGCAGCAGGCATGCTGGCGGAAGGCGAGGCGCTGTGATGCAGACGGCTTCGCATAAACCCGTCGTCCTTGTGACGGCTGCCGATCTCGCGCCGCAAGCGCTCGACATGCTGACCCGGTTCGACGTCGTGTTCGCGGGCAAGCAGCCGACGGAAGACGACATCGTCGCACTGTGCGCGCAGCACAAGCCTGTCGCGATCATCGTTCGATACGGCAAGGTCAACGCCCGCATCATGGACGCCGCCGACAACCTGCAGGTGATTTCGAAGCACGGCAGCGGCATCGACGTGATCGATCAGGCCGCGGCAGCCGCGCGCGGTATCGCGGTGCGCGCGGCCGTGGGCGCCAACGCCGCCGCTGTCGCGGAGCACGCGTGGGCGCTGATTCTCGCGTGCGCCAAGTCCGTGCCGCAACTCGATGCGCGCATGCGCGAAGGCCACTGGGACAAGGCCACGCACAAGTCCGCCGAACTGGATGGACGCACGCTCGGTCTCGTCGGACTGGGCGCGATCGGCCGACGCGTCGCAGCGATCGGCGCGGCCTTCGGCATGAACGTGCTCGCGTTCGATCCGTGTGCGAACGAAGCGCCCGCAGGCGTGAAGCTGGTGCCCCTCGACGAGCTGTACGCCGCTTCCGACATCGTCTCGCTGCATTGCCCGCTGACGGCGGAGAACCGCCAGATGCTCAACCGCGACACGCTCGCGCGATTCAAGCGCGGCGCGATTCTTGTCAACACGGCGCGCGGCGGTCTGATCGACGAAGCCGCACTCGCCGAGGCGCTAGCCAGCGGCCAGTTGCGTTCGGCCGGTCTCGACAGCTTCGACGTCGAACCGATGACGAACCCGCACCCGTTCCAGCAGATTCCGAACGCGATCCTGTCGCCGCATATCGGCGGCGTGAGCGATGCCGCGTACGTGAACATGGGCAAGGGCGCCGCCGCCAATGTTCTCGCCGTCGTCGAAGAACACGCCCGCAACGCAGCCTGAAGTACGCACGAGAAGGCCTATCATGTTCTATCTCATCTCGCCCGAAGTACGCATCGCCGAAGTCTTCACGCGTATGCCGGACAAATTCCGCAAAGCCGACGTCCAGACCGATTGGGCGCGTGCCAATCGCGGCGGCCTCGCCACGGACTCGTTTCTCGAAGGCCCCGTGTGGGACCCGGCCGGCTATCTGTTCGTGACCGACATCCCGCACGGCCGCGTCTTCCGGATTTCGCCTTCGGGCGAGTGGGAACTCGTCGTGCAGTACGACGGCGAGCCGAACGGCATGAAGCGCTTTGACGATGCGCATCTGCTGATCACCGACTATCGCAACGGCCTGATGCTGCTCGACGTCGCGCGCGGCGAAGTGCGTCCGTTTCTCGAGCGACGCAACTCCGAGCGCTTCAGGGGCGTGAACGACCTCACGTTCGATTCGAACGGCAACCTGTACTTCACCGATCAGGGGCAAACGGGGCTGCACGATCCGGCGGGCCGTGTGTACCGGCTGTCGGCGGACGGCAAGCTCGACATGCTGCTCGGCAATTGCCCGAGCCCCAACGGGCTCGTGCTGTCGCCCGACGAAAAGGTTCTCTTTGTCGGCATGACGCGCGGCAACTGCGTGTGGCGCGTGCCGCTTCAGGCGGATGGTTCCGTCAGCAAGGTCGGACAGTTCTTCACGTCCTACGGACCGAGCGGCCCCGATGGACTGACCATCGACACGCAAGGGCGGCTCTTCGTCGCGAACCCTGGGCTTGGCCGCGCGTGGGTGCTGAACCATCGCGCAGAGCCCGTCGAAATCCTGACGAGCCCGGAAGGCGCTTCGCTCACGAATCTATGTTTCGGCAGCGCGGACATGAAGACGCTGTTCATGACCGAGTCCGTTTCGGGGACGGTTCTCAAAGCTGAAATGACGATTGCCGGGCCGCTTCCGAAGCTGGCCCAGCGACGCTAGGCGCCCGCCACACATCAATACATTGCGCCGACAGAAGCGTAATGGAGGAGCAAACATGACCATGTCGCAAACCCTGCGCGCCGACGGCGCCACGCGGCACGCAGAAGCGCCGCCCGTTCCCGGCATCGCGAGCGAGGACTACGCGGCCAGCGAGCGCACGCTCGCTAAAGCGTTCCGTCGAATCCTGCCGTTCATCTTTATCTGCTACGTCATCAGCTATCTCGACCGGACCAATGTCGGGTTCGCCGCGCTGACGATGAACAAGGATCTCGGTTTGACGTCCGAGCAGTTCGGCTTCGGCGCAGGGCTGTTTTTCGTCGGCTATTTCCTGTTCGAGATTCCGAGCAACCTGATCATGCAGAAGGTCGGGGCGCGCGTATGGATCGCGCGGATCATGATCACGTGGGGTCTCTTTTCGATGGCGACGGCGTTCGTCGTCGGTCCGAAGAGTTTTGCCGCCGCGCGCTTCCTGCTCGGTCTCGCCGAAGCGGGCTTCACGCCCGGCATCTACCTGTATTTCACGCACTGGTTTCCGGGCAAGTGGCGCGCGAAAGTGACGGCCGCGTTCTTGGTCGGCATTCCCGTTGCGAACATGATCGGCTCGCCCGTTTCGGGCGCGCTGCTCGAACTCGGCGGCTTGCACGGGTTGCGCAGCTGGCAGTGGCTGCTGCTGATCGAAGGTGTGCCGGCTGTGATCCTCGGTATCGCCTGTCTGTTCGTGCTGGCCGATCGCCCCGAAAAGGCGAAGTGGCTGAGCGAAGAAGAGAAGTCGTCGCTGGCGAAGCGTCTCGCGCTGGAACAGGGCGACATCGGCGCGCGTCACGGCAGCAACCTGCGCGATGCGATGACCAACTGGCGCGTGTTCGTGCTCGCGTTCATCAACTTCTGCGGCATCGTCGGCTCGCTCGGCGTCGGTCTGTGGATGCCGCAAATCATCAAGCAGTTCGGCGTCGAGCACGAGGTCGTCGGCTGGCTCACGGCGATTCCGTACGCAATCGGCGCGGTCGTGATGCTCTGGTGGGCGCGCGTCGCGAATCGCTCGCACAACCGCATTCCGTATGTGGCCGGCGCGCTGGTCGTGGCGGCCGTCGCGCTATGCGCCAGCACATTCGTCGACACGCCCGTGCTCAAGCTGATCGCGCTGTGCTTCACGGTGAGCGGTATCCTCGCTTTCCAGGCGACGTACTGGGCCATTCCATCCGGCTTCCTCACGGGGCGAGCGGCTGCCGGCGGTCTTGCGCTGATCGTCTCGGTGGGCAATCTCGGCGGCTTCGTCGGTCCGTCGATGATCGGCGCGCTCAAGCAGTTCTCGGGCGGCTTCACCATGCCGCTGCTCGCCGTCTCGGGCGTGCTGCTGCTCGGTGCGCTGACCATCGCGTGGCTCGGCGATCCGGGCGCTGACGCGGGCGAAGCGCCGTCCGCGCACAAGGTGTGATCCACGCATTCAAAACCAATCCATAAACTCTGTTTGGAGACTCCATGCTGTTCAAGAAAGCCAGCCACAACGTCAACACGAACGCCCGCCTGATGCTCGGCGCACTCGCAGCCGCAGGCGTCAGCCTGTCGTGCGGCGCCGCGCATGCGCAAAGCAGCGTCACGCTGTACGGCATCGCCGACGTTGGCATCGAGCACATCAACAATACGAGTGCTGGCGGCGCACAAACGCGCGAAGTGTCGGGCAATCTGTCCGGTTCGCGCTGGGGGCTGAAAGGCGTCGAAGATCTCGGCGGCGGCATGAAGGCGATCTTCCAGTTGGAGAACGGCTTCAACATCAACGACGGCACGACCGCGCAATCGACCAAAGGTCTGGGTACGAACGCGACGACGACGGCACGGCTGTTCGGCCGGCAGGCGTGGGTCGGTCTTTCGTACAAAGGCCAGCAACTGACGTTCGGCCGGCAGAACTCGCTGCTCTACGAACAGGCCGTTGCGTTCGACCCGATGGGCGCATCTTCGCGATACTCGGTGCTGTCGCTCGACTACGCGATGGCCGGGCGTATCGACAACTCGGCGAAGTACACGGGCGTGTTCGGCCCGCTGACGGCGCAGGCGATGTACAGCACGCGCTATGACACGGGCTACGGCGCCGAAGTGCCGGGCGCGCAAATCACGGGGCGCTTCTTCAGCGGTGCGCTGACCTACGCGCAAGGTCCGTTCGCGGCGAGCGTCTCGTACGAGCAGCGCAACAGCAACACGGTCGCGACCAACACGGGCACCGAGCGTCGCGCGACGGCAGCCGCTTCGTATGTAATCGGACCCGTGAAGGGCTTCGCGGGCTACCGCTATCTGCGTGCATCGAATGCGTTCCTGCCTGTGAACCCGATCGTCGTTGCAAACGGCTCGGAAGCCAGCGCTGCGAATCTCTACTGGGTGGGTGCGCAGTACACCGTGACACCCGCCTTCATCATCACGGCCACCGGTTACTACCAGGACGTGCATTCGACGGGTGCCGACCCGTGGCTGGCGGTGCTTTGCGCGGACTACCTGCTGTCGAAGCGTACCGACGTTTACGCGACGGCGGGCTTTGCTCACAACAAGGACAAATCCACGCTTGGTGTCAATGGATACGGTACGGTCGCGCCCGGCTATAACCAGACGGGCATCACGATTGGCATGCGCCAAAAGTTCTGACGAGAGAGCGTTGTGCAGATAGTCCATGCGCCCCATCTTCCGGTTCGACAGGACTGGCTTGCCTTGCGAAGTGAGCCGGTTCTGGAGCCTGAGCTGCTGATTGTCGATGCGCATCATCATCTGTGGGACCGCCAGACCGGGCGGTATCTCGCGGATGAGTTCGGAAAGGATGTGGCGAGCGGGCATCGGGTCGTGTCGACGGTCTACGTGCAATGCCGCTCGATGTTGCGCCAGGACGGTCCCGATGCGATGAAGCCCGTCGGCGAAGTGGAGTTCGCCAACGGCATCGCCGCGATGTTCGCGAGCGGCGCGTATGGACGGGCGCGCTGCTGCGAGGCGATCGTCGGCGGCGCGGATCTGACGCTTGGAGCGGAACTCGATGCCGTGCTCGAAACCATGCTGCAGGTATCGGGTGGACGTCTGTGCGGCATTCGCAATCCGCTCGCGTGGCATGCGAGTCCCGAAGTGAGTTCGAGCCCCGTGACGCCGCCGCGCGACCTGATGGCGAATCCGGTTTTCCGGCAGGGTGTCAGGGCGCTCGGCCGCTTCGGGTTGTCGCTCGATGTATGGGTCTATCACACGCAACTCGACGATCTGTATGAACTCGCGCATGCGGCGGATCGCGTGACGGTCGTCATCGATCATTTTGGCGGTCCGCTGGGTGTGGGTCCGTACGCCGGTCAACGCGTGGCTGTTCACGCCGAATGGAAGCAGAAACTCGCCCGCCTCGCGAACCTGCCCAACACGCGCATCAAGCTTGGCGGTGCGGGCATGAACGTGTTCGGCTTCGACTTCGCCACGAGCGAGCTGCCGCCTTCGTCCGAGGAACTGGCCACTGCGTGGCGGCCGTATTTCGACACCTGCGTCGAACGGTTCGGTGTGGATCGCTGCATGTTTGAAAGCAACTTTCCCGTCGACAAAGGGATGTTCAGTTACGGCGTGCTGTGGAACACCTTCAAACGACTCGCGTCCGCGATGTCCGCCGATGAAAAATCCGCGCTCTTCAGCGGGACGGCGGCGACTACTTATCGCCTCGCTATTCCCGGAGACAAGACATGAAGACGAGCGCAACGGTTGCGACAACCGAATTCATTGACGGTGCCGAAGCCAAAGGACTCAGGAATATCACGGGCACCGAGTGGCGTTCGTTGTCGCTCGCGGGACTGGGCTGGACATTCGAAAGCTACGACTCGTTCCTGCTTTCGCTTCTGCTGCCGACCCTCGCCCTTCAGTTCGGCTTGAGCAAGGCGCAGTTGGGCTTGTTCACGAGCATCACGGCGGCGGGGCAGATCGTCGGCGGCATTCTGTTCGGCTATGTGTCGGACCGGCTGGGGCGCGTCGGTACCGCGTTGCTCTGCGTCGGCATTTATTCGCTGTTCTCGGGGCTGATTGCGTTCGCGCCGAACGAGCACTGGTTCGCGACATTGCGCTTCTTCGGCGCGTTGGGCATGGGCGGTACCTGGACGGCCGGCGCCGCGCTGATTGCCGAGACATGGCACGCGAGCCGGCGCGGCAAGGGCGGCGCGCTGATGCAGATGGGGTTGCCCATCGGCGCGATTCTCGCCATCACGATTTCAGGCATCGTCAGCGGCGTGAACAACGGTGTTGGCGGCAACAGCTGGCGTCTGCTTTTTCTGATCGGTGCGTTGCCGTTCTTCATCCTCTTCTGGGTCGCCAGAAAAACACCTGAATCGCCGATCTGGCTGGAGCGCAAGCAGGCGAAGTCGCAGGTTCAGCGCGTTGACGCGGCGGGCAGCGGCAAGCTCAATGTGCGTGGATTGCTGACGGCGTTCGGGTTCATCTTCTTTTTGCAATACCTGTACTGGGGCGTCTTCACGTGGACGCCGACGTTCCTTGTCACGGTGAAGCATCTCGACTTCGTGCATAGCCTGAAGTTCGTGCTTGCTCTGCAGTTCGGCGCGATCAGCGGATTCCTGCTGTTTTCTGCCTTCGTCGACCGGCTCGGCCGACGTCCGATGTTCCTCACCTATCTGTTGATCGGGGCGGGGGCCGTGGGCGTGTACATCCTGTCTTCGGACGCGCTGTTGCTGATGGTCGCGATCTTTCTGACCGGCTTCAGCGTGAACGGCATTTTCGCGGGAGCGGGACCGTTCCTCGCGGAGATCATCGGCAATACGGCGTCGCGCGGATTTCTGATGGGCCTCGCGTACAACGGCGGCCGTCTGGGCGGCTTCATCGCGCCGCTGATCATCGGCGCGCTCGCGTCGACTTCCGCCGGATTCGTGCTGGGACTTGCGACAACCATCGTCGCATTCATCGCCGCCGCCGTCGTCGTATTCTTCGCGCCCGAAACGCGCGGCAGGGCGCTGTCATGACGGTGGCGGCGCAAACCGGCTTCGTCAGCAGACTGTTTCCGGCGCTTGCCGAGGCGTCGCTGACACGTTATCTGAGCGGACAGGTCGCGTCCGTGCTCGGAAGCTGGACGCTGAATGTCACGCTGAACCTGCTCGTGTATCACCTGTCGGGGTCGGCGGCGATTCTCGCACTGCTCAATTTTTTGCTGTATGGACCGCAGCTGATCGTCGCGCCGATTGCCGGTTCGCGGATCAGTTCGGCCAACGCAAAGCGCGCGACGCTGTGGGTGCTCACGGCGTCGCTGGTCCTGACGGCCAGTCTTTTCACGCTGTCGCTGCTCGGCGCGCTCGGCGTGAAGCTGATGCTCGCGCATGCGCTCGCCATCGGCGTGTCCAGTGCGGTCGAGACACCCGCGCGTCAGGTCCTGCTGCTCACGTTCGGCACGTACGGGATGGCCTACAACGGCACGATGCCGTTCGGCTATCTGCTTGTTGGGACCGCGTCCGAAGCGCTAGGCGTACGACAAACGTTCGCAGTCATGGCGGTGGTGCTCGCCAGTGGCGCCATCGCCGTCATTGCATGGCAACGATTCACGAATCAGCGCGCAGGCGCACAATAAACGGAGACGACGATGCAAACTGGATTTATGGACAAGTCCACGATCGAGCGCCGGACGATACGAAAGGTCGTCTGGCGACTCATTCCCTTTCTGATGGTGTGCTATCTGCTTGCCTTTATCGACCGGGGCAACGTGGGCATGGCCTCCCTTCAAATGAATCACGACCTTGGCATGTCGGCGAAGGTGTTCGGCTTCGGCAGCAGCCTGTTCTTCATTTCCTACTTCTTTTGCGAGGTGCCGAGCAATCTCGCACTGCAAAAGTACGGCGCGCGGATCTGGATCGCGCGGATCATGATTACTTGGGGCATCGTGTCGGCGGCGACCGCGCTCGTGCATAACGCGACGTCGTTCTATGTCCTGCGCTTTCTGCTCGGCGCCGCCGAAGCGGGCTTCTTTCCCGGCGTGCTGCTGTATCTCTCGTACTGGATTCCGCCGACATATCGCGCGCGCATTGTCGCGACGTTCATGGTCGCGATTCCGGCCGCGAGCTTCATCGGCTCGCCGATCTCGGCACTGCTTCTGCAGATGGACGGCTTGTGGGGCCTGCGCGGGTGGCAGTGGCTCTTCATTCTCGAAGGCGTCCCGACCGTGCTGCTAGGCATCGCGTGTCTATTCATGCTGACGGACAAGCCAAAAAATGCGAAGTGGCTCGACGACGAAGAACGTACGTGGCTCGTCGATGAACTTGCCACCGCTCACAAGACGCCGAGAAAGGTGCCGTCGCTGCCGCTCACACAGCTGTTCCGCAACCGCTACGTGCTGTGTCTCGCGCTCGTCGATGCGTGCGCATCCGCGGCGGGCAGCACCCTGTCCGTCTGGCAGCCACAACTGCTCAAGTCGTTTGGGCTGACCGTCATGCAGACGGGGCTGCTGAACTCCGTCCCATACGCGATCGCATCTGTACTGATGGTGTACTGGGGCCGGCGCTCGGACCGTCTCGGCGAACGCCGCTGGCACACGGTCGTGCCCATGCTGCTGATTGGCTTGGGCCTGTTCGCGACGTCACTGAGCGGCTCGCTGCTGCCGACGATCTGCATGCTCTGCGCGGTGCTGGTCGGCGCGTATTCGTTCAAGGGGCCTTTCTGGGCGCTCGCCACCGACATGCTGTCCAACAGCGCCGTGGCAGCGGGTCTCGCGACGGTGAATGCAATCGCGAACCTCCTCGGTGGCGGCCTGATGGTGAATGTCTACGGATGGGTGAAGGATGCAACGGGCAGCTATGCGCTCGCATTGATGCCGCTCGCCATTCTCACGCTTGTGAGCGTCGCGACTCTGCTGTTGCTGACGCGTAACGGACAGGCGAGCCATGTCGCTGGCAAGACGGAGACCGTTTGATGACGCGGCCCATTGCGAGACGTGAGTTTCTGGCCTTCGCCGGTGCCGCGCTGGCTACCGCTGCGCTCCCGAAGTTGGTTTGCGCAGAAGAAACCTGGTCGAACGGCACGGAACGGCCAGCGTTCAGCCTGCCGGATGGCACCGTCGATTGTCACATGCACATCTACGACGACCGCTTCCCGGTCGCGCCAGGCACGACGCTGCGTCCGCCGAATGCGACAGTCGCACAATACCGGCTCCTGCAGACGCGCCTCGGCGTCAAGCGCAATGTGGTCGTGACGCCGTCGACGTACGGAACGGATAACCGTTGCACGCTGCAAGCCCTCGAGCAGTTCGGTGACAATGCGCGCGGCGTTGCCGTCGTCGACGCTTCAGTGAGCGATGCGGAACTGCACAAACTCGATGGCGGGGGCATTCGCGCGGTTCGCTTCAACCTGAGCTATCCGGGCGAGACGACGCTCGACATGCTCGCGCCACTCGCCGCGCGCATTGCGGGCCTCGGATGGCATATCGAACTGGTCGTGCAGGGCGCGCGCCTGCCCGAACTGGAGCGTCATCTTCTGGCGCTGCCTTGTCCGCTTGTGATTGATCATATAGCGCACGTGCCGCAACCCGGCGGCCTGTCGTCGGATGCCTTACGCACGGCGCGACGCCTTGTTGAGAAGGGCAACACGTGGATCACGCTGTCAGGTCCATACGTCGACAGCAAGACGGGAGCGCCCGCCTACGGAGATGTCGCGCCTGTAGCGAAAGCACTGATCGACATGGCGCCGGAGCGGATGCTGTGGGGAACTGACTGGCCCCATCCGACCCAAAAAACTGACAAGCCGGATGATGCGAGCATGCTGGATGTTATCGCCGGCTGGATCGGGCGCGCGGATTGGCAGCAACTGATATTCGTCACCAATCCGGCGAAGTTGTATCGGTTCGCCTAGCAGAGCGCGGGCACCTTGTCCGTTGCTGCGTCGAAGTGTCGTGCTCTCGCGATACGTCCATGACGGTGCGAATCAGCTCGGCAGTCAAGTGCGCGTAAGGATGAACGCGCTTTTCGATCAGCGTAACGACTCGCTCGATCCCACTTAGACGTACCGTCCTCACCGCGTGGTCTTGCTCGACATCGGTCCCGCGGATCAACGGCAAGATCGAAACGCCGAGGCCAGAGCGTACCGCGGAAAGCACGGCGATTTGCGAGTCCAGCTCCCAGGCGGGTTGAGCCGTCACGCCCTCCCTAATCAGAAATTGGTCTATCGCGCGACCGACCCATGTGTTCCTTTCCAGCGCTAGATAAGGCTCATTCCGCAACGCTTCGGTAAAGGACGCGTACGTCATCGAGGCGGGCTGTATGAGGGCAACCGGGTCCGTATATAACGGGTGGACGGCGAAATCGTCGTCGAGCGCAGTCGGCGGCATATTAACCACGACCGCGTCGAGCAAACCTGCCTCAACTTTGCTCACAAGATTCTGGGATGTTCCAATTTCGACCTTTATTTGAAAACGGGGATGCTCAGATTTCAACCGAAGCAGCACCGCGGGAAAAATGCCGATCAAGACTGAATTGATAACCCCAAGGGTAATCCTGCCCTGCAGTGTCTCGGAACTCGACAGCGAAAGCATTTCCTCATAGTCGGCGAGCAGTCGTTCCGCCAACGGTACCAATCGCACTCCGGAGGACGAGAGCACCATCGAGCGCTTCGTGCGCACGAAGAGGCTCGTCCCTAACCGCTCTTCGAGAAGTCTGAGTTGTGTACTCACGGCTGCCGCCGACAAGTTCACCTCCCGAGCTGCAGAGGCGACCGTGCCGAGTCGATGGAAGGCCAGGAAGGCGCGTAGGGCTCGAAGAATCATGGGTGCTCTCGACGAAGTGGGCTTTTCGCTGCTCGAAGAATGACACATCGATATGCGCGGGAGCATCACCTTTTCTTGATCTCACATCAAAAAAGTTCAGCTTTTCACGGCTCATCAACCGATCTACGCTTGTTTCGCGATGTTACTTGAGCGGCAGATGGGCACCCTACGGGCACTGCCGGTCCAAGTCGCGGCATGGCGCGAGCAATTCGATCGGCTGAAAGGTAACGCGCACGTCGAGTAGTGAATCTTTATCAAAAATGCGCTTCGATTTGTGAAATTGACTCCTTGCCGGAAACGCGGTTCAGAGAGGCTTCAAATCTGATCTGGGCTTGAAAGTGCGAGAAGAAGGAAGCCAAAGTAGCGGGTCGAGCGATCGTAGTACATAGCAATTTGGAGCTCACAATGAAGGTTACATCGGTCGAGACGCTTGCCTGTGATGCTGGGTGGCGAAACTACTACTTCGTAAAGTTATCGACGGACTCGGGCGTGGTCGGATGGAGCGAGTACGACGAAGGGTTCGGCTCCCCAGGCGTCACGGGTGTCATCGATCAGATCAAGCGCCGACTGATTGGCTTGGACGTCAACGAACACGAGCGATTCGTCCAACTCGCCAACTGCTTGACGCGGCCGGCCCCCGGAAGCGTCATCGGGCAAGCTATCGGGGCGTTGGAGAACGCACTCTTGGATGCGAAGGGCAAGGCGCTGAACGTGCCGTGCTACGAGCTGCTGGGCGGGAAGGTTCGCGATAGTGCGCCGATATATTGGTCCCACTGTCCGACGTGGAGAATCAACCATCCGACCTTCTATCCGCCGGCAGTCAAAGACTTGCAGGGTGTCCAGAGCACCGCCGCGGAGGCGCGCGAACGCGGTTTCAAAGCGATCAAAACGAACTTGTTCATTCATGATGAGGGCGATGCCTACGCTTGGAGGCCCGGCTTTGCAGTGCCGTTCAAACCTGAGCTTACGGTCGACAAAAAACTGATAAGAAATGTCCGCCACCATCTCGAAGCTTTACGCGATGGTGCGGGGCCGGACATGGAGATCCTTATCGACTTCAACTTCAATGCGAAGCCGGATGGTTTGCTCAAGGTGCTGCGCGAACTGAGCGACTTCGACCTTTTCTGGGTTGAAATCGATTTGCACCACCCCGAAGCGCTGGCGTATGTCAGGTCGCACAGCCCGCATCCGATCAGCTCATGCGAGACGCTCCTCGGCATGCGCAACTTCCTGCCGTATTTCAAGCATCAAGCCGTCGACGTCGCAATTGTCGACGCTGTATGGAATGGTGTCTTTCAGGCCACCAAGATCGCCGCCGTCGCCGATGCATACGACGTGAACGTCGCACCGCATAACTTCTATGGCGACCTCTGTTCCTTCATGAATTTGCATTTTGCCGCGGCCGTACCGAATCTGCAGATCATGGAAATCGACGTGGATCGCTTGCCCTGGGAGGAGGAGTTGTTCACGCACGCCCCGGAGTTCAAGCATGGTCAGGTCGTGATTCCGGATCGACCGGGCTGGGGAACCGATCCGATCGAGGAGGCGATCCGCGCGCGGCCGCCGAAGGTGACGGGTGGTCTGCTGCAATACAAGAAGAATTGATTCTGTCATCGAGGGAAGGCTCATGCATATCGTTATCCCAGAAAGCATTCTCCCCAATGCGATAGAGAAGCTCACGCTCGAGCATTCGGTCCATTACGACCCTGATCTGGTAGGCAAGCCTGATGAACTGTTGCGCGCAGTCGAAACGGCAGATGCGTTGATCGTTAGAAGGCTCACCCAAGTGAAGGGAGAGCTGTTGAGCGCGATGCCACGTTGCAAAGTGGTAGGACGGCTCGGCGTCGGACTCGACAACATCGACACGCTTACCTGTTCCGCTCGCGGAATTGCGGTGATTCCAGCCTTGGGTGCGAACGCTCGCAGCGTGGCCGAGTACGTCATAGCGGCGGCGATGATGCTGCTTCGTGGCGCTTACCATTCGACAGAAGAAGTTGTCGATGGCGCATGGCCCAAAGAAAGGCTGAACCTCGGACGCGAAGTTGCCGGCAAGACGTTAGGCGTTGTCGGGTTCGGAAGCATCGGGCGCGTAACGGCCGAGCTTGCTGAAGCAGTCGGCATGCAGGTGGTGGTTCATGACGTGAGCGACAGCAATGATCCAGTCGGGGTTCGCTATCGGCGACTGTCACTCGAATCGTTGCTCGCATGCAGCGATGTCGTGACATTGCACGTTCCGTTGACAGAGCAGACCCGCGCGCTGATGGACACCGCACGGATCCGTGGCATGAAGCCCGGAGCGGTTCTGATTAATGCCGCACGGGGAGGGATCGTAGATGACGAAGCGCTTGTCGCGGCGCTTAGAACCGGGCACCTCGGAGGCGCCGCGATCGATGCCTTCGAGCGCGAGCCGCTCGTTGCGAGTCCTCAGTATCGCGGGCTGAAAAACCTGATCTTAACGCCGCATATCGCCGGGGTCACCCGCGAGTCCGAGGCTCGCGTGACCGAGCTCGTTGTCGATCGCGTATTGGAGGTTTTGCGCGAGCTAGCGTGATGCAGAGACTCTCCGTGGAGACAAGGTCGAGAAACCTGCCCACGAACATCAGCGAGTGCCTGGAAGGAGACGAAAGATGACGCAAAAGACGATGCTCATGAAGCGCACGCAACGAACGGCAGTCATTATTCTCACAATTGCGGGAGCAATCAACTTTCTGGACCGAAGTACGCTTGCTATTGCGAACCATGCGGTTCGCGATGAACTTGGATTGAGCGCGACCCAGATGGGCGTGCTGCTTTCAGCGTTTCTCTTCGCCTACTCGTTTTCGCAGATCCCGATGGGTGCGCTAATCGATCGGCTAGGATGTCGGATCATGATTGGACTCGGCATGCTGCTTTGGTCGCTTGCGCAGTTTTCCGGCGGCCTGGCCGGTTCGATGGAATTCATGTTGGGCGCACGCATCGTATTGGGAATCACCGAAACACCGCTCTTTCCTTCGGTTCCGAAGATCATCTGTGACTGGTTTCCGCTGAGGGAGCGGGGGCGCCCACAGGGCATCTTTCAGACTTGCTCGACGATAGGGCCTGCAATCGCGCCGCCGTTTCTGACAGGCTTGATGCTTGTGTTCGGATGGCGGGGGATGTTCATGATCATGGGGGGAGCGGGCGCAGTCACCGCCGCCGTTTGGTACCTGCTATATCGAAACCGGAATGAGGTTGCGCTTACGCGAGAGGAAGAGCGTTACCTGGAAGAGGGAGAGAATCCAGGGACAGGCCAAAGGGCCATCTCTTTCGCAGCGTGGCGTAGTCTGGCGGGATCGCGAACGACGATCGGCATGACGTTGGGTTTCATCGGCGTCGTGTACATGGTGTGGCTGTACCTGACCTGGCTACCTGCTTACGTCGAGCAGAGGTTCCATCTTTCGATCGCCCAGGCCGGCTGGGTTCTTTCGATTCCATATGTATTTGGAACGATCGCAATGTTTTCTAGCGGTTTCATTGTCGATGCGCTCGCAAGGCGTGGAGTGACACCCATCAATAGTCGGAAATGGCCGATTTGCGTCGGGTTGACGCTGGCGTCCGTGTTCACCGTATTCGTCGCGTTTGCCGACAGCGTTGTGTCGATCGTAGTCTTGCTGTCGATTGCTTTCCTCTTTCTTTATGTTGCGAGCGGCGCGTGCTGGATGCTGGTGAATGTTGTTGCGCCACGCCATATCGTCGGCTCGCTCGGAAGCATCATGGCATTCGGCGCATTCCTAGGCGGTGCGTTTGCGCCTCTTGTTACTGGTATCGTCGTCGACCAGACGCACTCGTTCGTCGGTGCCTTCCTGAGCGCTGCAGTTGTCTCGACTGTGGCTGCGTTCATTTATCTGATTGTGGTCCGCACACCGATAGCCATCCCCGAAAGAGTCATCGGAGGCACCCCGGACTTGGTCGCCCCACATTGAACTTGCGGTCGCTCGGGATGGGCTGCGCAGCTTTGCAACGTCAACGAAATGGAATCATGGTGGAATCGTTAAAGTTACCCAACGAACGAGAAGTCGTCGACCAAGCGTCCATCACGTTTTCTCACCAAGAGATCGTGCGGGTGATGTTCGGTGTGGTGATATGCATTCTACTCGCCGCCCTCGATCAGACAGCCGTCATCCCCGCTATTCCGGCGATGGCACATGATCTGGGCTCTTACGATCAACTGTCGTGGATCGTGGCGGCCTATTTGATCACCTCGACCGTCAGCACTCCGGTGTATGCGAAACTCTCCGACCTATACGGGCGGCGGTTGCTTCTGCTGACGTGCATCGTTGGATTCGTCACAACGTCCGTTCTCTGCGGCATGGCACAGTCGCTCCCACAACTCATCGGATTTCGCGCGCTTCAAGGCTTGGGAGGCGGGGGGCTAACCGCGCTCACTCAGGCCGCCATCGCCGACGTCGTTGCGCCTCGCGAGCGGGGGCGTTATCAGGGATATATCTCCGCGGTATGGGCAACCGCGTCTCTCAGCGGCCCCGTCCTCGGCGGGTTGGTGGCTCAGAGCATCTCTTGGCGATGGATCTTCTGGATCAATCTTCCCCTCGGACTTTTAGCCGTATTCGTTTGCCAGAGTGGAATGCGTCGGCTAACGGCACCTGCATGGATACGGCGGCCGACGCTCGATATCGTTGGGATGGTTTTGCTTTCCGGGGCCCTTTCCCTCTCACTGCTTGCGCTTGGGTGGGGTGGAAACGTTTACGCCTGGAATTCGATAGAGATTTTCGGGCTGGTCGGAGCAAGCGTCGTCTTGATGTTCTGCCTCATCATCCAGGAACTACGCGCTCGCGATCCATTGCTACCTCCTCAAATATTTAGAAGCTCGAGTTTCGTCAGCAGTATTTCAGTCTCGACGCTCGCGTCTGTGCTGGTATTCCTTTGTCTGTTTTCGATCCCGCTGTACTTTCAATTCGCTCGCGGCGATACGGCTGGTCAGTCTGGAATCTATGTTGCGCCGTTCATGCTCGCGAGTGCGCTCGGGAACATAACGGGAAGTAAATGGGCTCAGCATTTCGGCAGAATGCGAGCCGCACTGCGGATCGCGTCGATGCAGAGTATTTGCGGTTTGCTGCTGCTGTCAGTGCTTCCCTTGGACGCTCCGCTATGGTCGGTCATCGTAGGAATGATGGTTACCGGATTCGGCGTAGGAGTTTGTCTGATCGGATCGATGACCAGCGCACAAAACGCACTGCGCACCGAGGATATCGGTGCAGGGACGGGCGCGCTACTCGTGTTGCGTTCTGTGGGGGGCGCGAGCGGATCGACTTTGGCCGGGGCATTGATAGCGTCTGGCGTCGGAAGTTTGGCAAGTGCGGCCGCGCGGGGCGCAAAGTCCGTTTCCCTGGCGGCCCATGGTACGTCCGACAAGGTCGTCGACATGGGTGGGGCCAGCGTAGCATCGGCCCTCAGCGACGTGGGGCATAGTTTCCACCTCGTATATACGACCGGCGCCATCTTTGCGGCCTTGCTCTTCTCGGTCTCGTTGAAAATGCCCAATAGCCAGCTACGTAGCTCCGCGCAGTCCGTGCCGATCGCGGATTAATTTGGCCCAGGATGGAATAAAGCGAGACGGCGAACGTCTACTACCGCGCAGTCCGCTCAATTTCATATTTCGGATATCTCATGATCAAGAAATTCGCACTCGCTGCCGTAGTCGCAATCGCATCGACCGCCGCGCTGGCCGACATGCCGTCGTCCGACGCGCAGCAACACTTCGAGGCCATCGCGTCCGGCGACGTCGCGCAGTTGATGCGTGGCTACGCCGACAACGCGCAATTCAATTGGGTCGGCGGCCCGCTGGACGGCACCTACACGGGCACCGACGCGATTCGCGGCGTGTGGGAAAAGTTCACAAAGGTCCAGGGGCAGATGAAGGTGTCGATCGACGCAGTCGAAGAGGCCGCGAACCCGAAGGGTGCTAGCGTAACGGCCAATGTCATGTTCGAGGGCAAGCAGCCGATCCGCGTGCGTTACATCCTGACTTACCGTAATGCTCGGATCGTCAGCGAAACGTGGCAGATCGATGCCAAACCGGCGAAAGCAAGCTACTAAGGCGGATCGGCAGCCCTACCTTGCGGCTGCCGACCCGAAGTGATGCTCCAGCGCATCGTGCAACGTCGCGGCTGAAAATGGCCCGAGATGCGTTTCCAGCAATCGGCCATTGCGATCGTAAAACAACGTAGCAGGGAAACCGGCGGTGCGAACGCGCTCTGCGAGCGTCGAACTTTGGTCTAGCCACGTGTTGCCGAGCAGCAGCGAGTGCCGCTCGAAATAGCGCCGAACCGTCTGTGCCGCTTCGCCTTCATCGACGAACACGAAACGTATGCCCGGATGTTCCGCCTGAGCTTGGGCAAATGCGGGCAATTCCTCTTGGCACGGTGGGCACCATGTCGCCCAGAGGTTCACGACCGTGGGCATGCCGTCCGTTCCTAGAGTACCCGGCGCGCCGTCTAGAGATTGCAATGCGACCGGCGGAATGGTCGGCGAAGCATGCCACTCGTCGATCAATGACCGGGCCGACGCGTGGGAGATTAGGCCGGCCGTCAGCGACAGCGCGAGCGGCAATCGCGATGCCTTGCTTCGTAGTAGCCGCCAAGCGGCGATGAGCGTACCCGCGGCCATGCCGACGAGCGGATCGAAGCCGAGGTCGCGGATATCGAACATTGCTCCCCAGTCGTGCCGGTATAGGGGCAACAATCGAAGCACGAATGCGACGCGTGCGGCGACTAGGCCGCCGGCAACGATGGCAAAGATGTCCGCGTCGATCGCGCTGCGATGGCTCGCCGCCATCCAACCAACCAGCAATGCGACCGCGACGCTAAACATGAAGATCAGCGGCGGGATGGGGAGGGCGAGCGAACCGATCGACATGGCGATGCAATCAAATCGTGCGGGGAAGGGCAGCCCGCGATCGCGCGGACATTCCGTTGCGAACGGGTACTTGCGCGCATGGCACGTGAAGGGTCGCGCGCAGGCCGGCGCGGTCGGCGCGGTCAGCCAGTACCAGCCGGCCATGCACACGGTTCGCGATCGCGGCGACGATGGCGAGCCCGAGACCACTGCCTTCCGAATCGCTGTGTCCACGCCAGAACCTCCGGGGCGCTTCCGCAATCTGGGCCTCGGTCATCCCCGGTCCGTTGTCTTCGACGATGAAGGAGACCGTGTCCTCGCCACCTCTCGATAGCGTAAAAGTAACGGGTGCGAGTTCTGGCGAATAACGCAATGCATTGTCCAATAGATTCCGCAGCGCCATAGCGAGCAGCGTTTCGGGCATTGCGGCATCGACAGGTTCGGCGAGGGTGCTGTACAAGACTAGGCGATCTTGCTCGCCAGTCGCGCTACCCAACTCGTCCAACACGCCCATAGCTGTTGTCTGCGCATCGCAACGATCCTCGATCGAATCGGAGCTTGCCGATGTCTCCACTCGAGCGAGCCGAAGCAACTGATCCAAGACATGCTGCATCCGCCTGACATCGGATTGCGCGAGATCGAGCGAGGTACCGACCTCGGCGGGGCTGGAGCGGATATCGATGGCCATTCGCAGCACCTGTAGATGCAGCTTGACGCCGGCAAGCGGTGTACGAAGTTCGTGTGCAGCGGCGTCGGTGAATTGGCGCTCGCGCGCCATGGCGGCCGACATACGCGATACCAACTGCTGAATGGTGTCGGTGAGCGGCACGAGCTCCGACGGCACATTCGGAAACGAAATCGGATTATCGTCGCCGGGGCTGCGCGCCGCCACGATCTTCCGGATCCGTTCGAGTGGTGCCAAACCGCGAGAAACGCCCATCCAGATCATCGCCATCACGCCGAGAAAGGCTATCGAGAACGGCAGGAGCGCCGTAAACGCCAGGTCGCGCTGCAGCATGGAACGCACTGACATGCGATCGGCGGTCGTGACTCGCAAATTGCCGACCAGAAGCGAATAGGTGCGCCAGCGTTCGCCGGAAAACGTTTCTGTTGAGAATCCCGGCCCGAGGTCGCCCCAGCTCGGGCCATTGACGGTGCGCGCGATCGTACGCAGGGCCTTGCCGCCGCTCATCACGCTGATTTCGCAGGCCAAGCTATCGGTGACGGGCGCGGCAGCGGGCGACGCTGCAGCCGCGCTCTTATCGAACTGGCTTTGGGGGCCTTGCAGTTGCGTGGCCAGCATGCCGGCGACCATGCGTGCTGACGCTGTCAGGCGGCTGTCGAGCGTGTGAGTCAGCTCGGTCTGTACCGCGCGGAACATCCATAGGCTCGTCGCGCCGGTCAGTAGCACGGTCGAGATGCCGATGATGGCGAGCAGTCTAAATCGTAGACTTCCGAGATCGGGCATCAGTTCAAGTTCCCTAGGCGGTAACCGATACCTCGCACTGTCTCGATCACTTGCATGCCGAGCTTGCGCCGGAGGTGGTGAATGTGAACGCTGAGTGCATTGCTTTCGATGCAGTCGTCCGAACCGTAGAGATAGGCGCGCAACTGGTCAACACTATATACCGCTTGTGGTTGCCTCAATAGCACACTTAGGAGCACCGTCTCCCGGCGCGACAGCGCGACGGGCTCGTCATCGAGCCAGGCGGCACCGGTCGATAGAGAAAAGCGCAACCGCCCGTGCTGCAGCGTATCCATGCCAACTGCCGTCGCCCGCCGAATGAGCGCATGCACGCGTGCGATGAGTTCGCCAAGGTCGAATGGTTTGATTACGTAGTCATCGGCTCCGGACGTCAAGCCTTCAATGCGATGTTCGATGGAGTCGCGCGCGGTTACGACGAGAACGGGGGTGACGATTTCCCGCGCGCGCCAAGTCTTCAGCACTTCGAGTCCGTCTTGGTCCGGCAGGCCAAGGTCGAGCAGCACGAGGTCGAAGTGCTTCTCCCCCATCGCAATATGCGAGCGCGCGCCGGAGCCTACGCGCTCGACGGAAAAACCAGCCATGCGTAGGCCTGCACTGATGCCGACAGCGAGTGAAGGGTCGTCTTCGACGAGGAGAATACGAAACATCGGATGTGTCTATACCAACGGCCGCACTGGATAGTAGCCGCCAATGGTAACGGATCGCGCGTTAACCCACTGTTAACTCTGTCGCCGTATCGTCGGCTCGTCTCGAGCTTCGCCGAGGGGCCGTGCTTCCGTGACCGGCCTGCTGGCCTTTCGATCTCTCCACTTGGTTCTCGACTGACGATATTGGATGAAAATCGCTGGAATGCTGCAAAAGCTGGTTACCCGCGGACTCTTTGCCGGTGCGGCCGGCTTTGCTGGTTTCGTGCCTATCGCCGCTCATGCCGTCGATCCGAACACGCTCTTGTCCCCTGACAAGGCGTTTGCGCTGTCAACTTCCATGGATCGCACGGATTCCCGGTCGCTCGTGCTCGACTTCAATATCGCGCCAGGCTATTACTTGTATCGGGACCGTATCGCGGCGGTGGATGCTCGAGATGGAGCCGCGCTCAAGACCGAGTCCGAACCAGGCGAGAAGAAGGCTGATCCGAATTTCGGGGTGGTCGAGATCTACCACGGCGCGAAGGAAGCGCGCGTCGATATCGGTGGGGCGCGCCGTATCCGCGTGACGTGGCAAGGTTGCGCCGAAGCAGGCGTGTGCTTTCCGCCGCAGACCCGCGAAATCGACGTGGCGGGTAGACAAGATGCGGTACATGCGAACGTCGCGAACGAAAACGCGGGCAACGATGCGGTCCCGCACGTCGACTCCGCGGGCGAAACACCATCAGCGCAGAACGTTGGATTCAAGTCGGCGCTTCAATCGACGCTGGGTGCGACGGACGCCTCAATCGATAACGCATTGCACCACCTGAGTCCTGCCGCCGCTATCGCCGTATTTTTCGCGCTCGGGTTAGCGATGGCATTCACGCCCTGCATGCTGCCGATGCTGCCTATCGTCACTTCGCTCGTGGTCGGCGCGCGCGCCACGCGGGGCAGGGGATTCGTGCTCTGTTCGACATTCGTGACAGCAATGGCGCTCGTATATGCGGGACTCGGGCTGATTGCGGCACTGGCGGGGCACAACGTGCAAGTCTTGCTGCAGCAGTGGTGGATCAACACGTTGTTCGCTGTCGTTTTGGCCGCGTTGGCACTGTCGACGTTTGGATTCTATACGTTGCAGTTGCCGGGGCGCATTCGCGACAAGTTAACCAAGGGTGGCGGCAGCGCGAAACCGGGCACAGTAGTCGGCGCCGCGGTCAGCGGCATATTTTCCGCGTTGCTGGTGGGGCCGTGCATGACAGCGCCGCTCGCCGGAACGTTGCTTTACATCGCGCGATCGGGCGATATCGGCTGGGGCGCGCTTTTGCTGCTGACGCTCGGAATCGGGCTGGGCATTCCGCTTCTTGTCGTCGGCACCTTGGGTGCGCGATACATGCCTCGTCCCGGTGCGTGGATGAATCGCGTGAATGTCGCGATGGGTTTTGCCTTGCTTGCTACTTCCCTCACGATCATCGATCGCGTGCTGCCCGAACAAGTCGCTCTCGCGGCATGGGGAGCATGGCTGCTCGCCGTTGCTGCGACGCTCGCGCGTGCATCGATGCGATCGATCGCGGCGGCGGTACTGTGTCGAAGTGGGGCAGCGTTCAGCGGGATTTGGGGGGGTGCCGCGCTCGTCGGCGCATTGGCGGGTGCAACGAGCCTTTTTCAACCTCTCGCCGTTTTCGCGCCATCGGCTCGCGCATCACACGTTGCTGGCACAGCCGATGAGCTGCATTTTACAACCGTCCGAAGTTTGCCCGCGATGCAAGCGGCGCTTGCCGATGCTAGAAGGAAAGGGAACGGCGTGATGGTCGATTTCACGGCGGACTGGTGCACCTCATGCAAGACCATCGATCGCACGGTCTTCACCGATCCCAAGGCGATTGACGCGCTCGGGTCGATCGCGCTGATCAAGGCGGATGTGACTCAACCGGATGCCGATGCACAAGCGCTGATGAAGACATTCGATGTTGTGGGACCACCGACCTTGGTGTTCTTCGATCCGGACGGGCAGGAGCGTCGCCGATCCAGGCTAGTGGGCGAAGCCGATACCGCTCAACTGCTTTCCGCACTTTCAGCAGGTTCATGAATCGTCTCGCAGCTAGCTTGCGCGGGACGGCAGATTCGCCTAACGACCAACGTCCACGAACCGAAAAGGAAACTATGACTTCGCGAACCAAATTCATCATGTATGCAGCGAGCGCTCTGACGCTGACTGCGGCGGCCTCGGCCTTGGTGGCAATGGGCGCGGAGCGCGGCCGCAACGGGCCCCCGGGCGGAACGTCGATTCCGGCTGCACTCCAAACGCTAAGCAAGGAAACCGGCATGCAGATCGTCGGACCGACGTTACCGGCGCTGCCCGGAATGAAAGGGTGGGCGGCGTTCAAAGGGCAGCAGCCCCTCGCGTTCTACAGCACCGACGATGGAAAGTATGTGATCGTCGGTACGATGATCGATGCGCAAGCCAACGATTTGACGAAGTCTCCGCTGGAGAAGGCGGTCGGGACACGGTTGAGCGGTGGCGTATGGGGGCAGCTCGAGCACAGTCATTGGATCGTCGACGGCAATCCGGCCGCCCAACGTATCGTCTACGTGTTCACCGATCCGAATTGTCCGTACTGCAGTCGCTTGTGGGCGGATTCGCAGCCGTGGGTGAAAGCGGGCAAGGTCCAGGTGCGCAACATTATCGTTGGCATCCTGACGCCGACGAGCTATGGAAAGGCAGCTGCGCTATTGGCTGCCCAGCACCCGGAGCAAGCGTTCCGCGATCACGAGGCGACGCAATACAACGTCAATGCGAACAACGCTCCGGGGCACATGAAGTCGCTCGATTCGACGGGGATTGCTCCGCTCGCGACCATCGATGCCGCGACGAAGCGGAAACTGGACGAGAACGGGCAACTAATGGCCGCACTGGGCGCGGACGCCACGCCCGCGCTCTATTGGGAAGACGCGCACGGGCTGCTGCAGACGTCTTTGGGCGCGCCGTCTTCTCAGCTTGCTGCCATTTTTGGAGCGCAGTAGTGGATGAGGAAGCTTTTCTATCTGTTGTTTAAAGTTTTTCTGGTTTGTTTGCCAAGGAGAGATCTCGGACAATGCGCACCAGTCGGATAGTCGCGCGCCGCCAGTTTTTCTCGGATTGCTAGGCCGCGAGGTGGAACTCGCGCGCAGTTGGGGCTGGTTGAACTGATACGAGGCTGCGGGGCGTCTTGCGTTCAATTCCAATATCAGGTGTATAGACCATGTCTCACCAGGAGGAGCCGCGCCGTCGCTTCTTGCGACAAGTGTTGGCCATTGTTCCCGCGGCGACAGTTGCGACCGGCGCAACCCTTCAAACCGCATGTAGTGAAAACAACGATCACGCTTCGTCTGCGCCTGTTTCAGGCGCCGGCCAGAACTCGGCAGCCTACCATCCCACCTTTTTTGCCGATGCCGAATGGGCATTCGTCCAATCGGCAGTCGACCGTCTGATTCCCGAAGATGGCCTTGGCCCTGGTGCATTGAAGGCCGGAGTGCCCGAGTACATTGATCGCCAGATGGAGACTGCCTATGGGCACGGAAAACTCTGGTACATGCAAGGCCCGTTTCATCCTGACCAGCCCCCAGAACTGGGTTATCAGATGAATATGACGCCGCGTGACATCTATCGTCACGGCATCAAGGAATGCGACGGCTACTGCGCTAAACGGTACGGCGGCAAGACGTTCTCTCAACTCGAGACCAAGCTGCAGGACGCGGTGCTCCTCGATATCGAGCACAACAAGGTGCATTTCGATACGGTGCCGGCTCGAACTTTCTTCTCGCTGCTACTCGGTAATACGAAGGAAGGTTTTCTGGCAGACCCGATTTACGGCGGGAACAAGGACATGATCGGCTGGAAACTGGTCGGATTTCCGGGGGCGCGTGCCGACTTTGCGGATTGGATCGAGCAGCCGGGGGTCAAGTACCCGTATGGTCCTGTGTCGATCGATGGTAGGCGGGGGTAAATGCGGTGGCAATCAAGAAAGATAAGGTCGATTGCGTCATTGTGGGGTTTGGATGGACGGGTGCGATTCTTGGGCAGGAATTGACGGCCGCAGGACTCAACGTTGTCGCGCTGGAGCGTGGCGCCATGCGCGATACGCCTACCGACGCGAACTATCCCAAGGTCATCGACGAACTCAAGTATGCGGTGCGTGGCGAGCTCTTTCAGGATCTTTCCGCGGAGACGGTGACGGTCCGCCACGGCGTTGACGATCTGGCGGTGCCCTACCGTCAACACGGTTCGTTCCTGCTGGGTACCGGAGTGGGCGGTTCCGGATTCCACTGGAACGGCATGCACTACCGGATATTGCCGGAAGAGCTTCAATTGCGCACGCGCTATGAACAGCGCTACGGCAAGAAGTTCATTCCCGAAGGAATGCAAGTGCAGGACTTCGGTGTGACGTACGAGGAGTTGGAGCCGTTCTTCGATTTCGCCGAAAAGGTATTCGGCACGTCCGGCAAGGCGGGCAATCTGAACGGCAAGCTGCAAGCCGGCGGCAATCCCCTTGAGGGCGTGCGAAGCAGTGAATACGTGACGCCGCCGCTCAAGAATGGACTCGGTGCGTCCCTGTTCGAAAAGGCTGCCCGCGAAGTCGGCTTCCATCCCTATCCGGCGCCGGCTGCCAACGCATCGCAGCCGTATACGAACCCATATGGCGTCCGTCTCGGGCCGTGCAACTTCTGCGGCTTTTGCGAAGACTTCGGTTGTTATATGTACTCGAAGGCGTCGCCGCAGACCACGATTCTTCCGGTCTTGCTGAAAAAGCCGAACTTCGAGTTGCGTACGAAGGCGCAGGTGACGAAGGTGCTGCTCACCGCGGACAAGAAGCGTGCGACAGGCGTGGTCTACATCGACGCGCAAGGCCGGGAAGTGGAGCAGCCGGCGGACATGGTGATCCTTGCTGCGTTCCAGATGCACAACGTGCGTTTGTTGCTGCTTTCCGGTATCGGCAAGCCCTACGACCCGAAGACGGGAGAAGGCGTAGTCGGCCGAAACTATGCGTACCAAATGAACGGCGGCATCAACGTTTTGCTGCCGAAGGGGACGCAATTGAACCCATTCGTCGGCGCCGGCGCGGGTGGCGTCAGCATGGATGATCTGAACGGTGATCAGTTCGATCACGGTCCGCTTGGCTTTCTAGGCGGCGCCAGCATTCGTCATGTCCGGACGGGAGGGCGCCCGATCAAGCAGGCGCCGACGGTTCCGGGCACTCCGACATGGGGTAGCGCCTGGAAGGCAGGGGTCAGCGACGCCTATCAGCGTTATATGACGATCGCCATTGCGGGTTCGGTGATGCCGTACCGCGACGCGTACCTGGATTTGGACCCGACCTATCGCGACAAGTATGGGCAACCGCTTCTGCGCATGACGTTCGACTGGCACGACAATGAATACGCGATGCTGGACCACATCGGTACACGCATGGAGGAAGTAGCCAAGGCGATGAAACCGGAGAAGTATTTCCGTGCAATTCGCAAGAAGGGACAGCGTTACGACACCCGCGTATACCAATCGACGCACACGACGGGCGGCGCAGTCATGGGTTCATCTCCCCAGACCAGTGTAGTGAACAAATATTTGCAAAGCTGGGATGTGCCGAACGTGTTCGTGCTGGGTGCGTCTGCATTTCCGCAGAACATGGGCTACAACCCGACGGGAGTGGTGGTTGCGCTCGCTTATCACTCGGCGAAGGCGATCCGCGAACAATACCTCAAAAATCCCGGCGCTGCGCTGGTTCAAACCTGAAGAGCACCGCGATGACAATGATGAGAGTGACGATGACCGTCGTGTCGTCTGTTGTGTTGGCGGGTGCTGCATGGGTTGCGTTTGCGCAGGAGCCAACGTCCGCGCCGGCTGCAAACACAGAGATTGCGAAGCCGCTGGATACGAGCGCCGACCGTGCGCTGATCGAGCGAGGTCGTTATCTTGCAGCCGCCGGGGACTGTATTGCATGTCACACGTCGAAGGGCGGCAAGCCGTTCTCGGGCGGTCTGGCGATTGATTCACCTATCGGCAAAATCTATTCGACCAATATCACGCCCGATAAACGAACGGGTATCGGCAGTTACACATTCCAAGACTTCGACAATGCGGTGCGTCGTGGCATTGCGAAAGACGGTGGGAGTTTGTATCCGGCCATGCCGTACGTGTCGTACTCGAAGGTCAAGCCATCCGATGTGAAGGCGCTCTATGCATACTTCATGAACGGTGTGCAGCCTGTGTCGCAGGTGAATAAGCCGGCAGACATTCCATGGCCGTTGTCAATGCGCTGGCCGCTGCGCTTTTGGCGCATGGCGTTTGCCCCCGATGCGATCAGCGATGATGCGCCTGTCTCGAACGATCCCATTTTGCGTGGCCGCTATCTGGTCGAAGGACTGGGGCACTGCAGCGCATGCCATACGCCACGGGGTTTCGGTCTGCAAGAAAAGGTGCTGACTGACGACGGTAAGACATTCCTCTCGGGCGGCGTGATCGATGGCTATCTCGCGAAGAGTCTCCGGGGGGATCAGAGGGACGGCCTCGGGAACTGGACGGAAGCGGAGATCGTCGCGTTTCTGAAAAGCGGCCGCACTGCGCACTCGGCGGCCTTTGGCGGCATGGCTCAGGTTGTACAGGATAGCACGCAGCATATGACCGATGCGGACCTACAGGCGATCGCCGCGTATCTGAAGACACTAAAACCCGCCGACGGTTCGAGCACGGCACTGACGGCCGACCGCGCCGCATATCAAGCGCTGCGCTTGGGTACCGATCACAGCAACGGCGCACACACATTCGTCGACAATTGCGCGGCCTGCCACCGCACGAGCGGTAGCGGCTACGACGGTACCTTCCCGACGCTTGCATTGTCCAGCGTTGTCAACTCGCGTGATCCTACGTCGCTGATACATATTGTTCTGGAGGGAGATGAAATGCCTTGGACGAAGGCGGCTCCAGCGCATTTCGCGATGCCGGGATTCGGTTGGCGCCTAAGCGATCGAGATGTCGCCGATGTCTTGACTTTCGTGCGTTCGAGTTGGGGCAATCAAGCGCCCGCGGTGACCGAGGCGCAGGTTACCAAGGTACGTAAGGCGATTAAATGACATCGGGTTATCCGGTGAATCGAAAAACTAGTGTGTCGTTCCGCTGATTCGCGTACAAAGTCTTTGTAGCTTGGCGAGGATGGAATCAGCGGTAGCAGTCCACATGAATGGCTCGCAGTTTTGGTTGTAGTGGGAGACAAATTGATCGATACGT
>NZ_JAYMRZ010000016.1:0-228766 GCF_038900715.1 Paraburkholderia phymatum | reverse complement strand
TCCCCTGCCGACGCTTCGCCGACATCCTCGCGGATGCCTGCGCACGGCTTGGGGCCGATGTGGTTCGCTACACCTTCATCGTAATGGACTTTCACCATCTACTCCTTGCCGGTCTCCCGGCGCACCACGATGATCTTTTCCAGCATTTTGCCCTGCACAGGGTCACGCTGAAGAATGGCGATACGCATGGTGGTTCCCCCGACAATTGATCACGGATCGCGATTCTCATCAGGCGTCGCCATTAAGCCCATAAGACTTGTCCGAATTTGCAAAGATTCTGCGACAAATTACATACTGTAAAATCGCGCGCTGGCCAAATTCGTCATCACGCCGCCTTATCCGGGCCGGCGTGCCGTGTCCCGTGCGCTACCCCGCACCGTCGCACTTCCCGCCTGACGACCGCCGTACTCCGCGCGCAACGCGCGGCTTTTCTCTTTCATTACGACAGGCAATGCAAGCAACACAACTGGGTAGCCCACACGCCAGGGACATCGCGCACGCGCGTCCCCTGACCCGCCACGACTACAAGACGCTCAGCCTCGCCGCGCTCGGCGGCGCGCTCGAGTTCTACGACTTCATCATCTTCGTGTTCTTCGCCCCGGCGATCGGACAGCTGTTCTTCCCGCAATCGATTCCCGACTGGCTGCGCCAGTTGCAGACCTTCGGCATCTTCGCCGCCGGCTATCTCGCGCGGCCGCTCGGCGGCATCGTGATGGCGCACTTCGGCGACCTGCTCGGGCGCAAGCGCATGTTCACGCTGAGCGTGCTGCTGATGTCGCTGCCGACGCTGCTGATGGGCGTGCTGCCCACCTACGCGAGCATCGGCATCATGGCGCCCGTGCTGCTGCTCGCGTTCCGCGTGATGCAGGGCGCGGCCGTCGGCGGCGAAGTGCCGGGCGCATGGGTGTTCGTCTCCGAGCACGTGCCGCAGCGTCACGTCGGCTATGCATGCGGCACGCTGACGGCGGGCCTCACGGCAGGCATCCTGCTCGGATCGCTGGTCGCGTCGGCCGTGAACCGCCATTTCGCGCCCGCCGATATCGCCGCTTTCGGGTGGCGCATTCCGTTCCTGCTCGGCGGCGTGTTCGGCCTGTTCTCGGTTTATCTGCGCCGCTGGCTGCACGAGACGCCCGTGTTCGCCGAGATGAAGCAGCGCAAGTCGCTCGCCGGAGAAATCCCGCTGAAGGCCGTGCTGCGCGATCATGGCCGCGCCGTGATCGTGTCGATGCTGCTCACGTGGATGCTGTCGGCCGCGATCGTCGTCGTGATCCTGATGACGCCGACGCTGCTGCAAAAGCAGTTTCACATCGCGCCGTCGACGGCCCTCTTCGCCAACAGCATCGCGACGCTGTGCCTGACCATCGGCTGCGTGCTCGCCGGTTCGCTCGCGGGGCGCTTCGGCGCGGGCCGCACGATTTTCGTCGGCTGCGTCGCGCTCGGCATTGCGTACTTCGCGCTCTTCCAGCAACTCGCCGTCGATAGCGCGATGCTCGTGCCGCTCTATGCAATCGCGGGCCTGTTCGTCGGCGTAATCGGCGCGGTGCCGTTCGTGATGGTCAAGGCGTTTCCGCCCGTCGTGCGCTTCTCGGGCATTTCGTTTTCGTACAACGTCGCGTATGCAGTGTTCGGCGGCCTTACGCCGATCGTCGTGTCGCTGATGATGAAGTCGAATCCGATGGCGCCCACGCTCTACGTCGGCGCGCTGTGCGCAATCGGCGCGCTGACCGCTTGCTTCGTGAAGCGAGACGCGGCGCGATAAGCCGCATGCAGTGGCGTGCGTGGGCACGCCACTTGCGTCCGACGACGCATCGTCTGCCGGCCGCATCGGGACGGCAATCGGCAAGTCGATCGGCAAAACAATCGACACTTCGCGCCGGGCCGAAACGTCGCATGGCGCGGCAGTCCTATCATCGACGCATGGAAATTTCTGTCGACAGGAGTTGGCGCTTTCTCGCATGCTCCGCGTCCCATGCCAAATGACCCACACATCTCGTTTCACGCCGACGCTCGCGCGCATCGTCGCGACCGTCAGCATCGGCTTCGTCGTCACGCAGCTCGACGTGACGATCGTCAATATCGCGCTGGCGCAGATCGGCTCTGACCTGCACGCGAACGTCACCGGACTGCAATGGATCGTCGATGCGTACACGCTTGCGTTCGCGGTGCTGATGCTGTCGGCGGGCGTGCTCGGCGACCGCTTCGGCGCACGGCGTCTCTTCGCGTTCGGCCTTGGTCTCTTTGCGGCGGCGTCGCTTGCGTGCGGACTCGCATTCGACGCATCGACGCTCGTCGCCGCGCGCGCCGTGCAAGGCATCGGCGCGGCGGCGATGCTGCCCAATTCGCTCGCGCTGCTCAACCAGGCCTGCGGCCATGATCCGAAGCTGCGCGCCCGCGCGGTCGGCTTGTGGACGGCGGCGGGCGCGGTTGCGATTGCGGCAGGCCCCGTGATCGGCGGGCTGCTGATCGCCGCGTTCGGCTGGCGCGCGATCTTTCTCGTGAATCTCCCCATCTGCGCGCTCGGGCTCTTCGCGACGTTCGCGTGGGTGCCGGCATCACAGTCCGCTTCGCCGTCGTCGCACGATGCCGCGCACGACCGCCCGGCCGTGCGCGGCATCGATCCATCGGGTCAGATACTCGCGATTGTCGCGTTGACGGCCTTCACGGGCGCCGTCATCGAATGGCGGCCGCTCGGCTTCATGCATCCCCTCGTCGGCGGCAGCTTCGTGCTCGCACTCGTCGCGGCGGCCGCGTTCATCGTCAGCGAGCGGCGCGCCCACACGCCGATGCTGCCGCTCGCGCTCTTTGGCAACCGCACGTTCAGCGCGGCCGTGCTGTTCGGCATCTGCGTGAACCTGACGTACTACGGCGTCGTGTTCGTGCTGAGCCTCTATCTGCAACACGCGCGCGGCGAGACGGCGCTGCAGGCGGGCCTCGCGTTCCTGCCGCTGACGGGCGGCTTCCTGATTTCGAATGTCGCGAGCGGCTGGGTGGTCGGGCGGCTCGGCGTGCGCGTGCCGATGATCGCAGGCGCGATCACGGCCGCGCTCGGCTACGGGCTGCTGCATTTCGCCGAAGCCGCATCGCCGCTCTGGACGCTGCTCGTGCCCTTCCTGCTGATCCCGTCCGGCATGGGCCTCGCGGTGCCCGCGATGACGACGGCCGTGCTCGCCAGCGTCGACGCAAAGCGCGCGGGCACGGCCTCGGCTGTTCTGAACACGGCGCGCCAGGCGGGCGGCGCGGTCGGCGTCGCGCTGTTCGGCGCACTCGCGAGCGCGTCGGCGGCGAGTAGCACGGGCGCGGCGCATATCGTCAGCGGTCTCAAGGCATCGACGCTGATATCCGCGTGCCTGCTGCTGATTGCGCTCGTGCTCGCGTGCCTCGTGCATCCGCAGCCGCATGCGCACGCGCACGGCCGACAACGCAGCGCTGCTGGCGGCGCGCGGCCCGCCAGCGCAAACGAATGACGAACGTGCGACCGCTATACGGCCTATGCAGGGCCTACGCATGGCCTACGCGCGGCCCAAGCGCCTCTCAAGCACGGCCCACGTGCGACTGCTGCACTGCCCACGCACGACGCCCTGAAAGCACAACACCCACGATGCACGCGCATCGTGGGTGTTGCAATCTCCGGCAATCCCGGAAAAGGGCTACAGCGTAGCCTGCTGAATCACGCCTGTTTCAAGCGCTTTCTCGATGAGCCCATCGCTCTGCGCCTTGCTGATCGCATCGGCGATCTGCTTGTCGGGCTCTTCCATATCCGCCTTGATCGAGCCGATCAATCCGGCTGCATCGAAAACGACGAGTGTCTCCGCTGTGTCGGCCCGGCTGATGATCACGCGGTGGTGCATCGGCCCTTCGCCGAGACTCGCGCAAAACCGCATGACCGTGCCGCCGATCGTATGGTCGAAAGCTTGAATCATCGCGTGCTCCTTTAAGTCGAACAGGCTTGTCCGGATGCTGCATCCGGAAATGACGCAGGAATGATGCCCGCTCCCACCCGGTACCGCGAACCGGCTGCGGCATGAACCTGCCCCGTCGCGACGCTTCGCGCCGCTGCGCGCGCAACGATCACAGGCTGCTGCTCAGGCCGCCCCTCGGTGCGCGCGCGCCGTCGATGCTGATCCGTCCCGCGCCCGTCACGCACAGCAACAGAAAGCCGCCCGCGATGCCGACGTTCTTCCAGAAATGGATGACCATGTCGCGTTGCACGGCTGCATCGGTGATGTTCCAGAAGTCGTGCCCGAGGATGGCCGTCGCCACCGTGTACACGGCCATGAACAGCCCTAGCGCGCGAATCTTGAAGCCGACCACCAGAAAGATGCCGCCCAACACCTCGACGGCCGTCGCCACCGGTGCGGCGATCTGCACGAGCGGCACGCCCTTCGCGTGCAGATAGCCGACGAAGCCTGCATACCCGATCAGCTTCATCACGCCGCCCCAAAGAAAAAGTGCGGCAAGCATGAGCCGGGCAAGAAGAATTACGCCGGAATCGACGGGACGCGTCATGGGTGTGGCTCCTGAATTGAATAAGCAGCAGACCGACCGGCACGTCATCAGTTCCCGGACGCTGCAGTCAGAATAAGTGCAATGTTCGAGTTTTCCAAGGCGACAGATTAGGCCGAGTCTGCCTGAATTCCTGGGTTTGCGTGCGCGGAGCAAGACAGAAATGAATACGCGTCGCAGACCGTCAACCGGCAAATTCCTCGACCCGTCGATGCACGCGTTTGTTATAATCCTCTCAGGAAATCGAACAAAATCTAACGCGCGTTTTTCACCGCCGTCGTGCGCCATCCCATTGCGTTAGCGAGACCTTCCCCATGCTGAAAACCGAACGTCTGCGCATGCTCGCCGATGCGCTGGCCAAACAGAACGTGATGCGCCTGCGCGACGCGGCGACGCTGCTCGGCGTGTCGGAAATGACGGTGCGGCGCGACATCGCGGCGAGCCCGGACCATTTCACGTATCTGGGCGGCTATATCGTCAGCGCGACGGACGTGCCCAACACGGCCGGTTATTCGCTGGACCAGGAAAAGGACCACTTTGCGCAGGCCAAGGCGGAGGCGTCGGCCATCGCGGCGAAGCTGATCGGCAACAACGAGACTCTTTTCATCGATTGCGGCACGACGCTCACGACGCTCGCCCGCCTGATTCCGAACGACATGCACGTGACGGTCGTCTGCTATTCGCTTAACGTCGCGGAAATTCTGCGGCGCAAGCCGAACGTGCGGATGATTCTGCTGGGCGGCGTCTATGTGCCGTCGTCGGATTCGTTCTCCGGCGACGAGAGCATCGAAGTGCTGCGGCGCATGGGCATCAACAAGGCGTTCATCTCGGCGGGCGGCGTCGACGAGGCGCGCGGCGTGACGTGCTGGAACTTTCACGAAGTCGCGCTGAAACAGGCGGCGATGGCGAGTGCGGTGGAAAGCCATCTGGTCGTGGACAGCAGCAAGTTCGGCGTTGTGAAGGCTGTGCGGTTTTCGAAGATCGAAGACTTTACGTCGATCATCACTGAGAAGGGGCAGGAGGTACGGAAGCGTTAGTTTTTTGTCTGCGACGCGCTTTGTTTTTTGCCTTTGCGCTGGCATCCGCGATTGCGGTTTGTGTCTGCGACGCGCTTTGTTTTTTGCCCTTTCGCTGGCATCCGCGATGCGCCTCGCGGCGCGGGCGTTGCCCCTGTGCGGGGCGGCACTTGCTTTTGTTTGCAACGGCTTTTGTTTGTTTTTGCCTTTGCGCTGGCATCCGCGATAGCGCCTCGCGGCGCAGGCATTGCCCCTGTGCGGGGCGGCACCTACTTTTCTTTGCAGCGGCAAAGAAAAGTAGGCAAAAGAAAGCCGCTCACACCGCCAGTGCTCTGTATTTACCCACGGGCTCTCAACGTCCCCGCGCTTCGCACGGCAGTGTGCTCACTGATGTTTGTTGCCAACGTTCCGGCTAAACGCCTCACCCGCTTCTTGCACATGTGGCGCAGCAAAAGGGCATTGAAGATTTCAGCGCCGCATGTCGGTAGTGAATGAGGTTGCTGTGTCGTACAGGACGCCGCCCGCACTCAAAGCCGTATCGCGTAGCGAAGAAGGTGTCCTGTGCGGTGCGAATGCCTACACACAGTTTGCCGCAAAGGGGCACCGGCTATTCGATATCGCGAGCCGCGATGCGGATGCATGAAGCAGGTGAGGCGCTTGAGTAGTGCGCTGGCAACGAATGCAAGCCAGCACACTGCCACATGAAGGATGGGGACGTTGAGAGCCCGTGGGTAATTGTCAAGCACTGGCGGTGTGAGCCCGCTTTCTTTGCTTACTTTCTTTGCGGCGGCAAAGAAAGTGAGTGCCGCCCCGCACAGGGGCAACGCCTGCGCCGCGAGGCGCTATCGCGGATGCCAGCGAAAAGGCAAAAGCCAAAGCGCGTCGCAGACAACAACCAGACAATAACCAGACAACAACCCTACCCCTTCCGCTGCAAAGCAAACAACGTCCCCGCGATCAGAATGAACGCGCCGATAATCACCTTCTGCCACGTGCTCGGCACGCCGACGAGAATCAGCACGCTATTGATCAGCGTCACCAGCACGACGCCGAGCAGCGTGCCCGCCACCGTGCCCGTGCCGCCCGTGATGCGCGCGCCGCCGAGTATCACGGCCGCGATCACATCGAGCTCAGTGCCCACGAGATCGAACGGATTCGCAAGCCGGTTGTTCGACACGTGCAGAATGCCCGCAATGCCCGCGAGCATGCCCGTATAGCCGAACACGAACAGATGGATCGCCCGCAGGTTGTAGCCGAGGCGCTCAGCAATCGCGAGACTGCCGCCCATCGCATAGACGCCGCGTCCCATCATCGTGCGGTTCAGCAGCCACCACGTGACGACGGCAGCGATCACGAGCGCGAGCACCGACGCAGGCAACACCGCGCGCAAGCCGTCCACCGTGTGATAGAAAAAGAGCGGAATGCGGCCGAAGCGATCCATGCTGTGCGGAATGTTCATGAAGAACGTTGTGCCGATGAACGTCAGCAGGATGCCGCGATACAGATACTGCGTGCCGATCGTCACGATCAGCGAAGGCGCCTTCAGCCGATGCACGAGCACGCCGTTGATCACGCCGAGCACGATGCCGCCCACTGCGCCCGCAATCAGGATCAGCGCGAACGGCGCATCGGGCCACCATGCGAATACGGCCTTCGTGATCGCATACATCGTCAGCGCGCCGATCGCTGTGAACGACACGTCGATGCCACCCGACGCGAGCACGACCAGCGTGCCGAGCGCGAACAGCGAGATCGTCGTCGCCGAATGCAGCAGATCGAACAGCGTCGCGAACTGGAAGAAGCGCGGGTTGATCGCGCCGACGATCACGCACATCGCGACGATCAGCGCCACGGTGAACCACTCCGGGTTGCGCGAGAGCTTCGCGCGCCATGTCGGCGGCTTGATCTCGGGCGCGATTTCGGCGACGTTGGGGGTAGTCATGGTCCGGTTCATGATAGACGACATCTCATGCAGCCTCTGACAACAGAGCGTGATACAGCTCGGCTTCGTTCAACTGATCCGCGCGATACTGGCTCGCCACGCGGCCTTTCTTCATCATCAGAATGCGGTCGCAATTCTGCAGCAGCTCGGGCAGGTCATCGCTGATCAGAATGATGCCGATGCCACGCTGCGACAGCTTCTGCATGATCCTGTAGATGATGTCCTTCGAGCCCACATCCACACCGACAGTCGGCCCATGCAGGATCAGCACGCGCGGATCGATCGCGAGCCAGCGGCCGATCAGCACGCGCTGCTGGTTGCCGCCCGACAGCGACTGCACCGGCTTGTCGACGCCGGGCGTCGCGATCTGCAAGTCCTTCACCGTCTGTTCGGCAAGCTGTTGCGCGCGCATGCGGTCGATCTGGCCGAAGCGGTCGCGCAGACTCGCGATCATCGCGGTGATCACGTTGTCGCGAATCGGCTTGTCGAGAAAGAGCCCTTCGTTCAGGCGGTCTTCGGGCACATAGCCGATCCGGTGATTCTTTGCATCCGACGGCGTGTGCAACACGACGGGCTTGCCGTCAAGCGCGACCTTGCCGCCCTCGGCGGGCGCGACGCCCGCGAGCGCACGCGCAAGTTCGTTGCGGCCCGAATCGAGCAGACCCGTCACGCCGAGAATCTCGCCGCGATGCAGCTTGAGCGACACGTCGCGAAACTGCGTGCCGCGCGTGAAGCCCTGCACGTCGAGCACGACTTCATCACCGACCGCGCCATCGCGATAACGCTCGTTCGACAAATGCCGTCCCGTCATCAGTTCGCTGATCTGCGCTTTCGTGTAGTCGCCAATAGGGCCTTGCGCCATCTTCTGACCATCGCGCAGCACGATCACTTCGCCGCCGATCGCATAGCACTCGTCGAGCTTGTGGCTCACGAACAGCACGGTCACGCCCTGCGCGCGCAGATTGCCGAGCACGGCGATCAGGTTGTCAACTTCCTTTTGTGTGAGCGACGTGGTCGGCTCGTCCATGATGACGAACTTCGCTTCGCTCGCAATCGCGCGCGCGATCGCCACGAGTTGACGCGTCGCGAGCGGCAACTGTTCGATCAGCGTCGACTGGAATTCCGCATCGCCGGGCAGGCCAACGGCTTCGAGCGCTTTCGCCGCCGTGCGCGCGAGCGCCTTGCGGTCGAACGTGCGCGTGAGACGGCCGTTGTGCTCGGCAAGCTCGGACGTCAGCGCGACGTTCTCCGCGACGCTCATGTTCGGCAGCAGCGACAGATCCTGATAGACCGTCTCGATGCCCGCCGCCAGCGATTCGAGGGCCGACAGCCGCGCATGATGCACGCCTTCGATGATCAGCTCGCCTTCATCGGGCGGCTGCGCGCCGGAGATGATCTTGATGAGCGTGCTCTTGCCGCAGCCGTTTTCACCGAGCAGGTGATAGATCTGTCCGCGCTCGAACGAAAGGCTCACGCCGCGCAGCGCATGCACGCCTGTGAACCGCTTGTGTACGCCGACCACCTGCAAAAACGGCGTGGAGGAAACGTTTTGATTCATGCCGAAAGCCGTGCTCCAGATGAATATCGCCGCATGCCGGCTTTGATCGAAAGCCGGCACGCGGTCATGCCGCGCTCAGAAGTTGTACTGCTTGTAGTTCGACTTGTCGACGTTCACCCAGCCCTGGCCGCGCACGATGATGCCCTTGCCCGGCCCCTTCTCGACCGTCACCTTCGTATAGCCCGGAATGCCGAGATCGGCGCCGTTCTGCACGGTCTTGCCGTCGACCAGCATCTGCGCGACCTTGTTCATCGCGATGCCCGCGAGCTTCGGGTCCCAGAACGCGATGCCGTTCACTGCGCCGCTTTCGAGGAACTTGCCCGCTTCCGTCGGCAGGCCCGTACCGTACACGCAGATCTTGCCCTGCATGCCAGCTTCTTCGACGGCGCGCCCAATGCCGATCACATCCAGCGACGACGAGCCCTGGAAGCCCTTCAGATCAGGATGCTTGCGCAGCACTTCTTTCGCGACTTCATACGCCTTCTCGCCGTCGTTGTTCGTTTCGAGCTTTGGCTCGACGAGATTCATCTTCGGGTACTTGGCCTTTGCGTTGTTGATGCCGCCGTCGGCCCACTGCACTTGCGAGCGGCTGCCGAGCGAGCCGACCAGCACGGCCCACTTGCCGTCGTCGTGCATGCACGATGCGAGGCGCTCGTTCAGGCCCGCGCCATACGCGCTGTTGTCGAACGCCTCGATGTCGACCATCGTGTTCTTCGCGTTGTCCGCTTCATGCGTGACGACCTTGATGCCGCGATCCATCGCTTTCTTCAGCGCCGGTTCGAGCGTCGGCGGATCGTATGGCACGACCGCGATCGCCGTCACTTTCTTCGCGATCAGGTCTTCGATGATCTTCAGCTGCTGCGCGGCGTCGGCGCGGCCCGGGCCCGTCTGATACGCCTGCACGCCGGGGTTGTCCTTCGCGAATTGCTTGACGCCCTCGTCCATCCGGTTGAACCAGTTGATGCCCGTCACCTTGACGACGGTGACGATCGTTTCGTTGGTTGCGGCCTGCGCGGCGGCGATCACGCCCACCGCGAGTGCGCCGGCAGCGAGTGCAGTGCTCAGTCGAGTCAGTTTCATGCGTTTGTCTCCTTTGTCTTTGGTCGTTCAATGTCGCCCCTTCATCTGCATGTGTACGCCGGCGGATATCCGGGGCTCCGATGTCCGCTTGAACCGGTGATACCGCGCTAACGCCTCTGGTTCGGCTGCGCGAAGCCGAAGATCGCGCGCACCCGCTCGCCGCCCGCGAACGCGAGCGACAGCAGCAGCAGAAAACCCCACGCGCAATCGCCGAAAAACTGCGAAACGCCGAGCAGATTGAAGAGGCTCGACAGGAACTGTAAAACCGTCGCCGCGAAAAACACGCAGATGATGCGGCCATAGCCGCCCGCCGGATTCACGCCGCCCATCACGGCAATCAGGATCGCGATCAGCAGATACGAATTGCCGTAGTCCCACTTCGCGCTCGACGTATGCGTGACGCTGATCAGCCCCGCGAGCGACGCGAGCACGCCGCACATCGTGTACGTGAGAATGAGCATCCGCGCGCGCGGAATGCCCGTGTAGAACGCGGCCTTCGGGTTCGTGCCCATCAGATAGAGACGCAAGCCGAACGGGCTGCGCCGCAACAGCCAGCCGAGCACGACGACGGCCGCGATGAAGATCACGAACGAAACGGGTACCTGAAACCACGTGCCATTGCCGATATCCGACAGCGGCTCGACATAATCGACGTGCACCGACGCGCCGTTGCTCAGCACGACCGCGCAGCCCGTGAACAGCAACTGCGTGCCGAGCGTGCAGAGAATGGGCGTCAGGCGCAGCCGCGCGATCACGACGCCGTTCAGAAAGCCGCCGATCAGCCCCATGCACGCGACGATCGCGCAGAACGCACTGGTGTAGAGCATCGGCGAGTCGTCGCCGCTGATGAACTTCGGCACGATCAGCGCCGCGACCATGCCCGACAGGTTCGCGAGCCCGACACCCGACAGATCGATGCCGCCGTTGCCCGACACCATCGACAGCATGATGCCGAGCGCGAGCAGCCCGAGTTCGGGCAACTGCCCGCCCATCGACTGAAGATTGTCGAGCGAGACGAACTGGCCTTGCGATACCCACGTCGCGACGAGCACGACGAGCACGTTGACGGCGAGCAGAAAATTCAGTTGCCGGTCGCGAAAGAGGCCAGTGAAAAGCGAGGACTTCATGTCGAAACGAACTCCTTCAGACTGCGCACCGCGCGAGCGGCGCGCTCGCTCAATGCGTTGAAAGCGGATCGCGCGACTGCGCGAGCACGGCGTTGACTTCCGCGAGCATCGGCATCGACGGTGCGGTGCCGGCGCGCGTCACCGAAATGCCCGCAAGCGCGCAGCCGAAGCGCGTCGCCTCGACGGCATCCGCGCCGCGCGCGAGCGCCGCTGCGAAGCCGCCCGTAAAGCCGTCGCCCGCGCCCGCCGTTTCCACCACGCGTCCGCACTGGAACGCCGGCACGAACACCGACTGTTCAGCCGAATGCAGCAAGGCGCCCGCTTCGCCGAGCGTCACGATCACGTTGCGCACGCCCTTTCTGAGCAGCACGTCGGCGGCGCGGCGCGCGTCGTCGACGTTGTTGACCTCGATGCCCGTCAGCGCGGCCGTCTCCGTTTCGTTCGGCGTGATGTACTCGCACAACGGGAAGATGTTGTCGTCGAGCGGCAGCGCGGGCGCGGGATTGAACACGGTCGTCACGCCGTGCCTGCGCGCGACTTCGAGTCCGCGCCGAGCGGCGGCGACGGGCTGCTCCAGCTGCGTGACGAACACGCGCGCCGACGCGATGTCTTTTTCGATCGCATCGACGTCGCTCGCGTTCATCGTTCCCGCCGCGCCCGACGCGACGATGATCGCGTTCTTGCCGGTGATGTCGTCGACGAAGATGTGGGCCGCGCCCGTCGATGCGCCTTCGATCACCGACGCGCGCGCCGTGATGCCTTCCGCGGCCCACGTCGAACGGGCGATCGCACCGAACGCGTCGTTGCCGATGCGCGTGCAGAACACGACGTCGGCGCCCGCGCGCGCCGCCGCGACGGCCTGATTCGAGCCCTTGCCGCCCGGCCCCATCTTGAACGCGGAGCCCGCGATCGTTTCGCCGATCAGCGGCATGCGGTCCGCGCGGAACGTGAGATCGGTCACGTAGATGCCGAGAATGACGACGCGGCCTTCTTTCTGTTGCGTGGCCATCGGCGTTATTCCCTTGGAGCGTCCGGCGCGAGCAGCACGCCCTTCTTGAACACGAAGCAGCCGTAGCCGCGTTGCTCGCCCGTTGCGATCACGCAGTACGCTTTTTTCGCGCGCGCATAGAACGCAAAGCGCTCGATGCCGACGAACGGCACGTCGCGCCCTTCCGCGTTGTTCACTTCGGCTTGCGCTTCGCGCTGCACGGCGGGAATGGTGTTGGGCTCGCCGACCACTTCCATGCGCAGCGCCGGATCGTCGACAAACGTATCGAGCGGCAGCACGGAAAGCACAGCGCGAATCGCGCGCGGCGCATCGACGCCGTCGAGCCGCAGCAGCTTGCCGGTAATGGTTTCGCGCGCAACGGAGTCGCCCGGGAAATTCGCGTCGCAGATCACGACTTCGTCGCCGTGGCCCATCGCGCGCAGCGCGTGCAGCACATCGGCATTCAACAGCGGGTCCAGATTCTTCAGCACGTTGTCTCCTCCGTTTTCGGTTGGCGCGCTGTCGCTTTGTCTAGCGATCAGTCGCCGTACGGTATCCAGATGTTCTTCACTTGTGTTGCCTGCCGCAGGAACGCCGGGCCTTCGCTCGATGCGTCGAGCCAGTCGAACGCGCGGCCATGATCGACGAACGTGCGCTTCAGGTTGCCGACCGACTCGCGCTCGGCCAGCGCCGCATCTTTCGCGGAGCCGAAGCACCACAGCGCATCGACGTCGTCGTGCTTCGCAAGCGCCGACAGCAGCGGACCGCGTTCGCCCGTCACGATGTTGAGCACGCCCGCGGGCACGTCCGACGTCTCGACGACCTGATAGAAGTCGGTCACTGTAAGCGGACTCGACGAACTCGGCAAGACGACGACGCGATTGCCCATCGCGAGCGCGGGTGCCACCAGCGAGATGAACGACAGCAGCGGCGCCTCGTCCGGGCATGCAATGCCGATCACGCCGAGCGGCTCGTTCATCGCAAGCGCGACGCCGCGCAACGGCGGCGCATGCACCGCGCCGTCGAACTTGTCGGCCCACGCAGCATACGTGAAGAGGCGAGCCACCGAGGCGTCCACTTCGCGGCGCGCAGCCGTTTCGCCGGCGCCCGTGCGAACGGCGAGCTGATGCGCGAATTCATGCGCGCGCACGGCTACATTTTCGGCGAGATAGTAGAGCACTTGCGCGCGGTTGTGCGCGCTCGCCTGCGACCACTTCTGCGCGCCGCGCGCCGCCGCGACGGCGTTGCGAATGTCCTTGCGATTGCCGTCGCCCACTTCGCCGACGACCGCACCATCGGGTCCGTAGACGGCCAGCGAATAGCCGCTGTCGGGCCGCGCCTGCTTGCCGCCGATGAAGAGCTTCGCGGTGCGGTCGATCGCGAACGCGTCGGCCTGATTCGACTCGCGATGCGGCCCCTCGTTCGATTGCGACGACACATCACGCACGCGCTGCACGGGCCGCCGTTCTTCGAGCGCGAGCCACGCCTTCGGCTTCACATATTCGTAGATGCCTTCGCGGCCGCCTTCGCGTCCATAGCCCGACTCGCGATAGCCGCCGAAGCCGACGGCCGCGTCGAACAGGTTCGTCGCGTTGACCCACACGACGCCGCACACGAGACGCGGCGCGATGTCGAGCGCGCGGCCGATCGTCTCGCTCCAGATGCTCGCCGCAAGCCCATAGCGCGTGTTGTTCGCGAGCGCGACGGCTTCATCGGGCGTGCGGAACGTCATCGTCACGAGCACGGGGCCGAAGATTTCTTCCTGCGCGAGCGTCGATGCGGGCGCGACGCCCGTGACGAGCGTCGGCGGATAGAAGCTGCCGTGGGCGGGCATGCTGCTGCCGTCAGTCTCCGGCGACTGGTAGATCGCGCAACCTTCGCGGCGGCCCGCTTCCACCAGCGCTTCGATGCGCTCGAGCTGAACCTTGTCGACGATCGCGCCAATATCGATGCACTTGTCGAGCGACGGCCCGACCCGCAGCGTCGCCATGCGGCGCTTGAGCTTGTCGATGAAACGCGCCTCGACGCCTTCCTGCACCAGCAGACGCGAGCCCGCGCAGCACACCTGCCCCTGGTTGAACCAGATCGCGTCCACGACGCCTTCGACGGCGCCGTCGAGGTCCGCATCGTCGAACACGATGAACGGCGACTTGCCACCCAGTTCGAGCGTCAACGATTTGCCCGTGCCCGCCGTGGCCGCGCGGATCAACCGACCCACTTCCGTCGAACCCGTGAACGCGATCTTGTCGACGCCGGCATGATCGACGAGCGCCGCGCCCGTGCGCCCGTCGCCCGTGACGACGTTCAGCACGCCCTTCGGCAGGCCCGCGCGATGCGCAAGCTCGGCGAACAGCAGCGCCGTGAGCGGCGTGTATTCAGCAGGCTTCAACACGACGCAGTTGCCCGTCGCGATCGCGGGCGCGATCTTCCACGCGAGCATCAGCAGCGGGAAATTCCACGGCACGATCTGGCCGATCACGCCCAACGGCGCGAAGCTCGCGAACTCGCTGTCCTGCAGCTGCGCCCAGCCCGCGTGATGCAGAAAGTGCCTTGCTACAAGGGGAATATCGATATCGCGCGTCTCGCGAATCGGCTTGCCGTTGTCGAGCGCTTCGAGCACGGCGAAGAGGCGGCTGTGACGCTGCACCATCCGCGACAGCGCATACAGATGACGCGCGCGCCCCGCGCCGCCGAGCGCGGACCACGCGGGCTGCGCGGCACGCGCGGCGGCGACGGCGGCGTCGATGTCGACGGCGTCGCCTTGCGCGACGTGCGCGAGCAGTTCGCCCGTCGCGGGCTCATGCGTCGGGAAGCGCTCGCTCGCAGCGGGCGCGCGCCATCCGCCGTCGACGAAATGGCCGAACGTCGCGTCGTGCTGCGCGAGCCACGCGCGCGCGGGCTGATCGTCCTCGAGTGCGGGACCGTACTCCATCGAAGAAAAATACTCGGCTACGCTCATGGGATCGGTCTGCTCAGGCTACAGGGTGACGGTTGAAGGCGGAATAGCGGCCAGTCGCGTGATGCTCCAACTGGCGTTCGATATCGGCGAGCAGGCTCGATGCGCCGATGCGGAACAGTTCGGGTTCGAGCCACGGACGGCCCAGTTCTTCTTTCATCAGGATCTGATACGACAGCGCCGTCTTCGCATTCGATACGCCGCCTGCGGGCTTGAAGCCGATCAGGATGCCCGTGCGCGCGTGGTATTCGCGGATCATGCGCGCCATCACGAGCGACACGTCGAGCGTCGCGTTCACGCCTTCCTTGCCCGTCGACGTCTTGATGAAATCGGCGCCCGCCATCATGCAGATCATCGATGCGCGTGCAACGTTCGACAGCGTCTGGATATCGCCCGTCGCGAGAATCGCCTTCAGATGCGCTTCGCCGCACGCGGCGCGAAAGTCGCGCACTTCGTCGTGGAGCGCCTGCCAGTTGCCCGTCAGCACATGCTCGCGCGTAACGACGATATCGATTTCCCGCGCGCCGTCGGCCACCGATGCCTCGATCTCCTTCAGCTTCAGCGGATGCGGAACGAGGCCGGCGGGAAAGCCCGTCGACACGGCGGCCACGGGAATGCCGCTGCCCGCGAGCGCATCGACGGCGGCGGCGACATAGCGGTGATACACGCACACGGCGCCCGTCGTGATGCTGCGCGGCGGCACGCCGAGCGCCGCGAGAATGTCGTCGCGGACCGGCTGCTTCGCCTTCGCGCACAGGCGGCGCACGCGGCCTTCCGTGTCGTCGCCGCTGAGCGTCGTGAGGTCGATGCACGTGATGGCCTTCAACAGCCACGCGGCCTGCGCATCCTTCTTCACGGTGCGGCGCGCGCCGAGCGTCGCCGTGCGGCGCTCGACGGCCGACTGGTTCACGCGCAGTCCGTCGAGCCACGCAAGGTCGAAAGGTACGCCGGGATTGCGCACGGGATGAACGTGGGCTGCGCGCCGCAACGCGATCACCGACGAGGGCATGGAAAGTTCAGGCATGAGACGTCCGCAGGTTTGTGCAATGCACAGCAACGGCTGATGGTTTATTCGCAGTCATCGTACATCGCTTGATAGGATTCTAACAAGCGTCGTTATGATCGTTTCCATGCGCGACGGCACGGGAGAAATGTCGCGCGACACGGCGAAAGCGCCGCCTGGCGGCGCTTCGGTCGTCGTCGGAGGAAGAAGTTGGTGTTTTCACCAGGGCGAGTGGCCCGCCTGGATAGTGAGAAATCCGTGCCGCGCGCGGGCGGCGTAACAGACGCGGTAACAGCGAAGGCAATCGAACGGGCCGTGCTCGCGCGACGACACTTTCCATCGCGGGCGATCATGGCGGCGCCGCGCGTCGTTGCATTCGTCGGTGCCCAATTCGGGCTCGCGGCACGCGCGGGAGCGCTGTTCGGCGATCGAGCACGCAATGACATCTCATGCCACTTCGCCGATCAGCGCGACGCAGTGATCAGCGGCTTGTGTCCGTGCCGCGTATCACGACGAAATGCAGCGACAAATCGCGGCGACCCAGCGCGGCGACATAATGCGGCGACCCCGCGCCGCCGGATGTGAATCGCCAGTCGATGGCGCTCTCACTCGTTGGCATCCAATTCCGTTTCGGCATGACAGAGCCGCCACGGCGCCGCGATATAAGGTCGCCCACCGCGCTTTTCAAGGGCCTGATTTTTGCAGAAATCGCGCTTGAAAATTTGCAGAGGCTTCCTATTTACCGATCACAAGGCAGATGCCGCGTCGACGTGACGGGCACTGCGCGTATCCACTTCGTTCGTCGCGGCACGACAGGCATTCAGCCCGGAATGTCTTGCCGCTCAGAGGAGAGAGCGACCATGAGTGACTATTACTTCGGAACCGACCTGTTCGCCGAACTCGACCGCTTGCAGCGGCACATGTCGAGCCGCTTCGGCGCGTTTCCGTCCAGCATCCGTTCGAGCCGTCTCGGTGCGTTTCCGAGCCTAAACATCGGCGTAACGGACGATGCGATCGAGATCGTTGCGTTCGCACCCGGCATCGATCCGTCGAAGCTCGAACTGTCGATCGACAAGGGCCTGCTGACGATCGCAGGCGAGCGCCCTTCGGCGCGCGCCGCGTCGGACGAAGGCGCCCGCGCGTATGCACAGGAGCGCTTCAACGGCGCGTTCCGCCGGGTCGTCGAGTTGCCGCAGCACGCGGACCCCGACAACGTGCAGGCGCGCTATGTCGATGGCTGTCTGCTGATCACGGTCGGCAAGCGCGAAGCGTCGAAACCGCGCGCGATCACGGTTCAATAAGCGAGGTGAAATCATGAGCGACAACACTCAAGTGACCCAGCGCGACGACAGCGCAGTGACCCGCAACGGCGCACGCGAGCAGGAACGCCGCGCGACGCTCACGCCGCCCGTCGATATCGTCGAGGACAGCAAGGCGGTGACGCTATGGGCCGACTTGCCCGGCGTGTCGAAGGACAAGCTCGACGTGCGCGTGCATGACGGCAGTCTGACGATCGAAGGTGAATCGGCGCTGCCCGTGCCCGCGAACGTGCGGCTCTCGCATGCGGAAGTGCGCGCGCCGTTTTTTGCGCGGCGCTTCACGATCAGCGACGACTTCGACACGTCGAAGATCGAAGCGAATCTGAAGGACGGCGTGCTGAAGCTCGTCATTCCGCGACGCGAGCAGGCGCAGCCCCGGCGTATCGACGTGAAGCTCAGCTAACGCGTTTGCCTGAGCGCATCGACGAATGCAAATGAAAACGGAGCACTCGCGAAGTGCTCCGTTTTTTATGCGCGCACCGCCCGATGGCGCTTCGTTCAAGCCCGCACTTCCAATGCCGCTTGCAGATCGCGCACAACGTCGCTCCAGTCGTTGCGCTTCGACTGGCGGAAGAGGCGCATGTGCGGATACCACGGACTGTCGTCGCGATTCAGTTGCCAGCGCCAGTCCGGTGTAAACGGCAACGCGAGCCATACGGGCTTGCCGAGCGCGCCCGCAAGATGCGCGACGGCCGTATCGACGGAGATCACGAGATCGAGTTGCGTGACGAGCGCGGCCGTGTCCGCGAACGTCGTCAGGCGACCGGACACGTCGCGTAGCACGCCGCGCTGCACGAGCCCGTCGATGCCGGCGCGATCGATGTCGCGCACGTCCTTCACCAGCGAGACGAACTGCGCGTTCGCATCGAACAGCGGCGACAGTTGCTCGAGCGGAATCGAGCGGTTGCGGTCGTTCAGATGCGTGCGGCTGCCCGACCACACGATACCGACGCGCAGTCGGGTGCCGCCTTGCCTGAACACGTCGTCCCATTGCTCGACCCATTGCTGATCCGCGTGAACGTACGGACTCTCGCCGACAAAGTGGGCCTCGCGAATCTTCAGCGCGAACGCGAGACTCAGCATCGGAATGTGATAGTCGAACGCGGGCAGCGGCGCCGTTTCGCCGATCACGTCCGCTGGGCCCGGATAGCCGTGCAACAGCGGCAGCAACGCGTCCTGAACGCGCACGATGACGCGCGCCCCTTTCGCGCTCAAGCGGTCGACGAAGCGAATGAACTGCAGCGTATCGCCGTAGCCCTGCTCGCAATGCACGAGCACGGTCTTGTGTTCGAGCGGCTGCTTGCCCGTCCACAGCGTCGCGTCGGGCAGGCCGTGGCTCATCGTGCCGTCGAGCCAGCGCCATTCGTACTCGCGCCAGCCGTGCTCGAATTCGCCGAGCAGCAGATTGGTCTGCGCGCGGTTGGTGCGCGCGCCGGCATCGTGGGTGTCGATCGACACGGCCTTCTTGAACTGCTGCAACGCTTCGTCGAAGCGATGCAGATCGCGCAGCGCGACGCCGAGGTTCACGTGGGCGCGCACGAAATTCGGTTTGAGCGCGATCGCCTGCCGATACGCCGCGAGTTCTTCTTCATGGCGCTCCATCTGGCCGAGCAGCGTGCCGCGGTTGTACTGCGCCTCCGCGGATCGCGGATAGCGTTGCGTGAGCCGCGCGAGATATTGCAGCGCGCGCTCGTGATCGCCCGTTTGCACGAGCGACATCGCCGCGCCATGCAGCGCTTCGGCGTGGTCGGGATAGGCGGCGAGAACGCGGTCGTACAGCGCGACGGCATCCGCGTGACGCCCAGCCATCTGGCAAAGATGCGCGGCGAAATGTAGTTGCTGCGCATTCGTCGATGCGGGCTGCGCGGCGCGCATCGCGTAATCAGCGGCGCGCGCGTAATTGCCCTGTTTCGCGGCGACGTAACCGAGCGCTTCGAGCGCCTCGTTGTGATCCGGCTCGATCGACAGGATGTCGTGCAGCAGCGCAGCGGCTCCGTCGAACTGGCCGGCCGTGAACTTCTGCTGCGCGTCTGCGAGCCGTTGGGCGATGTCGTGATTCATGATGCAGCGCTTGCGCGCAGCGCGTTGCTGCGCGATGGGACGGAGAGGTCGATTGTACGCGACGCCCTACGCCGGCCGCACGTTGCCGCGCCAGCACCACCGGATCCAGCCGACGAGCGCGAGCAGCATGAGCCCCGCGCCGCCGAGCACGGGCTCGCGCCACGCGACGAGCGCGATGAACGTGAACGCCCGGGCGCCCGCGAGCAGCGCGAATCCGGCGACGACGCCCGATGCCGTATCGATTGCGTCCTGCACGCGTTCATACGCGGCGGGGTTCGACGTGACGGCAGGCTCATGCATGATTTTTCTCCTTGTGTATGCGGACAGACGGTAACGCGTCAGGTATCGACGTCTCAGGCGGCGCCGGGTGCTTCGTCGAGAAAGCCGGTGACAGCCTGCAACCGCCCGGCCGCATCGACGACGCCGAAGTCAGAGCCCTTCACGATCGAAGCACCCGAGGGCGTCAGCAGTTCCCACGAGAAGCGCAGACGGTTCGCGAAGCCGTCGACCTGCGTCGTGCGGCGAAACGTGTGATGAGGAAAGCGCTCATGGACGGCGCGAATCATCGCGTCGATGCCGTCGTGTCCGTCGCCCGTCAGCAGGGGATCGGCGTAAGCGGCGTCGTTCGCCCACGTCGCCGCGATCAGCTCGCGGCGGCGGCCGGCGTCGGTTTCGTTCCAGGCGTCGAAGTAACGGTCGATCAGTGCGGTATGCGCGTTCATCAGAAACTCCTTCAGTCGGTGGAGGGTCGAGGCGTGCGCCGCTTGCATGATGTCGGCGGCGGCCTCGGACTGAAGATTCGTCGATGAACGGATGCGAGTCGATTACCCGGAAGGTAATGATCGGTCGGCACCAGCGTCGTCGAGGCACGCTGGTGCGGTGGAAAAGATGTGAAGCGTTGCGGACGGCGCGCTAGCCCTTCGCGCCGGACAGGCCGTCAGCGAGCCGTCTGCCCTCGGCATACCCGGCTTCGCGAGCCTCTTCTTCGCTGCGGAACGTCGCGACGAGCTCCTGAAAGCGCTGGCTTTGCCCTTCGAGATGCGCATCCGCGCCATGCCGGCACACGTAGCCGACGTAGTGCCACAAGGTTTCCGGCACGGGCGGCCCATAGGCCGTGACGGGGAGGACCCAGACTTCACGTCCGTTGTGCTCGATCTTGTCCCACATGTTCGCCTCCGCAGCGGTAGCAAGGGTCTCCAGTATGACTGCCTTTGCGCGCGCCAGCGACGGGAGGGCGCGCTGCATCTCGATCCCTACGCCGGACTCGAAGGCAGCTCATGCTCATGCTCATGCGCGGCGGCACATTACCTCACGGGTAATGGAATCGCGGCGCACTTTGGCTATCATCGTCGGCATGGACACGATCACCGCCCCCTTCCGTGCGCCGTCCGGCGCTCTCCCATTGAGCCGCACCGTCGGCGACATGCTGCGCGAATGGCGTCAGCGACGCCGGATGAGCCAGTTGCTGCTCGCTTCCGAAGCCGACATTTCGACGCGCCATCTGAGCTTCGTCGAATCGGGCCGCGCGCTGCCGAGCCGCGAGATGGTCATGCATCTCGCCGAGCGGCTCGACGTGCCGCTGCGCTCGCGCAATGCGCTGCTCGTCGCGGCCGGTTACGCGCCGCTCTATCGCGAGCGTCAGCTGAGCGATCCGCAACTGGGCGCCGCGCGCGAAGCCGTCGAGCTCGTGCTCAAGGGTCACGAGCCCTTCCCGGCCGTGGCCGTCGACCGGCATTGGACCATCGTCGCCGCGAACAACGCGCTCGCGCCGTTGCTGACGAGCGCTAAACCCGCGCTGCTCGAAGCGCCCGTCAACGCGCTGCGCCTTTCGATGCACCCGGACGGCATCGCGTCGCAGATCGCCAACTGGCATGCATGGCGCGCGCATCTGCTGTCGCGCCTGCAGCGGCAGATCGACGTGAGCGCCGACTCGACGCTCGCCGCGCTCTACGACGAGCTCGCCGCCTACCCGACGCCGCCGAACGCCGAGCCCGCCGACGAGAGCCCCGCCTGCACGCTCGAGCAGATCGCCGTGCCGCTGCGCCTGCGCACGGAGCTTGGCGTGCTGTCGTTCTTCAGCACGACGACCGTGTTCGGCACGCCCGTCGACGTGACGCTGTCGGAACTGGCGATCGAGGCGTTCTTCCCCGCCGATCCGCAAACGGGCGAAGCGCTGCGCAAGCTCGCGGATGCGCGCGCGTCGTCCGCCGCCGCTGGTGCCTGAGGGCCGCGCATGGCTTCGGACGTCACGATTCGCCAACTGGGCCCCGCCGATCGCGACGCGTTTTTCGCGCTGCGTCTGCGCGGGCTGAAAGCGCATCCCGCCGCGTTCGCGCAAAGCTACGACGAAGCCGTCGAGCGCGGCGCGTCGCAGCACGACGCGATGCTCGCCGGCACGCATGCGGCGCTCGGCAACTTCCTGCTGGGCGCGTTTTCGTCGACGGATGGCGCGCTCGTCGGCACCGTCGGGCTGATGCGCGAGACGCGGCAGAAGGAACGGCACAAGGGCTTCGTGATCGGCATGTACGTCGCGGACGAAGCGGCGGGACAGGGCATCGGACGCGCGCTGTTGACGGAGCTGCTCGCGCGCGCCGCGCAGATCGACGGGCTGCGGCAGATCGCGCTGCTCGTCACGAGCGCGAACGCATCCGCCTGCGCGCTATACGCATCGCTAGGCTTTCGCTTGTATGGACGCGAACCCGATTCAATGTGCGTCGACGGCACGTATCACGACGCCGATCTGATGATGCGGTTTATCGACGCGCCAGCGCCGCCGACAGGCGAATAACGCTGGCAAATAGCCCCGGCGAATAACAGAGCAAGACCCGGAGTGTTCGCGGATGCGCGTCTGCGTAGACTGGGCGGCATGGATATGGCAAAAGCCTTTGGCAAAAGCCGTCACGGAGCCGCTCATGCAGGAAGCCTCATTCGATCCACAAGCCGCGCTGTTCGACCTCGACACGCCACCGGGCAACGACGCGCGCAAGCCCGCACCCAGGTCCGCACGCAAGGGCACGCGCCACGACGCGCCCGCGATCGCCACGACGCAGTCGATCGGGCCGCGCATCGACGCAATCGACTGGACGCGCGCCGCAGCCGGGCTCGACGCGCACGGCTGCGCGATGCTGCAAGGCTTGCTGCGCGCCGACGAGTGCGACGCGCTCAGCGCGCTCTACACGCGCGACGACCTGTACCGCAGCCGCGTCGTGATGGCGCGGCACGGCTTCGGACGCGGCGAATACAAGTACTACGGCTATCCGTTGCCCGACGTCGTCGGCGCGTTGCGCACGGCGATCTATCCGCGTCTCGCACCCATCGCGAACGGATGGAACCAGACGCTAGGCAACGACGTGCGCTATCCGCCGACGCACGCCGCCTTCCTGCGACGCTGCCACGAAGCGGGCCAGTTGCGCCCGACGCCGCTGATCCTCCAATACGCGGCGGGCGACTTCAACTGCCTGCATCAGGACCTGTACGGCGAGCACGTCTTCCCGATCCAGCTCGCGATCCTGCTGTCCGAGCCCGGCAAGGACTTCACGGGCGGCGACTTCGTGCTGACCGAGCAGCGTCCGCGGATGCAGTCGCGCGTCGAAGTCGTGCCGCTGCGCAAGGGCGATGCTGTGCTGTTTGCCGTGCATCACCGGCCCGTGCAGGGCACGCGCGGCGCGTATCGCGTGAACATGCGGCATGGCGTGAGCCGGCTGCATGCTGGCCATCGGCACACGCTCGGCATCATCTTTCACGACGCAACTTAAGTGCACCGGCGTGCATTCGGGCCGCTGCGAGCGCTCGCATGCCGCGATCAAAGCCGTTGTCGGACGGGCGAGGCGCGCTCAGCAACATCTGGCATAACGTGATATGTTTTTCCACTGGCCTTCGGTTGCGCTTCGTTTGCCTTCGTTTGCCATTACCGTCGCAAGCACGCAGACGAGGCCGCGTTTCCATCAACACGGGTCGCGGCGCCATGCCGCCTAGCACGGCGCCCGCGCACTGCACCGCGCTCTACGACTCACACGCTCGCCCAACGTTTCTCATGTCCGATCTCGCTACACCGCTTCCGCGCCGCTTCGACATCAATCCGAAGCCGCTCGTCTTCTCCCTCGTCCTGATCGCGCTCGGCGCGGTCTATCTCGCGCATACCGTCAGCGGCCGACAGGCGGCCCTCTATGTGGTCGGCGCGCTGCTCGGCGTGTCGCTGTATCACGCGGCGTTCGGCTTCACGTCGGCGTGGCGCGTGTTCATCGCCGACGGCCGCGGCGCGGGCCTGCGCGCGCAGATGCTGATGCTCGCCATCGGCGTGCTGCTGTTCTTCCCGGCGCTGTCGGCGGGATCGCTGTTCGGCCATCCCGTCGCGGGCCTGGTGTCGCCGGCAGGCACATCCGTCGTGGTCGGCGCGTTCATGTTCGGCATCGGCATGCAGCTCGGCGGCGGCTGCGCGTCGGGCACGCTGTACACGGTCGGCGGCGGCAGCACGCGCATGCTCGTGACGCTCGCCGCGTTCGTCGTCGGCTCCGTCGTCGCGACCGCGCACATGCCGTTCTGGACCGCGCTGCCGTCGCTCAAGCCGACTTCGCTCGTGACGACGCTCGGCGCGGGCTGGGCCATCGCGATCAACCTGGCGATCTTCGCGACGATCGCCGCGCTGACCGTCGCGATCGAGCGGCGCCGCCACGGACGCCTCGTCGACTCGCCGCTGCGCACCGCGAACGCATCGCCGTGGCTGCACGGACCGTGGCCGCTGTTCGCGGGCGCGATCGCGCTCGCGCTGCTCAACTTCGCGACGCTCGCGCTGTCGGGTCGTCCGTGGGGCGTGACGTCGGCATTCGCGCTGTGGGGCGCGAAGCTGTTTTCGGTGGCGGGCATCGACGTCGCCAACTGGCCTTACTGGAATGCCCATGCGAACGCGGCGGCGCTCGCGGCGCCCGTTACACGCGACGTGACGAGCGTGATGGACGCGGGGATCATCCTCGGCGCAATGACCGCGGCGGCTCTGGCGGGCCGCTATGCGCCCATCTGGCGGCTGCCCGCACGCTCGCTCGTCGCGGCCGTCGTCGGCGGCTTGTTGCTCGGCTACGGGGCCCGGCTGGCCTATGGTTGTAACATCGGCGCCTACTTCAGCGGCATCGTGTCAGGCAGCTTGCATGGCTGGCTGTGGCTCGCCGCCGCGTTCGCGGGCAACGTGATCGGCACGCGCCTGCGCCCCCTTTTCGGACTCGAAGTCGAACGCGTCCGTCCGACCGGCTGCTGACCTGCCGCAAACTCCCATCAGATTCTGTAACAGGGTTCGTCCAAACCAGTTACAAACTCCCCCGGATTTGTAACTGGCCTCGGCGTTTTTTTGTTACATCTCGGGTTATCCCTGAACCGCCATCCGGCAGCGTATTTTTTACCTGCCGGCTTTGCGTTTTCTTTCTTTATCCTTTCCAGAATTCATATCGATTTCGCATAACTCGCGGATAACGGGCGACGCGCGAGCAAATCGGAAGAAATTGCTCAAGACCTTGCCTGACAAGGCTTTGCGGGTGGCCATCGGCAAACGTTTTCGCGCTATCAGCCGATTATGACGGCGACATGAAAGAGTTACCGAAATTACCGTTGTTTTGTCGTATCTTTTTTTTGAGACAGGGATTGATTTTTGTAAAACCTGTTCATACAATTCCGCCCAAGCTGTTACGAAATGTAACGGCTTGTATCAAAGGTTGGCTGCGGTAACTGCACTCAACTTGACGCCGGAGATCTTCAGTGTCCGGCGGGGCATAAGACCAAAACGGCATATAAAGCCGGCATAAGTAATTCGGGGCTTCGGAAACAGAGAAAATGGACCGTAGCAGCGAGACGCTGGATTCTATCCGCGAGATCAATTTGTCTTACATCATGCTCGCACAACGCATGTTGCGTGAGGACAAGGCAGTCGGGATGTTCCGTCTGGGCTTGTCGTCGGAGCTGGCCGATATTCTTGCCGGGCTGTCGCTCGCGCAGATCGTCAAGCTGGCCAGTTCCGATCAGCTTTTGTGCTTCTTCCGCTTCAACGACCACGCGATGCTGTCGGCGTTGACGCACACGTCCCGCAATGCAGAAGTGGCATCGACGCATGCCGCGATCCTGCTGGCGGGGCAGCCCGCAGAGCAGTTCGCTTAACCCGCCGAGGACTGCCATGCAGAAAAAGAGCCTCACCGAAGACGCGCAGGAAGTATTCCGCGCGATCGCGCTGATCGAACTGGGCGCGCGCATGCAGGTGCTCGAAAGCGAGCTGACGCTGTCGCGCGACCGGATGATCCGCCTGTACCGCGAGGTCAAGGGCGTATCGCCGCCGAAGGGCATGCTGCCGTTTTCGGCCGACTGGTACATGACGTGGCTCGCGAACATTCATGCTTCGCTCTTCTACAACACGTACCTGTTCCTGAAGAACGAAGCGCGCTGCACGCATCTGGACGCGCTGACCAAGGGTTATCGTCTGTATCTGGAACACTGCCGCCATAGCGAGACGGAACCCGTCCTCGACTTGACGCGCGCATGGACGCTCGTGCGCTTCTTCGACGCCGACATCCTGCAACTCACGCGCTGCTGCCGTTGCACCGGCAAGTTCGTCGCGCACAAGCACGACTTGCAGCACAACGTCGTGTGCGGCGCGTGCCAGCCGCCGTCGCGCGCGGGCAAGACGAAGAAGGCCGCAGCCGCGAAGCGCGAGGCGCTGCGCGAAGTCGCACCCGTGCCGCAGATCGTGGAGATCGCTCTGCCCGAAGAGCAAGTTGTCGAGGAAGCCGCGTTGGCGGCCTAGCGACGCGCATCGCACAGTCCATCCGAAGCTACGCATCACGTTGAAGCCGGTCTCTCGAGACCGGCTTTTTTTATGCCTTCGGCGTTTGCGTCCTCCGCTATTGAGTCGTCGGCTTTCGCGTCGTCGGCTTTTGCGTCGTCATCCAGCGAAGCCGAACGTCTGCACCACGAGCCACAGATTGGCCGCGCTGATCACCACGAAGAGCGCCCATGCGAGGATGCGCGTCGGCAGCCGGTTCGCGAATTCGCCCATCAGCGCGCGGTCGTCGGTCATGCGGATCAGCGGATACAGCGCGAACGGCAATTGCAGGCTCAACACGACCTGGCTCGCGACGAGCAGTTGACCGACCGCGCCGTTGCCGAGCATCTGCACGCCGACGAGCGCGGGAATCAGCGCCAGCGCGCGCGTGATGAAGCGCCGCTGATAGCACGGGATCTTCAGTTGCAGAAAGCCTTCCATGATCACCTGCCCCGCGACCGTGCCCGTGAACGTCGAGCTTTGCCCCGACGCAAGCAGCGTGATCGCGAACAGCACGGCCGCGAAACCCGTGCCGACGATAGGCGCGAGCAGCCGGTACGCGTCCTCGATTTCGGTGACGGCCGTGTGCCCCGTCGAATGAAACGCGGCGCCCGCGAGGATCAGGATCGCCGCGTTGATCAGCAGCGCGAGAAAGAGCGCGACGATCGTGTCGATGCGCGACAGCGAGATCGCGCCGGCGAGTCCTTCGCGATCGCGCTTGACGGCGCGCGTCTGCACGACGGACGAATGCAGATACAGGTTATGCGGCATCACCGTCGCGCCGAGAATGCCGATCGCGAGATAAAGCGGCTCGCGCTCGCTGAGCGCCTGCCACGACGGTGCAAGCCCCGCTGCCACGGACGGCCAGTGCGGCTTGACGAGCGCCAGCTCGATCACGTAGCCGATGCCGATGGTCGCGATCAGCGCAAGCATGATCGCTTCGAGATCGCGGAAGTTCTTGCCCTTGAGACCGAGCACGATCAGCGTATCGAACGCGGTGAGGATCACGCCGACCGTCAGCGAGCATTTGAACAGCAGATGAAACGCGAGCGCGCCGCCGAGCACTTCGGCGAGATCGCAGGCGACGATCGACAGCTCGGCAAGCAGCCATTGAACGCGCGCGACGCCGGGCGAGTAACGCGTGCGCGACAGCTCCGCGAGATTGCGGCCCGTCACGATGCCGAGGCGCATGCTCAGGCATTGCAGCACCATCGCCGACAGGCTCGACAGCACGACTACAAATAGCAGGTTGTAGCCGTAGCGCGAACCGGCTTCGATATCGGTGGCCCAGTTGCCCGGGTCCATGTAGCCGATCGACACCAGCAAGCCGGGGCCCGCGAACTGGAAGAGCTTTTTCCACCACGGCGCGGACTGCGAGACGGCGACGGTGCCCTGCACTTCGGACGGGCAGAACGGTGCGGTTGCTGTAGTAGGAAGTTTGAACTGCAAAGCCGATAACCTCGCGGTGGATGACCTGCGGCATGACTGGCGTGGCGCGCAACTGGTGGTGCCTGACGGTGCCGCTGAAGGTGGCGCGAACCGGCTCCAAGTGTACAAAGAAACGTGCGGCAGTGTCCCATCAGGGCCGGCGCGCCGCTCACCCGCGAGCAGACGAAAAAAAGCGGACCGCAAAAGGTCCGCCTTCTGGGTCCGCTTCTTCGAACGACACATCGGCGCCGCTTACTGCTTCGCGACTTGCTCCCGTGCATCCGCGCTGCCGACGTCCGTCTTCACGTCGCCCCACCCGCCGCCGAGCGCGCGTATCAGGTTCACCGTCGCGACCGCTTGCGTGCCCGACAGATGGCTCAACTGCAACTGCGATTGCAGAACTTGCCGCTGCGAGTCGATCACGTCGAGATAGCTGACCTGCCCTTCCTGATACTGCGTCTGCGAAAGATGCTCGGCGCGCTGCGACGCGTTGACGGCATCCGTCTGCTCGCGCGTCTGATCGCCGAGCAGACGCAGATCCGACAGGTTGTCCTCAACCTCGCGGAACGCCACGAGCACCTGCTGACGATACGACGCGACGTCCTCGTCATACTTCGCGCGCGCGTTCGCGAGATTCGCCTTGCGTCGCCCACCGTCGAAGATCGGCACGGTCAGCGCCGTGCCCGCGAACGGCCCGAGCAGGAACGCGCGGCTCGACCACTGGAACAGATCGCCGAGCGTCGCCGACTCGAAGCCGAACGCACCCGTGATATCGAGCTTCGGGAAGAACGCCGATTTCGCGAGACCGACACGCGCGTTCGCCGCAGCCATCGCGCGCTCGGCCGCCGCGATGTCGGGACGGCGCTCCAGCAGCGCGGACGGCAAGCCGGCCGGCACGCGCGCCAGCACGGGCGCAAGCGGCGTCTCAGGGAACGAGAAGTCCGCCGGCGGCTTGCCCAGCAGGATCGCGAGACTGTGCTCGGATGCCGCGCGCTGACGCGCGACGCCGACGGCATCGGCGCGCGCCGTCGCCAGTTCGTTGCGTGCGCGAGAGACGTCCAGCTCGTTGATGTCGCCTTCCTTGAAGCGGCGCTCGACGAGCTTCAGCGCGTTCTCGCGCAGCGTCACTGTCTGACGATACAGGCTCAGCTGCGTATCGAACTCGCGCAACTGAAAGTAGTTCTGCGCGACATCCGCCTGCAACGCGAGCTGCACCGAGCGGAACAGCGCTTCGCTTTGCGCCTGGTCGGCGCGCGCCGCGTTCACGTTCGAACTGACGCGGCCGAACAGATCGACCTCATACGATGCCGTCGCCTGCGCGCGCCAGAGCGTTTGCGTCGGCACTTGCGCGTTGTTCGGCAGATTCTGCGAAGCGGGCGACAGACGTTCGCGCGTCGGCCCGAAGCCCGCGTCGATCGACGGGAACCAGTCGGCGCGCGCCGCCTGCGTCAGCGCTCTCGATTGCTGCACGCGCGCGGTGGCCGCCTTCAGGTCCTGGTTCGCATCGGCTGCCTGCTTCTCCAGATCGTTCAGCGTCGTATCGCCGAAGATCGCCCACCATTCACCCCGCTGCGCTTCTTCATTCGGCTCCGCGGGCTTCCACGTGCCGGCTTCGCTGGCTGGCAATGCCGCGGCGGGAGCCGATGCGCCACTCGTCGTTGCCGCCGATACGGGCGCTTCCTTGAATGCAGCGGGAGTCGGCGCGTCGGGCCGGTGATACGTCGGCTCGACCGAGCACGCCGCCAACAGCAGCATCAGCAACGCGCTCGCCGCCACGCGGCCCGCGCCGCGCATCTGTTCAAATCTTGTCATTATCATTTTCTCCGTCATGCATCCGTCGTATGCGCGACGAGATGCGGCGAGTCCTTTTGCGCGACGTGAATCTTGCCGCCCGCCAATGTACGCAGCACCACGTAGAACACGGGCGTCAGCATCAAGCCGAAGAGCGTCACACCGAGCATCCCGAAGAACACGGCCACGCCCATCGCGTGACGCATTTCCGAACCCGCCCCGCTCGACAGGACCAGCGGCACCACGCCCATGATGAACGCGATCGACGTCATCAGAATCGGACGCAGACGCATGCGGCTCGCTTCGATCGCGGCTGCCATCGGCGTGCGCCCGTCGTGCTCAAGCTCACGTGCGAACTCGACGATCAGGATCGCGTTCTTCGATGCAAGCCCCACGAGCACCATCAAGCCGATCTGCGTGAAGATGTTGTTGTCGCCCTGCGTGAGCCACACGCCGGTGAGCGCGGACAGCACGCTCATCGGCACGATCAGGATCACCGCGAGCGGCAGCGTCAGGCTCTCGTACAGCGCGGCGAGCACAAGGAACACCAGCAGCACGCTGATCGGGAACACCCACAGCCCCGCATTGCCCGCGAGAATCTGCTGGTACGTGAGGTCGGTCCATTCGAACTTCACGCCCTTCGGCAGCACTTGTGCGGCGATGCGCTCGGCGGCCGCCTGCGCTTCACCCGACGAGAAGCCCGGTGCCGGACCGCCGTTGATGTCGGCGGCCGTATAGCCGTTGTAGCGCACGACCATTTCGGGGCCATACGTCGGCGTCACCGTGACGAGCGACGACAACGGCACCATCTCGCCATTCACGTTGCGCGTCTTCAGTTGCAGGATGTCGTCGGCGCGTTGACGGAACGGCGCATCCGCCTGCACGCGCACCTGGTACACGCGGCCGAAGCGGTTGAAGTCGTTCACATACAGCGAGCCGAGATACACCTGCATCGTGTTGAACACATCCGTCACGGGCACGCCCAGTTGCTTCGCCTTCACGCGGTCGAGATCGACGTTCAGTTGCGGCACGTTGATCTGATAGCTCGAGAACGTCGGGCCAAGCTCGGGTGTCGCCGAGGCTTTCTTGATGAACGCTTCCGTCGCCTTGTTCAACTCTGCATAGCCGAGCGCGCCGTGGTCCTCGAGCTGCATCTTGAAGCCGCCCAGCGTACCGAGACCGAGCACGGGCGGCGGCGGGAACACCGCGACGAACGAGTCCTTGATCGCGCCGTATTGCTGGTTCAATGCGCCCGCAATCGCGCCCGCCGACAGCGCCTTGCCCTTGCGATGATCGAACGGCTTGAGCGTGACGAACACGATGCCCGCGCTCGAACTGTTCGTGAAGCCGTTCACCGAAAGCCCCGGGAACGCCACGGCGCTTTCGACGCCAGGCTGCTTGAGCGCAATCGCGCTCATGTCGCGGATCACCTTCTCGGTGCGGTCGAGCGAAGCGCCGTTCGGCAGTTGCGCGAACGCGATCAGATACTCCTTGTCCTGCGCCGGCACGAAGCCGCCGGGCACGATGCGCGACACGAGGACCGTCAGGCCGAGCAGCACCGCATAGACGACGAGCATCGCGCCCTTGCGCTTGAGCACGCCGTTCACGCCGCGTCCGTAGCTGTCCGAGCCGCGATGGAAGACCTTGTTGAACGCGTTGAAGAAGCGTCCCAGCACGCGGTTCATCACACGCGTGACGATGTCCTCTTTCTCGCCGTGGCCGCGCAGCAGCATCGCCGACAACGCAGGCGACAGCGTCAGCGAATTGAACGCGGAGATCACCGTCGAAATGGCGATCGTCATCGCGAACTGCTTGTAGAACTGGCCCGTCAGACCGCTCATGAACGCAAGCGGCACGAACACGGCGACGAGCGTGAGCGCGATCGCGATGATCGGCCCGCTCACTTCCTGCATCGCCTTATAGGTCGCATCGCGCGCGCTGAGCCCGCGCTCGATGTTGCGCTCGACGTTCTCCACGACCACGATCGCATCGTCGACCACGATACCGATCGCGAGCACCATCCCGAACAGCGACAGCGCGTTGATCGAGAAGCCGAACGCGAGCAGCAGCGAGAACGTGCCGACGATCGACACAGGCACCGCGATCAACGGAATGATCGACGCGCGCCATGTTTGCAGGAAAACGATCACGACGATCACGACGAGCGCAATCGCTTCGAGCAGCGTATGCACGACGGCTTCGATACTCGAGCGCACGAACTGCGTCGGGTCATAGACGATCTTGTACTCGACGCCCGCCGGGAAGTCCTCGTGCAGCTCCTTCATCGTCTTGCGGACTTCGTCGGAAATCTGCAGCGAGTTCGCGCCCGGCGACTGGTTGATCGCCATTGCCACGGCCGGCTTGTTGTCGAGCAGCGAGCGCAACCCATATTCCGAAGCAGCAAGTTCGATGCGTGCGATGTCGCGCAGATACGTGACGGCGCCATCGGGTGCGGTCTTCACGACGATGTCCCCGAACTCGCCTTCCGTCCTCAGACGGCCGCGCGCATTGACGGACAATTGCAGCGGCGTGCCCGGCACCGAAGGCGACGCGCCGATCACGCCCGCCGCGACCTGAATGTTCTGCTCGCGAATCGCGTTGACGACTTCCATTGCCGTCAGATTGCGCTGTGCGACCTTCTGTGGATCGAGCCACACGCGCATCGAATAGTCGCCCGCGCCCCACAACTGCACCTCGCCCACGCCCTTGATCCGCTCGAGGCGGTCCTTCACGTTGAGCAGCGCGTAGTTGCGCAGATACGTCATGTCGTAGCGGTCGTTCGGCGAAATCAGGTGGACGACCATCGTCAGCGTCGGCGAACTCTTGATCGTCGTCACGCCGAGACGCTGCACGTCTTCCGGCAGACGCGGCAATGCCTGGTTCACGCGGTTCTGCACGAGTTGCGTCGCGAGGTCCGGGTTCGTGCCGAGCTTGAACGTGACCGTCAGCGTGAGATTGCCGTCGCTATTCGCCTGCGACTGCATGTACAGCATGTTTTCTACGCCGTTGATCTGCTCTTCGAGCGGTGATGCGACGGCTTCTGCGATCACCTTCGGGTTCGCGCCCGGATACTGCGCATGCACCACCACGGAAGGCGGCACCACTTCCGGGTACTCGGAGATCGGCAGCTGGAACAGCGCGATCATACCCGCGAGCAGGATCACGACCGATAGGACACCAGCAAAGATGGGCCGGTCGATGAAGAATTTGGATATGTTCATGTGAAGCTCTTGATGTTGGAGCGCCTACGGCTTTCTACGCATGCATCGAATAATTGCGTCGACTGACTGGCGCTCACGACGCCTTGTGCGCCTTCGCGCGCGGCTGCGATTGCGCCTGCGTTTGCGTAGTCGATTGCGTGGTCGATTGCGTGGTCGATTGCGTCGTCGATTGCGCTTGCGGTTCGGTGTGCTTCTGCTTCGTTGCGTCGAGCTGCGCGTCCTTTTCTGCCTTCGCGTCGTCGGCAACGGATGCGCTGTCCGCGTCGCCGTTGCCCATCGCCACCATGTGTGCGCGAACCTGCGCACCTGGTCGAACGCGCTGCGTGCCGTTCACGACGATGCGGTCGCCCGGCTGCAAGCCGCTCTTCACGACGCGCAGATTGCCTTGCAGATCGCCGATCTGCACTTCGCGATACGCAACGTGCTCGTCCTTGTCGACGACGAACACGAACTTCTTGTCCTGGTCCGTACCGACGGCGGCATCGTCGATCAGCAACGCCGAATGCGGCACGCTGCCGCCCACTTTCACACGCGCATACAGGCCCGGCACCAGCGAGCCGTCGCCGTTGTCGAAACGCGCACGTACGCGGATCGTGCCCGACGACGTATCCAGCCGGTTGTCGACGGATTCGATCGTGCCCTTGCGCGAATAGCCTGTTTCGTTCGCGAGGCCCAGTTCGACGGGCACCTTGCTGTCGTTCTTCACCTGGCTGATGTAGCGCAGATACGTCTGCTCGTCGGCGTCGAACTCCGCGTAGATCGGCGACACGGACACGAGCGTCGTGAGCGGTGCGGCATTCGCGCCCGCGTTCACGACGTTGCCGACCGTGATTTCCGCGCGCGACACGCGGCCCGCGACGGGCGCGACGATCTTCGTGTACCCGAGATTGATCTGCGCAGCTTCGAGCGCCGCTTGCGCCGCCTTGACGTTCGCGTTCGCTTCGCGCGCGCCGTTCTGCTTCTCGTCGTAATCGCGCTTTGCAATCGCGCTATCGCCGATCAGTCGCTGCGCGCGCTCCCAATCGCTTTGCGCGTAGCCCGCGCGCGATTGCGCGGCCGCGAGCTGCGCCGCCGCGCGATCGACTTCCGCCTGATACGGGCGCGGATCGATTACGAACAGCACGTCGCCCTTTTTCACGAGCGCGCCGTCCTGAAAGTTCACGGACACGATCGTGCCCGACACGAGCGGCCGCACGTCGACTCGTTCGACGGCCTGAAGACGACCCGAATAGGTTTGCCAGTCGGTGATGGTCTTCTGCACGACAGTGGCGACATCGACTTCGGGGACGATCGTCGCCGCGGATTGCGCGGGCGCGCGCGCATCGACGCGAATCGCGCCGAATGTGCCGAGCCCCGCGATCACGATGACGGCCAGCGCGGCGAGCGCCAGCTTCGAACGCGAGAGAGGAAAAACAGACATGTCAGACTCCGGAATTTAGTTGAGAAGTTTGTTTATCGGAGTGAGCGCTCGTCGAAGCGCCACTGGAAGAATCGAACGGCCTCGAGCAGCGCCGGCGAATGGTTGGCGAGCGCCGCGTGCGACACACTCGGATAGCGCACCACCTGCGTCTGCACGCCCGCCTCGATCAGGTTGCTCGCGTACTTCTCCGCCTCGACGTGCAGCACGTCGTTTTGCGCGGTCGCGATCAGCGTCGCGGGCAAGCCCTTGAGCCGCACCGATTCGAGAGGCGCCGCATACGGATGCATGCGCTGCGCCGCTTGCGGCAGATACGCGCGATAACACGCCGCGCATTCGCTCGCGGTGATGTCCGAGCTCAAGCGCTTCTCGTCGCCAAGACGCGTGAGACTCGGGTCGAGCATCGGGCCGAACAGCGCCTGCGCATCGATGCGCACATCGCCGCGATCGCGGCCGATGAACGCAAGGCAATTCGCAAGCGAGCCGCCCGCATCGTGACCCGCGACGCCGATCTTTTTCGTGTTGCCGCCGAACGCTCGTGCGCGTGTCTGCACCCACAGCGCCGCGCGATGTGCATCTTCGGGCGCGGCGGGAAACGGAAACTGCGGCGCGAGCGAATAGCCGACCGACACGACGAGTGCGGGCGTGTGCTGCGCGAAATAACGCGCGGCGTAATCGGCTTCTTCGAGCGAACCGCGCACGAAACCGCCGCCGTGGAAATAGAGCAGGATCGGCAAGCCATTTTTTGCCGCGGCCCGCCGGTAGAGGCGCAATGTGATGTCCTGCGCGTAGCCTTCTATCTGCACGTCGGTGACATCGAGCGACGCAGCGTTTTCCGCCAGGCTCGCGGCCGGCGGGACAAAGGTGTGGCGCGGGTTGAATGCATCCATGTCGAACAGCGCAATGCGCGAAACTATCGAATGGTGCGAATTGTGGGTCCAGCAGACTTCCAAATAAATGCCTATAATCCGGCAACACAATTCGGTGCACCTGAACAATCGAAAGGCTTTATTCGGCGCCATCAGCCAACTAAAGCGGATGCTTCACCAGTGCTCCGGCTCTTTCGGAGGTTTGCAATGGACCGGCTTCAGGCCATGCAAGTGTTCACCCGGGTCGTCGATACGAACAGCTTCACCCGGGCTGCGGAAACGCTCGATCTGCCACGCGCTTCCGTCACGACGATCATCCAGAATCTCGAAGCTTTTCTCGGCACGCGCCTGTTGCACCGTACGACGCGCCGTCTGTCGCTGACGCCCGATGGCGCCGCGTATTACGAGCGCTGCGTGCGCATTCTTGCCGACGTCGAAGAGACGGAAGCGAGTTTCCAGAGCGGCAATAAAAAGCCGAGCGGCAAGCTGCGCATCGATATGCCGGGATCGATCGGACGTTTGCTCGTCATTCCCGCGTTGTGCGAATTCCACACGAAGTACCCGGACATCGATCTGCAACTCGGCTTGTCGGATCGCCCTGTCGATCTGTTGCAGGAAGGCGTCGATTGCGTGGTGCGCGTCGGCGCGCTGCAGGATTCGTCTTTGGTCGCACGGCGAATAGGGTTATTCGAAGGCGTGTCGTGCGCTGCACCCGCGTATGTGGAGCGCGCGGGCATTCCGCAGACGATCGAAGATCTCGAACACCACAAGGCCGTCAATTATTTTTCGAGCCGCACGGGCCGCATTATGGACTGGTCGTTCCTCGTCGACGGCAAAGAAGTCGAAGTGAAAATGAAGAGCCTCGTGTCCGTGAATGATGCGGACGCTTACGTGACGTGCGGGCTCGAAGGTTTCGGCCTGATCCAACCGCCGCTCTTCATGGTGCTGCCGCATCTGCGCTCGGGCCAGCTGGTCGAAGTGCTGCCCGATCTGAAACCGCTGCCGATGCCGATTTCCGTCGTGTATCCGCATAGCCGGCATCTGTCGTCGAAGGTGCGTGTATTCGTCGACTGGATTGCGGAGCTGTTCGACCGTTGTCCGCTGCTGAGCGGCCGTGCGAGCCTCGACAAGACCTGCTCGCAGCGCACGTTCGAGCAGAAAGAATCCGCGCCGGACCTCAAAACACCCGTCATGTCGGAGTGGGTCGCCTGATCCGCGCGGCCTTTGTCTAAAAGGACGATCGCGGCTTCGCGCCGCGATTGTTCCGAAATCACGACAATTCATTTCACGAAAGTCGGGTTTATCGCCCGCACGTCAAAGCCTACATTTCACCCTGTCGCGGCGCCTATCGAGGCGCAGCAATTGAACCGATAGGAGTGAATCATGAAGCGCAATCTACTGGCAGGTCTCGTTCTCTCGCTGCTCGTCAGCGCACCGGCATTCGCTCAAGGCGGCGGCGGCATCGGCCGCGCGGGTTCGTACAACGATCAGTGGTGGCAACATACGGAGAGCGCATCGGCGCAGAAGTCGCGCGCTGAAGTTCGCGCGGAACTGACGGACGCGTATCGCGACGGCACGCTGCCCTCGTTGAACAAGACCTCATATCCGGAACAAGGCCTCGTTGGCCGCACGCAAGCGGAGCGACTCGCCGTGCAGAACGACGAACAGCGCAGCGTGCGCGTCGCTCGCGGCGAATAAGCCCAATCTTCGTTTTAATTCCAGGAGCCGATCATGAGCCCGTCAGAACTCGATAACTGGAACACGGACATTCCCGTGTGGACGCCTTATCGCGCACATTGAGTTGCCTACAGTGCACGGTAAGCGTGCACAAAAGCACTGCGCAAAAGCAAAGCGCTCAATCGCTTTAAACGATTGAGCGCTTTGCGCTTACAGATACGGATTTGCTGCCTCGCGTTTTTGCCGCTAGCGTTGCGGCACGCCATCGCGCCATTCGCCCCAATGCGAAACGATATCCTGCACGAGCGGATTACCCGCGCGATACAGGTTCTCGAGTGCAATGTTGAAGCCGCCTTGCGCAGCGTAGTTGAGCAGATTGTCCGCGCTCGTCTGGCCATCGTATGGACGATCGAAATCCGAGCCCGCGCGCAACACGGCGACGCGATTGAGATCGACACGATGCGCACTCGCCGCGCGTTTCAGCGCTTCATACGTTGCGTTGTCTTCCTGCTGCGTCGTGCAGTAGACGCCCTTGCCGTCCGTGAGAATCTTCGTCCATTCGCGCGCGCGTTCGCCTAGCTTCGTGCCCGACCACCACGTATCGCCCGCAAGCGTGTCGCACTGAATGACAGTGGGCGGGCGATTGGCGGGCGCGTAATTGTATTTGGCGCGCGCCGCCTGTGCTTGCGGATTGTCCGAAAGCACCACGCTACGCGACAGCGCAAAAGCCGTATCGGCGAGTCGCGGATTCAACTGGAACACTTCCGTTCTGTAATCGAGCGGCGGCTTGTCTGTCGGGCTTTTCGTATTGATGCCGAGATAACCTGTATTCCAGCCTGGAGGAATTTCGCGCCCGTCTATTTCCCATTGAATGCCGAAATCGACAAGGTATTTGGCCCATGCCGCCGAGCCGACCGTGCCCCGAATCGGATCGATACCTGCAATGCCCGCGACCATGAAATACGTATGCCGCAAATCGAAGCGCGATGAGAACGCGAGCGCCATCGTCGATGCAGCGGCATTCGCGTGACCCATGCCCGTCGTCATCACGCAGATATCCTGCTTGTTGCAATGAATGACGGGATAATCGGGCGATAGACCCGCGACGGAAATGTCTTGCCACGGGCCCAGCTTGTCGAGCCACACCTGCCCTTCCGGCCCGAACATCGAAATGATCATCACCTTGACGGGACGGCCTTTCGACTCGCCATTGCCTTGAGAGAAGCCGTCGTCATCCTGCGCGTTCGCGAGAGGCGAAATGGCCGAGCATGCGGCCAATGCCAATACCGTTAAAGCTCCAGCCGTGCGAGTCACCATGACAAATCCTTCCTTTATGCGTATTCGTCGATTGGGAATGGAATGCATGCCCTCGCGGAAAAGGGCGGAGCTAAGTATAGAAGGCATTCAATTGTTTTCCATTAGCCGATTTCCGAATTAGCGAATTGAATAGCTATTACGCATAAAAGAAAGGCGAATTTAATAAATCATCAAGCTCTAATCAAGCGAAGCCTCGGTGCGCACTCTCGGCACATCCGGCTCGAAAAACACCCACCGCACCTGCGGAAACTTCTCTTGAAGATCTGCTTCGACGATATTGATCGCATCGACCATTGCACGGCCGCTTTCGTAATCGATCATCTCCGCCTGCACCGCGACCACCACGTGTTTGCCCCATTGCAGCGTGATCAGATTGATGATGCTGCGAATCTCCTTGCGCGTGCGCAGATGCGCTTCGATCGCGCGCCGCACTTCCGGGCTCGCGGATTCGCCGATGATCATCGACTTCACTTCGCGCGCAACGAGGAACGCGATCACCATCAGCAGCACGCCGACGCCGATCGAGCCCCATGCGTCATACGCGGGATTGCCCGTCATCATCGTCGCAAGCACAGCGGCGAAGGCGATCGCGAGACCGAGCAGCGCGGCGACGTCCTCACCCGTGACGACGAGCAGCTCCGACTCGCGCGTCTCGCGAAACCATCGCCACATCGACTTGTCGGGATTCGTCTTGCGGATTTCCTTGAGCGCGCCCATCAGCGAAAACGCTTCGAGCACGACCGACACGCCCAGCACGCCGAGCGCGATATACGCATGCGACAGCGGCTCGCGCGCAACGAGCCGATGCGCGCCTTCATAGACGGAAAACACACCGCCGACGAAGAACAGCAGCAACGCGACGATCAGCGAGTAGAAGTAGATCGCGCGTCCCGCGCCGAGCGGATGCAACATGCTGGCCGGCCGGCGCGCCTGCTTCAGGCCGAACAGCAGCAGCACCTGATTGCCGCAATCGGCCGTCGAGTGAATCGCTTCGGCGAACATCGAGCCCGAGCCCGTGAATGCTGCTGCGGCGAACTTGCACAGCGCAATGCCGATGTTCGCCGCGAGCGCGTAAAAAATGGCCTTCGGTGATTCTTCTTTCATAGGCTCTTCGTGTTGTCGTGATGCAAGGGGAGCGACGCAGGATCAGACGACTTCAATGCGCGACGCGCCATCGTGCAGTTCGCCGATCACGGCCGCGCGATCGAAACCGTCGGCGCGGAAGAGCGCGAGCACGTCATCGACGACGGACGGCGAGCACGACACGAGCAGGCCGCCCGACGTCTGCGGATCGGTGAGCAACGTGCGTGCCGTAGCGGGCAGGCTGTCGGCGAGACGCACGTCTTCGCCATACGAAGCCCAGTTGCGGCCCGATGCGCCCGTGAACGTGCCCGCGGCGGCGAGCGCATCGACGCCCGCGATCCACGGCAGATCGGCGTAGCGCACGCGCGCCGTCAGTTTCGCGCCGCGCGCGAGTTCGAGCGCATGGCCGAGCAGGCCGAAGCCCGTCACGTCCGTCATCGCGTGAACGCCGTCGAGCGCGGCAAGTTCGGCGCCTGGGCGATTGAGCTTCGTCGTCGCGGCGATCATCGCGGCGTAGCCCGCTTCGTCGAGCTGATTCTTCTTGAGCGCCGCCGATAGCACGCCCACGCCGAGCGGCTTGCCGAGCACCAGCACGTCGCCGGCCTGCGCCGACGCATTGCGCTTCACGCGCTTCGGATGCACGACGCCGAGCGCGGCGAGACCGTAGATCGGCTCGACGGAATCGATCGAATGGCCGCCCGCGACGGGAATGCCCGCCTGCGCGCAGACGTCCTCGCCGCCGCGCAGCACGGCCGCGATCACGTCGTGCGGCAACACGTTGATCGGCATGCCCACGAGCGCAAGCGCGAGGATCGGCTTGCCGCCCATCGCGTAGACGTCGGAGAGCGCGTTGGTGGCGGCGATGCGGCCGAAATCGTACGGATCGTCGACGATCGGCATGAAGAAATCGGTGGTGGCGATGATCGCCTGCTCGTCGTTCAGGCGATAGACGGCCGCGTCGTCAGCCGTTTCCGTGCCCACCAGCAGGTCGGGAAACGACGGCATCGGCAAGTTGCGCTTCAACAGATCGGACAGCACGCCGGGCGCGATCTTGCACCCGCAGCCGCCGCCATGCGACAGGCTCGTCAGACGCGGTGCATTGGACGCAACATTGGAAGTAGCAGCGGATTCGGTCATGGTCGTTTAGCGAAGGATTGTCGGTAACGACTATTATCGGGCAATCCGCCGCATCGCTGCCGAACAGGGCGCACGGGCACAGGCCGCCGCGGCATGCGCGGCGGCGCGCGCCGTCATCGGGCGCGCCGCTCTTCCCTGCTTCAATGGCGTTCGAGCGTCGCCATCGCGCCGACCACGACGAGCAGCATCGACAGACTCGCGCCGCCTGCCGCGCGCAGCTCCGTCAGCAGCTGCGCGTAGCGTCCGAGCACGGCTTCACGCTTGCTGCGCCATGCGTCGACGATGGCTTGCGCGTCGTTCGCATCGGGCGTTTCGGCGAGCGCGCCCGTCGTCAGCGCGCGCTTCAGGCGCCCGAGTTCGGCCAGCGCGCCCGCGCGCGCGATCACGTCCCAGTTCGCCGGCGTCGGCAGCTCCGCCGCGCGTTCGCCGATCCAGCCGTAGTTCAGCTGCGTGCCCAACGCGAAATACACGCCTGCCACGAGCTCGATACCGCGCTGCGTCGCCGATGCGACTTCGGCGATGTCGAGCAACGCGGCGGGAATGTCGCCGCTCGCCACGCGCACGGCAAGCTCGCTGTCGACGCCCGCATCGACGAGCACGTGCTGGCGCTCGGACAACGCTTCGATATCCGCTGCGGGCAGCAGCATCGGCAGTTGCGGCGCGAGACGTTGCGCGGCATCGCGGCAGCGCGTAATCAGGTCGGTCACGCTCGCATCCTTCACGTCGCCCGACTTCAGATGACGCAGAATCCACAGCGCCGCGCGCTCCAGCAGCTTCGTGATCTCGACGAACATGCGCGCCTGCACGTCGTCGGCGACGCGGTTGTCGAGCGCGTCGATGTTGCGCCACACGTCGTTCAGATCGAAGATGTCGCGCGCGACGATGCACGCGCGCACGATGTCGCCGGGACTCACATCGGCTTCTTCCATCATCCGCAGCACGAACGCGGGGCCGACGCGGTTGATCAGCGCGTTCGTCAGATGCGTCGCGAGAATTTCGCGGCGCAACGGATGGCGCCGCATCGGCTCGCCGAAGCGCTGACGCAGCGGCTTCGGAAAGTAATCGACGAGCATGTCCGCGACGAGGGGATCTTCGGGCACATCGGATTCGAGCAGCGCATCGTAGAGCCACATCTTGCTGTACGCGAGCAGCACCGCGCGCTCGGGCGACGTCAGACCCTGTTTCGCCGCATGACGTTCGTTGATTTCATCGTCGGTGGGCAGGAACTCGATCACGCGATTCAGGCGGCCGTTGCGTTCGAGGTAACGCATCATCCGCGTTTCGGCCTCGAGCATCTCGGCGGCGTAGCGCCCTGCAATCGACAACGCCTGGGTCTGATAGTAGTTGTCCTGCAACACGAGCAGGCCGACTTCCTCTGTCATTTCCGCGAGCAGCGCATTGCGCTGCTTCTCCGTCATCTCGCCGTCCGCGACCACGAGGCCGAGCAGAATCTTGATGTTCACTTCGTGGTCGGAGCAATCGACGCCCGCCGAATTGTCGATCGCATCCGTATTCACGCGGCCGCCGTGCTGCGCGAATTCGATGCGCCCCAGTTGCGTGAGGCCGAGGTTGCCGCCTTCCGCGACCACCTTGCAGCGCAGATCGCTACCGTTCACGCGCACTGCGTCGTTGGTCTTGTCCCCGACCTGCGCATGCGTTTCGCGGCTCGCCTTCACGTAGGTGCCGATGCCGCCGTTGTACAGAAGATCGACGGGCGCATGAAGGATCGCGCGTATCAGTTCAGTCGGCGCCAGCGCGGCGACGGTGATGCCGAGCATCGATTGCACGGCGGCCGAAAGCGGGATCGTCTTTGCGCTGCGCGCGAACACGCCGCCGCCCGCCGAGATCAGCGACGGGTCATAGTCGGCCCAGCTCGAGCGTTCCAGTGCGAACAGACGCGCGCGCTCGGCGAAGCTCGCGGCAGGATCGGGATTCGGATCGAGAAAGATGTGCCGGTGATCGAACGCGGCAATGAGGCGGATGTGCGGCGACAGCAGCGTGCCGTTGCCGAACACGTCGCCCGACATGTCGCCGACGCCGACCACCGTGAAATCGGTCGATTGCGTATCGACGCCCATTTCGCGGAAATGGCGCTTCACCGATTCCCACGCGCCGCGCGCGGTGATGCCCATCTTCTTGTGGTCGTAGCCGACCGAGCCGCCCGACGCGAACGCATCGTCGAGCCAGAAACCGTACTCCTGCGAAATCGCGTTCGCGTAATCGGAGAACGTGGCCGTGCCCTTGTCGGCGGCGACGACGAGATACGGATCGTCGGGATCGTGCCGCACGATATCGGGCGGCGGCACGATCGCGCCGGCCGACAGATTGTCGGTGAGATCGAGCAGGCCGCGCAGGAACGTCTGGTAGCACGCGACGCCTTCGCGCATCCACGCTTCGCGATCGGTCGGCGGCGGCGGGTTCTTCACGACGAAGCCGCCCTTCGATCCGACAGGCACGATCACGACGTTCTTCACCATCTGCGCCTTCATCAGACCGAGTACTTCGGTACGGAAATCTTCACGCCGGTCGGACCAGCGCAAGCCGCCGCGCGCGACGCGTCCGCCGCGCAGATGCACGCCTTCGACGCGCGGCGAGTACACCCAGATTTCGAACATCGGCTTGGGCTCGGGCAGGCCCGGCACCTTCGCCGGATCGAACTTGAACGACAGATACGGACGAGGCTTCCCGACCGCGTCGCGCCGATAGTAGTTCGTGCGCTGCGTCGCGTTGATTACGCCGAGGAACTGGCGCAGGATGCGGTCCTCGTCGAGATTGGGCACCTGGTCCAGCGCGGCTTCGATCGTTTGCAGCATCTTGTCGATGCGCGCGTCGCGCGTCGCGCCCGTCGCCGGTTCTGAGCGCGCGACGAACAGTTCGACCAGCATGCGCGCGATGGCCGGATTGCCCGTCAATGCGCGCTCGATATACGCGTCGCTGAACGTCGAGCCGACCTGCCGCAAGTACTTCGCATATGCGCGCAAGATCGTCACTTCGCGCGCGCTCAATTGCGCGCGCAGCACGAGGCGATTGAAGTTGTCGTTCTCGATGTCGCCTGTCCATACGCGCTCGAATGCATCTTCGAACAGGTCCTTCGCGCGCTCGATATCGAACTCCGTGTCGTCGGCGAGTTCCAGGCCGAAGTCGTGAATCCACGCGGGCGCGGCGCCCTGCACCTGGATCAGATAAGGCCGCTCTTCATCGACGCGCACGCCGAGATGCTCGAGCATCGGCAGGCTGCGCGACAGCGCGATCGGCTCGCCGACGCGATACACCTTGAAGCGGAATGAGCGCGGCCCCGATTCGATGGGACGGTACAGGTTCATCGCGAGATGCTCGGTGCCCTGCACGCGCTCGATCAGCTCGATGTCGCGTACAGCCGTGCGCGCCGGATAGTCGTCGCGATAGCCGGCGGGAAACGAATCGCCGTACTGCTGCAACAGGCGGTTGCCCTGCTCTTCGCCGAACGCGTCGAGCAATGCGTCAGCGAGATCGTCCTGCCAGCGGCGCGCCACCTGGATGAGCCGCGCTTCGAGTTCGCGCGTATCGACGTCGGGCATCGCGCCCGGCTCCGCATGCACGACGAAGTGAATGCGCGCGAGCGTCGACTCGGACAAGAGCGGCGTGAACTCGGCGTTGGTGCCGTTGAACGCGGCCATCAGCAGCCTCGCGATGCGCCGGCGCAGATCGGTGTTGTACTTGTCGCGCGGCACGAACACGAGGCACGACACGAAACGGTCGAAGCGGTCGCGCCGCACGAACATCCGCGTGCGCTGATGCTCCTGCAAGCGCAGCACGCCGATCGCGGTGTCGTAGAGCTGGTTTTCGTCGGCCTGGAAAAGCTCGTCGCGCGGGTACGTCTCCAGCACGGTCACGAGCGATTTGCCGAGATGCCCTTTCGGCAGAAAGCCCGCGCGCCGCACGATGTTCGCGCATTTGCGGCGCACGATCGGAATCTCCGACGCCGACGCGGTATAGGCCGTCGACGTGTACAGCCCGATGAACCGGCGTTCGCCCGAAATCTTGCCGTCCGGCCCGACGAGCTTCACGCCGACATAGTCGAGATAGCCCGGACGATGCACCGTCGCGCGCGAATTGGCCTTGGTCAGAAAGATAGGGAAGGCGCCGGAGATGATGTCGGCGGCGGCGGGCGGCAACGGCGTCACATCGGAGCCGCCCTGCGGCCGCATCGACTCGCGCAGAATGCCGAAGCCCGAGCCCGCCACGCCGCGCAAGCCGTACTGGCCGTCGTCCGTGATGAGTTCGTAGTCGCGCTGGCCCAGAAACGTGAAGTGGTCCGCGACCATCCATTCGAGAAACGCGCGCGCTTCGACGCCTTCCGGACTCGTTTCGCGCACGGCCATGTCCTTGATCGTCGCGCGCGCGATCTCGACGATCTTCGGCCAGTCTTCGACAGCGGCGCGCACATCGCCGAGCACCTTGGCGATGTCGTTGCGCAATGCGTCGAGCTTTGCGGCATCGCCGCAGCGATCCACTTCGAAATGTATGAACGACGCGAGTTGCGAGCGGCCGTCGTCGGAAGAAGAAGCGCCTCCCGGCGCGACGCGTTCGATGCCGCCGTCGCTGCCGCGCCAGATGCGAAACACCGGGTGCAGCACCGAATGCAGCGAAAGGCCGAGCCGGTTGACGGCCATCGCGACGGAATCGACGAGGAACGGCATGTCGTCGTTGACGATCTCGATCACCGTGTGATCGGAGTGCCAGCCGTGCTGCTCGAGTATCGGGTTGTAGACGCGCAGGCGTTCGCTGCCTGGCACGAAGCGCTGCGCGGTTTGCCAGTGCGCCATCGCGGCGCCGTACAGATCCGCGATGCCGCGGCTTTGCAGATCGTCTGCATCCGCGAAGTCGTAATAGCGGCGCAGAAGTGGCTCGACGGCTGTGAACGCCGGTTCGGGCAATCGCCCTCTTGCGAACTCGACGACATCGTTGAGCAGATGTACAACGGCTTCTTCGTTCTTCGCTTGCATGACGTCCTCCGCAATGGGCGACAATCGACTGCATCGATAGAAGCGCATTATGCACCCGTCGGGTCGAAACCGATTGTGCGCGCGCACATCGAGCGACATCGAACACGCTTGCTTGCGGCTGTGACAGAAGCGTGTCGAATCCACGGCATAGAAGCGCTGCAAAGCCCTTTGGAAACGGATAAAAACGCTTTGTTCCGTTACCTGACGAACATGGCCTGGGGTTCTTCTTATTGGCGTCACCAGCATCGATGCATTAGGCTTTTAGATTCGCTTTAAAGCGTGCATCGAATGCGTATCATCGAATGCGTATAAAAGCCCTATTGCGGATTTCACGGCCGCATTGAGCGGCTAATCGAATGCTCTGCATTTTCATCACACCCCGCTGTCTGCACGAGCCAGGCGCGAATGCGCTCGACGGTCCAGGCGGGGTCGTCGTGCGGCAGGTCGTGGCCGGCCCACGGATGCATCCAGTGATCCGCGCCCCACGCCGCCGCCAGCGATGCCGAGCACACGGGATCGACGAGCCCATCCTCTCGCGACGACAGCACGAGCGTCGCGCACTCGGGCCGCCGCTTTCCCGCGCTGAAGCGCGCCGCCGCCAGCAGCTGGCGCAGCGCGTTCGCGCGGCTCACGGGCGCGCTCGTGCGAATGTCCGTCCACGTTTTCAGGTCGGCGGCGCGCGTCTCGCCGTTGTTGCAGGTCAGACGATGAATCACGGCCTCGGCGACGGACGGCGCATCCCAGTGCCACGCAGCGCGCAAGAACTCCGGCCACGCCTGGGGACGCAACCTTTCGTCGAAGCGGCTGAACGGCCGCATGCTGGTGTTGATCAGCACGAGCCGCGCGATTTCGCCAGGATGCCGCTGCGCCCAGCAGGTCGCGACCATGCCGCCCAGCGACATCGCCAGCACGCAGTACGGCCCCGGCCCGCCGCGTTCGCGCGCGACGGCGCGCACGAAATCGACCATTTCCGCCACGCGCAGCGGCGCGCGCAACTGCGCGTATCCGCCGTTGCCGGGCAGGTCGATCGTGAGCACGCGCTCGCGCGGGCTTTCCCCCGCCGGCGCGTCGCCAGCGATGCCGTCCAGTCCCTCGCGCAACGCATCGGGCAGCACGCCCCAGTGCCTCGCTTCGCGTGTCAGGCCACGCAGCAGGATCCACGTGTTCATTTGCGCTCGGACTTGTACCAGTGATCGATCGCGTGATCGAGCAGCTCGTCGCGGCGGTGGCCTTGCGGCAGCCAGCGCTGCGGCGCATACGCGGCGCGCGTCAGGAAATCGAGCAGGTTCGCGTGACGCCGCAACACGCGCGCGGTGCGATGCGCTTTCACGGGATTGAACATCCCCTGCCGCGAAAAGATCTGCCGCGGATTCTTCTTGATCCACAGCCACGAGCCGAGTTCGAGCGTCATCGGCAGAAAGATGTTGGGCGGCGGCGTGCGGTCGTAGGCCCAGTCCCACAGGTCGCCGTGCAGCAGGTATTGATGGCTCTGCGGCTCGAAGATGTAGCCGTGATGCGGATGCGCGCGCTCGAACATCGTCTTGAGCGCGTACATCTCCGGCAGATGCGCCATCGCGCGGCGCGTCTTCGCGTACGGAAACCAGATGCTGTCGGTCCAGCCGTAGCCCGAATGGCAATCGAGCGCGAACGACAGCGGCCGCGCCGCGAGGTCTTCTTCGACGACGCGCAGCAGCGCCTCCGCCTCCACCTCCATCGGCGAGCCGCGCCGCCCGCGATACCACGGCAGCCACGAACCGACCCGTTGCCCGCCCGCGAGCCAGGGCACGCGCTCCTCGGCGTCCTGCGGCGCGTTGCGCATCAGGTCGACGCCGTTCGGATTCGCGCGCGTCGCGGCCCACATGCCACCGGGGTTGACGATCGGCATGAAGATGAGGCGGATCGATTGAAGCTGGCGCACGAGCAGCTCGTCCCATTCGAGCCGCCCGAGCAGCGCGCGCATGTAGTCGAGGACGAGTTGCGTGCCGATCCGTTCGAGCCCGTGGATGCCGCCGAAAAAGCCGATTGCGGGCGCCCGCGGATCGCGCGAGCCGATGCTCGCGGTGTGCACGGCAAAGGTCCTGCCGTGAACGTGCGTTTCGCAAACGGTATGAATCTCGAAGCTGCCGCTGCCGACGTCGAGTATCGCCTTCAGATCTTCGTACTCCGTGAACGTATCGGGCAGAAAGCTGAGAGCGTGTGGCATGGGCGGCGCCCGTTGTGGTTGGGTTATTGGAGACGGCTCACGCGCTGATGCCCCAACTATAGCGGTTAGAGCTTGCCAATGGATGACAGGCGATCGATCGCGCCGCGCATGTCATATGAGTGACACATTGCAGCGCTTTTCTCGCCGTTTTTGGGCTCCTGCCGAAAAGATATAGTCGTCTAGATGTTGCGACGCCTTCACTCAACCGTCATACACGCTTTCTAGAATGTCCCACATTCCGGCAAAGCACCGGAGTCATCGACAGGACACACATGGACGCAATCCGCATCGAACGTCTGAGCAAGACTTTCAGCAATGGTCGCAAGGCGCTCGACGAAATCGACCTGCGGGTCGAACAAGGCGAAATGGTCGCGTTGATCGGCGCGTCCGGCTCGGGCAAATCGACATTGCTGCGTCACATCGCCGGCTTCACGGCATCGGATGCGCAGCCTTCGCAGATTTCGATACTCGGCCGCCCGATCCAGCAGAACGGCCGCATCGTGCGCGAGGTGCGCAGCATTCGCCGCGACATCGGCTTCGTGTTTCAGCAGTTCAATCTCGTGAACAGGCTGAGCGTCGAAGCCAACGTGCTGATTGGCGCGCTCGCGCGGCTGCCGTTGTGGCGCCGGCTCACGGGCGCCTTTCCGCGCGGCGAGCGCGAGCTGTCGATGTCGGCGCTCAATGAGGTCGGCATCGGCGAGCATGCGCGCGAACGCGCGTCGAATCTGTCGGGCGGGCAGCAGCAGCGCGCGGCGCTGGCGCGCACGCTCGTGCAGCAGGCGCGCATCATTCTCGCCGACGAGCCGATCGCATCGCTCGACCCCGAGTCGTCGCGCCGCGTGATGGACATGCTGCGCACGCTGAACATCGAGCACCAGTTGACGGTGCTGGTGTCGCTGCATCAGGTCGATATCGCGATGCAGTACTGCAAGCGCACGATCGCGATGCGGCGCGGCAAGGTCGTCTATGACGGGCCTTCGTCTGCGCTCACGCCCGCGCTCTTGCAAAAGCTGTATGGCGACGACGCGCGCGAGTTGCTCGAAGACAATCCCGCCGCCGACAGCACGCAAGGCACGACGTCCCGCGCGCGCGTCATACCGTTCGATGCAGCGCGTTCCGCCTGATCGCTTCCTTTACAACAGCAACGCAGTATCCGACTCACTCACCTGGATCAGAAACTCATGAAATTTTTGCGCTCTCTGCTCGTCGGCGTCGCGGCCGTGTCGGCATTCGCCAGCTTCGCCGCTCACGCTGAAGATCTGAACCTCGGCATCATCTCGACCGATTCATCGTCGGTGCTCAAGCAACGCTGGCAGCCGCTCATCGACGACATGAACAAGCAGACGGGGCTGAACGTCAAGGCGTTCTTCGCGACCGACTACGCGGGCATCATCGAAGGCATGCGTTTCAACAAGGTGCAGGTCGCGTATCTCGGCAACGCATCGGCGATGGAAGCCGTCGACCGCTCGAACGGCGAAGTGTTCGCGAAGACGACGTATGCGAACGGCGAGGCCGGCTACTACTCGCTGCTGATCACGAACGTGAACAGCCGCTTCAAGACGCTCGACGACGTGTTCAAGAACACGAAGGACGTGACGCTCGGCTTCGGCGATCCGAACTCGACGTCGGGCACGCTGATCCCCGGCTACTACCTGTTCGCGAAGAACAACGTGAACGTGCGCACGGGCTTCAAGACGGTGATGCCCGCAAGCCACGAAGCGAACCTGCTCGCCGTCGTGAACAACAAGGTCGACATCGCGACGAACAACACCGAGCAGATCGACTCGCTGAAGAAGCACCACCCCGAGCAGTTCGCGCAGGTGCGCGTGCTGTGGAAATCGCCGCTGATTCCGTCGGACCCGCTCGTGTATCGCAAGGATCTGCCGGACGCGACGAAGGAAAAGGTGCGCAAGTTCTTCTACAACTACGGCAAGACCGACGCGCACGAAAAGGCCGTGCTGGCGAACATCTTCGGCTATAGCGGCTTCGCGCCGTCGACGGATGCGCAGCTCGCGCCCGTTCGCCAGGTCGCGCTGTTCCAGCAGAAGCAGAAGATCGAAGCCGACACGTCGCTGTCCGACGCGGACCGCAAGACGCAGACGGCCGCGATCGACGCAAAGCTCTCCGCACTCAGCGCAGCACAAAAGCAATGAACGCAGCCGACCTGAGCGCCGACCGCTCGACCACTTCGTCCGCGCAGCCGTCGAAGGCGACGGTTGCCGCGGCGGGCAAGCGCAGCTGGACATCGCTCGTCGGCTGGATTGCCTTGATCGCCGTGCTGGGCCTGTCGTGGCATCCCGCCGACATGCGCCCGCTCGATCTGCTGACCGATTCGGGCAACATGGGCCAGTTCGCGCGGGACTTCTTTCCACCCGACTTCAGCGACTGGCGCACGTACCTGCACGAAATGATGGTGACGCTCGCCGTCGCGGTGTGGGGCACCGCACTGTCGCTCGTGTGCGCGGTGCCGTTCGGCCTGCTGTCCGCGCACAACATGGCGCCCGCGTGGGTCGTGCAGCCCGTGCGCCGCATGATGGACGCGTGCCGCGCGATCAACGAAATGGTGTTCGCGATGCTGTTCATCGTCGCGGTCGGGCTCGGGCCGTTTGCGGGCGTGCTGGCGCTGTGGGTACACACGACGGGCGTGCTCGCGAAGCTCTTCGCCGAAGCCGTCGAAGCGATCGACCCGCGTCCCGCCGAAGGCGTGCGCGCGACGGGCGCGACGAGCCTCGACGAGATCATCTATGGCGTGCTGCCGCAGGTGCTGCCGCTGTGGATTTCGTATGCGCTGTACCGCTTCGAATCGAACGTGCGCTCGGCGATGGTGGTCGGCATGGTCGGCGCGGGCGGCATCGGCGTCGTGCTGTACGAGTCGATCCGCTCGTTCAACTACGCGCAGACGGCAGCCGTCATGCTGATGGTGATCGTCGTCGTGACGGTGATCGATCTGCTGTCGGCCAAGCTGCGCGAGCACGTGATCTGAGCATTCGCGGCGCGTCGGCCGGACGCGGCGCTTGCGCGGGCCTCGATCGGTGCCCGCGCAAGCGCCGCGTTTTCTTTGGTTCTCTCCTTTCGGCACGGGCTTGAGCGTGGGTTCGGCGCGCTAGCACGCCGCCCGCGCAATTTCCACAAATCCCCTCCCGTTTGCACAAAAAGCCGCAATAAACCGCCCGACTACGGAATAATCACTCTTTTGCCGTCCCCTCTTTTTCCTTCGATGGATACCCTCATCGTTCTGCTCGTCCTGTTGTCCGCGATGCTCCACGCGAGCTGGAACGCGTTCCTGCGCCTCGCCGAAGACCGTATCTGGCTGCTCGGCATGATGTCGATTCCGTATGTCGCCGTCAGCGCGATCGGCGTGGCCGTGCTGCCGCTGCCCGCGCCTGGCGCGTGGCCGTATATCGCGGCGTCCGTCGTGCTCGAATTCGGCTATTGCCTCGCGCTGATCCGCGCGTATCGCAGCGGCGATTTCGGGCAGATCTATCCGATTGCGCGCGGGCTCTCGCCGCTGCTCGTGTTCGCCGGCGCGCTCGTGTTCGCGCACGAGTCGCTGAAGCCGCTCGCGGCGACGGGCGTCGCGCTGGTGTCGCTCGGCATCGTGTCGCTGGCGTTTCGCCGCGACATGCGCTTTTCCGGCGAGAGCGTGCCCTACGCGCTGCTGACGGGCCTCTTCATTGCGTCGTACTCGGTTGTCGACGGCATCGGCGCGCGCGTCGCGGGCAACGGCATGAGCTACATCATGTGGGTCTATCTGCTGTGGAACGTGCCGCAGTTCCTGCTCGTCTGGTATTGGCGCGGCGGCGCGAAGGGACTCTTCACGTCGCGCGAGACGATGGTCAAAGGGATGCTCTCGGGCGTGATCGCGCTGAGCGCGTATTGCCTGATCATCGAGGCGTACCGCTATCTGCCCATCGCGATGGTGTCGGCGTTGCGCGAGCTCAGTTCGATTTTCGCTGTGCTGATCGGCTTTTCGTTCATGCACGAAAGGCTGACGGCACGCCGTATCGTCGCGTGTACGCTCGTCACGCTCGGCGCGGTGCTGATCCGGCTATAGCGGCTGGACTCGCGCGGCTTTCGCGCGCAAACACGCGCATCGACACGGATTCACACGCATTCACGCGAAGAGCGGCAACGTCGCGTCGATCGCTTGCGCGAGCGTGTCGAACGCGGGCGCGATCTCCTCGTCGGGCACGCACGCGTAGCCGATCAACAGCCCCGACTGCGCGCGCGACGCCTGCGCGTAATACCCCGACAGCGGACGCACGACGATATTGCGTTCGAGCGCAGCCGCGGCGACGGCGCGGTCGTCGGTGCCTTCTGGCAGTTGCATCACCAGATGCAGGCCCGCGTCGCCGCCGACCGCAGGCAATGCGTCGCCATAGCGCCGCGCGGCGGCGTCGAGCAGCGCGGAACGCCGCTGGCCATAGAGCGTGCGCATCTTGCGGATGTGCGACGTGAAATGCCCTTCGCTGATGAACTCCGCGAGCATCGCCTGCTGCAGCAACTGCCCTTCGCGATACAGCTCGGCGCTCGCCGTCGCGAAGCTCTCGGCCAGCGCTTCGGGCGCGACGAGATAGCCGATCCGCAGCCCCGGAAACAGCGTCTTGCCGAAGCTGCCGACATAGATCACCTGTCCCGTCGTATCGAGCCCCTGCAACGAAGCGAGCGGCCGGTTGCCATAGCGGAATTCGCTGTCGTAGTCGTCTTCGATGATCCAGCAGTGGTGCTGCCGCGAGTATTCGAGCAGCATCCGCCGCCGCGCAAGACTCATCACCATGCCGAGCGGGTACTGATGCGACGGCGTCACGAGCATCAGCTTCGGCGGATGCGCGAGATCGTCGGGCGACGGCGCGATGCCTTCGTCGTCGACGGCAATCGGCCGCGACTTCAGCCCCGACACGTGCATCACGCTGCGCACGCCCCAATAGCACGGGTCTTCCGTCCAGATCACGTCGCCGGGATCGGTCAGCAGGCGCACGGCCAGATCGACGGACTGGTGAATGCCCGTCGTGATGACGATCTGCTCGGGCGTGCAGCGCACGGAGCGCGACGTGCGCAGATAGTCCGCGAGCGCGTGACGCAGCAAGGACAGGCCGCCGCCCGGCGCATACGTCAGCAGATCGGGCCGCAGACGCCGCCAGTACTTGTTGTGCAGACGGCTCCACACGCGCGCGGGAAAGCGCGTGACATCGGGCACGCCGGGCATGAACGCGCCCCATTGACGCTTGGACACGCCCGCGCCCGCGATCAGCCGCGAGCCGCGCTGCGACAGCGCCCGCGCGGCGGGCTGCGCGGGCGGCGCCCCTTTGGAGCGGGCCGGCGGCAGCGCCTGCTGCAACTGTTCCAGCGCGCTCGAACGGATCGGCGCGGGCTGCACATCGGGCGATCCGACGATTTCATCCGGCGACGTATCGGCGACGAACGTGCCGCGCCCCGTGGCGGACGTCACGTAGCCTTCGAGAGCCAGTTGCTCATAGACCTGCGTGACGGTATTGCGCGCGATGCCCAGTTCGTTCGCGAGCAGCCGCGACGACGGCACCTTGCTGCCCGCCGGCAACTCGCGCGTGAGAATCGCCTGCTGCAACAGCCGATGCAACTGCCGGTACACGGGCTGACCGTTGCCACGGTCCAGACGCTGGGCCAGCCAGTCGGACAACACGCTCGCGCGCATGAATTGGCTCCTGGTTTTTTATTGAAATGGCTCTGAAACCTAGAGCCAAATATAAGTATAGTCGCTGCATGTGCCGCAATGAACGCGAGCGCGCGAACGAACCCAACCAGGAGATCTCCGTGAAGAATGCCGAACTGAAGAGCCGCAAGGACGCCGCCACGCCGCGCGGCGTGGGCGTGATGTGCGATTTCTACGCCGCGCGCGCGGAGAACGCGGAGCTATGGGACATCGAGGGCCGCCGCGTGATCGACTTCGCGGCGGGCATTGCCGTGTGCAACACGGGCCATCGCCATCCGAAGATAGTCGAGGCCGTGCGCGCGCAACTGGACCAGTTCACGCACACGGCGTATCAGATCGTGCCGTACGCGTCGTATGTCGAGCTGGCCGAGAAGATCAACCAGCGCGCGCCGGGCGACTATCCGAAGAAGACGGCCTTCTTCACGACGGGCGCCGAGGCCGTCGAAAACGCGATCAAGATCGCGCGCGCGGCGACGGGTCGCTCGGGCGTGATCGCGTTCACGGGCGCCTTTCATGGCCGCACGATGATGGGCATGGCGCTGACGGGCAAGGTCGCACCGTACAAGCTGAGCTTCGGCCCGTTCCCGGCCGATGTTTTCCACGCGCCGTTCCCGAATCCGCTGCATGGCGTGACGACGGCCGACTCGCTGAAGGCGATCGAGCATCTGTTCAAGGCCGATATCGATCCGAAGCGCGTCGCGGCGATCATCTTCGAGCCGGTGCAAGGCGAAGGCGGCTTCTATCCGGCGCCCGCCGATTTCGTGCGCGCGCTGCGCAAGCTGTGCAACGAGCACGGCATTCTGCTGATCGCCGATGAAGTGCAAACGGGCTTTGCGCGCACTGGCAAGCTGTTCGCGATGCATCACTACGACGTCGTGCCCGATCTGATGACGATGGCCAAGAGTCTCGCGGGCGGCATGCCGCTGTCGGGCGTGGTCGGCCGCGCGGATGTGATGGATGCCGCCGCGCCCGGCGGACTGGGCGGCACGTATGCGGGCAATCCTTTGGCGGTGGCTGCGGCGCATGCCGTGCTGTCGATCATCGATGAAGAAAAGCTCTGCGAGCGCGCCGTCGAACTGGGCGACCGGCTCAAGGGCCGTCTCACCGCGTTGCAAGCGGAAGTGCCGCAGATGGCCGACGTGCGCGGGCCGGGCGGCATGGTGGCCGTCGAATTCTGCAAGCCGGGCACGTCGGAGCCGGATGCCGATTTCACGAAGCGCGTACAGACGCGCGCGCTCGAACGCGGGCTTCTGCTGCTGGTTTGCGGCGTCTATTCGAACGTCATCCGCTTCCTGTTCCCGCTGACGATTCAGGATGCCGTCTTCGACGAGGCGCTGGCCATTCTCGAAGATGCATTGAAAGAGACCGTGGGCGTCGCTGCCTGAAGTCGCCGACAAGCAAAGGACAAACCGAAATGACCGATCTGCGTAGCAAACTGAAAGACCCGTCGCTGCTGCAAGGCAACGCGTATATCGACGGCGAATGGCAAGGCGCCGACAACAACGAAACGTTCGAAGTGCTGAACCCGGCAACGGGCGAACTGGTCGCGCACGTCCCGCGCATGGGCGCGCAGGAAACGCGCCGCGCGATCGAAGCGGCGAACAAGGCGTGGCCCGCATGGAAGGCGAAGACGGGCAAGCAGCGCGCGGAAATCCTGCGCAAGTGGAACGACCTGATGCTCGCGAACGCCGACGATCTCGCGTTGATCCTGACGACGGAGCAAGGCAAGCCGCTCGCCGAAGCCAAGGGCGAAATCGGCTATGCGGCCTCGTTCCTCGAATGGTTCGGCGAAGAAGCGAAGCGGGTCTACGGCGACACGATCCCGACCGTGGCCAGCGACAAGCGCATCGTCGTGACGAAAGAGCCCGTCGGCGTGTGTGCAGCCATTACGCCGTGGAATTTCCCGGCCGCCATGATCACGCGCAAGGTCGGTCCGGCGCTCGCGGCCGGCTGCCCGATCATCGTCAAGCCCGCTGAAGCCACACCGCTGTCCGCGCTCGCGCTTGCCGTGCTCGCCGAGCGCGCGGGCGTGCCCGCCGGCATCTTCAGCGTCGTCACCGGCGATCCGAAACCGATCGGCGGCGAGATGACCAGCAACCCCATCGTGCGCAAGCTGTCGTTCACGGGCTCGACGGGCGTCGGGCGTCTGCTGATGGCGCAGTGCGCGCCGACCGTCAAGAAGGTGTCGCTCGAACTCGGGGGCAATGCGCCGTTCATCGTGTTCGACGATGCCGATCTCGATGCGGCCGTCGAGGGCGCCATTGCATCGAAGTACCGAAACAGCGGCCAGACCTGCGTGTGCACGAACCGCTTCTATGTGCACGACAGCGTCTACGATGCGTTCGCTCAAAAGCTGAGCGCGGCTGTCGCGAAGTTCAAGGTCGGATACGGCACCGAGCAAGGCGTGCAGCAAGGGCCGCTGATCAACGAGGCAGCGGTGCTCAAGGTCGAATCGCATATCGAAGATGCGCTCGGCAAAGGCGCTCGCGTCGTGACGGGCGGCAAGCGTCATGCGCTCGGTCACGGCTTCTTCGAGCCGACCGTGCTCGCCGATGTCACGCCCGACATGAAAGTGGCCCGCGACGAAACGTTCGGCCCGCTCGCGCCGCTGTTCCGCTTCACGTCGGATGCCGAAGTGATCGAGATGGCGAACAGCACCGAATTCGGCCTCGCGTCGTACTTCTATAGCCGCGATATCGGCCGCATCTGGCGCGTCGCGGAAGCACTGGAGTTCGGGATGGTCGGGATCAATACGGGCGCGATCTCGAATGAAGTCGCGCCGTTTGGCGGCGTCAAGCAGTCGGGCCTGGGCCGCGAAGGCTCGCACTATGGGATCGACGAGTATGTCGTGATCAAGTATATGTGCATGGGGGGCGTTTAAACTTCGTTCGGTCGGCTTCTATTTTGAAGCTGCGCCGAACTTGCCTCACGCTCGCGTGAGCATCCGACACAAAGGTCCGCTCGATGCGGACCTTGACTCACAAGGTCTCGAGCACCTTCAGCATCTCGGGATGCTTTTCCACGAGCTTGATCAGAATGGCAGCCTGCGCATTCGGCTTTGCGCGCCCCTGTTCCCAGTTCTGCCAGGTTCGCTCGTTCACGCGCAGACGGCGAGCCATGACAGCCTGCGAGGCATTCAGGCTTTCCCGCACGATCCGAATTTCTTCACCCGTTATTTCGACCTTGTCACGGATTTCCACCTTCACGGTGTGTAGCGTCGCCTTCCCCTTGTGCGCGGCCTTGAGTTCATTAAGGCCCTCCGTCAATTCGGCGAACAGATTCCGTTTCATCATGTGCTCCATTGCTTATCGATCCGCGAGCTTGATCGCTTGCCTCAGCATCTCTGACAGGGCCTCGCGCTCTTTTTTCGTCAGATCGTCGGCCTCGTCCTTGTCGTACAGCGTGAACATCCAGAACCGCGGCCCTTTAATCTAGTAGTAGTAGATCACCCGGAGTCCGCCGCGCTTTCCCTTCCCGCGACGCGCGTCGCCGAAGCGGACCTTGCGCAGACCACCTGCACCCTTGATCGCATCTCCCGCTTCCGGATTCGGCATAAGCGCAATTTGAAGCTCACGATATTCGTCGTCCGTGAGATATTTCTCGCGATATTTCCGGAATGGGACAGCTCGACGAAAGTCGCCTGCATGAGGCTATTATACGTTACTTGCGTATGATTCGGCAAATTCGACAATCCTCCCTTTTCCGCTCTGTTCCGAGACCGGGGCCAGTCGATGTGTGGCAAATCCGATCTGCTTATTAACAAGGTATCCGAATTAACTATAAGGCAAAACAGGCCGCAAAATGCGGCCTGTTTCGACTACCATGATTGCCTGACGGAAACCGGCTCAGGCAACTTTCATCGCACGGCGCTCACCCGAATCCCGCCGTCTGGCCCGCACGATCTTCAAGGCCGCGCGAACGCCTGCCGTGCTGCCCGAGCGCGGTGACGCCGTCGTGCGTGGCCGTTTGCGCCGCGTCATCCATCGTCAAGCCCCGAAGAAGTCGTTGAGCAAGCGGTTCACTTCGGATGCCGACTCCATCTGCACCATATGCCCCTTGCCTTGCAGCACATGCACGCGGATATCGCCGGACAATCCCTGCGCGTGGCTCGCCGGAATGATCTGGTCCAGCTCGCCCCAGATCACGAGCGTGCGCGGCGCGAGACTGTCGATACGATCGCGATAGTTGCGCTGCTGCACGCCCTCGTTGAACGACGACGACGCGATCTTCTGCAACGTCTCGCTCACGCCTTCGAGCCGCTTGTACTTCACGATGTCCTCGACGAGTTGCCGCGTGACGAGCGAGCCATCGGCGAAGAGCTTCGTCAGATGCGGCTTCAGCGTATTGCGGCTGTTGCCCGCGACGAATCCGTCGATGTACTCGCGGTTGATCTCGTCGCCCAGACCCGCGCCCGAGATCAACGCCAGCGACGCCACGCGCTGCGGCGCCCTGTCGGCCACCGTCATCGCAACGAGACTGCCCATCGAGTGCCCGACGAGATGCGCCCGCTCGATGCCGCGATCGTCGAGAAACGCGATCACGCTGTCGGCGAGTTCGTCCGCGCTGCCCGACTCGACGGCTTTCGTCGATTCGCCATGTCCCGGCAAATCGAGCGCATACACCGTGCGATGCGCGGCAAGGTCGGCGTGATTGAAGAGCCAGTTGTTCAGATCGCCGCCGAAGCCGTGGATCAGCACGGCGGGCGTGCCGCCGTCGCCGATCTTCAGGTAACGCACCGTGCGTCCGCCGATCTGCGCTTTCTCGGGCTGAGGGCCGGCGTCCGCCGAATCGGCGGCGAGCGGCACGAAGTCGCGCTGAAATGCTTCGACGGCTGCATCGATGTCGGCGTCCGGATCATCGGCGTCGGACACCACGCCCAGCAGCGCGCCGACGGGCAGCGTGTCGCCTTCCTGCGCGATCCGCCGCCGCAACGTGCCGTCGAACGCGCATTCGACACCCGACGCGATCTTGTCGCTCTCCACGTCGAGTACTTCGTCGCCCTTCGCCACCTTGTCGCCTTGCGATTTCCGCCAGCCGTTGACCAGCCCCTGCTCCATCGACAGGCCCCACTTGGGCATCGTGATCATGTGAATCGACATTGCTCAGTTCCTCGCTTGATGCATGTTGATACCGCGTCAATGCTGCGTCTGCTTGACGGCTGCGGCGATCTTGTCCGCCGACGGGATGTAGAGATCCTCGAGCACGCCCGAGAAAGGCGCGGGCGTATGCGGCGCCGTCACGAGCTCGATGGGCGCCTTCAGCGAGCGGAACGCCTTCTGCGCGACGAGCGCGGCGATGTCGGTCGCAACCGAGCAACGCGGATTCGCTTCGTCCACGACGACGACGCGGCCCGTGCGTTCCGCGCTCTCCAGAATCGTGTCCTCGTCGAGCGGCGACGTCGTGCGCAGATCGATCACTTCGGCCTTGATGCCGTCTTTCGCGAGCCTGTCGGCGGCGTCCGTCGCGTAATGCACCATGCGGCCATACGTGACGATGGTCGCGTCGTCGCCTTCGCGCACGACGTTCGCTTCGCCGAACGGAATCGAATACAGCTCTTCGGGCACGTCGCCTTCGCGGCTGTACAGCAGCTTGTGCTCGCAGAAGATGACGGGATCGTTGTCGCGGATCGCCTGGATCATCAGGCCCTTCGCGTCGTAAGGCGTCGACGGGCACACGACCTTGAGCCCCGGCACGTGTGTGAACAGCGACGTCAGCATCTGCGAGTGCTGCGCGGCCGCACGCAGGCCCGCGCCCTGCATCGTGCGGATCACGACGGGCGTCACGGCATTGCCGCCGAACATGTAGCGGAATTTCGCGGCCTGATTGAAGATCTGATCGAAGCACACGCCCATGAAGTCGATGAACATCAGCTCGGCGACGGGACGCATGCCCGCTGCCGCCGCACCCACGGCCGCGCCGATGAAGCCGCCTTCCGAGATCGGCGTGTCGAGCACGCGGCCCGGATACTTGTGGAAAAGCCCTTTCGTGACGCCGAGCACGCCGCCCCATGCGTCCTGTTCGCCGGGCGCGCCCGCGCCGCCCGCGTTGTCTTCACCCATCACGATGACGCTTTCGTCGCGCGCCATCTCCTGACTCAGTGCTTCGTTGATCGCCTGAGAAAACGTGATCTTGCGTGCCATGTCTGTCTCCAGATTCGTTTGAAGAGGGTGATCGCGTTCAATTACGGATACGACACGTACACGTCGGTCAGCAGATCGGCTTCCGTCGGCAGCGGCGCCGACTTCGCTTTCACGACGGAATCGTCGATCAGCGCTTTCACGTCCGCGTCGATCTTGCGCAGATCGTCGGACGTCAACATCTCCGCGCGCACGACGCGCTCTTCGAAACGCTTCAGGCAATCCTTTTCGTCACGCAGCTTCTGCACTTCGCCCGGTGCGCGATAGGTCTGCGCATCGCCTTCGAAGTGGCCAAAGTAGCGCGACAGCTTCACTTCGATGAGCGTCGGCCCGCCGCCGCCGCGCGCGCGTTCGATCGCTTCGCCTAGCGCTTCATGCACCGCGAAGAAATCGAAGCCGTCGACGATCACGCCCGGCATGCCGAAGCCGCTCGCGCGGTCCGCGATGTTGTCCGACGACACCGACCATGTCGACGACGTGGCCTCTGCATAGCCGTTGTTCTCCGCGACGAAAATCGCGGGCAGGCGCCACACGCTCGCGAGATTCATCGATTCGAAGATCACGCCCTGGTTCGACGCACCATCGCCAAAGAAGCACACGCCCACGCCGCCCGTCTTCTTCAGCTTCGCCGCGAGCGCCGCGCCGCACACGAGCGGCCCGCCCGCGCCGACGATGCCGTTCGCGCCCAGCATCCCCTTCGACAGATCGGCGATATGCATCGAGCCGCCCTTGCCTTTGCACACGCCCGTCTGCCGGCCGTAGATCTCCGCCATCATGCCGTGCACGTCGACACCCTTCGCGATGCAGTGACCGTGGCCGCGATGCGTCGTCGCCACATAGTCGCGGTCGTTCAGATGCAGCATCGTGCCCACGGCCGACGCCTCTTCGCCGGCGTACAGGTGTACGAAGCCGGGTATGTCGCCCGTCGCGAACTCGACGTGCAGACGCTCTTCGAACTCGCGAATGGTGCGCATCGACCGATACGCGTCCAGCAGTTTCTCCCTGCTCAACTGACTCATGATGTGTCTCCTTGATGATGTCGATCGTGACTGCAACGGTCGCGGAGTAGCCTCCGCTTGATTGAACGAACTCCCTTTATTTCGTGTGCGCTTGCGACTGCATTTGTGACTGCATTTGTGACTGCGCTTACGTCTGCGCTTATATCTGCGCTCGTGACTGCATGTGTGCATGTGCCCGAGCGATTGCCTGCATCGATGCGCCCGCCATCTCGCGCAACAACTGGCGCGACGCCGCGAAGCGCAGCGTGCGGCTCACGTCGACCGTCAACGGGCCGCTCCAGTCGAGCGAGATTTCATAGCGGTCGTCGCGTTCGATTTCGATTTCGCGCTCGCCGTCGAACGCAAGCGTGCCGCGGCACGCATCGACGGGCAGCCAGTCGCCGACCTCGAACCGCTCGCAGCTGCGCATCGTCACCTGATCGATGCGGCCCGGCGCGATCGGCGCGAAGATGGGCACGCCATCGCCGTTCATCGCGCCGTGCTCGCCGGGCTGCGCGAACGTCAGGTGCAAGCCATGCGGCGCGGTGCGTTCGACGGGCGCCCACGCGCCGCCGATCGACGACAGGCCGATGCCGTCGGGCGAAGCGAACGTGAGAAAGAGCGACTCGATGTCCGAAGGCTCGGACACGGCGCGCGCGCCCACGAAACGCTGACGGCTCACGCACACATCGACGAGCGCGATCTCTTCGCGGCCCCGGTTCGGACCCGCGACGCAACGCACGACGAGCCGCTTGTTGCGCGTCAGCGCGACATCGGGCGGCACGACGCCCGACGCGACGAGCGCGCCCGCAAGACCCGCGACCGTCGCTTCGCGCATGTCGGGAAACGCGTTGTTGGTGCCCGTCGAAAGCGTCAGCAGCGGCACGCCGCCGCTATGCGCGGCCACCGCGCGATGCGTGCCGTCGCCGCCCAGCACGGCGATCAGCTCGACACCTTCGCGCACCATGTGAGCCGTGCCCGCATGCGTATCGGCGACGGAATCGGTGATGGGCAGATCGACGAATTCGACTTCGGGCCAGCGCTCGGCTGAACCCGTCGCCGCATGCGTGTCGAGCGCGCGCAGCAGCAGCGAAGCGACACCCGTTCGATCGCGCAACGTGAGCACGCGATCGACGCCCAGCGCGCCGAGTCCCGCGAGCAGACGCACGACCATGTTGGCCTTCTCGGCTGTCGGGAATACGGACGCATGAGTCGTGAGACGGCGAATGTCGCGACCCGACGCGGGGTTCGCAATCACGCCGACAGTGATGGGCGATGCCACTGGCTTGTCTCCTTGTTGTGCCTGTCGATAGCGGCTCGCGTGTCGTGCGCAAGGGCCGCTTTGAGTGACGGGCATTACCGCAACACGTATGCCAACGTCCCGATGCGTTCGCGCGATGCGCTGAAAGCCTTGTACGGCGAGGGTTTCAGGCAATCGATACCACACCGGCGCAGGCGCGACAGCCGTCGCATGACGCGGCGCACATGACGCACATCGCACCTCCAGCGATGCGCATGTCGTCGCGATGGACCGCGCATGCGTTGCGCCATCGAACGATGCGCGTCTCACGACTGTCTCACGCACAGTTGAGACGTTCGTCTCAGGCGTCTCGTGTGTTGCGATGCAATGTGATCGCGCGGACGGGATGTGCTACAAGAAGGTCCGATCAGCACGATCGACCGATTCGACAGAAACCGTGGGGACGATCCAGAGCGCGTGCCGCTCGCCAGGAGCCGACCATGCCTTACGTCTCTCAAACGCAGCACATCGACCGCGTGCGCGGTGCGATCGAAGGACGCCTGCCCGCGCCCGCCAATTCGTCGCGCCTCGTCTCGTCGTGGCAGCGTTCGTATGAGCAATACCGGCTCGATCCGGGCTCCGTGATCGGGCCGCGCGTGTTGACGTCCGCCGAGCTGCGCGAAGTCCAGGGCAAGGAAGAAGCGTTCTTGCGCGCATCGGGCCAGTGCCTCACGCGCCTGCACGACATGATCCGCGTGGCCGACTACTGCGTGATGCTCACCGATGCGCACGGCGTCACGATCGAGTATCGGATCGACCGCGACCGGCGCGGCGATTTCAAGCATGCGGGCCTCTATATCGGCTCGTGCTGGTCGGAGCGCGAAGAAGGCACGTGCGGCGTCGCCAATGTGCTGACGGATCTCGCGCCCATCACCGTGCACAAGACCGATCACTTCCGCGCGGCCTTCACGACGCTCACGTGCAGCGCATCGCCGATCTTCTCGCCGTCGGGCGAACTGATCGGCGTGCTCGATGCGTCGGCCGTGCAGTCGCCCGACAACCGCGACAGCCAGCGGCTCGTGTTTCAGCTCGTGCGGCAAAGCGCGACGCTGATCGAAGACGGCTACTTCCTCAATCAGACCGCGCAGCATTGGGTGATCTTCGGGCACCAGAGCCGCAACTTCGTCGAAGCGCAACCCGAGGTGCTGATCGCCTTCGACGAATGCGGCAACATCGCCGCGTCGAACCGCAAGGCGCAGGAGTGCATCGCGGGGCTGAGCGGGCCGCGCCATGTCGACGAGATCTTCGATACGTCGGCCGTGCATCTGCACGACGTGGCGCGCACGGATACCATCGTGCCGCTGCGTCTGCGCGCGACGGGCGCGTTGCTCTATGCGCGCATTCGCGCGCCGTTGAAGCGCGCTTTGCGTGTCACGCCTGTCGCTTCTTCCGCGAGCGCCTTCAATGCATCATCATCCGATGCACGCGCGGACACGAATCTCGACGCGATCAGCCGCTTCCTGCACAGCCGCGATTCGCGCATCGCGCGCAACGCGGAAGTCGCGCTGCGGATCGCCGGCAAGCATCTGCCGATCCTGATTCTCGGCGAGACGGGCGTCGGCAAGGAAGTGTTCGCGCAGGCGCTGCATGGATCGGGCGCGCGGCGCGCGAAGCCGTTCGTCGCCGTGAATTGCGGCGCGATTCCCGATTCGCTGATCGAGAGCGAACTGTTCGGCTACGCGCCCGGCGCGTTCACGGGCGCGCGCAGCAGAGGCGCGCGCGGCAAGATTGCGCAGGCGAACGGCGGCACGCTGTTCCTCGATGAAATCGGCGACATGCCGCTCAATCTGCAGACACGTCTGTTGCGCGTGCTCGCCGAAGGCGAAGTGCTGCCGCTGGGCGGCGATGCGCCCGTGCGCGTCGATATCGACGTGGTCTGCGCGACGCATCGCGATCTTGCGCGCATGGTCGACGAAGGCACGTTCCGCGAAGACCTGTTCTACCGGCTGAGCGGCGCAACGCTGCATATGCCGCCGCTGCGCGAGCGTGCCGATATTCTCGATGTCGTGCATGCCGTCTTCGACGAGGAAGCGCAAAGCGCGGGACATGTGCTCACTCTGGATGCGCGTCTCGCCGGGCGCCTTGCGCGTTTCTCGTGGCCGGGCAACATCCGCCAGCTGCGCAACGTGTTGCGCTATGCGTGCGCGGTGTGCGATGCGACGCGCGTCGAACTGCGGCATGTGTCGCCGGATGTGGCGGCGCTGCTCGCGCCCGACGAAACGGCGCCGCGTCCTGCGCTCGCGTCTCTCGACGACGAGCGCGCGCGCATCGTCGATGCGCTCACGCGGCATCATTGGCGGCCGAATGCGGCCGCCGAAGCGCTGGGCATATCGCGCGCGACGCTGTATCGGCGGATTGCGAAGCTGGGGATCGTCGGGCCGCATCGGGTTTGATGCTTGCGTTTACGCGTGGGCGCGCGTTTGTGCGTTGTATGCATGCGTGGCGGCGTGTGAGTGCCGGCGTGTGAGTGCCGGCGTGCGGATGCCTGCGTGCGAGTGCCGTCGAAGTGCCTCGCGTCCGCGCGATCAGCCCGCATTGAGCGCCGCGATCCGCTCGCCGAGCTTGCACAAACGCTCGCGCAATTCCGGCGGATCGAGCACTTCGACATGGCCCGCGAAGCCGAGCAATTGCTCGGCCGCATAGCCGAACTGTTCGACGGGCAGCGTCACTTCCTGCCAGCCATCCCGCTCCGAAGGCGGCATGATCTGCGCCTGTTCGACAGCCGCCGCGCCGAGCCGATGCAGACGCGTCATGCCTTCCGGCGACAAACGCAAGCGCGCCGTGTGCTTGAGCAAACCCTTTTCGAATGCCGCGACAGTCGACGTCCATTCGTCGCGCAAGTCGAATCCGTCCGGACGTTCGAACGTTTCATCATGCACCGTCAACTGCGTGATGCTCGATACGCGATAGGTCCGCAACTGCGTGCGCACGCGCGCGACCAGATACCATTCGCCGCCCTTCAGCACGAGCCCGAGCGGGTCGCGCACGCGCACGCCTTCGTGCTCGTCGCGGCCGTTCCACGTGCGGTATTGCATCGAGATGCGCTTCTGCTCCCACACGGCGCCCGCGAGCATCGTGAGCCACGGCGTCGGCGACGGCCGCTGATACCAGCCGACGGGATCGATATGCAGGCGCGAGCCGATGCGCGAGGTGTCGGGCGCGGCATCGGGCAGCGCGGTGACGAGCTTGAGCTGCGCGGCCCTTAGCTGCTCGGACAGGCCGAGATCGGATGCCGCGCCCGTCAGGCCAGCGATCGACAGCGTTTCCGCTTCGGCCTTCGTGATGCCCGTCAGCTTCGCGCGATAGCCGTCGAGCAGCGCGAACCCGCCGCCCGGCCCGCGATCCGCATACACGGGCACGCCCGCCGCACTCAGCTGGTCGATGTCGCGATAGACGGTGCGGATCGACACGTCGAACTCGTCGGCGAGCGCCTGCGCGGTCACGCGGCCCTTGACCTGCAGCATCAACAGCATCGATACGAGACGGCTCGTCGCCAATTTTGAAGCCCTTCCTAATTCATGACATCGGTTGTCAGCTATTGAAGAGTATAACGGTTATCCATCACTGATGATTCAACGAGGATACGTAGTATGCGCGTGACGTATGTGGTCCGTTTCCAGGTGCGGCCCGACAAGCTCGAACGCTTTTTGACGCTGCTGAACGGCGTGCTCGACGCGATGCGCGACGAGCCGGATTTTCATGAAGCCGTGCTGCATCGCGACCCCGATTCACCCTGCCGTCTGATGCTCTACGAGACGTGGGAAAGCCACGAAGAAGCGAGCGACGAACAGATTCACCGGCCGTATCGGCGTGCGTATCACGAGGCGCTGGCCGATCTGCTCGTGCGTCCGCGCGAGGTCACGGAATGGCGCACGATGCGCGCGGATCGCGCCGAGCACGCCGATCTTCACGGCCGTCACAGCACGCCGTCGCTGCAATCGCGCGACGCAAACGAACCAGCCGAGGTTCACGCATGACTGGCTCGCCGCGCGCCGGAAGTCTGAGCGTGATGCAGGGCGCCGCGCTCTATGTGGGCGCGGTGCTCGGCACGGGCGTGATCGCGCTGCCCGCGCTCGCGGCGGAGGCCGCGGGCCCCGCGTCGCTCGTTGCGTGGCTCGCGCTCGTCGTGCTGTCGGTGCCGCTCGCGGCTACGTTCGCCGCGCTCGGCGCACGCTATCCGGACGCGGGCGGCGTGTCGACGTATGTGCGCAACGCGTTCGGGCCGCGCATCGCGGCCATCGTCGGCTGGTGCTTTTACTTTGCAGTGCCCGCGGGCGCACCGGCCGCGGCGATGTTCGGCGGCGCGTATGTCGCGGCGGCGTTCGGTGGCGGCGAATGGGCGGTGATCGGCACGGCCGCCGCGTTGATGCTGACCGTGACGCTCGCCAATGCGCTCGGGCTCACGGTATCGGGAAGGCTGCAACTGGTGCTCGCCGCGTTGCTCGTCGCGCTGCTGCTCGCGGCCGTGATCGCATCGGCGCCGCATGCGCAAACGGCCAACCTGCATCCGTTTGCGCCGCACGGCTGGCTCGCGGTTTTTCCTGCGGCGGCGCTGCTGGTCTGGAGCTTCGCGGGCTGGGAGGCCATCACGCATCTCGCCGCCGAGTTTCGCCGTCCCGCGCATGATCTGCCGATGGCGGCGGGCATTGCCGTCGTCGTGGTCGGCGTGCTGTACGTGGGCGTCGCGACGGCGAGCGTGATGGTGCTCGGGCCGAATGCGGGCGCATCGGGCGCGCCGCTTGCGGAACTGCTCGCGCGGGGACTCGGCGGCAAGGTGCAGATACTGGCCGCCGTCGCCGCGCTGCTGCTCACGCTCGGCACGATGAACGCCTATTTCGCGGGCGCCGCAAAGCTCGGCGCAGCACTGGGACGCGACGGCGCGCTGCCGGAATGGCTCGCACAAGGCAGCCGCGCCGGCGATGTGCCACGCCGCAGCCTGTTCGTGATCGCAGCGCTCGCCACGTTCGCGCTCATCGTCGTGGTCATCGCGGGTGTCGGTCCGAAGCCGCTCGTGCTGCTCACGACAGGTTCGTTCGTCACCGTGTATGCGCTCGGCACGGCGGCCGCGCTGCGGCTGTTGCCGCGCGGCAGCTGGGCGCATCGCTGCGCGCGCGTCGCGCTGGTCGCGGTGGCGGGATTGTGTTGCGCGACGGGCTGGTATCTGTTGTGGCCGCTCGTCATCACAGGCTGCGCATTGCTCTACCTGCGCGTGCGCCGTGTTTTCGTTTCGACTTCGAGAGCCATTCCATGATGATGCGACGCGCGCGAGAAAACTGGTTGACAATACATCGTCGTCACGACACACTCGAATACATGCTGACGCTCACCACCATCGCGAACGCGATTAATAAAAACCCAATGGAACGCCATCGCGGCGGGCCTATGGGAGCGTGCGTGCGTTAGATATCCGCAGCAGCAGTCAGCAGTAGTCAGCTGAACGATCCCAAGGCCCCGCCGGTGAACGGAAGGGGCCTTTTGTTTTAATGGTGCCTTCCGTCTTCCGGCTCATTTGACGGAGTGCATGATGGACAAGGTTTGCCAGCAGTTCACCGATGACGATTCGCTCTGCTTATCGCATTTGCAGGAAGAGCGATTACCGAGAGTCGTCGTCCACTTCGAAGTACAACCCGGCGCAACGATGTCATGGCGCGTCGAGGCGAACACCGAACTCCTGGTGCAAGGCGCACGCGTGTGGCTGACGCGCGCGGCATCACCGTATGACCACTGGTTGCAGATCGGCCACACGTTCCGCTTGCAGCGCGGGGAGCGTGTCTGGGTCAGCACGGATGGCGATACGGCTGCACGCCTTTCTCTGACCACCCATCTCGTGACATCGCGCGGCATGCTGGCGCGATTGATCGAGCGTTGCACTTCGCTGGGCGCCGATATCTTTGCGCCGTGGTCGCGATGAGCGTCTTGCGTTGCGGGGCGGTTGCCGCGTGTTGCTCTTGTCGGTTGCGCTCGTCGGTTGCTTGTGAGCTCTGCGCGGCCAACAGCATGCGCGGATCGCAGCGGCATGCTAAAAAGGCCAAATCCAAAGCCAGAATCAAAGCCGCCGCCCCACAAGCAAGGAGTTCCATGCAGCCTGCCGACAGCCCCGTCCTGCCCGCGCTCGAATGCCGTGAACTGAGCAAGGCATACGACGTGAAGCGCGTCGTGCTCGAGCGCCTCGATTTCGCGCTCGGCGCGGGCGAGTTCGTCGCGATCATGGGCGATTCGGGCGTCGGCAAGTCGACATTGCTGAATCTGATCGCGGGCCTCGATCGCGCGGATAGCGGCGACGTGCTGATCGACGGCACGCCCATCTCGACGCTCGACGACGACGCGGCCACGCGCCTGCGTCGTCAGAAGCTCGGCTTCGTGTTCCAGGCGTTTCATGTGCTGCCGCATCTGACGCTCGCGCAAAACGTCGCGCTGCCGCTGCTGCTGAACGGCATCGCGCCGGCGCGCGCGAACGAAATGCTCGCGGCCGTCGGACTCGAAGGACGCGGCGACGACCTGCCGCGCCAGCTTTCGGGCGGCGAACTGCAACGCGTCGCGATCGCGCGTGCGCTGGTGCACCGGCCCACGCTGATCCTCGCTGACGAGCCGACGGGCAATCTCGACCCCGACACCGCACACGAAGTGCTGGCGCTCTTACGCGAGGAAACGAAAGCGAACGGAGCGGCGGCGATGATGGTTACGCACTCGGAAGCGGCCGCGGCCTTCGCGGACCGCGTCCTCGTTTTGAGCGACGGCAAGCTGCACGCAACGCACGTCCGCTCGTCGCCCGCGCTGCGCCCGTCCGATGAATGACCCGGCATTCGAAGGCAACACGCGACGCAAGACCCACGGTCTGCGCACGCTCACGCGCTGGCTGCTCGCCGCCGAATGGCGCAGCCACAAAGGCCGCGCGCTGATCGCGATTGCGACGATCGCGCTGGGCGTCGCGCTCGGCTACGCGGTCCAGTTGATCAACAGCGCCGCGTTCAACGAGTTTTCGGCGGCCGCGCGCAGCCTGTCGGGCGAAGCGGACTTGCAGGTACGCGGCTCGCAGCCCACGTTCGACGAACGCGCGTATCCGCGGCTTGCAACACAGGCAGGCGTCGCGCTCGCGAGTCCCGTGCTCGAACTCGACGTGACGGTGCCGAGCCGCACCGCGCCGCTGAAAGTGCTCGGCATCGACGTATTCCGCGCAAGCCGCATCGCGCCCGATCTGACGGGCGTGACGGACAGCGATCATCCATTCGACTCGCTCGCCGACGACGCAATCTTCCTCTCGCCCGCCGCGCAGCAGTGGCTCGGCGTGCGCATCGGCGATACGGTGACGCTGCGCAGCGGCACATCGGACGTGCGCTTGCGCGTCGCGGGCGGCATCGTGCGTGCGCGGGCCGGGCAGCGCATCGGCGTGATGGATATCGCGGCCGCGCAGTGGCGCTTCGGGCGGCTCGGCAAGCTGTCGCGCGTCGATCTGCAACTGGAGCGCGGCGTCGATCGCGAACGTTTCCGGCGGGCGTTGCAGGCGCGGCTCGGCAACCGCTTCATGGTGACGGCGACACGCGATGTCGAAAGCCGCACCGACCGGCTCTCGCGCGCCTACCGGATCAACATGAACGTGCTCGCGCTCGTCGCGCTTTTCACCGGCGCGTTTCTCGTGTTCTCGACGCAGGCGCTCGGGGTCGTGCGCCGGCGCGCGCAATTCGCGATGCTGCGCGTGCTCGGCATTACGCGCGCGCAGTTGCTGCGGCAGATCCTGCTCGAAGGCGCGTTGCTCGGTACGTTCGGCGCGATCGGCGGCATTGCGCTCGGCTTCGCGCTTGCTTATGCCGTGCTGCGCTTTTTCGGCAGCGATCTGGGCGGCGGCTATTTTCCGGGCGTGCAGCCGAGTGTCGGCTTCGAGCCCATCGCCAGCGCGATATTTCTTACGCTCGGCATCGGCGTTGCGCTGCTCGGCAGTCTCGTGCCCGCGCTCGAAGCGGCGCGCGCGCATCCCGCGCCGGCCCTGAAGGCGGGCGGCGAAGAAACGGCGCTCGGCAAGCTCTCGACGCCGTGGCCGGCGCTCTGCTGCCTCGCGCTCGGCGCGGCGCTGACGCAGGCGCCGCCTGTCTTCGATATGCCCATCGCGGGCTATCTCGCCGTCGCGCTGCTGCTGATCGGCGGCATTGCGCTGATGCCGCGCGTCACGTCGCTGCTGTTCCGAGCGCTGAGCCGCGCGCGCAACGGACGGCAGCGCGCGCCCGTCACGGCGCTCGCGCTCGCGCGGCTCGCGAACGCGCCGGGGCAGGCGTCGATTGCGATGGGCGGCGTGCTGTCGAGCTTCACGCTGATCGTCGCGATGGCGATCATGGTGTCGAGCTTTCGCGTGTCGGTCGAGGAATGGCTCGCGCATCTGCTTTCCGCCGATGTCTACGTGCGCGTTGCGCCGAACGGCGACACGGGCGGCTTGAATCCGCAGCAGCAGGCGATGATCACCGCGACGCGCGGCATCCGGCACGCGGCGTTCGCGCGCACGTCGCAACTGGCGCTCGATCCGTCGCGGCCCGCCGTGGCGCTGCTTGCGCGGGAAATCGACGCCGCCGACCCGGGCGCGAACCTGCAGATCACGGGCGAGACACTTTCGCCGTCCGCGTTGAGAGCGGGCGAAACGCCTGTCTGGGCGTCCGAAGCGATGGTCGATCTGTATGGCTATCACGTCGGTCAACGGCTGACGCTGCCGATCGGAACATTTGGAACATTAAGCGCATCCGGCGCATCGAGCGCACCTGGCACGCACGGCGGGCACGGCTCGGTGTTCGTCGTCGCGGGCATCTGGCGCGATTACGTGCGGCAGACGGGTGCGCTCGAAATCCGTCTCGCCGACTATCGGCGCCTCACGGGCGACACCAGCGCCACCGACGCCGCCCTCACGCTCGATCGCGGCGTAAGCGCCGCGCAGGCGATCGCCGCGATGCGCGCGCTGCCGTTCGCAAGCGCGCTCGACTTCGCGCAACCCGGCGAGATCCGCGCGCGCACGTTGACGATCTTCGACCGCAGCTTCGCCGTCACGTATCTGCTGGAAGCCGTCGCCATCGTGATCGGGCTGTTCGGCGTCGCGGCGACCTTTTCCGCGCAGACGCTCTCCCGCTCGCGCGAGTTCGGCATGCTGCGCCACGTCGGCGTGACGCGCGGACAGATTCTCGCGCTGCTCGCGACGGAAGGCGGACTGCTCACTGCGCTCGGCATCGCGATGGGCTGCGCGCTCGGTTTCGCGATCAGTCTGATACTCGTGTTCGTCGTCAATCCGCAGTCGTTTCACTGGAGCATGTCGTTGCATGTGCCGTGGACGTTGCTGTCGGCGCTGGCCGTCGTGATGCTCGCGTCGTCGTGTACGACGGCAGTGGCGGCAGGCCGGCGGGCGGTGTCCGTCGATGCCGTGCGCGCCGTCAGGGAGGACTGGTGATGCGCGGCGTGCTTCTTCTGTCGTCCATGTTCGCTTGTGTGTTGTGCGCATCGTCGGCTGCGCTTGCAGGCGAACAGCCCGCCGACTCCCCATTCGCGAACGTGACACCCGACAAGCCCGTCGTGTTGCCGCAGGACACGGGCGCGCATCCCGCGTTTCGCACCGAATGGTGGTACGCGACGGGCTGGCTCGAAACACCCGACCATCAGCCGCTCGGCTTTCAGATCACGTTTTTCCGCTCGGCGACGGGCCATCCCGCGAGCGATCCGAGCGCCTTCGCGCCGACGCAGCTGATCATCGCGCATGCCGCGCTGAGCGACCCATCGTTCGGCCGCCTCGTGCACGATCAGAAGATCGCGCGGCAAGGTTTCGGCCTTGCCTATGCGAAGCCGGATAACACCGACGTGCGGCTCGACACGTGGCGCATGGTTCGCGCGCCCGACGGTCACTACGACGTCACGGCCGACGCCGCCGGCCTCGCGCTGCATCTCACTTTCACGCCAACGCAGGCGCCGCTCGTTCAGGGCGCGAACGGCTATTCGCGCAAAGGGCCGCTGCCGGAGCAGGCGAGCTACTACTACAGCGAGCCGCAACTGCGCGTGACGGGGAGCGTCACGCGCCCTGCCGCCAGCGGCACGAGCGGCGCGGCGGCCTCGACGCCCACGCCCGTGACGGGCAGCGCGTGGCTCGATCACGAATGGTCGAGCGCGCTGCTCGCCGCCGACGCGGCCGGCTGGGACTGGCTCGGCGCGAATCTGTCGGACGGCGCGGCGCTGATGGCGTTCAAGGTGCGTGGCGTCGACGGACACGCGGTCTGGGCCCATGCCGCGCTGCGTACCGCCGATGGGCGCGTCACGCAATACGGTCCCGGCGCCGTCGATTTCACGCCCGTCCGCCAATGGCGCTCGCCGCGCACGAATACGCTGTATCCCGTGGCGACCGTCGTCCGGACAGGCGACACGCGCTGGCAACTGACGCCGTTGCTCGACGATCAGGAACTCGATTCGCGCGATTCGACGGGCGCGCTGTATTGGGAAGGCGCCGTCACCGTCAGCCGTGACGGTCAGCCGGCCGGGCGTGGCTACCTCGAACTGACCGGCTACGGGAAAAAGTTGAAGCTGGAGCAACGCTGAGCCTCGTTGCAGCGCACTCATAGTGTTAACCCTTGATTTTGGAAGGATCACTTCCACCACGGAGCCTTAATCTTAAGCGCCTACTTACCTACACTTCCTTCCACACTGATTGCGAACAGGGCTGTTCGCAAAGTCATAGCAGAGTTGGAGGTTGTCATGAAGTCGCTGATCAAGGCTGTTGCCGTCGCCGTTGTTCTTGCTGTTCCTGCCGTGTCGTTCGCTCAGGCGAACCAGCCTGTCACCCGCGCCCAGGTCCGCGCGGAACTGGTTCAACTGGAGAAGGCCGGCTATCGTCCGGGCGCAGGCTCGGAAGCGCATTATCCGGATGAAGTGCTCGCCGCGCAGGCACGCGTGAACGCGCAAAACGGCGCGGCAAGCGGTTACGGCGGCGTTGCGAACGGCGTGTCGCAATCGGGTCGGCCGGGCGTGTCGGCTGCGGACTGGAACGCGATGTACGGCCGTCCGTAAGCCGTCGCAGGCTTGGCTGAATCAGAAGCCTGTTCCGATCATGTCGGGACAGGCTTTTTCACAAGTGCAGCACGTGACGCGTGCAACAGAATTTTCCGAAGCTATCGCGCGAACAGGACGCAGGGGAAACAGAAAATTTCATATTTTGCGGAAAGGTAGGAAAAAGCGAATCCCTTTCGATTCCAGTCGAAAAAACCGGCGCTAGACTGCGATTGGCCGTTGCGTGAGCTTCCTCGCGGCACGGCCATTTAATTTCGTCATGCTAATTTGTATCAGGAGATAGTGATGAGGAAGATTGGTCGCGCCGAACTCGCAAAGATGCAGAACCGGCGGCGGGTGGAACTTTCAAGCTCTTCGGTTGGCGAATCCAGCCGCCAAGCCGTCCGGTGACGTGACGCGCCTGAAAGGTTGTGCCTCTGGTCGCATATTGAATGTCACTTGATAACAGGAAACACAATGAAGAAGTTCATTGCCTTAGCCGCTTCAGCAATGGCGCTGCTGGCGGCCTCTCAATCCGCGTTGGCCGTTTATCCCTACACCTATGATCCAGATCCAGCTTGCAACGTCACGGAATGGTTGACGGTGTGCAACAGGAACGGATGCCAGCAGGTGCCCGCAAACGGCGACTGTAGCTACACGGCTGGCTGGTAACGGGTCCCTTCGATGCGTCGCAATGGCGAGCGGATCGCCCGCCATTGCCGTCGCGTTTGAATACAGGTGGAAACTTCGTCAAGTCTGTGACGTCATCTGATGGCGCCTTGTCCACAGATTCCGTGGGCAACCCTGTGGACAACGCCCGGACTCCGTACGCATCTGCTTGACGCACCACGACTTTTCACGTCGGAGCAAGCACACGGCACCCGCCGCTATTGATGCGCGCGCACCCGCTCCGGAACGCCCTCCAACCGCTGCCGCACGAACCGCACATGCTCGCGCAGCACATAGAAGCCGTCGGCGTAGGCAAGCGGCAGCCGCAACGTGTTCAACGAAGCGTCGATCTGATCGAGCTCCATCAGCAGCTTGCTGCGCTCCTCGGCGGATGCGTCGCGCATCGCCTCGCGCTCGATCGCGATCAGCGAGCCGTAGTAGCGATAGATGCGCGAGCGCACGCGCCAGGTGAACAGCGCCGGAATCAGCCGCAACGCGGGGAACAGCAGCACGGCGATCGGCAGCAGCAGCACGAGCAGCCGATCGACCACGGTCGCGAGCCAGAACGGCAGCGTCCGGTACAGGAAGCTCTTGCCTGACTTGTAGTAGCGCGTCGCGTCCTCGCTGATGCGGAACTCGCGCACCGTCGGATTCGGAAACTGCCCCGCCTTCTGCAACAGGCCCGCCATTCCGTGCACTTCCTGCGCCGCTTCGATCAACAGATCGGAGATAGCCGGATGAAGATGGTCGCGCGCGACGAGCTCGACGGTCGGGCTGATCAGATGCACCGTCTCCGGCGGAATCCGCCGGCGCAGATCGAGCACGCCAGGCGGCAGGTCGAGTTCGTCGAGATACGGAAAAATCCTCGTGTAGGCGCTCGCCTCGCCAAAGTCCATCACCGAAATGCCGGGAATGCCGAGCAGCCGCAACATCAGCACGCGCGTGGCCGAGTCGCCGCTCAGCAGCGCGGCGTCGACCTGGTTCGAGACGAGCGCCTTCGCGGCATCGAGCCCGTCGAGCGGCAGCAGCGTCGTATCGCCGCCCGGGTAGACGCCGTTCGCTTCGAGCAGATTCAGCGACAGCATCCGCGTCCCGCTGCCCTCGCGGCCGATCGCGATGCGCTTGCCCTCCAGATCCGACAGTTGCGTCAAACCCCGGCCGCGATAGAACACGATAATCGGCACATACGTGACGCTTCCGAGCGACATCAGCGACGTCGTATCCCGTCCGCCGGACACGCCGCCCTGCACGAGCGCGATGTCCACCTTCTGTTTCGGATCGAGCAGCCGGTCGAGGTTCTGCACCGAGCCGTCCGATGCCAGCACCTTGAGCGTCACGCCGTTGCGCGCGAGGATCTTTCGATACTCCTGCGCGATCTGCATAAACGAGCTGTCGTGCGGGCCGGCGCTGATCGTGATCGTGCGCGGCGGCGCCGGATCGACGAGCCACACGACGAGCCAGACGACGACGGCAAACAGCAGCACGAATGGCAATGACGTCCATGCCAGATCGCGCCATACGGTATGCGTGTGGTCGCGAACGAAGTGCGGAAAATGTGGACGAAATCCTTTCATGAACCGGCTCGCCTCCGATGTGCGTCATCGTCAATCGTAGCCGTCTCGCGCCGTTCTGGGGAGCACCCGAAACAGGAGCGGCGCGGCGTCCGCGTGCCGTTCGACGGCCCAGTACCCGCGCGAACACGTCCATCGGCACAAAATTACGCCGAGGACTTGCGCGATCGAAAGTGTGTCTCTATAATTCGCGCCTTCGCTAGGCTCGTAGCTCAGCTGGTTAGAGCACCACCTTGACATGGTGGGGGTCGTTGGTTCGAGTCCAATCGAGCCTACCAACGAATATATGAAGTACACGGAAGCGGCAAGCATCGGATGCTTGCCGCTTTTTTTCGTTCCGGCTCTGCGTGAGCTTCCTGCGTTGCCGCGCCCTGCCTGCTTTCATTTCCACGATTCGCACGCCGACTTGCGTCGCCTGATACGGCACTATGGCGCAATCGCTTCCGCTTCGCTTGCCTGACACGCGATAGCGGCGCACATCGGCCCGGGCCAATAAAAAAGCCGAAGAACATTGCTGTCCTTCGGCTTCGCATCCGCCTTCACCGCGCCTTACGACGCGATGCGCGGATGGATCGTCAACGCAATTAGCGCGACATCATGTTCATGCTGACGTTGTTCATCACCCATACCGTCCCGAACACGAGGAACATCGCAGCCAGCACCGTGTAAGCGAGCGCGAGGGTATTCCAGCGCTGGCCCGACGTCGACACGCTCATGTGCAGGAAAAACACCAGATGCACGACGATCTGCACGACGGCAAGCGCGGCAAGCGCGAGCGGCGCGGAACTGGACGGCAACCAGCCCTGCATCACGACGCCGAACGCGGCGGCCGTCAACACCACAGCCAGAACGAAACCGACCACATAGCTGCCGATACCGCCGTGGCCCGCTTCCGGATGAAGCGCATGTGAATTCGAGTGAGCCATTTAGACCACGCTCCCAAGATAGACAAAGGTAAACACGCCGATCCACACCACGTCGAGGAAGTGCCAGAAGAGGCTCAGGCACGTCAGACGCGTGATCTCGCGCTGCGTCAGTTGCGGCGCGCGCGCCACCTGAACGGCCAGCACGGCCATCCAGATCAGCCCCGTCGCGACGTGCAGGCCGTGCGTGCCGACCAGCGCGAAGAACGACGACAGGAACGCGCTGCGCGACGGACCGGCGCCTTCCGCGATCAGATGCGAGAACTCGGTCAACTCCAGTTTCAGGAACACGAGGCCGAGCACGAACGTGACGGCGAGCCACGTCAGCACGGCACGCGGGTTGTCGCGGCGTGCAGCGACCATCGCGAAGCCGTAGGTGATGCTGCTCAACAGCAGCGCAGCCGTTTCGAGGGCGACGCCGGGAATGTCGAACAGATCCTTGCCCGTCGGCCCGGCGTTGAACTGGTGCGCCATGACGGCGAAAACCGCAAACAACGACGCGAACAGCACGCAGTCGGTCATCAGGTACAGCCAGAAGCCGAACACCGAATGCGATTCGCCGTGATGGCCGTGGCCGTCGACCTCGTTCAAGGTTGCGGCAGAGACTTTTTGCAGCATCACTCGACCTCCGCGAGAGCCAGCGGCGCTTCAGCATGCTTCGGAAGCGGCGCGCGGCTTTTGTTTTCGATTGACCGCACCACGTCGGCCGGGATGTAGTAGCCCTCGTCGCGGCTGAAGCTGCGGCCGATCACGGTCGCCGCGATCGCCACCAGCGACACGATCGCGAGCCACCAGATATGCCACACGGCGGCGAAGCCGAGCGCGAGGCTGAACATGCCGATGAAGAAGCCAGCGCCCGTGTTCGACGGCATGTGGATGTCCTGATAGTCCGCCTGCACGCCGAGACCTCGGCCCGTTTCCTTCATATGCGCGAACGCATCCAGCTCCTCGACGACGGGGATCGTCGCGAAGTTATAGACGGGCGGCGGCGACGAGATCGACCATTCGAGCGTGCGCGCGCCCCACGGATCGCCCGTGACATCGCGATATTCCGGCTTGTTACGGTTGATGATGCTGACCACGACCTGCGTGACCTGGAACACGACGCCCGTGGCGATCAGCGCGACGCCGCATGCCGCGACGATCATGTACGGCTGCCATGCGGGATTGTCGTAGTGGTTCAGACGACGCGTCGCGCCCATGAAGCCGAGCACGTAAAGCGGCGTGAAGGCCACGAAGAAACCGACGAACCAGCACCAGAACGCGCACTTGCCGAGCCTGTCGTTCAGCTTGAAACCGAACACCTTCGGGAACCAGTAGCTGAAGCCGGCCAGATAGCCGAACACCACGCCGCCGATAATCGTGTTGTGGAAGTGCGCGACGAGGAACAGGCTGTTGTGCAGCACGAAGTCCGCGCCCGGAATCGCCAGCATCACGCCCGTCATGCCGCCGATCGTGAACGTGACCATGAAGCCGATCGTCCACAGCACGGGCGCCGTGAACTGGAGGCGGCCGCGATACATCGTGAACAGCCAGTTGAATATCTTCACGCCCGTCGGAATGGCGATAATCATCGTCGCGATGCCGAAGAATGCGTTGACGTCCGCGCCCGAACCCATCGTGAAGAAGTGGTGCGCCCACACGAGGAACGCCAGCACCATGATCGCGCACGATGCGTACACCATCGTCTTGTAGCCGAACAGCGGCTTCTTCGCGAACGTCGAGATCACTTCCGAATAGATGCCGAACGCGGGCAGAACCAGGATGTAAACCTCCGGGTGTCCCCAGGCCCAGATCAGGTTCAGATACAGCATTGCGTTGCCGCCGGCCTCGTTCGTGAAGAAGTGCATGTCCATGTAGCGGTCGAGACCGAGCAGCGCCAGCGCAACCGTCAGGATCGGGAACGTCGCCATGATCAGCACGTTCGAGCACAGCGCCGTCCACGTGAACACGGGCATCTTCATCAGCGTCATGCCGGGCGCGCGCATCCGGACGATCGTCACGAAGAAGTTGATCGCCGTGATCAGCGTGCCGACGCCGGACAGTTCCAGCGCCCAGATGTAATAGTCGACGCCTGCGCCCGGACTGAACTGCAACTCGGAGAGCGGCGGATACGCGAGCCAGCCGACCTGCGCGAACTCGCCGATCACGAGCGAAATGTTCATCAGGATCGCGCTGATCGCCGTCATCCAGAAACTCAGCGAGTTCAGGAACGGGAACGCGACGTCGCGCGCGCCGATCTGCAGCGGCACGACGATGTTGAACAGGCCCACCATCAACGCCATCGCCATGAAGAAAATCATGATGACGCCGTGCGCGGTGAAAATCTGGTCGTAGTGATGCGGCGGCAGATAGCCCGCCGCGCCGCCGCTCGCGAGCGCGAGTTGCAGACGCATCATCACCGCGTCAGCGAAGCCGCGCAGCAGCATCAGCACGGCCACGACGATGTACATCACGCCGATTCTCTTGTGATCGACGCTCGTGAGCCATTCGGTCCACAGCCAGCGCCACTTGTGCGCGCGCGTAAGAAACACAGCGACGGCCAGAACGATCAGCCCCATGAGCGCGCCCGCGCCCATGATGATCGGCTGATCGAACGGAATCGCCTCTAAAGTCAGATTGCCGAACATGCGTTACTCCTTCGAAGCGTTCGTGCCGCAGTTGGCGTCACGGAAATCGACGACATGGCCACTGTTGTATTTCGCAATGACGTTGTGGAACAGCTTCGGGTCCACCGACGAGAAATAGCGCACCGGCTCCTTCTCGCTCGGCTTCGCGACCACGCCGTAGTGGTCCATGTCGAGCCGGTCCGGCGACGCCTTGACCTTCTGCACCCAGCCGTTGAAATCGGCCTGGCTCACGGCGAGCGTGCGGAACTTCATGTCCGAGAAGCCCTTGCCGCTGAAATTCGCCGACACGCCCGCGTAGTCGCCCGGCGCGTCCGCGATCAGATGCACGCGCGTCTGCATGCCCGCCATCGCGTACACCTGCGTGCCGAGTTGCGGGATGAAGAACGAGTTCATCACGGAGTCGGACGTGATGTGGAAGTTGACGGGCGTGCCGACGGGCATCGCCAGCTGGTTCACCGAAGCAATGCCGAGGTCGGGATAGATGAAGAGCCACTTCCAGTCGAGCGCGACGACTTCGACGTCGATCGGCTTGACGTTCGATTCGAGCGGCTTGTACGGATCGAGCTCGTGCGTGGTTCTCCACGTCAGGATGCCAAGGAACAGAATGATCAGCGCGGGTATCGTCCACACGACCACTTCGATCGCCGTCGAATGCGACCACTTCGGTGCGTAGGCCGCGTTCCGGTTCGACGCCCGATAGCGCCACGCGAACAATAACGTCAACAGAATGACGGGAATGACGACGATCAGCATCGCCCAGGTCGCCGTCGCTATCAGCGACTTTTCAGCGACCCCGACGCTGCCTTTCGGGTCAAGCACTTCAAGTTGACATCCCGTGAGAAACGCAGTCAGACCGATGCTGACCGGTATGAGGCAACCTCTGAAGGTTCTTTTGGCTAACATATTTGCCCAATGATCGTTGAACCACGCTATGCACGTGTGGGGTTTGCAAGGCAAAGTGCACAAGGTCTTATGTGCTCGGCGATTCTAGGGACACGCCGGTTTTCAAATCGTGATCTCCATCAAGGACACAGCCGGGAAATTGGTGTTAGGCATGCGACCTGATGTCACACAGTCGATGATCAACGGGCGCCAGAGACTCGAAACCCACCTTTCACTTGCCGACAACGTCCGCAGCGCCGTTGTCGATTGACGTCGACGAATGTGGATTGTCGATTCGACACGGCGCCGCCGGCCGAAAGTTTCACGCTTGTTTGCAATCCGGCGCATGCATGCGACACCTTCTTGTCAAATTTCGAAAAAACTATGGATAACTGATCATGATCTTGTCTTTTCGGATAAAGAATTGAGGTTCGAAGCGCTTGCCTTCGCATCGCAGTGGTCGCGCGATGACCCGACTGTCGCCCGTAAAAGCGCCTGTCCGTTCCCAACTTCCGCAAAGACACCACGATCATGAGAAAACTGTTGCCTCTCGTCACCTGTGCCTTGTCCCTTTCGCTGCTGGCCGCCTGCTCGGGACTCGATCGTCAAAATGAAGAAGCGCTCAACCGGAAAGCCGGCATCGAAGTGACGCAGGTCAAGGACGGCGTGCAGGTGCGTCTGCCCGAGAAAGTCCTGTTCAACTTCAACGAGTCGAGCTTGCGCGCCGACGCCGAACCTGCCATCGCACGCGTCGTCGTCGTGCTGAACCGCACGAAAAAGCCGATGATCGTCGAAGGCCATACGGATAACGTCGGCACGCGCGAATACAACCAGCACTTGTCAGAAGCACGCGCAAAGACGGTGGCGGATGAGCTGGAGCGCCGCGGCATCGGCGCTTCGCGCGTTTCGCTGAAGGGCTACGCGTTCGACCGCCCCGTCTCGGACAACGACACACCCGAAGGCCGTGCACGCAATCGCCGCACAGAGATCGTCGTGACGGGCGAATCGCTCGAAGCCGTGATGGGCAAGTAACCGACAGCGGCTATGGCAGGCGTTTCCGGACGCCTGCTCTCCGTCGCTCACTCGTTCCCATTGCGATAACGGTAAACATCTGTCAAGAATTCGGCGCGACGCCGGCACTTCGTCAACGCGAACTTTTCGAGACCGTTAGATCCCGTTCCTCGTGACAATTCAGGGTCGAACGTGCCGTTTATCCGCTATTTTGGAATGCTATTAATTTCGGGTTTATGTGCCGCTTGTGCGCAAAATCCAACCGAGCACCAGGCATTCAGTGCGAACGTAATCACTTCCTCAGACTCGGCGCCGCGCATGTCGACCGCCACTCCCGTCGATATTTCAGCAAGCGAGCCAATCGCGCAGCCCTTGGACGTCGCGTTCAAATCTACGGCTGGTGCGCTGCAATCGGGCGATGCCTCGTGGTATGCATCGAAGTTTCATGGACGCCGGACCGCAAACGGAGAACGCTACGACCATCTGTCGATGACGGCCGCTCATCGCACGCTGCCGTTCGGTTCATACGTGCGTGTCACCTTGCTGGTGACGGAAAAGTCGGTCGTCGTGCGCATCAACGATCGCGGCCCGTTTGTGAAAGGCCGCATCATCGATCTCTCCTACGCCGCAGCGAAAGCGTTAGGACTGACACACGCGCGGTCGCGGCGCGTACAGATCGAACGGATCGGGAAGACAGCCGACAAATTCACGTCCGCCGACGGATCGAAATCTTGATCCGTCAGAAGCCTTATGCCCATGCTCGCGCGAGGCGGCATATCGAAAGATGTGACGAGTGGCGCGCACGCGTGCGCCTCGTCACCTTAGTCGGTCGGCTCGCGCTCGCGATAAGCGGGCTCGCACTGTGTGCCGCCGACGTGTTAGCGGTTCAACCCGGTCCCGAGTCGACGATCGTCGTGCTGCCGTTGGAAACTTTCGCTGGTGTGCCCGCGAAGCCCGCCGCCAAAGTTCATGCGCCGAAACCGATGCCCGCGCGCACCATACGACGCAAGCACCACGCGGGCCGCAGAACGGGCGCGCGTCGCCCGAACATTTACTACCGCTGGTCCTCCGAACAACTGATGCTAGGTGGCGTCAATCCATCCGGAATCGGCAAGGAAGCGGGCGGCGCGAGCGGAAAGCCGGCAACGGACAGCGCGGCTCGCGCCAGGCAGAAGCCGCGCCGGTTGCACCAGTCTTCTTGAGGCGACTCAGGTCGACGCACCGCCGAACTTCACGACATCGAGAAGTGTCTTCTTCTTGTCCTGATAGTGATACAGCGTGATCGCGCCTTCCTTCATGTCACCGTGCGCATCGAATGCGATGTGGCCGATGACACCGTTGTAATCGGTGGCAGGGATCGCGTTCAGCACCTTCGCGGCATCTGTTGTGTTGGCCCGCTTCATCGCGTCGGCGACGACGTATACGGCGTCGTAGGCGAACGGCGCGTTGAAGAGAATCGGCCCATTGAAGCGCGCTTCGAAGCGCTTTTCGAACTCAGCGCCCTTCGGCATACGCGACACGGCGAGACTCGCTTCAGAACAAACAAGATTGTTCACCGCGTCGCCCGCGAGTTCGGCCACTTTCTCTGTGCACGCGCCATCGCCGCTCAGCACCTTGGCGGTCAAGCCGAGTGCGGCCGCCTGGCGGATGAACGGGCCAACGGTCGAATCCATGCCGCCGAACATGATGACGTCGGGATGCGCGCTCTTGATCGTGGTGAGAATGGCGCGGAAATCGGTTGCCTTGTCGGTCGTGGCCTCTCGCGCGACGATGCGTCCGCCGCTCGCCTGCGCCGCTTTCGCAAACTCGTCGGCGAGACCCTTGCCGTACGCCGTCGCATCGTCGACGACGGCAATCGACTTCGCGTTCAGCGACTTGAGTGCATAGTCGCCGAGCGCGGGCCCCTGCTGCGCATCCGTCGCGACCACGCGATACGCGCTCTTGTAGCCTTGTTTCGTATAGTCCGGGTTGGTCGACGACGGCGAAATCTCGACGATATTCGCCTCGTTGTAGATGCGCGAGGCGGGAATCGAGACGCCGGAGTTCAAGTGGCCAATCACCGCGACGACGTGCTCGTCGACGAATTTCTGCGCGATCTGCGTTCCCGTCTTCGGATCGGCTGCGTCGTCCTCCCCGTCGAGTTCCAGACGCACCTTGCGCCCGCCGATCACGAGCCCCGTCTTGTTGATCTCTTCCACGGCGAGACGCGCGCCGTTCTCGTTGTCCTTGCCGAGGTGGCTGCTGCCGCCAGTCAGCGGCCCGACGTGGCCGATCTTCACCACTTCTTCGTCAGCCCCTCCAGCGCCTTGAGCGGCGGCCTGAGGCTGCGGCTCTTTCTTGCCGCAACCCGTCAGCGTCAAAGTGGTCGACGAGAGGCCGATCAACGTCAGTTTTGCGAGATTCTTCAACAGCTTTCTCCTCCATGAATTTTCGATAAAATTGCGATCTTGATGCTCTGACCGTTCGATTCGTATTCCAAACTGATATTCAAAAACGGTAGCACAGAGGATTGGTCTGCACTGTCAAGATTGGTCAATCGACCGATTGGCGATGCGCCTTCATGTCAGCGGCGCTCGATGGGAAAGGACGACAGGTTGACGACACGGACGCACAAAGCGGAGGTTGCTTCGCGGAGATATCGAGCGCGCTGGCTCGTGCGGGAGGAGATGGGTTTGCAACTGCTTCGACGACGCAAAGTCTACCGCATCACGCTACTCGATTCGTTCGCTTCTTCAGGAACCTCGATTCCCCAGTCGCCCACTGTGTACCAGTCGTCGCCGAGCAGTTCGATCGGGTGCTGCGTTCTGCTCGATCCGTTGCCGCACTGCATCGAATCTTTAGGGCAGTAATGATCGCATCCCCAGCAGATCCGTTCAGGATGTATCGGATGCAGTGGAAATTTTTTGGCCATTGTCGAATCGATGTGCGCAGGTCGGGAACACCATTGATGATAGTGCCCGCATGCGCGACAGCCATGCGACATGATTTCGCAGCAGACGACGGCAGCCTTTCCGGCGAGCACGCCCGCGCAAACAAAAACGGGCTAGCCGAAGCTAGCCCGCCCACCCGCATCGATTCGAGAACCGTCGATCAAGCCTCGGCCAGTTCCGCCGCCTGAGCGTCTTGCGTATCGTCGACGCTCGTACGGATCAGGTGATCGAACGCCGCCAGCGATGCCTTCGCGCCCTCGCCCACGGCGATCACGATCTGCTTGAACGGCACCGTCGTCACGTCGCCGGCGGCGAACACGCCGGGCACGGAAGTCGCGCCCTTTGCGTCGACGACGATCTCGCCGTGCTTCGACAGTTCGACCGTGCCTTTCAGCCATTCGGTGTTCGGCACGAGACCGATCTGCACGAACACGCCTTCGAGTTCGACATGCTTCGACTCGCCCGACGCGCGGTCCGTGTAGGTCAAGCCGTTGACCTTCTTGCCGTCGCCCGTGATTTCAGTCGTTTGCGCCTGCGTGACGACCGTCACGTTCGCGAGGCCGCGCAGCTTGCGTTGCAGCACTTCGTCGGCGCGCAGCGTTGCACCGAATTCGATCAGCGTCACCTGGCTCACGATACCCGCCAGATCGATCGCCGCTTCGACGCCCGAGTTGCCGCCGCCGATCACCGCGACGCGCTTGCCCTTGAAGAGCGGGCCGTCGCAGTGCGGGCAGTACGCGACACCGTGATTGCGATACTCGCGCTCGCCCGGCACGTTGATCTCGCGCCAGCGCGCGCCCGTCGCCAGCAAGATCGTCTTTGCCTTCAGCACTGCACCGCTCGCGAGCCGCACCTCGTTGATGCGCCCCGGAATCAGCGCTTCGGCGCGCTGCACGTCCATCACATCGACTTCATAGCTCGTCACGTGCTGTTCGAGCGCGGTGGCGAACTTCGGCCCTTCCGTTTCCTGCACCGAGACGAAGTTTTCGATCGCGAGCGTATCCAGCACCTGGCCGCCGAAGCGTTCCGCCACCACGCCCGTCTTGATGCCCTTGCGCGCCGAATAGATCGCAGCCGCCGCGCCCGCGGGACCGCCGCCCACGATCAGCACGTCGAACACCGGCTTCTTCTCCAGTTCCTTCGCGGCGCGCGCGCCGGCGTTGGTGTCGAGCTTCGCGAGAATTTCCTTCACGCCGCTGCGGCCCTGGCCGAACACTTCGCCGTTCAGGAACATCGTCGGCACGGCCATGATCTGACGCGACTCGACTTCGTTCTGGAACAGCGCGCCGTCGATCGCCGTGTGGCGGATGCGCGGATTGATCAGCGCCATGATGTTGAGCGCCTGCACGACTTCCGGGCAGTTCTGGCACGACAGCGAGAAGTACGTCTCGAACGCATAGTCGCCGTCGAGCTCGCGGATCTGCTGGATCACCGCATCGTCGAGCTTGATAGGATGGCCGCCCGTTTGCAGCAGCGCGAGCACCAGCGACGTGAACTCATGGCCCATCGGAATGCCGGCGAAGCGGATGCCGGCAGCCTTATCCGGCTCGCCGATCGAAAACGACGGCGTGCGCGCGTCGTCGTCGCGGCGCTCGATCACGCTCACGCGCTCCGACAGCGTTGCAATGTCGTTCAGCAGCGCGATCAATTCCTGCGATTTCGCGCTGTCGTCGAGCGAAGCGACGATCTCGATGGGACGGCTGACTTTCTCGAGGTAGGCTTTGAGTTGGGTCTTCAGATTCGCGTCGAGCATGGTGTTTCGGGTCCGTGGCGAGATGGGAATGGGTGTTTGAATGCCCTGCGCGTTTTTCGACGAAGCGGACGCGCGGCAGTAAAGCAGTTCGCAAGGCGTGACCTTGCGGACTGCTTCACGCGGCGCCACTTCATGCGTGGCGCCGCTTAAAGCAGAGGTACAGCGAAGAGCGTGTGGCTTCTAGCGGACGGGCGGCTTAGATCTTGCCGACGAGGTCCAGCGACGGCGTCAGCGTCTCGGCACCCGGCGTCCACTTCGCGGGGCAGACTTCGCCCGGATGCGCCGCGATGTATTGCGCAGCCTGCACCTTGCGCAGCAGTTCGCCTGCGTCACGGCCGATACCGTTGTCATGGATTTCGCACAGCTTGATGTCGCCTTCCGGGTTGATCACGAACGTGCCGCGCAGCGCCATGCCTTCTTCTTCGATCAGCACGTCGAAGTTGCGCGAGATCGCGAGCGTCGGGTCGGCGATCATCGGGTACTTGATCTTCTCGATCGTGTCCGACGTGTCGTGCCATGCCTTGTGCGTGAAGTGCGTATCCGTCGACACGCTGTAGATTTCAACGCCGATTTTCTTGAACTCTTCGTAGCGATCGGCCAGATCGCCCAGTTCGGTCGGGCACACGAAGGTGAAGTCGGCCGGATAGAACACGACGACGGACCACTTGCCCTTGAAGCTCTCGTCGGTGACGGTCACGAAATCGCCGTTGTGGTATGCGGTGGCCTTGAACGGTTTGACCTGGGTGTTGATGATCGGCATCTGATGCGTCCTCTTCGGTTGAGTTGAGTTGGGTGCTGCGTTGGATTGAAGTATGAAGAAGACGCCGAATTTAATAAATTTGATTGTTACGATACAATCAATTTAGATTTTCTATCAATCGGCCAAACCTGGCCCGAACGCCCGTCAGGTAAGGGAAAGCGGCCGGGGCGCGCGCCTTCTGTCGCGGGTAGAATGGCGGCAAAAAGTGTCCGCGCAGGGGTTTTCAGCTTGTCCGAGCTTCAACAGGGGTTTCTTCTCACCCGCCATTGGCGCGATACGGCCGCCGGGACGGAAATCGAGTTCTGGCTCGCCACCGACGACGGTCCGCGCCACGTCCGCCTGCGCCCGCAGCCATGCGTCGCGTTCATTCCCGCCGCGCAGCGCGAGCGCGCGCAAGCCGTGTTGCATCGTGAGAAGAACGTCGAATTGCGCGAACTCGACCTGTGCGATTTCAACCATCGGCCGGTGCTCGGGCTGTATTGCCCGCAATACCGGCAGCTCGTCGCGCTCGAAAAGCGGCTGAAGCAGGGCGGCGTCGACGTGTACGAAGCCGACGTCTTTCCGCACGAGCGGTACATGATGGAGCGGTTCATCACCGCGCCCGTGCTGTTCGGCGGCGAGCCGAATCCCGCCGGCGGCCCGCTGCTGAACGCCGACATGAAGGCCGCGAGCGGCTATCGTCCAAAGCTCAGGCTCGTGTCGCTCGACATCGAAACCAGCGCGCGCGCCGAGCTGTATTCGATTGCGCTCGAAGGCTGCGGGCAGCGTCAGGTGTATATGCTCGGCCCGCAGAACGCTGAGGGCTCAGACCTCGACTTCGCGCTCGAGTATTGCGACACCCGCGCGCAACTGATCAAGCGGATGATCGAATGGTTCGAGCGGCACGATCCCGATGCGATCATCGGCTGGAATCTCGTGCAGTTCGACCTGAAGGTGCTGCGCGATACCGCGGAAGAACACGGCGTGCCGCTGCGCATCGGACGCGGCGGCGCCGTAATGGAGTGGCGCGAGCACGGCCTCAAGCAGAACCATTTCTTCGCGGGTGCGGCGGGGCGGCTGATCATCGACGGCATCGAGGCGCTGCGTTCCGCGACGTGGAGCTTTCCGTCGTTCAGCCTCGAATACGTCGCGCAGGCAGTGCTCGGCGAAGGCAAGTCGATCGACAACCCGTATCAGCGGATGGACGAAATCCAGCGACGCTTCGACGAAGACAAGCCCGCGCTCGCCCGCTACAACCTGAAGGACTGCGAGCTCGTCACGCGCATCTTCGAGAAGACGGAGCTGCTGCCGTTCCTGCTCGAACGCGCGACCGTCACGGGACTGCCCGCCGATCGCAGCGGCGGATCGGTCGCCGCGTTCACGCACCTGTACATGCCGCGCATGCACCGGCTCGGCTACGTCGCGCCGAATCTCGGCGACGTCGCGGGCGCGGCGAGCCCAGGCGGCTTCGTGATGGATTCGAAGCCCGGCCTCTACGACTCCGTGCTCGTGCTCGACTACAAGAGCCTGTATCCGTCGATCATCCGCACGTTTCTGATCGATCCCGTCGGCCTCGTCGACGGCGTGCGCCATCCCGACGACGCGCATTCGGTGCCCGGCTTTCTCGGCGCGCGCTTTTCGCGCACGCGCCACTGCCTGCCGTCGATCGTCGCGCAAGTGTGGGAAGGACGCGAGGCCGCGAAGCGCGAGAAAAACAGGCCGCTGTCGCAGGCGCTGAAGATCATCATGAATGCGTTCTACGGCGTGCTCGGCTCGACGGGTTGCCGCTTCTTCGATCCGCGGCTCGCGTCGTCGATCACGATGCGCGGCCACGAGATCATGCATCGCACGCGCGAGCTGATCGAAGCGAGCGGCTACACAGTGATCTACGGCGATACCGATTCGACCTTCGTCTGGCTCAGGCACGCGCATGACGAAGAAGACGCTGCGCGCATCGGGCGCGAGCTGGTCGGCGAGATCAACGCGTGGTGGCGAGAGCACGTGCGCGAGCGATTCGGTCTGGAAAGCGCGCTCGAACTGCAATTCGAGCGGCACTACAAGCGCTTTTTCATGCCGACCGTGCGCGGCGCGGAAGAAGGCAGCAAGAAGCGCTACGCGGGCCTGACGGTATCCGCCGACGGCAGCGAGGAAGTCGTCTACAAGGGGCTCGAAACCGTGCGCACCGACTGGACGCCGCTCGCACAGCGCTTTCAACAGGAACTGTATCTGCGCATCTTCAAGCAGCAGCCGTATCGCGACTACGTGCGCGATTATGTGCGGCGCACGCTCGCGGGCGAGTTCGACGATCTGCTCGTCTATCGCAAGCGGCTGCGCCGGCCACTCTCCGACTACGAGCGCAACGTGCCGCCGCACGTGCGCGCCGCGCGCATCGCCGACGAATTCAACCGGCAGCGCGGCCGCCCATTGCAGTATCAGAACGGCGGCTGGATCAGCTACGTGATGACGAGCGGCGGTCCCGAACCGCTGGAGACGCTGCGCTCGGACATCGACTACGAGCACTACCTGACGCGCCAGCTCCAGCCCGTCGCCGATGCGATCCTGCCGTTGCTGCGCGACGATTTCACGACGCTCGCGTCAGGCCAGCGGCAGCTCTTTTAGGCCGCTGTTTAGACCGTTTTTAGCCCGCTTTTAGGCCATTTTTTTTGGCCGTTTTTTAGGCCGTCTGCTCGACAGGCGTCACCGTCAGTTCGACCCGCTGCGTGCCGCGCAGCACGCTCACGTTCACCGCGCGGCCGATCTTCGTGCCGTCGAGCGCGCGCTGCAACGTATCGACGCCATCGACGATCTGCCCGTCGATCGCAACGATCGTATCGTCGGTGCGCAAGCCGCCCGATGCGGCGGGACTGCCCTTGACGATCTCCATCACGCGCACGGCGCTGTCCGAAGTCAGATCGAAATAGCGCTGCACGCGGCGCGGCAGCGCCGTCGCCGTCCCGGCCACGCCGATGTACGCGCGCCGCACGCGGCCATGCGCGAAGATCTGCATGATGACCCACTTGGCCGTGTCGATGGCCGTCGCGAAGCTGATCGACTGCGCGCCCGGAATGATCGCCGTGTTCACGCCAATCACCTGCCCCGCCGAATTGATCAGCGGACCGCCCGAGTTGCCGGGATTGAGCGCGGCGTCCGTCTGGATCACGTCGTAGATCATGCGGCCTGAATTCGAGCGCAGCGAGCGGCCGAGCGCCGACACGACGCCCGCCGTGACCGTCTGCTCGAGCCCGAGCGGATTGCCGACGGCAATCGCGATCTGACCGACGCGCAGCTTGCCCGATTCGCCGAGCGCGACATGCGGCAGCGGCTCCGGCGAGCCGATGCGCAGCACGGCCAGATCGCTGTGCGGATCGTCGCCGACGAGATCGGCGTCGAACCTGGTGCCATCGGCGAGCTGCACGCGGATATGCGTCGCGCCGTGCACGACGTGGCTGTTGGTGAGCAGGTAGCCATCGGGCGTGAAGATGAAACCGGAGCCGGTGCCCGCGCGCGCGTGGCGCTCCGGCGCGCCCGGCACGCGGCGCTCGACGGTGATGAAGACGACGGCCGCCCGCACCCGTTCGAGCGCTTCGATGACGGTGCGCGAATAGGCGTCGAGGAGTGCGTCGTCGTCGGACGATCCGGGCGCGGCGGCGTTCAGCGCGGCACCCGACGGATCGTCGATAAAACGGGGACGGCTTCCCATGAGAAGGCTCCGGATTGGCGAGAGCCAGACATGCGGGGCAAGCAAGCCGTTTTCAAGCGGACGCGGCCAGCGTTGGAGGCCGGCCGCGAGAGTGGGAATGGCGAATTGGCGTCTGATGCGGGGCGTCTGATGCGGGGCGTCTGATGCGGGGCGTCTGATGCGGGGCGTCTGATGCAGCGTCAGATGAGCTTCAGATTGCGAATGCGGCCGATGCGCGGCGAGCGTTCGAGAATCAGCTTTTCGATGACTTCGGGCAGCAGCGCCCTGGGAATATTCGACGGCACATCCGACACCAGTTGCGCCGGCACATTCACGATGAAGTCGTCGGGGGCGGTGGCGAGGCTGTGCTCGTAGGTAACGCGGTAGTCCATGCTCGGTGTGAAAACGTAGGTGGCGTTGCGGAGTCGTTGCGTGGCGAGAGCCGGGTATGTCGGGCGTTCCCGGCCCCATGATCGTACCTCAGACACAGCGGCGCCGCCGTCATGCGCGCGCGCAACAGCGGCGCCGAATGCCCGATGCGCGCCGTTCACTGATGCTCTATCCGTTTGGCATTTCTCCCGTACAATCGCGCGCGGCGCATCAGCGCATGCAGCCCGCCGCTTAGCGATGCCAGCCGCCATGGCCCCATCCGCCGTGGCCCCAGCAGCAGCTATAGCCGACGCCGACGCTCACCGACGGTCCCGCGTAATATCCCGGCGCGTAGCCGTAGCCGTAGTCCGGTGCATACGCATAACCATAAGGCGGTGCGACGACGCAGCCCCCCAGCCCGATCGTCGCGGTGACGACGGCTGCCAGCGTCAGTAATTTTTTCATCATGGTTCTCCTTCTCCTTGTGACATTGGAGCAGACGCTGCAGAAACTGTTCGCAAACAGTTGTGACCGCACATTACGGCACGCCCACAGAGCGTGCGCGAGCCACACACTTATGACCCGCGCAATAACAGGCGCCGACGCAACCCAGGGCCAGCCCTTGCAGACCGCGCGATAACAGTTGCTTACTATTCGTCCGAAGTGCAAAAGAGAGCGTGTGTGTGCATAGCTGGATAATCGCAGCGCGCGATCACCGGCCTTTTCGCGGCCCGATTGCTCAGCGGAATGCGAGGTTGGCGCAGTCATGCCGGAATGGGTCGAAAACCGGCCTCTGTTCGACGAATTGAAAAGGAGTCCCGCGGCGCACACTTCAATCGTGCTGGTGCACCGAGGAGCCTGAGATGTCTTACCGATACAACAGAAATCCTGAGTTCGAGACCGGCTCGCCGGAAGCCTCGGTGCCGGAATGCAACAGCGGGACGGAATTCGCGGAGGAAGATCTGATGCGCGGCCTGCAACTAGCCTCGGACACCGTGCTGCGCCTTGCCACCCAGACGCACGCCGCCGTGTCGCGCGGCGACGCGGCAAGCGCGGAACTGGCGCGCATGTCGCTGGAAAAGCAGATCGAGCTGACCACGCGCCTGATCGACGAGCTTCTGTTCGACGGCGAGGATCATCACACCGTGCATTGACCGGCAGCTATCGCGGCCGGACGGGCAGTACGTAACCGCAGTCCTGTTTTACTGGAATGATCTGAAATGAGCGCTTTGACCGTTATTTTTTGCGTCTGGACCCTGGTGGCGTTGTGCGCGGTCTTCTTCATCCGCGGCGCGAGCGCGCGTATCGAACAGCCCGCCGAGGTGAGGCCGGCGCAGCCGTCGCGCTACTCGATCGCCGAGTAACGCTTGCATCGATTCGGCGCGGGCGCCCGTTGACGCCCTCGCCGCTCTTTTCGCTTTCCCACTTTCGCTAGCCGTCGCGCGCAGCGACGGCAGCAACGCCCGCCCTTCCCGCACAGCCGGCCCCGGCCAGTGCAAACGCTCGACGGTGATCTGCCGTCGCTACGCACAGCCCCAAAACGCATCGAGCATGTCGCGGATATCGCGGTCGGTGAAATCGGCACGCTCCGCGTCGATCAGCATGGTCGCGCGGGTCGGAAACATGTCGGCTGCCTGAATGCGCGCGACGATGCCGCGCATGCGTTCGTGCGCGCTTTATTTTTGTCATTTGTGTCACGCTTGATCGCGCTGTCGAACACACTTCAAACGCTGACGATGCGCGCCGGCATCGCGCCGCCGGGAACCCTCAGAACCAGAGCCCTTCGATCCGCAAGCGAATGAACCGCCGCGATAGCGGTCCATTCGCGAGTTCTTTTATTGCGCGCCGACCTCGAACGAATCCACGCGATCGCGATAGAACGCGACATGTTCCTTGATCGATGCAACGGCGTCGTAGGGACTCTCGTAAGTCCACACGGCATTGACCGAGCGCTCGCCGCCGATGGGAATGCTGTAGTAGCTGCACTCGCCCTTGTACGGGCAATACGTCGAATGATCGGTGCGTTCGAGCAGCGACATGTCGACGTCCTTGCGCGGAATGTAGAGCACCTCGGGATAAGACGCTTCGTGAAAGGAGAGCGCATCGTTGCTGTCGGCGATCTTGCGCCCCGCCACGGACACGACGACGCGCGAGCCACTCTTTGCAATCGTGATGGGATGATCGGGGCCGGGAACCTTCACTGTCTTGTCCATAACGGTCGTGTCCTTTGCGGTGAGATGAGCTCGTGGCGAACGCCAAAGCGTGGATCGAGTATGGACGCCCGCATTTCGAAGTCAAGGCAAGACCCTGCTCGGCGTAGCTGCTATGGCGCGCATCTGCGCGATTCACCCAGGATTCGTGTGCATATGCATCGACGGAATCGCACGACGGGCAAGCGATTGCACCTACCGCACATCAAAGCGCCCTCATTGTTTGAATTAAATAAATTGAGTGTTCAATTTCGCGGCATTTATCCCGTGATGGCAAGCCGTTAGCATGCTCGCCATATGACCGGCCATTTTTGCCGGCCGTGACAAGCTTATCGCTACGCTGTCTTGCAGCGTGCAGCCGCTCCGTTCGTTCGCCGTCAAGGCGCAACGACGCGCGGCGCATGCGTTTTCGCCCGCGCGCAAACGGCCGGTTTCGCGGCTGCGGGCGGCCGCCAGAAGCAGAACGTAAGGTTCTGTCTTTGCAAAATGGCCGCTTCGAAGGGCCTTGCTTTGAAGAGGAGTCGACGTGAGCAGGATTGGAACTGCAACTGGTACTACAGCCGAACCCAGGCGTCCCGCCCACGCAAACCGGCGCAACAGTACCGAAGTCGAACTGCGCCGCACACAGGCGCTTTATGCCGACGTAGGACGCGAGGCGGCGAGCGGCGGCTCGGCGCCCGCGAAGCCTGGTCTGCGCGACCCGTGGACGACGACCATCTCGCGGCTAGGCAAGTCGCCTTCGCAGGACAGCAGGGCCGCATCGTCCGACAAATGCGACAACGGCGCCTGCGCGGCGCGCGCGGCCCGGCGCAACGCGAATGCCGAGCGCGCGCGATCGCAAACGGCATCGGACGAGCACAGCGCCGCCGTCATCACATTCGTCGAACGTTTCGGCGCGAAGTCGGTTTCGATCACGTGGCGCGATTCGACGGCTGGGCGCTACACCGAGCAGTTGTGGGTGCGCCGCATCGCGCGCTCGCGCGGCGTGTGCGCGCTGACGGGCGCGGAGATCGTGCGCGGCGATGCCGTCTATGGACCGTTCAGCCGCCCTTCGAGCCGCCCGCGCAACATGTCGCAGATGATTCTCGCCACACTGCTCGACGATCTCGAGTGATGCGACGGCTTCTCTCTCTCGAAGAAAGAAGTCTGCCCTTCTGAACGTTGCGCACGCACCGGTCCGCAATCGGCTTGATCCGCGCATGAACAGCGATGCGCCACAGCGATGTGCGAATCGGCGGCACGCGGCGGGGAATCGTACAATGTGTGCGCCCTGTCTTCGTCCTCGATCGTTCACATCCATCATGCTTTCGCACGAACCGCTTCAGAAGCTCGACATCATCGCGCCCGATCAGATCGGCGCGCATCTTCCCGCGCACGTCGCCGCATCGATCACAAGCCGCGACATCATCGTGTTCTCCGTCACCGACGATGCATCGGATACCGCCGACTTCAGTTCCCGCTACGGCTTTCCGATGGAAGACTGCGCGAACACGATCGTCGTTCGCTACAAGAAGGATGGCGGCGAGCATCTCGCGGCGCTGGTGACGCTCGGCTCGCTGCGCCTCGACGTGAACGGCGCGGTGAAAGCGGCGCTCGGCGCGAAGCGCATTTCGTTCGCGCAGCGCGAGGTCGCGACGGAACAGAGCGCGATGGAGTTCGGCGGCATTACCGCATTCGGTTTGCCCGCGAGCTGGCGCATTCTCGTCGATGCCGCCGTGATGGAACGTCGGCAAGTAGTGATGGGCGCAGGCATTCGCAAGGCGAAACTGCTGCTCACGCCTGCCGTGCTCGAACAGCTCGACACGGTTGAAATCGCGCAATTGACACTGCCGCCCGGCGAGACTGCGTGACGCGCAATCAACCGGTTGAACTTGCAACGTTATCCCTGCAAGCACGCGTCAGCGGCTTTCGCGCACTGAACGACGCAACTGCATTTCGTGCGCTGCGCGTTCAGTCCACCAATCCATTTGCAATCGAATGACCGCAAATCGACCGCAATAAGAACGCCGCTCAGCCAAACAGCTTCGCCGCCGTCTTCGCGACGATCGCTCCCTGATGCCGTGCGCCTTCGAGATCGATCGCACTGGGTTGCCGCGAGCCGTCTCCCGATGCAATCGTCGTTGCGCCATACGGCGCGCCGCCGACGATCTCCGTCATGTTCATCATCCCCTGATGGCTGTACGGCAAGCCCACGATGATCAGCCCGAGGTGCATCAGGTTCGTGATGACCGAGAACAGCGTCGTTTCCTGCCCGCCGTGCTGCGTCGCCGTCGATGAAAACGCCGCGCCCACTTTGCCGTTCAGCGCGCCGCGCATCCACAGTCCGCCCGTCTGGTCGAGGAACGCGGCCATTTGCGACGAGATGCGTCCATAACGCGTCGGCGTGCCGACGACGATCGCATCGTATTGCTCGAGATCAGCCACCGTCGCGACGGGCGCCTGCTGATCGAGCTTGAAGTGCGCATTCTTCGCGACCTCTTCGGGAACGGTCTCGGGCACGCGCTTGATGTCGACCTGCGCGCCCGCAGCGCGCGCGCCTTCTGCCATTGCTTCGGCCATCTTTTCGATGTGCCCATACGACGAGTAATAGAGAACGAGAACCTTGGCCATTGTGATCTCCTGAGAAGAGGCGAAGCCGTCGCGCTTCGCGTTGAGAAGCAAGCATGTCATCTTGCCGTGCCGCTCACGATACTCCGGACGCGCAGCGCATGTCTCGCGAGGGTGCCGGTTGGTGCGTGCGCAACGCGTTACCGTGCTTCGCGCAACGCCTTGCAATGCGCTTTCTCACTCGGGCGTCGGCTCGGCCTCCTTCGCGGACCAACTGATGCTCGACACGCCCTTCTCCATGCTGATACGACTTGCCATCAGCTCGAGCTTCCCCTGGTCCTTTGGATGCATGCGCAACGTCGCCGTCACTTCGATACGCGTCGGATCGTCCTCGAAGTCCTGGCTCGTCAGGCTTTGAAACGACAATGGCTGCGAGTACATCGAATTCGACCGCAGCGTGCGAATGTGGATCTCATCCTGTTCGCGGCACACGACTGTCAGCACATATTCGCGCACGAGATCCGCGTTCGATACCGGCGTCGCGTTGATCGCGCGGCTCACTTCGCGCAGCAGCGTATTGGTCGCGAGCACGACGACGGTGCCCGCGAACGCCGGCCCGTAGTGACCCGCGCCGCACAGCACACCGACGGCGGCCGAGCACCACAGCGTCGCCGCCGTGTTGATGCCCTGGATCGAGCCCTTGTCGCGCATGATCACGCCGCCGCCCAGGAAGCCGACGCCCGACACCACATACGCAGCAATCTGCGTGACGCCCGCGACGCCGTTGCCCGTCAGCATGCCGAGCGTGACGAACAGGCACGCGCCGCTCGCCACCAGCGTGATCGTGCGCAGCCCGGCCGTGCGCTGGCGCATCTGGCGTTCCAGACCGATCGCGACGCCGAACGCAAACGCGGCGAGCAGCCGCCAGATGAAATCCGCTGCCATGTCGTTGTTCGCAAGCTGAAAGCCGTGAGGCCGGGATGATGGGGACGCTATCGTGACGCCGCCGTGTTTCACTACTGTGTTACACGAATGTGTTCGGCGGCTGTGTCGCGAATCTGTCACATGGCATCGCGCGCGCAAGGCGGTGAAGCCGCTGTGCGTCTAAGGCGCGCGCCCGCCAACCGCTGAAGAGGCGCGAGACAACCTCACCGTTTTTCCGCGCCCTCGACGGTCAGAGTTTCCTGACGACGACCGTTCCTGAGTCAAGTTTCCCGATTTGCCAAACGTTTGCGGATCGCATATCAAGTTCGCCGCAGCCGTGCCGACAAACCGATGTAGCGTCAACGACTTCTGGGAGCGGTTCGTGAAGCAGCTTGCGTTTTGTATGGTTCTCGTCGCGATGGCCGGTTGCGCGCAATTGCCCACGAACACGGCATCGCAGGCGGACAAGCCGCCCGTGTCGACCGACCTCATCAGCTTCACGATTCCGCCCGACGCGCTCGGCGCCCGTGATCCGCAACTGTCGGCCGTGCTCGCCAAAGCGGGCGCGCTGGCCGCCTCGCAAAAGCAGCCGACGACGATCCTCGTCACCGCCCTCGGCCAGGACCTGCCGTATCTGAATCAGGCCATCTGGCGAGGCGTGCCGTCACAGCATCCGGCGAAGATCAGCCTGGAGAACCTGACGGCGGGCGCGAACCAGCCGTATAGCGTGTCGATCAGGCCAACCGCCGCGACACTCTCCGCGACACCATGAAGGGAAGCCTCGCCATGTTCAGGATCGCTCTCCTCGCGGCGAGCCTCGTGCTCGCCGGCCTAAGCCAGGCCGCTTACGCGGGCCAGCCGGCCGTCGCCGGCACGCTGTCGGCAGGCAGCGCGAACGTTGCGCCGGGCATCTCCGGGCTGCCCGCTGCCGACAAGGTGTATCCGCCGCTGCCGACCCTCTCGATGCTGCCGCCCGTATCCGACGACGATGACGAGCCGGTCGTCGTGCCGAAGCACACGTCGAAAAAGCGCAAGCCGCGCGTCGTCGCCGACGTGAGGCCCACGGCACCCGTCGCGCGCCTCGTCGTCTCCGACGCTTCGCGCATCTACCTGCGCTCGGTCGAAAAGCAGCTCGAACTCGCGATGGCGAAATAACCGCAACGGAGCGTCATACCGTGTCCACTCATGTGTCCGCTCATCGGCTTCCTGCGACGCGCCGTTCGCGCCATCTGCTCAAATGCGCACTCGCCGCGCTCGCGTTGTCCGTGTCGTCGCTGACATGCGACCTCGCGCGCGCCGACGACTGCTTCGAACAGGCAGCCTCCTATCAGGGCGTCAATCCGCTGATTCTGCGCGCGGTCGCGTGGCACGAATCGAAGGGCGACGCGAACGCGATCAATCGCAACGCGAACGGCTCGATCGACGTCGGGCAATTGCAGATCAACTCCGTGCATTTCAGCGACCTGAAACGCCTCGGCATTCCGCATCGCGCGCTCACCGATGCATGCGTGAACATCTATGTCGCCGCATGGCTGATCAAGCAGAAGATGGTCAAGTACGGCAACACGTGGCGCGCGATCGGCGCCTATCACTCGGAGTCGCCGAAAGAGCGCGACTCCTACGCGCGCAGCATCCAGAAGATTCTCGTCGCGTGGGGCGAGCTGTTGCCCGCCGCGCGCTGAAGGCCGCGTCAAGCGGCCTGTCACACGACTATTTGCGTGACTTCGTGAGCCGGTGCCCGAGACCCAGATTGGTCGCAATCTGCCACGTATAGACGCGCGAGTAGCTGACGCCGAACCGCGCGCGTATCAGTTCGCGCAGACGGTTGCTGGTCCACGCGTCGGACGGGAAACCGTGAACGCTCGCGGGGCCGCTCAACGCGGACGCGATCCATTGCATCGCCGCTTCGTCGAGCACCGACGAACGGCCGCCCACGCTCATCTGCCTCAACGAATCCAGCCCGCCTTCGTTCAGCAGCGCGCGATACTTGCGCACGGTGTTTTCGGAGATGTGCAACTGCGCGGCGACGTCGCTGATCGACGCGCCTTCCATCAGCATCCTGCCCGCGGCGAGTCTGCGCATGACGGTCGGCAATTCTTCGTTTCGTGAAGGCATGAGCGACCTCGTCGATGGTCAGAACACGAGCGCCCGGATTGCCGGATGACGCACATGGCGCAGCAAATGCCAAGCATAAAAAAGACCGATATATGTTTACAGAGCCACTGTGTCTCTCGCCCATGAAATTTCATGAGCATTGAAAAATCATTTAGGGATTTTATTGCGGAATATCCAACAAAAGAAAAGTCATGCGCGTTTCGGTAAACAATAAATCATGGTCATACCTTTCGGGGCGTCCGGATGATTTCTTGAACTTACCGAAATCGTTTGCTAGCATGCTGTAACCATTACTGCATCGCATTGATTCAAGCCTCACGGCCCACACACGGTAGTGTGCCTGCTCCGTTTTCATAAGAAGAACGTTGTGCGGCAATGCGTTTATTTCAGCACGTAATACGTTAGCCGGCGGTCTGTTTTCGGCCAGCCGGCATGATCCGTCACGCCTGTTTTATTTGCTGTTTGTACAGCGATGAGCGCTTGCTTTAAAAAACAAAATACCTGGCGGGCAATTTAATTACATCAGGTCTATTGGCAAAAAAATAGTTTCACTGATAAACGTCATAACAGACTATTTGCAACATGCCATCGTGCGGCATTCGATTCCGTACGCGACGGCGCATTTTCACGCGTGGAGGGCAACATGGAAGTGGAACGGGTTGAACGTATCGTCGTGGCGTTGCGACGCGCCGCCGAGCACGAGCGGCTCCTTACCTATCAGCGCTTTCACGCGATGTTCGGCGCGAGCGATCCGCTCACTGCGCGCTATGACGCACTGGAGCGAGCCGTTGCGTCGCTCGGGGAAGTCTCGACGATCGACTACGGCGTGCTGCTTGCGCTCAGCAACGGCCTGCCCGGCCCCGACTTTTTCCGCCGTTTCCAGAAGCATCGCTACAACGACTACGTGGCCGTGATGGGACCGCCCATTCATCGGCAGTCGATCAAGCGCAAGCGGATGCTGGTGGAAGCCGAACGGCGCCGCGTATACGACGACGCGAGACAGAAGGCAGCAACCCACGCCGCCGAAACAGCATGACCGCTAAAACCGCCACGGCCCCGCACAGGACGATTGGCACACTCAACGCACAAAAGAGGAGTCTCACATGCAACGTGTAGTTCGCGGCTCGATTCGCATCATGGCCATTGCAGCGGCTTGCGCGACGCTGGCCGCGCCCGCCATCGACGCACGCGCGCAGGACAATCCGGCATCTTCGCCCGCTGCGAACGCGGTCGGCACGGCTGCCGTCGCGGAAGTGACCGCGCGCGTCACGCATATCGACACCGACAGGAACGAGGTGACGATCCGCGGCCCGCGCGGCAATTCGATGATCGTCGAAGTCGATCCCGATGTCGGCGACGTGACGAAGCTGAAGGTCGGCGATCAGGTCCACATCTCGTACAAGGGCGCGCTGCTGCTGTCGGCAGACAAGGTCGCCTCGAAGGGCGTGCGCTCGCGCATCGAATCGCAATCGACCACGCCCGTGGAAAGCGGCGCGTCGACGCAAAAGCAGAACATCGAAGTAGTCGCGACCGTGCAGAAGATCGACCACAAGAAGCGCGAGGTGACGCTGCGTGGACCCAACCGCAGCGTGATCCTGCAAGTCGCGCCCGACGTGCCGCTCGACAAGATCAAGGTCGGCGACAGCGTCCGCGCGAACTACGTGTCGGCGACGGCCATCCAGATCACGCGCGACGGCACGCCCATTCAATAACGACCGCTCGGCTTCGACAGCCGGCCCGTTTCGCCCTCGCAGCGAGACGGGCCGGCTCCGGCAGCCAATGCGCTCGCATCATGGTCACTGCGATGCCCATCGAACCCTGGAACTCTCCGAAGCGCCAAGCACGCCGCAAGATGATCTGGAGCAAGGCGCACGTCGTGCTGGCGGCGATCGGCACGCTGTCGGCCGTCGTCGGCATCGCCGTTGCGATCAACGGCGGGCTCGAATTCAACCGCACGAAAGTATTCGTCGGCGTCGGCATCATCGTCGTGTCGACAATTCTTTATGTGTCGATGCTGTTCGTCGACGACTAGCGCCATCGCGGCTCGATGCATGCGCGTGGCGCGGCTTACGTGCGTCGCCCGAGCGCTTCTTCTATCTTCCTGTCGGTCTTGTACTGGCTCAGCGCATACACCGACCAGATTGCGGCGGGCAGCCAGCCGATGATCGTCAGTTGCAGCACGAGGCAGATGATGCCCGCGATCGGACGGCCAATCGTGAAGAACTGGAACCACGGCAAGATCAGGGCAAGCAACAGGCGCATGACATTTCCTTCGGCATCGACTTCGGGTTGAACGTTGGGTTGAACGTTGGATTGAACACTTCGATCACACGTTGCGGCGCACGCGCACTGCCGTGCCGTAACAGAGCACTTCCGTGACGCCCGATGCGATCTCGGTCGCATCGTAACGCATGCCGATGACAGCGTTCGCGCCGAGCTTCTCGGCTTCCGCAAGCATGCGCTCGTATGCATCCAGACGCGCCCGCTCGCACAGCGATGTATAGAGCGAGATGTTGCCGCCGAAGATCGTTTGCAGCCCCGCGCCGATCGCGCCCACCACCGAACGCGAGCGCACGATGATGCCGCGCACGATGCCAAGCGAGCCGTCGACGGTGTAGCCGGGCAAATCGAAAGTCGTGGAGACCATGTTTCGTTCGATCATGTCGTTCCTTTCGTGTCGAGTGATTGCATCGGGTTCAATGGGAACATGCGCGACGTCATGCACGCGTGGCCCCGGCAAGCAAGGCGCGCGGATCAGCGCCCGGCCGCCCACAACAGCGACAGTCCCGACGACAGCATCAGCCCATCGACGACCAGTCTGAACGTGCCGGGACTCATGCGCACGACGATGCGGCGCGCGCAGAACGCGCCCGCCATCAGCGCGGAGCCGACGATCAGCCCGTCCAGCACGACGTGAACGGGCAGCGCGCCGAAGCGGCCGAACGTCATCACCTTGGCCACATACACGCCGACCGAGCCGGCCGCTTCCGTCGCGAGGAACGCGCCCTTCACGAGACCATAACCCATGAACACGGGCACCGTGATCGGACCCGTCGATACGACGATGCCCGTCAGAAAGCCAATGGGCCCGCCGATCAGCGCCAGATGCCACAGCTTGAGACCGATCGAGCGGCGCGTGAGCCAGCGGCGCACCGGCACCATTGCGACGAAGAACACGCCGAGTGCGATCTCGACGGCATGCGGCGGCAGCGCGAGCAGCGTGCGCACGCCGAGCGCCGCGCCCGGCACGGCCGTCGCGCAATACGCGCCGCAAGCGCGCCAGTCGATTTCACGCCACCACGCGAGCACCTTGCCGATGTTGCCCATGATCGCCGCGATCGCCATGACGGGCACGGCCTGCTGCGGGCCGAACATCATCACGAGCACGGGCATCAGCAACATCGACGAGCCCGTGCCGATCACGCCGCTCAACGTCCCCGCCGCCAGGCCGACGGCCAGTACCAACAGATAACCCACGCGTATCCCCGGAAAATGCGCTGGCGCCATGCTACGCGAAAACGGCGGCATCGCAACCGCGTCAAGGACAACGGCAGATAACGGGAAGCAGAAGCGGAAAGCAGAACCGGGAAACAGAACTCGCGCATCGGCAACGAAGCCTGTCCACATGACGAACCGTCGACGGTGCAGGCACAATTGCGACATGACATTGCACACAGGTACTACGAACGATGATCCGCGATCAGGAAACACTGTCCATTCTTCTCGATTCGCTGTCGCGCTTCGTGCGCGAGCGTCTCGTGCCCGCCGAAAACGAAGTCGCCGAAACGGATGAGATTCCCGCGGCCATCGTCAGCGAGATGCGTGAACTGGGTCTCTTCGGTCTGTCGATTCCCGAGGAATACGGCGGCCTCGGCCTGACGATGGAAGAAGAAGTGCTCGCCGCATTCGAGATCGCGAGGACGTCGCCCGCGTTCCGCTCGCTGATCGGCACGAACAACGGCATCGGCTCGCAAGGGCTCATCATCGACGGCACCGACGAACAGAAGCGCCACTATCTGCCGAAGCTCGCATCGGGCGAACTGATCGCATCGTTCGCGTTGACCGAGCCGAATTCAGGTTCCGACGCCGCATCGCTGCGCACGACGGCCGTGCGCGACGGCGATCATTACGTGATCAATGGCACCAAGCGCTTCATTACCAACGCACCGGAAGCGGGCATCTACACGGTGATGGCGCGCACGAACCCGGACGTCAAGGGCGCAAGCGGCATCTCGGCATTCATCGTCGAGAAGGGCACGCCGGGCCTGTCGCTCGGCAAGATCGACAGGAAGATGGGCCAGAAAGGCGCACATACCTGCGACGTGATCTTCGAGAACTGCCGCGTGAGCGCCGCGAACATCATCGGCGGCAAGGAAGGCGTCGGGTTTAGGACCGCAATGAAAGTGCTCGACAAAGGACGCCTGCACATCTCGGCGATCTGCGTCGGCGCGGCCGAACGCATGCTCGACGACGCGCTGCGCTACGCGATGGAGCGCAAGCAGTTCGGCCAGCCGATCGCCGAATTCCAGCTCGTGCAGGCGATGCTCGCCGACAGCCGCGCGGAAATCTACGCCGCGCGCTCGATGGTGCTCGATGCCGCGCGCCGCCGCGACAACAAGGAGGACGTGTCGACGGAAGCGTCGTGCTGCAAGCTCTTTGCATCGGAGATGTGCGGACGTGTCGCGGATCGCGCGGTGCAGATCCACGGCGGCGCGGGTTATGTTTCCGACTATGCCGTCGAGCGCTTCTATCGCGACGTGCGCCTCTTCCGCATTTACGAAGGCACGTCGCAGATCCAGCAGCTCGTGATCGCGCGCAACATGATTCGCGACGCAAGCCGTTGATGCATCGATCGCGCACAGCTCAGCGCATACAAAGTGGACGGCGCATGTCGTCCACTCTTTGCACTGTTTCCACGCTTTCCACGCTTTCATTCCGCCCCTTCAGGCAGGCATCGCTTTTTGATTGCCAGAAAAAACATCCCGACCTAAACTGCTTTGATGACGCAACGCAACAAGCCTCTTCGCGCGCGTATCGCGCGTCCGATGGTCGCGTTCACACTCGCGTCATGCTACTGCCATCTTTATCGCTGATCTTGATCGAAGCCGCGCCTCGATGAGGCGTGTTGAAGTCTCGCCCTGGTTTCAGGCGCGTGACCCAGTGCAACGATGCACGCCTGGTGTACGAGTTCGATGTACATGTGATGCGTGCAAGGCGCGCGTCGCATGGGACCGTGGCACCGACTCTTTGAGGGAGTTCGAAGCGACCATGAATCAGTCTCTCCCGACATCCGTTTCGTCCAGCTTTTCCATTCCGCCGATGCCCTTCGCGTCGATGCCGGGCAATCTGCTGACGCAAGCCTCCGCCTATGCAGTCGATGCATGGCAGCGCAGCGTGCTGTTTGCCGACGTGATGCGCGAGCGCGGCAATCAATATCAGTCGCACTTGCAGGAACGCGTGCCCAACGTGCTCGACTTCGACAGGGAACTGATCGTCGACGGGCGGCAGTTGCCGCGCCCCGTCAACTACGGCCTCGTTCGCATCGTGCCGCCCGATGACATGAAGCCCGACCGCGAACTCGCGGACGGACACGATCCCGGCCGTCTGCGTCCGTTCGTCGTCGTCGACCCGCGCGCGGGACACGGCCCGGGCATTGGCGGCTTCAAGCGCGAAAGCGAAATCGGCGCGGCGCTGCGCGCGGGGCATCCGTGCTATTTCATCGGCTTTTTGCCCGACCCCGTGCCGGGACAAACAGTCGAAGACGTGATGCATGCAGAAGCGGCGTTCCTCGAAAAAGTGATCGAGCGGCACCCCAACAGTCCCGGCAAGCCCGCCGTGATCGGTAATTGCCAGGCAGGCTGGCAAGTGCTGATGACAGCCGCGATGCGCCCCGATCTGTTCGGCCCGATCATTGTCGCGGGCGCGCCCGTGTCGTATTGGGCCGGCTGGCGCGGCAAGAATCCGATGCGCTATTCGGGCGGCATGCTGGGCGGCTCGTGGCTCACGGCACTGACGGGCGATATCGGCGATGGCCGCTTCGACGGCGCGTGGCTCGTGGAGAACTTCGAGAACCTGAATCCCGCCAATACGCTGTGGACGAAGCAGTACAACCTCTACGCGAACATCGACACGGAAGGGCCGCGCTATCTCGGCTTCGAAAAGTACTGGGGCGGCCACGTGTTCCTGAACGCGGGCGAAATGCAGTACATCGTCGACAACCTGTTCGTCGGCAACCGGCTCGTCAAGGGCGAGATCGTGACAGCGGACGGCGTGCGGCTCGATCTGCGCAATATCCGTTCGCCGATCGTCGTGTTCTGCTCGTATGGCGACAACATCACGCCGCCGCCGCAGGCGCTCGGCTGGATCACCGATCTCTATCGCGACGACGCCGATCTGCTCGGCCACGATCAGACCATCGTCTACGCGACGCACGACAGCATCGGCCACCTGGGCATCTTCGTGTCGAGCAGCACGGGACGCAAGGAGCATCGCGAATTCGTCAGCAATATCGACCTGATCGACCTGCTGCCGTCCGGCCTCTATGAAGCGCACATCGGCGCGAAGACGGACGCGACCGAACACACGGACCTCGTGATCGGCGACAACGTGCTGTCGATTTCGCCGCGCACGGTCGCCGATGTCCGCGAGATCGTGCAGCCCGATCCGGAGAGCGACCGGCGCTTCGCAACGGCCGCGTATCTGTCGCGCTTCAATCTCGGGCTGTACCGCAGCATCATGCAGCCGTGGGTGCACGCAGGCGTGATGCCATGGATGGCCGATTTCGCGAGCAAGCTGCATCCGCTGCGCGTGACCTACGAGCTGTGGTCCGATCGCAATCCGCTGGCCTCGTCGGTTGCGCAGGCCGCGCAAAGCGTGAAGGAAGCCCGCGCGCCCATCGAGGCCGACAATCCGTTCCTGCAGATGCAGACGTTCATGTCGAACGCGATCGAAGCATCGCTCGACTACTACCGCGACATGCGCGACGCCGCCGTCGAGCAGATGTTCGAAACGGTGTACGGCGCGCCCTGGCTGCAGGCGTTTGCGGGTCTTCCGCCCCGCACGGATGGCGCGAAAGCGGCGGCACTGACGGAACCCGGCGACACGGAAGAGCGCGAAGCATCGATCGTCGCCGAGCACGCGCGTCTGCGCAACGACATGACGGAAGGCGGCCTTCTCGAAGCGAGCGTGCGTGCACTGCTCTACGTCAAGCGCACGCACGGCGAAGCGGACGAGCGCCGCTTCAACCTCGCGCGCGAAATGCTCAGCACGCTATCGGATCAGGGCATCCTGGCGTTCAAGCACGTCGTACGCGAGCAGGCCGCGTTGCTGCGCCTCGACACGGAAGCGGCAATCGAAGCGCTGCCCGGCTTGCTGGCCGACGCGTCCGCCACGCACATCCGCAACGCCGCGCGCGACATCGACAAGATCAGCACGGCACTGCCGCTCGACGACAACGAACGCGCCGATCTCGCCCGCGTGCTGACGATTTTCGAATCGGCGTCGAAGAAGAAAACGGCGCGGCGCACGGAAGCGGGCCAACAGGTCGAATGAACGAAGCATCGGCGCAGCGCGAGCGGGCAGCCACAGCCCGCCGCGCGCATCGACGATGCGGGATCGCTTTTCACACGATGGCACATGCGAGGGCACACACGATGGAACCCCAGCGCGAACACAAGCGCGAAAAGTACGAGCGTCTCGTCGACTTTGCCGCAAGCCTTCCGCCGACGCCGACAGCCGTCGCGCATCCTTGCGATCACGATTCGCTGTCGGCCGTGGTCGAAGCCGCGCGCCTCAAGCTGATCGCGCCGATTCTCGTCGGACCGCGCGCGAAGATCGAGGCGGCCGCGAAGGAAGGCGATCTCGATCTCGGCGACCTGCCCATCGTCGATGCGCCGCACAGTCACGCGGCCGCCGAATGCGCGGTGCGCCTCGTGCACGAAGGCAAGGCACAGGCGCTAATGAAAGGGTCGCTGCACACGGACGAGCTGATGGCCGCCGTGGTCGCGCGCGATACGGGCCTGCGCACGGAGCGGCGCGTGAGCCACTGCTTCATCATGGACGTGCCGGGCCGCGAAGATGCCCTCATCATCACGGACGCCGCCGTCAACATCTCGCCGACGCTCGACGAAAAGCGCGACATCGTGCAGAACGCAATCGACCTCGCGCATGCGCTGCGTTTTCCGGAGGCGCGCGTGGCGATCCTGTCGGCGATGGAAACGGTCAACTCGAAAGTACCGTCGACGCTCGAAGCCGCCGCGCTCTGCAAGATGGCCGACCGCGGACAGATCACGGGCGGCGTTCTCGACGGCCCGCTCGCGCTCGACAACGCGATCAGTGAAGAGGCCGCGAAGATCAAAGGCATCGTGTCGCCCGTCGCGGGCCATGCGAACGTGCTCGTCGTCCCCGATCTCGAAGCGGGCAACATGCTCGCGAAGAGCCTCACGTTTCTCGCGGGCGCGGACGCGGCCGGCATCGTGCTCGGCGCGAAGGTGCCCATCATCCTGACGAGCCGCGCCGACTCGGTGATCACGCGGCTCGCTTCGTGCGCGGTCGCGTCGATGGTCGCGCTCGCACGGCGCGAGCAGCCTGCGGCCGCCATCGTCTGAGAACGTTTGAGGAACCGGCATGGAAGTCATCCTCGTCATCAACGCGGGTTCGTCGAGCATCAAGTTTCATGCGTTCGCCGTGAACGGCGCGCAGCTCGATCCCATTGCGGGCGGCAAGATCGAAGAGATCTACTCGAATCCGCATTTCATCGCGAAGCGGCAAAGCGGCGAAGTACTCGAAGACAAGAGCTGGCCGGAGGGCGAGCAGCTTGGGCACGACAACGCGATCGCGTTTCTGCTCGACTGGCTGCGCAGCCACGGCCAGGGCCGCGCGACGTTGCGAGCGGTCGGCCATCGCGTCGTGCATGGCGGCGAGCGCTATTCGGAGCCCGTGCGCGTCGATGCGCACGTGATGGAAGAACTCGAAGCGCTGGTGCCGCTCGCGCCGCTGCATCAGCCGCACAATCTCGCTGCGATCCGCTCGATCATGGCGCGCAATGAACATGTGCCGCAGATCGCGTGCTTCGACACCGCGTTTCATCACACGCAGCCCACCGTCGCGACACGCTTCGCGCTGCCGCCCGACATCACGAGCCGGGGCGTCAGGCGTTACGGCTTTCATGGGCTGTCATACGAATACATCGCGAGCGTGCTGCCGGAGCGCGACGAGCGCGCGGCGCAAGGCAAGACGGTCGTGCTGCACCTTGGCAACGGCGCGAGCATGACGGCCTTCGACCGCTGCAAGAGCATCGCGAGCACGATGGGCTTCACGGCCGTCGAAGGGCTCGTGATGGGCACGCGCTCCGGCAGTCTCGATCCCGGCGTCGTGCTGTGGATGCTCGAAGAAGCGAACATGGATGCGCGCGCAATCGAATCGCTGCTGTACAAGCGCTCGGGCCTGCTCGGCGTATCCGGCATTTCCAGCGACATGCGCGAGCTGCTCGCGAGCGACGACCCGAGAGCCGCCGTTGCCGTCGAGCTGTTCTGCTACCGCATCTCGCGCGAGCTCGGCTCGCTCGCGGCCGCGCTCGGCGGACTCGACGCGATCGTGTTCACGGCGGGCATCGGCGAATACGCGGACGCCGTGCGCAAGCGCGTCTGCGAGCTGGCGTCATGGCTCGGCGTCTCGCTCGACGAAGAGGCCAACGCGCGTCACGGACCGCTCATCAGCGATGCGAAAAGCGCCGTCGACGTCTGGGTCATTCCCACCAACGAAGAACTGATGATCGCCCGGCATGCGCTCAGCCGGCTGGAGGGTTAAGCATGGACAAGCCAACGGGTCAGCCGCTCGCGCAGTACAAGGTGCTGATCATCGGGATCGCCAATGAGCACTCCATCGCGTATGGCTGCGCGCGCGCGTTTCGCGAACTCGGCGCGGAGCTGGCCATCACGTATCTGAACGACAAGGCGAAAGCCTATGTCGAGCCGCTCGCGCAGGAACTCGGCGCGTCGATGCTGCTGCCGCTCGACGTGTCGAAGCCCGGCGAGCTCGAAGCCGTATTCGACGCAGTCCGCAACGAATGGGGACGGCTCGACGTCGCTGTGCATTCGATCGCGTTCGCACCGAAAGCCGATCTGCAAGGCGGCTTGCTGAACAGTTCGCCGGAAGGCTTTTCGGTGGCGATGGACATCTCGTGCCATTCGTTCATCCGCATGGCGCGCCTCGCCGCGCCGCTGATGGACGACGGCGGCTCGATGTTCGCGATGAGCTACCTGGGCGCGACGCGCGTCGTGCCGAACTACGATCTGATGGGCCCCGTGAAAGCGGCGCTCGAAGCGTCGTGCCGCTACCTCGCGCACGAACTCGGGCCGAAGCGAATCCGCGTGCATCCGATTTCGCCAGGGCCGCTGAAGACACGCGCCGCGTCCGGTCTCAAGGACTTCGATCTGCTGCTCAACGAAGCGGCCGAGCGCGCGCCCATAGGCGAACTCGTCGACATCATGGACGTCGGGTACACGTGCGCGTTCCTTGCGACGCCCTACGCGCGGCGCGTGACGGGCAACACGGTGTTCGTCGACGGCGGGGTCAATATCATCGGCTGAATGCGGGGCGTCGTTCGATAAGGGCGCCCCGCTTCCGTATGTAAACCATTCGCGCCCGACAGGCGTTGTACTTCTGCACGCAGCCGCTTCCCTCTGCTGACGCCGGCAAGAACATCTCATAACATGATGGATCGTGCGCGGCCGTCCGCAGCGGCCCACGTGCGCGATCCAGTCAACGATCCGAAAGCAACACGTAGTCGAAATGAACGATGCGTCGCATAAGATAACTTCCATCTCTTCTTCGTCGAAAACTCACGCCGTGCCCACGCCTTCCATCATTCCGGACCAGGACAACGCGCGCGACGCAGCCCCCGCCGCGCGCGAAGACAAGGTCGCGCATGGCGGCACGCCGTGGGCGATGTTCGCGCTGTCGGCGATCGGGCTGCTGGTCGGCACGTTTGCGGTGATCGGGCCAGAACATGTGTCGATGGCCGTCGCCAAGACGCTGCTGACGGTCGGCTGCGTGGTGGTCGCGGCGCTCGCGGGCATCGTCGCGGCAGACCTTTCGAGAAGGCAATGACAGCCCGCCGCACCAGCACGGCGCATTTCATGCTACATAAGGTGGTGCACTGCACCACTTTTCTGCTATACTCACAGATTCACTTTTTCCGCACGCGTCGAATTGCGTCCTAACTGGAAGGCACTGCGCGGAAGGACCAGCGAACGCACGGGCATTTCAGTGCGCTTCGGCGGCCTCCACCGCATCGTTCCGCGTCAATCGATTCGTGCAACACCCCGCCCTCCCTCACGATCCGACAGGTCACGCTGCCTGCCGCGCGCGTGCGCGCGGGGAAGCGAAACAGCCTGCCGAGGAGAACGTATTGGCAAAGCCTGACCGGGACAGCTCCCAGTTCGAAACCACCGCATCGAAGGCGCCGAAGCGCGCCGCAAAGGCGAAGGCCCAGCCCGCATCCGTGCCGCAAGACGCGGCCCTGCTGGAATCCCTCGCTGAAGAACGTCAACGTCAGATGCGCGCGCTGATCGCGCTAGGCCGCGAGCGCGGCTATTTGACGCACTCCGACATCAACGACCACCTCCCCGACAATTTCACCGAAACCGCCGCGATGGAAACCATCGTCAGCACGTTCGGCGAAATGGGCGTCGCCGTGTACGAAACGGCGCCCGACGCGGAAACGCTGTTGTTGAACGACGGCCCGTCGGCTGCCGCATCGGACGATCAGGCCGATGAAGAAGCCGAAGTCGCGTTGTCCACCGTCGATTCCGAATTCGGCCGCACGACCGACCCCGTCCGCATGTACATGCGCGAAATGGGTGCCAGCGAGCTGCTCACGCGCGCCGGCGAAATCGAAATCGCGAAGCGCATCGAAGGCGGCCTGCAGGACATGGTGCAAGCCATCGCCATGTGCCCGTCCATCATCTCGACGATTCTCGCGGACGTGGACCGAGTCGTCGCGGGTGAAATCCGTATCGACGAACTGGTCGACGGCATCAGCGACACCAGCGAAGCCGCCGAGATGGACGACGAAGCAGCCGACGCCGCCGCGGAAGAAGAACTGGAAGCGAGCGCATCGGACGAAGACTCGGATGACGAAGACGGCGATCTCTCCGACGACGGCGGCGAAAAAGCCAACGCCGCGCGCCTCGAACAGCTGACGGCGGACAGCCTCGCGATTTTCGAGCGCGTGCGCGCGCTGTTCGCGAGCGTGCCCGACATGCCCGTCACGGACAAGCGCCGCGCGACGGCCATCGCGAACCTGCGCGAGTCGATCCAGCAGGAACTCACGCCGATCCGCTTCACCGCGAAGACCATCGACCGCCTGTGCGCGGACGTGCAGGCGCAGGTCGCGCAGGTTCGCGCGATCGAACGCAACATCCTGTCGATCGCCGTCGACCGTTGCGACATGCCGCGCGAAGCGTTCGTCGAATCGTTCCCGGGCAACGAGACCGATCTCGAATGGACGACGCGCACGGCCGCGAAGTCGAAGGCGTATGGTCCGGCGCTCGAGCGTCACCTGCCCGCGATTCAGTCCGAGCAGCAGAAGCTCGTCGATATCGAAGCCGCGATCGCGCTGCCGCTGCAACAGCTCAAGCAGATCAACAAGCAGCTGAACTCGGCGGAATCGAAGATGCGCCAGGCCAAGCGCGAGATGATCGAAGCGAACTTGCGTCTCGTCATTTCGATCGCGAAGAAGTACGTCAATCGCGGCATGCACTTCCTCGATCTGATCCAGGAAGGCAACATCGGCCTGATGAAGGCCGTGGACAAGTTCGAATACCGTCGTGGCTGGAAGTTCTCGACGTACGCGACGTGGTGGGTCCGTCAGGCCATCACGCGCGCGATCGCGGACCAGGCGCGCACCATCCGCGTGCCTGTCCACATGATCGAATCGATCAACAAGCTGAACCGCATTCAGCGCGAGATCGTCCAGCAGACGGGCCAGGAGCCGCATCCGTCCGTACTCGCCGAGCGCATGGACATGCCCGAGGCGAAGATCCGCAGCATCCTGAAGATCGCGAAGAATCCGGCGTCGCTCGATTCGCCCGTCGGCGAAGATGCCGACACGACGCTCGGAGACATGATCGAAGACACGTCCGCGACGTCGCCCGCCGATGCCGCCGTGCACGCGAACATGCGCCGCGCGATCGACGAAGCGCTCGACGCGCTCACGCCGCGCGAAGCGAAGGTGCTGCGCATGCGCTACGGCATCGACACGGCATCGGAACTGACGCTCGAAGAAGTGGGCCGCCAGTTCGACGTGACGCGCGAGCGTATCCGCCAGATCGAAGGCAAGGCGATTCGCAAGCTCAATCACCCGAGCCGCGCGGACAAGCTGCGCCCGTTCCTCGAACGCGGCTAACGGCTCGAAGCCGGGCGTCGCCTTGACGCTCGGCACGCGATAACAAAACGCGCGACAGCTCAGGCTCCCGCGCGTTTTTTATTGCATTCGTTGTTTGCGGCCGACGAATGCGATGACGCTCAGTGATGCTCGCCGTATTCCTTGCGAGCCATCGGCGTCGCACGCACCTTCGCATACTGGAACGCGGGAATCGCCTTCACCGCGTCTTTCGTCGCGCCGGCCCATACGAGCTTGCCGCCCGTATAGTCGAGTTGCGACATCGGGATCGCGACATCGTGCTGCGACACGCCAAGGAACTGATGCGCAGCGACGACCGCAAACGAAGCGGCATTGTCTGGCGAAATGATGATGTCGTGCAGCACGCCGACCTTCTGGCCCTGCTCGTTGTAGATCGGCTTGCCAAGCAGGCTCTTCTTCGCGCTCCAGCCGTTGATGATGATCGACTCCTGCTCGACGCTCACGCCGATGGTCTGCGCGCCCGCCACCTGTGCGCTCGCCTGAACCGAAAACACGCCGGCCGTCGATGCCGCGATCAGAACCGCTGCCCACTTTGCCTTCATAGCTTATTCTCCGATGTGAAATGTTGCGAGGGACTGCCGCTGCTGTGAGAAGCGACATACCTTACCGCATCGGAAATAAACCGTCGCAGAAGGGTACACGGGGCGCTTTTCGTCACGCTACTTCGCGAGGCTCAGCCCTTTGCCCAGCACGGAGCCGTCCTTCTGGTTCACGAGCCAGACAGCCTGAACGCTTGCGTGAAGCGTGGAGGTTCGACGGGTGATGTCGGTGGGCTCTTCGTCGGTTGGATCGCTGTGCTCGCTCGTCTGCGTCAGATACGGCGGCTCCAGCGTGCAGACGAGCACGATCGCGAAGTTGTCGCCGGCGCTTTCGAATGCCTCTTGCGAAAGCATAAGGCGGCCGCGCGCGACGGTCTTCGTTGCGCCTTCTGTCTTTAGCTGGATCAGGTCGATGTTCTGGATGTAGCCCTTGGCCTTGGCGTCGGGCGCGATCACGAGTCCGCGCCCTCTCGGGCCGACGATGTTCAGATAGAGCTGGATCGCTTCAGGATGCTCGTCGCTGGCGAGCGGCACGTTCACGCTCAGCCGATGCGTCGCCGAGCGGTACAGAATGCCGTGCGGCGCGGGAATCATGAACAGGAACGTGCGTTGTCCGTTCTCGGTGGTCGCCGCATGGCCGTGAAAGATGCGGTCGAACGGCTGACGCGCGAGATTGCGAATGCGCTCGCCGAGCGATTGCGTCGCGGCAGCGGGCATCTGGCCAGCGAGCGCATCGCGCACCTTGACGGGATCGTCGGCAGTAACGTGTTCCGGCGTTGACGTCGTGCTCGACACTTCCTGCCCGGCGGCTTTGGAGGCTGCATTCGCCGATGCACTCGTCGATGCATTCTTCGCCCCATAAGCAGCCGCGCTCATGCACAGTGCCGCCGCGATGCACAGCTTGAGCCCGGCTCCATTTGCCCCGGCAACCGCGCGATTCAGAAAATGCACCACATCCTCTCCGTTGATGATGACGCTATCGGTGCGTCTTGTTCTTCACGGTTCGTCTCGACGGGTCGAACGCGCTATCTGTTTGCATTCTAAGCGCATTCGATGAACGGGATGCGGCAAGCGGGCTGCCGCTCTGGCTGGCGTTCCGGCAAGTGCTCTGGAAAAGAAAAAACGCCAGGCACCGAAGTACCTGGCGTGCAGTTCGACTACACAGGCGCTCGACGCGCCTTTTATTCTTGCCTTTATATCGACTGCGAATCGCGGATCTTTAGGCCTTTGCGCAACCATTTAATCAGGGAAAGATTGAAGGCCGTGCGGCTAACCTGGCCATCCTGAGCACATCGAAGCTTGCTTGCCTAAGGAGTGGGACTCGCAAACGTTTCGTCCGTTCCCCTTCATACCATTTGACATGCGCCAACTATCGCGAGCCCGCGCCGAGCAACCCGCGCGCGGCGAGATTCGCGTACAGCGCGCGCACGCCGAACGTCCACGGCGTGATTTCCGTGCACAGCTGCACGGTATTGCGCAACGCGCCGAGTTGCGGCGTCGAGATCGTCACGATATCGCCGAGGTGATGTGTGAAGCCGCCGCCCTCTGCGTCGCGATCCTTGATCGGCGAGAACATCGTGCCGAGAAACAGCATGAAGCCATCGGGATACTGATGATGCCGGCCGCACGTCTGCGCGACGAGATCGGCGGGATCGCGGCTGATCTCCGACATGTGGCTCACGCCTTCGAGCAGAAAGCCGTCGTCGATGCCTTCGACGCGCAGCGCCACGCTCGCTCGCCGCACGGAATCGAGCGTGAATTCGCCGTCGAAGAGCCGCACGAACGGCCCGATCGCACACGAGCCGTTGTTGTCCTTGCACTTGCCGAGCAGCAGCGCCGAGCGCCCTTCGATATCGCGCAGGTTCACGTCGTTGCCGAGCGTCGCGCCCACGATCGTCCCCTTGCTGTTCACGGCCAGCACGATTTCCGGCTCGGGGTTGTTCCATGTCGATGCCGCCAGCAAGCCGACGTCGTCGCCGAAGCCGACCGACGACATCGGCTGCGACTTCGAGAACACTTCCGCGTCGGGGCCGATGCCCACTTCCATGTATTGCGACCACGCGCCCCGCCGTTCGAGCTCCGCCTTCAGGCGCGCCGCCGCTTCGGAACCCGGCTCGATCTTCGACAGGTCCGTGCCGATCAGCGTCGCGATGGTCTGCCGCACTTCGTCCGCTTTCGCCGGATCGCCGCCCGCCTGCTCTTCGATCACGCGCTCGATCAGGCTCACCGCGAACGTCACGCCGCATGCCTTGATCGGCTGCACGTCGCACGGCGCGAGCAGACGCATGGGCGCAGCCGGATCGGCGGCGAGGCTCGCCGCGATCAGCTCCGCCGCCGTGCCCAGACGCTCGCCCGGCGCATTGCGCGCGACATCCGCGGCATCGTCGCGTTCGAACAGATCGGCCGTGGTCGGCGCACTCGCCGTGATGTCGAAGACCTCACCGTTGCGCACGGCGACGACGCTCGGGCCTTCATGACGCTGCGTCTTGCGCCACACGCGGCCGACCAGCAGCGCGCGGCCGAGATCGTCGGGCAGATAGTTCGTTTCGGTCGATGCAGTCATGACAGGCGATCCTCCGATGATGAACGGCCCTCGCAACACGCAACAGGCCGATGGTCCGATGAAAAGCGTGCTAAGCGCTCTCGCGCGCGATCACGCTGAAGTCGATCTTCACGCTCTTGCGCGCCGAGGCGCGCGTCGATGGTGCCCCGCCGTCCTGTGCCGCGAGCGCGGCCAGCAGCGCTTCGCCCGTGCGCGTGCCGATGCCGTACGCGTCGACGGAAATCGTCGTGATGGTGGGCGCGCAGCACGCGGCCACTTCGAAATTGCCGAAGCCCGCGACGGCGATATCGCCCGGCACCGACAAGCCACGCCGGCGGCATTGCATGATCGCACCGAACGCGGACATGTCGCTCACGCACATCACGGCATCCGTGTCGGGCCATTGATGCAACAGCGCATCGAGCGCGGGCGCGCCGTGGCTCATCGTGATCGGCGATTCGCCGAGACGCACGACGCGCGGCTCGCCCAGGCCCTGCGCCTTCACTTCCTGCAGATAGCCCTTGAGACGTTCGAGGCCGCGCCGGTCGAGCTCGCTCGCGCCGCCGAGAAAACCGATGCGCCGATAGCCGCGTTCGACCAGATAGCGAACCATCTCGCGCGCGGCCTTCGCGTTGGAAAAGCCGACGGCCGCATCGATCGGCGAGGTGGGCAGATCCCACATCTCGACGACGGGCACGCCCGAGCGCAACAGCAACTCGCGCGTCCCGCTCGTATGCTGCGCGCCCGTCAGCGCGATGCAGCGCGGCTGATGGCGCAGCATCGAGCGCACGAGCCGCTCTTCGCGTTCGAGGTCGTAGTCGGTATCGCCGATCAGCAGTTGCAGCCCTTGCGGCTCGAGCGCAGCTGTGAGCCCGCGCACGGTGTCGGAGAAGTTGGAACTGGCAAGCGACGGCACGAGCACCGCCGCGAACGCCGAACGCCCCGAGGACAACGCGCCGGCCGCCGCATCCGCGACGTAGCCGAGTTCGTCGATGGCCCGCTGCACGCGCTCGCGCGTGGCGGACGCCACGCCGCGGCCGGCGAGCACGCGCGAGACCGTCATCTTCGATACGCCCGCGAGCGCCGCGACATCCGACATGCGCGGCGGTCCCGCGAGCGCGTTGCGTGTGTCGATGGCGCGTCTGGTGCTGCGTGGAGTGCTGGACATACTGATCGTTTGGGGTCGCGTTCTTTATCAGCCGCATATGATAACGGCAACCTCGCGCGCGACCCGTGCGCCCGCTAAGGAAACGCCACGAAGCATGGTGAACGCAGCGAAGGGTTCGATGCGTGCGCGATCGCCCATTCAATCCGTCACGCGCAACGCGCTGCGCTTTTCGATCAGCCCCGGCACGGATACACGCATCGCAAAGACGCCGCCCGATTGTGGATACTGCTCCAGTTCCTCGGCGGGACGGCCCTGGCGCGCGGTGGTCACATAGAGCGTGCGCAGATCGTCGCTGCCGAACGCGCACATCGTCGGGCACCGCGCAGGCAGCGGATATTCGCCGACGACCTTGCCTTCCGGCGAAATGCGCACGACCCGTCCGCCTTCGTACAGCGCGGACCAGTAGCAGCCTTCGCTATCCACCGACGCGCCATCGGGACGCCCGCGATCCGTCGGCGTCGGCTCGAACTTCACCCAGTCTTCGCGCGGGCCGACCTCGCCGCTGCCGACGTCGTACGGATGCCGGTAGATGGTGAAGCGCGGCGTATCCGAGTGATAACACCAGCGGTAGTCGGGACTGAACGCCATGCCGTTCGACGTCAGCAGGCCGGCGTCGATCTTCGTCAGCTCGCCGTTTGCGTAGCGATACAACGATGCGGCGTTGCCCGCCTTCGGTTCGTCGAGCGTGCCGAGCCAGAACCGGCCATGCGCATCGCAGCGGCCATCGTTGAAGCGGCTCGTCGCGGGATTCTCGGGGTTCGCGCAGAGCTTGCGCACCACCTGCCCCTTCGCGTCCAGCAGAAAGATGCCCGTGCGCATGCCGGCGATGAAGCCGTCGTCTTCCGTCAGCGAAAAGCACGCGATGTTCTCGGGCATCGGAATCGCCACATCCTGCCCTGTCTTCGGATCGAAACCATGCAGCGCCGGCGCCTGGATATCGACCCACCACAGCTTCGCGCGGCGCTCATCCCATCGTGGGCATTCGCCGAGCGCGGCGGCGGCGGGCAATACACATTCGAACGTCTGCATGATGATGGTCCTCTCTCGTGGCTCTTGAAAACGCACGCGGCGCGGATCAATCAACAGTAGCAAACAATCATGCGACGTTCAGCGTCGCAGCCGTTCTTCGCACGCAGCCCGTCGCGCGAACCATTCTTCGCGCATCGCCGCGTTGCATTCGCGCGCGCGGTCCGCGCCGCTCCCGGAGCCGTTCGGGACGCATGCTCGCGCCATGTCGCTGGCGGCTGTCCTCTTCTTCGCCCGCGAGGGCAGCCGGGGGCACGCGATCGCCGGTGAAGAAGTCGATCAACGTCGAGAGGCGCTGCTTCATGTCGTCTCCAGGTGCTTGTCGTGTCGTGCCGCGTTCGTGCGCATGCAACGCGAAGAACGCGCGAAATTAGCGAGAGTAAACGCCAACGGCGTCCCGCCAGTCCGGTTCGAAGACCAGACCGAGGGGACGCCGTTGTCCAATTCGATGCTGCGGAAATGCGAGAAGGTTTGCTGCGGCGCGGGTCGTCGTCGACGCTGCGGCAGTTTGATCATGCAAGTCATATGCCATGCGCGACGTTTCGCCGGACAGCCACGCGCACAGGCGATATGGCGATCATCTCGTCTCGACAGCGGCCGAGGTCAGCGAATCATGATGACGCTCGAAGGCACTTTCGTGGTGCGTCGCAGCACTGCGCAAGTGCGCTGCAAGGCGCGATCCAATCGTCAGACGCATTACATCGCGCACTCGATTCGCTCGCCCGCAACGAAGCCTGCCGCGCATTGCACGCATGAAAGCATCGAGCGTTTCGGCGACTGGCCCCTTTCTTGCGAATACGCCGTTCGCCGGCAAAGGCGCCGGCATCCGGTCCGGGCACGAAGCCCGCCACGGGAACAGGTAAAGCAGACAGGACAGCGGCGTCCCCTTCGTGCAAGCACGAGCGGGACGCCGTTTGTATTTACGGCATCGATCGACGGACACACGCGATGGAGAAACGGATGAACACGGGCAAAGTCACACTGGTCAGCGCGGGACCCGGCGATCTCGACCTGCTCACCTTCAGGGCGGCTAAGGCGATCGCGGCCGCCGACGTGCTGCTGATCGACGATCTCGTCAACGACGAGATCACGACGCTGAAGTCGGCTCACGCGCGCGTCATCAAGGTCGGCAAGCGCGGCGGCTGCAAGTCGACGCCGCAAGCGTTCATCCAGCGCCTGATGCGCCGCTACGCGCTGCAAGGCCGCCACGTCGTGCGGATCAAGGGCGGCGATGCGCTGCTGTTCGGCCGCGCGGGCGAAGAGATCGCCGACTTGCGCAGCGCGGGAATCGACGTCGATATCGTCAACGGGATTTCGTCGGGCTTTGCGGCGGCGGCGGGGCTCGGCGTGTCGCTCACGCATCGCGACCATTGCCAGGGCGTGATCTTCGTGACGGCGCATCTGCGCGACGGCAGCGAACCCGACTGGGCGACGCTCGCGGCCACAGGCATGACGCTCGCGATCTACATGGGCGCGAGCCGCATCGAAGGCATCGGCGAAGCGCTCGGCAGAACGCTGCCCGTCGACACGCCCGCCGCCGTCGTGCAGTGGGCCGGCACGTCGCGCGAAAAGCGCGTGTGCGCAACGCTCGGCGACATTGCGGCGTGTGCCGCATCGGAAAACATTACGAGCCCGGCCGTGATATTGATCGGCGGGGCGATTGGAGAAGGCGCGGCGCAACGGGCCGCGCGCAGCGAGTCGATGTGCCGGCTGAGCGCGTGAGCGTGCCGACTGATTGCTGATCAGTCGCTTATGGGTGGCTTAGCATCCGCTCATTGCCCGCACATGATCTTCATGATGTCGGCCTGCGTCAGCACGCCGACCACACGGCCGCCCTCGCCCACCACGGGCAAGTGATGATGCCCTTCTTTTTGCGTGAAGAGCGGAATGACATCGGTGAGCGGCGTCGTCTCCGCCACGCAGTGGACCTTGCGCGACATAACCGTGGTCACGGGCCGCTGGCGCCGCTCGCTCTCCGGCACGGTCGTATCGGATGCGAGCTTGAGGAAAGGCAGGACGGCATCGAGCGGCTGAAGGTCGACATGCGTGACCACGCCTTTCAGGCAACCCTCTGCATCGACGACGGGCAGCAGCTTGATATGGTGCGAATCGAGCACCTTCAACGCTGCGCCGATCGTATCGTCGACGGTCACGGTGACGGGCGGGTTGCGCATCACGTCCGCGCAGGTGAGCCGCAGCAGTTGCTGGAAATAGGCCTGCCGTTGCAGCTCGCCGAGCGCCGCTCGCCGATCGTCCTGTGGCCCCCGCGCCTGGCGTTCGCCCCGGTTCGCTTCACCGTCGCCGTTGGCGCGATCATCCGTGGCCCCGACGTGATGGCCCGGGTTCCCGAAACACCAGCTCAATACCGACGAGATCGACATGTTGGCCCTCCCCAAGGGTACGTTGACCGTGCATGAAACAGCAACTCCAGCGATGCATATCAGCTTTCATCGCTTGCTGCCAGTTTACATCATAACGTGAGGCATTTGCGCGCGACGCTCTGTCGCTGTCAGAAACGGAAAAACCCGGCGAAAGCAGGGTAAAAACGCCGACATGCGATAATTGCACTTTACGTCGCACTGCGACGGCCCGTATGCCCGAACCCTTGAAATCGCTTCTCGCCCCGCTCGACCAGATATCGGAATTCGACGAAATCGTCGATGTCCGCACGCCGCTCGAATTCGCCGAGGACCACATTCCCGGCGCGATCAATGCGCCTGTGCTGTCCAATGAGGAACGCGTCATCGTCGGCACGATGTACAAGCAGGTGTCGCCGTTCGAGGCGACCCGCCAAGGCGCGGCGATGGTATCGCGCAACATCGCCGCGCACCTCGAAACGACGTTTGCCGATCGTCCGCGCAACTGGCGGCCGCTCGTCTACTGCTGGCGCGGCGGCAAGCGCTCGGGGTCGATGACGACATGGCTCAATCTGATCGGCTGGCGCGCGCGGCAACTGGATGGCGGCTACAAGAGCTACCGGCACGCGGTCGTCGAGTCGCTCGATGCGCTGCCGGGGCAATTCCGCTACGTCGTACTCGCTGGCCACACGGGCAGCGGCAAGACGCGGCTCCTGAACGCGCTCGCCGAAACCGATGCGCAAACGCTCGATCTCGAAGGGCTCGCGTCGCATCGCGGTTCGATTCTGGGCATGCTGCCGAACGAGGCGCAGCCTTCGCAGAAGGCCTTCGATACCGCGCTCGTCTCCGCACTGCGCGCATTCGACCCGAGTCGGCCCGTGTTCGTCGAAGCGGAAAGCCGGCGCATCGGTTCCATATCGCTGCCCGTCTCGCTGACGGAGCAGATTCATCGCGGCACGTGCATCCGGGTGGAAACGGAGCGCGGCGAGCGCATCCGCCTGCTGCTGCAAGACTATGCGCACCTCTTCGACAACCGCGAGTTCTTCAAGGCGCAACTCGCGAAGCTGATCGAGTTGCACGGTCGCGCGAGAATCGTCGAATGGCAGACCATGATCGACGAAGACAAACGCGTCGAACTCTTCGAGCAGTTGATCGACCTGCACTACGATCCCGCCTATGCGCGCAGCACGGGCAAGCACTATGCGCAGTTGCCGCAGTCGATGCGCTTCGCGCTGCGGCCCACGGACGCCGACATCCACGAACAGGCGCGCGCGCTGCTCGCGCAATTGCGCTAACGCTTCAACGCGTCAACACACAACGCTTCAACGCATCGTTGCGCTAAAGCGCCAGCGCGCGGCGCATCACCATTGCTCGGCCGTCGGCCACGGCAGACGCCGCAGCGACCAGTCAAGCTCCGCGCCGACCACGCAGCGCCCCTCGCGCGACTGCAGCGCGACCGTCACCGCGATGCACGGCCTGCCGCTCGCCAGCGACAGATACGGGCTGCTCGTGACGGGCACGCCCGGACGCAGCACGGCATTGCGGAAATACGGCCGATGGTCCCAGCGCGCATCGCGCGGATTCGCGATGGGATGCAGCGAACCGCTTTCGACCGCCGACGCCCTCCCCATCACTTCATGTCCAATCTGCCGCCCCGTATCGTCGAGCACGAAACAGCTGACGCATAGCTCCAGCTGCGCGAGATCGCGGAATGCGTCGTCGAGCGGCACGCCTTCGAGCCATGCGTCGACGCCCGCGTCGAGCGCCTGCAGGTACGGCCGCACTTCCGATTCGAACAGCGCGTGCTGATGCGCGCGCCCTTGCGCGATCACATCGAACGCGTGATCGATGCGCCGGTGCACGGCATCGGGCGGCGTAATGGACGGCGACGGCCGGCCAAGCAGAAAGCCTTGCGCGAAATCGACGTTCGATTCGACGGCGAGAATCAGCTGCTCCGTCGTCTCGACGCCTTCCACCACGACCAGCATCCCCGCCTGATGCAGCAGCGAGACGAGCTTCGGCAAGATCGGCTGCTCGACGCCAGGGCTCGTTGCGCGTATCAGCTCGCCGTCGAGCTTCACGAGATCGGGGCGGATGCGCAGCAGACGGTCGAGGTTCGAGTGGCCCGCGCCGAAATCGTCGACGGCAATCAGAAAGCCGTGCTCGCGATACTGCCCTGCCGCGCGCGACATGTCGTCGACGCTGCCGCCGTGCGACTCCAGCAGTTCGAGCACCACGCGATCCGGCGCGAGCCCCGCCGAGCCCACGAGTTGCGCAAGCTGACGGGCGTAGCCGTCGGCGATGAAAGTGGCCGGCAGGATGTTCAGAAACAGCCATGCGTCATCGGGGATCAGGCGGCGCGCATTGCCGAGGTGCAGCGCGTGGCTCGTGCGGTCGAGATCGCCCTGATCGCTGAACGGCCTCGGCGAAAACAGCACGGCGGGCGGCACGCGCGAGCCGTCCTCGCGCTCGCCGCGCAACAACGCCTCGAAGCCGACCTGTTTCTGATGCGAGAGGCTGTAGAGCGGCTGGAAATGCGAGGTCAGCCAGAAGTCGTCCCACAACTGGCGAATCGGCTCCGACGAAGCCCCGTCCGCGAGATCACGCGCCCATGCGAGACGCACGGGATCGACGGGCGCCGCGCGTTCGACGCACACGCAGTCGCGCCCCGTATGCTTCGCTCGCAGCAGGGCCTCGTCGGCGCGATCGAGCAGCGCCATCACGCTCTCGCCGCATCGGTATTGCGCGACGCCGAAGCTCGCGCTCACGAGGCCATCCGGACGCGCAATGCGGCCGATCGCGCTGCGCAACGTTTCGGCAAGCTGCGCGGCGGGGCGCAAGGCCGCGTCGTGCAGCAGCACGAATTCCTCTCCGCCGATGCGGCCCACGATGTCGGCGGGCGTCGTCATCTCCTTCAGCACGCGCGCGACATTCGACAGCGCCTGATCGCCGACGGCATGGCCGAACCGGTCGTTCAGCGACTTGAAGTGATCGATGTCGATAAAAATGGCGCTGACGCTCGCGCCGCTGTCCAGCTTCGAGAGACGCATCGCCGCCTGGTCGAGAAACGCGCGGCGGTTGTGCAGTCCCGTCAGCGGATCGGTTGCGGCAAGGCGCGCGAGGCGGTCTTCGAGCAGAAAGTGATTGCGCCTGAAGCGATAGAAGCCGAAGTGAAACACGGCGGCTGTCGGCAGCGCGACGGCGAGCCACACCCACCACACGACATTCGCATCGCCTTGCGCGCGCGGCAGGCTCATCAACAGCGGCACGCCCGTTACGCAAAAGAGCGCGCTGCCGACGAAAAAATGCGCAGGCGTGAGCCACAGCGGCGCCGCGCAGACGGGAATCGCGACCATCGCGGGCAGCGCCCACAACAACGGCACGTCGAGCCCATCGACATTCAACGCGAGCCCCGCAAGCAACACGAGCATATACGCGACGCCGAGCGCGCCGAATTGCGACGTGCTCTTCGCGCGGGCAATCGCCGCGACCAGCAGCGCAAGGCACGCGGCGCACGCAAGCCGCCAGACGAGCGGCACGGCCGACCCCGCCACGAAGCAGCGCGCGAACGCGAACGCCATGAACACGATGACGGTAAACGCCATCGTCATGGTTGCAAGGGGTCGCTGATGTTCCAGTGAACGTCGGTGAAACCGGTGTTGCAATCCGGCGTCGAACGTCCGATCCGTTAGGGAGGAAAGCATTATTAGCTCAGGCCAGTTCCGGTGACTCTGCCGATGTATAACGGCATCTCTGGCCCGAGGTTGATACTTCATATGAAAACAGTGATGCGCGACGGCATCGGCTGATGCTGCATTTGACAATTGCAGGTCTCGCGAGCGCGAATCACTTGCGTCGATCGCTTGCATCGAATGTCAATTGCGTCGCGGGTGCAATCTCATCCTCCCTCTACGTGAGATCACGAGCGATCGAACACGTCCTCCTTTCCTTTAGAGAACAAGTGAGAGAAAGCGCGTCCCTGCAACGGGGTTCGCATAGTAGGCGGACGTTTCGGTAAAGCCCATGCGTTCGTATAGACGCTGCGCGAAGGCCGTTTGAGGAACGGAATCGAGCACGAGCTTCGCATATCCCAGCGCGTTCGCTTTGCCGATCACCGACGCAACGAGTTGCTCTCCAAGCGAAAGGCCGCGATATGCAGGACGCACATAAAGCCGCTTCACTTCGGCAACTTCATTCGAATGACGCAGCAGTCCCACGCAGCCCGCTATGTCGCCGTCTGCTTCCGCGACGAAGAACAAGCCCGATGGCAACGTGTACGTCTGCTCGAACATCTGCATTTCATGCTCGAAGCCGCGATACGACAGGTCCATGTCGAGCCATTGCACATACTCGCGAATGATCGCGACAAGAGCCGCCGTGTCCGACGAAAAAACCGCTTCCCGAATCGAAGGAAGCACTTGATGCGTGATTGAAGCCGACATGTCGCCCTCGCGCTGAATACCCGGATCATCCGTAGGGGACACAGCGTAGTGCTCACGACGGCGCGCAGTCTTGAACGTTTGTGCAAACGCGTTGCGCGCCTGCAATCCTACTATTTGATGCAGAACGCTAAACGACGCGCACACCGAAGCCGAAGCGAAAGTCAGCGGACCCAACGCGTCAAACGAAGCGCGCGGACTGAACGCGCTCGACGATCGTCAACCATCCGCACGATGTCGATTTCGGCTATCGTCGATCGTCGTAACGATGAAAGCCGCCTGATCGCGCGGTTTCAACAACCCATTCGAGGAGATGCAGAGATGAAAGTGATGGTGATCGTCAAGGCCACGAGCGACTCGGAAGCCGGCAAGATGCCGGATACCGAACTGCTGGCCGCCATGGGCAACTTCAACGAAGAGCTCGTCAAGGCGGGCGTGATGCTCGCGGGCGAAGGCCTGCATCCCAGCTCGCGCGGCAAGCGCGTGCGTTTCTCCGGCCCGCAGCGTAGCGTGATCGACGGGCCGTTCGCGGAGACGAAGGAATTGATCGCCGGGTTCTGGCTGTGGCGGGTGAAGTCGATGGAAGAAGCCGTCGAATGGGTCCGGCGCTGCCCGAACCCGATGGAAGGCGAATCGGAAATCGAAATCCGCCAGATATTCGAAGCCGACGATTTCGGCGACGAATTCACGCCCGAACTGCGCGAACAGGAAGACCGCTTGCGGGCCGACATCGAAAAGCAGGCGAACAAGACGAAGTGACGCTCCGCGCGTCGGCGGAATGGAATGCGCTCGACGCGTGCTCAGGGTTTACTCGACGCGTGCTCGACGCGTGCTCAACGCGCACGCAACGCATCGACGATGCTCATGCGAGCGGCGCGCATCGCGGGCAGGAATCCGCCGACGAGTCCCATCGTCATCGAAAACGCGAGCGTCTTCACGACAATGGCGGGCGTCAGGATGAAGCGGAACGACAGGTCCGCGAAGGTCTGGAAGTTGGTGGTCGAAAACGACGCGAACTGCATGAAGGCCGCGCAGCCCAGGCCCATCATCCCGCCGACGAATCCGAGCAGCATCGCTTCGACGAGAAACGCGGCGAGCACGTTCGAGCGCCTGAAGCCGAGCGCGCGCAACGTGCCGATCTCCGCCACGCGATTCGCGACGGACGCATACATCGTGATCATCGCGCCGATCATCGCGGCGATCGAAAAGATCGTCGACAGCGTGAAGCCGAGTATGTTGATGAAGGTCGAGAGCGCCTTCGACTGGTCGCTGTAGAACGTCTGCTCGCGCTTCGCTTCGTCGGCGAGGCGCGGATCGACGTCGAGATCCTGTTTGAAGCCATCGAACTGATCGGACTGCGCGAGGCGCACGACCATCGACGAATAACTGGTGCGGCGAAACGACTGCATCAGCTGATCGACGTCGCCCCAGATTTCCGAATCGAAGCCGCTGCCGCCGGCGTCGAACGTGCCGACCACCGTCCAGTCGCGTTGCGCGAAGTGCAAATGCTCGCCCGGCTGCGTGCCGCTGAAGCCCTTCGCAACGCTGCTGCCGACAATGATCTCCGACGAGCCGGGACTGAACATGCGTCCCGACGCGAGCTTCACCTGCGGCCGCAAGCTCATGCCGGCGGGCGACACGCCGCGTATCACGACGTTCGACGGCTTGCCGGTGCTGAGCTTCAGCAGCGAGATCAGCACGACGGATTCCTTCGACGCCATGCGCCGGCCATCGCTGCCCATCGCCACGGCAGGATGCATTTCGATGACGTTCGCCTGAGCGCGGTCGATCGCGCTCTGCACTTCCGTTTCCGCGCCCTTGCGGATCACCACGACGTTGTCCTCTTCGCCCGTCGAGACGAGCGTTTTCTTGAGGCCCGCATCGAGCATCAGCACGGTCGCGAACACGAACACGACGAGCGCGAGTCCGCTCGCGGTGAGCGCCGTGGTCAGACGGCGCGTCCACAGATTGCGAGCGATGTAAGAGAGCGGAATTGCCACGATAGCCCTCGCCTCTAGCCAATTGCCCGCAGGCCTTCGACGATCCGCACGCGCGCCGACTGCATCGCCGGAATGATCGCGGCAGCGAGCCCGACGGCCAGTGCGCACGCGGCCTGCAACAGCATCGTCTGATGCGACACGACGAACACGGGAAACACGCCGCCCGTCGCCTGCTTGAAGAAGCTCGCGGCGGGCGGCGTCGCGAGCATGCCGAGCGCGCCGCCCACCGCGCTGATCGTCACCGATTCGCCGAACATCAGCAGCGCGAGAAAGCCCGGTCCGAAGCCGAGCGCCTTGAGCGTCGCGTATTCGACGGTGCGCTCGCGCGCGCTCATCGCCATTGCATTCGCCATCACGGCCATGATGATCACGATCACCACATACGATACGAGACGAATCGCCGCGATGATCTGATTCGACATCGCGACGAAGCCGAGCTGGAACGCCTGCTCCGTTTCAGTGAGCGTTTCGGCGAGCGAGTTCTTGAACACGGCGTCGACGTTGCGCGAGATCGCGGCGGCATCGTCGGGATTCGCGATGCCGAGCACGTACACGCCGACCTGATCGGCTTTGCGCCCCGGCATCTTGCGCACCGATTCGTTCAGATAGTCCCAGTGAAAAATCAGCTGGCGCGTGATCGTCGATTCGTCGCGCCCATCGAGAATGCCGCGCACCGTGAATTCCCACGTGCCCGGATAGATCGTCCCTTTGATGGGGATCACGTCGCCGACCTTGAAGCCGAACGCGTTCGCAAGCTGCCTGCCGATCAGACAGCCTTTGCGGTCGCGTTCGTAGTCGCTGCGCTGCTGCGCGGACAGAATGAATTCCGGGTACAGGTCCAGATAGTTGTCCGACACCGCGAACTGCGCGAAGAAGTTCTTCGGCTCGCGATAGATGCCGCCGAACCAGCTCGACCGCGCGACCATCGTCACGCCGTCGACGCCTCGAATGCGGTTCTCGTAGCTGAGCGGCAGCGGGAACGTGAGCGAGATCGCATTGCGCGTGACGAGCCGCGCATTCGACGCCGCCGCCGCGCCCGCGTACCACGCGTCGACCACCGTATGCAGCAGCCCGTATGCGAGCACGGCGATCGTCAGCCCGAGCACGGTCAGCATCGTGCGCAGCTTGTGACGCAGCGCGTTGCGCGTGATCAGCTTCAGCAGATGCATGGCAGCCTGCGATTGCGCGCTTCGTCGGGCATTTCAGCGAGCCGTTCCATCGATCAGCTCCCCTTTCTCCAGATGCACGAGCGCTCTTGCCGCGCCCGCCGCATGCGCGTCGTGCGTCACCATGATGATCGTCTTGCCCAGCTCGCGGTTGAGCCGCTGCAACATCGACAGCACTTCCTCGGCGGACGCGCGGTCGAGGTCGCCTGTCGGCTCGTCGGCGACGATCAGCGTCGGATCGGTGATCAGCGCGCGGGCAATTGCGACGCGCTGCTGCTGGCCGCCCGACAGCTCCGACGGATAGTGATGCGCGCGGTTCGACAGATTGACCATGTCGAGCACGAGCGCCACGCGCTCGCGGCGCTCCTTGCGCGTCAGGCGCGTGAGCATCAACGGCAGCTCGATGTTTTCGAACGCCGTCAGCACGGGCATCAGGTTGTAGAACTGGAAGATGAAGCCGACATGCGCCGCGCGCCATTGCGCAAGCGCCGCTTCGGAGAGCCGCGTGATATCGACGCCGCCGACGTGCAGCTCCCCGCCGTCCGGCCGGTCGATGCCCGCGATCAGATTGAGCAGCGTGCTCTTGCCCGAACCGGACGGCCCCATCAGCGCGATGAAATCGCCTTCGCCGATCGCGAGCGTGATGTCCGACAGCACGGGCACCGTCTGCACGCCGCGTCTATACGATTTCACGAGGTGACGGATGTCGACGAGGGGCATCGCCTCTTTCAGTGCCGCACTCGCGTCGTGACTCATGTCGTTCACGGCTTCTTCGCCACGGTGACTTTCGCGCCGTCCTTGATGTGCTCGTTCGGCGAGCGCACGAGCACATCGCCGGGACGCACGCCGCCGACGGCAACCAGTTCGCCGAGCGTCGCGCCCGTCTTGACGGGCACTTCGCGCACGGCATCGTCCTTGATCGCGAACACGACCTTGCGTCCGCCTCGCTCGACGATGGCGGCCGGCTGCACCGCGACCACCGGCTGTCTGTCCTGCGGCGGCACCGGCTTCGACAAAAACGCGATCTTCGCGCTCATGTCGGGCAGCACGCGTTCGTCGCGATCGACGAAACGCACCTTGACGAGCACGGTCGCCTTCGAGCGGTCGACGGTCGGCACGATGCGCGACACGCTGCCCGCGAGGCGAACCTCCGGCAGCGCGTCGAGCTGGATCTCGCACGGCTCGTCGACGGTGATCTTCGCGATGTTCGATTCGGCGACGTCGGCCTCGACTTCGAGCGTCGCCATGTCGGCGATCGTCACGACCGCGCCCTTGCTGTCGGAGGCCTGCGAAAACGGCGTGATGTTGTCGCCGACGTTCGCGTGCTTTTCGATCACGACGCCGTCGAACGGCGCGCGGATCACGGTCTGATCGACGGAGACCTGCGCGGCCTGCGCGTTCGCCTGCGCCGACACGATCGCGGCGCGGCTGTTGTCGATCGACGCCTTCGCCTTGTCGTAGCGGGCGAGATCGGCGTCGTACTGGGTCGCGGGCATGGCGCCCTTCGGCGCAAGAATCGCCGAGCGGCGCAGATTGATTTCCGCGTTCTTCAGCTCCGCTTGCTGAAGCGCGAGATTGGCCTGCGCGACCTTGACCTGCGCCTTCGCCTGCGCGAGCGCGGCCTCGACGTCGTTGCTCTCGATCCGCGCGATCACCTCGTTTTGCTTGACGCGCGTGCCTTCGAGCACGCCGAGCCATTCGAGCCGCCCTTGCGCCTTCGACGCCACGGCCGCCTTGCGCTGCGGCACGACGTAGCCCGTCGCGTTGAGCAGCGTGTAGGTTTGCGATGGGTAAGCGGACACCACGGTCGTGGTGTCGACGGTCTGCGGCCCGGCGAGCCTCAGGCCGACAAAGAGCCCGCCGGCAAGCAGCAGCGCGACGGCCCCGTAGCCGATCCAGTTGCGCCGGCGGCCGCCCGTAGCGACGGCCGGCCGGTCGATTTTGAGCCGCTTCAGATCGTGATCTGCCAATTTATATGTCGTCGCCGGATGGCTCGTGCAAGCCTGGACGCCTCATCTAATGAAGCGCGCATCGGAGCACCGCCATGCCGGCTACCTGTCCTGTATTCGGGCCCACAGTATAGCGCCGCGCATCGTCCGTACTTTTGTCCGGACGCGTGCGATTGCTTTACAGTCTTGGCGTCGGCATCCGGTTATTCGAAGGGGGAACATCATGCAGGACAAGCAGACGGTGGCGGCGGACAGCACCGCCGTACGCGTCGCGTTGTGGCGGGCGATGCATGTGCAGGTCGACGCGCCGCCGCACGTGCTCGACGACGAGATCGGCTTGCGCCTCGCCGCGCCCGACGAAGGCTGGCGCAACCGCCCCGACATGAACCCGCAGGGCACGCGCGGCTATCGGGCATCGATCGTCGCCCGCGCGCGTTTCATCGAAGACCTGGTGACGGAAAAGGCGAGCCACGGCGTGTCGCAGTACGTGATTCTGGGCGCGGGCCTCGATACGTTCGCGCAGCGCAAGCCGGAGATCGCGTCGCGGCTGCGCGTGTTCGAAGTGGATCGACCGGGCGCCGAGGCGTGGAAGCGCCAGCGCCTGATCGAACTCGGCTACGGCATTCCGCCGTGGCTGCGGCTCGTGCCCGTCGACTTCGAAGCGGGCCAGTCGTGGTGGGAGCGCCTGTCGGGTGCGGGGTTCGAAGCGGGCGCGCCGGCCGTGGTGGCGTCGACGGGCGTGTCGATGTATCTGACGCGCGACGCAAACCTCGCGACGCTGCGTCAGATCGCGAAGCTTGCGCCTGGCTCGACGCTCGCGATGACATTCCTGTTGCCGCTCGATCTCATCGATGCCGCCGAACGCGCGCAGCATCAGGCCGTGTATGAACGGGCGCGCGCGGCGGGCACGCCGTTCGTCAGCTTTTTCAGCCCCGACGAGATGCTGGCGCTGGCGCGCGAAGCGGGTTTCAGCGATGTCCGGCACGTATCGACGGCCGATCTGACCGAGCGCTATTTCTCGCATCGACCGGATGGCCTGCGGCCCGCGACGGGCGAGGCGTTTCTCGTCGCGAGCACCTGAGAGCCGTCACCACGCCCGCGACGCGTTCGATGCGCGTCGCCGGTTGGAACCCGCGGTTGGAGTCCGCAGTTGGAATCGATAACAACAAGGTGTCGAGCATGCGCGATACAACTGACAGTCCCGCACGCCTGAGCGTCCTGAAAGGCCTGCTCCCCATCGACCGTACCCGGGCGTTGCGCGATGTATTCGCGGGCGTATCGCTCGCGTCGATGGACATTCCCCAAGTGCTCGGCTACGCGCGCATCGCGGGGATGCCCGCCGTGACGGGTCTTTACACCGTCTTTGTGCCGCTCGTCGCGTTCGCGTTCTTCGGCGCGTCGCGTCACCTCGTGGTGGCGGCCGACTCGGCCACGGCCACGATCTTCGCGAGCCGCGCGTCGGCGCTTGCGCCGATGGGCAGCGCCGACTATGTAGCGCTGGCGGGCATGGTCGCGCTGCTCACCGCGGCGCTGCTGCTGCTCGCGCGCATCTTCAAGCTCGGCTTTCTCGCCGACTTCCTGTCGCGCACGGTGCTGGTCGGCTTTCTGACGGGCGTCGGCATTCAGGTATCGATCGCGATGCTCGGCGATATGTTCGGCATGACGGTGCCCTATCCTTCGTCGCGCAGCCTCGCGCAGATCGCGTATGTGATCGGCCATCTCACTGGCGCGCATCTGCCGACGCTGGTGCTCACGGCGCTGGTGGTGGCCGCCATCCTCGGCTCGAAGGCGCTGTCGCCGCGTCTGCCGATACCGCTCGTCGTCGTGGTCGGCAGCATCGCGGCAAGCAAGACGTTCGACTTCGCGTCTCACGGCATTTCCGTGCTGGGCCCGCTCGCGGGCGGCTTGCCGCCGCTGCGCTTTCCCGAGGTCACGTGGCAGCAGTTTCTCGATCTCGTGCCCGTCGCGGCGTCGTGCTTCGTGATGATCATTGCGCAAAGCGCCGCGGCGGCGCGCGTGTTCGCGCAGCAGTTTCACGAAGAAGTCGACACGAACGCCGACATCCTCGGGCTGGCCGCCGCGAACGCAGCCGCTGCGTTCAGCGGCACGTTCGTCGTCAACGGCAGCCCCACGCAAACCGCGATGGCCGAACGCGCCGGCACGCGCAGCCAGCTCGGGCAGCTCGCGTTCGCCGCCGTGGTGGTGGTCGTGCTGCTGTTCCTGAGCACGTGGCTGCAATATCTGCCGCACTGCGTGCTGGCGGGCATCGTGTTCACCATCGCGATCGGCATGATCAACGTGCAAAGCCTGAGGGCGATCCGCGGCGAAAGCCCCGGCGAGTTCGCGCTGGCGCTCGTCACGGCGGCCGCCGTCGTGATGGTGGGCGTCGAGCACGGCATTCTGCTCGCCGTCGCGCTGTCGCTGATGCGGCACGTGCGGCACAGCTACCGCCCGCATACGATGGTGCTGGAGCCCGCGCCCTCGACGGGACGCTGGCTGCCCGTGCCCGCGCAGCCAGGGACGATGACGGCGCCGGGGCTCATCGTGTATCGCTTCGGCTCGGATCTGTTCTTCGCGAACGATCACTTCTTCACCGCGGAAGTCTCGCGGCTGATCGACGCGGCGTCGGGTCCGCTGCACTGGTTCGTCGTCGATGCGGGCGCGATCACCGATCTCGACTATTCCGCCGCGCGCACGTTGAAGGATCTGATCGACAACCTGCACGAGCGGCGGATCGGCGTGCTGTTCGGGAGGGTGAACCGCTATCTGCGCTCCGATATGGACCGGCACGGCATCACGCAGACGATCGGCGATTCGAACATATTCGAAACGCTGCATGAGGCGCTCGCGGCGGCGGGCGTAAGCAGTCCGTCGGCGCACGAGCCCGGCGTGCTGTAAGGGTTGCGCCGCGCGGACAGGCGCCACGGAAAAGTACGACATGCCGTGCCATACTTGCGAACCGTCCTCTTCACACGTCAATGCGATGACCGCCCCTTCCGCTTCCATCGGCTTCAACCTGAACCCGCTCGACCGCCGCTCCGACAAGCGCGACGACGACGCCTTCATCGAACGCCTGCGCAGCGATGCCGCCGCGCGGTTTTTCGTCTTCGATGGCGACGTCCCGTTGCTCAGGCGCGGCGACGGGCAGGAAGCGTGGTTTCTCGCCCGTGAAGCGGCCGCATTCGGCGAGCCGCTGCAAAGCGTGTTTCTGGGGCAGCACGACGACGGCAGCGGCCGCTTCGCGCTCGGCTTCACGCTCGGTCTCGAACCCGGCGAAGGGCAGACGCACGGCGTGCTGCACGAGCGCATCGACTTGCGCTCGATCGCGATGCGGGGCCTCGTCGCGCCTGAGCTGATCGGCATGCTGGGGCAGGCGAAGTCGATGCTCGACTGGCATCGCCGCCACGGCTTCTGCGCGAACTGCGGCGCGGCCAGCCGCTCGGCGGCGGCAGGCTGGCAGCGTGTATGCGACGCATGCGGCACGCGTCACTTTCCGCGCGTCGATCCCGTCGTGATCATGCTGGCGATCGACGGCGAGCGGTGCCTGCTCGGACGCCAGCGCCAGTTTGCGCCGGGCATGTACTCGGCGCTCGCGGGTTTCGTCGAGCCGGGCGAAACCGTCGAGGATGCCGTGCGCCGCGAAGTGCTCGAAGAAGCCCATGTGACGTGCGCGCAGGTCGTCTACTTCGCGTCGCAGCCGTGGCCGTTTCCTTCGTCGATGATGATCGGCTGCTTCGCGCGTGCCGCCGACACGGAGATCGTCGTCGACGAGGCGGAACTCGAAGACGCGCGCTGGTTCACGCGCGCGGAAGTTGCCGCGATGCTCGCGGGCACGCATGCAAACGGACTGTCCGCGCCGAAGCCGTTTGCGATCGCGCATCATCTGCTGCGGGCCTACGTCGAGCATGGCGAGGCGGTGTTGCAAGGCGATGGGGATCAAACGATGGCGCCGTCGAGGCCCTCGTCACGATCCTGATCCTTCTGAACCGCCGCGCGCTCTCAAGCGAGAAAAGCATCCCGCGTCAGTCGATGACGGCCACGACATTGACCGTCCCCTGGCGGGCCATCTTCGCGTAGGGACACAGGCGCTCGGCGTTTCGCACCATCTCTTCCGCGACGGCCCGCTCGACGCCCGGCATCCGCACGCGGACATCGATGACCAACGCGTAGCCGCCGTCCATCGGATCGCGGCCGAACGCAACCTGCACCTCGACGGCCGTATCGTCGAGTTCCAGCTTCGCGCGCTTTCCGAGCAGATTCAGCGCGCCATGGAAGCAGGCGGCAAAGCCCGCCGCGAACAGCTGCTCGGGATTCGTTCCGTTGCCGGGGCCGCCGAGTTCCGTCGGCAGCCGCAGATTCACGACGAGATTCCCGTCGTCCGAACGGGCCACGCCGGATGCGCGGCCATGCCCCGTCTCGCCGCCCGAAACCGTCACCGTCGTCGTGTACAGCGGAGCGAAATCGCGGCCCCGATACCGGTCGAGCAGCGAAAGCGGAGGGGCTTGCAGTTCCTCGTTGTCTTTTTCGTTGTCCATGTTGCCCTCTGGCTCGGCGACGTGCGCGCTGGTTCCCTGTGGTTCCCTGTCAACGAGCGTACGGGATTGCGTTCGGCCCCGATATCCGCGAATCCGCGCCCGCCTCCGGCGATCTGCGCCGAACGAACGATCGTATAGCCGGCGTCGGCGTTCGGCATGGTTTTCGCCCGGACCCCGGACGTATCCGCTTCGGAACGCGTGTCCGCAGGCGCAACCCTCATGCTAGGCGAGCGCGGACCGGGGCGGTAGAGCCTTCCACGGCCTCACGGTGTTTCCAGTCCGGCGTCAATCGAAAACACGGCCGCCAGAACGCTGTACCGCATCTCTTCAACGTGTCCTACACTACGAAAGCCAGCCGAAAGCCCCGCCAGCGTTCTGCGGCTGCGCAACACTCCCGCTGCTCAAATACAAACAGGCACCCCCGGACGGCTCAGCATGCAGGTGCCCATAGTCGGAGCCCTCGATGGATCAACCGGATATACCGCAGCATGGTTTTCGCGTTGGCCTGCCCAATCCCGCTGACGCCTTGTCGACCTGTTTCGCGACGAGCTACGCGGGCATCATCTCGTTCATGGCCGTCGCCACGGAAGGAAGCTTCGCCAAGGCGGGCGAGCGATTGGGGATCGGGCGCTCGGCGGTCAGCCGCAATGTCCAGAAGCTCGAAACGCAGCTCAGCACGCGCCTCTTTCTGCGGACGACGCGAACGACCCATCTGACGCGCGAGGGCGAGCGGTTCTTCGAGAACTGCAACCGGGGTGTGACGCATATCGTCGAGGCGATGAACGACATGCTGGACCTGCGCCACGGACCGCCGCGCGGCCTGCTTCGCATCAGTTCGACGGTCGGATTCGGACGCAAGGTGGTTGCGCCGCTGATTTCCACGTTCACCGACGCCTACCCGGATATCGCAGTCGATCTGCTGCTCGATGACCGCCCGACGGATTTCGCCGCCGAACAGATCGATGTCGCGTTTCGCGACGGGCGCATCGAGGACTCGAGCATCATCGCGAAACAGCTGATCCCGATGCAGATGGTGCTCTGCGCGTCTCCTCTCTACGCCGAAAAGCACGGACTGCCCACGACGCTCGACGAGCTGAGCAAGCACGAGTGCATCAACTATCGCTTTTCGAGTGGGCGCGTGTGCGAGTGGGAATTCAAGGTCGATGGCCTTATGCGAAAGTTTCTGCCGACGGCGAGACTGACTTTCAACGACGCGGAGCTGGTATTGCGCGCAGTGCTCGACGGACATGGGATCGCGCAAATGCCCGGCTATCAGATATGCGATCACATCGCGCGCCACGAACTCGTGATGGCTTTGAAGCGGCATGTGCCGGACGATCGCGGCCACTACATCTGCTATCTCTGCCGACAGCATCTGCCGTCACGCATTCGCGTGTTCGTCGATTTCATGACCGAGCAGATTCGCGCGCTCAATCTGCTTTGCTTCGAAGATTTTTATACGGAATGTCCTGAGCGCGAGCATCAGGCATGAAAGCCGTCCGTGCCGAAGCACTCGTCTTCTGCAATTGATGCCGCTACGGAAACGGTGAGTGTTGCGATGTGCCTCTACTGAAGCCGCGATGCGAGGCCTACGATTCAGGCATGGTAACGCGGTCGGCCGACTCGGTTGACGAGCCGTCGAGGCCGTGAGTGGAGAACATCATGTCTCGTTTCGGACCTGTGCTCGTATTCGCCGGCTGGATCATCCTCACCGCCGTCAATATCGGACTTGCGCTCGCGGTCTCGTTCAGCGGCGCAGTCTGAACGGCTGTCGACAGGTTATCGATGAATCGCCGATTTACGGATGAACCGCATACCGGTCGCAGAGGTGTGCCCTGCAACCGGCCGCGATCGTCGTTCCGTGCACTGCGCGCGCACTGCACGCACTACTGCGCTGCGGTGAGCTTCAATCCCGCAGGCCGCAACGGCGGCGGCACTTCCTGATGCCCGCGCCGGTCGTCGGAAACCTGCTCGATCCCTTTCTTCTGTACTTCCTCGCAGAACGCGATACGCGAGCGGTAGTAGTCCGCCTGCATCTGCGCGTCGAGGACACGTTGCTCGGCCTGATAGAGTTCCATCCGTAGATCGTGCAGCGCACGTTCAGCCTGTCTTTCAGGGGCGGCAGAGTGATGTGACGCCCAGCGGATCAGCCATTGCAGCATCGTGGAGCCCTCCTCTTCGCAGTTGTGCTTATGCGGCATGAAACACGCGCGCTGTTCCTGTTCACCACGGCTCTAGGCTATCAAAAATAAGATAGGGGCTTGTGTGTCTTATCGCACGTGTTGCGAAAACGATACCTCGGCAAATCCCCCGTTGCGCATTGCTGCCAATTGCGGTGTGCATCCCGCCAACCGCGCGGCCCGGCACGCGGCCGCAGTCACAGATTGCGGATCGTTTGCACAATCACTTCAAGCGAGCTTCTCCTTCAGAAAAGCAACCACATACGGCGTCGCGGCAGCCGCGACTGTCGATGCGACGGCCGGGTCGACTCCCATCTTTTGCGCGAGAGCCTCCGCGACGCGGCCAGTCAGGATGCCTTCGCCGCCTTCCTCGATCGACTTGAAAAAACCATCGCCTCTGACGAGGCCGGCCGCGAATGCCGCGAAGAAACTTTTGCCGGGATGCTCGCCCATCAGACCGGCGCTCTGCTCTTCGACATGCGCATGCGCAGTCTCGGCCACCTGACCCAGCATCTGCTGCGCATCGTCAGGGCTCACGCCTTGGTCCGCGAGAGCCTGCGCGGCCTGATTGCCATGCTCCGACGCAAGAAATTCGGAAACGAGTTGCTGTACGTCCATGGACGCTCTCCTTACTCATTGAGGACTGTTAATGGGCCAACGTGACAATTGGCTGACGCTTTGCAAGGCGATGTCACGGCTGCCGATGACGGGATGTCGGGGACACTCAGACTAGCCGATTTCGGCGGATGGTAAAAGCCGTTGCCGACGGTCGCCGATTACGGCGCATTTACGAATCGACGGGTCATGGTCGTACACGGCGCGCGCGGCTGGATGACGGAGCCGTACTACAGACTTCTAACAGATTCACGCTCACAATCCCGGTCGCATCAACCGTAATTCAGTATGACGAAGTAAATTTCCGTCCGAATCTAAAAGGAACGAAAAATCATGATACTTGAATCGTGTTGTCGTAAAACTGGCATGGCGGCTGTTGCCACGGTCGCAATGGTTTTCGGTCTCGCTGGCTGCGGAGACGATAGCGGCACAGACATCGCCGATGCCGCCAGCGCCGCAACGGCGAAGAGTGTGGCATTGGCAGCGGTTTCGAGTTCGGTTCCCGATCCCGAACCCGTCATCGACATGACCGGCGTGCGCAATACGGGTGCCGGCTCCGCACGCATCGGAACGGCCGCGTATGCGGTGCCTTCGGGTGCCGCCATCTATGTTTCGCCGACGGGTTCGGACACGGCGGCCGGCACGCTTGCGGCACCTCTTGCCACGATACAGCAGGCGATCAGCAAAGCTTCTGCGGGCGCAACGATCGTGCTTCGCGCAGGCTCTTATCATGAACGCATCACGACGAACCGGCAGGTAACGATCCAGGCCTATCCGCGCGAAACGGTATGGCTCGAAGGCAGTTCTGTTATCAGCGCCTGGACGCGTACCACTTCGGCATCGAAGTATGTATGGGCTGCGGGCTGGAACCATGTGTTCTCACATGATCCGACCTTCACCCGCGGCGCAGCCGATGGTACGGGCAGCGGTCAATTCGTGAGCCCGGCTTATCCAATGGCAGCGCATCCGGATCAGGTCTGGGTGGATGGTGTGGCACAGACTCAGGTGACATCACTCGCGCAGGTGACACCCGGCAGCTTCTTCTACGACGAGACGGGCGCGAAGCTTTATCTCGGAGCCGATCCGACGGGACATGCAGTGCGCGCCAGCGACATCCAGGTCGCCATCACCGACAACAGCACGGGCAGCACGTTCCAGGGTTTCGGTGTCCGGCGTTACGCACCGTCCGTGCCGGATATGGGCGCTGTCCAGCTTCTGGGTTCCGGCGTGACGTTCCGGAACGTCGCGGTCCTCGACAACGCGACGACAGGACTCTTCGTCGGCAATGCGAACGCGACGGTGCAGAACGTGACCGCCGCGCGCAACGGTCTGCTTGGCGTTGGCGGAAACCGGACTGATGGACTGCACATGCAGGGGTTGCTCGCGGTGGCGAACAATCAGGAGCACTTCAACATGTCGCCCGTTGCCGGCGGCTTCAAGACATCGCATTCCCGTCATGTCGTCGTGAGCGACAGCGTGTTCCTCAGGAATCTCGGTACGGGCTTGTGGTTCGATGAATCGTCGTATGACATCAAGATATTGAGCAACGACTCGATCGGCAACGCCGGGCACGGCCTCGATACCGAAATCTCGGACACGGCGCAGTTCGTCAACAACCTGGTCGTCGCGAATGGCGGGAGCGGCATCAAGGTCATCAATACAAGTGACGTCGATATCTGGAACAACACGCTTGCAAAGAACAGCACGACTACGAGCGAGCGCAATCTCAACATCGTGATGGATACCCGGCGTTGGGCTACGGCAACATCATCGAGCCAGAAGGATTTGCGTCAGGGCGTGGCAACGCCGCCTGACATGACGTGGATCACGGGGCCGACCAACGTTCACAACAACGTCATCACCGGAGGTTCCGGCAACTGCCTGATCTGCATGGAGGACTACTCGCATCAGTACACGGCCGCGCAACTCAAGACCACCGCCGACAACAACGTCTATCAGCGCTCGTCGGTCAACGCTCCCACCTGGGTCGCCGTGTGGTCACGCGGGCAAATCAACGTGAACCCTGCCGTCTATACGACCTTGCGTGCGTTCACCAGCGATACCGGTCAGGACATGCATGGCTACTTCCTTGACGGACCGGCCGCGCTCGATGCGAGCTACAAGCTCACACCCGCTGTTAGCTCGGCTATCAACACAGTTGCCGCGCCGCTTCCGCCCGATATCGCCATGCTCATTCAGAAGCCGGCAGGAATACGAGCGCTTGGCGTCTGGTGGTAGCCAGCCAACGCCGTTGACGCCGGTCCGGCACACTCGCGCTGCTGTGCCGGACCGGCAATGCAGTGAAGCACCGCGCGATCGAGCCGATCGCCCACGACACAAAACACAGCACCAAGCACGGCACAAGCACGGCACAAACACGGCACAAGCAGAACCCTACCCCGCCAGCCCCACAAGCTGCGCATGAAGCGCATCGGGAATCTCGATCCCGTCGCGCGCGGCCGCATCGGCGAGACTGCGCCGGCGCGCGCCCGGCAAGCGCACGTCGGCGTCCTGCAGCATCGCGGCGATCAGCGCGTCCACTCTCGACAGATACGCTTCGCTGCCCGCCAGCGCGCCCGGATCGACCGCCCAGAACAGATGGCCGATCTGCGATTTCTCGCCCTCTTCCGTCAGGAACGAGCCCGCCTCATAGCCGAAGTTCGCGCCCGCGAGCGCAGCCGCGAGCAGTTCGACCATCAGCGCGAGCATCGCGCCTTTCGCGCCGCCGAACGGCAGCATCATGCCGTCGAGCGCGGCTTTGGCGTCGGTGGTCGGCAAGCCGTCGCGCGTCGTCGCCCAGCCTTCGGGAATCGGCTTGCCTTCGCGCGCCGCGACCATGATCTTGCCGCGCGCCACGTTCGACAGCGACAAGTCGATCACCAGCGGCGCGCCGTCGCGGCGAGGAAAGACAGCCGCAATCGGGTTCGTGCCGAACAGCGAATGTCGCCCGCCCCACGCGGGCATCGCAGCGGGCGCATTGCTGAACGCGAGCCCCACGAGACCCGCCGCGCCGAGCGCTTCGAGGTGATACGCGCCGACACCGAAATGATGGCTGCGCCGCACGCTCGCGACCGCGCTGCCATGCTCGCGCGCGCGGCCGATCAATGTTTCGATCGCGAGCTCGCAGGCTGGAAACGCCATGCCGTCGGCGGCGTCGATCAGCACGGCTGCGTTGCGCGCATTCGCGATGAACGCCTGCGCCTGCGCATCGACGCGGCCATTGCGCAACTGCGCGACATACATCGGCAGACGCGCGACGCCGTGCGAAGACAGCCCGCGCTCGTCCGCGTAGACGAGCGCGCGCGCCGTCGCCGAGGCCGTCTGCTGCGTCGCGCCCGCAGCGAGCATTGCGCGCGTGGCGAGCGCGTACAGGTCGCCGGATGAAACACGCGTCATGTCGAAACTCCTTCCCGTCGTTGTGAATCGCGCTCGCCTTCGAGCAGCGCCTGCGTCACGCGCGCCGCGACGAGCGTGCTGACGCGTTCGTTCGATTGCACTGTGAGTCCCGCGATATGCGGCGTCAAGACGAGGTTCGGCGCGCCAGCAAGCGGCGAGCCCGCCTTGAGCGGCTCGTCGGCGAACACATCGAGCGCCGCGCCGCCGAGGCGCCCGTGCTTCAGCGCATCGGCGAGCGCGCTTTCGTCGATCACGCCGCCGCGCGACGTGTTGATCACGACGGCATGCGGCTTGAGCATCGACAGTCGCGCGGCGCCGAGCAGATTGCGCGTGCTCTCGACGAGCGGCACGTGAACCGACACGACATCCGCCGCGCGCAATGCGTCGTCGAATGTCATGCACTGCGCGCCCGTCTCTTTCCAGCACGCGGCGCTCGCCGGCTGCTGCGGATCGTAACCCGCGACCCGCATGCCGAGCGCGCGCGCCAGTTGCGCGACGAGTTGCCCGATCCCGCCGAAGCCGATCACCGCCAACGTGCTGCCCGCCGCTTCGCGTCCGTTCGACAGCGCGGTGCGCGGCCATTCGCCCGCCGCCACCGCGTCGCTCGACAGATACGCGCCGCGCAGCAACATCAACGCCGTCGCGATCACATACTCGGCGACGGCGCGCGCATTCGCGCCCGTCGCGGGCAGCACCTGCACGCCGCGCTGCGCGCACGCCGCGAGATCGATATTGTCGAGCCCGACGCCCAAGCGACCGACGGCGATCAGTTTCGGCGCGGCATCGAGCAACGTCTGCGTGACCTGCGTGCGGTTGCGCACGATCAGCGCATCGGCATCGGCGAGCAGGCTGCGCAGCGTGTCGGGCTGATCGACGAGCGATGCGTTCGCCTGCACGTCGAAGTGCTGCTTCAACGCTTCGACGGCGGATGCGTCGATGAACTCGCTGACGACGACTTTCTTGCGATCGTTCTTCAATTCGAGCGCTCCTGTGCATAGGCTGGCGTTCTTTCGCTGATCTCCTCGGCCGTTTCCGCTTCTTCGCCGCCACTGCTTATCGCGAGCGGCTCGGCGAGTACCTTGCGCGCGGCTTGCGCATCGAATGCGCCTTCCCAGCGCGCGACACGAGCGTCGCCACCGCATTGCCGATCATGTTGACGATCGCGCGAACCTCGTTGAGCACGCGGTCGATGCCGATGATCAGCGTGATGCCCGCGACGGGGATGATGTTGTGCGTCGACAGCGTCGCCGTCAGCGCGACGAGCGCCGCGCCCGCGACGCCCGCGCCGCCCTTCGACGTCACCATCAGGATCGCCAGCAGGCCGATCTGCTGAACCAGCGACAGATGTGTATTCGTGGCCTGCGCGATGAAAAGCGACGTCATCGTCAGATAGATCGCCGCGCCGTCGAGGTTGAACGAGTAGCCGGTCGGCAGCACGAGCCCGACGACGGGCTTCGGGCAGCCGAGACGTTCGAGCTTCTCCATCAGCCGGGGCAGCACCGATTCCGTCGTCGACGTGCCGAGCACGATCAGCAGTTCTTCGCGCAGGTACTTGAGCAGCGGCCACAAGCCGACGCCCGTCCAACGGCAGATCGAGCCGAGCACGAGCACGATGAACACGATGCTCGTCAGATAGAAGCAGACGATCAGCAGGCCCAGTTGCTGCAACGTGCCGATGCCGTACTTGCCGACCGTGAACGCCATCGCGCCGAATGCGCCGAGCGGCGCGAGCCGCATGATCATCTCGACGATCTTCATCAGCGCCTCGCCGCTCTGCTCGATCACGCGCGACAGGAAGCGGCTGCGGCGCGACATGATCGACAGCGCAATGCCGAACAGCACCGAGAACAGCAGCACCTGCAACAGGTTGCCGCGCGCGAACGCGCCGACCACGGAGTTCGGCACGATCTCTTCGAGAAAGCTCTGCGATGCCGCCGTATGCACTTCCGCCACGTAATGACTGACGGCGTGCGTGTCGAGCGTCTTCGGGTCGATGTTCAGTCCTTCGCCCGGATGCAGCACGTTCGCGACGATGAGACCGATGACGAGCGCGAGCGTCGTCACTGCTTCGAAGTAGAAAATCGTCTTGAGACCGACACGGCCGACGTGCTTGAGATTTTCCATCCGCGCGATGCCCACCGACACGGTGCAGAAGATCACCAGCGTGATCAGCATTTTGATGAGGCGGATGAACGTGTCGCCGAATGGCTTCATCTGCACGCCGAGATCCGGCGAGAAATAGCCGACGAGAATGCCGGCCGCAAGGCCGATCAGAACCTGAACATAAAGATGCTTGAGCACGCGCAAGATGGTGTCTCCTCCACTCGCTGCTGCTTGAAGTGAACAGCGTCGCGCGTCGTGCGTCGGCCTTCTGTCCTTCCGTGGCCCGCTTTGCACGGCGCGCGCGCTGTAGCGAAACTGCGTTCGCAAAGCCCGCCGCACTCAGCGAGAGCGGGCGGACTTCATGGGGACAATCCGATGTGATCGCGCAGATCAGGCGCTCTCGAACAGACGCGTCAGCACAAACTCGCGATGACCCAGCGCCTCAGCCGATGTCCAGCGGCCATTCGCCGTGGCGAGCATCGACTCCAGCAGCTTGTCGCCTGCCTGATCGAGATTCTGTTCGCGCTGCAACAGGCCCGACACGTCGACGTCGACATGCTCGCTCATCGTGCGCACGGTGCGCGGGTTCGCGCAAATCTTGATGACGGGCACGATCGGATTGCCGATCACGTTGCCCTGCCCCGTCGGGAAGAAATGCACGGCGAAACCGGAAGCCGCGCACAACGTGACCATCTCCGCCGCCGCCGACGACGAATCCATGAACCACAGGCCCGAATGCGTCGGCATCTCGGCCTTGTCGAGCACGCCATCCACGCGGCACTTCTTGCCGATCTTCTGGATATTGCCGAGCGCCTTCTCTTCGATCGTCGTCAGGCCGCCCGCGATGTTGCCCTTGGTCGGCTGCGACTCGGAGAGGTCATCCGTTTTCCAGCGGTTGATCATGTCCTGGTAGCGGTCGAACATGAACTGAAAGCGCTCGCGCACCTGATCGTTCGCGCAGCGCGCGGCGACGAGCTGCTCGCCGCCCGTCAGCTCCGACGTCTCGCCGAACACGAGCGTCGTGCCGAGACCATAGAGCTTGTCGAACGCGTTGCCGACCGTCGGGTTCGCGCCGCAGCCCGAAGTGGTATCCGATTCGCCGCACTTGGTCGAGACCCACAGGTCCGCGATCGGGCATTCTTCACGGTCGAGCGACGTCGCGTACTGCACCATCTCCTTCGCCGCCTTCGATGCGCGCATGACCGTGTCGTGGTCGCCGTGCAGTTCGATGCCGAAGCCCATCACGGGCTTGCCCGACTTCGCGATGCCGTCGACGACGCGCTTGGTCCAGCCTTCCTCGATGCCGATCACGACGACGGCCGCGACGTTCGGATTGCAGCCCGCGCCGATCAGCGTGCGGAAATGCAGGTCGAGGTCCGCGCCGAATTGCAGGCGGCCATACGGATGCGGCAGCGCCATCGTGCCTTTGATGTTGTTTTCGACGGCTTGCGCGGCCGCGTTCGACAGATCGTCGACGGGCAGAATGATCACATGGTTGCGCACGCCGACGCGTCCATTCGAACGGCGATAGCCGCGAAAAGTAGTGTTCTGGTCAATCACGCTCATGGTGGGTCTCTTTGATCGGGCTCTGTTCAGGGAGGGAGTCGCTGGGGCCAACAAGGACGCGCGCGTGGGGACGCATGCGCATCGCGAGCCTTACCAGCGTTTCGTCTTGATGTTGTGCACGTGGGCGTGCTCGCCCGTCTTGATGGGCTGCACCACCTTGCCGATATCGACGCCGTACTTGTAGACGGTGTCGCCCACGGCCATGTCCTTGAGCGCCATCTTGTGACCGATGGGGATGTCCTGCTTCGCGGAGACGGTGATGACTTCGTCGTCGTCCATGATCCACGCATTCAACTGCGTGCCCGCCTTGATGCCTTCGACGACCGCGACACCCACGGTGTCCTTCGCTTCGTGCAGCACGATATGAATCGTCCTGCGTTCCTGTGATGGGTTGCCGGAAGCTCCAGAACCCGTTTGCGACCCACCTGCTGCCGTGTAGCTCATCGTTTGTCTCCAGTCTGGTTGACAGGTTGTGTTTCGTCTCCGTGCAAATCATCTTAGGCAGCACTCATCCATATGTCAACCATATCATCTATATGTGTTTGATGAATCGGATGAAGTAGAATAATTTGGACAGAAGCGAGAAGAGCGGCATCGCGCGCTGCACAGGCAACAACAACGCACTAACAAGGCACTGACGAAGCACCATGCACGAGAGGACACAGCCATGAACACGTTGACGATCGGCTCGAACAACGCCAGCGGCACCATGGGCACGCCAACCATCGGCGGCACACGCTACAAGGAAGTGAAGAACGCGATGCTCGCGGCGCTTTCCGCGCAGGAATGGAAAGGCGGCGAGGCGATACCGTCGGAGAAGCGTCTCGCGGAACGCTTCGGCGTGTCGATCGGCACGTTGCGCAAGGCCATCGACGAACTCGTCGCTGACAACATCCTCGTGCGCCATCAGGGGCTCGGCACGTTCGTCGCACAGCACCAGCGCGACCGGCACTTCTTCCGCTTTTTCCGCATCGTGCGCCAGGACGGCGACAAGACCTATCCGACCGTGAGCCTCGTGTCCTTCAAGAAGGCCAAGGCGACGCGCGAAATCGCAGCGATGCTCGGCGTCGAGCCGAACGCGCGCGTGTTCACGTTCGTAAACCGGCTCGCGCTGCACGGCGAAACGGTGATGATCGACAACATCTCGGTGGCCGAGGCGCGTTTTCCGGGGCTGACGGAAGCGGCTCTGCGCGAGCGGCCGAGCACGCTCTACAACTTCTATCAGGATTCCTTCCACATCAACGTCGTCGGGACGGAAGAGCGCCTGCGCGTCGCCACGGCCGACGACGCCGAAAGCAGCCTGCTCGAAGTGCCGCACGGCACGCCGCTGCTCGAAGTGCGGCGGGTCGCGTACTCGTATCATCATGCGCCCGTCGAGGTGCGCATTTCCCATGTGAACACCGCCCGCTACGAATACGTCGGGCCGTCCGCCTCGCACGAAGAACCGCTGTAACGGCACGCGACACGCTTTAAAGCGTTCGGCAATCACACGACAAAAGGGACGTGCCGGCACGTCCCTTTTTCACGTTTTCCCGCAGTTGCAATCGGCAAGGGCATCACCTACACTCGACACTCATACAGATGAGTTAAATCACAGGGCACTTAACGCGCCACCGAGCACGGTGCCCGACAACAGACCATCAAGGCACCGGGTTCCAGTCGTGCGCCGCCATGCAACGTTTCGCGGCGCGAACGAAGGGAACACAAGGAGACACTCGCGATGCGTACCACGCCTCATCGTCGTCCTGCACATCTGTTCTATCGTCAGCGGCCACGTCCGCATTGCCGCGCGCCTGTCTGCGCGCGGTCCGCCATCGTTTGATTCCGTCGCGCGTGCGCACCGGCTTGCCCGGCGCGCGCGATTGCCTGTCGCGCACTCGCGCTATCCGACCGCCCCCGCCGTGCCTTGTCACGCACGGCAATTACAAGGAGTGACCCGCAATGAGCCTCCGCAGAGTTGTCCTTTTCTTCTCGACGCTGCTCGCGCTGTGCGCGATGCTGGCAAGCGCGCCCGCGCGCGCCGAGCTCTCCGAGATCCGCATCGCGCGGCAATACGGCGTCAGCTATTTGCCGCTGATGATCATGCAGGATCAGAAGCTGCTCGAAAAACACGCGGCGCAACTCGGCGTACCGAACCTGAAAGTGTCGTGGGTCGAATTCGCGGGCGGCAATGTGATGAACGATGCACTGCTCTCCGACTCGTTGCAGATCGCGTCGGGCGGCGTCGCGCCGCTCGTGCTGCTGTGGGCGCGCACGCACGGCACGCCCGTCGAAGTGAAGGCGCTCGCCGCCATCAATTCGATGCCGCTGCTGTTGAACACGCGCAATCCCGCCGTGAAGACGCTGAAGGACTTCAGCAGCAAGGACAAGATCGCGCTTCCCGCGGCGAAGGTCTCGATTCAGGCGATCACGCTGCAAATGGCCGCGGAAAAAGCATTCGGCGCGGGCAATCAGGGACAGCTGGATAAATACACGGTGTCGCTCGCGCATCCCGACGCGCAGCAGGCCCTGCTGTCGGGCAACAGCGAAGTGACGGCGCATTTCGGCTCGCCGCCGTTCCAGGAACAGGAGCTTGCGCACGGCGGCGTGCGCACGGTCGTCAATTCGTATGACGTGCTGGGCGGCAAATCGACGTTCAATCTCGTGTGGTGCACGTCGAAGTTCTACCAGCAGAACCCGAAACTCGCGCAGGCCTTCATGGCCGCGCTCGACGAGGCGGAAGCCCAGATCAACAAGGACAAGCACGCGGCGGCGCTCGCGTATCTGCGCATCAGCAAGGACAAGAGCAATGTCGCGGACATCGAGAAGATGATCTCGTCGCCCGACGTCGCCTTTACGACGACGCCGGAAAACACCGTCAAATACGCGGACTTCATGGCACGCACCGGTCTCATCAAGGCGAAGCCCGCTTCGTGGAAAGACATGTTCTTTCCGACCGTTCAATCGCTGCAAGGGAGCTGACGATGTCACGTACGCGCGCAGCAGCCAGATCGGACACGCCATCGCATGATGGCGGACCATTGCTCGATGTCAGCGGCGTCACGTTGCAGTACAAGACGCCGAAGCATCTCGTGATGGCCACTTACCGCGTCGACTTCAAGGTATTCGAAGGCGACCGCTTCGTGCTGCTCGGTCCGTCCGGCTGCGGAAAATCGACGCTGCTCAAGAGCGTCGGCGGCTATCTTCCGCCGACGGAAGGCACGATCACGCTGAAGGGCAAGACCGTCACGAGGCCCGGCCCCGACCGGATGATGGTGTTTCAGGAATTCGACCAGTTGCTGCCGTGGAAAACGGTCAAGCAGAACGTGATGTTTCCGCTGCACGCGTCGCATCGTTTATCGGCACGAGAAGCGGAAGAGCGCGCAATGCACTACATCGACAAGGTCAATCTGACGAAATTCGCCGACAGCCATCCGCACACGCTGTCGGGCGGCATGAAGCAGCGCGTCGCGATTGCGCGCGGCATGGCGATGGAGCCCGACATCCTGCTGATGGACGAACCGTTCGCCGCGCTCGATGCGCTCACGCGCCGCAAGATGCAGGACGAACTGCTCGGGCTGTGGCAGGACACGCATTTCACCGTGCTGTTCGTCACGCACTCGATTCCGGAGGCGATCAAAGTCGGCAGCCGTATTCTCTTGCTGTCGCCGCATCCGGGCCAGGTCAAGGCGGAACTCGACACGGCAGCCGCCGGCGAAACGCCCGCCACGCTCGAAAAACGCATCCAGCACATGCTGTTCGAAGACGAGATCGAAGAGGCCGAGAATGTCTGAAGCTACCGCACCCGGCGCAGCACCCGTTCATTCGACGCGGCGCGATGCCGGCACGCGCGCGCCGCGCGCCGAGATCATCCGCGAGCCGAGCGACGCCGCGCATTTCAGCGTGGTCGAGAAACCGTTGTCGGCTTTCGAGCGGCTCTACAACCAGGGATGGCTGCGCAAGGCGATGATTCTCGCCGTGCTCGCGATCATCTGGGAAGCGTACGCACGCTGGCTGAACAATCCGCTGCTGTTCCCGACCTTCACGGCGACCGTCGACGCGTTGTTCCGCAGCATCGCGAGCGGCGAACTGCCCGGCAAGGCATGGGCGTCGATTCACGTACTGCTGATGGGCTATGTATCCGGCGTGGTGCTCGCATCACTACTGACGGCGGCCGCGATCACATCGCGCATCGGCACCGACTTCCTTGAAACGATGACGTCGATGCTCAACCCGCTGCCCGCTATCGCGCTGCTGCCGCTTGCGTTGATCTGGTTCGGGCTCGGCAACGGCAGCCTGATCTTCGTGCTGGTGCATTCCGTCACGTGGTCCGTTGCATTGAATACGCACTCGGGGTTTCTCTCCGTCAGCAATACGCTAAAGATGGTGGGCCGCAATTACGGACTGCGCGGCGGCGCTTACGTCGCGAAGATACTCGTGCCCGCTGCGTTTCCAAGCATTCTGACGGGCCTCAAGATCGGCTGGGCATTCGCATGGCGCACGCTGATCGCGGCGGAACTGGTGTTCGGCGTCAGTTCGGGTTCGGGCGGCTTGGGCTGGTTCATCTACGAGAACAAGAACCTGCTCGATATCGCGAATGTATTCGCGGGCCTCTTCACGGTGATCCTGATCGGCCTCGCTGTCGAGAACCTGATCTTCCGCGTGCTCGAACGGCATACGGTGCAGCGTTGGGGCATGCAGTCGTAAAGGGTTTATCTGTTAGCTGTTTCAGTCAATAAAAAAGGCGGGCGCAATCGAATGCGCCCGCCGTTTTATTGCTTTTTTTCAGCCACGAACCACAGCAGCCTCAAGACTCTTTTCACGCTCATCCAGAATCGTTTCGCCCGGCTTGACGCGCGTGAATGTCACAGGCTCTTGCGATACGCAAATCTCGCCTTGCTGGCGGCGAACCGTCGTAAATGCCGAGCCGAAAAGATCGCCTGCATCCGGAAAGTCCTCTCTGAAATGCGCGCCCCGGGAGTTCTCGCGCGCAATTCCCGCTTCCGTAATCACCTGGCTGACCGATATCAGGTTCTTCAAGTTGAGCCAGTCGTGCCATTGCAGATTCAGCGCGCGGTCGCCATCGGTAACGCCTGTGCGCATCAACTGGTCGTAGAGATCTCGCAATGCCGCTCGTGCGCCAAGAAGTCCGTCGCCGTCGCGAATGATGCCGACGTCTTTCCACATGCATTCATAGAGCGCTTCGCGAATGTGCTCCAGATCTTTTCCGTTCTGTTTGAAAGGCGCTTCTGCTTCGCTGACGGCGGCCTTTATCGCGTCATCGTCGGGGGCATGATATTCGCCCTGTTCGCTGACCCACGCCGCCATGCTGTCGCCCGCAATGCCGCCGAATACGGTGGAGTTCGCGACGCCATTGCCACCCAGACGATTGGCGCCATGCACTCCGCCCGTATCTTCGCCCGCTGCGAACAGGCCTGTGAGTTCCGTGCGGCAGTCGGGCTGGAAAACCACGCCGCCCATCATGTAGTGCGCGGTCGGCACGACTTCGACGAGGCCGCCCGCGAGATCGAAGCCGCAATCGGCGCAGCGCTCCACCATGCCTTTGAACTGCTTGCGCACCTTGTCCGGTCCAAGGTGGCCCATCTGAATGTACACGCCGCCATTCGGCGATGTGCGGCCCTCTCTCATTTCCGAGTAGATGCCGCGCGATACGATGTCGCGCGTAGCACGCTCGCCGCGCGCGTCGTAGCGATGCATGAAGCGCTCTTTATCGCCGTTGAGCAAATGACCGCCCGCGCCGCGCAAGCCTTCTTCGAGGACCGTGCCCGTCATCCGCGTATGGCTGCCGGCGAGCAATCCTGTCGGATGGAACTGCACCATTTCCATGTCGCGCAGCGGCAAGCCTGCGCGCAGCGCCATCGCCAGGCCATCGCAACTCTTGTCGCCCGACGGCGTATGAAACTTGTACATCGTCGGGCCGCCGCCCGTCGCGAGCAGCACCGCTCGCGCCTGCACGAACACGAATTGCCCCGAGCGCATGTCGATCATCAGCACCCCCGCGAGGTTCTTGCCGTCGCGGCTTCTGATCAGTTCGATTGCGCGGTGCTCTTCGAGCCGGTTGATGCCACGGCTCCATACCTGTTCGGCAAGACGGTTGATGATCTCGATGCCCGTCAGGTCGCCCTTGTGCACGGTCCGATCGAACGTCTGTCCCGCGAATGCCTTTTGATGAATGGAGCCATCGGGATTGCGATCGAAAAAGCAGCCCAATTCGTTCTCGAGCTCACGAACGCGCTCAACGGCCGTGCTCACCAGTGTCCACGCGAGATCCTGATTCGACAGCCATTTGCTGCCCTCGATCGTGTCCATGAAATGACGCTCGACGGAATCGCCCGGCGCCAGCGCCACGTTATATCCGCCCTGCACCATGCGCGTGCAGCCGCACTTCCCCAACAGCCCCTTGACAGCGACGGTGATCGAGAGCTGAGGCGCGGTCTGATGCGCGTGCAACGCCGCGAAGAGACCCGCGCCGCCTGAGCCGAGTATCAGGATATCCGTCCGGATGTGCGCAATATTCATTTGGCCTGTACTCCGAGACTGGCGAGCACGGCCGCGCGACGGTCGGCTGCATCGTGCTTCACCGCGTCGTAAAGACTCCCGCCGTGGCTATCCATCGCCACCAGCAAGGGACCGAAGTTGCTGATCCTGAATCGCCACAGCGATTCGGGATTGAGATCGTCGAGATCGACGGCTTCGATCTGCTCGATCCATGTCGTCTCGAGCGCGGCCGTGCCGCCGATGATCGCGAGATAGACGCCGCCCAGTTCGCTGAACGCGGCTTGCGACGCTTCGCGCAGCCCGCCCTTGCCGACGATCATGCGCACGCCGTATTGCGCCATCAGCGGCCGTGTGAAGCGCTCCATCCGGTCTGATGTGGTCGTGCCGATACAGATCGGCTGATAGCCCGCCGGATAGTCGTCGCTGACAGGAACCTTGCGCACGTTTGGCGCCGTATGAATAACGGCATGACCGCGAAGATCGAAATGCGTCGTGCGCCCTCTGTCGAACATATGGATTTGCGTCGCATCCCGGATGCCGTAAAGCGTTCGATGCAATGTCACCGTATCGTTCACACGCAATTGCCGGATCTGTGACTCGTCGACGGGCGTGAAGAGATCGTAGTGGGCCATTTTCAGAAACCGTATGAAAGTCCGTCGGTAGAGAACACGGCTCTTGCGCGCCGCGCCGAGTGACATTGCATGTTCACTGCAATGGGATTCATCGTGATGTGCGTCGCCGCGAGCTCGATGTGAACGGCGAATGCCGTGCTGTCGCCGCCCAGACCTTGCGGGCCGACGCCGAGCTGGTTCACGGCCGCCGACAGTTCCTCTTCGAGCGCCGCGCCGTCGGGATCTTCGCAACGTGTGCCGAGCGCGCGCGTGGCCGCCCGTTTCGCGAGGGCGACCGAAAGATCGGACGTACCGCCGAGTCCGACGCCGACGATCGTCGGCGGACAGGTCTTGCCGCCCGCAGCAAGCACGCAATCGACGACGAACGTCTTGATCGCATCGATTCCTTCGGCGGGCACCGCCATCTTCAGAAACGAATTGTTTTCGGAGCCGCTGCCTTTAGGCACCATTTCGATGGCCGCCGTATTCGCGTCGCCGGAAAAGTCGATGTGAATGACAGGTACTTCAATGCCGCAAGACGTGTGATCGTTCTTGCGCGTCAAAGGATGCACGACCGACGAGCGCAACGGATGCTCGCGCGTCGCTCGTTCACAGCCCTTGCGAATCGCGGCCTTGAGTTCGAACCCGTCGAACTCGACATTGCGCCCGATCACGACGTTGTAGATCGGGATGCCCGTGTCCTGGCAAAGCAGGTTGTCGGTTCCCTCCGCCACTTGAATGTTCGTGCGCATCGTTTCGAGCACACGCCTTGCCACGGGCGACGTATCGGTTGTCGCGAGCCTGTCGATGCCCTGCTTCACATCCGGCGGCAGCAGTTTGAGTGCGCGGATATAAAGCTCTTTAGAGGCTTCCTCGACAGCGCCGAGATCCAGTTTCATGGTCATTTCCTCCCGGATAGCGTTTCGAATCCAGACCTGGCTGGTTTCGCGAACGCGGCATCAGTACTTCAGTGCATGAGTGCAAGCAGAAACGCGAGACCGGCACAAGTGCTCGCTCCCAACCCCAATGCGAGCCAGTTCTTTCGCAGCCCGGTCCAGGGGAGAAACTCGATCAGCAGCAGCCGGATGCCGCCCATCAAATGAAGCGAGAGCAGGATCACGAGACCCCATTCACCGAACTTGAAAAGCGGTTGATCAGTGACGCGAATGAAACTTTCGAGCGCGCCCTCGCCGGCAATCGACTGCCCGAGCGCCCAGAAGTGAACAGGTAAAAAGAGCGCAAGGCCGAGACCGGACAGGCGGTGTACGAGAAACGCCCAATACGCCGGATGCGTGCGCGCGCGATAGTCGTTCTTGCGCATCATGCGACGACTCCATAGACCGCGCGCAGTCCCATGAAAGCCAGCAACGCGGAAATCGCCACGCTCGCCGCCACGGCCGATTTGCCGCGCCATTGCAACCACTCTTCGGCAATTCGCAGCAGACCGATGGGGACGTGAATCGCGCACGCGATCACGAACAACGTATAGAACGCGCCGAAGAACCAGTTGCCATGCGTGCGGCCAAGAATGGCAGCGGCACTCAGCCCCTGATGCACCGCGTACACGATGACCGCGATGTGAACCAATACGCAGCACGCGAGAACCGTCGCGCTCATTCTCTGCCAGTACCACAAACGCGCCTGCATTTTCAGCGACATCGCGTTCATCACAATTCCCCTTTGAGCGCGGCCTTCATCGTCATCCGTTTCAGGCCCGCAATGCCGGCCGTCGGCGAGATGTGCTTGGGGCAACGCTCCGTGCAGGTCGCCTGCGTGTGACACGAATGGCATCCTGCGTCGCCCGCCACCGCGCGAAGGCGTTCGGCACGCTTGCTGTCGCGCTCGTCGTTGACGAGCGTCCAGGCCCGGTTGAGCGCGGCGGGCCCCAGGTAATCGGGACGCCAGGTCACGACATCGCACGACGAATAGCAGACGCCGCAACCGATGCACTCGACACCTGCGTCGGCCGCCTGTCGGCGAGGGCTGTCCGGCTGCACGCGCGCGAAGTCATCGCGGCGCGTCCGTTCCCCGCTGAATTGGCCTTTGGCCTGAGCCCACTTATCGAAGAAGCGGCTCATGTCGGTCACGAGATCCTTGATCACGGGCAGGTTCGACAGCGGCGCGATTTCAAGCTGATTGCCCGCGGCCACCTTTGCGACATGCGTGCGGCACGTCCATCGCGCCTTGCCGTTCACGTTCATCGCGCAGGAGCCGCACATCCCCACGCGGCACGCGAAGCGATAGGCCAGATCGGGTTGCAGGTGACGCTGGATATAAGTCACGACGTCCAATACCGTCTGACTCTCATGGCGAGGCACGTCGTAGGCGACCAGCTCGCCTTCCGTGCGGCCTCTCCAGACCTTGACGCTCAGTGTGTCCATATGTGTGTCCATATCGACAGTGCCTTTAATGAAGAACGACCCATGCAATAGCCAATAGCGGCTTGTCACTCACTAGTGTTCTGCATCGGGAGATAAAGGAAAAGCGAATATTTCTTGGCTTGAGAGAAAGGATCGCTTTTCATCAGTCGATACCGCGACGGCTCAGCACCAGCGCCATGCGCGCGTTATCGCGTTCCTTCTCCAGACCTGAAATGACGAGGGTCGCAACCGCATTGCCGATCATGTTGGTGACGGCGCGAATCTCCGAGATGAAGCGGTCCACGCCAAGGATCAACGCAGCCCCTTCGATCGGTATGTGCCTGAACGCCGTCAGCGTCGCGAGCAAAGTGACGAAGCCGGCGCCCGACACGCCCGCCGCGCCTTTCGAACTCACCATCGACAGCACCATCAGCGCGATCTGATCGCCCCATGTCATCGGCACGCCGTAGGCCTGCGCGATGAACATCGCGCATATCACCTGCGCGACACAGGTGCCGTCGAGATTGAACGAATACCCCAATGGCATCACGATGCCGACCACCTGCTTCGGACATCCCAATCCCTCCAGCTTGCGGATCAATTGCGGAAACACCGACTCGGAGGAAGTGGTGGCGAGCACCAGCAGGATTTCGCCTTTCATATGATTGAGCAGCTTGAGCAATCCAAAGCCGCTCATTCGACAGATTGTGCCGATCACCACGACGAGAAAGAAAATCGTCGCGACATAAACGGTGATGAGCAGCATGCCGAGCGAGTGCAGCGCCGACAAGCCGTACTTGCCCACCGCGAAGCCCATCGCGCCGAGTGCGCCCAGCGGCGCGAGCTTCATGATGAAACCGACGATCTTGAACAGTACTTCGGAAATGCCGTCGAAGAAGGTCAGCAACGGCTGTCCTTTTTCTCCGAGGTACGACAAAGCGACAGCGAAAAGGCAAGCGATCACGACGATCTGCAGCATGTCGCCCGATGAAAACGGGCTGAGAAAACTGGGTGGAATGATGTTCAGCAGAAACCCGACTAATCCGCTGTCGTGTTGTACGACCGTCTGGTATTGCGCCAGTGCGTGAACATCGGCGGAACCGGGTTGAAGATTCATCCCTGTGCCGGGTCCGATCAGATTCACCATCATCATGCCGATCAGCAGCGCGAGCGTCGTCACCACCTCGAAATACACGATCGTCTTGCCGCCTATTCGGCCCAATGTCTTCAGATCACTGATTTGCGAAGCGCCGCAGACGATCGTGGTAAAGATCAGCGGCGGCGTAATCATCTTGATGAGGCGGATAAAGCCGTCGGATAACGGTTTCAGTGACTGTCCGAATGCGGGAAAGAAATGACCGATTGCAACTCCGATCAGGATCGCGATAAAGACCTGGAAATAGACATGTCGGGTGAATCGACGCAGCATGGTGTCTCCTGTTTCTCGTCGCGGCTCGTCAATGGATTGACGACAGTTCGTGAGTGAAAAGAGCAAAGAGCCGCTTGTAAGTGAGGGGTCTTGCAGGAAAGAACGACGCGGCATGCCCGCCAGATGGCGAGATCACGCCAGCATTTCGATTGAAGAGCGGACGATGAGATTGGCTCCCGCCAGAATCAGCACGGCCCAAAGAAGCGTCGACACTCTGGCGGCGGGGACTCTGCTGCGCAACAACGCGCCCGCTACGAGACCGAGCGCGCCGCAAGGCAAGAGCCATCCCGCCAGCGGCAACACCACCGGGTTCTTGTACAAGCCGGATGCACTGAATAGAAAGAGCCGCGCGACAGCAGTCGCGGTAATCAACATGCTGACGGTTGCGCGCCGCTGATCGGCGTCACGCAGCCGCCCCGCGAGATAGATCGTATAGACGGGTCCGCCCGTGCCGAATACGGCTGTCAGGCATCCGCCGCTGACGCCCAACGGCAGTGCCCAGCCTGCGCCCAGCGCGCGAAATTCTCCGCTCGACATGATTCGCCATGTCGAATACACGAGCAGGCAGACACCGAGTATGAGTTCGAGCGGCTTTTCCGGCGCCGAGACGAGCACGGTCACGCCGAGCACGAGCCCGATACAAAGCCACGGGCCTATCTTGCGCAGTTCGCCGATCTGCACGTCTTTCAGATTGCGCACGCCGACGAGCAGTCCCGCCATCAGATCCAGTATTAGCATGACGGGCGTGGCCGTCTTCAATGGAATGAGCTGGGTCAGCATCGGAATGGCAACGATCGACGAACCGAAACCCGTCATGCCGTACACGAGATACGCAAGCGCGACGATCACACCCGACACCGCTATCGAAGCAATGTCGATTCCGATCGTGGACAGAGCGAGATACGCATGGTCAAGCATCGGTGCATTGCCTCGTGGTATCGGGGATCGGGGGTTCCTTTCCACGAGTCATTATGAAACCGATGTTGATAAAGAAAAATCCAATAATGGTTTTCCTTAGCACAAGGAAAACTTTCGCTTTTGTATCATGATGTCTGCCAATGCAACGCACCACCGCGTCGATGCGCGGCCTGACACAACGTCATGCCTTCGATCAGAACCCTCAAAATCTTCCTCACTGTCGCCCGTAGCGGCACATTCGCGGCGGCGGGTTCCGAGGTCGGCCTCACGCCCGCCGCCATCGGCCTTCAGGTTCGCGCGCTCGAAGACGAACTCAAGGTGCAGCTCTTCGATCGAAGCGCACGCGCGGCCGTGCTCAATTCCGTCGGCCGTGCGCTGATTCCCGAAGTACAGGAAATCGTGCGCCGTTATGAACTGCTCGAGTCCGCGGTGGGCGGCGGCGAAATGTCGGGAACGGTGACGATGGGCGCGCTCGTATCCGCATTGATGGGTTCGTTTGCCGATGCGCTATGGTCGATCCGTCAACGCTATCCCCGGCTCGACGTGCATCTGTTTGCAGGCATGTCGAGCGACTTCGCGCGAAAAGTGGAAACGGGCGAGCTGGATGCGGCTGTCGTCACGCAATCGCCGCGCGCGCTCGCTTCGAATCTTCTATGGACGCCATTGTATTCGGAGCCGATGATTCTGATCGTCCCGCGAAGCCCGCACTTCGACTTGCCGCGCAACCAGAACGACATACTGCGTGAAGCGCCTTTCATGCGCTTCGATCGAAGCACATGGACGGGGCATCTCGTGCAGGACGTGTTGAATCAGTGCGATACGCTCGTCAACGAGGCAATGGAATTGAACTCGGTCGAAGCCATCATCGAGCTGGTTCGGCAGGGCTTCGGCATCTCCATCGTGCCGAAGCTCGCCAACGTCGCGTGGGCGAATGACCAGAAGCTGCAGGTGATGCCATTGAATGGCGTCGAAGTACTTCGTCACGTCGGCTTGCTCGAACGCTCGCGGCACAACCGCATGGCATTCACCGACGCGATCAAAGGGTTCTTCAACACGCCGTTGCGTCCAGCGTGAACGCGAACGACGCAAGCGACACGCGCGTCTTTACAGATAACTGCACACGTAATCGAGCGTTTCGATCACGTCGATATCGAAGCGGCTCTTGCCGGGCACCGAGAACGACTCGCCTGCGCGATACGTCTTCCACTCGTCACTGCCTTCGAGACGGATGCGGCATTCGCCCGCCTGCACTTCCATGAGTTCCGGCGCATCGGTGCCGAAGTTCAGCGTGCCGGGCAGGATCACGCCGAGCGTCTTGCGGCTGCCATCGGCAAAGAGAACGGTGTGCGACACGCACTTGCCGTCGAAATAGACATTGGCCCGTTTGATAACGGAAACCTGATCGAATTGCGTTGCGGCCGTCATGGCGGTCTTCCTGTCGTCGTCGTGAAGGGATGCGTTCGCGCCGCGTGGCTATCCGCGCGGCGCGAGCCCGCCATCATACATTCGATTCGCGCAGCGCAAACGCGCGATTCGTTCTACTCCGCTCGCATCACCGACACCGACGCTTCGCTCGTCAGCATCAGGAACGTCAGCGTCTCGCGCAGATAGAGGCGCACGGCCGAGTCGCTATGGCTCTGGTAGCCGATCGACACGTCCTGGCCGAGATGCAGTTCATAGTCGCCGCCGCGCATCGACAGCACGCTGCCGCCCTCCACCGCCGGCGCCCAGATGATCTCGCCGTTCACGATCCGCTTGATGTGCTCGATCACCGGATCGCTGGCTTCGCCGAGCGCCGTATAGGCATCCGCGCCGAGCAGCACCGAATACGGACCATCGACGCCCGCAAGACGCAACTGTTCGAGCGCGCGGCTGATCGCGGCCGGATAGTCGGTGACATCGGCGGGCAACGCGATCTGCGGATTCGACGATCCCTCGCGAATGCCGACGATGCCCGCTGCCTTGTAGCCGTCGAAGATCGCGCGGTCCTCTGCATACGCGAGTTCTTTCGCGGCATCCTTCGCCGGCTGCCAGTCCGCGTCGTTCGCGCCGCGCTCGACGGCATCGACCTCTTCGCGCTTCAGCTCGAACGGCACGGTCAGCTGGACGAGCGCTCTCACTTCGGCGAGCCTGGCACTCACGCCGTGATGAGGCGCGGCGATCGTCGTCTGGTGGCCCGTGCCGATACCGGACAGATCGGTGCCGCCCGGACCCTTCACGTCGACCACGCGCCGCCCGGCGACGGAGCGCTTGAACGTGCGCGCCACTTCCTCTTCGATTTGCGACCAGGCAACACTGGAGATCGGCGCCAGCTCGCGATGCAGGTTATTCATATTGGGGAATTCCTTTCAGAGAGCCGATTTTCAACGAGCGTTCGCGAGTCGGCCCGGCAGAAGCGGCTGCGGCTGCGGCTGCGGATGCATCATCGGGCGGCTCGCTCGTATCTACATTCACGCTCGCGTCCAGCTTCACGTTCGCGCCCTGCGGATCGCGTTCCGCGAGCGCTTCGAGCACGGTCGCCGATGGCACGAAGAAGAGACCGCCCGTGACCGCGCGGCTGAAGTCGAGCAGCCGGTCATAGTTGCCCGGCGGCCGTCCGACGAACATGTTCTCGAGCATCTGCTCGAGCGGCGCGGGCGAGCGCGCATAGCCGATGAAGTACGTTCCGAACTCGCCTGCGCCGGGGCGGCCGAACGGCATGTTGTCGCGCAGGATCTTCACTTCCTCGCCGTTCTCGACGAGCGTCGTCAGCGAGCTATGCGACCACGACGGCTTCACGCCTTCGTCGAGCTCGATGTCCGAGAGCTTCGTGCGGCCGATGATGTGCTCCTGCGCTTCGACCGTGAGCGCATTCCAGCCCGTCATGTCGTGCAGGTACTTCTGCACGAGCACGTAGCTGCCCTCCGCGAAGTCCGGGTCCTCGTCGCCGATCATCGTGAACTCGGGCACCTCGCGGCCCGTCGGGTTCTCGGTGCCGTCGACGAATCCGACCATGCTGCGCAAGTCGAAATAGCGAAAGCCCTGCACTTCGTCGACCACCGACACGGCATCGCCGAGCCGGCCCATGAGCTGCGTCGCAAGCTCGAAGCAGAGGTCCATCTGGTCCGCGCGAATGTGCAGCAGGATGTCGCCGGGCGTCGCGACCGCGCGGCGTTCGCCCGGCCCGAACTCGCGAAACGGATGAAGCTGCGCGGGACGCGGCGCGCCGAACAGCGTGTCCCACGCGTCGGAGCCGAAGCCGCACACGCACGACAGGTTGCCGGACGGCACGCGCTTGCCGACGGAGCGCACGAGCGCGCCGATATCCGCGCACCATGCGCGCACGGCGCTGGCGTGGTCCTGTCCGGCGGCGAGCGTCGCGACGATGAAAATCACGCTGCGGGTAATGGGACTATCGACGGCTTGCGGTTCTGGAATGTCGTTGGGCATCGGATCGTGTCCTGTTGAAACCGTTGCGGGTTGCGACAAAGCGGAAAGTGCGCCGGGTAGGAGAGTACCGCGATTACGCGAAGTCTGTCCGTGGAGCCGGCAAGACCGCCATGCGTTTGTGAAACGCGATTCGCGACGTTAAACATCATACGAATTGATCGACGTCAGATTACGGGTTTCCCCGCGTCAGGTCTGGCGGGCGCGCGCCGTTATACCCATCGGGCAGCGCGTTATCAGCCGCCACGAAAACCAGCAGCATCGGCACTCAACGACCTCGGCAACGACCGGCAACAACGCGCAAGCCTCGACCCCAGCCGCCGCAAACCGACCATCCTCACTTCACCATGACTCTCAACAAGAAACTCGCGTCGATGATTGCGATCCTCTGGATCGGCCTGATCCTCATTGGCGCGTTCGGCGCGTGGCAGAACCGTGCGTCGATGATTTCCGACCGCCGCGACCAGTTGACCACGCTCGTCGAAGAAGCGAACGCGATCGTCAACCGCTACTACACGCTGTCGCAGCAGAATGCGATGTCCGAAGCCGACGCGAAAAAGCAGGCGTTCGACTCGCTCTCCGCGCTGCGCTACGGCTCCGACGGCTATTTCTCCGTCAACGACTCGCAGCCCGTCATGCTGATGCATCCGTTCAAGCCGGCCCTCGTCGGCAAGAACCTCGCGGATTTCGCGGACCCGGCGGGCAATCACCTGTTCCTCGATCTGGTGAAGGCGGCGAACCAGGGCAAGGGAGGCTTCGTCGACTATCTGTGGTCAAAGCCCGGCAGCGACACGCCCGTCGCGAAGACCAGCTACGCGATGCGCTTCGCGCCGTGGGACTGGGTGCTCGTCACGGGCATGTACATGGACGATGTGCAGAACGCGTTCTACGCGGATCTCGTGCGCTGGCTCGCGATCACGTTCGCGCTCGGCGCGCTCGCAACCGTCGCGATGGTGATCGTGCTGCGCAGCGTGAAGCAGACGCTCGGCGGCGATCTCGAAGTGGCCGTCGAAGCGGCGCAGCGCATGGCGCGCGGCGATCTGGCGACGCCCATCCCTGTCGCGCATCGCGATGGTGCGAGCCTGCTGCACGCACTGCGCACGATGCAAAAAGGCCTCGTCGATACCGTGTCGCGCGTGCGCGCCGGCACCGAGAACATCAACGTCGGCGCGAGCGAAATCGCGGCGGGCAACACCGATCTGTCGCAGCGCACGGAACAGCAGGCGGCCGCCCTCGTGCAGACGGCATCGAGCATGGACGAGATGACGTCGAACGTGAAGCAGAACGCCGACAGCGCCGCCACGGCCGCTCAGCTCGCGAGCCAGGCCGCCGACGTCGCGACGCGCGGCAGCCGCGTCGTCGATGACGTGGTCCGCACGATGGGCGACATCACGAACAGCTCGCGGCAGATCGGCGACATCATCGGCGTGATCGACGGCATCGCGTTCCAGACCAACATTCTCGCGCTGAACGCCGCCGTCGAAGCGGCGCGCGCCGGCGAACAGGGCCGTGGCTTTGCCGTCGTCGCCGCGGAAGTGCGCAGCCTCGCGCAACGCTCGGCGACGGCTGCGAAGGAGATCAAAGCGCTGATCGAAGCGTCGACGGGCAGCGTCGAGGAAGGCGCGTCGCTCGTCGCGAACGCCGGCTCGACGATGACGGAACTCGTCGCATCGGTGCGCCGCGTGAACGAGATACTCGAGGAAATCAGCCATGCGTCGCGCGAGCAGAGCGCGGGCATCGAGCAGGTGAATCGCGCCGTCGTCGAAATGGACCAGGTCACGCAGCAGAATGCGGCGCTCGTCGAGCAGGCGGCTGCGGCCGCGCATTCGCTGAAGGATCAGGTCGGCGTGCTGCGCGAGGCGATTTCGAGTTTCTCGCTGCCCGCGTGAGTGCGCGCTGACGTGCCGTTTTCGATGCGGCCAAGGCGGTCCATAAAACGCAGCCCAGGAAAAGGCACCCGCAGGCACCCGCAGGCAGTCGAAGGCAGTCGATAAAAAGAAGGCGCTCATCGCGAGCGCCTCTTCAACACGCCGCGTCGGAGACGACGCATAAGTTGAACGGGCGTTACGTCCGATTTTTCAACTCCACGTTGCCCGCATTCCACGCGATGTGAGCGCGGCCGCACGTAACGACACGGCCCTCTTCCATCGCGATTGCTTGCGCGAAGCTCGCGCCGAGATTACGTTCTTATTACAATCCGTTCCACGCTCACTGTGGACCGGTCATCGGAACGGCCGGCTTCGCCCTCATGACACGCAAGCAAAACCACGACCCGTACGCGCCTGTCGCGAAGAATCCCGTCCTCGTCGCGCGGCTGCCGATGTGGCGCTCGAAGCTGATCGTGATCCTCGTGTTCGCGGCGTTCGCGTCGCTGATCGGCCGCGCGCTCTGGGTGCAGGTCGTCAATCGTGACTTCTACGTCGAGCAGGGGCAAAAGCGCTATCAGCGGACCATCGAACTCGATGCGACACGCGGGCGCATCGTCGACCGGCATGGCGCGATGCTCGCCGTCAGTCTCGCGACGTATGAAATCTGGGCGTCGCCGAAACTGCTCGACGATGCCGCTCATGCGCCGCTCGCGAAGCTCCTCGACATGCCGCGCGCGGAACTCGCGCGCCGCGTATCCGGCGACAAGAGCTTCGTGCTGCTCAAGCGCCAGGTCGATGCGCGGACGGCCGCGCATATCGACAAGCTCGATCTCGCGGGCATCACGCGCATCGCCGATTCGAAGCGCTTCTATCCGGAAGGCGAAGCGGCCGCGCACGTGGTCGGCTTCACCGATATCGAGGACAACGGCCAGGAAGGCATCGAGCTCTCGGCCAACGAACTGCTCGCCGGCGAGCCGGGCGAGCGCGAAGTGATCCGCGATCGTCTCGGGCGCGTGGTCTCCGATACGCGGCCGCTCACGCCCGCGCAAAACGGCGCGACCGTGCATCTGACCATCGACCGCCGCATCCAGCAGCTTGCGTATGCGCAACTCAAGACGGCCGTCGCGAAGCACAGCGCGCAGGCGGGCAGCGTCGTCGTGCTGGACTCGCGCAACGGCGAGATTCTCGCGCTCGCGAATTACCCGAGCTTCGATCCGAACGACCGCACGCGGCTCACGGGACAACAGCTGCGCAACCGCGCCGTCGTCGATACGTTCGAGCCGGGCTCGACGATCAAGCCGCTGGTAGTCGCGCTGTCGCTCGATCGCGGCCTCGTGCGGCCGGATTCGATGATCGATACCGCGCCGGGCTGGTATCGGATCGGCCCGAACGTGGTTCACGACACGTCGAATCACGGACGCATGACGATTGCCGAGGCATTGCAGAAGTCGAGCAACATCGCGCTCGCGAAGCTCGCGCTGAACCTGCCCGCCGAAACCATCTGGGACAAGTATCAGGAGTACGGACTCGGGCGCGCGCCGCAACTGACGTTTCCGGGCGTCGCGGCGGGCCGCGTGCGTCCGTTCTCGCGCTGGCGCCCGATCGAGCAGGCGACGATGGCGTATGGCTATGGCCTTTCGACGTCGCTGCTGCAGATCGCGCAGGTGTACACCGCGTATGCGGGCGACGGAACGCTGCACCCGGTCAGCCTCATGGCCGACCCGGCGCGTTCCGCCGCGAGAGGCGATGGCCAGCGCGTCACGACGCCTGCGACGGCTGCGGCGATCCGCTCGATGCTCGAAATGGCGACGGGCGCGGGCGGCACGGGGCGCGCGGCGAATGTGGACGGCTATCGCGTCGGCGGCAAGACGGGGACGGCGCGCAAGCAGGTCGGCGCGACGTATGCGAAGAACCGCTACCGGTCGCTCTTCGTCGGCATGGCGCCGATGAGCGATCCGCGTCTGATCGTCGCGGTGATGATCGACGATCCGGCGGGCCGCGCGTTCTACGGCGGCACGGTTGCGGGCCCCGTCTTCAGCGCGGTGACGGGCGGCGCGTTGCAGCTGCTCGGCGTGCCGCCCGATGCGCCCGTGACGATGCCCGCATCCGAAGCCACGCATGCGCCCGACGTGTGATGCCCGCCATGCCGCGCCGTCGGCACATGCGTTGCTTCGTCACGCGCGGCTTCGTGCAAGCGCGCGCAAATCGCTTGCGACTTCATCCATCACCGGCTGCCATTGCGCGAACTGCCGCTGCCGGTAGAGCGTGGCCGTCGGATACCACGGACTGTCGCGCCCTTGCGTCATCCACGTCCAGTACGGGTTGACGTCGAGCAGCACCCACGTGCGCCGGCCGAGCGCGCCCGCGAGATGCGCCGTCGACGTGCATACGCTGATCACTAGATCGAGTTCGCTGACGAAGGCCGCCGTGTCGTCGAAGCTGTGCCATTCGTGCGTGAAGTCGGTCATCGGCAGGCCGGCTGCGCGCGCCGCCGCGACGTCGTCGGCCGCGCCCGGTTGCAGCGAATAGAACGCGACGCCTTCGCGTTCACCTCTGAGTTCACCTTCGAGTCCGCCAAACGCCCGCGCATACCGCTCCCAGCGACGCGCCGAAAGACGTTGCGCCCATGCGTCAGGCTGCCTGTCCACGCGAGGCCGACCTTCAGACGCGGCTCGCCCGCAAGACGCGCGCGCCATGCGTTGCGCGCGGCGGCATCGGCATGCAGATAGGGCACGGCGCATGGAATCGTGTCGACGCGCGTATCGAGCATCAGCGGCGCGCTCGCGAGCGGCAGTTCGAAGTCGAAAGGCGGCAGCGCATCGACGTCGCGCGCCGACGAATACGCATCGATATGCTCGCCGAAGCTGCGCGGCAACAGCCCGCCCATCTGCGGAAACGAATTCCACACGAGCCGCCCGCCTTCGCGATGCACGCGCTGCGCCAACGACGGAATGAAGCGGCAGAACTGCAACACGTCGCCCATGCCCTGTTCGCCCCATACGAGCAGCGTCTTGCCCGCCAGCGGCTCGCCGCGCCACTGCGGCTTGCCGAACGCGGGACGGCCGCTCGTCAGCATGCTTGCGGGAGCGCTCCAGCGCGCTTCGTGCGCGGACCAGCCTTCGACGTAATTGCCGCGCAGCAGATACAGCACGGCGAGCGCCGTGCGCAGCGAAGCGTTGTCGGGCGCAAGCTCGCAGGCCTTCTTCGCGTGAGCGAGCGCGTCGTCCCAGCGCTGCGACTCCTTCAGCGCCTGCGAGAGATTGCCGTGCGCAAGCGCGCTGCGCGGATCGAGTTCGACCGCCGTCATCGCCGCAGCCAGCGATCCTTCGACATCGAAGCACGCGCGCCGCGCACCCATCAGATTGATCCACGCGCCGAAATCGGCGGGGTCCGTGGCGACGGCCGCTTCTAGCAATTGCCGCTCTTCTTCGGGATCGCCGCCCGTGCGGTTGAGCGCGATCGCGAGATTCGTCCGCAACCGCGGAAACGCCGGATCGATTGCAAGCGCATGGCGATACGGCGCGAGCGCATCGCGATGCCGGTTCGCGCTTTGCAGCGCGTAGCCCAGGCGCACGCTCGCCACTGCATCGCGCGGTTCGAGTTGCGCGATCGTTTCGACGAGCGAAATGCCTTGCGCGATCTGCTGTTGTTGAAGCAGCGCGACCATCATCCTGTCGATCGAAGCGCGATCCGTCGGATGAAGATGCGCGGCCGCTTCGAGCCACAGCGAACGCGAACGCGCATCGCTGTTCGACTGCGCGTCGACGGCGTGGCGAAGAAAAGTCAGAAACGGATCGAGGATCGGCTGCATATGCGCTGAACGAAGAGTTGACCTGTGGAAACAACGTGCGCGGCATGCACGGATGCCGGTCGCACATTGTCCGATGCAAGCGCACGGCGACGCGTAAAGAATCGTCAATGCGCGCTTCTGTTTAAAGCGATGTCTTTTCGCAACCGCCTTGCGTTTCAAACGGCATCGGCGCCTAAAGTTGCCTCCCGCGCCGCCGATATTCCAGCAGAGGCCATCGACGCCTCATCCCCTTGCTTCAGCGCTCCCGTCATCAGTCCGCTTCGCGCGCCGACGCCCGTGAGGCCGCTTGACGCACATCGCGGACCGACACGCCGGCACGATCCGCGATGCCCTGCCCCATCGCCGGCGACACCGAAAGGGCATCTGCGATGGGCAGCCAGCGCTCGAAATCGATAGCGGCACGCGTCGCGACTCTTGCATTGCCGATCGCGCTGCCGGTTATCGCGACGCTCGGCGGCTGCGGCGGTGGAGGCAACGACAGCGCGCCGACGTCGAGCGCGGCCAGGGGCACGCCCGCCACGACGAGCACGCCTGCGCCCGCCAGCAACGACAGCGTGCTGCATGCCGCCTGCTCGTCCTGCTCGGCAGCCGACGATTCGACTTACACCGGCAGCGGCACGGCCGTATGGCAGGCGGTCAACACGAATGCATCGGCGATCGACGTGCCCGTCAGCATCAAGGGACTGTCGGGGCAGAACATGACGCTCGTCTTCACGAACGAAGGCACGAGCGCGCAGCCGATGCCGGCCATTGCATTGAGCACGTCGAGCGCGAACATGTCGGCGTCGATCATGCGCGCACAGCCGCTGTCGGCTGCAACGGCAATGGCAACGGCAATGGCAACGGCGACGACCGCGAGCGGCGAAAATCCGACGCTGGCCGCGATCCGCGACTTCAACTATCGGGGCTGGGCTGCGCTCGCGACGAACCGTGTCGCGCCGGCCGCGCGCTATTCGACGAACGGCGCATCGACGACGACTTACAACGTCGGCGATACGCGCACGTTCTACTACGCCGACTACTCGCCGCGCACGACGACGCTCGCGCAGACGACGAACACGTCCGACGGCACGACGGTCAATCTGTGGGTCGAATCGGCCGAACTGGGCGCGGCGAAGATTTCGCCGCAGATCATCGGCACTGCCGTCGTCTACGATGCGCGCGGCGTGTTCGAACTCGAAGGCATCTCACGCGAACAGGCGCTCTCGTTGCAGAACCAGCAGGTGAAGATCCACGGCACGATCACACGCGTCAACAACGCCGATGCGCAACACGTGCAACTGCCCGCCGTGCGCGTCGAATCGCTCGACATTGTGCAGTCTCCTGACGCCACTTCGTCATCGTCCGCGCCACCGGCACGATGACGCGCTCTTTTCTTTCGTAAGCGCGATGCAAGACAAACGCCAGCCGCGCCGGTGGTTGTGCCGGCACGCATTGACGATTTGACAATCGGCGCCTTTCACAACGCTGTCCGACGATGACAGCGGCGAAAGTTACACGACTCCATAAGTTCACACCTGTTTGATTCAATTCGGTCGCGTCGGCATAGCCGACACGCGGCCCGCATCGTCATGCGGATCGTCACGCGCCTGAGATCGGCGCGCTCACGATACGACCGCCCCGAAACAAATCAACAATTCATTCCCGGGAGCTACGTCATTATGTTTCGCCGAGCTTTGATAGCCGTTCCTTGCGCAGGGTTGGCGCTGTCGCTGTTCGCATGCGGCAGCGATCACAACAACAACTCGACCGCTCAGAACTCGCTGCAAACCGCCACACCCATCAAGCACCTCGTCGTGATCTACGGCGAGAACGTTTCGTTCGATCACTACTTCGGCACCTATCCGAACGCGACGAACCCGGCCGGGGAGCCGGCGTTCTCGCCCGCCGCCGGCACGCCGTCGGCGAACATCCTGACGGGCACGCTGCTGACGGCCAACCCGAACCTGAACACGGCCAACGGCACGGGCGCAGCGAATCCGTTCCGCCTCGACCGCACGCAGGCTGCGACGGCCGACCAGAACCACGCGTACACAGCGGAGCAGCAGGCGAACGACAACGGCGCAGCCGACCTCTTCCCGAAGTTCACGGGTAAGGGCTCGAGCGGCGGCGTCGGCGCGTTCGGCACGACGGGCCAGGTGATGGGCTACTTCGACGGCAACACCGTCACGGGCCTGTGGAACTACGCGCAGAAGTTCTCGATGAGCGACAACGCGTGGACGTCGACGTATGGTCCGTCGACGCCGGGCGCGCTCGAAGTCGTTTCGGGCCAGACCAACGGCGTGCAGATCCTGAAGACGACGGCGAGCCCGTCGACGGTCGCGAAGAGCTCGTTCTTCATCAACGACGGCCAGGGCGGCATCACGATGATCAACGACGTCGATCCGGGCAACGACGTGTGTTCGAGCCAGACCGATCAGGTGCTGATGTCGGGCAAGAACATCGGCGACCTGCTGAACGCGAAGAGCATCACGTGGGGCGGCTTCATGGGCGGCTTCAACCTGTCGACGACGAACCCGAACGGCACGACGGGCTGCAAGCGCAGCACGGTCGCGACGGCCGTGGGCGCCGCGACGGCCGACTACATTCCGCACCACAACTGGTTCCAGTACTACACGTCGACGGCCAACCCGCAGCACACGCGTCCGAGCTCGACGGCCGCGATCGGCTACAGCACGGAATCCGACGGCAAGACGCCGGAGCCGGCGAACCACCAGTACGACACGGATGACTTCTTCGCTAGCGTGAAGGCTGGGAACTATCCTTCCGTGAGCTTCCTGAAGGCGCCCGCCGCGCAGGATGCGCACGCGGGCTACTCCGATCCGCTCGACGAACAGCAGTTCGTCACGAAGGTCGTGAACTTCCTGCAGCAGCAGCCCGACTGGAACAGCACGGCCGTGATCGTCACGTATGACGACTCGGACGGCTGGTACGACCATGTGTTCATGCCGCCCGTGCATGGCTCGTTCGATGCGCAGGCCGACCAGCTGAACGGCGCGGGCGTGTGCGGCACGACGGGCACGCAGCCGGCGGGCGTGAACGGCGGCGCCGTCAATGGCCGCTGCGGCCCCGGCACGCGCATTCCGTTCCTCGTGATCTCGCCGTGGGCGAAGACGAACTACGTCGATCACACGTTCGTCGACCAGGCGTCCGTCGTGCGCTTCATCGAGGACAACTGGCTGAGCGGTCAGCGCATCGGCGGCGGCTCGTTCGACGCGACGTCGGGCAGCATCATGTCGATGTTCGACTTCTCGAACGGCGGCAAGAACCCGACGCTGTTCCTCGACCAGACGCAAGGCACGCCCGTCAGCTCGGTGCCCGCGATCTGACGCACGCATCGAGTGCGTCGGGCGCTTTTTTAGCAGCATGGCCGTGTTGCAGCCGGGAAACCGGCGCAACGCGGCGCTTTCGTTTTCGAGGCGCGGCCTGTGCGGCGCGTCTGTCCCGAATCAGTCATCGCATCGCCATCGAATATGACCGAGCTCTCTACGCCGTCAGTGAATCCCACGCCGCTTGAACCCAACAACGCCCCGAGCGGTTCGCCGTCCCGCTCGCGGCGCCGCGCGCTCGCGCTGTGCGTCGCGGCCGTTGTCGTCGTGGCGCTCGGCGCGTGCGGATTCGCCGTCGCGTATCCGCAGTACATGCCCGATGCCATCGGAGCAATCGTCGAGGACATGACGGGCGCCAATGCGCATCCCGTCACGTTGCAGCGCCCGTCCGTCGCGCCGCTCTCCGCTGTCGCGATGCTCGGCAAGGAGATCTTCTTCGACACGTCGCTGTCGGCGTCCGGCAAGCAGTCGTGCGCGACGTGCCACAGCCCCGCGCACGCGTATGGCCCGCCCAACGATCTCGCCGTGCAGCTGGGCGGCGAGCACATGACGCTGCAAGGCTACCGGCCGCCGCCTTCGCTGATGTATCTGTACCGTCAGCCGAATTTCAGCATCGGCCCCGACAGCGCGGAGAACGACGACAACCCGGCCAACCTCGCGCAACTCGCAAGCCAGGCCGCGGGCACGCAACGCGCGCAAAAGACGGCGGGCGCGGCGCCCGCAGCGGCGGAAATGGTGCCGCAGGGCGGACTCTTCTGGGACGGCCGTGTCGATACGCTGCAACAACAAGCGTCGGGCCCGATGCTCAATCCCGTCGAGATGGCGAACAAGGACGACGCCGAAGTGCTGCGCAAGCTGCAAAACGCGCGCTATGCCAAGACGATGATGCAGCTGTTCGGCCCCAACATCTTCAAGGACCAGCGGCTCGCCGTCGCCGAAGCGATGTTCGCCGTCGCGCGCTATCAGGTCGAGGACCCGTCGTTCCATCCGTACACCAGCAAGTACGACTACTGGCTCGAAGGCAAGGCGCGTCTCTCGCGTGCCGAACTGCGCGGCCTGCATCTCTTCAACGATCCCGACAAGGCCAACTGCGCGGGCTGCCATCTGTCGAAGCCGAGCCGCGACGGGCTGCCGCCGATGTTCACCGACTTCCAGTACGAAGCGCTCGGCGTGCCGCGCAACACGACGCTTGCGCAGAACCGCGATCCGTACTTCTTCGACATGGGCATCTGCGGCCCCTTCCGCACCGACCTGAAGGACCAGACGCAATACTGCGGGATGTTCCTCACGCCGACGCTGCGCAATTCGGCGACGCGCCACGCGTTCTTTCACAACGGCATCTACAACAATCTCGACGACGTGATGGCGTTCTACAACGCGCGCAATACCGATCCCGCGCGCTTTTATCCGCGCGGCGCCGACGGCAAGCCGGAGAAGTACAACGATATTCCGGCCGCGTATCGCGCGAACGTCGACGTGAAGGATGCGCCGTTCGACCGCAAGTTCGGCGAGCAGCCGGCGATGTCCGATGAGGACATGCACGATATCGTCGCGTTCCTGCACACGCTGACCGACGGCTACGGCGAGCAGCATTAAGCGGCGGCCTACGCGTCCACGAAATCGTGGAGCCACCACTTTTAAGGCTCGTTTAATTCTTTCCTGTGAACATGCGGCTCAACATCCCCTGTTGAGCCGCCTGAGTATCGGCGGCATTTTTTTTCGCCGGGGGTGGGGCCTCCCGTTGCGACTTTTTGCATGGGACCGGATCTAGTGGTCTGCATGGGGCTGGAGTAAGGAGATACACGATGGTCGAAGACTCGGTGCTCGAACATCTGCGCGCGCTGCACGGCAACGCGCAAACGCTCACGATCCGCAGCTGCACCGTCTCACCGCCGATGCAGCATCCGTGGGGACGCTCGTACCGGCTCGTCGAATGGACCTTCAGGCACGACGTTGAATCCTGCCGGCGCGTCGTGCCTGCCGAGAGCACGCCTCGTCAAATCGCCGAGGCCGTAATGTCGCACGTACCGGGGCGGCGCTTCTGCCAGCCTGGCGAATAGATTGCGCGCCGCACAGCGCCAGCCGCTCGATGCGCGGGCCGCGTGCGTTGCACGCCGGGTCGCCGTTCTTCATCACGCAGTCCTCCATGCCGACATCGCCGGGCGCGCTTGCGCAGGCGGAAACACATTCCACGATCCGTCGTCGTGACGGAAGAAGAAGATCGACAGCAGCCCGCCGGGACGCGCGGCCTCGACGCACACGCAGCGCCGATGCATCTGCGTGCGGCAGAAGCGAACGACGCGCGCAGGCATCGCGGGCGTGGGCGCAAGCCACTTGTCGACGGCCCAGTGCAGTGTCTTTCCGGTCGGGCTCATGATGGTCTCCTTCGTGTCTTTGTCTGCTTCAAACTTCAGTTGCCGGGTTCATGCTGCCGGGTTCATGCTGCGGCGTTCATACTGCGGCGTTCATGCTGCGTTAACAACGGCGTGGCCGATTTTCATCCGCTTGGCGACGAAAGCGCTCACGAGGCACAGCAGCGCGTGCACGCCCGCGCGCGGATGCGTGAAGCATTCGTGGACCTGTTCGCTGCGGCTTTCGCCGAGCAAGCACCATGCGCAGAAGTGCTCGCAGTTGTTCGTCAGCAGGCGATAGCGGTTTTCGCCGAGGCGCGCGCGGGCGCGCAGCACGGTTTCTTCGCCGGAGAACTTCGGGAACGGATGCGGACGCACGGCGACGGCGTGACCGTCGGCGAACTGTTCGAGCGGCACTTCTTCGACGGGGCCGCGATGCGCGGACTTGGCGAAACCAGCGTAGTGAATGACCTTGCCGTTGCCTGCATAGATGCCGTGATGCTCGTAGCCGCGGCGTTGCGTGATCAGGTGAGCACCGAGTGCGGGTTCGTCATCGGAACCGCCGAGCGCGACGTCCGCCGATGCATAAGCGGCCGCGCGGTTTGCGCCTTGTTCACTGCTTGATTGTTCGAGGTTGCGGTTCATGGCTCTGTCCAGCTATCCGATTCAAAAGGCCAACACTGTTGCCGACTCTTTTGCATCAAGCGGACCAGGCAAAGCAAACCATTGATTTAACGATAGATTTCCTCTTGAACCGTGCCTTGCAGGCAGCTTGTGTATGGATAGCCCCAACAGAAATTCGGGCCGTTGTGTTGTGCGGGCACCATCACTTCACGCTCTTGCGCGACGCCCGACGCGGCGCGCAAATGTGTTGGCTACCCCACCTTTTGCGGCTGCCCTTTGTTGGGCCACTGCCAACGCAACGAGTCGCCGGCATGCCGCGCGATCAGAGAATGGTCATCGCCATGCCGCGCCCAGCAACGATCGGCAGCAAAGCTCGCGCACGCAACGCAAACTGGCATAGGCCTTGCACCTTAGCTGGCATCACACATCATTCTCTGACTCGCGGCCTTGTGTTTGACGGCCGATCGGGAGACACGTCATGGCATCCATCAACATCAGCGACCTGCCCCTCAACCTCGCGCTCGATCGCAAGGCAATGTCCGCGATCAGCGGCGGCGGCGGCGCACCGTGGGTATTCGGCTGGATCACGCCGTTCGTCCAGAACACGCCGAGCGTCGGCCCCGTCGTGAACCTGTACGACGTCACGAACAACTTCTATGCTAACCAGATGATCAACCAGTTCCAGACGGTCAACGTCCAGAACACGGGCAACAACTCGGCCGTCATTACCGCTCCTGACGAACGAAGTCTGAACCGGGCTTAGATGCCGTGACCTGTATCAGTCAATTCCGGTGGGCGTCGGCGGCACGCTCCGACACCGGCCGCGTGCGCGAGATCAACGAGGACGCCTGCCTCGATGAGCCGCGACGCGGCCTTTGGGCCGTGGCCGACGGCATGGGCGGTCACGCGGTCGGCGATCTCGCGAGCCAGCTCGTCGTCGGCATACTCGGCCAGCTACCGGACGCAACGGGCATCAAGCAGTCCATCGCCCAGGCGCGCACGTGCCTGCAAGACGCGAACCGCCAGCTACGCGAAGAGGCAAGCCGCCGGCAGGTGCCGCGCATCGGCACCACCGTCGTCGTGCTGCTCGCATGCGACCGCTTCTGCGGCTACCTGTGGGCGGGCGACAGCCGCATCTATCTGCTGCGTGAAGGGCAGTTGCGCCAGCTGACGCGCGATCACAGCCAGGTGGAAGAGCTGCGCCGCTCCGGTTATCTGACCGATGAAGAAGCGCGCAATCATCCCGCGCACAACATCATTACGCGCGCGGTCGGCGCAACCGATCATCTCGATCTCGACGAAGACGCGCTCGAAGTCGCGGACGGCGACGTGTTCCTGCTATGCAGCGACGGCCTGAGCAACGAAGTGACGGACGAAGAGATTCACAAGACGCTCTCCTCTGTCGATTGCCTGCATGCCCCCGGTGAACTCGTCGATATGGCGCTGGCGCGTGGCGGCCGCGACAACATCACGGCCATCGTCGTGCAGGCGGAAGACCCGCATGCGTCTGACAAAACGCTGCTCAATCCGGCGCCCTGATACGACGCTTTGGTTTCGCTATTGCGTTGCGTCACTGCGTTGCGTCATTGCGTTTCGTCGTTCGCTTCCGTCTCGTCCTTGCGCGCATTGGCCTGCGCATGCTCGCGGCGAAAATCCTTCGAATGCAGCCCGTGCTTCTTCAGCAGCATCTGAAGATGCGAGCGGTTCATGTCGACGCGCCGCGCCAGTTCCGCCACCGTGCCGCCCACTTCCCGCAAGCCGCGCTGCAAGAAGGCCTTTTCGGCTTCGTCGCTGGCGGCGCGCTTCGCGTCGCTGAGCGACAGCAGATTCGTCACGCTCGCGGCGCCATTTGCCGTCTCGCTCGCCACGCCGGGTATCAACGAAGAAATCGGCGACGAAGGGCGCATATCCGTCGGCAAATGATCGACATCGGCGATATCGCCCGCGAGACACGAAATGCGGTACATCACGTTGCGCAATTCACGGATATTGCCCGGATACGAATAGGTCAGCAGAAAGTCCCTTAATTTAGGGGTTATTCTCACGGGACGGCGCTTGAGCACGCCTGCTGCCTCGTCGCCGAAGTACTGGATCAGCAGCGGAATTTCATCGCGCCGCTCGCGCAATGGCGGCAGCGTCACGTGGATGACGCTCAGCCGATAGAAAAGATCTTCGCGGAACGTGCCCTGCTCGCTCAGCTTGCGCAAGTTGCGGTTGGTCGCGGCGACGATGCGCGTATCGACGCCGATTGGCTCGTCGGAACCCACGCGCTGAATTTCATGCGCTTCGAGCACGCGCAGCAGTTTCACCTGTCCCGTCAACGGCAGCTCGCCGATTTCGTCGAGAAAGATCGTACCTGTATGCGCGCTTTCGAATTTGCCTTTGCGGTCGTTCGTCGCGCCCGTGAATGCGCCCTTGCGATGACCGAACAGTTCCGATTCAAGAAGGTTGTCCGGAATCGCGCCGCAGTTGACGGAGATAAACGGCTTGTCCGCGCGGCTGCCGTTCGCGTGAATGACCTTCGCCATCAGCTCCTTGCCGGTGCCGCTTTCGCCGTCGATCAAAACGGGCAGATCGGTCGGCGCGGCCTTCTCGGCGATTTCGAGCGCTTCAAGCAGCTTATGGTTATCGCCGAACGTGCCTTCGAAAATGAAGCTGCGCGCAAGCAGCGCCTGCCGCCGCGCGCCACGCGACTGGTCGCCGCGCAACGGCTCGACGACGGCCGCCTGCACGAAGCGCTCCTTGTGCGACATCTGCATCACTTCGTCGCGCAAGGAACTGGCCTGTTTCAGGATCTTTTCGATATCCGCGCGTTCGAGCCGCGACGACCAGCGCAGCGTCGAACGCAATATCTCGATCTTCTCGATCAATCCCGCGTATGAGAGGGCGGAACTGCTTTCTTCAGGTTGCTGGTCGAGTATCTTCATCACGCGCTCAACTGTTTCTGGACGAGCTGGTAGTACATGCCCTTCCGGTTGACCAGTTCCTCGTGACGCCCCTGCTCGACGATCGCGCCTTCGTACAGCACGAGGATCTTGTCCGCGCGCATGATCGTGCTCAGACGGTGCGCGATGATGACGGCCGTGCGTCCCTTGAGGATGTCGTGCATGTTGCTGAGGATATTGCTTTCCGATTGCGTATCGAGTGCCGACGTCGCTTCGTCGAATACGAGCAGACGCGGATCGTGATACAGCGCGCGCGCAATGCACAGACGCTGGATCTGTCCGCCCGACAAGCCGATGCCGCGCTCGCCGACGATCTGTTCGTAGCCGAGCGGCAGCTTGCTGATGAACGCATGCGCGTCGGCCATCTTCGCGACTTCTTCTATGCGCCGCCGGTCGGGCGTATCGTCGCCGCTCGCGATGTTCTCGGCAATCGTGCCCGAGAACAGCAGATTGCTCTGCATCACATAGCCGATCTGCGCGCGATAGAACGCCTTGTCGACCACGTTCATGTCATAACCGTCGACGGTCATCTTGCCGTCGCTCGGCGCGTAAAAGCCGACCAGCAGCTTCGCGAGCGTCGTCTTGCCCGAGCCGCTTCTTCCGACTATCGCGACGAGTTCGCCCGGCTTGATATCGAACGTGATGTTCTCGAGCACATACGCGCCTTCGTTTTCGCCGTAACGGAAATAGACGCCGTTCAGGCTGATCGCGCCTTGAAGGTCCGGCAGCATCACGCGTGAAGGCAGATCTTCCGGCTTCTGCTCCGGCTCGATGTCGAGCACGTCGCCGAGACGTTCCATCGCGACGCCCGCATCGTTCAGCATGCTCCACAAGCTGACGAGTCCCATCAGCGGCGTCAGCACGCTGCCCATGAACGCATTGAACGCGATCAACTGGCCAATCGTCATTTCACGCGCGAGCACGAGATTCGCGCCGACCCAGAGAATCGCGATCGTCGTCGCCGCGTTCAGCAACTGGCTGACGAAGCCGATCAGGATGTTGAACGCGTGCGCGCGGTACTGCACTTCAAGGGCTTTCGCGTACTTCTTTTCCCAGCGCAGACGCACGGGCCGCTCGATGCCCATGCCCTTCACCGTCTCGACGCCCGATAGCGCCTCCATCAGGAACGACTTCGAATCCGTTGCCGCCGAGAACGTTTCGCGCGCGTAGTTCTTGATCTTCGGCGTAGCGACAACCGTCAGAGCCGTGATGGGAATGACGAATGCAATCAGCACCATCGTCATCTTCGCGTTGTAGAAGAACATGATCGCGAAATAGATGAACACCATCAGCAGATTGAGCGCCGTCGTCACCGTCGATTCCGTCAGGAACGCGCGGATCGTCTGGTTCTCCTGGAAGCGCGCGAAAATGTCACCCGTCTTGCGCTTCGCGAAGAACGAGAACGGCAGCGACATCGTGTGCTTGAAGAACTGCGACATCATCGCGAAGTCCATGTTGCGAACCATGAAGTTCGACAGATACGCGCGAATCATCGACATCAGCTGCGAGAACACATTCGAAATGATCAGGCCGAGTATCAGCAGATGCAGCAGACTGATGTTCTGATGCACGATCACGCCATCGAGGATGTTCTGGATGATCAACGGCGGAATCACGCCCAGCACCTGAATCACGAACGTCGCGAGAAACAGGTGCATCAGTATCTTCTTGTACGGCGTCAGATACGCGACGAAGCGCAGCCACGGCGAGCGCGACGCCGACAGCTGCACGAGATTCGGCCCCGGCGTGAACAGCAGGCACGTGCCGCTCCAGCCGCGTTCGAAATCTTCGATATTCAGCTTGCGAAACCCCAGGGCGGGATCGGCGAGCCAGACGTGATCCTTCGACACGCCGTACACGATGATGTAGTGGTAGCCCTCCCAATGCACGATGAACGGCAGATCGAAGCCTCGCAGCGAATCGAACGTGCATTGCACGCCGCGCGCGGTAAAGCCCAGCGATTCGCCCGCGCGCGCGAGGCTGTCGAGCGTCGCGCCCTGTGTCGTCACGTTCGCGAGTTCGCGCAGCTTGCCGAGCGTCATCGGTATGCCGTAGTGCTTGCAGATCATCGCAAGGCACGCGGCGCCGCAATCCATTTCCTCCGCCTGCTCGACGAGCGCAAAGCGCTTGATCACCCGTTCGCCGAGTTCCGGCTTCGTATGCAAATCGAGCCGCAGCGGCAGCTTGCGCCGCTGTTCGATGCGCTTTTGCCGGTCAAGCTCGCGATCCGCGTATTTGATGCGCTCGTCGAGTACTTCGCGCAGTTTCGGATTGCGCTCGAGAATGAAATGCACCGTGCGCTCGGGAATGACGAGCAGCCGCGTATCGGTCATCGCAATCGCCGACGCCGCCTGCTCCTGCCGCATCAGGCAGGCCTTTTCGCCGAAGATCTCGCCGTCGCGCAGCGTCGCAAGCGTGTAGTCGTTGCCGTCCTCCTGGCGCACGATGCGCACTTCGCCTTGCCGCACCACATAGAGACGCCGGTCGTCGCGTCCGTCCTGCTTGAGGATCTCCTTGCCTGCGGTGACGCGCTTGACGCCGACGCTGCGCACGTATTCTTCGAGTTCCTGCTTGTTCAGCTTGCCGCGCAAATCGAATAGCTGCGCAACGAAGCCGCCCGCCGAATTGATCGCGACATAGCTCGCGACAAATGCGAGCGCGGCCTGATTGCCGCCGATGACGGGCTCGATCGCCGCGCGCGGAATGAACAGCAACTCCGTCTTGCCCGAAGAACGCACCGACGACTCGTGCACGTACGCGCGCAGCATCGCGATGTCGGCGAACACTTCGCCCGACTTGCGCACGCCCATGCTGATTTCCTTGCCGTGCTCTTCGGTGAAGATGCGCACCGAGCCCGACTTGATCAGGTAGAGACCGTCGGCGGGATCGCCCACGTTGCACACCGTTTCGCCAAACGAATAAAAGCGCGATTGCACGTGTTCCGCGAGACGGTCGAGTTCCTCGCGCGTGAACGGCGACAGGATCTCGACCGTCGACAGAAAGTCGGCAGCGGACGGCGTGGTTTGCGGTGCATCCATGATGCTCGTGGTCCCCGGCAGTAGCGCGCGTCAGCTCAGAGCGCTTCGATGATGTGTTCCTGGGCGCGCGTCATCAGCCACTCTTCGCGCAGCAGGCGTTTGATTTCCGACGCGACATCGGCGTCGAGCTCCGCCGGATATTTCGCCGTCACGGCAAAGATCTCGAAGCACGAACGGTCCGGCGAAGCGAAGGGCCCGAGCAGATCGCCGACTGCCGCGTTGAAGATCTTCGCTTCGATATCCGGCTTTAGCGAGCCGCGCAGCACCTTGCCGATCACACCGCCCGATATATTCGTATCCGCAATCGAATGCTCGCGGGCCATTTCCGCGAATGCGTCGGGATCGTCGTTCAGATACGAGATCATTTCCTTGGCCTTGCCTTCGTCGTCGAGAAGAATGTGGCTGATCTCGATCGCGTCGAACTTCGGCGAATTCATCGAGAAGTACTCTTCTATAGCGCCGTCGCTGCACACCTTGTCGAGCATCTTCTCCTGATACAGGCTGTCGGTGATGAACCCCTCGAACTCGTCGAGACTGACCTTGAGCGTGTCGAGGTACTGGTTCATGTCGGCCGCGCGATGCAGCCCACGCACGCGCCGGAACTGATCCGCGCGTTCCTGGATTTCGTCGGCATTCACCGTCACGCCATGCTTCTTTGCGGCATGCACGGTCAGCTTGTCGCGCACCATCTGCTCGATCAGGCTTTCGAACTGGCCCGTGAGCTTCAGCAGGCGTGTGAATTCGCCGACATCCACGACTTCATCATCGATTCGAACGATCGCGGTCATCTCGTCCGCTCCTCTAGTGGTGGCCCGAACGTACAGGCGGGCTGGCGGTTGTATGTTGACTACGGCTTGCGTTGCAGCGCGTCCAGATCGTGGCCGGCTTATCCGGCGAGTTGCCTGAACGGGTCCAGCCCCAGGTCGATCAGCCGCCGCTCGCGCACGACGATTTCGGCGCTTGCCGTCATCCCGTAACGCAGCGGATAGCGGTTCTCCGCGACCTGGTAGTAATTCTTGTCGAGCGACACGCGGCCTTCGTAGACAGGCTGCTTGTCCTGCGCCGAAGGTTTCGTCGCGGGCGAGATATACGCGAGCGTGCCGTTGATGAGCCCATAGCGCTGATACGGAAACGCGTTGAATTTCAGCTTGACGGGCATGCCTTCGTGCAGGAAAGCGCGGTCGCGCTCGGCGATCTCGATCTTCAGCACGGGGCGCGCATCCTTAGGCGCGATGCCGCCCAGCGGCGTGTTCGCCTGGATCTTGTCGCCCGTTTGCGTCGACGTGACATCCGTGATGACGCCCGATGTCGGCGCGAGGATCAGCAGGAAATTGTCCTTGTCGATGTTCTCGAAGCGAATGCGCGCGGCCGCATCGGCGACGAGGCGCGCCGTCTGCAATTGCAGGCGCAGTTTCTCTTCGGTGCTCGTGATTTCGCGAATCGCGGCGTCATATTGAAGCTGCAAGCTCGTTGCCTGCTGGCCGCTCGTTTCGAGTTGCGCATTGGCCTGTGCGTATTCGTGGCTCAGCTTGAAGTCGAGTTCCGTGAGCTTCGATTGCGCGACGCGATAGGCGTTGTCCGCTTCCAGATACGCATTGCGCTTCGCATCCACCTGCAGTTCGGCCACGCCGCCGCCGCCCGGCTGCGCGAAGAGGCGCGCGTACTTATCCGCCTCCTGGCGCGCGGCATCGCGCGTGCGGCGCGCATTGTCGAGCGTGCTGCGCGCTTCTTCGAGTTCCGCCTTCTGGCCTTCCGCGAGCTTGGTCGTGCCTTCGGAGATGCGGTTCTCGTGCAAACGCTCTTCCACTTCGAGTTGATCCTTGAGCGCGGCCGCTCTTCGTTCCATCAACTCCTTCTTTTGCGGAAACTCTTTCCATTCGCGCTCGGCATCTTCGAGTTTCAGTTGCGCCTGCAACGCATTGGTCGCCGCTTCGATCGCGCCGCGCGCGTTGATGCGCGCGAGCACGTCGCCCTTCGATACGGGCTGCCCTTCTGCGATATACAGATCGGTCAGTTCGCCGTCGATCGGCGCGTAAATGCGCCGCACGTCCGATTCCGGCGCGAGCATCCCTTGCGCCGTCACGATCACATCCGCGCGTCCGATGAACGACCACAACAGGCCCGCCACCACCAGCGCGACCAGCGTCAGCACGAGCGCCGTCGCAATGCGCACAGGCTCCGCGGTAAGGATCGCGATGCCCTCCGCACTGTGATCTTCGAGCGCTTCGTAAAGCGGCTTCGGATGATTGTCGCGCTTCACTCGTCAGTGCCTCCAATCAACGCGAGCTTGGACTTCAGCAAGCCAGGCTCGAGTACCATCCGCAATTCCTGCAACGAACGGCGCTGCAATTGCGTTTCCGCTTCGATGTCTTCGAGCAACTGATCGGAGCCGGCGGGCGGCGGCGCTTTCAATTGCGTATAGATCCGCATGCCCTGTTGCGCGGACGTATTCGCTTCCGAAAGCAGACGCGCCTGATTGCGAAAGCCTTCCGAAACGCCCGCTTCGAGACGTTGCGTGCCGCCGATCGAACCGTTCGCGCGATATTGCCGCCACAGCGTCTGCGCGCGGTTGATCGAGTCCTGCGCGCGAGCGAGCGCCCTGTCGCGCAGCGCGTCGACATCGGTTTTAATTGCGCGCACGTAGTACGCGTCCTCAACGGGGTCGAGGCTCGCGTAAAACGACAGCAGCTTGTCGTCGCGATTGCCCGCACCACGGCTTTTCTGCAAGTCCGCGAACTGATCGAGCACCGCCTTCTTGTGCGCGAGCTCCGCCGCGAGCACATCGGACCACGGGCCTGCGGGCATCGCCTGCAAGCCTGCCAGCGCCTGCTGGCTGTCGCCGCTCTGCCACGCGGCGCTCACGGCATCGTGCTTCGCAATCACTTCCGGCGACGGCAAGCGACTCGCGCTCAATTGCGTGTATTGCGCCTGAAACGGCGGCGTGCTGAAGCTCGCCTTCTTCATCAACGCGAGCAGCGGCGGCAGATGACGCGCCGTCATTTCGTTGAAGAGTTCCGTGTACTGCCGCAAATCCGCGCGCACCGCATCGAGTCCGGCGAGACGCGGATAGCGCTGTGCGTAGTCGTCGAGCACGGCCGTCAACGCGTTCGGCTTGTCGTGTCCCAGTTCTGTTGCGATGGTCGAATTGAGCCGCTCGATTGCGGCGAGGTACACCGAATCGTCGCTTTGCAGCTTGCGCAGATGGCTCATCGCAAGTGCATACGGCTCGGTAAATTCAGGCACATACGACGCGATGCGATCGAGTATCCGCTGATGCCCTTTCGCATCATCTTCCCAGCGCTTCAGCAGATCGCCGATGCGGCCTTCGTCGCTGTAGATGTGAATCGACGCATCGGGGCCGCCACGGCCCACGACGAAACGCTCGAGCTCGCCGACCCAGCGCAACTGGTCGATCAGCGACACGGCATCCGGGTTGCCCTCGCTCGATGTACGCATGCCTTCGACCAGCGCAGCCGCGCGGTCGAACTGCTTCGCGCGCAATGCGGCGAGCCAACCGGGCACGCGCGCTTTCATCAGCGCTTCGCTCCCGAGCGACCTGATCGAATCGCTGGCGGGATGATGCTGTAGATAAGACGTGGCGGAATGCGCCGCTTCTTCGTATTCGCCCGCCGCGAGCAGATTCTTCACTTCGCGCTCGGACGCACCGCGCATGTAGAGCGCAACGGCAATGCCGCCGATCACGATCAGCACGGCAAGGCCGCCCCAGCCGATGCGCCGCATCGTCGTGCGGTCGCCGCCCGCGAAGGTGCGCGTCAATTCGCTGAGCAGGAGTTGCCAGCGACGGCGCGGACGGCGCTGCGGCGTTTCCGTCGACTCTTCGGACGTCAACGGCGGTGAGTTCTCGTTGACTTCGTCTTCGCGCTGCAACGCGCGATCGACACAGAAGATGTCGAGAAACGAATGCGCCGCGCCGACGAACGTCGTCTTGTCGGGATCTTCCGCGGGCATCGCGGCGGCGGCAACGGGCGCGGGTGTATCGAAAGCAATGCGCGAAGCGACGGGCGAAGCAACGGGCGAAGCGGCGTCGGCGAACGGCGGCGTCATCTGCGTGACGGTCGGCTCGATTTCGAAGGACTTTTCGAGCGCAACCTGGTAGACGAAATGGTCGCCGCCGAATCCGATCACATCGCCGTTTCGCAGCGCGACAGCCGATTCGCCGAGGCGCTTTTGATTGACGAATGTGCCGTTCGTGCTGCCGAGATCTTCGATCCACGGCTCGCCGCTCTTCAGAAAAATATGCGCGTGACGCCGCGAAATGTAATTGACCTGATGCGGATAGCGGTCTTTATAGCGCGCGAACAGTTCGTCCGTCTTGCTGACAAGAAACGGAAATACAGGGATGTCGATCGCTTCGAGTCCCAGATCCGCACGCTCCGGCTTGAGCGTCACCGTCAGATGCTGAACGCCGCGCGCGGATGCGGAACTGAACGGACGCGGTTCGACGGCGACGCGATAACTCAATTCGCCGCCAAAGCACAGTTCGTCGCCTGCGCGTACACGCGCCGGCGTCTGACGCACGGCGTTGCCGTTCACCGTCGTGCCGTTCTTGCTGTCGAGATCCGCCACATAAACCGCGCCGTGCTCGCTAAAGATGCGCGCGTGACGCCGCGAAAGCTTCGTGACCAGCTCGCGCGAATACTCGGCAAAAGGCGGCTCGCTGCGGCCGATCGCGAACAGATCGTCGACGATGCGGATGGGGCCCAGGGACGGATGCGAGACGGGAAGCAGCAGGACGTCGAACTCTTTGTCCAGAGCCGCCCGCATCTCAGCAATCGGAGCTTCGCCGGGATTCATCTCTTTGCATCACCAAGCGTGGACAGCTGACGCACGAGCGTCAGGACAGAGCTTTCGACAGGCGCGGCGACCAGAGCGTATTCGACGCAGCCACCGTGTTGATAACCAATTCGGCAGCTAATCAGGAATTTTAAGTCACGCATGGTGTTAGTCAATTGTTGGTCCGGCTATTGCGGCCGCCATCAATCATCCGATTCGACGCAGTACTTTTAAGAACCGTGCCAGTGCTTGCCATTGGCGAGTACCCGTTCGTTGCGGGATCGATTGCCGCGCTCACTGCTTGACTTGCGCTTCCACATTCACGGCCGGCCAGCCGCCGCCGAGTGCCTTGTAAAGCAGTACCGTGTCCGACAGTATTTGCTGATGATTCGTCAGTACATCGAGTTGCGCCTGAAGCAGCGTGCGCTCCGTTTCGAATACTTCCAGTTGCGAAACCACACCCTCGCGCAATTGCGACTCGATCTGTTGCGCAACCACGCTAAGACGCTGCACTTCCTGTTGCAATTCCACTCGCTGCTGCTTGTGCGCATCCAGGCTGACCAGCGCATTCTCGACTTCTTCGAATGCCGCCATCACCGTTTGCCGGTACTGCTGTTCGGCGACGGCCATTTGCGCTTCCGTCGTCTTCACGTGAGCGCGCACGCCCGGATCGAGCAGCGGAATGTTGATGCTCGGCATCAGGCCGAACGTGAACGACTTCAGCAGCTCGGACAGCGCAAAGCTTGCCGTGCCGCCGTGCGCCGTCAGGCTGACAGTCGGCAATTGCGCGAGCTTCGCTTCGCCGACGAAGTCGTAGCCTTCGAGCACGCGCAGTTCCGCCGCGACGACGTCGGGCCGGCGCGACAGCAATTGCGAAGGCAGGCCGCCCGGCACAGGCGGCAGTTGCACGCGCTGCTGCAAATGACCGACAGGCACCGTGAATTCGCCGGCGGGCACGCCGATCAGCGTGCACAGCGCGTTGTTCGCGAGACTGCGCGAGCGGCGCAGATCGATCAGATCCTTCGTTAGACGATTCACCTCCGCCTGCTGACGAAGAACCTGCGTCTTCGGAATGAGGCCGTTGCGATTCATGCCGTCGAAGATCGAGAGAATCTGCTTGTTCTCGTCGACCATTTTTTGCTGCGCTTCCATCTGGTCGTCGAACTGGAGAATCTGGAAATACGTGGTCGCCACGTTCGACACCAGTTCCAGATAGCCCGCGCGCCAGTCCGCTTCCGTCGCGTGGAATTCGGCCTTTTGCGCCTGCACGCCCTTTTCGACTTTGCCCCAGATGTCGATGTCCCAGTTCACCTGGGCAGCGACGTTGTACTGCTTGGTAAACGGCTGGCCCGTGACCTTTTGAAAATTGGCGCCCGCGCCGAGATCGGCCGTCGGCAGCGCTCCCGCTTTCGCTTCGCCGATCTGCGCACCGGCGACATCGATGCGCGCGGCAAGTACCTTGATGTCGAAGTTGCCTTGAATCGCCTTGTCGATCAGCGTGTTCAGATACGGGTCCTGGAAGCCCTTCCACCAGTCGGGCACGATGGTATCGGCGGGCGAGACGAGCGAGCCTGTCTTGTCCGACCACGACGCCTTGGCGGGCGTATCGGGACGCTTGTAGTCAGGCTGGTGAACGTCGACGCAACCGGCAAGCAGCGCCGCGCAGATGGCGGTGGATGCGATTGCGCGAACGGCGATGGCGATACGGCTTTTCGGTGCTTCGTCGCGGTTGTCCGCGTGAACGCTGGCGGACGAACCCCGTTGCATGCAGCAGGCGACGAACGAATCAGGCAACGCAGACACGATATTCTCCGATCTTTCCCGGCTCTACTGCACGTGCAAAGCGCGCCATTCAAGTAAAGCACGTCCGGCGCGGCATCACTATGAATGTCGGCGGATTTCGTTCGGCGTGGAGTTCGTGCGGTGACGCGGCGGTCTTGTGAAAAGGACGATTACGTTTTCGATCTTTTTGACGGCGGTGACGACGTCGTGAGTGCGAGCGCCTGGCCATCCGAGGCGGCCGGTCCGGACAGCCTCGAATGCGCGCGCGAACGTCAGTTCATGACGATGCTGTTTCCGGCCGTCATCATCGGAATGATCTGCGTCGTCGAGTTGCTGTTGCCGCCGACGTTCGTGATATTCATCTGTTGCTGAACGAATTGCGGCGCGTTGATCGTCTTGCTGTTGTCGAACAGGAACGACAGGCTCGGGAACAACGGATTGGCAAGATAGCCGCCGCGGACGGACTTCAGTGCTTCGCTGTCGAGTTCTTCGGCAACGGACAGGTCTTTGATGATCAGTGCGCTCATGACAGTTCTCCCATGAGAAAAGCGAAGGGTTCGCGAGGTATTCGGTTTGGTGCTTCAAGCATCTTGTCTGCTCGAACCTCACTCATGCATGGGCTGTGCCAATTGCATCGCGTGTGCGTCGAAAAACCTTCAGAGCCTTGCTCGCATTGCACTGCCTGTCAAAACGCCTCCGCGCATACGAATCGCGCATGCATTCATCTGCCGCGCAGGTGACGCAGCGCGGCAGACATTCACAGCGAAACTGTTGGGTCGAAAGGAACAGCACAAAGTACTCAATTTATTGAGCGATTATTGAGCACACCCGTTCGTTCACTTCGCAATCACGGTGATCTTTTTCGAGTAGACGGGCGGATTGTGCGGAACGTGATTCTCGTCGCCCATCAGCAATTGAAGCGTGTGCTTGCCGGGCGGCAACTCGATCATCGTCTCGGTTTCCCCCGCGCCGAAATGCAGATGCTGGCGATCGGAAGGAATCCCCTGATCCATCGGCGGCAGGTCAGTGTCGATCAGCAGATGGTGGTGGCCCGTGTTCGGGTACTTGACGCCCTTCGGCGCGACGCCCATGTACCGCAAGCCGAACCACACGCGAAAAGGCTTGTTGGCAGGCACGACCTGTCCATTGTTCGGATAGCCGATATACGCGTATGCATCTTTTGGCGCAGGCGTCGGCCCGGCAAAGGCGATATTCAATGAAGCGAGAGCGGCAAGCGCCGCGGCGGCAACGATCCTGATCATGGCTGCTGTTCTCCGTCTTGCGCGCATTGCACCGGCCCGCCGGCGCTGTGGCGGCGCGTGCTCACTTCACGATGATGGTGATCTTCTTCGAATAGACGGGCGGATTGTGCGGAACGTGGTTGTGATCGCCTAGCAGCAATTGCAGCGTGTGCTTGCCGGGCGGCAACTCGATGCGCGCATCCGTTTCCCCTGCGCCGAAATGCAGGTGCTGGCGATCGGAGGGAATCTCCTGATCCATCGGCGGCAGGTCCGTATCGATCAGCAGATGGTGATGTCCTGTATTCGGAACATTCACGCCCTTAGGACACACGCCCATATTGCGCAAGCCCATTCGCACCCAGAGCTTGCCGCCCGTAATGACGGTGCCGTCCGAAGGCCAGATGATGTACTCCTCGGCTCCGGGCGGCGACGGCGTCGGTCCCGCGAATACCTGTGCCGAAGCGAGAAAGAGCGCGCCGAAAATCGCCAGCCTTATTCTTCTTTGCATTGCGCATTCTCCCAGGGAGGGTCAGTGCTGCTTGCTTCCGCTTTAGCTTAGGACGTAACTTGTCAAAAAGATACGCCACGCTCGTTAACGTTCTGACGTTTCGAATCGCGTGCTATCGTTGAAGAGGGTGGTCCATGCAAAAGCAATGCGTCGCGCACGCGACGCCCCGCGCACACGCACTATCCAGAATGGCTGCATGCTTCGCCGTCGATTGCAATGCGGCGAACGGCTGTCGTTCTCATTGTGCGCTGGGCCCCTCCGGCTGGTCCCGCCGGTTCGTCCATAGCGAGGTTCCTTCCAGAACTTCCAGAACTTCCAGAACTTCCAGAACAAACAGGATCTGAAAATGTGGCGAAAACTTCTGCTGGTCTGCATCATCGGGGCACTCCAGATGCAAGCAGCCGCCGCGCAAACGCTACCGCGCGAAGCAGGCGCTGCCGCTCCACGCATCGCGATGGATGATGCCGTTACAGATTCGGTCGAAGGCGCCGGGCGCAAGGTTGCGCTCGTGATCGGCAATGCGGATTACCCCGTCGATGCGCTGCCGAACGCCGTGCGCGATGCGCAAAGCGTCGCTGAAACGTTGCGCGCTCAAGGCTTCGATGTCGTGCTGCGCACGAACGCGACAACGCAACAGATGCGCGACGCGCTCGCCGAGTTTCGCCACCGCTTGAAGCCGGGCGGCACTGCCCTGTTCTATTTCGCCGGACACGGATTGCAGGCGGGGCACTCGACGCTGCTCGCTTCCGCCAGCGCCGACCCGCGCGCGCCCGCGACCTTGATGACAGCAAGCGTCGATCTGTCGGGCGTGCTCGATACGCTCTCCGCGCCGCGCGCGCATGCGCTCAATCTGGTGGTGCTCGATGCGTGCCTCACGCAACCGTTCGCGCGGTCTGTCGCGGCGATTCCGTTGCCCGCGCAAACGCTCATTGCCTTCGCGGCCGAGCAGGGCGAACACGCCGCCGACGGAACGCGTCACGGCATCTTTACCGACACATGGTTGCGCGAACTGGCCCACGCACCCGATCAGCCACTCGACTCGATGTTTGCTCACGTCACGCTACGCGTGACCCAGGCGACGCACGGCATGCAGAAACCGTGGGCCGTCTCGTCGATGACGAAACCTGCGCGCGTCTTTGCATCGCATACCTTGACGCTAGCCTTGGATGATTCGCCGAATGCAATCGTCACGTTGAATAGCCGGGGCATTTTGCCGAAGGACAGCAACGAGCAATATGAACTGACGTTCTGGGATTCGATCAAGGACAGCAATTACGCGAGCGATTATGAAGCGTATCTGAAGGCCTATCCGAACGGCCGCTTCGCGACGCTCGCGAGGGCACGCATCGACCGGCTCAAGGCAGCGGGATCGGCGACGCCGCCTGCCACGCACGCGGCGCCTGCTCCTTCGCCGGCGCCCGCCCCTGCACCGGCGCCGAAGGCTGCCGTAACGCCTGCGCCGGCCTCAACGCCCGCTCCTGCACCGAAAGCCGCAGCAGCACCTGCACCCGCCGCGCCTGCCGCGCCGACGCCTGCGCCCGCGCACGCCGCGACGGGTGGCGAAAGCAAGGACTGCGCGGCATGTCCCGTCATGGTGTCGCTGCCCGCAGGCTCGTTCACGATGGGCAGCAATTACGACCCATCGGAGAAACCGCCGCATCACGTGACAATCTCCGCGCCGTTCGCGATCGCCAGATATGAGGTGACGGTCGAGCAATGGAACGCGTGCGCGGATGCCAACGGATGCCCGAAGCTGTCAACTGAAAACAGCTCCGTAAAGAATGCACCCGCGCGCGATCTCAGCTGGGACGATACGCAGGCCTACGTGAAATGGCTGAGCAAGGTAACGGGCAAGACCTATCGGCTACCGACGGAAGCCGAATGGGAATACGCGGACCGCGCGGGCACGTCGACGAAGTACTGGTGGGGCGATCAGATGCGCAAAGGCGTAGCGAACTGCAAGGACTGCGGCGACCCCTATCACAAGGAAGCGCCAGAACCTGTCGGCTCATATGCGGCGAATCCGTATGGACTGTACGACATGAACGGCGGCGTCTGGGAATGGGTCGGCGACTGCTGGCATAACTCATACCAGAACGCGCCGGCCGACGGACGCACATGGGATGCCCCCGGCTGCAACATGCGCGTGATTCGCGGCGGCTCGTGGCGCGAAGGCAACGACTACATGTTGAGCTCGACACGCTTCAAGTACAGCCCGAGCGTGCGCCAGTCGCAAAACGGCTTTCGTGTCGTCAAAGAACTCAAGTGATCTGAAAGCCGCGCGCATTAAGCGGAATACGCGCGCGCTCTTTACTTTTAATTCGGCCTCGGCCTGCTGTTGATCTGCGCGATATCGGCGACGATTCGGTCCTGCCCGTATCTCGCCGCAAGCTGCTTGAGCCGCGCATCGAGAGCGCGCAAATAGTCCGCGCGCGACTCGCTTTCGGGACGCGGGGCATCGAATAGCGGCGCGGGCGTGACCAGCAGGACAACCAGCTCTTCGCCGAACGGCTTCGAAACGACCCACTCGCCGCCGTTGCCGATCGTCGCCGCGTAGTGCGGCGGCGCCTGATTACCCTTTGCGCGCGGCCCCGGCACCATGTGTACTACCGTGCCGTCGAGTACGTAATAGTCGATGTTCACATACGAGTCGTAACCCGGCGTCGTCACATCGACGACGAGAGGATCGCCTTCCGTCAGCACGCCATTCGGCATGCGTGCCTTTAGCGAACTGATGTGGCCCACCAGCCAGTTATGCGACCAGTAAGGACCGAGTTCCTTCAGGATGTCGCACTTGTCGTTGCTCACGTGATGCACGTCGACTTTCGTCGATGCCACGCCCGGCAATGTCGCAAGGCGCTCGTTGACTTGCGCCTCGCCTTGCTGCGGCACGAATCCGCGCACCTCTACCGCGCGATCCTGAACGGAAGCGGCCAGCGCGGAGCACGGCAGTGATGCGAGCACCGACGTAACGGCGGCGAGCGTCGGCGGCGGGGGCGTGGTGGGTGTTTGCGGCGCAGGCGCGGAGGCCACGGACGCGGTGGACGGCTGTGCAGGTGTGACGGGTGCAACAGGCGTAGCGGACGTTGGCGACACGGCCGCGCTCTGCGCAGACGGCGCGCCTGTCTCGGGCACGGCCGACGCCTGCTGTGCGTCGTTCTCGTGCTCCAGGTTCTGCGACGCGCGATAGAAGTACAACGCGCCCGCCGCTGCGCAAGCGAGCGCGAGACCCGCGACGCCGGACTTCACCAGCATCCCTGTGCGGTCGGGGCTGTGCGTCGTCGACTTCGACCCGGACGGGCGATCCTGCGCGCCGAACTCTTCGACGAAGCGCGACACGGTCGGCGTGCGCGCCTTGCGATCGAACGCCAGCGCCGAGCGCAGCGCGCGCCATTGACGGTTGCCCAGATTCTCCGGCCGCTGCGGCTGGCGATTCGCCGCGCGCGCCTGAGTCGCCGACATGCGCTCGAACGGATGGCGTCCCGTCAAAAGCTCATACGTAATGCAACCGAGCGCGTAGATGTCGTCGCGCGGATCGGGCTCGAGATGCTCGAGCATTTCCGGGCTCGCATACGCGGGCGTCAACGCGCCGAGGCTGGCCGGATCGAATACGGTCGCGTCGCTCTCTTCTTCGGGGCGCTGAAAGACGCGCGCAATGCCGAAGTCGATCACCTTGACTTCGCCTGTATCCGTGAGAAAAACATTCGCGGGCTTGAAATCGCAATGCACGAAGCCGCGTTCATGCGCATACGCGAGCGCGTTCGACATACCGCGCACGATCGGCAGCGCGGACTGTACGGGCATGCCCTTGAAATCCGGCGTGCGCAGGATCTGGCTCAATGGCTTGCCGGACAGGTACTCCATCGTCAGATAAACGATCGGTCCCTCTCGATCGAAATCGTAAACGGTGACGATATTGCGGTGCGCGAGTACCTGTGCCTTGCGCGCCTCGCGCTGCAATGCAATCAGCGACTTCGGATTGCCGCGGAACTGCGTATTAAGCACCTTGATCGCGAGATAGGGCTTGCGGTCGGACGCTTCGAGCTTGCGCAGATCGAGTGCCTTGTACACGGTGCCCATGCCGCCCACGCCCAGGCACTCTTCGAGAACGAAGCGGTTGTTCAGCGTATCGCCCGTGCCCTTCACCTGATCGAGGCCGGACAGCACGGAGGACGTATCGGCGTTCCTCGTGGGCGGCGTCGCGATAAGGCGCTCCGGCACCGTCTGCACACGCGTTTCCTCACCGCCCGCCGCGGCAAGATTCGACACCGGCATCTGCTCGATCCGGCGGCGCACTTCCGCGTAGAGATCAGGAGGCAGAGGCTTCCTGGTGTGCGCTTCGCCAAGTATTTCGAGCAGACGAGCCGAACCGAGACCTTCCGTCGTCAGCGTGCTGTCGAGTTGAGCGACAAACGCGTCGTGCGTGAGCGCGCCGCTCTGAAAGTCCCGAATCACGTGCGCAAGGCTAGCCATGTGTTCAAAGCGCTGCAGCTCTCGTTGGCCGAAGAAATTCCCTGTCGTAACCAATTACATTTGCTCGTTCGATAGTAGTTCGCACGTATGCCTTTCGCAAACCAGGATTGGCCCGTGACACACGCACGGCACGGTCGTGCGCCTGGCATGGCCTATGCGTCGATTGATGCGCCGGGTAGAGATCGTGCGCACGGCGCGAACGGCGCGGCCGCCGTTCATGTTCGACAACAGCAAGACGGTCGATGCCCCGCAGCTTGTAAACGATGCGACGAATACGGGCGCCGTGCTTCTCGCTTTACTGTTCTCCTCGCTTCGTTCGCATTGCTCGCTAGCCCACATCGTATCGAGCCTGAATTACCTATACTGGTTGTTCGAGCCCTACGCGTTGCCGCCACTGATCGAAGCGCGCCTTTGATCGCGATGGCATCACGCGATATTTTTTCTGGAACTGCCATGCCCAAGCTCGTCATCAAGGATCTCTCCGAAAGCGTCGAACTCGATCGCGCCGCCATGACGGCCATCGTCGGCGGCGCAAGAACGGGGGGACGCTTCTTTGGCGTCACCGCGCAAGCACTGCCCGCCGCGACGCGCGTAGTCGACTATCCCGCAGGATTCCCGACGGCCGCACGTCAACCCGTCGACGAACGTATACCGCCGCAAAGCCTTTTGCGCAAATAGCGGTAGCGCTCCCGTCCATTTGTTCACCTGTACCTTCTCTCCGTATGCGGCTACGCGGCGGCATACGGAGCGCATTCGTTCGCGCGTGAACACGCAGCATTCATCGACACGTCGCGTTCATTCCAACAACCGTCCACGCGCGCTGGTGTGGTCGACGCCAACAGATTTTCGCCGACACGACGGCCAACCGGTGATAGACGCGTGAGCACCGTCCGATATTCCCTTGCGCACAGGCGCTTTGCAACGCGCAATGTGCGTTACCCCTCACAGGGCCGCTAAATCGGCATACGCGTTGCGGAACAGGAAGCGAGCGCTGAATCGTGCTCGTCTATCCGCACCGGGAGAATTGCCATGAAAGCCACTGTCGTAGTGAAAGACCTGTCCCCATCCACCACCCGCGATCGCAAGGAAACCGCACTGACGCCCGAGAAGATGAAAAGCATTGTGGGCGGACGAAGCGTTGCCGTGACCGTCGATGGCACGCGTAGCGGCACAGTCGACGACTGGGCAATCGACACCGCTATTTTCGAGGGGCGTATCAAAGGATCGATGATTTGAGGGTTCTTATCTGATGTTTGCTTTTGGGTGTCTGCAGAGCCAAGCCCCTGTGTTCCTGAATGAGGCAGAGGGGCGGCTTTGCGCGGATTGAACGCCTTGACGATCTTTTTCGAACCAATCGTGCATCCGTGCTAGATATATGCGCTTATCCGCTCGCGTTGTGGGGCACGGGAAGGGAACTGGACGCGACGAAGATGGACCCGTTTCAATTTTCCCGTGCTGACTCAATGCCGGCGACAACATCGAATGGAATGACTTTGACGACTACACGATGAAATCACGCGTCCAACTGATCACCATACTGGCAATCGTCAGCGCACTGCTTTCCGCTTGTGGGATTTTCGGTTGCGCGGGCGCCGGCAGTAACTACGGTTACGCTGCCGGTTGCACGGCGGGAACACGATTCTAGTGTCGGCTTTCGACGACATTCACCACGTCGAAAGGGAAGAACAGACGGATCACCGGATGAGGAGTCCGGCATCGCTCCAGCCAGAGCTAGATCCGTCATGCGATGCATTATCGGCTCGTGCTGCCGTCGCGTCATCACGCAAGTGAGCAAGAGACTCTTTCCGCATGCGTCAAAATGCGCGCAGCGAGTCCCCTAAATAACAGCCCGCGCTCGCACATCCGTTAATATGTCGGACGCACCCGCGCCTTTAAATCACCGTTCGCAACCTGCTTTGCCGACCTTTACGCTGCCCTCGACGCTTCACGCGGAACTCGAAATCCGCAAAAGCCGCTTCATTGCCTACGCGATTCCCGTGGCCGACCGCGACGCCGCGATGGAAGAATTGCAGCGCCTGCGCGCGGAGCACCCCGCTGCCACGCACGTATGCTGGGCACTTCTCGCGGGCGGCCAGTCCGGCATGTCCGATGACGGCGAACCTTCCGGCACGGCAGGCCGCCCGATACTCGAAGTGCTTCGCCACCACGATCTCGACGGCGTGCTGGCCGCCGTCGTGCGCTACTACGGCGGTGTGAAGCTGGGCGCGGGCGGCCTCGTGCGCGCCTACACCGACGCCATCGCAACGGCACTGCAGGAAGCGCCGCGCGTCGAGCGGATTGCGCTCGCGTCGCTGAGCGTCGAAATCGGCTATCCCGACGAAGCACGCGTGCGCCGCTGGATCGAACAGGAAAATCACACGCTCGAATCGAGCACCTATGGCATGAGCGTGCAATTGACGATACGCATGCCCATCACCGCCATCGACGCCGCGCGCGAAGCGCTGCGCGACATGACGCAAGGCCGCGCGGGCTTTCCCGAAGACGTCTGAGTGCGATTCGCGAGAGCAAAAACAAAGCGGCCGCGCACAGGAAAGCAATTCCGTACACGCGGCCGCTAGCCTCTTCAATTACGCCTGGTGCGCGGCAACCATCGCCTTTTCCGCTTCGCGCACTTGCGCGCCACCCGCTTGAGCGTCTTCGAGAATCATCTCCGCAGCTTTTTCCGCGACCATCATCGTCGGCGCATTGATATTGCCCGACGTGATGTTCGGGAAGATCGACGCATCGACGATGCGCAAGCCCGATATGCGATGCACGCGCAAACGCTCGTCGACCACCGAGGTCCCGTCATCGGGCCCCATCGCGCACGACCCGCACAGGTGATAGATCGAGCCGGACTGCTCGCGGAAGTACTGCAAAAAGCCCGCGCGATCGTTCACCTGCGGCCCCGGCGAAATCTCTTCGACGGTGATGCCCTTGAGCGCCCGCGTCGACATGATCTTGCGCACGAGTTCGCTACCCTGAATGGCCTCGTCGATGTCCTTTTGCGTCGTCAGCGCGTTGATGCGAATCTTCGCGGGATCTTCAGCGCGATTCGACGCGATCTGGATCGAGCCACGGCTCGTCGGGCGGCATGGATTGAAGCACAGCAGAAAGCCCGAGTACGGTTCCGGTTCGAGGCTCGCCTTGTTGCTCTTTGGAATGCGATAAGAGAGCGGATTGAAATAGAGCTGGAAGTTCGGCAATGCCTCGTTCTCGCTGCCTTTGAAAAAGCCGCCGGACTGATTCACGCTCATCGCGAGCGGCCCCTTGCGCGTCAACATGTACTGCAAGCCGAGCTTGATCTTGCCGATGAGCGGCCGCATTTCGTCATTCAGCGTCTTCACGTTTGCGCGGTAATAGAAGCTCACGCAAAGATGATCCTGAAGGTTCTGCCCGACGGCAGGCAGATCATGCACGAGCGGAATGCGATGCTGTTCGAGCAGCGCCCGGTCGCCGACACCCGACAATTGCAGCAGCTTCGGCGTATCGACCGCCCCGGCCGACAGAATCACTTCGCGCTTCGCAGTGAATTGACGCGTGCTGCCGTTCTGCTTTACGACGACGCCCGTCGCCCGCCGGTTCGCATCGAACAGTACCCGCGTGACGAGTACTTCTCGCTCGACGGTCAGATTGCTTCGGTTCAACACTGGGTGCAGGTACTCGAAACTGCTCGACGAGCGCTGGCCATGGCGCGTATTAACGTCGTAAATGCCCGCGCCTTCGAATTGCGCGCCGTTGAAGTCGTCGGTGCGTCGATAGCCCGCCTGCTCGCAGCCCTTGAGGAACACATGGCAGATGGGATGCACGGCGTCCTTCATCGGCGAAATGCTGATCGGTCCATTCGCGCCGTGATACTCGGTGTCGCCGAGCGGATGCGATTCGAGCTTGCGGAAATACGGCAGCACGTCGCGATACGACCAGCCCTTGTTGCCCGCTTGCGCCCAGTCGTCGTAATCGCGCGCCTGGCCGCGCACGTAGATCATCGCGTTGATCGAGCCGGAGCCGCCCTGCACTTTTCCGCGCGGACAATACAGCGAGCGGTTGTCGAGTTCCTTCTCAGGCTCGCTGTAGTACATCCAGTTATACGTTTCGTTGTAGTACGTCTTCGTGAAGCCAACCGGAATCTTGAACCAGAACGAATCGTCCGCGCGCCCCGCTTCCAGCAATAGCACCGAGTACTCGCCCGATGCCGACAGGCGGTTCGCGAGAATGCAGCCCGCAGATCCCGCTCCGACAATGATGTAGTCGTAATTCATGCCTTATCCGCCCGCAGGCGTCCATCCGTGGAATACGTTGAGGCCCGTTCGCGCATTCAGCCTTTGGCGGGCGCGAGATCCTTCACGTCGAAGGGCCGCGACGCCATTTGCAAATGCAGCCGCGTACCCGTGTACGGCGTGTGCTGCTGCACGACTTCCATGTTCAACTCGACGCCGAGGCCCGGTTCCGTCGACGGAATGATGTAGCCGTCTTCCCAGCGAATCGGCGTCTTGAGGATTTCAGCGTGGAAACCGTCCCACGTGCCGATGCTTTCCTGAATCAGGAAATTCGGCGTACATGTGGCGAGCTGAATGCTCGCGGCAGCGCCGATCGGCCCGTTGTACAGATGCGGTGCGATCTGCGCGTAATGCACTTCGGCGAGGCTCGCTACTTTTTTCGCTTCGAGCAGCCCGCCGACGCGCGCGACGTTCAATTGCAGAATCGACGCGCCGCCTGCTTGCAGCAGCTTGAAGAATTCATACTTTGTCGTCAGGCGCTCGCCTGCCGCGATGGGAATGCTCGTGTGTGCGGCGACTTGCGCCATTGCGTCTTCCTGACCCGGCGGTACGGGCTCTTCGAACCACAGCGGGTCGAATTTTTCGAGGCGCTTCGCGAGGCGGATCGCCGACGACGGCACCATCTGCCCATGTGTGCCGAACAGCAGATCGGCCTTGCTGCCGACAGCCTCGCGCACCTTGCGGCAGAACATTTCGCAACGGTCCAGTACTTCGAGCGACAACTGGTGGCCCGAGTAAGCCGTGTAAGGTCCCGCCGGATCGAACTTCACGGCCGTAAAGCCGCGCTTGACGTTTTCGGCCGCGCATTCGGCGGCGAGATCGGAATCGTCGTAGTCGTACTCGCCACGGCGATTCTTCGGGTACAGGTACGTGTACGAACGCAGGCGCTCGTGCACGCGGCCGCCCAGCAATTCGTACACCGGCTTGTTCGCCGCCTTGCCGATGATGTCCCAGCACGCCATTTCGAGGCCGCTCACGACGCCCATCATCGTCAGATCGGGACGCTGCGTAAAGCCGCTCGAATACGCTTCACGCCACAGGCGTTCGATATGGTGCGGGTCCTTGTCGAGCAGATAGCGGGTGAACACATCGTCGATGACGTGCGTCATCGCATTCGGATGAAACGTGGCCGAATAGATTTCGCCGACGCCTTCAATGCCGCAATCCGTCTTCAGCTTGACGAAGATCCAGTACATGCCGCCGATATGCGGCGGAGGTACGGCGACGACATGCGTTTCGAGCGAGACGACTTTCATTTACGCACCTTCTTTTCTGTTGAGCATATTGCGCAGCACGAGGCCCGCGCAGCCGCCGACGGCGGACACGGCAGCCACGTAGCCGAAGTACATTTGATAACCGTGCACGCCCGGGAATGTCTGCGTCAGATAGCCGTTGATGAGCGGCAGGAACACGTCAGGCGAATAGCCGAGCACGGAGATCAGGCCGATCGCGAGGCCCATCGTTTGCACGGGCACATTGCAGCGGTCGAGCAACGACCAGTAGAGGCCGCGAATCGCGTAAGTGAGCACGCCGATAAAAAGCACGAGGAACACGAGCAGCACGTGGCTGCTGATCTTCGGCGCGGCGATCAGGCCGATCAGCGACAGCGACGCAAGAAAGAGCGCGATGATCAGCACCGTCACTTTCGAAAAGCGGTCGCCGAGAAAACCACCGCCGATGCCGCCGATGGGACGCATCCACAGCTTGAGCGTCGTGATCGTGCCCGCCATCACCACCGACAGGCCGATCTCGCCTTCATGCAGATAAGCCGAGAAGCTATAGGTCGCCCAGAACACCTGATACCCGCAGAACACGATCGCCGCGACGAGCCACAGCTCTGGAATCTTCGCGAGCGTAAGCAGATCGCCGATCACGTTGCCGCGCTTTGCAGCTTGCGCGCTGCTCGTCTGTTCCGCTTGCGACGAAGGGTCCTTGACGAGCGCGAGCAGCACGCCCAGCCCGACGCAAAGGAACGCGTACATATAGACGACGAACCGGAAGCCGACGGCAGCCGGTTCGCCCTTCGTCTGCGTGATCCACGCGAAGAGCGTGATCGCGATCGTCGCGAGCATCGCTTCGACGAGTCCCCGGCCACCGTCGAGAAAGCCGAAGAAACGGCCCTGCTCGTCGTGACCGGCGATCAGCGTCACGCGCTTGATCACGGCCGCCCAGAACGTCAGGCCCGTCGACAGACCCCAGCCGCCGAAGATCATCAGCAGCAGATCGAACGACGGCGCAGTCGAATACAGCAGGCCAAGCACGCCCGTTGCAACGAGCGAAAAGCTGATCAGCACGCGCGGCGCGATGCGATCCGCGAGCCAGCCGCTCGGCAGATAGCTCAGCAGAAAGATCGTGCCGAGCATCGAGTACAAATAGCCAAGCTGGCTTTCGGTGATGTGGAAGACTTCCAGCATCGTCGGCTGATAGACCTGGCGCAAGTAGAGAATCGGATAGATTGCACCGGCTGCAATGACGAGCAGCAGCAATTGCACATAGCGCTGCGCGTTGCTGGCGGATTGAACGGTCGATGCATCGGAACGGCGTGCGGAGACGTCCGTTTTCAGAGATGGGCTTGCCACTGAGGTGCTCCTGTGGAGACGCGCGAGGAGCACGGCATGCGCCGTGACGTCGTGTCTCCAGATGTTGTTATGAATGCGGCGCAGCGCATGCTTGCTGCGGCTGAGGAAAAAGCGCACCCGCTTGCGCGGAATGCGCTTTGAAAGGATCAGTACTTCATGACGACGAGACGCGTCTGCGTGAATTCGAGCATGCCGTGCTTGCCGTCGTCGCCGCCGAGACCCGAGCGCTTCCAGCCTGCGTGAAAGCCCTGATACGGGTCGGCGGGCGTGCGGTTCACGTAGAGTTCGCCGGCTTCGATGTGGTTGGCGACTTTCATCGTCGTGCGGTAGTTCTCGGTGTAAAGCACCGACGAAAGACCGAATTGATGGTCGTTGGCCATGTGCAGCGCTTCGTCGAGCGTGCTGTAGCGCACGACGGGCATGATCGGGCCGAAGGTTTCTTCCCGGATGATCTCCATGTCCTGACGGCAATTCGTCAACAGCGTCGCAGGATAGAAGAAGCCCTTGCCTTCGGGCATCACGCCGCCCGTTTCGAGCTTCGCGCCGTCGGCAATCGCGCGCTGGACCATTGCGTGAATCGACTGGCGCGATGCTTCGTTGACGAGCGGGCCCATCAGCGAAGCATCGACGCTGCGGTCGCCGCTTTTCACGGCGCTCATATGCTGCTTCAACAGCGCGACGAACTGGTCGTGCACGCTCTCATGCACGTAGACGCGTTCGATTGCCGTGCAAAGCTGTCCGCAATGCGTGGTCTTCGAGCCGACGAGTTCTCGCGCGGCTTTCTCGAGATCGGCATCCGGCTCGATGATGGCGGGCGTCTTGCCGCCCAGTTCCAGCGACGGCTTCGCAATGTTCGCCTTGCAATAGTCGAGCACCTTGCGGCCCGCGCCGACGCTGCCCGTGAGCGTAATCATGCCGACGGCGGGATGCGTGCACACGGCCTCGGCCGTCGCGTGGCTCATCGCGAGAATGTTGACCACGCCCGGCGGCAATTCGGCGCGCGCGATGGCTTTAGCGATTTCGAATGCGGAAGTCGGCGTGTTGTTGCTCGGACGCACGACGACGGCATTGCCCGCGATCAACGCCGGCGCGACCTTGCGCATCAACGTGTAGACGGGGTAATTGAATGGAATCAAACACGCGACGACGCCGATCGGCTCGCGATGCAGCACGAGATTTTCGTCGGGCGTGTCGCTCGGAATGACTTCGCCTTCGATACGGCGCGCCCATTCGGCGTGATAGCGCGTGATCTGGCCGGCGTAGACGGCTTCGTTCGTCGCATCGGCGACGCTCTTGCCGGACTCCTGCGCGAGCGCCGCGCCGATGGCGGGCGCGCAGTCGGTCAGGGCATCCGCGAGCCGGTGCAGATACACGGCGCGCCCGGCGGCGGGCAATGCGCGCCATTGCTTCTGCGCGGCAGCGGCCGCATCGACGGCCGCAATCGCCTCTTGGCGCGATGCGCCCGACACTTGCGCGATCAACGCCTCGGTGGCGGGGTTATAGACGGAGATGAGTTCGTCGGTTGCGGGTTCGATGAACTGGCCGCTTACGAAATTCCGGTCGAGTCGCATGGTCCTTGCCTCGTGACGCGTGCGCAAAGCACGTTACCGGCCGCCATTCGAAGCGCTTTAAAGCGATTCGAAACCTGCAGCCGGCGCATGACCCGGATTCTTCTCTGCGCCATTACGACCCGCAAGCGAGTATTTCGACCGGCAAGCATTCGAAAAACTCATGTTCATAGAGCGAATTGACGCGCAGACGAACCAAGCGCCAACGGATCGGACACAATGTGTGGAAATGCGTCTATTCGACTGCTGCTTTAAGGACGCGGAAAACGGCGGCATTGCCGTCGAGCGAGCCGGCGTCGCGCCGGCTGCAAATGACGGCGCGGCGGTTGATGCACCGCGCCGGGGGAATTGGCCGGACCTCGCAAGATCCGGCCGGGTCGTGTCGAAGCGTTCCGAGTGGGACGCGCGTCTCAAGCCTCGCCGGTTGTCTCGGCGGGCGTCTGCACTGCCGCCGGTGTTTCGACGACGGGCTCCACGGTCTTCACGGGCGCCTTCTTCGCGCTCACTTTTCTTGCGGCACCCTTCTTTGCGGGCGCTTTGGCCGCGGTAGCTTTCCTGGCAACCGCTTTCTTTGCGACCGCTTTCTTTGCAGCCGTCGGCGCCGCCGATTTGGCAGTGGTCTTTCTGGCTGCTGTCTTCTTGCCGGCAGCCTTGACGACCGCTTTCTTCGCGACCTTGCCCGCTGCGGACTTCGCCGTCACTGTTTTCTTTGCCGCCGTCTTCTTTGCGGTTGCCTTCTTTGCAACTGCCTTTTTAGCAGCCGTCTTTTTCGCGGCTGCCTTGACGGTCACAGCCGGTTCGGAAACAGCCTCAGCCGGATCGATCAGAAACTTGCTGCGGTCTTTCACGTTCTTGATCCATGCCGGCGGACGCGCATGACCGCTCCACGTCGCGCCCGTCTTCGGATCGCGATACTTGGGCGGCAGCTTGCCTTTGGTGGCCGCCGCCGGCTTTGCCTTGCCGCCCGCAACACCGAGACGCTCCGCACGCGCGCGATCGCGCCGGGCCTTGGCACGCTGCTCGATGTCTTCCGTCGTGAGACCGTGCTTGATCATCAGTTCGCGGATCTGGTCCAGGGCGCCCTGAGCACGTTGAGTGACGATCGCTTCGGCCTGGGTTTGCAGCTTCTTTATACGTGCCTGGATAGATTCCAATGTCGCCATTATTGCCTCCCTTTGAATTGCATAGGCCGACTATGCCACGGAATTGCTTAGAAGCGCTATGGTTTTGAAGCGTGAATAAGACAATCGTTGCGCATTTATAAGGCTTTCGCCCTTAAGACTCGCATAAGGTTTGTAACACCTGGCGGGCAAGGCGGCTTTGACGCGCTTTAAAGAACATCGAAGCAGCTTTGCACTCCCGTTGAAACCCCTTTGAAGCGTCGCGCCTTGAAACGTCGCCTCCGCGGCATTGCGAGTCGCAAGAATAAGCAGTGGCTTTCGAACGTTGAGTCTCCATATCCTGCTTGTGATGCGTAGCCGCATGTCTGCGCCCGGCATGAGCACACTGGTAGACTTTAGTGGAATGATTTGCGCGCCATGCGCGTCACCGTGCTGCGTCGCCGTGCTCTTGGATAGCAGCTTCAATACCCGGAGAAATCCATGGAGCACGCGTATGTCCAGTTGCTGCACCTGCTCGCAGGCCATGCGGCATGGACGTTGGTCGTCGTCTTTCTTGCGGCCTTTCTCGAAGCGGTCGCGATCGTCGGCACCTTCGTGCCGGGCAGCACGGCGATGTTCATCGCAGGCGCGCTCGTCGGCACGGGCACGCTGAACCTCGGCTGGCTGCTCGCGTGTGCGATTGCGGGCGCCGTCGCGGGCGACGGAATGAGCTACTGGATCGGCCGCCGCTATAAAGACAGGATCGGCAGGCTCTGGCCGTTCAGCACGCATCCGGGCCTGCTCGAAAGCGGCCAGAAGCACTTCGACAAACACGGCGCAAAGAGCGTCGTCTTCGCGCGCTTCGCCGCGCCGCTGCGTGCCGTCGTGCCCGTGGTCGCGGGCATGCTCGAAATGCCGCCCGCGCGCTTCTACGCGATGAACCTGCTCTCGGCGTTGCTATGGGCGCCCGCGCATATTCTGCCCGGCGTCGTGTTCGGCGCGTCGATCCAGCTGGCGGGCGCCGTGTCGTTCCGCCTCGTCGCCGCGCTCGCGATCGTCGTCGCCCTCGTGTGGGTCTGCTTCTGGATCATGCGCGTGGTGGTCTCGCATGCGCGGGCATGGGCGAGCGCATCGCGCCAGAGCATTCTGAACTGGGCACGCCATCACGAAGCGCCATACGGCCGGCTGATCTATCGCATCGTCGATCCCGAACGCGAAGCCATTGGCCTGCTCGTCGGCATCTCGGTGTTCGTGCTGTTGTGCGCGGGCGTATTCTTCGGCGTCATGCAGGACGTCGTGGCGGGCGATCCGCTCGTTCAGGTGGACATGTCCGTCTATCGCTTCCTGCAATCGTCGCGCGCGCCGTGGATAGACGAAGCGCTTGCGCGCGCTTCGACGCTCGGCAGCATTCCCACGCTGATGGCGCTCGTCATCACGTCCGTCATTCTGATGGCCTATGAGAAGCGCTGGCGCACGCTCATCTACTGGCTCGTCGCCGTGCTGTTCTCGCAACTGCTGATCTTCGCAATGCAGGTGATCGTCCATCACGCGCCGCCGGCCGCCACGCAGCCCGATCTCTACGCGTTTCCCAGCAATCACGTTGCGGCGAGCGTCACGGTCTATGGCTTTCTCGCATTCGTCGTCGCGCGGCGCGTCGGCATGCTGACGGGCATCGCGGTCACGGCGCTTGCTACGCTGATCGTGATCGTCATCGCGTTCGCGGGCCTGTACTCGGGACGCTTCGCGTTCTCCGATGCCGTCGGCGGCGCGGCATTCGCGGCAGTGTGGGTGGCCGTCGTCGCGCTGACGGCCGTATGGCGGCACCCTGAAACGCCGCCGTTGCGCGAAGCCATGCCTGCCGTTCTGCTCGCGGTGCTGTGCGCGAGCGTGGGCTTGCAGATCGGCTTGGGACGCCAACCTGATGCGCCAAGACCCATGCGCGAACGGCCACCTATCGTCGTGACGCAAGCGCAATGGACGGACTCGCTGTGGAAGATCTTTCCCTGCTACCGCTCCGACATGGAGGGCGACCGGCGCGAGCCGATCACCTTGCAATGGTCAGCCGATCCGCAGCAGATCGTCGCGCAGTTGCGCAGCCGCGGCTGGCTGGAGGGCACGCGTTTCAATGCGCGCAGCCTGTTTTCGCTAGTGTCGCCCGACGTGCCCGCGATGGATTTGCCCGTTCTGCCCAAGCTCAACGACGGCGAACCGTCGATGCTCGTCTTCAGCAAACAGCGCAATCGCCGCGACGAGCGCGACGTGCTGCGTTTCTGGCGCACGGGCTATGCCGTTGCGCGCCGCGAAGGCATTGCGCCCACGCCGATCTGGCTCGGCTCGCTCGTACACGAACGACTGCTGAGGCCGTCGTGGCCCTTCAACGTGTTGCGCACTGACCGGCAACTCGATCCGCTCATCTCGTCGAAATCGCGTGACGGCGAGTGGCGAGAGCTCGAAATCTCGCGCAGCATCGGATGCACCGACATTCCTGTCACGCTGCTTGCGTCGAACCGGCGCTAGTCTTGCGTATCTTTTCGCTTCTGCCTGACGCGCCCTTACGTTGGTACGCGCGATGCGTTTAGCCGTGCAACAATGAGCGGCTGCCGCCGCGAACCGCACGACAGCAACGCGAGACGAAGCGATGCAACGCGCCAAGGAGTCGCTGCAATTGGTCGAGTTCCACCCGTCGGCAATATCTACCTGGGGCGCAACCGTCGTTTTCGCGAACGTGCTGCTCACGCGCCTCGGCGTTCCCGTGCCCGCCGTGCCCGTGCTGCTGCTTGCGGGGACGGCCATCGCGAACGGCCATCTGTCGTTCTGGCATGTGCTGACGGCGGCCCTCGCAGGCGCGCTGATTGGCGACGGCACGTGGTTCCTTGCGGGCCGCCTGCTCGGCCGACGGCTGATCCGCGCGCTCGCCCGCCTCTCCGCTGCCGTCGAAGCGCACATGCGCAAAGCGCGCGCGCTTTTCGTTCGCTTTGGCCCGGCCATCGTGTCGGTGTCGAAGTTCGTGCCGGGGCTCGCGATCATCACGCCGCCGTTGATGGGCACGACGCGCGTCGGCGCCGTGATTTTTTTCGCGTGGGATGCCGTGGGCATCGTCGCGTGGGCGACGTTCTGGCTGCTCGGCGGCGCGATATTCGAGCATCAGCTCAGCCTGTTGATTTTCGAAGTGCGGGCTCATGGCTGGACGATCGTCGATGTGCTGTTCGCAATCGCGATCGTTTATCTGGCGTTCCGCCTGATCCAGCGCTGGCGGCTGCAACAGCCTCTGTCGCTTGCGCCCGTCTCGCCCGAACAGCTCGACGCGATGATGCACGCCGACAAGCCGCCCATCGTGCTCGACGCCCGCCCCGCAGCGGTGCGAGCACGGGCGCCCCAGCGCATTCCCGGCGCGCTGCCGCTCGACATCGATTCGCCGGATACCGTCGACGCCGCCTTGCTCGCGCGCGATGTCGTCGTCTATTGCGTTTGCGCCGACGACGTCACGGCGAAAGCGCTGTCGCGGCATATGCGAAGCAAAGGCTTTACGCGGGTCCGCGCGATAAGAGGCGGGCTCGACGCGTGGGAGCGGCGTGGCTATGCAGTCGAGCCTTCGAGCACCGACGAAGAGATCGCCGCGCATCCCGCGCGCGAAAAGAGCCGCGCACTGCGTGACGAGCGCGGCATCACGCTGCGCGGTATTGCGCCGAGGGGGGCCGTTTCCTGAACAGCGCATTCGATGTGTACGCGATTCGATGTCGGCAAGCGCCTCGACGCGTAGTATCGGCCGACTTGCTACGTCGTCAAATCGGCGCTATTCGGTTCGATTTTCGCGGGCATTATTTAAAGCACTCTAAAGGTGCTTTGCGTGAGCACTATTTGTTAGGCGTGTGTGTCTTGAGCCTGCGTTAGCGCGGCCCGCGCCGCTTTAGCCGCGCGCGACTTCCTGCACGGGCGCGAGTCCGCCGACGACGATCCGGTCACGCCCTGTCGCCTTCGCCTGATACAGGCTGCGGTCGGCTTCGAGTAGCCACGTGTGATAGTCGAAGATATCGTCGGTGAGTTGGGCGATGCCCACGCTGATCGTACACGGGCATTCCGCCGATGCCTCTTTGCACTTGTCGCGCACGCGCTGCAGCAGCGCTTTCGCGACGGCGTGCGCCTCGCGCAGCGTCGCGCCGGGCAGCACGATGCCGAATTCCTCGCCGCCGTAGCGCCCAATGCTGTCGCCCGCGCGGAAATGGCGGCGCAGCAGATCCGCGAATGCCTGTAGCACGGCGTCGCCAGCAGGATGGCCCATCGTATCGTTGATGCGCTTGAAGTGATCGAGGTCGATCAGCAGAAGGCATGACGCGTAGCGGTTCGCGCGGCATCGCTCGAACTCGTCGGCGAGCAGCCCTTCCCAATGCCGCCGGTTCCACAGGCGCGTCAAGCCGTCCGTGCGGCTCAGACGTTCCAGTTCCCGCGTGCGCTGCGCAAGCTCCAGCGACAGGCGGTAGCTCGTCAAGCCCAATGCGAGCGGATAAACGAAAAGGAACGGCAGACACCCGAGTATGACCGGCATCTGCGATATCGGCGAAAAGACGAAGCCTAAGGTGACAAGCCCCACGATCAAACCGAGACCATGCGCGACCACGCCGCGTGCAAATAGCCTGATACCGCCTGCGGCGATGTTGTCCATGCCGAGCATCGCGAGAATCAGCACGCTGGGCAAGACATTGAACTGCATCGCGACGACCCAGAAGCCGCCCAGCAGCGCATCGACCATCAGGTTCACGCGCTCGCCGCGAGAAGGCACGGCACAGGCGAGTGCGGCACGCCGCGCGACATACGGCCAGAAGAAGCCATGGAACACGAGCAGCGTCCACAGCAAGAAGCCGCGATGCTGTTGCGCGAATACGGAAGCGACGCAGAAGAAGCCAAATCCCAGCCCGGCAATGCGCAAACGGTAGATGCGCTCGACAAAGCGTGTCCCTTGCGCGGCCTTGCTATTCGTTGCCAACTTCATCGCTCTCTGAGCAAGTGACTACGGGGATACAGGCACGCGCGACGGTCATTGCGCGTGGTGCGTGGACTTTCAATGCAGACGCAACGTCATGGATTGATATAAAAATAATACCAGTGCCGCAGCGTGCAATGCGTCCCTTTGACGAGTGGAAGCGCTTCTGTCGCGCGCGTGTGTTGTTTTCCCACAAGAGGCGATCGAGCCTGGGTGTGGTCAATGGCCGCTTATCAGCGGCACGGCCAATGCCGCCGATGTTTCAAAGCTGCGCTGCGTCAGCCACACTTCCTGTTGCAGCCAGTCGCGAAAGACGGCTACATGCGGCAGCTCGCCTTGCTCGGGCCGCGTCACGAACCAATAGGACTGGTGCCCATCGACGTGCACGTTCAACACTTGCACGAGCTGTCCATTGGCAAGCTCTTGAGCAATCATATGACGATCGGCAATCGTGATGCCGAGGCCGTCGATGGCCGCGCGAATCGCGTGATCGAGCAGATCGAATTCGAAGCCACCCGACGTATCGACGCCCTCGATGCCCGCCGCCTTCAACCAGTGATGCCACGTCAGATAGCGCTGGTTGTCGCTTGCCAATACGTGCAGCAGCGTGAACTGGTTGAGGTCGATGCCCGCGCTTCCCGCCTGGCGCGCGAGCAGCGCGGGTGAACACACGGCAATGTGCTGCTCGTTCATCAGCAGCACATTGTCGAGCCCTTCCCATTCGCCATTGCCAAAGCGAATCGCGCAGTCGAGTACGCTCGATTCGGCGAGATCGTCTTCAAGACGCGTCGACAGGCTCAATTCGAGTTCGGGCCGATCCGCACGCAGGCGGCCTAGCCGCGGCAAGAGCCAGCGGCTTGCAAACGTGGGCGGCACATTGATCCGCAGACGATTGAGGTGCGTCTTCTCCTGAATGCTGCGCACGGTCCATTCTATTTTGTCGAATGAATGCTGTAAGGCCTGCAAAAGCACGCGGCCGGACGCCGTCAGATCGAGATGATGATGCCGCCGCTGCAGCAGCGATTCGCCAAGCTGTTCTTCGAGTTGACGCACCTGACGGCTCACCGCGCTTTGCGTGACATTCAGCAGTTCTGCGGCGCGCGTAAAGCTGCCGGTGCGGCCGGCGACTTCAAAGGCTTTGAGCGCATTGAGCGCTGGCATTTTTCTTTTCAAGGATGTCTCTTTCTCAAAGGCCGCCAAAGGGTGGTCAAGGACGCATTTTAGCGTTTGGGCCGACGCGCCCTTCTTCGCGCTCTTCTACGCGCTTTTCTTTTAAGGCACTACAACATCGGATGCGCGCAACAGCATGCATCGCCGCTCCAAAACCCCTTGATTCAGGGCATAAACGTTAAGGGGACGGCATCCGTCATGCCGTTGTCATCGTACAGACATACTGGCCTTGCAGCATCGTAAATCCCCCCGAACCTTCCCCCCGAGGCCCAGGCCATGCCGGAACTCTCATACCCGCAACCAGGTACTGCAACCGCAAAGAACCGCAATTTGGGCGTCGCCGTCTTTCTGATCGCGCTCGTCGCGGGCGCCATCTATTGCGCGTTCCAGTTGATCGGCGACCTCGAACCCGTGCGCATGGGTTCGTTCGTTCCATATCTGCTGCTTGGTGTTGCTCTATTGATCGCGCTCGGCTTCGAATTCGTCAACGGCTTTCATGACACGGCGAACGCGGTCGCGACCGTCATCTATACGCACTCGCTGACGCCTAGCGTGGCCGTCGTCTGGTCGGGCACATGGAATTTTCTCGGCGTGCTGACTTCGACGGGCGCGGTCGCATTCGGCATCCTCCAATTGCTGCCCGTCGAACTGATTTTGCAGGTGGGCAGCAGCGCCGGCTTCGCGATGGTCTTCGCGCTGCTGATCGCCGCGATCATCTGGAATCTCGGCACGTGGTGGTTCGGCTTGCCGTCGTCGAGCTCGCATACGCTGATCGGCTCGATCATCGGCGTCGGCTTGATGAACCAGATGCTGCACGGCCCGAACGGCACGAGCGGCGTCGACTGGGCGCAAGCGCTCGGTGTCGGCAAATCGCTGCTGTTTTCTCCCATCGTCGGCTTCCTGCTGGCAGCGCTGCTGCTGCTGATCCTCAAGGCGGTCGTGCGCGTGCCCGCGCTCTATTCCGAGCCGAAGGGCAAAGAGCCGCCGCCGTTCTGGATTCGCGCGCTGCTGATCCTGACCTGCACGGGCGTTTCATTCGCGCACGGTTCGAACGATGGCCAGAAGGGCATGGGCCTCATCATGCTGATCCTGATCGGCACGGTGCCGACGGCATATGCGCTGAACAAGGCCGTCACCGCAGCGGAAACGCAGACGTTCCTCGCGGTTTCGCAGCAAGCTTCGGCCACGCTCGGCAAGTATGCGACCGGGGGCACGCCGCCGCCCGTCGCCGAGGCGCGCGCCGAAGTGGAGAACTACGTGCGCACGCGTCAGCTGACGCCCGCGACGGTGCCCGCGCTGCAGAAGCTGTCGGAACTGATCGGCCAGCAGGTCGGCGCGTCGGGTTCGATGGCGAACGTGCCGCAAGATCTCGTCGATAACGTTCGCAACAACATGTATGTGGCGTCCGAGGCGATCCGTCTGATGGAAAAAGCGAAGCAGCCTGCGTTTGCACCGGACGACGCCAAGGCCATCGACAACTTCAAGAAGCAGATGGATCACGCGACGAAGTTCATTCCGACATGGGTCAAGGTCGCGGTGGCGATTGCGCTGGGCCTCGGCACGATGGTGGGCTGGAAGCGGATCGTCGTGACGGTGGGCGAAAAGATCGGCAAGCAGCATCTGACCTATGGCCAGGGCGCGTCGGCCGAGCTCGTCGCGATGGTGACGATCGGTGCCGCCGACGTCTACGGCCTGCCCGTCTCGACGACGCACGTGCTGTCGTCGGGCGTCGCGGGCACGATGGCGGCAAACGGCTCGGGACTGCAATGGGGCACCGTGCGCAGCCTCGTGCTGGCATGGGTGTTGACGCTGCCGGCGTCGATTGCGTTGTCCGCGTGCCTGTACTGGGTGTTCCGGCATACGTTCTGATCGACGGCCTTTCGCCCGAGAGGGCGAACAAAAAAGCGCGGCCAACAAGCCGCGCTTTTCATTTGAGCCCTATGACCAAGGCCTACGAACAGGGTATCGATCAATAGACTTCGGGCACGATCATCGACGACGGCACAGGCTGGCGAATGTATTCGTCGTGATACACGCGTTCCGGCAATACGATGGACGGATGTTCGATCTCGTGATACGGAACCTGGCTCAGCAGATGATGAATGCAATTAAGGCGCGCGCGCTTCTTGTCGACGGCCTGCACGACCCACCACGGCGCCTCGGGGATATGCGAGCGCTGCAGCATCACTTCCTTGGCTTGCGTGTAGTCCTCCCAACGCCTGCGGCTTTCGAGATCCATCGGGCTCAGCTTCCATTGCTTGAGCGGATCTTGAATGCGCGCCTGGAAGCGGATTTCCTGTTCTTCGTCGGTGATGGAGAACCAGTACTTGAGGATCTGGACGCCGCTGCGCACCAGCATCTTTTCGAATTCGGGTACTGAGCGGAAAAACTCTTCGTACTCGTCGTCGTTACAAAAGCCCATGACGCGTTCGACGCCCGCGCGGTTGTACCAGCTGCGATCGAACAGCACCATTTCGCCGCCCGCGGGAAGATGGCTCACATAGCGCTGGAAGTACCATTGCGTGCGCTCGCGGTTGTTCGGTGCGGGCAGCGCGGCGACGCGGCACACACGCGGATTCAGCCGCTGCGTGATGCGCTTGATCGCGCCGCCCTTGCCTGCAGCATCGCGGCCCTCGAAGATCACGACGAGGCGATGTCCCGTCTTGACGATCCAGTCCTGGAGTTTGACGAGTTCGCCTTGCAGCCGGAACAATTCGCGGAAATAGTGCTTGCGGGCTTCGCGTGCCTCGGGCGTAAAGCCCTCCGAGCCGTCGAGAATACGGTCGTCCACTTCCATTTCCAGTTCCTCGTCGTACGCGTCGACAAGGTCTTCTTCGAAACGGCGCTGCCGGGCGGTGAGCGCCGCGCCGTCAAATTCCTGCTCGGATTCCTTCATCACAGTGGCTCCTGGTTTCTTCCATTCCACGGAAGGGGATTACTCTGCGCGTGGGCTCTTGTGATTGTGGCGATTGTGGGTGTCATTCATATTACTCCACCTGCCGCTGTGCCCGACGGCGCGCCAGCAGCGGCTTTCCTTGCAGTTGCGCGGCGGCAGATGAGTAGTGTTAAAGCCTCTTTGCAATACTGATCTCATGTCCATCGGGATCGCAGATATGAAAGTACCGCTCGCCCCATGAAGCATCGGCGGGCGCGGACTCGGGCGTGAATCCCGCCGCAAGCGCCTTGCGATAGACAGCGTCCACGTCGGACACGTGAACGATAACCCGTCCCCACCAAAGAACGGGCCCGCGCGTATCGACGATCAGATTCAGATAGGTGCCGCCGAATGCAAACGACGTGAACGCTTCGGACGGCCCGCCATAAGAAAGCGGAAACCCGAGCGCGAGGTAAAACGCAACGGCGCGCTGCATGTCGTGCGTCGCCAGCGTGACGGCGCTCAATCCTTCGAAGCGCGGCCCGGTGGCATCGTTCTGTGAGACTGGCTGATTCATCGCTCTCTCCCGCAGCTGAAAGTGAAAACAGCGGACACCGCCATTCCGGCAATGCCCGCTGCAAAGCGAATCAACACGACGTGCCGATGCACGTCACGCCATTACGGTATCACTCGCGTCACACCGCGTCCACGCGGGTCGGATACGGGTTGCGGCGTCTCGCCGTTGATCTTGATCGCCTGAATGTCGCCGTTGAAGTTCTGTGCCTGCAACGTGTAGCCCTTCGCTTCGACCTGCTTCGCGAGGTCTCCGTCGATCGGCTTGTACGGCTCCCAGAAAATCGTGTTCGGCGGCAACAGCTGATGGTGGAAACGCATCGCGGCAACGGCTTCGTTCAACGGCATGTTGAAGTCGTACACGTTGTTGATCACCTGGAAGATCGACGTGAAGATGCGCGAGCCGCCCGGCGTGCCGATCACGAGCGACACCTTGCCGTCCTTCGTCAGAATGGTCGGCGTCATCGACGACAACGGACGCTTCTTCGGCTCGATCGAATTCGCGTCGCTGCCCACCACGCCGAACATGTTCGGCACGCCCGGCTTCGACGCGAAGTCGTCCATCTCGTCGTTCAGCACGATGCCCGTGCCTTCCGCCACGACACCCGAGCCGAAATAGCCGTTGATCGTGTACGTGTTCGAGACGGCGTTACCCCACTTGTCGACCACGGAAAAATGCGTCGTCTCCGCCTTCTCGGGCATCGACGTGCCCAGCCCCGGCTGCACGCTCTTCGTGTCCGACGGCGTCGTCGGATTCACTTCCGATGCGCGCTTGGCGATATACGCGTCGTCGGTCAGTTGCGTAATCGGCACCTTGTAGAAGTCGGGATCGCCAAGGTATTGCGCGCGGTCCGCAAACACGCGCTTTTCGATTTCCGAAACCAGATGGATGTACTGCGGCGAATTGAGCTCGACATTATTGAAGTCGTCCTTGCGGTCCGCCTTCATCTTCAGCAATTGCACGAGGCCGATACCGCCCGAGCTAGGAGGCGGTGCAGTGATCACGCGATAGCCGTTCCAGTTCGCCTGGACGGGCTGACGCCATACGGCCTTGTACTCCTGCAAGTCGCGCTTCGTGATGAGGCCGTGGTCCTTCTTCATCGACGCGGCGATCAGGTCGGCCGTCTTGCCGTTATAGAACTCGCGCGCGCCCTGATTCGCAATGCGCGTCAGCACGGCTGCCAGATCCGGCTGCTTGAAATTGACGCCCTGCTTCAGATTGCCGAAATAGGTGTCGAAATTCGTTTTGCCGCCAAAGTCCTTTTCCGCATTTTCGCGGCGCTGCGCAAGCTGCTCGTCGACTTCGAATCCATCGCGCGCGTATTTGATCGCGGGCGCCAGCACCTGCTTCCACGTCAGCTTGCCGAAGCGATGCTGCGCTTCCCACATGCCCGCAACCGTTCCCGGAACGCCAACGGCATCGGCGCCAAAGAGGCTCTTGCCCTTGATGACGTTGCCCTGCTCGTCGAGATACATCGTGCGCGTCGCAGCAAGCGGCGCACGCTCGCGATAGTCGATGAAATACGGCTTGCCGTTGATGTACAGCGTCATGAAACCGCCGCCGCCGATATTGCCCGCTTCGGGATACGTGACAGCCAGTGTGAACGCAATCGCGACGGCAGCATCGACGGCATTGCCGCCTTCCTTGAAGATCTGCTCGGCGGCATCGGCGCTGTACTTGTCCGCGACGGCCACGGCCGACGCATCGAGTACGACTTTCTGTTTGGGAGGGGCCTTGGCGTAGGCCGGTGCGGATTCGAGAAATCCCGCGGATGTTGCGAAAAGCCCGGCCACTGCCAGGGCTGTTGCAGAGAACTTTGCTTTATCGATTAGTTTCAATGCGTGTCTCCAAAGACATTCTTCCGGTTCAGGAACGAAAAGCCTGTCTTTGGGCTTATAACACGCAATGCGCACAAATGCGAAGCGGCCCCATGCACTCGTTGTGCATGGAACCGCTTTCGCACTCGCTTACGCCAATTGCAATCCAGCGAGGACGCTGTTATGCCGTGGCCGCGTCCTTGAGCACCTGCGATGCGACCTCATCGACGGCGGCCTTGGTCAGCGAAACGATCTCGTCGACTTCGGCGCGCGTCGTGATGAGCGGCGGCGCAAAGCCGAGGATGTCGCCATGCGGCATCGCGCGCGCAATCAGCCCGCGTTGCAGCGCGGCAGCCGACACACGCGGACCGACCTTCAACGCGGCATCGAACGGACGGCGCTCGTCCTTATGCGCCATGAATTCGAGAGCAGCCAGCATGCCCGCACCGCGCACTTCGCCGACGAGCGGATGCGAGTCGAACGCGGCATGCATCTGCGCGAGCAGATAGCCGCCGACGTCGGCCGCGTTTTGCGTGAGGTTCTCGCGCTCCAGGATGTCGAGATTCGCGAGCGCGGCGGCGGCGCAAACGGGATGCCCCGAATACGTCCAGCCGTGTCCCATCGGGCCGTGTTCCTGCGAGCCCTGGGCGATCACGTCCCACACCTTCTCGCCGACGATCACGGCCGACAGCGGCGCATACGCGCTCGTCAGGCCCTTCGCGACGGTGATCAGGTCCGGCTCGATGCCGTAGTGCTGCGCGCCCATCTTCGAGCCCAGACGTCCGAAGCCGCACACCACTTCATCGCTGATCAGCAGAATGTCGTGCTTCTTCAGCACCTTCTGGATCGCGGGCCAGTAGCCGGCCGGCGGCGGCAGGATGCCGCCCGTGCCCATCACGGGTTCTGCGATGAAAGCGGCGATCGTGTCCGCGCCTTCCTTCGCGATCAGCTTCTCAAGTTCTTCGACGCAATAGTCGACGAACTGCGCTTCGCTCATGCCTGCGGGCGCCTGGCGATACCAGTGCGGACACACCGTGTGCTTGACGCGCTCGATGGGCAGATCGAAATGCTGATGGAAGCTCGGCAGGCCCGTCAGGCTACCCGTGACGATGCCGGAGCCGTGATAGCCGCGCTGGCGCGAAATGATCTTCTTCTTGTTCGGGCGGCCCTTCACATTGTTGTAGTACCACACGATCTTGATCTGCGTTTCGTTCGCATCCGAACCGGACATGCCGTAGTACACCTTCTTCATGCCCTTCGGCGACCAGTCGATGATGCGCGACGACAACTCGATGATCGTATCCGTCGAGTGGCCGACATACGTGTGGTAATACGCGAGCTTCTTCGCCTGCTCGTAGATCGCGTCGGCGACTTCCGTGCGGCCATAGCCGATGTTCACGCAATAGAGGCCGGCGAACGCGTCGATGAACGACTTGCCTTGATGGTCTTCGATGCGAATGCCCTTCGCGCCCGTGACGATACGGCCGGGCAGCGCGCCGCTCGCGTGATCGTGAGCGTGCGTCGACGGGTGCATGAAATGTGCGCGGTCCGCGCTAAACAGTTGATCGAGCTGGGTCATGGGAAACTCCGTTTTCTGATCGATAGTTGAATGACAAGTCTCAAGCGGCGTGCGGCCGATGAGCACAAGAAGCAGCGTCGGCGACAGGCAAGCCCAATTGACCGAGGCAGTAGTAACGCGTTTCGACGAACGGCTCGAAACCTTCGAGTCCGCCTTCGCGGCCGAGGCCCGATGCCTTCATGCCGCCGAACGGAATCGGCGCGCCCGTGAACTTCACGCCGTTCACGGAGACCATCGCGAAGTCCAGTTGACGAATCACCTGGAACACCGTGTTCAGATCCTTTGCGCAGAGATACGCAGCGAGGCCGTACTCCGTGTCGTTCGCGCGGGCGATCGCTTCGTCGAGCGTATCGAACGGCGACACGGCGGAAATGGGCGCAAAGTTCTCTTCATCATAGATGCGCATGCCCTTGCCCGCATCGGCGACCACGGTCGGCTCGAAGAACCAGCCGCCGCGCGCATGCGGCGCGCCGCCGGCGACAATGCGCGCGCCCTTCGCCCGCGCATCTTCGACGCGTTGCACCGTTGCATCGAACGCGGCCTGATGCATCAGCGGACCCACTTCGCTGCCCGCTTCGAATGCCGAGCCGACCTTCAGCGCGCGCACGGCTTGCGCATAGCGTTCGACGAAAGCCTCGTAAATCGGGCGCGCAACCAGAATGCGATTCGCTGCGCAGCAGTCCTGGCCCGACGTCTGGAACTTCGCGCCCACGGCCACGCGCACGGCCTGTTCGAGATCGGCGTCTTCTGTCACGATGAACGGCGCATTGCCGCCCAGTTCGAGCGCCGTCTTCTTGATGCCGCTTTGCGCGACGGCCTGCATCACGAGCCCGCCGACACGCGTCGAACCCGTAAAGCTCACCGTGCGCACGCGCGGATCGCGCACCAGCGTTTCCATCGCCATTTGCGGTTCGCCGAGCACGACGTTGAACACGCCGGCCGGGAAGCCCGCTTCTTCCGCGAGCTGCGCAAGCGCGAGCGCCGAGAACGGCGTTTCGTGCGCAGGCTTCACGACGATCGTACAACCCGCCGCCAGCGCGGCCGCTGCCTTGCGCGTGATCATCGCGTTCGGGAAATTCCACGGCGTGATCAACGCGGCCACGCCGACGGGCTCCATCATCGTGCCGAGATGCGCGCCGTCGATATGCGTCGGAATCGTGCGGCCGTTCAGGCGCTTGCCTTCATGCGCGAACCATTCGATGAAGCTCGCGCCATAAGCGATTTCGCCAGCGGCCTCGGCAAGCGGCTTGCCCTGCTCGAGCGCGAGAATGCCCGCGAGATCGTTCTGATGGCGCAGCACGAGTTCGTGCCAGCGCAACAGCAACGCCGCGCGCTTCGCGACGGGCACCCAGCGCCATGTTTCGAACGCGCGCTGTGCGGCGTCGACGGCTTGCGTGATTTGCGGCGCTTCGAGCATCGGCACGTGGCCGATCACTTCCTGATCCGCGGGATTCTGCACGGCCACCGTGGATGCCGTTTCGCTATGCACCCAACGGCCATCGACGTAACACAGCGACTTGAACAGAACGGGATGACCCAGCAACATGACGATCTCCTATGTGCGTTATCTGACTGTTACTGTACGGGCGATACGCATCGTGTTTTTTTGGTTCGGGACGCCGGCGCTGTGTGTTTTTTCTGTTTTAGCGCGGCGCTACGCGAAGTTTTTTTGCCGCCCGTCTAGCACTGCATCGACGGCTTCACTCGCCGCCGCCGATTGCATCCGAGGCCCAGTCCGGCATCGTCTCGGGCACGTTCTTCACGACCTTCGTCACGATGTACGTGAAGTAGCGCTCGATACCCAGCTCATCGGTGAGCAACGCATCGATGAAGCGCTGATAGTGATCGATGTCGCGCGACATCACGTGCAGCACGTAATCGACGCCGCCGCCCGTCGCGTGACATTGCGTCACTTCGGGAGCGGCGGCGACGCGTTCTTCGAAACGGCGCATGTCTTGCGCCGTATGCCGCGCGAGCGTCACCTCGACGATGATGCGGCTGCCCTTGAATGCGCGTGCCCAGTCGATATCCGTCCGATAGCCACGAATCACGCCGCTCTCTTCGAGCCGCCGCACGCGCTCCCACGCAGGCGAGATCGACAGATTCACTTCCTCGGCAAGACGCGACTTCGTGATGCGTCCGTCCTGCGCGAGGATGCGAAGAATCGCGAGATCGTAGCGATCGAGTTTCATCATCGGCACATGCCCTTACTTTTTCGCGGTGCCCGTCGAAACGGGAATGCCGCGCTCGACGATATCGGCCACCACGGCCACCGTATCGCCGATATGCACGAGCCCCGGAAAATGCCGCGCGGCGAGCAGACCGCTGCGTTTCGCGCGATATTCGAACGGCTTTGCGCCCGTGCGCGTCGCGTCGTGAACGCGCGCGATCACTTCGCCCGCTTCGACGTTGTCGCCCAGGTCCTTGCACAATTCGAGCAGGCCGTCGTGCTCGCTCGTCGTGTAGCAAGTGCCGTCGGGCATGTCGAGCAGCGTCGTCGTGCGCGCCGATGCGTCGTCCGCAGGCGCCGCCGACAGCACGCCCGCATTCGCGAGGAAGCCGCGCACGCCGCACTCGGCCACGGCGACGCTTGCGACCGTCGCCGTTCCGCCGCCGCCCAGTTCCGTCGACACGAACACCTTGCCCGCTTCTTCGACGGCCGTATCGAACAGACCGACGCTATCGAGTTCGAGCATCCGCATCGAATACGGTGCGCCGAATGCGCGCATCGCCGCTTCGCAACGCGCCTGCTGCTTCGCATCGTCGAGCACGTGCACGGCTGCGAACGGCACGAAGTCGAGCGTGCGTCCGCCCGCGTGCAGATCGAGCACGTAGTCTGCAAGCGGCAGCAGATAGCGCTGGAAATAGTCGGCGATTTTCTCCGTCACCGTGCCGTCCGGCTTGCCCGGAAAGCTGCGGTTGAGGTTGCCGCGATCGATCGGCGACGTGCGGCTGCCCGCGCGAAACGCCGGATAGTTCATGAACGGCACGATGATCACGCGTCCCGTCACTTCGCTTGCCTTCAGCGTCGACGCGAGCTTCGACAGCACGATCGGACCTTCGTACTCGTCGCCGTGATTGCCGCCCGTCAAAAGAGCGGTCGGGCCATTGCCGCGACGGATCACCGTGATGGGGATCATCACGGCGCCCCACGCGGACGCGTCGTGCGAGTGCGGCAGTTTTAGAAAGCCGTGCTGTTCGCCGTCCGCTTCGAAATCGACAGTGGCATGAATGGGTGATGCCCGCATTGCACTACTCCTTGATGAACAGCTTGCGCGGCGTGTTGCAGAACGTCTCGACACCCGACTCGGTAATCAGGATGCTTTCCGTGATTTCGAGTCCCCAGTCGTCGAGCCACAGCCCCGGCATGAAGTGGAACGTCATGCCGGGTTCGAGGACCGTCTTGTCCCCGGGACGCAGGCTCATCGTGCGCTCGCCCCAGTCCGGCGGATAGCTCGCGCCGATCGGATAACCACAGCGGCTGTTCTTCTCGATGCCCGATTTGCGCAGCACCGCAAAGAACGCATTCGCAATGTCCTCGCACGTATTGCCCGGCTTCGCGGCCGCAAGCCCCATTTCGATGCCTTCGACCACGGCCTTTTCCGCATCGATGAAATGCTGCGGCGGCTTGCCGAGATACACCGTGCGCGACTGCGGGCAGTGATAGCGCTTGAAGCAGCCGGCGATTTCGAAGAACGTGCCCGCGTTCTTTTCGAATGGCGAGTCGTCCCACGTCAGATGCGGCGCGGCCGCATCGGCGCCTGTCGGCAGCAGCGGCACGATCGCGGGATAGTCGCCGCCATAGCCTTCGACGCCCGTGATCCCCGCCGAATAGATATCGGCGACGAGATCGCTCTTGCGCATGCCCGGCTCGATGCGCTCGACGATATGCGCGTGCATCTTCTCGACGATGCGCGCGGCAATGCGCATGTACTCGATCTCGCGCGGCGACTTGATGGCGCGCTGCCAGTTGACGAGCGCGGTCGCATCGCGCCACGTCGCATTCGGCAGATTGCGTTGCAACGATGCGTAGGCAGCGGCGCTGAAATAGTAGTTGTCCATTTCGACGCCGATGCGGCGCGACTGCCAGCCGCGCGCCTCGATCACTTCGCGCGAGAGATAGTCCATCGGATGACGCTCGGTGGACTGCACGTAGTGATCGGGATAGCCGATGATGTTCTCGCGCTTCATGAACACGGTGCGCAATGCGCCGTTCGCATCCTGTCCACGGCCGTACCAGACGGGCTCGCCATCGAGCGCGAGCAGCACGCATTGATGCACGTAGAACGACCAGCCGTCGTAGCCCGTGAGCCACGCCATGTTTGTCGGGTCGGTGACGATCAGCAGATCGATCTGCGCCTTCTGCATCGCCTTGCGTGTCTTCGCGATGCGTGCGTCGTATTCGGCGCGATCGAAAGGCAAGCGAACCACGGGGGTCGCCGCCTGTTGGGATGTATCTGACATGGTCTCCTCTCAGCGCTTCATGTCGTTACGGAAAATGGTGCCTGCATTGGCCGCGCGGGCGCGCGCAACGGCGAGCGTCGCGATGGCCGTGTCCTGCGCGCCCGTGCCCGTGAGATCGCACAGCGTGATGTCGCTGTCGCTCGTGCGTCCTTTGGCCTGTCCTGCGATGACCTGTCCAAGCTCTGCGTGCTTTGCATCCGCATCGACGACACCGGCTTCGATCGCGTGATGCAGTTCGCCGAGCACGCGCGTCTGCGTGACGCGATCGCATATGTAGCGCGCCGCCGCGAGTGCTTGCGGCGCAATTTCGTTCTTGTGTTCCGCGTCCGAGCCCATCGCCGTGATGTGAAGACCGGGATGCAAATCGGCTGCCTGGATCAGCGGCTCGGTGCTCGGCGTCGTGGTGATCGCGATGTCGGCTTCGGCGAGCGCGTGATGAACGTCGCGCGCGACTTCCGCGGCAACGTGCAATTGCGCGGACATGTCCGCCGCGAATTGCTCGGCGTTCGCGCGATTGCGCGCCCATACCTTGACGCGCTCGATCTTTCGCACCATCGACAACGCCTGCAATTGCAGACGCGCCTGCTCGCCCGCGCCGATCACGGCGACGCTCGGCGCCTGCTGCTTCGCGAGCCAGCGCGCCGCGACGGCGCCTGCCGCCGCTGTCCGCACGGCCGTCAGATAGCCGTTGTCGAGCAACACTGCTTCCGTGAGGCCTGTTTTCGCGGACAGAACGAGCATCAGCCCGTTAAGGCTCGGCAGACCGAGCTTCGGGTTATCGAAGAAGCCGGGGCTCACCTTGATCGCGAAGCTGTCGAAGCGCGGCAGGTAGGCCGTCTTCACATCGACTTCGCCGCGATGCTCGGGCAGGTCGAGCCGCAAGATGGGCGGCATCGCAACGGGCTCCGTGGCAAGCGACAGAAACGCGGATTCGACCTGATCGATCGCGGCGAGATCGAGCGGTACGAGTTCGCGCAATTGCGATTCGCCCAAGAGAGTAATGGCAGTCATGCAGTGTCTCCTGTGTCGACCAGAGTTGGCGCTTTAGCGCTTACTCTGGTCCCATGCAAAGCGGTCGACCAGAGTTGGCGCTTTAGCACTTACTCTGGTCCCATGCAAAGCGGTCGACCAGAGTTGGTGCTTCAGCACTTAGTCTGGTCACATGCAACTTGCTTGCGCACGGCCGGCGTCGGCGCTTGAGCTCTTGCGCCGGCTCATGCAATTCCTTCAGCCCGCTCGCACGATGCGGCGATGCTGGCTCATGTCGATATTGGCGCCCGTCACGATCAGCACGATCGGGCCTTGAAAATCAGGGGCATTGTGCAAACGCTGCGCGAGCAGCGCCGCAATGCCGACGGCGGCCGCGCCCTCGAGCACCAGCCGTTCGTGTTCGTATGCATGCACGAGGCCGCGCGCGATCGTCGCCTCGTCAAGCAGCACGACTTCGTCGATCAGCTCGCGCGTGATCGGGAACGTGTACTGGTTGTCGAGCCCGATGCCGCCGCCCAGCGAATCCGCAAGCGACTCGACTTCATCGACGAGCACGGGCTTGCCCGCCTCGAGGCTCGCGTGCATCGCGGCGCCGCGCTCCATCGTCACGCCCGTCATGCGCACCGCGCGATTGATCTGCTTCGACGCGAATGCAATGCCCGCGAAGAGCCCGCCGCCCGACAACGGCACGACGATGTGCGCGACATCGGGCAAGTCTTCGGCGATTTCGACGCCGATGGTCGCCTGTCCCGCGATGACGTCGAGATGATCGAACGGCGGCACATACGCATAGCCTTCTTCGCGCACGAGGCGTTGTGCTTCCACCTGCGCGTCGTCCTGGCTCTTGCCGACGATGCGCGCCTGCGCGCCCAGTGCGCGCACCGCCTCGACCTTGTTCGACGGCACGAGCGACGACATGCACACGGCCGCTTCGATGCCGAGTGCGCGCGCCGCATGCGCGACGGCGCGCCCGTGATTGCCCGTCGACGCCGTCACCACGCGCTTGCATCCCGTTTCAGCAAGACGCACGAGCGCGTTCGTCGCGCCGCGCAGCTTGAAGCTGCCCGTCGGCTGGACCGTTTCGAGCTTCAGATAGACAGGATTATTTGCAATCGCCGACAACGTGGGCGATTCGACGAGCGGCGTGCGCAGCACGCGCCCTTCGATACGGCGTCGAGCGCGATAGACATCGGCAAGCGAGAGAACGGACATTGGCATCGGCCCTGCATGAGAAACGCGACCGATGCGGAAAACCCCAGACGTCAGTATTTCACTACGTTGAACGCGGGCCACACCGGACTCAGTGCGGCCAGTCTAATGTTCTAAATATTCTTTTCTATTGTCCTGGTACATTTCGTTTTGCATCGCTGCGCGCCCACCCGATGCACCCATGCGATCAACCGAAGTCATGCACCTGCGGATACTGTTCGAACACGTCGTGCATCGTTTCGAGCGCTTCCTGATACACCTCTTCGCTCACTTCCGCGCCCACGCACAGCCGGACCGCATTGGGCCGTTCCGCGCCGCGCACGAGGAACGGATCGGGCGACGTCACGGCGATATCGCGATTGCGCAGCTCGCGCACGAGCCGGTCCGCCTGCCAGTGATCGGGCACGCGCAGCCACACGGACAACGCATGCGGATGCGAGCCGAGCACATACGGTCCGAGTATTTTTTGCACGAGCGCCTGGCGCTTCGCGAGCCGCTCGCGCTGCATCTCCACCAGACGCGCGGCCGTGCCGTCGTTGATCCAGCGTGTCGCCACTTCCGCGATCGGCGAGTTCGCCATCCAGCTGCTGACGCGCAACACGCTTTCGACGCGCAGCGCGAGACGGCGCGGCGTCGTCATATAGCCCGTGCGCAGGCCGGCCATCACCGACTTCGTCATGCTCGTGCAGTAGAACGACAGCTCGGGGATGTGGCTCGAAATCGGCGCGGGACGCGTGGCGGGCAGCGGACCATAGACATCGTCTTCGATCACGTACACCCCATAGCGCTCGGCAATGCGCGCAATCGCGCGGCGCCGCGACTCGGGCATCAGCGCAACGGTCGGATTGTTGAGCGTCGGCGTGCAGACGAGCGCGGTAATGCGCTCGCTATCGCACATCTCTTCGAAGTGCTCGGGATGGATGCCGTATTCGTCGATCTCCAGCCCTTTCAACGTAAACCCCAGGACATTCGCGGAGCCGATCACGCCGTGATCGGTCAGACTTTCGCACAGCACGGTATCGCCGGGACCGACCAGCGATGCGAGCGCGAGAAAGATGCCATGCGCCGCGCCGTTGGTGACGAGCAGCGTATCGACGGAAGCCGGCATGCCGAGCGACTCCAGCCACGCAATGCCCGCTTGCCGGTGATGCTCGAAGCCCGCGATGGGCCTGAACGCGCGTATCCACGGCTGGTCGTCGATCTTCGCGAGCGTCGCGCAGACCTTGCGCCACATCGCGTCGTGCTCGGGCGTGTGGATGATGCGCGCAATCGAGAAGTCGACCACGGAACGCTCGGCCGTATCGAGCATGTAGTTGGACATCGTCTCCGTGACGCGCTCGGCGACGAAGCTGCCGCGCCCCACTTCGCAGCGGATCAGCCCTTGCCGCTCCAGTTCCTTGTATGCGTTCGTCACCGTCTGCACGCTGATCGACAGTTCGGACGCCACATCGCGCTGCGGCGGCAGACGCGCGCCCGCGCGCAACGACTCGCTTTCGATATCCGTTGCAATCGCCTTCACCAGCCGTTTGTATTTCGACTCGACGCCACGCACCGCGCCGACTGCATCCCGCCATTGTTCTATCACTACAGTCTCCCTATCTACAGCATGCATAGTGCGACGAAAGCAGCCCGGAAAATAATTGTCCTAGTGCAATGGGAACAAAAAAATGGCTTTGTATGCTGCGCTCATGGTTCGGTTCCGGGGCGCTCGAAACGCTGGAATCCTTGCCACACCGGGTTTTCCCGGGGATCGCGCCACTGTGGCACGACATTCATCACTTTTACTTTCGCCCTACGGAATCGACATGAAATCGAAGCGCACGTCCGTCATGCTCGGCGCCCTCTGCCTCGCGGCAGCCGGCCTTGCCATGCACACCCAGTTCGCGTCGGCTGAAACGACGTTGCAGCGCATCCAGCGCACCGGCGAAGTCCGCATCGGCTATGCGAACGAAGCTCCGTTCGCCTATACGACACCCGATGGCAAGGTGACGGGCGAATCGCCGGAAATTTCGCGCAAGGTATTCGAAAAGCTCGGCGTGAAAAAAGTGGATGCCGTGCTGACGGAATGGGGCTCGCTGATTCCGGGCCTGCGCGCGGGACGCTTCGACGTCATTGCCGCTGGCATGTACATCACGCCGGAGCGCTGCAAGCAGGTCGCTTTTGCCGATCCGCAATATCAGATCCAGGACACGCTGCTCGTGACGAAGGGCAATCCGAAGAACCTGCATAGCTTTGCCGATATTGCAAAGCAGCCGGACCTGAAGCTCGCCGTGATGGCGGGCGCCGTCGAAGTCGCCAATTCGCGCGATGCGGGCGTGAAGGACACGCAACTGCTGCAGGTGCCCGATACGACGGCGCAACTCCAGGCCGTGCGCACGCGCCGCGCCGATGCGGCAGCGGGCACGGCGCTCACGATGAAGGGCCTCGCCGCGAAGGACGCGGCCCAGGTCGAAACGGTCTCCTTCTTCAAGGACGATCCGAAGCATACGGGCTATGGCGCGCTCGCGTTCCGTCCGGAAGACACCGATCTGCGCGATGCCGTGAACAAGCAGTTGCATCAATGGCTCGGCACGCCCGATCATCTCGCGACCGTCGGACCGTTCGGCTTCGACAAGTCCAATGTGACGACGAAGACGGCCGCCGAAATCTGCGGCCAGTGATTCGCCGCTCACGCATCGGGCCGCAGATGATGCAGCGCGATCGCACGCCGGGGGAGGCACTCAAAATGCTTCCCCACTTCAATCCGAGGCGCGCCGATGCGCCGTCATGCAAGCGAGGCCACCGCCATGCGTGAACTGTTTCCCCTGCTGCTGCAAGGCACGCTCGTCACGATCGAGATCGCCGTGTTCGGCACGCTGCTCGCGATCGTGATGGCGTTCGTCGGCACGGCCACGAGGCTCTCGCCGTGGGCGCCGTTGCGCTGGATCGGCAACGTGTATGTCGAGGTGTTTCGCGGCACGTCGCTGCTCGTGCAGCTCTTCTGGTTCTTCTTCGTGCTGCCGCTGCCGCCGTTCCGGATCGAACTGACGCCGTTCACGGTGGCGATCGTCGGGCTCGGCCTGCACTACGGCGCGTATGGTTCGGAGATTCTGCGCGGCGCGCTGCGTTCGGTGCCGGGCGGCCAGTTCGAAGCGGCGCTCGCGTTGAACATGTCGGCATTCTCACGCATGCGCCGCATCATCCTGCCGCAAGCGATGATCTGCGCGCTGCCGCCCGCAACCAATCTGATGATCGAATTGCTGAAGGGCACGTCGCTCGTATCGCTGATCACGCTGTCCGATCTCACGTTCCGCGCGCGCCAGCTCGACGAAGCGACGTTCAAGACGGCCGAGATCTTCTGCCTCACGCTCCTCATCTATTTCGTGCTCGCGCAGTTGCTGGCCACGCTGATGCGCTACTTCGAGCGGCGCGTGAGCCACGGCATCATCGTTCGAACCGTGCCAAAGGCGGCGTCATGAATCAGTTCTTCGACTTGCAGTACGCCGCGCACATCCTGCCTCAACTTGCGCGCGCATCGGTGTACACGATATTGATCACGCTGGTCGGCTTCGCGATCGCGCTCGTGCTCGGCCTCGTGCTCGCGATCCTGCGGCGCAGCCACATCAAGGCCGTGTCGCGCACGGTGGCGTTCATCGTCGAGTTCATCCGCAGCACGCCGCTGCTGATCCAGGTGTACGTGCTCTACTATGTGCTGCCTGTCTACGGCATCACGATGTCCGCGCTGATGGCGGGCACGATCGGCATCGCGCTGCACTATGCGTGCTACACGTCCGAGGTGTATCGCGCGGGTCTGAACGGCGTCGCGCGCGGGCAGTGGGAAGCGGCGTGCGCGTTGTCGCTGTCGCCGTGGCGCACGTATGCCGGCGTGATTCTGCCGCAAGCGGTGCGGCCCGTCATTCCCGCGCTCGGCAACTATCTCGTCGCGATGTTCAAGGACACGCCCGTGCTGTCTGCCATCACCGTGGTCGAACTGATGCAGCAGGCGAAGAACGTCGGCTCGGAAACGTTCCGCTATCTCGAGCCGATCACGCTTGCGGGCCTGTTCTTTCTCGTCATCAGCATTACGTTCGCACAACTCGTGCGGCGGCTCGAATTCCGTCTGAGGCTGCCATGAAGTCGCGCACCGACATCGATACCCACCTGCACTCCGAGTCCCCCGTGATGGAGAAAGAGATGAAGCGAGACCCCGTTTCCGCGCTCAACGACGCGCCGAACGCCAACGGCCAGCAACCGATGGTGCGCTTCGCCGGCGTGACGAAGCGCTACGGCGCGCTCACCGTGCTCGACGAACTCGATCTGGACATTGCGCCCAACGAGAAAGTCGCCATCATCGGGCCGAGCGGCTCGGGCAAGTCGACGCTGCTGCGCGTGCTGATGACACTCGACCCGTTGACGGGCGGCATGATCGAAGTAGACGGCGAGCCGTTGACCCACATGCGCAAGAACGGCGGGCTCGTGCCTGCATCGCCTGCGCATCTGCGGCGCGTGCGCAGCAAGATCGGCATGGTCTTTCAGAGCTTCAACCTGTTCCCGCATATGACCGCGCTCGCGAACACGATCGAAGCGCCGATGCAGGTGCTCGGGCTGTCGCGCAAGGAAGCGACGGAACGCTCGCGCGAACTGCTGTCGATGGTCGGGCTGGAGGACAAGTGCAATCACTATCCGTCGCAACTGTCGGGCGGCCAGCAGCAGCGCGTCGCGATTGCGCGAGCGCTCGCGATGCGTCCGAAAGTGATGCTGTTCGACGAAGTGACGTCCGCGCTCGACCCCGAGCTATGCGGCGAAGTGCTGAACGTGATTCGCCGTCTTGGCGAGGAACACAATCTGACGATGCTGATGGTCACGCACCAGATGGGCTTCGCACGCGAATTCGCGGACCGCGTGTGCTTCTTCTCGCAAGGCAAGATCATCGAGCAAGGGCCGCCGCAGCAGTTCTTCACGTCGCCCCAACATGAACGCACGCAGCAGTTCCTGCGTGCGGTGCGCGAGGCCGTTTGATGGTTTGATCGCGTGCTTCGACGCGGCGTTCATGCTGCATCAAGCGGAACGCGCGCGTCAGGCCCGCCCTCTGCCGCCGCGCGCGAGTTCTTCGCCGCTGTTGTGCGGCAGCTTCGCCGTGACGGGTATGGAAGCGAGCGAGAACAGGCCGATCGCGAGAAACGCGGGCCAGAAGTCGGTCCACACGATGGTCGGATGGCCTTGCAGTTCGTGCGAAATTTGCAGCACGATCCCGGCAACCGTCACGCCGAGGCCCAGCGATATCTGCTGGACGACACTCGCGACACTCGTCGCGCGTCCGACGTCGCTGCTCGGAATGTCCGCATACGCGAGCGAGTTCAGCGACGTGAACTGCAGCGACGGAAAGATGCCCCCGAACAGCACGACACACCAGATCAGCACGTGCGGCGTGTTCGGCGTGAACAATGCATAGCTCGCGATCGCGCAGCCGGCGAGCAGCGCGTTGAACATCAGCACGCGTCGAAAGCCGAAGTGCGCGAGCACCGACGAAGCAATCGTCTTCATGAAGATCGAGCCGAACGCCGACGCACACGTGATTGTGCCCGCAACGAACGGCGTCATGCCGAGCCCTTCCTGCAGCTTCAGCGGCAGCAGAAACGGCACGGCGCCAAGACCGATGCGAAACAGCGAGCCGCCGACCACGCTCGCATGAAAGCTCGGAATGCGCAGCAGCTTCAGATCGAGCACGGGCCGCTCGACGCGGCTTGCGTAGCGCCAATAAATCAGCAGCAATGCGGCGCCGAGCACGCACATCGTCACGGATACGCTGTTCGATACGAGTTCGCCGCCCACCAGCGACAGCCCCAGCATGAAAAGCGACGCGCCGCTCGCCGACAAGGCAAATCCCGTCCAGTCGAGCGGCCCCGGATGCGCTTCGCGCATGTTCGCGATGTGCCGGTTCGTGAGCCAGATGCCGAACAGGCCGATCGGAATGTTGACGATGAAGATCAGGCGCCAGTGCAGATACGTCGTGATGAAGCCGCCGAGCGGCGGTCCGATCACGGGCCCGAGCAGCGCAGGCACGGTCAGATAGTTGACCGCGCGAATGAAGTCCGACTTCGGCACCGAACGGAAGATGATGATGCGTCCGACGGGCACCATCATCGCGCCGCCGATGCCTTGCACAAAACGCGCGGCGACGAAGAGCGGCAGGTTCGTCGAGGCCGCCGCCATCAGCGAGCCCGCCATGAAGACGCCGATCGCCGTGCGAAACACGGAACGCGGACCATAACGGTCAGCGACCCAGCCGCATACGGGAATGAACACGCCCAGGCCGATCACGTAGCTGGTGATCGCGAGCTTCAGTGTGATGGGATCGTGCCCGAGATCGCGGGCGAGAACCGGCAGGGATGTGACGAGAACCGTCGAATCGACGTTTTCCATGAACATCGCGCACGCGACGATCAACGGAACGATGAATGCGCCTATTGCCAGAGGCATGGTCGAGGAAGCGCCAGTGAAGAAACCGTCGGCGTAAAGCCGCAATTATCGCATCGGCTCAGCAAACGATGTTGCGACGCTTGCAGCAAAAGAAAATCGCGTGCCGGTTGCCCGTGCACGCGATTTTTTACAGCGCTGTCTATGATGCCGGCTCAGCGCGCCGCGCCCACCAGCGGTTGAAGCATCGGCAAAATCTCCGCCGCTGCGCGTTCGACGTCGTTCTGGAAGTCGATTTCGATCCACGGCGCGCCCGTCACGTCAGCCGTATCGAACACATGGCTGCGTTCCAGCAGCAGATCGCGCACGGCCTCTTCGTGAGGCATGTTCGCGCGGCCGCTGTCGACGTAGCCCGCAACGATCTCGGCAAAGCGCTTCGCGGTTTCTTCGCGCAGACGGAAGAAGCCGACCGATTCGCCGATCGTGTCGTAGTCGAGACCGACGGCCAGCTGCTTGCGCAGTTCGACGGGCACGCCGTCTTTCAGGCACAGCTTGACGGGCTCGTCGCCCGTTTCGAAATCGCGGTCGATGAGCAGACGGTTCGCGTGATTGCCCGCGACGAGCGCGCTCAGGATGCGCTCGTCGTACAGCACGTCGGCATCCATCAGCAGTACATCGCCGCCGCGCGTCAGCGCATCGGCAACGGTATGAACGGTGAGCACGCTGCCGAGGTCGAAGCGCGGATTCAGCTTGATCTCGACCTTGTGCGGCCACTCGATCCGCTTCAGTTCGGCTTCGACGAGTTCCGGCTGGAAGCCGAGCGCGAGCACGACTTCATCGACGCCCGCTGCATCGAGCATCTGCAGATGACGCTCGAGCAGGGTCACGCCGTCGAAACGCAGCAGGCATTTGGGAAACTGTTCTCCGGCAGGTTGCTGGAGACGCAGGCCAAGACCTGCAGCAAGAATGATGGCGCGCATTCGCGGTCCTTTCCAAAGATATCAATCGACAGCGGGCAGACGCGTTGCGCGTCGCCGCTGCCAGCTACGTTCGCTGAAATGCAGATAGAGCAGGCCCGGCAAGCCGAGCAGCAGCTCGCGCGCGCGCTTCACCAGCGACAGCGCCAGCGCCGCTTCGGGCGGCAGGCCGACGAGCGGCGCGAGCAGCAGATAGCCGCCTTCCTGGACGCCGAGCGAGCCGGGAATCGCGAAGGCCGCGCCGCGGATCGCCTGGCCGAGGCTTTCGAGCAGCAGCGCGTCGATCCAGCCCACGGGATGGCCGAGAAAGCGCAGCGCGAGCCACACTTCGACCGTGCCGACGATCCAGCCCGCGAGGCTCAGCGCAAAGCTCGCGGCGACCTTGCCGCGCTCGCTGTAGAGTTCGCGCACGGCGACGTCGACGGCATCGGCGCGCGTCGTCAGCGACGACCAGTCGCGCTTGCCGAACACCTTCGACAGCACGCGCAACGCCTTGCCGAACAGGCCGCGCCGCTGCGCCATATAGAAGCCGGCGATCAGCGCGCCGAGCACGCCCGTTGCGATCAGCGCGGCCGTCTGCAGGTCGTGCATCGCGCCGTGCGCCGCCGATGCGCCGAACAGCAGCAAGCCGAGCATCGCGAAGACGATCTGCGCGAGCGCCTGCAATGTCGTGCTGACGGTGATCGCCGCGGCGGCGTCGCGCATGCGCAAACCGCGCTGCGACAGTTGGCGCACCATCATCACCGGCCCGCCGATCTGACCGGCCGGCAACAGGCTGTTCACCGATTCGCCGATCCAGCGCGCGAACACCGCGTCGCGCCCGGTGACGTGCCTCGCCTTCCTGTCGAACATCACGGAGATCGCGCCCGCGTCGAGCAGGAGCGGCAGCAGATGGAACGCGGCGACGAGCGCGAGGCCCCAGCCCGCCACCATCAGCGTCGACACGACAGGGCCGAAGCCCTGCCACGCGAGCAATGCGACGAACAGTGCACCGCCGATCGTCAACAGGATCATCGCGGCGCGCGTCACACGCCTTCTCCCCTGGCGTTGCGGCGTGCGAACTGGCTGAACACCTGGCGGAAGCCAAAGTACGCGATCGCGTCCTTCAGATTCGAAATCACGCGGCGCCACGGGCGCATGTTCGGGTCGGTCACGTATTCGAACGTCAGCGACACGCGCATTTCGTTGTCGAGCGCGGGCGTGATGCGGTGACGCAATTTGTCGCCGTCGAAGAACACGAGGCCGCCCGGCGGAATCTGCACCGAACCGGGCGCATCGGCTTTGTCCGGGTTGCGCGTGTGCAGCTCGTAGTCGAGACGGCACGACGATTCGTCGATCACGCCGAGCAGCAGCGTATAGCGGCGGCCGTCGTAGTACGACGTGTCGTAGTGCCAGCCGATATGGTCGCCGGGCTTCGTGTAGTAGTAGAGCGCGTATGCGTGCGGATCATCGGGCGGCGACAGCAGCAGCTTGTCGCCCGTCAGATGCTCGAGCCAGCCGATCAGCTCCTTCGAGCGATAAAGCTGCGCGATGAACGGCGCGAGACGGTCGATCGTATGGCGGCTGACGCTGCCGCCCTGCTTGTGCCCCGGCAGATAGTTGCGGTTCACTTCGGGCAGGAGCGCGCGTGCGGCTGCGATCAGGTGCGCCGTCACTTCCGGTGCGAGGAAATCTTCGAGGTACAGAAACGCGCTCTGGTCGTCGAAATCCTTGCGCAGCTGCGCGTTGTCGAACGTGCGGACGCGGCTCGCAACCGCGCGATCCGCATCGGGCGCGGCGTTCGCGGACGACGAAGCAGCCCCGGAAACAACAGAAGCCGGCGCGAGGCCGGCATTGTTCAACGAGTTGGATGTGGTCACGTGTTCTTCTGCGGGTGTGCTCATCGGCTCACCCATGCCTGACTGGTTTCTTGCGCCGAGCGCGATCGGCGCACGACGCGACGGTGGTCGATCACCACATATACAGCGAAGAGCGGCGCGCCGATCGACGCGGCCATGAGAAACGGCGCGACGCCGCTCATCAGCGTGACGAGGGGCAGCAGATACAGAATGTCTTCCGTCTCGAAGCCGCCGACGGATGCCTGTTTGGTGCCCGCCTTGCCCGCCATCTCCTCGATGCGCATGCGCAGGAAAAAGATCAGCGCAACCGCGATGCCCGCGACGGTGCCGAGCAGGAACGGCGGCACGGCGACGCCGATCAGATTGCCGACTTGCGATGACGTCATCCCGTAGCCCATGCCCGCGAAAAGCAGCACGGTGACGAGCGCATCGCAGGCGAGGTCATAAAAATGACCGATGCGGCTCGACTTGCCGCTGACGCGCGCAAGCTCGCCGTCCGTGTGATCGACGAAATTGGACAGCACGATCAGAAGCGCGCCGACGTTCGTCCACGCGAAACCGCCGCGCGCCAATGCAAGGCCGCCTGCGACACCGATCAGCAGGCGTACGGTCGTCAGATGGTTGGGCGTGACGGGTGTATCGACGAGCGGCATGATGAGCCGCCGGGCAAGCCGGGCATCCCACATTTTGGGTGGCGGGACATTCCGGGGAGGATTGGATTGCGAAGTCATAACCCGGAAATATATACGGGATCGCGATTTCTTGCCTCGATCGCTCACAATTATGTTGCTTTTCAATGGCCTACTCGTGGATGACCTGACAGCACGAATTTTCGAACGCAGGTAGAGTGCGCGTCTGTCGCGCAGTTGTTACCGGGTCTTGTCATGGTGGTTGCCGCGTGGCGCGCGTTTGGCCGTGCGCTTGCTCACGCGTTTGCCTGCTTATACACCCGTTATTTTGATTCGCCTCGCGTGATTCGCCGTTGATTTTCCCGTTGCACTTTCATTTGAAGTTATCCGCGCGCGAGCCATTGCGCGGACGTTTTGTCGATACCATGAAACGCTTTTTTCTCCGCCCTGTTCTGTTTGCGCTGATGTTGTCGGCGCCGCCGTTCGCCGCGCGCGCCGCGTCGCTCGATGCCGCGCTTGCTTGCGACGAATCGGCGCACAAGTTCATCGCGGATCTGGCCGCCCAGCAGTTGATCGATCGGAAGCCGATGCGCGTCGAGAGCAACTCGATCAACGCGTTTAGTCCCGTGCGCGGCGCAAACCTGAACGCGTACGGCTTTAGTGTGTTCGCTGTCGTCGGATATGAACAGGACGATCCCATCTTTCGCGTGGGCAGCGGCGAGCCGCTGGCGAGGTCGGCCTATGGCGCGGTCGTCTGGGGCAGCGACGAGAAGGTGCAAGCTGCCGTCACCGCAGCGGGCAGCACGGCGATCGTCCATCACGTTGCGCCGCATGTGACGGCGATTTTCTGCAAGCGCAGTTAGGGCGCTGGCGGAACCGGCTTTCTTCGCGCATCTGTACGCGATGTCAGCGGCACGCGGCACTGACGCTCGCAATGATTGGAGCCGGTCCCGTGCAAAGCCAGGACAGTACTCGCATGCGTCGACGCACTAGCCTGCATTGTCATAAGGTTCCCCACCTGCGTAGAAAAAAGCAGCGTCCGGGTACGCTAATCAAGTTGGGCCTGAACAATCCGAAAAGCCTTGTGCGGTGAACCCATTCGGCAGAAATGGCATTGTGGGAATTGCAGGGACCTGGCATATTCATGCATAAATCCTGCAAATCCTGACGAGGTGCGGATGG